>JAXGNH010000006.1:0-324189 GCA_040768165.1 Anaerolineae bacterium
GCCGCCCCTATGAGGCCGGCGCCGACGAGCGTGCTATCGTGGAGCGCGCCCGCGCCCAGGGCTCGGTGGTAGTGCTGGCACACCCCTATCGCTATCGCGATGCGGCGCCCGCCATCGTAGAAGAGGGCCTGGTGGACGGCGTGGAGGTGCTGAGCAACAACATCCTGGTGGTCAACCAGGGACGCGCCAGCGACCTGGCGGCGCGGGCGGGGGCATTCGCCACGGCGGCCACTGACGCGCACCACGTGGACACCCTCGGGCTCTATGGCATCCGCCTGCAGGAGGGCGTCACCGACGAGGAGGGGCTGGCCGACGCGCTGCGGCGGCGGGCATTTGAGCTGTACGTCGATGCCGAGCGCGTGGCGGCGTCCAACGCCGAGGTAGCCAAGCATGTGAGCGAGGCCCGCGACCTGATCGCCCAGGGGTACGACGATCGCACCATCCGCGAGCGGGTGCCCGGGATGCACAACATCGTTATCCAGGGGCTGCGCCGGGGGGTGGATGTACGGAGGGCGACATAGGCGCATGGGGACGGCTCATCCCGTGCCCCGGTATTCACCACTTCTCCGCAACGTTTGACGCACCCCGGACCGGGGTGTAGATTATCGCGAACATACCGGTATCCTGGCGACGTGAAGGAGGTCCCGCTGTGAGGTTCATCGATCTACGAAGTGATACTGTTACCATGCCGAGCCCGGCCATGCGCGAGGCGATGTACCGCGCCGAGCTGGGCGATGATGTCTATGGCGAGGACCCCACCGTCAACCGCGTGGAGGAGATGGCGGCCGAGCGCCTGGGCAAGGAGGCGGGGCTGTTCGTGGTGAGCGGCACCATGGGCAACCTGGTCGCGCTGCTGACCCACTGCTCGCGCGGCGACGAGGTCATCCTTGGCGACCACGCCCACATCTTTCTCTACGAGGCGGGCGGCATCTCGGCCCTGGGCGGGGCGATGGTGCACACCGTGCCCAACCTGCCCAACGGCATGCTCGACCCCGAGCAGGTGGAGGGGGCGGTGCGTGACCCGCGCAACGTGCATTTTCCGCGCAGCCGCGTGATCTGCCTCGAGAACACCCACAACCGCTGCGGCGGCGCCGCCCTCACCCCGGCGCAGATCGGGACGATCAAGACGGTGGCCGACCGGCACGGCCTGCGCATGCACCTCGACGGCGCGCGCATCTTTAACGCCGCCGTGGCGCTGGGCGTGGACGCCTCGGAACTCGCGGCGCCGTTCGATTCCGTGCAGTTCTGCTTCTCCAAGGGGCTGGCGGCGCCGGTGGGTTCGGCCATCGTGGGCTCGAAGGAGTTCATCGATCGGGCGCGACGCAACCGCAAGATCGTCGGCGGCGGCATGCGCCAGGCCGGCACCATCGCCGCCGCGGCGGTGGTAGCGCTGGAGCAGATGGTCGACCGCCTGGCCGACGACCACGCCAACGCGCGTCGCCTGGCGGAGGGGCTGGCCGAGATCCCCGGCGTGGCTATCGATCCCGCCACGGTGGAAACGAACATCGTCATCTTTGGTCTCAGCGCCTCGAACATCGCCATCGCCGACGTGGTCAGCGGGCTGGCCGCCGAGGGGATCAAGATGAACGCCATCAGCCCGACGCAGTTCCGCGCCGTGACCCACTATGGCATCGAGCGCGACGACATCGATGCGGCGCTAATCGCCTTCGGCAAGGTGATGACTTCGCTGGCGGGTGCGGCGCCGGGTGCGAGGCGGGTTACGGCCCCATGATCCGGCGGCGGGCGCGGCCCTCCATCGAGGATCCCTACCTGCTCTTCCTGATCTTTGTGGGGATCGGGATCGGCACGGTGTTGCTCGAACCGCCGGTGCGCCTCACCCTGTTGTGGGTGACGCTGGGGATCCTCAGCATCCTCTACTGGGGCAGGCAGCCCACCGACGCGGCGTTCACGCTGGGGAACGTCGCCAAGGGGGCGCTGTTGGGCCTCGTCATCGCGGTGCCCCTGCTGGCGTTCCTGTCGGGCCAGGTGCGCTTTTTCACCGAGCGCCTCTACGGCACGCGCAACGCGCTGCTGCTGTTCTACCAGATCTGCCTCGTCTCGGCCCCCATCGAGGAGGCGTTCTTTCGGGGGGTGGTGCAGCAGCACAAGGGCTCGTCGGCCAGCATCGCCCTGTACGCCGCCACGGCGCTGCTCTACTTTTTGCCCCACGTGCCGCTGCTGGCGGCGTTCATCGTGTTCGTGGCCATGGGCGTGCTGGGGATCGTCTACACCAGCGTGTACGAGCGCTATGGGCTGACGGCCTCCGTCGCCAGCCACGTGGTGGTCGGGTTCGTCCTCCAGATGATCCCCTCTCTGTGGAGTTCGCTCAGCGGCATCCTGGGGTGATGGGGCGTGCTCTGCGTGCCAATGCCGGGTGACAGGTGACAAGTTGCAGGTTACAAGGCATTGCGAGACCGCTCGCTGGCCTCTGTAACCTGCAACCTGACACCTGCCACCCGTTGCCGGCATACCAGCGGCGTCCGCCTCAGTGACGCGTTGACACACCGGGCCGGCGGCGGCTAGAATCACCCTAGGAGAAAGCGGGCGCGGCGGGGAGTCGAGGATGGGAGCCATGAAGCGTATTGCCGTTCTGACCAGCGGGGGGGACGCCCCCGGCATGAACGCCGCTATCCGGGCGGTGGTGCGCACCGGCGCCGACGCCGGCCTGGAGGTGTTCGGCGTGCGTCGCGGGTACCGGGGCTTGATCGACGGTGACATCGGCTACCTTACCCGGCGCGACGTGGGCGGCGTGATGCACCTGGGCGGCACCTTTTTGGGGAGCGCGCGCGCGGAAGAGTTCTTTACCGTCGAGGGGCGCCAGCGCGGGATCGACAACCTGCACCGCCTCGACATCGAGGCGCTGGTCGTCATCGGCGGCAACGGCTCCCAGTCCGGCTCGCATGCCCTGTGCGAGATGGGCTACCCCGTGGTGGGCGTGGCATCGACCATCGACAACGACCTGGTGGGCAGCGATGTCACCATCGGCGTCGACTCGGCCATCAACGTGGCTCTGGAGGCGATCGACCGCCTCAAGGTGACGGCCGAGTCGCACCGGCGGGCGTTCCTCGTCGAGGTCATGGGGCGCAAGTGTGGCTATGTGGCGCTCATGGCCGGCATCGCGGGGGGCGCCGAGGTGGTGGTGATCCCCGAGCGCGAGCTGCCGCCCGACGAAGTGGCGCGACAGCTACGCGAGGCGGCGGAGCTGGGCAAGACGCACGCCCTGGTGGTGGTGGCCGAGGGCGCGCAGAACAACGCCGAGGCGTTGATCAAGCACTTTGAGGAGCACCCCGAGAGCGCGGGGTTCAGCCTGCGCGCCACGATTCTGGGGCACGTCCAGCGCGGTGCCAACCCCACCGCGTCGGACCGCATGTTGGCCACGCGCCTGGGCGAGGGGGCCGTGCGCGCCCTCGTGGGGGGCGAGCGCTGCGTGTTGACGGGCTTGCGCGGCAACAGGGTGGTGACCACGCCGTTGAGCGAGGTGGTCGGCAAGACCAAGGGGATCGACCTCAGATTGTTCGAGTTGGCCGGCATCATGGCGCGGTAGGGCGCGCGGTGGCTCGCAATGTAGGGCGCGCACGCCGGTGCGCGCTGCGCTTGGCGCCCACGGACCCACGATAACCACATCAGTGAGGAGAGCACACATGCGAGTCAAGCACGCCGTGATGGTGGGCCTACTGGGCCAACAACACGACCGCTTTCACACCTACACCGAGCCCCACGCCCTCGCCGAGCGGCTGGAGATGCTGAGCCAGATACCGGGGTGTCAGGGGATCGAGGTGGTCTACCCGTCCGAGTTCCGCGATCTGGAGGCGGGCGCCAAGCAGGTGAAAGAGTCGGGCTGGGAGGTGTCGGCCGTCAACCTGAACGTCAAGGGGGACGACAAGTGGCGTAACGGCTCCTTTACCTCCACAGACCCGGCCATCCGCGCCGACGCCGTGCGCGATCTCAAAATCTGCATGGACCTGGCCGCCGACCTGGGCGCCAACCTCGTGTCGTGCTGTCCGCTGATCGACGGGCACAACTATTCCTTCCAGGCCGACTATGTGCAGCAGTGGCGCTGGCTCGTTGAGGGGGTGCGCGAGGGCGCGAGCCATCGCTCCGACGTGCGGGTGAGCATGGAGTACAAGATCAACGAGGCGCGCAACTACTGCATCCTGGCGGACACGGGGCGCGCCCTGCATCTGTGCCATCAGGTGGGGCTCGACAATGTAGGGATCACCTGCGACGTCGGGCATGCACTGGTGGCCAAGGAGGCTCCGGCCGCCACGGCCGCCCTGGCCGCCGACGCCGGCAAGCTGTTCTATATGCACTTTAACGATAACGCGCGCGAGTGGGACTGGGACATGATCCCCGGCGCGGTGAACGTATGGGATCTCGTGGAGACGCTCTACTACCTCGACCGGGCCGAATGGGAGGGGTGGTTCTGCTACGACGTGCTGACGCGTAGCGGCGATGACGTCATCGGCGTGCAGGCCGCGACCCTCAAGGTCATGGCGACGGCGGAAAAGCTCCTGGACAAGATGGGCCGGGATCGGCTGGGCGCACTGATCGCCCAGGGAGCGCCTCACGAGAGCGTGGCGTTCCTGTGGGATTCGCTCCTGTAGGAAGCGCCCAGCACACGCGGCCGCGGCACGCGACCGCGTGCCGCGACGGTGTGCGAGCCGAGGGGCGGGCGGGGGCCTTGTCAGCATACGGCTACCCCGCCCGCCTCTGTGATGTCACCGGTGGTTACGGGCCTCGCTTTGACCGGGTGTGGCGTCGCCCCTATACTGGTGGGGGATTCCCCGACGCAACGAGGATCGTACGGCGTTGAATGACAGAGTGCCCCACGTAGAGATCTATACCGACGGCGGATGCGAACCCAACCCCGGCCCCGGCGGCTGGGGGGCGGTGCTCGTCTTTGGGGTGCGCACCAAAGAGATCAGTGGCGCCGATCCGGCGACTACCAACAATCGTATGGAGATCACCGCGGCCATTAACGCCCTGCGGGCCCTGGTGAGGCCGTGCGACGTGGTGCTGCATACCGACTCGCAGTACCTGCGGCGCGGCATCACCGAGTGGCTGCCCGCCTGGCAGGCGCGCGGCTGGCGCAAGGCGAACGGTAGCCCGGTGGAGAACCAGGACCTGTGGGAGGCGCTGGTCGCGCAGGAGGGGCGCCATCGAGTGGAGTGGCGCTGGGTCAAGGGGCACCGCGGCAACCCGCTGAACGAGCGCGCCGACCAGCTGGCCACCGAGGCGCGCCGGCGTCTGGTGGCGGGCGATCCCCCGCCGCGACAGGATCCCGCCCCGCGGAGGCGTACCTCCCGGAGCCAGCCCGCCGACTTGCCGCGGGTGAACCTTCTGGCGCGGGCTTGTGTGCTGGGCGTGCCGGGGCCTGGGGGCTATGCCGCCCTGTTGTCTCAAGATTCGGCGGCGGAGCCCCGCATTGTGTCGGGCGGGTGGCCGCTGACCACCAGCAACGTCATGGAGCTGTGGGCGGTGGTCAAGGGGCTGCAGTCGTTGCGGCAGCGGTCGCGGGTGACGGTCTATACCGGCTCCAAGTACGTCCTTGAGGGCGCCACGCGCTGGCTGGCCTCGTGGGAGCGGAACGGCTGGCGCACGCGTGACGGGCGCCCCGTCAAGAACCGCGAGGTATGGGAAGAGCTGGCCCGCGCCGTCGGCGACCACGACGTGGCCTGGGAGCCGCTGTCCAAGGGGGCTGAGGCCGCGCATAGCGAAGAGGCCGCCCGCGTGGCCCGTACCGAGGCCGAGCGCGTCAGGGCGAACGAGAACCGATGAGCCCCCAGCTTGCTGGGGAGCGAGAGCGAGAAGGGCAGAGTGATGGCCAACCTTATCACCGTGGCGCGTTTTCCGCTGCTGGTGCTGATTGTCGTGTTGCTGAACGCACCGGATGCGGCGTCGCGGTACGTCAGCGCCGGTCTGGTGGTGGTGCTGATCCTCCTCGACTCGATTGACGGTATCGTCGCTCGAGCGCGCAACGAGATCTCGCTCCTGGGGAGCGTGCTCGACATCATGGCCGATCGAGCCGTCGAACTCGTCATGTGGATCAGCTTTGCGCATCTGGGCCTGATCCCGGTGGCGATCCCCATCATCTTTGTCATCCGCGGCACGATCGTCGATTCGCTCCGCAGCCTGGCGGTGAGCGAGGGGACGACGCCGTTCAAGTCAACGCGCTCGCGCGTAGGGGCGTTCCTCGTAGGGAGCCCCTTCATGCGGTCGGGCTATGGCCTCGCCAAGCTGACCGCCTTCGTGGGCCTGGCCATCACCAACGCGCTTTCCGCGCAGGCTGCCCTCGGAGCGGTCGCGCCAGAGACCGTGGCCAGGTACCTGTTCGCCTTTAATGTGGTGAGCTGGATTGCGGTGGCCTATTGCGTGGTGCGCGGGGTGCCCGTAATCGTCGAGGCAATCCCTGCCCTGATGGCGCCTAGCGCCTCCCCCTCCCCTCGGAATCCCGCTCCATGAAGGCGCAGGGCGTCTTGGGCAGCGCCCCCGGCATGATGTTGGGGATCGCTATCGCTCGCGCGACCCCCAAGCGTTTTGGCTACTGGCTTGCGGCGCGCATCGCGCGCTTTTCGGCGCGGCGGCGCAACAACCTCTTTTGCACGCTCCGCACCAACCTGGCCCACGTCCTGCCCCCAGAGAGCGCGCCGGAGGAGTTGGACGCCGCGGCGGAACGCGTCATCTACCACGCGGGCGTCAGCTACTATGACATGTTCCGCGCCGGCGTGGACGACTATGTGGCAGGGCGTGCGCCCATCCGCTACGACCCGGTGGAATGGGAACGCACCCTCGACGTGCTGAACGACGGTCGGGGCACGGTGCTGGTGGGGCCGCACGTCGGCAATTTCGACCTAGCGGCGCAGTGGATCGCCGCCCAGGGGGTCGAGATCCAGGCGCTCAGCCTGGCCGACCCCACCACCGGCAACCGCATGCAGAACTGGCTGCGGCGCAGGCGCGGGATGCTCGTGACGCCCATCAGCATGTCGGCGTTGCGTGCGGCGGTGGCGCGCCTGCGCAAGGGCGGGGTGGTGCTCACCGGCGTGGATCGCCCCGTCTCGCCGGATGACGAGCCGGTGCAGTTCTTTGATGCGCCGGCGCGACTCCCCGACGGCCACGTGCGCCTGGCGCTGCAGACGGATGCGTGGGTGGTGGCGGCGAGTTGCGTGCTGGAGCCCGATGGGTGCTGGGTGCTCCACGTGCCGCCCCCCCTCGAGATGGAGCGTACCGGGAACCGCGAGGCGGACGTGCGCCGCAACGTGCGGCGTGTGCTCGAGGTGATCGAGGGCCTCATCCGGCTGGCGCCCGACCAATGGGAGATGTTCGAGCCGGTGTGGGAGTATCCCGCCCATGACTGCCCGCACGGGGAGCGAGGGACGCCGCGCTGAGGTGGGTGCGCCGTGGACGACACTGCTAGCGTCCGCCACGCATGGCGACCGCCGCAGGCTGAAGCCTGGCGCCAAGAGCGCAAAGCCCACCTTCGTGGGCTGATATGTGTCGGATCGAGCGTAGCGAGGGACCTTGACGCGCTAGCGCAGGCTGCCAACGCCACACCAGCAGGCCCCTCACCCCCACCCTCTCCCCGGAGTACCGGGGCGAGGGGGCAGACTACCCTCTGCGAGGGAGTACCGCGGCGAGGGCGATTGCCGGCCTGAGCACAAAGTACCCCAAGAGATCCGCGCAAATCCGCGTCCCATCAGCGGAATCAGCGTACCATCAGGCCGCCGCCGGCCGTCTACCCCCGCCCGAGCGCGCCGCGCGCGTCGCGGAGGCGGCGCAGGGCTTCCTCGAACGTGCCCGATTCGTACGCCAGCTCGATGCCGCGCTCGGCCCCCTCGCATGCCCGCTCGACCTCGGCGGCTTCCTCGTCCTCACCGCGCTCGCGCAGAGCATCGGCCTGCTTGCGCGCCTTGTCGATCCCCGTCTGCACGGCCCGCAGCTCGTCTCCCAGGCGGCGTAGGGCGCTCTGCATCTGGTGCTCCACGCGTGAGTACAGCTGTTCCGCCTGGAGGGCGGCGTTCACGGCGCGCTGCAGATGGTCACACGCCTGCAGCAGCGTTCGCGCCGTCTGGCAGTCGCGCTCGGCCTCCAGCGCCTCGTCCCACACGTGGTCGGCCTCGTCCGTATCCCAGGCGAGGCTGGGGAAGGCGCTCTCGGCGCGCAGGCCGCGGATGCTCATGCGCAGGGCATGGGCGTTCTGAGCGGCCTTGCGATAGTGGCGGTCCAGGGCCTCGAGGTCGCGCCGCCCCGCGGCGATCTGCTCGATGGCGAGGTCGATGCGCTGCTCTAGTGGTGGCGCGTGGCGCCCCAGGATCTCGCGCAACGCCACGGGGTTGTCCGCCTGGCGCTCGGCGGTATCGCGCCAGGCGTCCAGATCGGCGGCCAAGCGCGTCACGTCCTCGGCCGGCAGGGGAGGATCGTACGGGTCGAGGCGCGACAGCTTGTTCCACTGCTTGTCGATGCGCCGGATCGCCTCGCGCAGCAGCGCGGCATGGTGCGCGAGGCTGCGGTTGTGCTCGGCGTGCAACTCCTCGATCTGCTCCTCGAAGGAGGGGAGCCACACGCTCACGGCCTCGTCGTGGTCGATCTGCGAGGGATCGGTAACGAGGGCGCGCTGCTCTTTCATGGTGTCGGTCAGCCCGTTGAGGCGCTGGCGCAGCTCGGGGAGCATGTGCTTCCCCTCCTGCTGCAGGACGGGCAGGGCGCGGCTCTGCAGGTCGTCCATCGCGGCCAGGAGCTGAGCGCGCAGCGCCTCGACGCGGGCCAGCTCCGCCTCCAACGCCTCCACGCGTTCGCCCGCGGCGAGGATGGCGTCGCGCGCCTCGGTGAGCACCTCGGTGGCGTGCGCGAGTTCTGACTCGCGCACGCGCTTCACCTGGCGCACGCCGATCGCAAGGCGGCCGAGGAGCGCCTCGGCGCGGTCGAGCAGCGCCGTCGCCTCGCCCGCGCAGCCGGCCATCTCTGTATCCCAGTGGCGCGTGTAGACCTGGAGTTGCTCGCGCACCCGCGCCGCGCGGGCGCGCCACTCGGCGAGCACCGCCGGCGACGCCACGCCTGCCAGATCGCGCAGCGTGGCCAGGCGGCCCGGCAGCGCTGCCATGGCCGCGCGCGCCTCAGCCAACTGCTGAACCGCCGTGCGCGAGAGGGCGAGCGACGCCTGGTAGCCCTCCATGGTGCCCAGCCCTTGCTGCTCCTCCGCCTCGGAAAAGCTCTGCGCGGCGCGCTCGATGAGGGCCGCCGTATTGTCCGGCTCCAGGCCGGGCTCGTTGCGCACCAGCTCCGCCAGGGAGCGCTGCGCCTCGGAGAGCGCCTGGACGTCCCCCTGGATCGCCTCGCGGCTCTGCTCCATCACCTCATCGAGGGCGTCGAGGCGCTCACCGAGCGCCGCCATGCGCGCGTCGAGCGCCGTCACATCGGCGTGGATCTCGTAATAGGCGCTCACGGTGCGTCGACCCGCCTTGTGCACGACGCGGTTCGACTCGGCGCGCAGGCTCGCCAACTCGTGCGCCGGCGCGGCCTCGATGGCGCCGCGGGCGCTCAGCCCGGCGATCCGCTCTTCGAGGAGGTTCAGGCCGCTGCCGAGCCGCGCCAGGAGATCCTCGGCGCGATTGCGCGATGACACGGCCTGGATGATCTGCTCGTCCAGGGCGTGGACCTCGGGCGCGGCGCGTTGCAGCAGGGCGTCCGCCTCCAGCGCCACCTGGGGCATGTCGACATCGGTGGCCTGGCTCAGCGCATCGAGGGCGCCCGCGATCTCGGCCTCCACCTCATCGAGGCGGGTGGCCAGCTCCTCCAGGCCGAGGGTGCCCGCCTCCTCCTTCTCCGCCTCCAGCAGGGCCTGCAGTCGACGCGCCTCGGCGCGCACCTCGTTCAGCTCGGCGCGGATGCGGCCGGGGATCCCCTCGGCGCGCTGGCGCCGCTGATGGAGCTGCAGCAGCACGTCCTCGCCCTGGTCCAGGAGGTGACAGAGTTGGCGCGCGTGGCGCCACAGGGAGAGGTCGCGCAGGAGCGGCTGCCAGGCGCGGAACATTGCGATCTGGCGGGGGCCGAGGGCCGCCGGCTGAAAGGCCGAAAGCACCGGCCGGAGGCTGGTGGCCTCGGCGAGGATGTCGCGCAGGCGCGTCAACCCCTCCTGGGCGCGGCGATCCAGCTCCTCGTAGCGCCCGGGGCGCTGGGCGTCCGGCCAGACGGCCTCCTCATCACGGGCCTCTGCGCGCAGGAGGTGCAGCCGCCGGTCGCATTCCGAAGGCGAGTCCGCGGCGTGCTGCAGGCGCCACTCCAGGATCACCAACAACAGCCAGGGGGCCACGCTGGCGAGCAGGTAGATATCCAGGGCGAGCACCAGGACCCTCAGCCAGATCACAACGGAGCGAACCTCCACGCGTGTGGTGCGATTGATGATGGCGCTCGCCGTGGGCTCGCACGGCGAGCGGGAGGAGTGACGCGACCCGCCTGGAGGGCGGGGCGGCTACCAGTTGGTAAAGCCGCCGTCGGCGCGATGCAGGTGTGGCAGCTCGGTCATCTGGAAGGGATGCGCCTTGGCCGCCTCGCGGTCGATGGTCACGCCCAGCCCGGGGGTCGTGGGCGCCAGGATGTAGCCGTCCTCGAACACCGGCTGGTTGCCGATGACGTCGGTGAGGGCCAGCCCCGGCTGGCGCGGCTGTTCCTGCACCGCAAAGTTAGGGATGGCGAGGTTGAAATGGACGCACGCCGCCGTGGCCACCGGGCCCAGCGGGTTGTGAACGGCCACGTCGATATAGTGCCCCTCGCACCATCCGGCGATCTTTTTGCCCTCCGTCAGCCCGCCGGCGATGCACAGGTCGATGCGGGCATAGTCCATGAGGTCGTGGTCGATCAACTCGCGGAAATCCCACTTGCTGGCGAACTGCTCCCCGATGGCCAGGGGCACGTCGATCTTGGAGCGGATCAGATGGAGCGCCTGGGGGCTCTCGGAGCGGATGGGGTCCTCCATAAAGTAGGGGCGATACGGCTCGACCTCGCGGCAGAGCTGGATCGCCTCGGGCGGCGTGAGGCGGGTATGGATGTCAAAGCACAGCTCAATGTCGTCGCCCACGGCGTCGCGCATGGCATCGAACTGCTCGATGGACTGACTGATGGCGCGCCCCGGCTCGAGGAGGTCTCCCTCGGTGGGTAGGCCCCAGCGCACGAACTTCCACCCCTCGGCCACGCGCTGCCGGGCGTTCCCCACCAGTCCCTCGATCCCCGGCGCGTGACCCGGGCTCAGATGGCAGTAGCACACCACCTTGTCGCGCACGCGTCCGCCCAGGAGGTCGTACACCGGAACGCCCAGCGCCTTGCCGCGGATGTCCCAGAGGGCGATATCGATGGCCGCGATGGCGCTCCCCAGGATCTTGCCATGGGGAAAGAACCCGCCGCGCGACAGCATCTGCCAGATGTGCTCGATGCGGCTGGGGTCCTGGCCGATGAGCAACGGCTTGAAATGGTCGATGGCGCCCATGACGGCCAGCTCGCGGCCCGTCAGGCCCGACTCGCCCAGACCATAGATCCCCTCATCGGTATCGACGACGACAAACAAAAAGTTGCGATGTCCCGCCCAGACGGGATACGAGGTGATGTCCGTGATCTTCATGCGCCCGCTCCTTGCTCGCTGTGACATGGCCGCGCCCGAGGCGGCGGCGGCCACAGTGTAGTTGAGCCGCTGCAGCGCCGTCAAGTGGTGTGGACAGTGAGTGATCGCGAACAAGGTGTATTGACAACGCGATCACTGGCCGCTATAGTGTGGGTGTAAGCGCGCTATTGTAACTCCTGGTGAGCCTGGTCGCGGCAACCGCGACCTAGCTGCCGCTGAGATGCGGTGGGTCAGACTGAAATCGGGCCCCAGGGCGAGGCGCGCTTTTCATGTTGCCTTGATCACCTCCTCAACCACAATCTTGGCTCGGATCCGATCATAGTACGCGCATTCCCCCCTCTCGTACTTGCGTGCAATGGCCCACGCGACAAAGTCGGCCAGCTGAAGGCCTGGCTCCGAGGTGGAATCCAGTTGCTCGATGGGGATCCACTTTGTATCCAAGGGTGCGAGCTTGGTTCGGATTGCCTTCTCGAGTTCTCTCTGGAGGATCGGTTGGGTGTAGCGTTTGTCCAGGATGATGTGTAGCGACGGCCAGCAACTAGCGCAGTGCCAACAGGCCCTGGCGACGGCTGCCCGGTACCAGCCCTCCGGATCGGTTGGCCCTTGGCTTACTCCCCGCTTGTCGACCACTACAGCGACGATGTGGACGTCCTCCTGGGCGATTCCGTCTAGCAGGCGAAGCGTCTCATCCCATGGGGTGAACACTGCCTTGAGTTCGCCGCCGGCTGCTAGCTTGGCTTTACGGTAGAGCCGCTTGAGCCGCTGGGTGCACCTGCGCAAGGCTAGGTGGCCTCCCTCGATGACGGCGACCACGAGGAAACACTCCGTGTCTCGGAACGGTGTCGTCGTACCCGATTCATCAAGGTAAGCGTGGTGCAGCGGAAGTGTCGTCAACAGCCCGGTCTCCAGGTGTCTGCGTTGAATGCGTGCTGGCTCTTGCTCCTGGGTAGGGGCGCGAGAGGCCGTTTGCGCCGGCTGTCCGGCATTATACCCGCTGAGGCGGCGCCGGTCACCACTCTTGCCCATGCGCATGCCTGTCGGGCCAAAGGCCGCGTTTGGTTCTTGCCTTGGCGTACCCCTGCCGCGAGCATATAATCTGGACGCTACCGTAAAGCGTCGCGGGACCGACGGGCGCTCCTGGCGCCATGGGTCGCGTCCTGTGACGCGCGATGAGACTGCGAGTGTGCGATGGATGCGAACCAGGAAGCAGCCTATTGGCTGGCGTTGCTGAACACGAACCAGGTCAAGCGGCAACTCGCCAAGCGGGTAATCCACCGCTGGTGCGTGGCCGAGGGACGGCCCCTGGCGGCGCTCTTTGACCTCGGGGCCGCAGAGGCCGCCGAGCGGCTTGACCTCACCCATGCCGAGGCGACGCAGGTGCTGGCGGCCGGGCCCGACGTGGCCGCCCAGCGGGCGACCCTGGCGAGGCTGTCGACCCGCGACGCCGGCATCATTACGCGGACGGACGCCGCCTATCCCGACCTCCTGACGGAGCGCCTCCCCGAGGAGCGCCTGCCCTACTATCTCTTTTACTCGGGCGATCTCGACAACCTGACGCAGCCCGGTGTGGCGATTCTTGGCGGGGCGCAGCCCTCGCCGGCGGCGCAGGAGTTGGTGGGCGCTATGGCGTCCGCCCTGGCCGACGAGGGGCACCTGCTGGTGGGCGGCTATGACCGCGGCGTCGACCGCCAGGCGCTGGACGACGGCCATGGCGCGGGCGCGGCCATCACGCTGCTGTTGCCGGCCGGCATCGAGACGATGGGGCCGGTGCTGCAGCGCCTGGCCCCCAGGGGGCGCGCCGACCGGGTGCTGGCGCTCAGCCCCTTTGCCCCCGCCACCCCCTACAGCGATGCCCTGGCGGCGTTCAGGATGTGCCTCGTCGGTGCGCTGGCCGAGGTGCTGGTGCTCGTAGCGCCTGACAAGGGGCCGGACGCGATGGCGGACCTCCGCGACCTGTTCGCCTCGAGCGAGACCCCCGCGTCGCGTCGCGCCCTGGCATGGACGGGCGATCGCGGCGAGGCCACGCGCGCCTGGATTGAGGCGGGCGCTCAACCGTTCGATGGCGCCGAGGCGGGTGTGGCGCATGTGTTGGCGCGCTTTGGCGTCGTCGACGCCAAAGCTGCCAGGGGCGCGGGCGTCGACGATCTGGCGGGGGTGGAGCCGATCGTGTTTCAGGACGCCGATTCGGCCATCGAGGCGCTGGAGCAGTCGGGGAGGGTTCCCGCGGCGTTGGCGCGTCGCCTGCGCGAGGCGCAGTGGGACGACGACTGGGAGGACGAGTAGGAGGCGCCGGCAGTGAACGCGCCTCGAGTCGACCGTGAGCCGTGAGTCAGCGTGCGATGGAGGACGCTATGGTCAGACGGCATCGGGCGATGAGCCGCCGCCAGTTCCTGGCGGGGGCAGCGATGGTGACGACGGGCGCGCTGGCGGGCTGTGCGCCGGCAGTGAGGCCGGGCCCCGCTACTGCGTCTGTCGAGGCGCCCCGTCCGGCCTCAACGGGGCCGGCGCCGACCGAGGACGCGCCAGGCACGCCGACCGACTGGATGCGGGTGGTCGCCATCGGGCGCTGTGAGACCTATGACGAGGCGGCTGTGGAGGCGGCGGTGCGCGACCTGGTGACCGCCTGCGGCGGCCTGGGCGAGGTCGTGCGGTCGGGCTCCACGGTGGTCATCAAGCCGAACTTTACCGCTGGGGGCCTTACCCCCACCACCGACGGCCTCCCCAACAATGTGACCTATACCACGCATCCGGCGGTGGTGCGCGCCATCGGCCTGCTGGCGCGGGAGGCGGGCGCCGCGCGCATCATCCTCACCGAGGGGTGGGGCGACGAGGTGTGGGCCTTGAATGGGTACGAGGCGTGCATCGACGCCGTAGGCGCCGAGACGGTCGATTCGGACGACCCCGCGCCCGCCGCTGATTTCGTCTCGGTGGCGGTGCCGGACGCCCTGGCCCTGGACACGGTGCTGCTGCATCAGGCCGTCGTCGAGGCGGACGCGTTCATCTCGGTGCCCAAGATCAAGTGCCACGCCAGTGCCGGCATCACCCTCTCTATCAAGAACGTCTTTGGCTGCACGCCGCTACCGCGCTACCGCCAGCGCTCGCGTGACCAGTACCGCTCGACGATGCACGCCGGCGACCTCGGCGAGCGCCTGCCGCGCATCCTGGTGGACGTCCTGAAGGCCCGGCCCATCGATTTCGCCGTGGTGGACGGCATCTCGACCATCGACCAGGGGGAGGGGCCGTGGATCCACGGCAGCCACGGCGCGGTGGTGCGCACGGTGGAGCCCCATCTGCTGATGGCGGGGCGCAACCCGGTGGCGCTGGACGCCGTGGGCGTCGCCGTAATGGGGTTTGACCCGGCGGCCCCCGGCTACAGCGATCCCTTTCCCTCGAGCCAGAACCACATCGCCCTGGCGGCGGAGCAGGGCCTGGGCACGAACCGGCTGGACGAGATCGAGGTGCGCGGGCTATCCATCGAGGAGGCGCGCTTCCCGTTCACGCCCTGCCCCAAGACGACGAGCGATGGCGCCCACCGCATGCACCTGGCGATGCTCGACGCGGCGCGACGCCGGGGATGACGTCCGTCTGGCCCGAGCCGTGCCCGCGCTGCGGCAGCTACCGCCTCATCGGGCGCGAGGCAGTGGTGAACGACCGATCCACCCTACCGCTCGGGCTGCGCCTGCGCTTCTGGCGGCGTCGGCGTGCGCCGGGCGCCATCGTCCGTTGGACGTACCACTGCGAGCTGTGCGGCCACCAGTGGATGCGCCATGTATGGCGGCGCGATCTGTAGCGGCGCCACGTGTGGCAGCGCGATCCGTAGAACGCCATATGTGGCGGGAGGGCTAGACCTGAGCGGGGGCCTCGGCCTCGTCCTCGTCGGAGAACAGGATGTCGAACGGGCAATGGATCGCCCCCGTCGGGCAGACCTGCTCGCACGGCCAGAGGCAGTGGAGGAGCGTGGGGCACTCGGGCGAGTGGGTGCAGCAGCTCTCGCAGGCAAAATCCACGCCGTCGTCGGTAAGGGTGGCGGCGTGACAGGGGCAGGCGGAGACGCATAGCCCGCAGCGATCGCAGCGCGTTGGGTCATGGTGGGGTGAGAGTGTCATCGCGTGTCGATGCTCCAGAGTAGGTTATTCTCCGTTGGCCTCGCGCTCCAGAGCGCGGCGGTCGGCCACCACGAGGCGGCCCCGCTCGCGCCGCACCAACCCCTCGACGGCAAAGGCGCGCAGCGTACGCCCCACGACATCGCGCACCGTGCCGATGACGGCCGCGATCTCGTCCTGGGTCCAGTAGCGCTGGGTGGTACGGCTCTCAGCGTGGGTGAGGAGAAAGCGCGCCAGCCTCGCCCGCACCGGATGGAGGGCCAGGTCGCGCGCCATGGTGCTCAGGCGGCGCACCTCGGCGGCCAGGGCTTCCGCGACGGCGCGTGCCAGGCCGGCGTCCGCCGCCATGAGGGCGTGCAGCCGATCGCAGGGGAGGGCGTACATGGTGACCGGCGAGAGGGCGTCGGCGTCGGCCACGATCGGGCCGCCGTCCATGGCCGGCACGAGGTTCAGGCAAGCCCCCGGCCCGAGGTGGGCCAGGACGTGCTCGCGCCCCTCGGCGGAGAACTGGCGCACCCGCACCCATCCCTCGGCGATCAGGTAGACGGCGTGACAGGCGTCACCCTCCAGCGCGATGGTCTCCCCCGTCTCGAAGGAGCACTCGCGCACCTCCGGGAGGAGGCGCGCCAGGCTCTCTTTATCGAGGCCGCCCAACAGGCGTACGTGTGACAATGTACTCAGATTAGCGCTCATGCCATGCCGCGCATCATGATATGGTTGCCGGGCCAGGGGGCGCCGGCGGCGGGCTGCTGTCGGTGGCCACACGCCTGCGAAGCGGGCGGCACAGCGACCGCCCGCCTCAGGGACGCCCCTCATGGAGCCCAACTACTCGGAGCTACGGAGCGGGGTCCAGGGTGATCTCGCCCGGCAGACGGAACGAATGGTAGGCATTGTAGTCCGTTGACGGCGCGTGTGCAACGATGATGGCATAGGTCTCGCCCGGCTCCAGGGGCTTGTCGAACTGGTCGCCGCTATCCAGCGGAATGCGGAACTCGAACCGGGTGACGCCGTCCTCTGTCACCACGGCCGATTCCTCGATATCGTCCGTGCCCCCCAGCTCCTCGTCGGGTGGGTGCACGGGGCCGGTGGGCGCTGTGCCCCAGCCGTCCGTGACGCGGGTCTCGCCGTTTAGCACGGCGGCCAGCTTGAAATCGGCGCCCTGCATCATGTTGTCGGGGTCGAGCCCCACGCCGATCCAGCCCTCGCTGGGTGCCTGCATCGCCATAGTGAGCGACTCGCCGTCGTTGTACCACCACAGCTCGGCGTCGCCGATGGTGGTTGTGTTGGGATACTCGTCCTCGGCGATCGTCCCGTCCACCGTTGGGGCCGCGCCCGCGGCTGGCGTTTCCTCGGCCGCCGGGGTCTCTTCCGCAGCCGGCGTCTCTTCAGCCGGCGGCGTCTCCTCTGCGGCGGGAGTCTCGGCTTCCTCGGTGGTCGGCGTCTCTTGGACGGCCGGCGTCTCTTCGGCCTCCGCGGTGGGAGACTCCTCCACGGTGGCCTCTGGCGTCGCTGCTGCGGTAGGCTCGGCCTCACCCGCTGGCGGTGTCTCGCCAGCGGCCGGCGGAGTCTCCGCCGGACTCGGCGCCGCTGCCATCTGGCATCCCGCCAGCGCCACCACCAACGCCAACACAATCGCTAACCCTGTGGTTACCCGTCCCATGCTGTCCTTCCTTTCGCGATCGGATCTGTCGGCGGCTTGCCGGTGTCAGCGAGCCGCACGCCGCGTTGCCGCAGGCGAGAGGCCAGGATGGAGCGCGTAGGTGTGCCCCGTACGCCCATGGGGTTGTGGATAATGCTGATATTGTACCTCAGAATACGGCCCCAGACAATCGTCGGCCGCCTGCCAAAGATACCCCATGGCGAGCGCCGTATGTGCGCGATCTGCTGCGGGGGGGGTACCTTTGAGAGGCGTGGCCCTGTGCTTGACGCCGCGCGCGGCGATGCGCCACAATGCGCGCGGACGCTGGAACCACTCAAGAGCGGAATGGGGGTGACGATGGAAACGAACGATCCGACAGCGGGTGGGGTCTACCTGGACGACGATGGGCGCATACTGGCGGAGCGACACCGGCGCTGGTGGGCGCGCGAGGGTGGGCTGATGGCATGGGTGTCTCACAGCTCGCTGGGCGAACTCTGGCTGCCCCTGTCCGATGGCACGCTGGCCACGCAGGACCTCGACTTGACGCCCGACATGCTCGACCTGGAGCGGTTGGCGGGGGACCAGCTGGAGCCCGGCCCCTTGGAGCGCAACGGCGACCAGTTCGTCACCGTCACGCCGTACACGCGGGTGCCGTGGGTCGAGGCGATCCTGGGCTGTCCGGTGCGCGCCACGATCCAGGGGGGTAGCATGCGTACGCGCTCCTTCGTGGCCGATTGGGACGCGTGGCACGCGCGCGACGGGCGGCTACACGAGGGGTGGTTCGACGCGCTGAAACAGCTCACTGTCATGCTGGCGGAGCGCGGCGCGGGACGCTACGCCGTCGCCCAGACGCTCATGCGTGGGCCGTCGGACCTGGCCGAGGCGATCCTCGGGCCCGAACTGATGTGCCTGTCGATGTACGATCACCCCCGCGCGCTGCGTGGCTTTCTCGAGACGGTCACCGAGGCGTTCGTCACCATCCTGAACGCCCAACTGAAACGCATCCCCCGGGTGCAGGGGGGCTATGTGAACCCGTTCGGAATCTGGGCGCCCGGCACAGTGGTGCGCACCCAGTGCGACGCCTCGGCCTTTCTCTCTCCCGCGCAGTACAAGGAGTGGTTCTTGCCGTACGACGAGCGCATCTCGGAGGCGGTGGGCTATGCCACCATCCACCTCCACTCGGGCTCGCTCCACACGGTGCCAGCGCTGCTGGAGGTGGAGCGCCCCCAGGCGATCCAGGTCACGCTGGACCCCGAGCCCAGCGCACCGCCGACCCTGTCGCTGATCCCGACGTTCCGCCGCATCCTGGAGGCCAAGCCGGTGATCATCGATGGGCCGCTCACCGCCGAGGAGGTGCACGTCCTGGAGCAGGAACTGCCGGTGGACGGACGCTGCGTTCTTGCGCGCCACGAGCCCTGGTAGCGCCGTTTCTGGCATCCGGGACCGCGACCTGCCACGGGACGGGCATCTTGTGGCGGCCGAGGCCGCCGTGGCGTCCTGGCGGCGTGTTACCCTCGTAGCGTCAGGCGAGGCAGTGGCCGATGGACCTGACTGGCCACTCCCACCCCGGTTGCGCGCGTCCGCCAACGCGGGTATCATCGCGGCAGCAGGTTCGGATCGACTCCATCAACGCGCGATCGGAGGCGCTGTCATGACCAAGATACGCTACGGCATCGTGGGCACCGGCGGTATGGGCTCGGGCCACGCCCGCACCATGCAATCGATCGAGGAGTGCTCCCTGACGGCAGTGTGCGACATCGTGCCCGAGGTAGCCGAGGCCGTGGGGGAAGAGTACAACGTCCCGTTCTTTACCGACTATCACGACCTCATCGACAGCGACCTCGTCGATGCCGTGATGGTCGCTACGCCCCACTACTTTCACCCCGAGATCTGCATCTATGCCATGGAGCGCGGCAAGCCGGTGATCTCGGAAAAGCCCATCGCGGTGACCGTCTCGGGCGCCGACGCCATGGTCGAGGCGGCGCAGCGCACCGGCGTGCCCTTTGCCGTCATGCACCAATCGCGCAGCGAGCCGATCTGGCAGGCGGCCTGGGACCTGGTCAAGAGTGGCCGCCTGGGCGAGCTGTACCGCACCATGTTGGTGTACGCCGATTTTCGCAGCCAGGCCTACTACAACTCGGCGGGCTGGCGCGCCACGTGGGACGGCGAGGGGGGCGGGGTGCTGATCAACCAGTCGCCGCACTCCTTGGATCGGTTTACCTGGCTCGGCGGGCTGCCCAACCGCGTGACGGCGTTCAACGCCACGCGCAACCACCGCATCGAGGTGGAGGACGTGGCCGCGGCGATGCTCGAGTACCCCAACGGCGCCGTTGGGTACGTCTACTGCTCCACCACCGAGTCGCCGGGCACCGACATCCTCGAGCTGTCGGGCGAGCGCGGCAAGCTCCAGGTAGTGGGGAAGCAGATTCGCTTCTGGGAACTGCCGGAGGGGGTCAAGCACTTTTCCGACGTGAGCCCCGAGATGTGGCAGCGCCCGCCATGCAACGAGGTGCCGGTGGAGCTGCCCGAGTGTGAATCGGGCCACATCGCCATCCTGCGGAACATGGCGCGACACTTGCTGCACGGCGAGCCGCTCATCGCCCCGGGCGTGGAGGGGATCAAGACGGTGGAGATGATCAACGCCATGATCCTCTCGGGGCGTGCCGGAGAGCCCGTGGATGTGCCCGTGGACCGCGCGCGGTACGACGCCTTCCTGGCGAAACTACGCGCCACCTCGGTGCGCAAGGATTCGGGCCCCGATCGCCGCATCACGGACAACGTGCACCACTGAGGGCGTGGCAGGAAAGCGCCGCACACCCCCGGCGCTGGCGCGAGCGGCCAGGTGGGGGGCTCGGCACAGCGCGTCAAGGTTCCTCGCTCCGCTCGGAACGACGGGGTGCATTTTGGCGCGGCGCTACTGACGCCAGCGTCGTCGTCCCGAACGTAGTGAGGGACCTTGACTCACAAGAGCAAGGCTCCTCGCCCTCGCGGCGGCCGGGCAGGAGCGACGGTGCGTGCGGTCAGGTGGGGGTCTCGGCATAGTGCATCAAGGTTCCTCGCTCCGCTCGGAACGACGGAGGGTGCGGCGACGCGGCGCTTGACGGCAGCGGCATCGTCGTCCCGAACGTAGTGAGGGACCTTGTCTCACAAGAGCAGGTTCCTCGCTCTCGCGGCGCATCGTGCGCCGGGGGGCGATACCGGGAGGTGCAGTATGGAGACGCGACGACTGGGACGCACGGGGATCGAGGTGCCGTTCGTGGGGCTCGGGGGCGCGCCCCTGGCCCGCGAGGGCACCGCTGACGCCGACGCCCTGGAGACGGTGTGGGCAACGCTGGAGGCGGGCGTGCGTTTCATCGACACCTCGCCCTTCTATGGCGACGAACGGAGTGAACGCCTCATCGGGCGGGCGCTGGCCGAGCGCCCCGACCTCACGCGTGGGCTGGTGCTCTCCACCAAGACGGGCCACTACGCCGACCATCGCGACTATGGCTATGACCGTACCCTGCGCTCCGTCGAGGGGAGCCTCCAGCGTCTGGGCAGGGCGTACCTCTCCATGGTGCACATCCACGACATCTATTCCTCGGAGGAGCTTGGCCAGGTGCTGCGGTTCCGCGCCGCCCATGCCGCGCTGCTGCGGCTCAAGGAGGAGGGCGTCATCGGTGCCATCGGCATCGGCACGCGCGCGCTGGACGCGCTGCAGCTCGCCATCGATAGCGGCGGGTTCGACGTGCTGATGATCGCCAACCAGTACAACCTGCTGGAGCGCGCGGGAAAGCCCGTCATCGAGAGCGCGGCGCGCCACGACGTGGGCGTCATCATCGCGGGGGCGTATGCCACGGGCATCCTCGCCAAGGGTCCCGTGCCCGAGGCCAAGTACGGCTACCGCCAGCCCGACGAAGAGATCGTGGAGAAGACGCGGCGCATCCAGGAGGTGTGCGATCGGTGGGGGGTGTCCCTCGCCGCGGCCGCCATCGCCTTCTGCCTGCGCGGCTCCGCCACGGATGCAGTGATGGTGCTCGGGGCGCGCGGGCGTGAGCAGGCGGAACAGAACATCGCCTGGGCTAACGAGCCGGTGCCCGAGGGGCTCTGGGCCGACCTTGATGGGGTGATGCAGGGACGGCGGCAGCATCCGATGCGGCCGCTCTAGGTACCCCTCTGGACATGAAGGGGAAGAACAAATGAATTCGTCACTACAAAGGGCCTGGATCGTAGTGACGCTTATATTCGCTTCCTACCTCTAGAACAAGAAGGACGACTAGAGTCGTTACTGCACAGGCACTCCATCGTAGTGACGAATTCGCGTGGCTCCTCCGCTCACGATGCCCCGTGATCCGGATCGCGGCTCCACACGCGCAGGCCAAAGCGGCTCAGGTAGATGGGGATGGTCTGAAAGAGGGGGTTGGTCTCTTCGACGGCGCGCAGCATGGCGCGACGCTTGCTCGTGGACGAGCCGCACAGCAGCGTGATCGATCCCCCCTCGCCGCCGGCGCCGTTCACCTTCCACCCCAGGGCGCCGTATTCGCGCGCGATGTCGATGACCTGCTGCGCCTCGGCGCTCAGCAGCGCCGGGTGTAGGGCGCGCTGCGCCTCGGTGTTGTCAGCCATGGCCCGGCCCAGGGCGTCGAAATCGCCGGCGTACACGGCGTCGCGCGACGCGGTGGCGGTCCTGCGCAGCGCCTCCAATTTCGGGCAATCCGGCCCGGCGTCCTCTAGCCCCTGGATCACCATCTCGTGCACCGCCGAGGAGCTGTGGGAGCGCCCAAGGAAGACCAGGGCCAGACGTCGCTCCAGCTCCCACCAATCGGCGTTGGAGATAAAGATGGGTGACACGGCGGCGTAGGGATAACTGAACATCTCGATATAGTTAATGCCGCCGAACGCGGAGCAGAGCTGATCCTGTACACCGCTCTGCTGTCCCAGCATCTCGGTCTCGATGCGGTGGGCGGCGTAGGCGATTTCCAGTGGGGTGAGCCTGCCAGGCGTCAACTGGTCCAGCGCGCCCAGCAGCGCGACGCTGACCGCCGCCGAGGTGCCGGTGGAGCAGCCGGCGGGCGCCTCGGAGTAGATGGAGATCAGCACGGCGAGTTCGGGCGGTACCCCCATGTAGTCGATGGCTGCCTCGAGCAGGGGGTGTTGGATCCACTCGTGGCGCTCGCTGTGGGGCGAGACGGCGTAGCGTTGGCCATAGTTCTCGGCATGGAGGATGACGCGGTGCGCCATCGCCTCGCGCGGATAGACCTCGATCTGCACCTCCACGTAGGGATAGACGCCGATGTTGAATATGCAGCCGTGCCCCGCGAACCAGGTATCGGTCCATCCGCCGTTGTCGCACACGCGGATGGGCGCCACGCTATTGATGATGCGCAGCGGTCGATCGCCGGACTCGGTCATGTCTTTTCCTCCGTTCGCGAAAAGGAATGGTACGCAGATTTCGCAGAAGGGACGCTGGGTACTATGCGCTGATGTGCGCGGCTTGGCCCGATGCCAGTTACAGGCCACAGCGGGTGGACCCACTATTCGCTGTAACCTGTAACCTGCGACTTGGTACGTGCAGAGATCAGCGGTCCATCTTGGCGATCAGCGCGTCATGCCCAACGTGCTATCGGGCTCCGGATGCGCGTACCCCTGACGGCGGGCGCGCCGGCGCCGCAGTGTCCAGACGATGATGGCGATCACCGCCAGCAGCAGGGCGGCGCTCACAGCGATCACCCGGGCAGCGATGCGGTCAAGGATGTCGCCGTCCAACGATAGGGGGAAGAACGAGTCCTCCACCACCGGCGCCATGAGGTTGTCCACCGGCACGTGGTCGTCCGTCAGGATGCGCGCCGGCTCGAGGGCCAGGTATGCCTCGAGTTCCTCGGGCGGCAAGGGGCGGTGCGCGGGCTGCAGGTGGTCGAGTTCCAGGGGGCGTTGGCTGGCGGCGATCACATAGGTGGTGCGCAGCGTCTCACGCCAGCGCTCGGTCGATGGCGTGACGGCCACGTGGGCGAACACCTGCTGGAGTGTGCGCACATAGGCGCGCATAAAGTGTCCCCGCGGCCCGCCGTCGATGATGTTCACCAGGTACAGCCCGTCGTCGCGCAGCAGGTCGTCGACGATACGTGCGAATTCCAGCGTCGTGAGGTGCGAGGGGACGGAATAGTCGTTGAAGGCGTCGCCAAAGACGATGTCGTACGCGTCGGGCTCGCTCCGGTGGGCCATGAGGATGCGCGCGTCGACGTTGTGCGTCAGAATGCGCGTGTCACGGGCCAGCCCCAGCCGCTCGTGGGCGACCTCCGTCACCCCGGGATCGATCTCGGCCACCGCGAGATGGCTCTCCGGCAGCGTCGCCTCGAGGTAGCGCGGGAAGGTATAGCCACCGCCGCCGATGAACAGGGCGTCGAGGTCGGGGCGCCGGTCGGCGATGGGCCGGATCATGTCGGCGTAGGTGCGCTCGTAGCCGTACGCCAGGTGGGTGGGATCGTCCAGGTCGGTGTAGCTGTGGACCAGACGGTCGAGGATGAGTTCGTGGACCTGGCGCCCCTCAACCTCCGAGACGGACACGTTGATGCAAAAGTAGTTCGTCTCGCGCAGGCACTCGCTGCGCAGGAATCCCCCTCGCCCGAGGAGGCCCACGCCGCCGGCAAAGAGAGCTAACGCCAGGGCGACCTCCGCCACGGCGCGACGCCGCGAGGGGGTATCGCGCCGCGCGACCAAAAAGCCTACTCCCAGCGCCAGCAACAGCGTCGCGACCGCCAGCACCACCATCTTGGTGCCGAGCCAGGCGATGAGCCAGAACCCGGCGGCAAAGGTCCCTACGATGCTGCCGGCGGCGGAGGCGGCATAGATGCGCCCCACGGCGCGCCCTACGCCCTGCAGGCTGGTGATGGTCAGCTTGACGACGATGGGCGAGACCATGCCAAAGAGCACGCTCGGGGCAAAGAACACGCCCGTGATGTACCCGACTACCCACACCAGGAGGGGGATGCGCACCGGCGGGATGACGTCGTGGAGGTCGTTGTTCAGCCAGAGGATGAGGAGACAGGCGATGGCGCCGATGCAGAACACGGCGCCCAGCAGCCCCGCCGAGGCGCGACGGTCCGAGATCCGTCCCCCGAAATAGTTGCCGAGGGACACGCCGGCCAGCATGACGCCGATGACCGTGGTCCAGGTATAGAGGGAGACCCCGATGCGCGGGGCGATCATGCGGCTGGCCACCAGCTCGATGATCATCAAGAAGGCGCTGTTGACGAACACCAGGGCCGCCGCGGCCCCTGGACGAAGCTTCACGAACACGTCTCCTTCGGACAGCACCCGCCACACGGCAGGCCGGATTGGCGGCAGTATAGCGCGCCGGCCGGGGGCGTCAACCACAACGGCGCCGGCGGGGCGGTCGCCAACGTGCCGCCGTTCGCCCTGGGGGACGGATGTGGTAAAATACCCCGCACCGGTAGGGCGTTCGGGCCCGCCGAACTCGTCCCGAAGAGAAGGATAGCCATGTATAAACGATCGTCTCCCCTGTGGGGGGTGCTACTCATCCTCATGCTGGCGCTGGCCGCCTGCCAGCCCGCCAGACCCGAGGCGAGCACCGGGTCTCCCGAGTCCACAGAGCCACCGGCCGCGGCAACGGCCGCGGCGACAGAAGCGGCGACAGCAGCGCCTACCGAGCCGCCCACCTCGGCGCCGAGTGAGGCGACACCCGCTCCGGCAGAGCCCACCGCGGCTCCCGCCGCGACGCCTGTCCCCGGCGCCACCTCGGCGCCGCAGCCCACGCCCCCGTGGCAGATCCCGGGAGTCCAGGAGGATGACTGGGTGAGCGGCCCGGAGGATGCCGGCCTGACCATCGTCGAGTACAGCGACTTTCAATGACCGGCCTGCGCAGGGTCGGCGGCCCTGCTCGGCAATCTTCAAGAGTCGCATCCCGACGGCGTGCGCGTCGTCTTTCGGCACTTTCCTCTCCCCTCGATTCACGACAAGGCCATGCTCGCGGCCGAGGCGGCCGAGGCGGCCGGCGCCCAGGGGGCCTTCTGGGAGATGCACGACCTCCTCTTTGGAAGGCAGGAGGAGTGGTCGGGCCTGTCGGAGGAGGCTTTCCGCACCACGCTCGAGGGCTATGCCCGCGACCTGGAACTGGACGTTGAGGCGTTCACCGAGGCGCTCGGCGCCGGCACGTATGCCGCCAAGGTGCAGGCCGCGTATGATCAGGCGGCCGGCATGGGCCTCCCGGGCACACCGACGTACTTTATCAACGGCCAGTACTATAACGGCCCGCGCAGTTCCTACGTGCTGGACGCCGTCGCCGTGTGGTTCAACTATGACGGCGTGCAGTACGACGCTCCGGGGGAGATGGACCTCGACCCCGAGGAGACGTACGTCGCCACCGTGGAGACGACCCAGGGCGCCTTCTGCGTCGAACTCTACCCCGCCCGGGCGCCCAGGCTGGTGAACAGCTTTGTGTTCTTGGCGAGCGAGGGGTTCTTTGACGGGACGCCGTTCCACCGGGTGATCCCCGGCTTTGTGGTGCAGGGGGGCGACCCGTCGGGGACGGGCCTGGGCGGGCCCGGCTACCGCGTCGATGATGAGGTCGATCCAGATCTCAAGCACGACGGCCCCGGCGTCGTCTCGATGGCCAACGCGGGCCCCAACACCAACGGCAGCCAGTTCTTTATCACCCTCGACGCTCTCCCCGATCTCGACGGCGGCTTCTCGATCATCGGTCGGGTGGCCGAGGGGATGGACGTGGTGGCCAAGATGACGCCGCGCGACTTGCAACAGGGTATCATCGCAACCCCCGATCGCATCGAACGTATTACCGTAGGTTCGGTGTGCGACGCGTCCTAGCGCGGTGTGAGGCGCGCACGGTAGACGTGGCGGCGCCGACGCGGTAGAATGGGTTGGCTGGCATTGCCACCAGAGTTGTGCGGGGAGGCATGAGATGACCGAGAGTCAGCAATCAGGCGGGCAACAAGGGCAGCGCAGTAGCGTGGATGAGTGGCGCGACATCTTTCGTCAGATCGAGGGGCAGGTTCGGCGCGAGTCGGCCCGCATCGTGGGGGTAGAGCAGGAGGCCGACTGGGAGACCATCGGCCGCGCCGCCGGTGAGACGGCGCGCAAGACCACGGCGCGCTCCGTGGGCGTGGAGGAGGAGGCCGACTGGTCGCGCATCGGCGACCATGTCGAGCGCACGGTGCGCAGCGGGGTGGCCACGATGGTGGGCACGACACCCGATGCGGACTGGGCCAGCATCGGCCAGACGGTGGACCAGCGCGTGCGCGACTTTCTCCAGAACCTGTTTTCCGGCAAGCAACCCCCAAAGGAATCGGGGAAGGATGATCTCGTTGACCCCTGGGCCCGGCCCTGACGTACCACGGCCGCACGGGCGGTCGTCGTGACCCCATAGCGCCCTGATACACCTCAGCGTCAGCCCCGGGCTGCCTGAGGTGTGTCCTTTATGGAGGGCTGGTCGATCGAAAGGAGACCCCATGCCTGGTCCCATGACGAACGTGTTTTTCCTCATTCTCGACTCGTACCGCCAGGACCACATGTCCTACTATAACCCCGACTCACCCTGCCCGACGCCGCACATGGATGCGCTGGCGCGCGATAGCGTGGCGTTCGATAGCTGCTATCCCGAGGCGTTACCCACCATCCCGGCACGGACTACCTGGCTCACGGGGGAACGCACCCTCGTGCACCGGCCCTGGCAGCCTTTGACGCCGGAAGACCGCTCCTTGCCCGAGATCCTGGGCATGGCGGGGTACCTGACGGCCTGCTTCACCGACTGCTACCACTACTGGAAGCCGGGGATGAACCTGCACCGCGGCTTTCGCGTCTATGACTGGATTCGCGGGCAAGAGTACGACAACTATCGCTCGGCGCCCCTGCGAAAGGTCAAGCTGGAGGATTACTGCAAGGACTCGTTTTCGCAGCAGTGGTGCCGCATCGTGGAGGCGGCGCTCCGCAACGTGCAAGAGTTCGAGAGCGCCGAGGACCACTATTGCGCGCGGCTGATGCGCCGCGCCGGCGAGTGGCTGGCCGACAACGCCTCGCAGCCGCCTATCTTTATGTGGATCGATTCCTTTGATCCGCACGAGCCGTGGACGCCGCCGAAAGAGTTCGACACCTTTACCGACCCGGCGTACACGGGCAAGAGGCTCATTCTGCCGCCCGGGGGGCAGGCATCGGCGCACTTTTCCGAGGAAGAGATCGCCCATATCCGCGGGCTCTATGCGGGCGAATGCTCCTACGTGGACCACTATATCGGGGTGTTCATCGAGCGACTGAAAGATCTGGGGCTGTACGACGACGCTCTGATCGTGCTCATCTCGGACCACGGGCACCCCCTCTCGGACCATGGCAAGTTCCTCAAGGGGGGCGACCGGCTGTACAACGAGCTGCTCAAGGTGCCGTTCACCATCCACTTTCCCGGTGGCCGCTACGCCGGCCAGCGGCTCGACGCATTGTCCAGCTTTCACGACGTGCTCCCCACACTGCTGGACGCCATCGGGCTGGGCAACAATCTCGACGCCCTGCCGGGCAAGAGCCTCATGCCGGTGATCCGCGGCGAGGCGGACGGGATTCGCGACGTCATCATCAGCGGCTATTACGGCGCGCCGGACCGCGTCATTCGCGACAAGGTGTGGAGCTACATCCGGCGGCCCGACGATGAGCCGGACGAGCTGTACAATCTGGTGGAGGACCCCGCCGAGTCGCACAACCTGATCGACGACCAGCCCAAGGAGGCGCAGCGGTTGGCGGCCTCGTTCGGGGTGCTCTATGCGCTCAAGGGCGCGCCGGTAAAGGGGATTCAGGGCAAGTACGAGTTGGAGCACACCGGCGCCGTGTGAAGGGTGCCGGGCGAGCGGTTGGAACACGGAGCCCCCGAGGCCTCAGGCCTCGGGGGCTCTCTCTGCACGAATCGATGGTGTGCTAGATGCCCGTACCGTTGAACCGGACGCCTCGCCCAACGCCGATCCCCTGACCGTTGCCGCGGAACCCGCCGCCGGGCCCGCCGCGCTGCCCGCGCATCATCCCGCCGGGTCCCACACCGGGGCCGAACCCGCCGGGGCAGCCGATGAACCCTTCCTCGATGTGCTCGCTGATCTCTTCATCCATGTGCTCGAGCATGGCGTCGGCCTGCTCCTGGGTGAGGCGGCCGTCGGCCACCAACTCGTCCAGGGCGGCCTCACGTCGCGCGAGGAACTCGCTCACCACCTCATCCACCGTCGACCCACCCTCGGTGATGGCCTCCTCGAGGGACAGCCCCTCACTCAGGGCGGCCTGGACGTCGGCCACGCTGTCATAGTCGGTGAGGTCCACGATCACCTCGAGCAGCGACCCATCGGCAAAGGGGCCCATGAAGCCGCCGACGCCGGGGATTCCCTGTTCGACGCGCTCGATAAGGTCGTCACGCGCGCCCTGCAGCGCGCCCACACGCCCGGCGATGAACGCATCCACGGCCTCTTCCACCGTGGCGCCGTTGGCGCTGAGGATGTCGGTCAGCGACTGGCCGTCCGCCAGCGCCTCGCGCACCTCGTCAGCCGTCAAGCCGGTAACCTCGGCGACCGCGTCGACCATTGAGGCCGTCTCGCCCAAGCGGCAGCCTATCCGCCCGCCGAGGCCGCAACCACGCCCCATGGCGCGACCGAACCAGCGCCCCAAGATGCCCCCGCCTGGCGCCTCGACGCCATCACTGTTGTCATCTGGGGCCGGTGCCTGTGCCGCGACGGCCCCGGCAAAGAGCGTCCCCAGTACCAGCAGCCCAGCGAGTACCACCAGGAACAAGCGATGCTTGCGCATGTTACTCCCTCCGTGTTGTGTGAAGCGCCATTCATTGGCCTCGGCGCCTTCTGATCCCATCATAGCGCGCCGCTGTGAAGGAGTCGTGGAGGGATTGTGAAGAAAGGGTGGGGGCGTGCGGCGGTGATCCGCCGCACGGCATCACGATCCGCCGTAGCATAGCGCTCGAGTTCGCGACGCTAGTGAAGGAGCGCCCTGAGAAAGCGCAAGGAACGGGCCGTCTCCCCGGCATAGTCATCGCCCCAGGAGCATTCGATAGAGGCCTTGCCGCGGTAGTCGACGTCGCGCAGGATGGCAAAGAGGCGCTCCAGGGGATAGGAGCCGCTCCCCGGCCAACGCCGCCCCGTGTCCGCCAGGTGCACGTGAGCCAGCCACTCCGGCCCGTCCAGTATGTCGTCCAGCGGCTCGCCGTCCTGCACAAAGTGATAGATGTCGGCGAGGACGCGTATCTCGTCGCGGGCGACATCGCGCGCCAGGCGCACCGCCTCGGGGTAGGTGTTCAGAATGTTGCTCTCCCCCTTGTTCAGCGGCTCGATGGCCACTACCAGCCCGTTGCGCGCGGCGTGGTCGGCGCACATGCTGAGAAAGCGCACGAGTTGCCCCCAGGCCAGAGCGCGGGAGAACCCCTCGGGGACCGAGCGCGAGGCGCCGCTGCCGAACACCACCACGTCTCCCCCCAAATCGCCGGCGCGACGGAGCGCGCGCTCCACGTACGTCTCCACCTGCTGCCAGTCGACGCTGTCGCCGGTCAGGCGCAGCTGGCGGGGGGCGAACACGTTGAACGCTCGCACGCGCGGGCGGAGTCCCTGCAGGGCCGCGCCGCGCTCCGCGAAGGCGGCGTCGTCCTCGAGGGGCGAGAGGGCCGTCGAGACGGCCAACTCCAGGTAATCGTAGCCATGCGCCAGGGCCGGCACCCTCTCGGGCGCCAGGCACATGCCGATGTCGATGCGTCCCGCCATGCCACTCCTCCTTGCGATGCGTTCCGCCGCTTGCGGCGCATATCCGGCGAGGGCGCCGGCGCCGTCACCCCCCAATCCAGGTGTTCTCTTTGCCCTGCACGATGCGGTCGTGCACCGTCATGATGTGGAGCATGTCCACCAGGTTGCCGTGCTTCGGGGGGTCGCCAGCCAGCAGGCGCTCGGCAAAGTGACGCACGCACCCCACATAGCCCTCTAGGAAGAGCTGCTTGTTATAGAGCTGGCCCAACGAGAACTCGGGCTCCCAGGTGATGGGCGCGGTGTCGTCCGCGCCGATGAACGTCTCGTCGCGGCCGTAATCGCCCTCGCCGCGGGTACCGCCGGGGCGATAGTAAGTGAGGCGGATGCCGTTCTCCACCACCACGTGGGCGCCGTTGCCGATGACCTCTAGGCGCTCGAGGGGGCCGGTGGGCGCCTGCCCGCCGGTGAGGTGCAGCGTGCCTACGAACCCCTTGCGGTAGCGGAGCGAGACGACGAGCCCGCCGGTGGTGGTGCTCCGCAAGTACATCAGGCCCTGCGACTCGCCAAAGAGGCGCGTGAGCAGGGAGATGGGGTGCACGATGTCGAGAAAGGGCGCCATGGCGCGGCTGTCCTTGCGCTCGCTCTCGGGCGGAAGGGAGAGGGGATAGCGCAGCGAAAAGCTCGATACCCCGCCAAAGCTGGGGTCGGCGATGATCTCGGCCACCTTCAGGTAGGCGGGGACGAACATCTTTTTAAAGCCGGTGGCCACGTACTTTTGCCGGGCCATGCACGCCTCGGTAAAGCGCTGTATCTCGTTGGCGCCGGCGCAGGGCGGTTTCTCGATCCAGGTGTGAAAGCCCGCCCGCAGGCTCTCGGCGGCCAACTCGGGGTAGCGCGGCCGCCCCTCGGCGTCAGGCCCCACGACGATAAAGACGGCGTCCATCTGCTCCTTGGCCAGCAGCGCCTTGTGGTTGGGATAGAAGCGCTGCGCGCCGAACTGCCGGGCGATGGCCAAGCCGCGCTCGGGGTGATGGTCGGCGAGCGCGACGAGTTCGATGGGCGCGTACTGAAAGCTGGGCAGGATGTTGCGGTACGAGTGCTCACCGGCACCGATGTAGCCGACGCGCAGCTTTTTCTCGTACTCATAATTGAGCGGCATAACACGGCCTCCAGGAGGTGGTGGGCGAATCGTCCCCCTCGTCGCCGGTCAGGTCCGGCGAGGGCCCGCGGCGACGCGCCCCAACTATGCATGAAGCGGCGGGTACTGTCAAGGAACGGGCACGGTGCGCCGATAACCGTGGAGAGCGACTCCGGCCAGCGGCTCGCGCGATACCGGTCGGGCGCCCCTTGGCGTATAATGCGCGCCAGATCAGGCGGGTCAGGGCGATGGCCGATGCGTGCAGGAGTAGCCCCATGGCAAGGCAACGCAAGAGGGGAGTGGGCGGACGTGGTCTGGCCGCGCTGGCGGCCCTCATGGCGCTGCTCCTCGCGGCGGGATGTGGGCCGGCCGGCTCGGGCAACAGCGTAGAGTCGGCCTCCGCCGCGCAGGGGGGCGCGCAGTTCGCGGTGACGGCGACGCCTACGACTGGCCCAGTCGCCGCGGCCACGCCCACCGACGAGCCGTTGTCCCTGGCTCTGGCGCCGGTATGGGTGCCCCCGAACCCGCCCGCCCCCAGCGCGACGCCGCGCCCTACGGCCACACCGACCGTCGCCATGCTGGTGGGCCCCGCCGTGCCATGGCTGACGGTGCAGGCCTACACGTCGACGCCGCGCCCCGCGTACGTGGCCGCCACGCCGCCGGCGGGGCCGGCGGTCGCGACCATCCCGCCGCGCACCTTCCCGGGGAGCCCGGCACCCACCTGGACGCCGGCGCCCACCGCGTTCCCCGTCCTGCCGGGCCAGCCGCCCACGGCCACACCGGAGCCCCGGCTGGAACTCGTGAGCGTCGCCGACCTGGTCGACGCGCCCACCGGTGAGATCGTGGTGACCGGCGAGGTGCGCAACATCAGCGGCCGGACACTGTTCGGGGTGCGGGCGGTGGTGAACCTGTACGACGCCCAGGGGCGGCTGCTCGGTTCGGCCTCCGAGGCCCTCGTGTTCCCGAGTCTGAAGCCCGATCAGCGTTCGCCGTTTGTCGTGGCGCAGACCGACCGAGAGGCGAGGAGCCGCTACACGGTGCAGTTCCTCGACGCCAGGGGCAGGCTCATCGAGGCGGTGAATACCGGGAGCTAGAGAGGCTCGGGGCGAGGGTATCGAGCGACAGCAAAACATTGGAAGGAATCATAAGTAAGGTTCTATCATCGATTCCCATCCATAGTGAACTAGACGAATGAATTCGCCACTACATAGGGGGGTACAAGCGTTCGAGCATTGGAGGGAGCCGAGTTGAGGACTCTAGGAGAGGCAAATCCTATGTAGTGACGACTTCAGTCGTTCTCTCTCTCTATAGAGGATAAATGAACGAATGAATTCGTCACTACATAGGGGGGGGGATAGCGGGTGCAGGTGGCGCGAGTGCGGGGCTACTCGGCGCTAGGGAGAGGATCGCCGATCGCCTGGCGCTCCTCGGGCCGACTGAACGCCACCGCCAGCGCGAACCCTGCGGCGAACACCAGCGCCAGCACCGGTACGCTGGCGCCGGCCAGGCTGCTGGGCCACAGGCCGTACACCGACCCGATGAGGAGCCCCAGAACGACATAATAACTGACGCTCGGAGCACGCTTGATGGCCGTGTCGGCCGCCTTGGACCAGAGGACGATTCCCAGGCTCGCCCCGATACCGAGCCCCATGAGGATGCCCCACTGGATGGTGAGATCAGTGAGGGCCGAGAGGGCGCCGAGGATCGGCTCATAAGTGCCCGCCAGGAGCAGGACGTAGGAGCCGTCCAGACCGGGGGTGACGCTGGCGCAGCCGGCCGCGAACGAGGTGATGGTGGTGTAGACAAATCCCCCGATGCTGCTCGCGTCGGCCGCCAGATCGCCGTGTACGCCCAGCCGCTCGAGGCTACGTACCCCCACCACGAGGATGAGCCCGATGATCAGCGCCAGCACGCGTTTCGGCGAGGGCTTCATGTCATGGTGCATCTTGAGGACGGCGGGGACGGTCCCCAGCATCAGCCCGATGAAGAACAGCATGGTGGGCGCGGGGAAGCGGGCCAGGAGGCTCGAGACGAGATGGGCCAGCGCCACCACGGCGATGACCATGCCGACGCCTATCGACACGAGGAAGGGGATGTACTCGCCCCAGCGGTCGCGTCGCAGGAAAAAGTTACCGATGGCGTCGACAAAGGGCTCGTATACGCCGAGGAGGATCAGCACCAATCCGCCGCCCAGGCCCGGCACGATGTGGGTGATGCCGTAGGCCATCCCTTTCAAAACCAGAACGAGGTACTTCATCCCATCTCCTCAGCGTGGAGTACCGGAGCGCGTGCCTCCGACTGAGGAGCATTGTACCACAGGCGCGCACTTGGCCGAAACCGTGTCACAGTGTGGTGGCGTCAGCGTCCGTACCACGGATCGCCTCTTCGGCCCACGTCACGACCGCCGTCGCCAGGCGCAACGCCTCTCGGTACTCGGCCTCTGTGATGGGTTCATGCTCGATCGGGTAGCGCGCCATCACGGCATAGGCCGTCAGTGCCGCCGCGTCCTGGATCTCTGGAGGGATCCGGAGGATAGACGATAGAGCGTCCGCCAGCGCCGTCAAGCTATGGGTTCGAGGAGGAACCTGGCCATAGTGAACGAGTACGGCTTTCAGGCTCTTCTCGGCGGCCTGTTGTGCATGGTAGCACAGAGACTCAACCAGAACCTCGGCACGCACGCCGGCGCCGGCCAGTGCCAGGTCACTGCGTGCGTACCGAAGCCAGTCCCCTGGAGAGCCTGGAGAAGGAAGTTCAAGCCGCATAGACCGTAACACCCTCGCGAATGATGGTGTAGTAGACCAGACCTACATTGTTCTTCTGGCGCTCCAGATCGCTAGGTGTCGCTACGATCAGGTCAAATGGAATGCCGGCGCCGGCGAGCATCCGGTACAGGTGCTGAGCCGTCCTGCGCCGATGGGTGCCCTCCGGCATGACGATGAGGAGATCGACATCGCTGTCGGGGCGCACGCTGCCGCGAGCCGCCGAGCCAAACAGGATGACGCGCAACGGCTGCACCGTGTCCACGATGCGCTTGACGAGTTCGCTGACGTCGTCCTCGTGGGGTGCCATCCTCGCCTCCTTCGACTGCCTTCATCTCGCATCGTAGCGAATCCGCCTTGGGTTGTCAAAGCGAGCGGCTTGTAGTTTACCATTTTCGCTCCCGCCCGTGTTGTGCTATAATCGCGACATGAGGACCGGGGATGTCTGGAGCCACGTCGGGCTGTGTGCTGGCGACGTGGCTTTCTTGAAAAAGCTTACGGCCGATCTCCCGATCCTGGCCGACGTGTGTCGGGCGGATTTGCTCCTCTACTGCAGTGCGGGGCCGGAGAGCGCCATCGTCGTCGCACAGGCGCTGCCACGGTCCGTCTCCCCGCTGTACGACGAGGGCCGCGTGGGGCAACGCGTTCAGGCGGGAGACCAGGCCGAAGTTTTGCGCGCCTTGCACGGGGGTGTCGATCCCTCTATGGTACACACCGTGGAGGTGCGGGGCGCCACGGTCGCGCGGCAGGTGTATCCGGTCTACGGCCCGCAGGGCGGGCTGATCGCCGTGATGACCATGGACTCGTACTGGCTGGCCCACGAGCGGCACCGACGTCGCGCCCGATCGTTTCAGAGGGCGGTGCGCGATTTTGCCTGGATGGTCCTCTGTGGTGACTTGCGTGGCGCCGAGGGGCTGACCCCGTTTGGCGAGCATGACGGCATCGTCTATGTGGGGGCGGATCGTCACATCCAATACATGAGCGGCATCGCCGCCGGGCTCTATCGCCACCTCGGGTATCGCGACAGCCTGGTGGGGCGGCGTATCACCGAGTTGGAGACGGTCGACGCCCAGATGGTGTCCGAGGCGCTGTCCGAGTTGCGGTGCCTCGAGCGGCAGGACGAGCAGTTCGGCCTGACCTGGATCCGACGCGTGCTGCCCGTCACCGAGCGGGGCATGCCCCTGAAGCAGCGGGTGTTGCAGCGCCTGCGCCGTGACTATCGCTGCGAGGGGCCGCAAAGGCCGCGCGGGGCGCTGATTCTGGTGCACGACGCCACGGAAGCACTGCAGACCCAGCGCGAACTAGAGTCCAAGATGGCGCTGGTGCGCGAGGTGCACCATCGCGTCAAGAACAACCTGCAGGTGATCGCATCGCTGATGCGGATGCAGTCGCGACGCGTCGAGGGCGCCGAGGCGCGGACCGTGCTGGAGGAGAGCGTCAACCGCATCCTCAGTGTGGCGGTGGTTCACGAGTTCCTGTCGCAGAACGCCCAGGGCACCATCAACCTCGAGGAGGTGGCCCGCCGCATCCTCTCGCAGGTTCAGCAGGGCTTGGTGGACCCTGAGAAACGCATCACGCTGAGCGTCAAGGGGCCGGCCATCTGGTTGCCCGCGGAGCGCGCCACCCAGTGCGCATTGGTGATCAACGAGTTGGTCCAGAACGCCATCGAGCACGGCCTTGCGGAGCGCGAGGAGGGCTCGGTGGAGGTTGAACTCGTGGATAATGGGGACAGCGTGGACATCCACGTGGTCGATAACGGGGAGGGGCTCCCCGAGGGGTTCGATCTGAGCACCGACGCCAACTTGGGGCTGCGCATCGTGCGCAGTATGGTCGAGCGCGATCTGCGCGGCCAGTTCGAGTTGTGCAGCACCGACGGCACGCGGGCAACGGTGCGCTTTGACAAGTCACTGGTGGGAGGAGGCTAACATTGGAGCGCATTCGCGTCGTTATCGCCGATGACGAGTCCATCATCTGCATGGACCTGCGTGAGATGCTGGGCAACCTGGGTTACCTCGTGGTGGGTGAGGCCGGCGACGGGCGCAGCGCCGTCAACCTCGCGCGTGAACTCCGCCCGGATGTCGTGCTGATGGACATCAAGATGCCCGATATGGACGGCATCGAGGCCGCCCGCGTCCTGACCGAGGAGCGCGTGGCGCCGGTGGTGCTGCTCACCGCCTTCAGCCAGCGCGATCTCGTAGACCGCGCCAAGGAGGCGGGCGTGGTCGGCTACCTGGTCAAGCCGATTCAGGAGGCGGATCTCGCCCCGGCCATCGAGATCGCTCTGTCGCGCTTCCAAGAGTTCCGCGAACTCGAAAAAGAGGTCGACGACCTGGCGGACCAGTTGGAGACGCGCAAGCTGGTGGATCGGGCCAAGGGGATCCTTATGGACACGCAGGGGCTGACGGAGGCGGCGGCCTTCCGGCGCATCCAGAAGATGTCCATGAATACGCGCAAGTCGATGAAAGAGATCGCGCAGGCCATCGTGCTGACGCACGAGGTGGGCGGGTAGGGTTCGCCGCCGAGACGCCACATCACAAAGGGGCTATTGGCCCTTGGCAGTTGGCTGCGGTTCCGAATGGGGACCACATGCCACTAGCCAAGGGCCAATAGCCCCTTTGTCGTATTATCCGCGGCTATGCGCGCTCGGCGGCCTGCTCGTATTCGTCTTGGGTGATGAGCTTGCCGCCGGTTACCTCGGCGGTGACGACGTTATAGTTGTCGTCGAGCCACAGCTCGGCGTGCATGAGCTGGAAGCAGGTGTTGTCCATCACGTCCTTGCGCAGGACGTAGGTCGCGGGGCCATCCTCGCGGTTGAGGTCGTTCCTGCGGTCGGCGCGGATGCGCACGACGGAGCCGCAGCGGTCGCAGCGAAAGTGGTACCAGAGCCCGTGTGGGTCGGAGGCGCCGGACGACCCGGCGGGGCCGCCGCCAAAGATGCGCTTCAATGCGTCCATGAACCCCATCGTTCTTACCTCGCTTCGGTATCCCCCAGAGTCGATGAGGAGATTATACAAGGTTTTCGGCGGGGCGTCGAGTCGTTGCGGGTTGTGCGTTGTGGGTTGCGAGTTCCGGGTTGCGGGTTCCGGCAGGGGCGATTGACACAGAGGACACAGAGGGCGGGGAGACTGCCGCAGAGGGCGCAGAGACCACAGAGGAGGCAGAGGCCAGAGGTCGCAGAGGGTGGTTGCGTGTGCCACCCCTGCGACCTTGGCGCAACAGAACCGAATCTGCGCCAATCCGCGCTCGATCGGCCGAATCAGCGTACCATTCTCCTCTCTGTGCCCTCTGCGGGCTCTGCGGTCGCTAGATCATCTCGCGGACGCGGTTGGCGGTGATGGTGGTGACGATCTGCTCGCGGTAGGGCTCGCCGCGGGCGAGGGCCTGGGCCATGTTGGTGGCCTGCTCGGCGGTGACGCGCGGCGGCATGGCGGGCTCGAAGGGGTCGACGACGGCCTCGACCACCACGGGGCCGGAGGCCTCGAGGGCGCGGGCGACGATGTCGGCGCAGTCGGCGGGGTCCTCCACGTGGAGGCCGGTGGCGCCGCAGGCCTGGGCAAAGGCGGCAAAGTCGATGGGCTGCAGGTCGCAGCCGTACTCGGGGTTGCCCTCGAACGTCATCTGCTCCCAGCGGATCTGGCCGAGGGTGCCGTTCTTGACGATGAACACCTTGACGGGCAGGCCGTACTTGACGCAGGTGACCAGGTCGGCCATGAGCATGGAGAAGCCGCCGTCCCCGATAAAGGCGATGCAGGTGCGCTGGGGGTAGGCGAGTTGGGCGGCGATGGCGTAGGGGAGGGCGCAGCCCATGGACGCCAGGAGCCCCGAGACGGAGTGCATCTGGCCGGCGCGGGCGGGGATGTAGCGCGCCCACCAGCTCGTGATGGTGCCCGAGTCGGCGGAGACGATGGCGTCGTCGGGGAGCTGGCGGCCCAGCTCAGCGGCCAGCACCTGGGGTTTCATGGGCACATCGTCGCGGGCGGCGCGCTCGGCGAGGAGGTCGCGCCAATCGGCGATCCCCTCGCGCACGTCAGAGAGGAGGCCGTTGCGCTTTTGCTCCAGCTGGGGCAGCAGGGCGTTCAGGGTCCGGCCGGCGTCGCCCAGGAGACCCACCTCGACGGGATAGCGCAGGCCGATGCGGGTGGGGTCGACGTCGATCTGTACGCCGCGCGCCTGGCCGGGCTTGGGGTAGAACTCGATGTAGGGGAAGGAGCTGCCGGCGATGAGCAGCGTATCGCACGACTCCATGGCGTCCTGAGAGGGGCGGGTGCCCAGGAGGCCGATGCCGCCGGTGGTGTAGGGGCTGTCGTCGGGGACGGCGGCCTTGCCGAGGAGGGCCTTGATGATGGGCGCGTCGAGCCGCTCGGCGACGGCCTCGAGGATGGGCCCCGCGCCCAGGGCGCCTCGGCCGGCGAGGATGGCGACCTTGCGCCCACGGTTGATGATGTCCACGGCCTGACGCAGCTGCCCCTCGTCGGGGAGCTGGGCGCGGTGGGGTAGCTCGACGGCGGTGTGGGAGGGGACGTTGCGCTTGGAGCGGCGCTTGATGGACTCGGACTGCAGGTCGGCGGGGAAGGTGATGTGGGCGACGCCGCGGTGGGCCAGGGCCGCGCGGCAGGCGAGGTTGGTGACGTTTTCGACGTGGGCGGGGCCCATGACGCGCGTGTTGTAGACGGCCACGTCCTGAAAGACGCGGTCGAGGGCCACGTCCTGCTGGCTGAAGGTGTCGAGCAGATCGTGGTAGTGGCTGCCGGTGATGGCCAGGACGGGCTGCTGGTCGAGCTTGGCGTCGTAGAGGCCGTTGAGCAGGTGGAGGCCGCCCGGGCCGGAGGTGGCGAGGCAGACGCCGAGGCGGCCGGTGTATTTGGCATAGCCGCAGGCGGCAAAGGCGGCGGACTCTTCATGGCGCACCTGAATGAACTGGATGCGGTCCTGGCGCCGGCGCAGGGCCTCCATGATGGCGTTGATGCCATCGCCGGGGATGCCAAAGACGACGTCGACGCCCCAGGCGATGAGGGCGTCGACCAGGGTTTCAGCACCTGTGGGGGGCATTTCGTGCACTCCTTATCAATACTACTATCGGCGGCGGGTTTCGGGTTGCGGGTTCGGGGTTGTGGGTTGTGCGTTGTGCGTTGCAGGTGACAGGTTGCAGGTTACAGGATGGAGGGGGCCAGGCGTTGGAGGGTGGGGTGTGCGTGTTGGGGTGAGTGGGTGACAACATTATGACAGATTGGGGTTGGTGGGTCAAGGGGGATGGAGAGGAATCACGAAGGCGCGAAGGCACAAAGAGGAGCGGGGGAGAGCGGACGCGCCGGGTACGGGGAGAGGGAGCGGAGACCGATCTGGCCTCTGTGTTCTCTGTGGCTCCGTGTTCTATCCCCTTGGTGTGCTTGGTGGCTTGGTGGTTAGGCCTCTTTTCCGGTGTCGCGGATGGCGGCCAGGAGGGCGGCGGGGGGGCCGCCTTTGGGGACGTAGGCCTCGGCGCCGGCCTGGCGCATCAGGCCCTCCTTCTCGCCGCCGTACATGCTCAGGCCGATGACGCGTATGCCCGGCAATTCGGCCTTGAGCCGGCGGGTGGCCTCGATGCCGTCCATCTGCGGCATGCCGACGTCCATGAGCACCACGTCGGGGCGCAGGGCGCGCGCCAATTCGACGGCCTCGACGCCGTCCCCCGCCTCGCCCACTACGACCATGTCGGGCTGGCCCTCGAGGAGAGAGCCCAGCGCGCTCCGCACGACGGCGTGGTCGTCGGCCAGGAGGACGCGGAGGCGCCTCTCGCCGTCGCCCGTCTCGAGCGAATCCTCGGCGGCGGTCGTTGCGGCGGGTTGTGCCACCCCGGAGGTGCCGGGTGTCCCGGCGTCCAGGGCAGCATGGCTCAGGGGCACATGCAGCATGATACGGGTCCCTCGCCCGGGGGCGCTGTCGATGCGGACCTCGCCGCCGATGTAGGCCAGGCGCTCCTCGATGCTGAACAGCCCGAGGCCGCCGGGGCGTGGGCCTCGGCGATGGACGACCTCCGGGTCGAACCCGTGTCCCTCGTCGGCGACCGTCACCTCGATAAAGTGGGGGGTGGGGCGATGGACGAGGAGCGAAGCCCCCGCGACCCCGGCGTGCTTCTTGGCGTTGTAGAGCAACTCGCGGATGCAGCGGTAGAGCAGCAGGCGCACGTCATCGGGCGGGGGCGGAGCGTCCGCCGGCTCGCGATCGTCCACCGCGACGCGTAGGCCATGCTGCTCCTCCACGAGCTGGGCCAGGTTCTGGAGCATCGCCCCCAGGCGTGTATCGCGCAGCAAAGTGGGGCTGAGTTCTGCCGACAGGGTGCGCGAGGTGTGGATCGCCTCGCGCAGCATCGTCATGGGCCCCTCCAGCGACGTCCTGCACTCCTCGGACGACACCTGCTCGCGGACGAGGTCGAGGTGGTACACGGCGGCCGCCAGGGTCTGCTGCAGGTCGTCGTGGAGGAGGTCGGCCAGGCGCTGCCGCTCGCGCTCCTCGGCGAACGCCAACTCCGCGGCCAGGGTGCGCAGCTGCGCGGTGCGCTCGGCGACGCGATCCTCCAGGGTCTCGTTGAGGTCACGGAGCCGTCGCTCGCTCTCGCGCAGCGCCTCTTGGGCCATCTTGGTGTCGTGGATGTCGGTCGCGGTGCCATACCACCTGATGATGCGCCCCTGGGCGTCGCGCACGGGCAGGGCGCGGCTGAGATGCCAGCGGTACCCGCCATCGGCGCGACGGGCGCGGTGTTCAGCCTCATATACGGCCCCAGTCTCGAGCGCCCGGTGCCAGACTTGCGCGGTGCGCTCGACGTCGTCGGGATGGAGCACCGGCGCCCACTCCCAGCGGTCGGCCGTAGGAGCGATCCCGCCGAATTCGACGTAGCGCCGGTTGTAATAGTCGACGGTCCCGTCGGGGCGTGCGGTCCACACGAGCTGGGGCATGGCGTCGGCCAACTCGCGGAAGCGCGCCTCGCTCTCGCGCAGCGCCGCCATCGCCTCTCGCTCGGCGGTGACGTCGGTGCCATAGATGTTGGCGTACCCGGCGTCGGCGATGGGCGCGACGTATAGCGCGTAGGTGACGGCGCCCGCCGCCACGTCGATGGCGCGGCCGGTCCCCGCGTCGAGCGCCGCAGCGATGAGGCGTTGCCAGGCCTCGGGGACGCGCCCCCCCGACGGGCAGTTCCAGAGCGAAAGGATGGGTGCGCTCGCCGCGTTGGCGAACAAGAGGGCGCCGTCGCGCGCGACGCGCAGCACGGGCGCGGGGTTCTCACTGGGGAAGCGCGAGAGGCTCTCGATGGCCGCCGCGGCCTGTTTGCGTTCGGTGATATCGAGGTCGATGACCACGCCGGCGATGATCCGCCCTTCGGTGTCGCGTACCGGCGCGCCGCTGGCAGAGATGACGCCGCTCGTACCATCGGCCCGCACGACGGCGATCTCTTGATCGCGCACCACCTGGCCGTGCAGGATGGCGCGGGCGAGGGGCCACTCCTCCGCCGCATAGGGCCGGCCGTCGGGATGGTGCCCCTGCCAGTGGCGACGCTCGTCAAAGGCGCTCTCGGGCAATGCGGTCCAGCCCCCGATCTCGTGCATGCGCCGGTTGGCCAGCGTGACCCGCCCGGAGGGGGCCTCGGCGATCATCACCCCGGACGGCATCTGCTCCAGCACGGCCTCCAGCGTGGCGCGCTCCGCTTCTGCGCGGTGCAGCAGCTCCTCGCGTTCGTGCTGGGCGCGCTTGGCGCCGGTGATGTTGCGCACCGTGCCCACGTGGGCCAGGGGCCGTCCCTCGGCGTCGCGGATCAACGCGCGGCTGGCGCTGAGCCAGACATACTCGCCACCCTTGGCGCGCCAGCGGTACTCGCTCGTATTGCTGGGCCGCTCCGCCCGGCTCGCGGCCAAGGCGGCATCCCGCGCGTGGAACTCGGCGACGTCGTCCGGATGGACGTGAGCCACGACCTCGTCGACCGTCATGGCGAGGATCTCGTCGGCGGTGTAGCCGAGGACGCGTTCGGCGGACGGGCTGACATAATCGTACCGGCGAGTGCGCAGGTTGCGACGGTAAACCATGTCGCGCGAGTTCTCGAGGACGTCGCGGAAGCGCGCCTCGCTCTCGCGAAGGGCCTCCTCCGCCCGCGAGCGCTCGATCACGTCCGCCGCCATGCGCGCCAGCAGGTCGAGCACGTGCAACTCGTGCTCGTCGGGTTGGTGGGGGGCGGTATAGTGGTTGCTGATCATCCCCAGGGGGCGGCCGTCACGAGCCATGAGGGGCGTGGAGATGACCGCCCGCAGGCCCTCCGCCCGGCAGACCGCCATATCCTCCGTGCCTTGGAGGCGCGGCTCCTCACTCAGGTCCGCGATGACCACGCGTCTCCTGGCGGCCAGGGCCGCCTTGCAGGTGCCCTCGCACCCATCCTCGGCAAAGTACGCACAGTACTGTGGGCTCAGCCCCTGTTGGGCGACGATGCGCAGCTTGCCGGTGTTCGGGTCCAGGAACTGGATGTTGCCCTTGTCGGTGCCGGTGAGATCCGCCGCCGCGGCGAGGATCTCGTGCAAGAGAGGCATCAGCTCGTCGGTCGGCACGAGTCTCGTGCTGAGGGTCTGCAGGCGCGTCATGGCGTCCAGATTGCGGGCCAGGGGCCGCTCGGAGGCACGCAGCGCCTCCTCCACGCGCTTTTGCTCCGTCACGTCGTGAAGCAGCGCGGCGCACTGCCCGGGCCCGGGGCACCAGGCCCCGACCTCGTAGTCTCGGGCGGTGACGTCGCCGTGGGCGCTAAAGCGCACCGGCGCGCCCGTCAGGGCCACCTGCCCGGCGGTGTCAATCCACCAAGGAGCGATGGCGGGCAGCAGATCGCGGAGCGTCAGCCCGGCGGTCTCTGCCGTAGAGCGCCCGACCATGGCGGCAAAGGCATCGTTGGCGTCGACGACGCGTGCATCGACGGCGTGACCGGCGTCATCGTAGACGACATCAAGGAGGACAAATGCCTCGTCCATGGCGGCAAAGAGGCCCTGGCAGCGTGCGGCCTCTTGGCGCAGGCGAGCGTTCTCCGCCTCGAGTGCAGCGATGCGCTCGTCGGCGGAAGGCGTTGGCTCTTGTGACATGCTGTCCTCCATCTATCCGTGCTGCCTCAAGGCAGTCAGCTGCAGCGCCACCCCTCGGGCGGGCGACGGCTCGCGAGAATGAGCCTGACACCGGCATGATGATAGGGGTTTGGAGCCGCGATGCAAGCCAGGGAGCGCCGCAGGGCCATCGCGCACCGGCTCACACAGGCCCGCCCCTCACCCCCACCCTCTCCGGCCATGAGTACATGGCTGAGTACCGGGGCGAGGGAGCCTGAGTGGCGCCGCAGCCCTAGGCGTCGGCTTGGCCGCGAATGGCGGCCAGCAGGGCGGCGGTGGTGCTCTCCCTGGATAGCTCGCCCTCGGCACCAGCCCAGCGCGCGTGCAGTCGGTCGCTCTCGTCGCCAGGCGCACCGAGGCCGACGATGCGCGTGCCGGGAAGCTCGGCGGAGACGCGGTAGGCGGCGTCGGCGGCATCCGCCGCGGGAGCGACGGGGCCGATGACGACCACGTCGGGGTGCAGGGAGCGGGCCAGATCGACAATCTGCCGGCCGTCCCGCGCCTCGCCGACGACGACCACGTCGGGCTGATCGTCGAGGAGGCGACACAGCCCATCGCGGACGACGGCGTGATCGGCGGCCACCAGGACGCGGATGCAGCCCTCGGCGCCCCTGCCTGTAGCTTGCGCGGGGGTGGGGGCCGAGGTCGGGCCAGCCGCCTGGCGGACCGGTGCGCCCCTCTCGGCCTCGGACGTCAGATCAACTGGCACCTGCAGGCACACGCGCGTGCCGCGGCCGGGGGCGCTCTCGATGCGCACGTCGCCACCGATGTGGGCCAGGCGTTCTACGACGCTGAACAGGCCGTGGCCATCGCCGCTGTGCTGCGCCAGGTCAAAGCCCCGCCCCTCATCGGCCACCACGATGCGGATGGTGTTGGGCTCGGGTCGCTCGATCCGGACGGTGGCCTCGTGGACGCCGGCGTGCTTGGCGACGTTGAACAAGAGTTCGCCGACGCTGCGGTACAGGAGCAGCTTGAGGCTCTCGGGAATGGGTGGCGCGTCAGGCGGCTCGTCGGCCTCGACCGTCACGTGGAGGCCGTGCTGCTCCGCCATGCGCTCGGCCAGACCCTGGAGCACCATGTCGAGGCGGGCATTGCTCAGCACGTTGGGGCGCAGCTCCGCCGATAGGGAGCGGGTGGTCTGAATCGCCTCGCGCAGCATGGCCATCGGCTCGGCGAGCCAGGCGTGCGCCTGGGTGGCGGGCATCTGCTCGCGGGCCAGGTCGAGGTGGAACGCCACCGCCGCCAGGGTCTGCTGGAGGTCGTCGTGGAGGAGGTCGGCCAGGCGCTGCCGCTCGCGCTCCTCGGCGGAGGCCAACTCGACCGCCAGGATGCGGAGTTGGCGGGTGCGCTGGACGACGCGTTCCTCGAGGGTGTCGTTCAGTCCGCGCAACTGCGCCTCCGTGGCGCGCAGCGCCGCGGACTGCTCTCGCTCGCGCCGGTAGAGGGCGACATACTCGCCAAGGAGGCCGAAGAGCGCCGTGGACACCCCGCCGGCCAGCATCAGTCGACCGACGTACCACCATACGTCATAGATCCCCTCGGCAGAGAAGAAGGCGACCACGGAGAACGCCTGGGCCATCTCAAAGATGGCCACGTATCCGAGCAGCGAATCGCCCGAGGCGCGGTAACGCCACATGGACAGCACCGTGCCGGCGATGCACACAACCAGGACGACGAGGGCCGCCCGCTCGCTGGACGCCGGGTAACTCCCTGCCACTACCAGCCGCGGCAGTGATGCCTCGAACATTACGGAGAGCACCCCGGCTGACGTAATAAAGAGGTGCCAGGCGGCTAACACCCATCGGGTGGCTGCACGGTGACCGGGACCCGGCCAGCGGACCATGGCCGCGGCGATGAGCGGGCCGAGGGTGGTCGCGCCGGCAAGGTTGAACAGCCACGCCGAGGTGTTGGGGTCGGAGGCGATGATGCCGCCGCCATCGGGTCCCATCCCCGGCCAGGTGAGGACGTAGAAGGCCATGAGGATGGCCAACGCGCCAAAGCCGAGCGCCGCCCAAAAGGCGGAGGGCCGCCCGAGCACCCGATAGCGCCCGATGGCGAGGTAGGCCACGCTGGCGGCGGCGAGACTCGAAATGCCGCTGACAGTGGGGATAAAGAGTGGGACCTCGGCAGAGATCGGCGCGGGGTCCCAGAAGGTCATCAAGAGACCAAAACCGACCGCCAGGATGGCGATGGATGTGAGGAGGGCCACCAGGAGTCGGTCCCGCCCAATCGGCGGGGACCGCCGGGGCGCGCCCGATGAGGGCAATGGGAGATCGCCGGCGCGGGCGGCGTGATCCTGGGTAAGATCGAGGGCGGCTTGGTCACCCGTAGCGGCCAATAGGCCGCGGTAGCGCGCGGCCTCCTGGCGGCGCAGGAGGGCATTCTCCGCCTCGAGTTCGGCGATGCGGGCCATGTTGGCAGGGGTATTGTCCGATGACACGCTGCTGTTCACCTGTTACCGTTCGCCCGAACGCCGAGGGGCGGAGAACGATACCTTGATGCCAAGGCGACGCTCGTGGGAGCGCCTCATGACGCAGTTATGATAAGACCCCAACGGGCAGAACGCAAGTACCGGTGGAGGGCGAACGGATGTGCGGAGTGGGCGGACACGCAGGTCCGCCCCTACGCGTGGGCGGGAGGCTATCGTGGGCATAGTTGCCGCCGAATGCCTCCAACTGCGCCCCTACGCGTGGGTGGGGGGCTATCCTTTGAGCGCGCCGGCGAGGAGGCCACGCATGAAAAGCTTGCCGAGGGCGAGGTAGACGACGATGGTGGGCGCGGCGGCGATGAGGGCGGCCGACATCTGCACGTTCCACTCGACGCTCCAGCTGCCGGCGATGTTTTGCACGGCGACGTTGATGGGGGCGAGCCGGGGGCTGCTAAGCACCACGAGGCCGATGAGGTAGTCGTTCCAGATGGAGGTGAACTGCCAGAGGAGCACGACTCCAAAGGCTGGCATAGAGATGGGCAGCAGGATGCGGCGGTAGATGCCAAAGAAGCCACAGCCGTCGATCTTGGCGGCATCCGCCAGCTCGTCGGGGATGCCGATGTAATAGCCCCGGAACAACAGCGCTGTGATGGGGATGCCAAAGATGCAGTGCACCAGGATCAGGCCGATGGGCGAGCCGTAGAGATGGAAGACCTGTAGCGTGCGCACCAGGGGGATGAGAATCCCCTGGTAGGGGAGGAACATCCCCACGAGGAACAGGATAAAGATGAGGTTGGAGCGTGGAAAGCGCCACTTGGCAAAGATGTAGCCGTTCATCGAGCCCAGCACGGAGGAGAGGAGCGCGGCGGGGATGGTGATCATGGCGCTGTTGCGAAAGTTGGGCGCCACCCACCGCCACCCCTCGGCGAGGCCCTCGAGGTGGATGCCCCTGGGCAGCTCCCACATGCGCGTGACGTTCAGGTCCTCATAGGGCTTGAGGCCGGTGATGGCCATCACATAGAAGGGGAGCAGGTAGAACACCGAAAAGGCGACCAGCGCCAGGTAGATGGGTGCACGAGAGAGCCTGCGTTCGAGTCTCATCCCTCCAATGACCCCCCCATGCTGCGCAGATAGGGCCCCACCAGCAACGCCGACAGCAGGATCATAAAGAAGCCGATGGTGGCGCCGAGGGAAAAGCGGTACAGCCCAAAGGTGGCCTGGTACATATGAAAGGCGAGCATGTCGGTGGAAAAGGCGGGCCCCTGCAGCACGACGACGAGGTCAAAGGTCCGGATGGAGCCCATCCCCGTGAGGACGATGGCGGTGAACGTGACGGGCATGAGCAGCGGGATGATGATGTGACGGTAGAGGGCAAGGGTGCCGGCGCCGTCGACGCGGGCGGCCTCGCGCACCTCGTCGGAGATGCCGCGCAGGCCGGCCAGGTAGAGGGACATCACATAGCCGGTGAACTGCCAGGCGGCGGCGATGGAGATGGCCAGGATGCCCAGCCTAGAGTCGGCGTTCCAGGCGAATCGGGTGTCGACGATCCCGAGGTTGCGCAGCAGGAGGTTGATGCCGGTGGTGGGCTGCATGAGCCAGCGCCAGGCCACGCCGGTGACCACCCCCGACACCGCAAAGGGAAAGACCACGATGGTGCGAAAGAGGGCCTCCCCCTTGATGCGCTGATCGAGCAAGAAGGCGATGAAAAAGCCGATGATGATGCACTGGGACATAAAGGCGGCGGCGTAGAGGAGCAGGTTGCGCATGTCCCAGTGGAAGCGGTCCATCCGGAAGAGGTCCGCCCAGTTCTTGAGGCCGACGGGGGTATAGTCCTCGACGACGGTGTTCCACTTGACGGTGGAGACGTAGCCGGTCCAGATGATAAAGCCATAGATGAACACGGCCACCGCCACGATGGATGGCAGCAGCATGAGCACGGCCACGAGCTGATCGCCCCTGAGCCAGGAACGCCTGCGATGCGCCGCGACCGGCAGGGAGGGGGCGGCGGCGCCGCCCCTCCCCCGAGATGCGGTCTTTTCCATGGGTTTACTTCATGATCTCGGCGACCTTGGCCGCCTCGACCAGCATGCCGCGGCATTTCTCCACGTCGCGGTTGGCGGCGAGGTCGGCCAGGGCGATGTCATAGTCAACCAAAAGCTCTGCTTGACGGCGGCGCCGTGCTGGATGCTGGGCACGCCCTCGTCGTTGGCGAAATCGTCCATCGCCTCCTGCAGGTACTCGTCGTACTTGGTGCGGTCGCCATCGGTGCGGGCGGGGATGGAGACCTTGATGGGGTTGAAAGCGTCCTGACCCTCCCTGGAGCCGCAGACTTTGAGGAAGGCGATGGCGTTGTCGCGGTGCGGGGCGTTCTTGGGCAGGCCGAAGGTCGGACAGGACCATAAAGAGCCCCTGAGTGCCGGGGGCCACGGTCCAGTGGTAGTCGGCAAAGCCCTTCGACTGCAGCACGCCGCGCGTCCAGTCCCCCATCAGCATCATGGCCGGGCCGTTGTCGGCGACAAAGCGATCGTTGATGTCGCCCCAACTCGTGCTGGGAAAGTCGGGGTTGGCATAGTCATAGATCCGATTCATGATCTCGAGCGACTTGGTGACACCCTCATCGTCCCAGGGGGTGGTGCCGTCGAACAGGCCGCGGTACGCCTCCGGCTTGAGGACCGACACGAGGATGTTCTCGAGGATGTGGCCGGAAAAGCCGCCGGCACACCCTGCTCGCCGATGGCCATGGCGGGGATGTCCTTTTCCTTGAGCTTTTGGGCCACCTCCAGAACTCGCTCAGGTGGCGGGGGCTCGGTGAGCGCCCTGGGCGTCTCGGGCGGCTGGGGCGGTACCAGAGGCAGTTCGAGCGGTGGATGTTCACGGGCACGGACAGGGATGCCCCTCGTAGGAGGCGATCTTGATCACGTCCGGCTGAAAGACCTCAGTCCACCCCTCCGAGGCGTACAGCTCGTCCAGGGGCTCCATGCAGTAAACGATTACGTGGCCGTCGATCAGCTCGCGGCCCAGGTGCACCTGGAACGAGTCGGGCGGCTGCCCGCCCAGCATGCGGGTCTCCAGCAGGGCCTTCATGTTGCCGCCTGCCCCTGGCCGCCGGCGAGGGCGTTGTTGATGGTGATGGCGGGTGTTGCGCGGTGAGGATGTCGCAGAGGGATGGGTGCCTCGACCTCGCCACCAGACGTCCACCAGGAAAAGATCTCTAGCTCGCCCGTCAGTTCGGCCGCCTCGGCGGCGGCTCCGGCGGGTGTCGCGGCGGCTACCTCGGCGAGGGTGGGGGTGGCGCCGGCCTCCGGCAGCTCCTCGGGGGGCTGGGTGGGTTCGGCGGGTGCGGGCGTCGTCACGGGGACACAGGCGGCGAGCATGGCGGCGCCTGCCCCGGCGCCGACCAGCTGTAGGAACGCGCGGCGGTTCAACGCTCTACGAGCCATGGGTCACTCCTCCTCCTGCAAGTACTACCGGACGAAACACACGGCATACGGGTCGAGTTGTGGGTTATGAGTTGTGGGTTGAGGGGTGTGGGTTGCGAGTTCCGGGTGGCGGGTTACGGGTTTCAGGTGATAGGTTGCAGGTTACAGAGGGGGGTGTTGTGGGTTGTGAGTTGTGGGTTGCAGGTGACAGGTTGCAGGTTACAGATGGTGAGCTTGTGTTGCGGATTGCCACGTTCGGGGCAGCGGGGTGTGGGGCGAACGGGATGAGGGCGCAGTCAACTGTCAAGGCCATTATGACAGTGCAAGTGTGGCGGGTCAAGGGGGATGGCGGCGGGTTCGGGCGCGAGTTGCGCGTTCGGCGTTGCGGGTTCCGGGTTGCGGGTTGTGCGTTGTGAGTTACGGGTGGTGGCTCGGGGGGACAGGCGTTGCGTGCAAGGCAGTTGCAGGGGGCGAGGCGTATGAGGGGATGGGCGCTAGGCGGGGGCTGGGGAGAGGGAGGGAGCGTGCCACGGCACGCTCCCTCCCTGTGGCGGGCGCAACGCCCCGGGCGGTGGGCCCTACTTGCTGAGGTGAGGGATGAACACGCGCCTCTCCGAATCCTCCGGGGGTAGCGAGGCCAGGTCAGACGGCGTGACGTTGACGGCAGCGGTGTGGCGCCCGGGGATAGGCCCCACGTGGAGGACGCGCATCATCTCGTGGTCCTCGTGCGAGAGGATGTGGCAGTGCCACACATAGCGCCCGGGTTTGTCAAAGGTGGCCTTGATGCGGGTGACCTGGCCCGGAAGGGCGATGACGACATCCTTCGGGGCGTTCTCGATGTAGCCGGGGGGCGAGGGCACCTGGTCGCCGAGGGCGATGTCCATAAGCCGGGCGCCCTCTCCGATGGCGCCATCATGCTGCACCACCGGCTGTGGGACGAGGTTGGCGGTGAATGCCTGTCGGTCGAGGATCTGAAAGTTGACCAGGTGCAGGTGGATCGGATGGGCGTCCATGGTGGTGCTATAGATCTCCCAGACCTCGGTGGAGCCCAGGGCCGGGTTCTCTGTGGTCGGCGAGTGCCAGCCGATGGTCCCCTCCATCTGGCCGACGAGGCCGACGTCGCGGTAGGCGGGCTCGTCGGGCCAGAGGATGGGCTCACCCTGATAGTCGGTGGCCGGCTCGGCGGTGCCCAGGAGGGGCTGGAGGCGGCCGAACTCGTCCTCGCCCTCAAAGAGCGCTACCTTGACGCGGTCGACGGGGGCGGTGTTGCCGCCATAGTGGCCGATAACCGACGGGTCAAAGCGATCGGGCAGGTCGGGCGTGTCGGCGACGTCGAACGCCATGATGCGGTCGGTGAACTCGAACACGTGCGGCCCGGGGATGTCGCCGCCAAAGGGCTCGTCGCCGCCAAAGGGCTCGTCGCCGCCAAAGGGCTCGTCGCCGCCGATGTTCTTCATGATGATGCGTTTTCCCTGTGGCCCCTTGAAGTCAAAGACGATGTCATAGCGGGCGCCGGGCTCGAACAGCAGGAGGTCGGTCTGCGTGGCGCTCGAGGCCAACCCCTGGCCGCTTCCAATGACGTAGAACGGGATCGGCGCGCCGTCGTTGGTGAAATCGGTGTCGCCGGCATTGACCGCCACGAACTGCAGGGCCATGAATCGCGAGTCGGTGCCGTTCAGGAGGCGCAGGCGATAGTTGCAAGGCTTGACGTCCTCCTTGGGCCAGGTCTTGCCGTTGACCACGATGTGATCGCCAAAGAACTCGGCCAGCACGGTCGGGCCGCCGCCGGGAAGACGATCCTCCGGCAGCACCGCTTCCTCGCCGGTGATGAAATCATCGTAGAACGGATCGCCGGGGAAGGCGGGGTAGAACAGCTCGCCGTTGGCCCAGAACATGCGGTCCTGGATGGCGTAGGCCAACGCATAGGGGAAGGCCGGGAGTCCGAGCGGGTTGCCCTGGGTCCCGGTATCGGAGGCATCGCGAACGATGTAAAAGCCGGCCAGGCCGGCGTACACGTTCAGCCGGGTGATGCCGAGGGCATGGTCGTGGTGCCAGAGGGCGCCGGCCGGCACGTTGTTGTCATAGACGAAAGCGGTGGTAAAGCCGCCCGAGACGAGCGCCCACTGCGGCCCCACGATCGCGGCGTCCGGGCTATAAGGGAACTCGGGGTTGCCGTCGAACTGGAAATCGCTGTGCCCCCATGGAGGTGGGTGACGATGGGCACGCCGTTCTGCCCGATGCTGTAGGCGTCATAGCCGTGCAAGGCGTAGGCCCAGTGCAGGTTCACGTCCACGGGCAGCAGGTGCCTGTTGCCCAACTGGTTGTACCAGCTGACCATGGCCTGCGAGTCGCCACTCCTGACCTCAAAGGTGCGGCCCGGCCAGCTGACGCCGCGCCCGTCGTCATAGCCGTAGCCAAAGATGGTCGTGGAGAGGGGGTTGCCCGCCGCATCCACCAGCCCGATGGTGTGCTGTGCCTCTCGGATCACCACACGGTACCGGCCGCCCTGCTTGGGTTGAAACCGAAAGCCTGGGTGGAGGGCGTTGGGCGCCTGCACGCTGAACAGAGGCTGTAGGGCGGGATCGGAAAGCCCCATGGCAGCCGGGGCGGCGTGGACGCCGCGCTGCACGGCCCACTCGGCGCCGCCAACGCGGGGCATGAGCACCCCAGCGCCCGCGGCCGCTACGAGCTTGATGAACTGCCGTCTGGTAACCATCGCTCGACACCTTTGCATCGTCCTCTCGTGTCGTCATACCGAGGGTACGCGTGCTCACAATGACGATGAGACCTCAGCCCACGATCATCCACCCATAGGACGCTCCTTCCGTTGACGGCGCGTCGCGCTCTTGGCGAGCGAGGCGCCCGGCGTGAGCCACGCATCCACGGGCGTGGCACCCGAGCACATAGAGAGCCCGCGACGACCGGGCGGAGCCGACGCCGCGGATGACCTCTATGGACCGGAATGGCGATGAAGGGTGGGATGGAACGCATCGAGAGGGCTGGACGCGAGAGGGACGTGTTCGTGCGACGAGTCGCTGAACGCCGCTGGGGGCGCGGTACCAGGTAAGGGCGCCAGCAACCGCCCCATTATGTGGCAGCGATCGTATATCCGTCACGAGGTACGTGGCAGGTGGCAGCGGTGGTGTGACGGGATCGGGCCAGAGCCGGGCAGACGACAGAGGGCGCGGAGGGCTGCTGCCCTCCGCGCCCTCGGGCTCCGCGGCATCGCTGTACCTCGGTGCCTTGGTGGTGAATCGCGTATCAGTTCGGCGATGCTTCCACGACGGCATAGCCGTAGCGCGGGACGGGCACCAGGAGTTCGGGGCCGCGCACGGTGTGGGACCTCTCGGACAGGAGCCGGCCGTTGGAGCTAAAGGTGCGGATGACGACGCTCTCGCCGCGCAGCGGGAGGCGACCCGCATCGGGGAGGCCGGAGAGGCTCTTGAGCAGGGTCACCGTGTTGCCCTCGCCATCGCCCAGCATGCGATACTCGATGATGGGCTGCAGCAGGATGGCGTCGATACGCGCCTCGCCGCGCAGGCCCCTGATGGTGATGGTATGGTCCCCCGCCTGGAGGACGCCCGGGAAGGCGATGCTGTCCATCCACAGGTAGCTGTCGTTGGGAGAGGCGCCGGGATCATCGGCGCCGCCCTGGAAGTGCGGCATCGGTCGGGCGCCGTTCACCCGCAGCTCGACGGCGACCTCGTGGGCGGGGCCGAGCTGCTTGTCGTACACGATAAAGAGGCGGTACCGGCCGGTCACCTCGGCGGTGACGGGGATGCTGACGCGTTCGCCGCGCTCCAGCGCGACATATGCGCCGCCGCTCCAGAGGGCCTCGCCGGTCCAGGCGGGATCGGCCACCACGGCCTCGGCGCCGCCGGACAGGTCACCGGCCTCGGCCTCGTACTTGGCCCAGCCCACGATCTCGACGATCTCGTCGTAGCGCAGGTACTCGCTCGCCACGGGGTTCTGGAGTACCTCCATCAGCCCGAGCAGCGCCGAGATGACCGACTCGGCGCCCGAGTTGCGGTTGATGCGGCCGTCGGGCTCGATGCCATCGTAGCCGCGGCCGGTGGCGGGATCGTACATCGGCTCGCCGGCGGGGTTGTTGCCGAACCACCAGGTCGCCTGGAGGCCGGCGAGGATGCTGTAGGCCTGCTTGCCCGTGGCGTCGGCCAGGGCGAGGAGGTTGGTCGTGAGCACCTCATTGCCATAGTTGATCTGGACGAGATCGTTGGGCGCGGGAAGGAGGCCGTTGATGGGGCCGATGGAGACGAGTTCGTGGGTCAGGAACTGGTTGGCCTCCTGTTCGGCGGAAAGGATCCAGCGGCGCTCGCCAAAGGTCTCGCCGGCCAGGGCCAACGATTTGACCATGCGCACGCCCCAGGCGTGCCAGTTGCTGATGGATCCCGCCCATGGCAGGTGCGCCTGGAACGCCCAGGTGACCGGGTCGCCCAGCTGGAACTGCTCGATCCCCTCGGCGAGTTGGCGCGCCAGCCGCTCGGCGGTGCCATCGCCGGTGGCCTGGAAGTAGCGCGTCAGCCCGATGAGGGCGATGGATGAGGCGTCGGCGCCATCGCCGATGAACCAGGCGGGGATGAGATAGCCGTGCAGGTCGATGTACTGGCCATAGTTGGGCGCCAGCACCTGGCGGTCGAGGGCGTCCATGGCGAGCGCCATGCGTTCCTCGATCACCTGGATGAGTTCGGGCTCGGTGTCGCGGTAGGTGTGGTAGCCCTCGGCGAGGGCCCACATGGCGCGGGCCGCCCACCACGAAAAGCCGGCATCGGCCGGGTTCGGGTCGTCGGGCGGGGTGGGGGTGGGGTTGAGGGTGCCGTCGGGCTGCATCCAGATGACAAAGTTGCCGGCGTTCTCGCCGGTGAGGGTCTGCATGTAGAGCACGTGACGCAGCGCGCCATAGCCCCGGTCGTAGCTGAGCTGGTCGCCATAGTAGCGATAGTGGTTCATGTAGACGATGGCGGCGCGGGCGACGTCGTCGAGGTTGTAGGCGCCCTGGCCCCAGGTGTTGGTGGCCGGGTCGTAGGCGCCGCCGCCGACGCGCTCATAGACGTCGCCCTCGCGACGGTCGGCGTAGGTCCACCAGGCATCCAACGGCTCCTCGGGGTCGATGGTCTCGTGGCCCTCCTGCTCGGGCAGATCCTCCACGATGTCGTGGAGGAACTCGAGGTGCGCCAGGTTGATGATGCCGTCGATGTCCTGAGCCGCCGCGGGGGTGGCCAGGGGCGCCACGAATATGGACAGGGTGACGATGAGAAGGACGATGGGCCTCACACGATACGCAACAAAACGACGCATGGTGAGTGCTCCTCTCGCTAACACACGAACAACGCACGCAAAGGGCGGTTGCGCCAGACCGCGATGGGCGCCGGCGACACCCCCTTTCAGACCGAAACAAGCCGCTCAGAAAGGAGCCGGCCTCGCGGACGACCATCAGGCGTGCACCGGGTTGAGGACAGGAATCAGGGGCCGGCAGGGCAAAATGCGTGTGGAGCAGGAAGGGACGACGATGTGCGGCGCTGCGATACGAGGACGGACAGCGTAGCTACCCTCAGTGTACGCCGGCGCCGGGGGTATGTCAACAGGTTGGCGGGTGCGGGTTCCGGGTCGGGCGGGCGTGGCAGGTGACAGGTTGCCGGTGGCAGGGGGGCGTCGAGATATCAGAGTGCCTTTATCGAGTTATTGCGCGTGACCTGTTGGGATTACCTTACAGACGGGCGGGGCGATCTATGGCACAATAGCACGCAGTGGTTGCGGACAGGGGCTCACACAGCCCAGGGCGACCGGGGTGCACTCGGCGGGGCCGGACGCGGTGGCCGGGGCACGGGGATCGGTGTCGTAAATCGTATCGTTAGGGGTTAGTCGTGGAGAGAACACAACGCGAGATGCAGGCCCACGTTATCAACGGGGCCCCCGGGCTCGTGCAGGCGATTCATCAGGCGGCCCTGGCCATCGAAGCGGAGGGGTGGCACGACGTGGCGGGGTTGCTGCGCGGGTGGGCGAAGCGGGTGGAGAAGCAGGAAGCGCGCCGGGACCCCCGGCGACCCGAAGTGTGGATCGGCTGAGACGAGAAGGAGCACGGGGCGCCCAGCGTCGGCCCCAGGGCGCGCCAAGGCGGATAGAGGGAGAGGGCCGCGTGATGATGGATACGGCGATCTATACCTAGGCCACGAGGAGTGGAAGAACCAACGCTATGGAAGCAATACGCGTACCAGAGTACTTGCAGGCACCTCCCATCGCTGCGCCGGCGCAGATTCTCAAGGTTGCGGCGCATTCGCAGGCCACCTCGGTGGCGGGCGCCATCGCGGGCGTCATCCGTGACACGGGGCGCGCCGAGGTCCAGGCCATCGGGGCAGGCGCGGTGAACCAGGCCATCAAGGCGGTGGCCATCGCCAGGGGTTACCTGGCGCTGGAGGGGCTCGAGGTGGTGTGCGTCCCGACCTTTGCGACGGTCGAGATCGCGGACCAGGAGCGCACGGCGCTCAAGTTTGTGGTTGAGCCGCGGTAGAGGTAGCGCCGCAGGGCCGGCACGACGTTAGTGCGGGTGAGGAGGGGATCGATGGGGATCCCCTCCTTTTTCGTTGCCCTCCGGAGCGCCGCCGTCCCGGCGGCATCAGCAGGCGCGGGGGGGCGACGCCGCGGGCGCGGGGACCGCCGCGGGCGCGGGGGGGGGGAACGCCGCAGGCTGAAGCCTGGCGCTAAGAAGGCGAAGCCCGCCTGCGCGGGCTGGGGGAGGGCGGGAGGCGTTGTTGCGTGAGGGGCGGCGCGGAGGGGGACGCCGCGGCGGAGCCCATCGCGGGCTGGAGGAGCGACGGCGGCTCCTGTTCCCTCGCCCCGGTACGAGAGTGTTGCACGGATACCAGACGGCCAGTGAAGACCACAGCCCGTAGTGTGCAACTCGCTGACCCGTCCCACAGGTTGTGGTGTCGTCAGCCGAAAACCGATCCGTGCAACACTCTCGTACTCCGGGGAGAGGGTTAGGGTGAGGGGCGCGGAGACGCGGGAGGCGTCTGCATCGCGGCGATCCAGAGTATCGGATCGGGCGCGAAACACCTCGAAAGGCGCGAAAGGGGTCGCCGCTGAGAGAGGGGGACGCCGCAGGCTGAAGCCGCGATCCCAACCTCGGATCGCCGCGCTGACGCTGCCCAGCCCGCCTGCGCTGGCTGGGGGTGAGGGGCGCTGCGGCTGGCCTTTGCCGCTCGCTTGTGCTAGCATGTTCGTCAGCGTCGACACCCGGGGCTGAGTGGGGGGGCGGCCCTGCGATATCAACGGAGAATCATTGACGATGTATCCGTGCGCCCCCTGTGGATCGCCTCGTAGTTGCCGGGGATCTTGCCCCAGCCTCGTATCGCCCTCTAGCCGCTCCTCGCGGCCGGATGCCTGCTCCGCTATTCACCAACTGCCCTGCCACCGCTCATCGCGCGCGACGATACCTGTCGCGCTGGTGTGCTATGGTGAGGGCGCACGACGCCGCACCCCAGGAGCGATCCCATGGCCGACCATGACGCCCGCGCCCTAACCAAAGCCCAACGCCTGAGCCGTATCTCTCACCTCCTCTACCGCCACCCCCGCGGATTGTGCGCTGCGGAGCTGGCGCGGCTGTGCGGCGTCTCGACGCGCACCATCCAGCGCGATCTCCTGGCGCTCCACGACCTGCAGATCCCCGTTACCCAGGACGAGGGGATGCCGCCGCGGTACGCCCTGGCCGAGGGCTATTCTGCCCCACACGCTGACCGTGCTCAAGGGGCACGACGCGCTGTGGTGATCGACCCAGTCCAACTCGATGGCTGGATATGCCCTAGTGTTCTGACGTTGACTGCAGAGACATGCCATACCGGCAGGCCCTGCTGTAGGTAGACCAAGGGGAGTGCTCCATGCCCTATGCACACTCTAGCAATGCCGATGGGACGCGACACGACCTGCACGATCACCTGCACGCGGTAGCGGATCTGGCGGCGGAGTTTGCCTCGCGCTTTGGCGCCACCGCGTTGGGGCGCTATCTCGGCCTATGGCATGACGTGGGCAAGCTTGCCCCCGAGTTCCAGCGCTACCTGCTGGCTGCCGAGGAGGGCCGCCGCTTGCCCTCCCCCGACCACAAGGCCGCCGGGGCGCTGCTGGCTCTGGAGTGGCTTGGAGCCCTAGCTCTGCCGCTCCAGGGCCATCACGGCGGCCTCACCTCCCTCAGCGACTGCAAGGCGTGGCTCGCCGAACACCGCGACGCCGCCGCCAGGACGCTGGGCGACGCCCGCCAGCAGTTCCCCGACCTCCGTCCCGAGCGCCCCCTGGCATTGCCCGAGGCGACGGCCCGCGACATCCTGGGGGTCGAGATCCTCCTGCGGCTGCTGTACTCGGCGCTCGTCGACGCCGACTACCTCGACACCGAACGGCACTTTAGCCCGGCGAGCGGTGCTCAGCGCATTATCGGCCCTAGCCTGGAGGTGCTGTGGCGTCGCTTCGCGGCGGATCAAGCCCGCCTGACCGGCCACGCCGATGACCCCGTGAATCGCACGCGCCATGCCATCTACGAGGCGTGCGTGGCGGCGGCCACTCAGCCGCCCGGCCTCTATCGTCTCACGGTGCCCACCGGCGGTGGCAAGACGCGCTCAGCCCTGGCTTTCGCCCTGCGCCACGCCCTGATCCACGGCATGGAGCGCATCATCGTCGCCGTGCCCTACCTCAGCATCACCGAGCAGACGGTGCAGGTGTATCGCGACATCCTCGATCGGGACGGAGAGCCCCCGGCCGTGCTGGAGCACCACAGTGCCGCCCGGTTTCCCGACGACGAGGGGGACCTCGCCGGCTGGACCCGCCTGGCGGCGAGAACTGGGACGCGCCGGTGGTCGTCACCACGACGGTGCAGCCCTTTGAGAGCCTCTTCGCCAACCGGCCGCAGGCGGCGCGCAAGGTGCATCGGCTGACCCATGCCGTGCTGCTCCTGGACGAGGTGCAGGCGTTGCCACCCGGGCCGCCTGACGCCCATCCTCGATGCCCTGCAACGCCTGAGCGCCTACCACACCACCGTCGTGCTCAGCACGGCCACCCAGCCGGCGTTCGAGGTCGTGCCGGGGATGCGAGCGCTCGACGCCAGGAGATCGTGCCCCAGCCCGAGCGCTACTTCCACGCCCTGGAGCGGGTGCGGTACGAGTGGCGGCTCGACGAGCCATGCCCTGGGGCGACGTGGTCGCGGAGATGATGAACGCCCGACAGGCGATGGCCGTGGTCAACACCCGCGATGCGCAGACCCTGCACGCGGCGCTGTGCGCGCAGGACCCCGAGGCGCTGCACCTCTCGGCGGCCATGTGCGGCCTGCACAAGAGCCGGGTCATCGCGGAGGTGCGCCGGCGCCTGGCCGCGGGGCACACCTGTCGCCTCGTGGCTACCCAGGTCGTTGAGGCGGGCGTAGACCTCGACTTTCCCCTGGTGCTGCGCGCCCTCGGCCCGCTGGACGCCATCATCCAAGCCGCTGGTCGCTGCAACCGCGAGGGGCGGCTGCCGTACGGGCGCGTCGTCGTGTTCGTGCCCGCCGACGGGGGGCTGCCCCTCGGCGTCTACAGGACCGCGACGGGCATCACCCGTGCCGTGCTGGGCGCGGGCGACCTCGACCCGAACTCGCCCCAAGCGGCGCGCCCCTACTATACCCGGTTGTTCGACACGGTGGACGCGGACAGCGACGACGTGCAGGGCTGCCGTCGCCGGCTGGACTATGCCGAGACGGCGCGACGCTTTCGGATGATCGATGACGACGCCGAGCCCGTCGTCGTGCCGTTCGGCACGACGGAGGAGCGCAGCAGGGCGCAGCGCGCCCTCGACGACCTCGTCGCCCATCGCGGCAGCCCCCGCTCGCTGTGGCGGGCGCTACAACCCTATACCGTCTCGCTGCCCCGACGTCAGGTGGAGCGCGCCCGCCGCGACGGCTTGGCCGCCGACCTGGCCCCCGGCGTGACCGTCTGGACGAGTCGCTACGACGCACGGTGCGGCCTGCTCACCGGGGCGCCCGCGGGGCAGGCGTACATCTTTTAGCCCTCACGCACGCAGAAAGGAGTCCGGTATGGCCGACTATCCGCCGCTATCCGTCCGAGTGTGGGGCCACTATGCCTGCTTCACCCGACCCGAGATGAAAGTCGAGCGGGTGAGTTACGCTGTGCCCACGGCCTCCGCGGCCAGGGGCATCCTGGAGGCGATCTTCTGGAAGCCCGAGTTCACCTGGGTGCTGCAGGAGGTGTGGGTGCTGCACCCGATCCGCTACGCCTCGCTGCTGCGCAACGAGGTCAAGGGCAAGGCGGCGCTAAGCACGGTGCAGCGCTGGGCGCGCGGCGACGGCCCCGACGGCTACGACGCCGCTGACGACCGCACGCAGCGCCACAGCCTCGTGCTGCGCGACGTGGCGTATCTCCTGCGCGCCCAGGTCGCCGTCCGCGACGATTTCGGCGCCGACCCGGCCAAGTTCCGCGACCAGTTCCGGCGCCGGGTGCAGCGGGGCCAATGCTTCGCCCGGCCCTACCTGGGCTGCCGCGAGTTCGCCGCCTGGTTCGCCCCGCCGTTGGGGGATGAACAGCCCATCGCCGAGAGCGACGATCTCGGCCCCATGCTCCTCGATCTGGACTATGCGCCGGATGGCCAGGGGCGGGGCACGCCACGGTTCTTTGCCGCGCGGCTGGATCGCGGCATCGTGCGCTACCCACCACCGGCGTAGAAGGGAGCCCCATCCATGTTTCTCCAACGCCTTGCCGAGTACGCCCAGCGGCTGGACCTGCCACCGCAGTTCTACCGCCGCGCGCCTGTGCGCTACATCATCGAACTGGACGCTCAGGGGGAGCAGCTCAGCCCCGAGCCGGAGGACACCGCCGATCCGAGCCGCCGCGAGGCGCGCCGCGGCCAAAACCTGCTCGTGCCGCAGGTGCAGCGCTCCTCGGGGGTCAAGCCGCTGCTGCTGGCCGACAACGCGGCGTACACCTTTGGCCTGCCCCGCGACGGGAAAAACCCCGACCGCGAGGCCCAGTGTCACACGGCCTACCTGGAGCTGCTGCACCGCTGTATGGCAGACACCGACGACCCCGCCGTGGCCGCCGTGCGGCGCTTCCTGGGCAACCATCCCGTTGACCGCCTGCGTCTCCCCGATGACTATGACCGGGGCGCGACGGTGACGTTCCGCGTCGACGGGCAGCGGGTGACCGAGCGGCCCGCGGTGCGCGCCTTCTGGGCGCGGGTCAACACCCCCGACGCCGACGTCATGCAGTGCCTGGTCTGTGGGGAGAGGCGCCCGGTGCTGCGGCGCCTGCCCGGGAAGATCAAGGGGATCCCCGATGGGCAGCCATCGGGCACCGCCATCATCTCGGCCAACGAGAGCGCCTACGAGTCCTATGGCCTGCAGGCGTCACTCATCGCCCCGATCTGCGCCGACTGCGCCGAGGCGATGACGGTGGCCCTCAACCGGCTGCTGCGCGACGACGACACCCACTTTGTGGTGGGTAAGGCCGCTTTCGTCTTCTGGACTCGCGAGCCGGCGGCCTTCTCCGTCGTCGATCTGATGAATCAGCCCCAACCCGACGACGTGCGCCGCCTCATGGAGGCAACCTACCGGCCCTCGGCGCCGGAGGTGGCGGCCAACCGCTTCTACGGCGCGCTCCTCTCCGCCAGCGGCGGGCGCGCCGTCGTCCGCGACTGGATCGATACCACGGTGGCCCAGGCACAGGGGCACCTGGCGGGCTGGTTCGCCGCCCAGCGCATCGTCGACGCGTGGGGGGCGCCGCACCCACCCCTGGGCGTCCGCGCCCTGGCGGCGGCCACCGAGCGGGAGCTGCGCGACGTGCCCGCGCCGACGGTGTATGCGCTCGTGCATTGCGCGTTGCTGGGCCGCCCGCTGCCCCCCGGCATCCTCTACCGCGCCGTCCAGCGCACCCGCGCCGAACAGCGCGTGACGCGCTCTCACGCGGCGCTGATCAAACTCGCGCTATCGTCGCGCCGGCCTGTCGCCGGCCCCATCCCCGATGAGGAGGACCCCATGACCGAACTCGATCTCGCCAACCGCGTCCCCGCCTATCTCTGCGGCCGCCTGCTGGCCGTGCTGGAGCGGGCGCAGACGCTGGCCATCCCCGGCGCCAACACGACGCTGGTGGACCGCTACTATGGCACCGCCTCCAGCGCCCCCGCCTCGGTGTTCGGCTCGCTGATGACCGGCACCCAGGCCCACCTGAGCAAGCTGCGCCGCGACCGCCCCGGCGCTCACGGCGCGCTGCAGCGCGAGATGGAGGAGATCCTCGTGGACCTGCCCGCCTTCCCGCGCACCCTATCGCTGCACGACCAGGCGCTGTTCGCCCTGGGCTACTACCACCAGCGCGCCGCCAGCCGCGCCCGCGCCCGCGCCGCCGGGGAGCGTCAGGAACCGCACGAGGACGAGTGACAGCTCGATGGCGTTCGACATGCCAACCGGCGACCTTCGACAAGTCCGTCAACCTCTCACACAAGGAGCATCCCATGCCCGCCTACCTCGACCCGACGCGACGCCACGACTTTGTGCTGCTGTTCGACGTGACCGATGGCAACCCCAACGGTGACCCCGACGCCGGGAATCTCCCCCGCGTGGACCCCGAAACGATGCAGGGGCTGGTCACCGACGTCTGCCTCAAGCGCAAGATACGCAACTGGGTCGATGCCACCCGCGGCGAGCAGGCCCGCTACAAGATCTATGTGCAGGACAAGGGCATGGCCCTGAACACCCTGCACCAGCGTGCCTATGACGAGCTGGGCATCGCCTCCACCGGCTCGCGGCAGGCGCGCCCGGACGTGGAAAAGGCGCGCGCCTACATGTGCACCAACTTTTTCGACGTGCGCCTGTTCGGCGCGGTGATGACCACCGGCGTGAACTGCGGCCAGGTGCGTGGCCCGGTGCAGCTCACCTTCGCCCGCTCCGTGGACCCCGTGGTGCCGCTGAATCTGTCCATCACCCGCGTGGCCATCACCAGGCCCGAGGATGCTGCCGTCACCGTGAGTGAGGAGGGAGAGGGCTCGGGCGGCAAGGTGACCGAGATGGGCCGCAAGCCCCTGGTGCCCTATGGCCTCTACCGTGGACACGGCTTCTTCACTCCCCAGTTCGCCGCTACCACCGGCGCCGACGCCGACGACCTGGCTGCGCTGTGGGAGGCGCTGCAGGGGATGTGGGATCTGGACCGCTCTGCTTCGCGGGGGATGATGGCGCTGCGCGGGCTGTACGTCTTTAGCCATGAGAGCCCGCTGGGCAATGCCCCGGCCCACGCCCTGTTCGAGCGGGTCGCCGTGTCGCGCGCCGACGGCGGGGCGGAGGTGCCGCGGTCGTTCCGCGACTACGCCGTCAGCGTGGATCGTGCCGACCTGCCGGCGGGGGTCGAGCTGAACGCGCTGGTGGGCTGATGGACGGCGCCACCAGCCCAACAGATGAACGCGACTGGCCCACGGTTGCCGTGTCGGCCATCGAGCACTATGCCTATTGTCCCCGGCAGTGTGCCCTCATCCACGTCGAGGGCGTGTACGAGGAGAACGTCTACACCGTCCGCGGGCGCATCACCCACGAGCGGGTGCATGAGGGCGACGACGCCCCGTCGCGCGGCGTGGAGGTGCGGCGGGGCTTGGTCATCTACTCGGACCGACTGGGTCTCACCGGCCAGGTGGACCTTGTGGAGCTGCGGCCCGAGGGTCCGTACCCCGTGGAGTACAAATCGGGGCGCATCCATCGCGCCGCGGCCGAGATGCAGCTCTGTGCCCAGGCATTGTGTCTGGAGGAGATGCTCGACTGCACCGTACCACGCGGCGCGATCTATCGCGCTGCGGCGCGCAACCGGCGCGAGGTTCTCCTTGATGAGGCGCTCCGTGCGCAGACACTCGCCGCCATCGAGGTGGTGCGTGAGCTGTTGCGACGCTCTTATGTGCCCCCACCGGTGGAGAACACGCGCCTCTGTCGGCGTTGCTCCCTACGCGACGCGTGCCTGCCGGACGTGATGCGTGAACCGGCCCGCCTGCGTGGCTTTCAGGGCGCGCTCTACCGGGTCGATGACGTTGGCGCCACAGGGGCCAGCACCATGATTGGCGGCGAGATCGAGGAGCGATGACCCATGCCTGAGTTGCTGAACACCCTCTACGTGCAGACTCAAGGTGCCGTCCTCAGGCTGGAGGGCGACACGGTGCGCATCCAGACCAAAGATGCGCTGATCACACGGGTGCCTCTATTGCGGCTGAACGGCATCGCCGTATTTGGCAACGTCACCGTGACGCCCTTTCTGATCCACCGCTGCGCCCTCGATGGCCGAACGGTGATCTGGTTCACGCGTGGCGGGCGCTTTCGGGGGCGGCTGCAGTGCCCCACGTCGGGCAACGTCCTGCTGCGCCGGGCACAGCATCTGGCTCTTGACGATCCAGGGCAGACGATGCACATCGCTCGCCAGATCGTGGCCGCCAAGATACAGAACTCGCGCCATGTGCTGCTGCGCGCGGCCCGCGAGGCCGACAGCGCGGCAGACGAGGGCTCGCTGCGCACCACTGCCGATCACCTCGCTGTGGTACTCCAGCGCCTGCCGGAGATCGATGACCTGGGAGTGCTGCGCGGCGCCGAGGGCGAGGTGGGACGCGCCTACTTTGGCGTGGTGACCCACATGATTCGTGCCAACCGCAACCACTTTTACGTCGACGGGCGCAACCGGCGCCCGCCAAGGGATCCGATGAATTCGGTGCTCTCCTTTCTCTATGCGCTGCTCCGCGGTGAATGCGAGGCGGCGCTAGAGGGCGTGGGGCTGGACCCCCAGGTGGGCTACCTACACGCACTGCGGCCGGGCCGCCCAGCGCTGGCACTGGATCTCATGGAAGACCTGCGACCTATCCTCGCCGACCGCGTGGCGCTCACTCTAGTGAATCGCCGCCAGCTCCAGCCGAAGGACTTTGAGGAGAAAGGGGGCGTGAGGCTGACCGATAGCGGGCGCAAAACGGTCTTGACCGAGTATCAGAAGCGCAAAGAGTCGGAGGTACGACACCGTCTGCTGAGGCAAACGGTCCCGCTGGGCCTTGTGCCGCACCTGCAGGCGCGGCTGCTCGCCCGCTATTTGCGAGAGGACCTGGAGGTCTATCCGCCATTTGTGTACCGCTGATGCTTATGTCCTGAAAGGAGGCCCGTGGAGGTTCTGATCACCTACGATGTATCGACCGAGACGGCTGCTGGGCGGCGGCGGCTCCAACGAGTGGCCAAACGTTGCGAGGCGTATGGGCAACGGGTGCAAAAGTCGGTGTTCGAGTGCACCCTCTCCGACAAGGATATGGAGCGCCTGAGACGAGACGTCAAGAAGGAGATCAAGGAATCGGAGGACAGCTTGCGCATCTACCGTCTGATGGAGCCTCGGGATCGCTATGTGGAGGTCATCGGGAAGGATGTACCCCACGACATGCACAAACCGCTGGTAATCTAGGGGCGCGGACCACCTGTGGTGGCCTGTAGGCAGGGGGTTCGCGGCACAACTGGGCGGGAATAGGGCCTCTGCGGTGCCCAAGAGGGCTCGTGAGAGCGCCTACATGCCCCGAAAGCGGTCCAGCAGCCGTTACAGGGGCCAGAATCGGTCCAAAAGGTCCTCCTAGGAGCCTTCTGGCGCCGTTGCATCCAGTCGGGAGACTGGGTGGGGATTGAAACATCGACCTGTACTCGGTGCGCGGGGTCAAGAGCGGTTGCATCCAGTCGGGAGACTGGGTGGGGATTGAAACTCCTCATGTGGCCGTCCACGTCTCGGGGTTCTGTCGTTGCATCCAGTCGGGAGACTGGGTGGGGATTGAAACATCTTTATCGCCTCGATCACTGGCGCCCACGTCTCGTTGCATCCAGTCGGGAGACTGGGTGGGGATTGAAACTCGTCATAGCCGTAGACGCTAACGAACTCATTCGTAGTTGCATCCAGTCGGGAGACTGGGTGGGGATTGAAACGCCCATACCGACTATTTCCGGCTCGGCACGTCGGCGTTGCATCCAGTCGGGAGACTGGGTGGGGATTGAAACATTCGCTTCTGCCCCTTCTGCGGCGAGGAGTTGGCGTTGCATCCAGTCGGGAGACTGGGTGGGGATTGAAACAACCGCATGATCGTCCGCGCTGAGTGCGCGTGGAAGTTGCATCCAGTCGGGAGACTGGGTGGGGATTGAAACCACGAGAACGAGGCGCTAGTCGCTGCGACGCCCAACGTTGCATCCAGTCGGGAGACTGGGTGGGGATTGAAACGTCGATGAACACGTAATCGTCACTGACAAGATGATCGTTGCATCCAGTCGGGAGACTGGGTGGGGATTGAAACCACATACTTTCCCAGCGTCTGCCGTGCTCCCTGCAGGTTGCATCCAGTCGGGAGACTGGGTGGGGATTGAAACTACGCGCACCTGGACTCTACGACCGTACCGCGCGCGTTGCATCCAGTCGGGAGACTGGGTGGGGATTGAAACTACTGAGGGGCGACTGTGGCAACGTTACCGCGATGTTGCATCCAGTCGGGAGACTGGGTGGGGATTGAAACATCCGCAGCGGCAATAACCTGCTAGTACAACGGTTGCATCCAGTCGGGAGACTGGGTGGGGATCGAGAACCCCGTATTTGCCGAGGACTCGCGCCACGTCATCGCGGTTGCATCCAGTCGGGAGACTGGGTGGGGATTGGAACTCGGTAGGCCTGCCGAGGAGATAGGCGCTCAGCCGTTGCATCCAGTCGGGAGACTGGGTGGGGATTAGAACGACGGGATCCGCCGCCGATCCTCGATGCTGGCCCCGTTGCATCCAGTCGGGAGACTGGGTGGGGATTGGAACGACGGGATCCGCCCGCCGATCCTCGATGCTGGCCCCGTTGCATCCAGTCGGGAGACTGGGTGGGGATTAGAACCATTATAGCAGAGTAGCGGGGGGCGTGAATGGCGTTGCATCCAGTCGGGAGACTGGGTGGGGATTAGAACATCGAGCGCGCCGGATTGAGCGAGCCGATGTACAGGTTGCATCCAGTCGGGAGACTGGGTGGGGATGAAACACCTCGGCCCAGGCGTCGTACTCGTTGATTTCATGTTGCATCCAGTCGGGAGACTGGGTGGGGATTGAAACTACAACGACCCGCGCCAGTGCCACGTCGCGTACGGTTGCATCCAGTCGGGAGACTGGGTGGGGATTGAAACACCGCGTGCTCGCTCACCACCTGCTGCGAAATGCCGTTGCATCCAGTCGGGAGACTGGGTGGGGATTGAAACCACATGGCTGCGTCGGAGTTGGTGGCGAGTGGGGCGTTGCATCCAGTCGAGAGACTGGGCGGGGATTGTGAAGCCAGCCCTGTGATCAAAGGTCCCCAAGCCCGCTCGTGCCACACGTACAGAGGATTCGTCAGCGTTTTCCCCACACGCGTGGGGGTGGACCGGCGATGCGGGCCTTCTGCCCCCCGCCTCCCAACGCGCTCACCCTCATGATTCCCCCACCGCGTCACCGCGCCCCGCTCTGCGCATCCCGAACGCGCGCTCCGGCGCCCTCACGCCCAGTCCCCACGATCCCCCGCCACCGCACCGTGACCCACACCCATCGCTACCGCGTCACCACCACCGAGCAACCAGTAACAATCCGCCCCAAGTAGACGTAATCACCTCAGCAATCTTTTCAGACCTCTGCTATCATGGGGCTGTACGAGCGGCATACCGGCCGAACCAGCGTAGCGTTCCAGCTCGCCCGGCTATCGCACAGTACCCTGAATCACGGGCAATGCGCCGGCGCCCAGGAGCTGCCAGCCTGGAGACTCACGCTGCAGTGAACGGCTATAATAGTAAAATTAAGGCAATGACAGCATAAGACAGTTGGAACTAAAGTTCAATGTTCGCACAATAGTGCGCACTGCGATGCATGGGCATAATATTGAAAATACTATTAACCTATGCTATACTAGGGCAGTACCAGGCGCGACCCGGCCATGGTGCCCGACGTGTGAGCCCAGGCCCGCTCCCCCCCATGGCCTGAGGCACGGCACGACCGAGGTGCCGCCCCCGTTCGCGGCCCTCATCCCCAGCAGAGGGATCGGGCCGAGCGCCAAGCGATGCGCTGCCCGCACAGACAGGCACAGGGATTCATCGCCATGAGCAAGCCACCAGAACACCATCGCCTCTGCGCCGTCGAGGGGTGCCATGGCTGGGCGCTGCGCGACCAGGAGTACTGTTACCAGCACCACCGCCAGTGGCAGCAGAACCTCGAACTGGGAGTGGCCGACCCCACGCCGCGCCTGGTGGGCGGCCAGCGTCGCCTCTGCCAAGCGCGCGGCTGCAAGCGCCTGGCCATCGCGCATAGCGCCTATTGCGCCGCGCACACGGCGCAGATACGCGAGGCCGCCGAGGGGGAGGGGGTGGCGAAGGGGTTTGCCGCGCTCCTGGCACGCCTCAACGAGGCCGTCGTACGCGACGCAAGCGTCGTACGCGACGCAAGCGTCGTGGGCGACGCGAACGTCGCACCCGAGACGGCCCCCGACTGCCTCGACATCCTGCAGCGCGAGCTGGACCTGCTCGAGGCGGCCCGCAAGGTGCTCGCCGAGCAGGCGGCCGCCAGCAGCCGCACCGGCTGGAAGCTGATGAGCCCCATGGCGTTCATGCGGCTCTGGCTCTCCTCGGCCGAGACGGTGACCAGCATCGTCAAGGCGCGCTTTGTCATCGAGACCGCTACCACCGCGGATTTCGATCGGCTGCTGAGCGGCGTCTATGCCCGCATCGAGCGCCAGGGCCCTCCCCTCGACCAGCGCCCCCTCACCGCCCAGCCGCTCCTGCCGGGCCTGGCCGAGGTGGTGGTCGAGGGCGATTTCTCTCCCAGCGAGGGCGAGTTCGCCGACCGCCGACCGCCGACCGCCGACAGCCAGGAGCCAACGGCCAATAGCCAATAGCCAATAGCCTGCAGGAGTACCATGCTGCTCACCGCCCACCGCCCCACAATCGAGCGCGCGCTCTACGCCGACATGACCCAGATCGCCCGCTTTTCCGCCCACCTCCTCCATCGGCCCCTGCGGTCGTACCAGTACGAGGTGGCCGCCGCCATCGTCGATTCCGTCCTGCGCGCCAAGGGCCTCACCTTCGCCGTCATGATGAGCCGCCAGGCGGGCAAGAACGAGACCTCCGCCCACGTCGAGGCCTTCCTGCTCAACTACTTTCGGCGCCGCGGCGGCAACATCGTCAAGGTCTCGCCCACCTTCAAGCCGCAGACCATCAACAGCCTGCTGCGCCTGCAGGCCCTCTACGAGGCCAGCGACCTGCCCGCCGCCGAGGGCCAGCACGGCTACATGCTCGCCGTGGGCCGCGCCCGCTGCTCCTTCTATAGCGGCGCCCCCGGCGCCAACGTCGTCGGCGCCACCGCCGACCTCCTGCTCGAGGCGGACGAGGCCCAGGACCTCGACCCGCTGAAGTGGAACAAGGAGTTCCGCCCCATGGGCGCCTCCACCAACGTCACCTCCGTCCTGTGGGGCACCGCCTGGACCGCCGACACCCTCCTGGCCGAGACCGTCCGCGCCCTGCGCCGCCAGGAGCAGACCGACGGCCAACGCCGCGTGTTCGTCGTGCCCTGGCCGCGCGTCGCCCAGGAGGTGCCCGCCTACGGCGCCTACGTGCGCGCCGAGATCGCCCGCCTCGGCCCCGGCCACCCCCTCGTGCGCACCCAGTACGAGCTGGAGGAGATCGAGGCCCGCGGCGGCATGTTCAAGCCCGCCACGCGCGTCCTCATGCAGGGCGAGCACCCGCGGGCGCGCACGCCGCAGGGACCGGGGCCTTACCTCCTCACCCTCGACGTGGCGGGCGAGGCGGAGGATCAGACCGAAGGGGCGCTGCTGCGCGCCACCGAGCCGCGCCGCGACAGCACCGCCCTGACGGTCTTTCGCGTCGGCTTTCTCAAGAGCGGGCTGCCCATCTTCAGCGTGCTCGACCGCTACTACTGGACCGGCACGCCGCACCACGAGCTGCTGCCCGCCATCGTGCGCCTCGCCGAGCTGTGGCGCCCCGAGCAGCTCATCGTGGACGCCACGGGCATCGGCGCGGGGCTCACCAGCTTTCTGCGCGCCGAACTCGGGCCACGCGTCGTGCCGTTCGTGTTCACCAGCGAGTCCAAGAGCCGCCTGGGCTGGGACTTGCTCGCGCTGTGCACCTCGGGGCGCTTTCGCGACCACGCCCCCGACGACAGCGCCGAGTACGCCCAGTTCTGGCGCGAGGTAGCCGCCGCGGACTATGAGGTCGTCGACACCCCCTCGCGCCGCATGCGCTGGGGCGTCGCCGACCCGCGCGTCCACGACGACCTGCTCATCAGCGCCGCGCTCATCGCCGCCGCCGAGGGCCTCTCGCCGCGGCAGGAGTCGGTCGTCATCGAGGCGACCGATCCGCTCTCAGCATTCAGCGGTCAGCTCTCAGCGGTCAGTGCGTGACCGCCGACCGCTGAGGGCTAACCGCTAACCGCCAACCGCCAACCGCCAACATCTGACCGCCGATAGCCGACAGCCGACAGCCGACAGCCAACCGCCTACAAGAAAGGCAGACAGCCAACTGCCCAAAGGATAACACCAACAAAGAGACCGCCATGTCTGCCAAGCCCACCTACACCCTCTGCTTTGACTGGGTCGTGCGCGTCACCGGCAGCTCGACCCTGGCCCTGACGTATGGCGTCATCTATCGCTACGCGCAGATGAAGCACGCCAAGTGCTATGCTAGCTGCGAGCGCCTGGCCGGCGACCTGGGGTGGTCGCGCCAGCGCATCGGGCGTCACATCAAGCAGCTCCTGCAGTGGGGGCTGATTTGCCGCGTCGATGCGAGCGAGCCCGGTATCACGCGCGAGTACGTGCCCGTGTCGGAAGAGGAGTGGCGCGCCACCCGGCGCGCGGAGGATGCGTGCTCGGATGCGTCCGAGCACGTGCAGGTTGTGGATGATGGTGTGGACGCCGGTGCGTCGGCATCTCCCGAGCCCTCCAAGCGCCGCGAACCCATCGCGCCTGACGAGCAACTTCCGTCGCAGGACGAGGAACGTGTAACGCTTCGTGACACCCCCTGTAACAAAACGTTACACCCCCCTGTTACAAATCGTAACACAAGGATTACCACCAAGGATACCAAGAAGAGACCAGGGAGGAGGCATGCCTCACGGCATGCCCCGAAGCGCAGCTCGAAGGGTACCTCCGGGTCTGCCCCAAGGCGCGCTTCGGGGCGGCCCCCCGCCGCCGCCCCCATCCCTCTCAGTCTGTAGCCCGTAGCCCTTCCGACTCGCAACGCGAAACGCGAGGCGCGGAACCGCCCCCGCGGCGCGGTCCCGATCCCCGCACACGCCTGCCAGCCATCCAGCTCTTTCGCACCATCACGGGCATGTATCCGCCCAAGGCGCTGTACGACGATGTGCTGGCGGCCATCGGCCCCCATCCATCGGAGGACCGGCTCAGGGCATGCTACCGGGAATGGTGTGCTCGAGGCTACAACCCCCACGGCTTCGGCTGGCTGCTGGATTGGTACGCGGGCGGCAACACCACAGGGTCACAGGTTCCAGGTGGCAGGCTCCAAGCTAGAGCGTCAGGCCCTGCTAGACCCCGTAACCTGGCGCCTGGAACCTGCAACCATCCGCTGAACGCCGGCCCACCCGCATCGCCCGACGATTTCGCCCGATGGAACGCGTACCAGCAGGCGATCCGCAACGGGGAGGACCCCAATGAGGCCAAACGCCGACTCGGCCTGTGACCGCTGCGGCGGCAGCGGCTTTACCTGGCTTCCGCCTAACGACCGCTATCCCAACGGCGCCTCGGTGCCCTGCCCGTGCCGAGAGGAGAAGCGGCTTCGCCGCCAGATGGCGCAACTCATGGCCCACTCTGGCCTCACGGAGGAGATGATACGGTGCTGGTCGTTCGAGACCTTTGACCCGGACAAGGCGTTGACGGATGCCGCGGGCAAGGAGCACCTCGCCGAGGTGAAGGCGGAATGCCAGGCGTACGCCGAGGATCCCATGGGCTGGCTGGTGCTGTGTGGCGCGCCCGGCAGCGGCAAGTCGCACCTCGCCTTTGCCATCGCCGCCGCCTACCTGAACACGCGCCGGCAGGCCTATGTTGCCACGGTCCCCGACCTGCTGGATGCCCTGCGGCAGGGCTATGCCGCCTCACAGTCGGCGTCGGCCTACGGCGCGCCGGTTGCGCACGGGTCAGCGCTTAGCTATGACGAGCGCTTTGCCCTGGTCCGCGAGGTCGGCCTCCTAGTCCTCGACGACCTGGGAGCGGAGAGTAGCACCAGTTGGGCTGCGGAAAAGCTCTACCAGATCATCGACTTTCGCTACCGCGGGCACCTGCCCCTAGTGGTCACCACCAACGTCAACCTCTACCTACCCACCGACCGCATCCATCCGCGGCTGGTGTCGCGCCTGCTGGATGGCGCCAACCTCAGGGCCGGCTTTTCGCGTGTCTTGCTGTTGCCGGCCGGCGACTACCGGCAGCGGACGCGGATCGATGCGTGGGGCCACGAGGATTCGGGGGGCTCTGGCGCTTGACGTGCAGCGGCATCCTGACGATACTAGCGGCGGCGGCTTTCGGCGTCGCCTCGTACGGGGCGTCGCCGGAGACACCGGACACCACGTGAGTCCCCCCCTTGGGTCCGCGCCAGGCACTCTGGTGACCGTCCATCCCATGCATCCAGGAGACTCGACACGTGCTGCATCCCACTCTTCACCGCCTACTGGGCCTCGTTCTGTTGGTCAGCCTACTCGTAACAACCCACGGCTTGCTGCCGCGCGTCGCGGGCATCGTGGCTCAAGAGCCGGATGCGTCGCAGGCGCCGGAGGCGGCGCCCGAGGAAGGGGCGGCCGTCGCCGATGAAGCGCAACCCGAGGGGGGCGCACCGCGCCGAGACCCCTTCTTTGGCATCGTGCAGTCGATCCACGACCCCGAGATGGCCGTCGCGGCGGGCTCGGCGTGGGAGCGGCTGGTGGTGTGGTGGTCGGCGTTCCAGCCCAACGGCCCGGACGAGTGGCGCGAGGGCGTCTGGCCGCCGCGACCGGACGTGGAGGCGCAGCGCGCGCGGGGGGTCGAGGTGGTGGGCGTGGTGCTCCATACGCCCCCCTGGGCGGCGCGCAACGGCGGCGACCCCGCCGTGTCGCCGCCGCACAATCTGGAGCTGCCGTTCGACGATCCCCAGAACTACTGGGGGCAGTTCATGGCGCGCCTGGCGCGCGAGTATGCCGGCGCCATCGACACCTGGATCATCTGGAACGAGCCCGAGTTCTGCTGGACGGGCACGGTGGCCGAGTTCGCGCAGCTGCAGCGGGTGGCGTACCAGGCCGTCAAGGCGGGCAACCCCAACGCCACGGTGATCCTCACCGGCACCACCTATTGGCAGGACCACGAGAAGGGGCGCACGCTGTTCCTGGAGCGGCTGCTGGACCAGTTCGCCAGGGACGCGGGGGTCGATCCGCTGAGCGAGGGCGATGGGGACGGGGACGAGGATGGCTCCGAGTTGCGGGTTCCGGGTTCCGGGCCGGAGGGCGATGCGGGCGGGGGCGTCGCGAGCGACGGCACTGCGAGCGATGGGGTCGTGAGTGAGGGCGCCCCGGATCAGGATCTGGCGCCGGTGCGGCCCGTTCCTGCCGCGGAGGGCCAGGGGGGCGCCGAGGGCGGCGAGGAGGCCGCACCAGCTCCCTCTCCCAGTACTCCGGGTGAGGGGCAGGATGAGGGTGAGAGCCTATCCGCTCCCTCTCCCGGTACCCCGGGAGAGGGTGGGGGTGAGGGTGAGGTTGTGGGTGAGGGTCCGATGCCGCCCCCTCCCTGGTACCATTTCGACGGCGTCGCGGTGCACCAGTACGGCAGCCCGCTGAACGGCTATACCGTGCCGGTGCTGTACCGGCGCATCCTCACGTCCTACGGGATCGATGTGCCCCTCTGGTTCCCCGAGTCGAACGTGGTGCCCCACGACGACCCGCTCAAGACGCTGATGCGCGGCGGGCTGCGCGCCACCATGGATGAGCAGGCCAGTTACATGATCCAGAGCGTGGCGCTGGCCCGCGCGGCGGGCGTGGAGCGGTACGCGGTCTACAAGATGCGCGATGAGCAGCCGGAGAACGACCAGTACTATGGGCTGGTGCGCAACGACGGCTCGGCGCGGCCCGCCTACTATGCGTACCAGGTGGCGGTGCGCGAGATGAGCGGCGCGCGCGATGCGGTGTACTTTTGGAGCGGCTCCGCCACGCCGCCCACTGAGGACGAGATCACCGCGCTGCTGGCGTCGACGGCCAACCGGGCGCAGTTCGTGTGGCCGGGCGCGATGAATGGGGTGCGCATGCGCCGGGGCGACGACCGTGTGACGGTGCTGTGGAATGCCAGCGCCGCGCCGTTGGAGATCGGCGTGCCCTCCTCGGCGCCCACGGCCACGCTGTTGACCAAGTTCGGGGCGTCGCTGCCGCTGGAGCGCGGGGAGGATGGCGCCTATCGCATCACGCTGGCGGCCGCGACGAACAACACCGACGCCCGCGATCCCAGCCTCGTGCTGGTGGGCGGCGATCCGGTGATCCTCGTGGAGCCGGGCGCCGCCAGGCTGCGCGATCCCTACCCGCGGCCCATCGACGCCTGTTGGGGTGTGCCGGGGGCGCTGGTGTGGGAGGCAGTCGGCGATCAGCTGTCGGCGGTCGGCGAGCCAGCTGTCAGTGGTCAGTCGTCCGTTGTCAGTGAGGACGCGGAGGGGGAGTTGGGGGCGTATCCCGCGCCTGGGGAGGGGTATCCCGCGCCCGCGAGCGAAGCGCAAGAGATCGTGCCGGTGCGGCCACCGGACGGGTCGAGGAGTGAGGCTGGCGTGGCCGGCGAGACCATCGCCGGAGAGGGCGAGCCCGGGGACGTGCCCGCGGAGGGCTATGCCGTGGCGACGGCCGCACCCGAGAGGGCCTGGGTGGCGCCCACGGGGTATGCCGTGAGCGGGCCGTGGCTCGACGTCTTCGAGGCGAGCGGCGGCGTGGAGGTGTTGGGGTATCCGCGCTCGCCGGTGGTGGCGGATCCGCTGTCTGGGGCCGACGGTGGGGAGCCGCAGTGCGTGCAGTACTTTCAGCGCATGATGCTCGAGTGGCACCCGCAGAACCCGCCCGAGTATCGGGTCCAGCGGAGGCTGCTGGGTGCGCTGATGGGCGATGCGGCGCCGCCCGCCGCGCCGACCGCCGCCGACGGGCCGGAGTATCGCTACTTCCCGCATGGTGAGGCGGGGCTGGGGCACGCGGTGAGCGACCTGTTGGATGACGGCACGCGGGTGGGCTTTAAAGCGTTCTTTGACCGCTACGGGGGCGTGGACACGTTCGGCTACCCCATGGAGCCCCCGACGCAGCGCCGCGGCCCCGACGGCGTCACGCGCTGGACGCAGCGGTTCCAGGCGGCGCTGTTCGAGCATCATGCCGAGTTTGACATCGACGGCGTGCAGCCCGAGTCAGGGCTGCCCTGGCGCACCTGGCGGGTGCAACTCCGCCTGCTGGGCGACGAGTACCTCGAGGACAGGCGCCTGCCGTTCGTGTCGGGCGACCCGGCCAAGCACGTGCTGCGTCCGCCGGAGCCGACGCCGGGAGGGTAGTTGGCAGTGGTCAGTTTTCAGTTTTTAGCTGTTAGTCGTTGGTTATTGGTTTTTGGCTGTTGGCAATTAGCCGTTGGCTACCGGGCTCCCGTAGCCAACGGCTAATTGCCAACAGCCCCCCGATCGGCGGGAGCTGGCCACTGACCACTGACGACTGATTACTGACCACTGTTTCCCCCATCTTGACAAACTCTGCCCCATATGCTATTCTGGCACTCGTTGAGCCCGAGTGCTAACGTAGCTCCTGTACAACCTCATAGCTCCCACTCAGCACGGCACAGGCGTTGCGCCGGCCACGGCGCTCCATACACGGCGGATCGAGAAGGGCGCGTGTCGCGAGACAAGAACCCTTCTCTTTCTATGTATCCCATTCCATACACTGGTAAGGAGGTTGAGCCCATGGCAGAAGTAAACCTGAAGCCCCTCGCGGACCGCGTCATCGTGGAGCCGATGGAGGAGGAAGAGGTGACGTCCAGCGGCATCGTCCTGCCCGAGACGGCCAAGGAAAAGCCGCAGAAGGGGACGTTGATCGCCGTAGGGCCCGGCAGGAAAGACGAGCAGGGCAAGGTCGTTCCGATGGACGTCAGAGTGGGTGACGTCGTGCTCTATGCCAAGTATGCGGGGACGGAGGTCAAGCTGGACGGTGGCCGCCGGGTACTGGTCCTGCGGGAGAGCGACATTCTCGCCATCGTCGAGTAGCTTTCCACTTACCTATAGAAGGAGAGGATAGGACAATATGGCCAAGCAGTTGCAGTTCTCCGATGAAGCCAGAAGGTCGCTGAAGAGGAGGCCTCGACACCCCTGGCCGAGGCCGTCGGCTCGACGTTGGGCCCCAAGGGCCGCAACGGCCCTCGACAAGTGGGGGCGCCCCCACCATCACCCATGACAGCGTCACCGTCGCCAAAGAAGATCAGCTGAAGGATGCCTATGAGAATATGGGCGCCCAACTCCTCAAGGAAAGCACGGCCACCAAGACGAACGACGTGGCCGGCGATGGCACCACGACCGCCACCGTGCTCGCCCAGGCGATCGTGACCGAGGGGATGAAGAACGTGGCCGCCGGCGCCAACCCGATGCTCGTAAAGCACGGCATCGAAGCCGCCTCCGCGGCCGCCGTGGCCGCCATCCGCAAGCTAGCCCGCGACGTGGATACCCGTGAAGACATTGCCAACGTCGCCTCCATCTCGGCCGCGGACCCCGAGATCGGCACCCTCATCGCCGACGTGATGGACCGTGTGGGCAAGGACGGCGTTATCACCGTCGAAGAGTCCAAGGGGCTCGAGTTCGAGACGGAATACGTCGAGGGGATGGAGTTCGACCGCGGCTACATCTCGCCCTATTTCATCACCAACCCCGAGACCGGCGAGGCCATCCTCGAGGACGCCTACGTCCTGATCTATGACAAGAAAATCTCGGCGGCGACCGACCTCGTGCCGGTGCTCGAGAAAATGGTCCCGTCGGCCGACGCAACCTGCTCGTGCTGGCGGAGGACGTGGACGGCGAGGCGCTCGCCACGCTGGTGCTCAACAAGCTGCGCGGCGTGATGAACGTGCTCGCGGTGAAACGCCCGCCTTTGGCGACCGCCGCAAGGAAGTGCTGCGTGACATCGCCATCCTCACCGGCGGCCAGGTGATCACCGAGGAGATGGGGCGCAAGCTCGGGTCAGCGCAGCTCGCCGACCTGGGGCAGGCGCGGCGCATCGTCTCGGACAAGGACTCGACGACCATCATCGAGGGGCACGGGGCCGAGGCGGAGATCAAGGGCCGCATCGAGCAGATCAAGGCGCAGGTCGAGACGACCACCTCGGACTATGACCGGGAAAAGCTCCAGGAGCGCCTGGCCAAGCTCTCCGGTGGCGTGGCCATCATCCGCGTGGGGGCCGCCACCGAGGTGGAGCTGAAGGAGAAGAAGCACCGCGTCGAAGACGCCCTCTCCGCCACGCGCGCCGCGGTCGAGGAAGGGATCGTCGCAGGTGGCGGCGTGACGCTCATCAACGCCGTGCCGGCGCTGGACGACGTCACGCTGGAGCTGCCGGACGAGAACACGGGCGTGGCCATCGTGCGGCGGGCGCTGGTGGCGCCGATGCACGGCATCGTGGAGAACGCCGGGCTGGACGGCGCGGTGGTGATCGCCGAGATCCGCCGGCGCCAGGAGGCTGAGGGGAACCCGGCCATCGGCTACGACGTGCTGTCGAACACCTACGGCGACATGTTCGAGAAGGGCATCATCGACCCGGCCAAGGTGACGCGTTCGGCGGTAGAGAACGCGGCCTCCATCGCGGCGATGATCCTTACCACCGAAGCGCTCATCACGGACATCCCCGAGCCGCCCAAGCCCGCACCCGCGGCGCCCGACGGCGGTATGGGTGGCATGTACTAGAGGGCGGTTATGGGTTACGGCGCTGCGCCGGTTACAGGTTACAGGTGACAGACAGGTTGCAGGCCATAGCTCAGACTCGCTCCATAGCTTCGTAGGGGCGACTCCAACGCCTCGTAGGGGCGACCGGTTGGTCGCCCGGTAGATAGCAGACGGCGGCACCTTCGCGAGAGGGTGCCGCCGTTTTCGTTGTCCGGCGGGGATGCGGATGAGCGCGGATCGGCACCGCTCTCTTTTAATCTGTGTGCATCTGCGTGCCCCATCCCCTATGGGGTCAGGTTCGGGATGACATAGGTGGGCAGGGCCAAGAGGGTGAGGGCGGCGAGGGCGGCGTAGGTGAGGGCGATGGCGCTGCCGGGCCAGCGGGTCTCCAGGCGGCTCGCAACCCAGACGGCGCCGCCCGCGAGGGCGACGAGGGCGACGGCGAACCAGGCGACGTCGCCCCGGGCGAGGCCGAGGGCGAGTAGCGCCACGATCCCCATGCCCAGCGCGGGGAACAGGTAGCGCGGCGGCCGACAAAAGACCTCGCGCAGGCCGAGGGTGAACGCCAGGCCGAGCGGCACGATGGCGGGGAACAGGTAGCGCCCCTGGTGCTGGAGGTAACTCAGGTTCCACCACACGTAACCCGCCGCCGTGCCCGCGAGCCAGATCGACAGGAGGAGGAGGCTGCGCGCCGTGGGAGAGGGGTTGTGAGTTGTGCGTTGTGGGTTACTGGTGACAGGTGACAGGTTACAAGCGTACGAGGATGTATCCCCTGTAGCCTGTAACCTGTCACCTGTCACCTGTGACCCCTCCGACCCGGAATCCGTAACTCGTAACCCGCAACCCCACGTGCGCCAGGCATACAGCGCGACGCCGGGGCCGCGAGAGTAGGGTCAGGCCGGCGAGGACTGGTAGACGCGCGGGGGCATCGGGACGCCCATCCAGCCGAATATGCCCCAGAAGGACTGGAAGGTGGTGCGCACGAAGGAGGTCGCCAGGGACGCCCAACCGTGTTCGGCGATGAACGCGCTGGTGGTGAGCTGTCCCTCCACGACCAGGTCGTGGCGCGCTAGGCCCAGGAGGTCGGCGGGGCCGTAGAGTTCGGCGTTGCGCAGTAGCCAGGGCAGCGACATGAGCAGCGCGGTGCCGAACATGATGGCCGCCAGCCCCGCCACCTGCCGCCACCCCCCGGCGGGGCGCCACCGCCGGGCGTACCCCAGGTCCCACAGCAGCGCGGTCGCTGTCAGGGCAAAGGCGACATAACTCTGCATCTTGGTCAGAGGCGAGTCCCAGCAGCGCCGATGCCCAGGGCGCGTCGCGGCGTCCAGTCGCGGCCCGACGTGACGACGAGCCGCCAGACGATAGTGGTGAGGAGCAGCCCCGACAGGGCATCGTTGTTCACCGCCGCGGTCATGGCGACGTGCATGGGCAGGGTTGCGGCGAACGCGACGGTGCCGAGGGCCAGGACCGGGTCCACGCCACCATCGTGCGAGCCGAGCGCCTGGACGAGACGGAACGCAACGAGAAGCGTCATCGCACCGAGAAAGACCGAAAAGGCGCGCAGCACGACCAACTCGAAGTCCGAACGATACCGCCAGGCGGCACGCACCGCGGCGGCGAGGATGAGTACAAAGGGCGGCTGGTGCGATTCATAGCGGATGGGGTCGATGGAGAGATCGGGTGGAAAGCGGCGCGCCTTGATCTCCTCCAGGTAATCGGCGGGATAGTCGCCCGGGCGCAGCTCGGGAAGCGTGCCAAAGGCCGCGACGTGCCGGACATAGTTATAGTGGGCCGGCTCATCGGGCACCTGCCATGGCGGGGTGCCCACCGCGTACATGGCACCGAACACGATGTAGGCGATGACGATGACGCGGAGGGCGACGCGCGTCACGGTCGGCGAGGGGGTGGGCATGCGGCTCTCGAGCATGATGACAGCGGTCCTCGGAAGGGTTGGCAGGGCTATCATGGCACAGATGGGGAGTGCTGTCGAAGATCGAGGTATCTAGAAGCGATCCTCCCCGGTACGCCGGGGGAGGATGAAGGCACTATTCCGCGGCGGCCTGGTGCAGGCGGGCGATCTCTTCCTCGACACGATCGATTCGTCTAGCTTGCGAAAGAAGGCTGCGGCTTGCGCAGCGCCTGCTGGCGGGAGCTGGCTGGGCACCCACAGGTCGCCCTCCGGGGTGTGCTCGTAGGTGAGCGCCACGTGTATGTGGTCGTTCTCCTGGAAATCGACCGCCTTCTGCACGCCCAGGATGTTGCTGTCGTACCCCAGGTACTCGTGCAGCTTTTGCGACGAGAAGGGGAGGAAGGGTGCAAAGAGCACCTTGAGCGAGTCGATGACGCGCAGCGCCACGTAGGTGGCGGTGGCGGCGCGCTCGGGCTCGCTCTTGAGCACCTTCCAAGGCGCCGCGGCGTCCAGGTAGCGGTTGGCCTCGCGCGCCACACCCATCACCTTGGCGATGGCGGCGCGGAAGTGACGCCTCGAGGTCCTCCGCCACGGGCGCAAAGGCGTCGTCAGCGGTGCGCAGTATCTCGCGGTCGGCGTCGCCGAGTTCGCCCGGCGTGGGGACGGCCCCCTGGTAGTGCTTGCCCGCAAAGGTGAGCATGCGGTGCGCCAGGTTACCCCACGTGCCCACGAGTTCGTTGTTGTTGCGATCCAGAAAGTCCTGCCAGGAAAAGTCCGAGTCCGACGTCTCGGGGGCATGCACCGTCAGCGTGTAGCGCAGCGGGTCGGGATCGTAGCGCGCGAGATAGTCGGGCGCCCACACGGCCCAGTTGCGGCTGGACGAGATCTTGTGCCCCTCTAGCGTGAGGTATTCGTTGGCCGGCACGTCGTGCGGCAGCTGCAATCCTCCGTACCCCATCAGCATGGCGGGCCAGATGAGGGTGTGGAAAAAGATGTTGTCCTTGCCGACAAAGTAGTAGCTGCGCGACTCGGCCTCGGCGTCCCACCACTGATGCCACGCCTCGGGGGTGCCGCGGTTGTACGCCCACTCAATGGCGGCCGACAGGTAGCCGATCACGGCGTCGAACCAGACATAGATGCGCTTGTCGGCATACCCCTCCACCGGGATGGGGATGCCCCAGTCGATGTCGCGGCTGATGGCGCGGCCGTGTAGGCCCTCGCGCAGGAGGTTGGTGGTAAAGTTGCGCACGTTGGGCCGCCAATAGTCCTTGTCGGCCACCCACTCTTTCAGGGGCTCGTTGAATTTCTCGAGATCGAGGAAAAAGTGCTCGGTCTCGCGCACCTCGGGCGTCGCGCCGCAGAACTTGCAGCGCGGCGCGATGAGTTCCAACGCATCCAGCGGCTTGCCGCAGCGGTCGCACTGATCGCCGCGGGCGTCCTCATAGCCGCAGAAGGGGCAGGTCCCCTCCACGTAGCGGTCCGGCAAAAAGCGCTTGTCGACGGGGCAGTAGAGCGCCTGCATGGTGGCCTTGTAGATGTACTTGCGCTCCAGCAGCCGCAGAAAGAGGTCGGTGGTCACCGCCCAGTGGTTCTCGGTGTTCGTATGGGTAAAGAGGTCAAACGAGACACCCAGCCCCTGCAGCGACTCGACAAAACTCGTGTGGTAGCGATGCACCACCTCCTCGGGACGCACGCCGAGTTGCTCCGCCGTGACGGTGATGGGCGTGCCGTGGGTATCGGAACCGGAGACCATCAGCACGTCGTTGCCGCGCAGGCGATGGTAGCGTGCAAAGATATCCGGCGGGAGGTAGGCGCCCGCCAGGTGTCCCAGGTGCAGCGGCGAGTTGGCGTAGGGCCACGCCACGCCGATCAGTATCTTGGTGTTCATCATACTCCTTTGGCCAAGGGTTGGGCGACCGGCCGTCGCCCCTAGGTAGGTAGCATCGTACAAGCCGGCAACGCCGACGGATGGTAGCAGGCCCTATGCGCGGGCCAACGGTGCGATCAGGGTACAGGCAAGCGCAGAAGGGTGGCTCGTTCGGCGGGGTAGTTACTTGGGGGAGGGGCCCCCCATATGGCCCTTGGCCGCGGAGGCACGGCGCAGGGCGCCACACTGCGCGGCGGCAGCGGGCGTCCACGCCAAGACGCCGGGACATAAAACTCCCGGCGAAGCAGCGCCTGTGGGATGGGACCGACGGAACATCACTTCACCTCGGTAGGCGCGGAAACGAGCGCCATTGGAGCCTATCTTATACCCCACGGGCGAATACGTCAACTGCGGGGAGGGGCAGGGAACGCGGATGCACGCGGATCGGCGTCTTGGTGACAGGTGACAGGTTCCAGGTTGCAGGCTATGGCGAGGCCGCGCGCTCACCTCTGTAACTTGCAACCTGGCACCTGTCACCCCTGGCTCCAAGGATGGCCACCCGGGTTCGTCCATTTTCGGCGTTACCCTAGCGCTTGAGTCGCGGGGGTGGTGGTGGTAGGGTCGTGGCAAGGTGCGGGGCGAGAGGAGGGTGCGATGCGGTACGATCTGCTGCTCAAGGGGGGAACGCTGATCGACCCGGCCCAGGGGATCCACGCGGCGCGGGACGTGGGCCTGGCCTCGGGGCGCGTGGTCGAGGTGGGCGCTGATCTGCCCGTCGGCTTGGCGAGAGAGGTGGTGGACTGCTCGGACCGCATCGTGGCGCCCGGGATGATCGACTTGCACGTGCACGTCTTTCCCGGCGTCAGCCACTATGGCATCGAGCCGGACCACCATTGCCTGGTCCATGGAGTGACCACGGCGGTGGACGCGGGCTCGGCGGGGGCGGACACGTTCCCGGGGTTTCGCAAGTACGTCATCGACGTGAGCGCCACGCGCCTCTTTGCCAACCTGAACATCGCCACGCTGGGGATGGTCAGCCCGCGCATCGGTGAGCTGGACGACCTGCGCTACGCCGACGTCTCGCGGGCGGTGGCGACGGTAGAGGCGCACCGCGACGTGATCCTGGGGATCAAGGTGCGTCTGACCGCCGGCAGCATCGTGAGCGAGGAGGCGGGGCTCAAGCCGCTGTACCTGGCGCGCGAGGCCGCCGATACGGTGGGCCTGCCGATCATGGTGCACCCCAACGACGCCTGGGCCGACTCGCTGGACGAGATCCTCACCGTGCTCAAGGAGGGCGATATCGTCACGCACTGCTTCCACGGCAAGGGGTGCGGCATCCTCGACGAGCAGGGCTGTGTGCGACGGGCGGTGCTGGCGGCGCGGGAGCGCGGGGTGCGTTTCGATGTGGGGCATGGGCAGGGCAGTTTCAAGTGGGGTGTGGCCGAGCGGGCGCTGGCGCAGGGCTTTTTGCCGGACACCATCTCCAGCGACCTGCATGTGTACAACGTCCATGGGCCGGTGTTCGACCTGGCCACCACCGTGTGCAAGTTCGTCCATCTGGGCCTGTCGCTGGACGACGCCCTGGCCAGAGTGACGGCTGTGCCGGCGCGGTCGCTGCACATGGCCGACGAGATCGGCACGCTCAAGCCGGGCGCCTGGGGCGACGTGGTGGTGTTCGAGCACCGTCGGGAGCGCTGTGCGCTCACGGATGCCGAGGGGGAGACGCGCTGGGGCGCGGAGCGGCTGGCGCCGACGCTCGTGGTGCGGGCGGGGAAGGTGGTGGCGGCTCACGGATGACAGGCGCACGGTTGACAGGTGGCAGGTTGCAGGTACAGATGGCGGCGTCGCCACGGGTCGCCGGTGGTGGGTCCGGGGCGGATGGCCTAGATTGCCCGCCGACCGCCGCTACGTTGGGCCGGCGCGGCCGTCCTCGTCGGCCTGGAGGCGCATCACCTTGCGGTAGCGCGCGTCCACGTCCTGGCGGTCCTCCTGCTCGGTGAGCGTCATGGCGCTCTTGCGGCGGATGAGGGTGGCGTGGCGCACCAGGGCCCGGCGATCGGCGGAGGTGCGCGTGTGCGGCATGATGGTGGCGATGACCTCCAGGAGGCGCGTGTACACCGCCACGCTGCCGCCCGCGTACTGGCGGATCTGATCGAGCGCCGCGTCGAGCAACTCGGGATAGGTAAGGGCGGCGCTGGCGACCACCCGCAGGTTACCCTCGTCGTCGTAGCGGTAGGGTGAGGGCAGGTCCGTCTCGGCGAGCCGAGACAGCGCCACGCCGAGCCAGTCGATGCATCCGGTGGCGGTAAAGGGGTCGTTGGTGCTGGGAGAGAGGGAGCGTACCGCCACCTCGACAAGCTGATCCAGGGCGAACTCGACGGTCTGCGTCGGTGTGCGCTGGTGACCGAGCACAAAGGCCTGCTCCAGCCGCTCGGCGACTCCCCGCGATACCCTGTCGGGGGGCCAGGCGACCATGACCACGTCGCCGCGCGACACGAACTGGCCGGGGCGGAAAGCGAGCCGTATCACGAGATCGAGCTGCTCGGAGACGGCCATCAGCTCATCGTCGTCGATTGCCAGCATGTAGCCGCTCGTCGGCGCCACGATGCGGGCGCCTTCCTCGTCCAGCTCCTCCGGCACGTCCTCCTCCGGGTTCGGCGACCCGCCGCCGGCGGAACCCTTGCCCATGCCGGCGGGGAAGAGCCGGTCGATGGCCTCGAGGAGGTCATCCGCTACGGCCGAGATCACCACCGGCGCCTGGATGGAGCGCGAGGCGTGGTGGATGAAATAGATCAGCACCCCCAGGCTGGCCAGGGCGAAAAAGACGGACAACGTCACCGAGATGTACGGGACGACCTCGCCGCCGTTCGTGTCGGAGCGGACGGTGCGCAGGACGAGCAGCGAGTATACAAAGGTGGAGATGAACGTGCCCAGCACGATCTGGTTGCCGGTGTCGCGCATAAAGCTGCGCAGCAACTGGGGGCCGAACTGGGACGATGCCTGGGCGAACGCCGCGATGGTGATGGAAAAGATGACGCCCGCCACAGTGACCATCGATCCCGCCACGGTGGAGAGGAGCCCGCGGGCGCCCTCGGCGCCCCCGCTCCATACCACGCCAAAGGTGATGATGAACTCGCGGTCGAGGGCGTTGTCGAGGGCGATGGTGGCGAAGGAGAGCGCCGCGGCCAGGGCGGCCATCAGCATCGGCACGAACCAGTAGCTGCTCCGTACCTCTTCCCACAAGCTCTGGATGCGAACCCGCATGGCAGACCTCACGTTCGCGCACCGTCGCACCACGGGGATGCGATGGAACGGGGCTGAACGCAGACCGGCGCCTCGGTGACAGGCTCCAGGTTCCAGGTTACAGGCTATGGCAAGGCTGTGCGCTTACCTCTGTAACCTGTAACCTGAGACCTGTCACCCCTTGATCCAAGCAGGGCTTGTTCGTGACCATATCCGGCTCGCGACCTAACGCCACTCGCAGAGCGATGACACGTAGTCGGCCGAGCCGTCGCGCAGCCAGCCGTCGAGTTGGGCCTGATCCTTGAGCTGCTGGCCGCGTAGCCGCGGCACGGCGACAAAGCGGCAGTCGATCTCGGGCAGGGAGGTCATGTCGCCCCATAGCTTTTCGAACTGGGCGACGGGAAAGACGTCCTCCTGGCCGTGGCCCCAGCGCTTTTTCACGTCCTTGAGGGTGATGTAGGTGGGCATGCGGGCGGCCAAGTTGCGGATGGCCGTGGCGACGCGCGCGGCTTCGCCCAGATCGCTGCGCGACAGGCCCATGGCGGCCAGCAGACGGTCGATGCTTACCCAGGAGGTGTTCGAGTTATAGTAGGATAGGGCGAACTCGTCCTCCTCGCGGGGCATGGCCAGTCCCTCCAGGAGGCGCAGCCGGCCGTTCACGCGCGCCAGGCCGCCTCCGCGGTCGTCGATGCGCCGTGTGATGACCTCAAAGGTGAGGGTAGCCCCCTGGTCGATGTGCAGCCCCAGCAGGGCGGGGTCCAGGTCAGCGCCGAGGGTGTCGATGTTGTGCACCATCAGGTACTGGAGGTTGGGGCGCTCCTCCAGGAGCCTGCTTAGGACGCCGCTGCGCAGGAGGTTGGGTACCTCGTACCAGTGGCCCACGGGGTGGAGACACTGCTGCGGGAGGTTGTCGGTATAGTCGCTCCCCTCGCCCGTATTGACGGCCCAGTCGATGAGGGCGGCGTGCAGGCTGTCGCGCACCTTTTGCGCCTGCTCGTCCAGGAGCTGCTGCGGCATCTCTTCCCAGGCGAAGCGCAGGTCGCGCGCCATGGGCACCAGGCGCAGCCCCACGGCGCGCCCCAGCGACAGCGTCAGCGGGCCCTGGTAGCCATAGTTCTCCGCGGCCTGCAGGTAGGCGGCGATGGGCTCATGGGTGAGGTAGCTGGTAGTGATGACGTGCGGCACCGGCGCGCCGGCCATGCGGCCCACCCGGCGGCTCTTGGCGAGGTGCGTCTCGATGAAGGTGCGATGCTCGCCGCACAGCCGGCAGAAGGGGTGCAGCGCCTTGACGACGCCCGCCCCCTGAGTCCAGCGGCTTCCGGCGCCGCCCGCCAGCGTGACGACGGCCACGGCGCCCTCTGAGAGCGCCTGGATGCCCAGGTCGCGCAGCCGCGGCGATAGGCCGTCGGCGGCGTCGATGATGTCGCCCGGCTCCACGTCGCGGATGGCGCTGTTGGGCGGCAGCCGGTTCTGGGCGAGGCCGATGCGGCCGGCGCGGAGGTCGGCGCGAATCTGCTCGTGCTGCAGGCGGTCGAACCCATAGCGTGCCAGCAGGGCGTCGAGGCTGTGCTCGATGACCTCCTCGTGGCGGGTGCGCGGCAGGAGGCGGTCGAACAGCATCTGCACCATGCCGGCCAGCTCGGGGCGCGTGCGGCAGGCGGCGCCAAAGCGGTCGAGTTCGGCGCGGCGCAGCGTCGAGAGCTGCCCCCGCTCCTGGCGCAGCAGCGTCGGCACCGTCATGACATAGTAGCCGGAGGGCATCAGCGCGGCGTCGCCGGTGATGAGTTCGCCCCAGGTGCCTCGCTCGTTGATGGCAAAGTCATAGACCACGGGGTCCATGGCAAAAGGGAGGGCGGCATCGAGGGCGGCCTTGGTCTCGGCCATGATCTCCTGCAGGCGATCGCCCGCCCGTGCGTGCTTCCCCGGCTCAAAGATGAACCCCATGCCGCCGCCCGACATGCCGCCGAGCATCCAGAACCCCCAAAAGTCGTCGGCGAACTCGGCCCGCACCCTCTCGATGAGGGTCTCGGTGTAGAGGTTGCTGGCCCAGGGGATGATGGCCTGAATGGGCCCGCTGAAGTTGCGCGTAGTGAGGGCGCCCACGGCGCGGATGTCGCCGGCCCGGAGGGCGGCTACGACTTGGTCGAGGATGCGGCATGCCTCTTGGCGGCCCTGCCATTCGGCCTCGGAGCGCAGCAGGTACTTTTCGGTGACCATCTCGAGGATGGGGCCGACGTTCTGCGCCATGCCCCCGTGCACCAGCACGAGGCTATCCTGCAGGCGGACGCGCGTCTCCTGGGTCACCTCGTCGGCGCCCAGGATGCGATGGCTGGGGAGCAGGCAGCCGCGGCTGATGGTGTGTTCGGGGTCGCCCTGCTGGGCGAGGACGCCCTCGATGAGCTTCATCCCCGGCCACACGCCGCCCGAGTCCTGCCAGCCGCCCCCCGATCCCGCCAGCCACTCGCCGAGGATGGCGCGGGCCGCCACCAGACGCCGCTCGTTCTCGGCCAGCGCCCCGCTGAGGGAGCCCGTCTGGCCGGTGGCGCGCATGCAGGCGGCGATGAGGCAGGCTAACAGGCTGGTGGACACCGCCAGGCGCGACCCCTTGGGGATGCCGTTGACGCAGCTCACCAGCTCGATGCCGCGGCCGGGCCCCACGATGCGCGCCAGCAGGTCGCGCAGCTCTTGGCCCGAGCCCTCGATCCCCGGCGGCACGATGCCGGAGGCGATCAGCGCCGCCTTGAGGAGACCGAGATAGTCGCGGGCATAGTCGAATACCTCGGCCAGGTTGGTGATATCGGCGCTGGCGCCCAGGTCGACGGACGCCAGGCGCAGGAGCGGCTCGTCGATGACGCGCAGGTAAGCCTCCACCGGCGGTCGCGGCGCGGCGTCGCGCCCGCGCACGGCCAGGTCGATGGAGACGTTCAGCACGCGCGCCCCCTCGGGATAGTCCATCCCCAGAAAAAAGATGTCGCTCCAGGCGCTATGGGTGAGATCCATGCGCACGGGCGTGGCTTCCTTGAGGAGGGGGAAGGGGGACTCGGGCGTCGGCCGCTCCAGCAGCTCGGGCCGCACGCGCAGCGGCTGGTCGGCCGGGTGGCCGACGCGGAACATCCACTGGTTGCCGCGCACCGAGCGCACGCTGCGCCGCACCTGGTCGGCGAGGGTCTGGAACCCCTGGCTGTGGTAGGCGGCCGCCAGGGCGCTGGACAGGCCATCGCTGGGGCCTCCGCGCCTCTGCGTCGTCAGAAAGAGATCGATGGCCTCCTCGAATCGGCGCTGGAGGAGCAGGTTGTAGCCCTCAAAGGGCACCAGCCCGCGCGACGGCATTTCGGCGCACAGGGGCAGGTGGAAGCGATGGATGGCGTACAGGAAAAAGGCGGCGCGGACCCGCTCATAGAGGTTGTCGCTGGCGCGCCGCAGGGCGTCCAGGTTCTCACACTGGTCGAGGAGTTCCGCCAACGAGGCGCCGCGACAGAGGGCGTCGAGGGACAGGTTGCGCACCCGTGGGTCGGACGAGGTGATGACCTCGGTGAGGCGCGTGGTGGACATGGATCACCTCACCCCCGCGCCGAGCTGACGCATGGCCAGCAGCTCCACGAGGCGCGAGAGGACCTCGTCGCGGTCACGCCCGTTGAGGGCCAGGGCCAACTGGGCGACGAGGAGGCCGTATTTGACGCCGACGTCGTAGCGCAGGCCGGTGCTCTCTATCGCCAGGTAGCGCTCGCGCGTGGCGAGTTGGGCCAGCGCGTCGGCGAGGGTGATGGGTAGGGGCGACGCCGGTCGCCCTACGGGGGCGTCGGTGGTGTGCTGGGGCGACCGGCGGTCCCCTACGGGGAGGTCGGTGGTGTGCTGGGGCGACGGGCCGGTCGCCCCTACGGAGGCGTCAGTGGTGTGCTGGGGCGACGGCCGGTCGCCCCTACGGGGAGGTCGGTGGTGTGCTGGGGCGACGGGCCGGTCGCCCCTACGGGGAGGTCGGTGGTGTGCTGGGGCGACGGGCCGGTCGCCCTACGGGGAGGTCGGTGGTGTGCTGGGGCGACCGGCCGGTCGCCTACGGGGAGGTCGGTGGTGTGCTGGGGCGACCGGCCGGTCGCCCCTACGGAGGCGTCGGTGGTGTGCTGGGCCTGCGTGCCGGTCGCCCCTACGGGGGCGTCGGTGGCGTGCTGGGGCGACCGGCCGGTCGCCCCTACGGGGACGTCGGTCGCCCCTACGGAGGCGTCGGCGACGCGCTGGGCGAGGATGTCCATGACGGTGGGGGTGAGGACGTGAATGCCAAAGAAGCAGAGGTAGTGGCCGGCGCGCAGGCCGGGCACCAGCAGGCGCTGCTCCGCCTCGGTTGGGGTGGGCTTTTCGACCACGTCCTCGATGACGTACATCCCCTGGCGACCCGCCACACGCCGGCCGCCGACGGTGCCATAGTAGGGAAGGAGGCTCTCGCGGGAGGGCTGTACAGCCGAGACGGCGCACGACTCGGCCTCCGCCAGGGCGACGACCTGGCGAGCGCAACCGTCACCGTCCGTGTGGACGTAGAGGTGATCGCCGACGAGGTGCAGGAAGGGCTCGCCGTCGACGAAGGAGCGCGCGCAGAACACGGCGTGACCGTGACCGAGGGGCTCCTCCTGCTGCACGAAGGTCAGCCGGCGGCCGTGCTCGCCCGCCGCGGCGGCGTAGGCCGCCTCGTCGCCCGGGCAGACGACGACGCAGATCTCTTCGATGCCGGCACGCAGCGCCTCCTCGACGATGACGCAGAGGACCGACTTTTCCGCGCCGTCGCGGTCGATGAGGGTCTGCAGCGGCAGCGCGCGCTGGTCGCGTCCGGCCGCGGTGATCACCGCCCTGGTCACTCGCATGGGCCATCCTCCATTCGATACAGGCCGCGCCAGGCATTGCGCTTGATGCGCCACACCTGCTCGGCCATCTCTTTCGATTCCTTCCAGTAGCTCTTGCCCTTGCCGCGCGAGACGTCGCGGTCCGACCACTCGACGACCACCTCGGCGATGGCAAGGCCGGCGCGCTCGGCGAGGTAGAGGAGTTCCACGTCAAAGGCGGTCACCTTCCAGCCGCTGATCTGCTGGGGGCAGGCGATTGCCTCGAGCTTGGGGAAGAGGCGGCGCGCCACGGGGGCGCGCATCGCCTTGAAGCCGCACTGGGTATCCGAGATGCCGCGCAGCAGGAGCAGGCGGCGAAAGGCGCGAAAAATGGCCGACCCCAGCCGGCGGTAGAGGGGAAAGTCGCGCCGGCCGTACCCCCGCGAGCCGATGACCACGTCGGACCCCTCGGCGAAGCGGGGCAGGAGGCGGGCGACCTGGTCGATGGGCGTGGACTGGTCCATATCGGTAAAGAGGACGATCTCGCCTCGAGCCGCCTGGATGCCGCCCCAGACGGCGGAGGGCTTGCCGCCGTGGGCGTTCTCCACCAGGCGAAAGGCGGGCTTGGCGGCGATGCTGTCGCGCACCAGGGCAAGGCTATCGTCGGTGCTGCCGTCGTCCGAGACCACCACCTCGTAGGCATAGTCCTGGCGGCAGAGGTAGGCGTGCATCTCGTCGAGCACGCCGCGCCGCAGGTTTTCGCTCTCGTTGTAGCAGGGCACCACGACCGACAGGTAGGGGTCGCGCATGGCGGTCTCCGATCTAGTCGAGAATCGATTCCAGGTAGGCGTCGGTCACGCGGCGCCCCGCCTGGATGGAGCGGCGCGCTCGGCGCCAGCGCCACAGGCCGACGAGGCCGGCGATCTGGCCCCTCAAGCGGGCGCGGGCGGCGGCGCCGCGCCAGGCTCGCAGGGCGTCGCGCGCGATGCGCCACTGGCCCCGAACGATTTCGCGCCAGTGGCGCCGCCACAGGTCGGCGGGATAGTTTCGCGCCAACACCCACAACGTGTTGCGGCCCACATGAAAGCTGCTCAGCGGGCCGCCGCCCGTGGCGCTGAGGTGGTGGTAGATGACGGCCTCGGGCACATAGACGCACTTCCAGCCGGCGAGCTGCGCGCGCCAGTTCAGGTCGACGTCCTCGCAGTACATAAAGAACGACTCCTCGAACGCGCCGATCTGCTCCAGCATGGCCCGGCGGTACATCGTCGCGCCGCCACAGCCGCCGAAAACATGGCACTCGCGGTCGAACGGCGGCCCGTAGGGCTGCCAGACGCCACGGGAATCGGGCGTGCCGTCGCGGCGAAAGATGTCGCCCGCCGAGTGCAGCGTGTCGCGTCGACCGTGCAGCATGATGCGCGCCGCCGCCGAGCCCGCCTCGGGGTGGCGGTCGAGGGCGTCGACCAGCGCCGCCAACCAGCCGGGCTCGGCCTCGGTGTCGTTGTTCGTGGCGACGATGAATTCGCCGCGCGCCGCGCGGATCCCCTCGTTGCAGCCGCCGGCAAAGCCCCGATTGGTGGGCAGCGCCACGACGCGGACCTCGGGATACTCGTCGCGCAGCGCGGCGAGCGAGCCATCGCTCGAGGCGTTGTCGACCACGATCACCTCGTGGTCGGTATACGTCTGGCGGCGCAGGGCGTCAAGGCAGGGGCGCAACAGCCCCAGCCCGTTCCAGTTGGGTATGATGATCGAGATGCGGGGAGTCGTGGATTCGGGTGGCAAAGCGCTCTCACGCTCCGTGGGGGCCTCGGTGCGCCCCTGGCTCTCTCGCGGCGCGTATCGGCACAGCGTGGGCAGGCACGCGGGTCTGCCCCTATGTCTGCGCCATGGTAGGGGTGCACCGACGTGTGCACCCGCTGTCGTAGATGCCGCGGCGCGTGCGCTACATGTGGGTAGGCACGCAGGTCTGCCCCTACATTCGCGCTATCGCAGGGGTGTCCCGACGTGTGCACTCGCAGCCGCGGCTAGGGCGTGCTTCAAGAACTCTCCATACCTTGAAGCAGCGTCGCCCCGAGCGTAAGTGAGGGGCCTCGACTCGCATAGACAAGGGTCCTCGCTGCGCTCGGAACGACGGCTCGGTGCTGCCTCAAACGCGCCCTAGCGCCCGTCCTGCCGGGCGGCCATGTACGCGGCCAGGGCCTCGCGCCATGGGCGTAACGCGATCCCCAGCTCCGCGCCGCACAGATTCCGCAGCGCCACACGCTTGGGCACGCGCGCCAGCCGCTGATAGTCCTGCGACGGCTGCACCGGCACGCCACTCAGGCCCGCCAGGCGCAGGATCTCGACCGCCCAGTCGTAGCGCGAGCAGACGCCCTCGTTGACGAAATGGTAGGTGCCGTAGGCGGGCCGGCACACGAGTTGCGCCAGCGCGCCGGCGAGGTCCGGGGCGTAGGTGGGTGAGCCGACCTCGTCCGTCACCATGGTGAGGGCGCCGCGCTCCCGCGCCAGGCGCAGCACCGTCTCCACAAAGTTGCGCGGCCCGTCGCCGTACAGCCAGGCCGTGCGCACAACATAATGGCGCGCCACGAGCTGTCGCACGAGCTGCTCGCCGGCCCACTTGCTGCGGGCGTAGACGCTCAGCGGCCCGACGTCGTCAAACTCCCAGTAGGCCTCCTCGCGGTCGCCGGCAAAGACGTAATCGGTGCTGACACAGACCATGGACGCGCCCGACTGCTGCGCCGCCACGGCGACGTTGCGCGTGCCCAGGGCGTTCACCCGGTAGGCGAGTTCCGGGTCCGTCTCGCAGGCGTCCACGTTGGTCATGGCGGCGGCGTGGATGATGAGGTCGGGCCCGAACGCTCCGATGCTGGCGGTGATCGCCTCGAGGTCGGTGATGTCGTGCTCGGGCAAGTCGATGAGCATGAGGGGGTTGCCCGCGAGCACCTGCTCTAGAGCTGTGCCGAGCTGCCCCCTGCTGCCGGTGATGGCGATGCGCATGCGAGCCTCCATGGGGCGGCCTCCCCCGGACGCGGGCCGCCAGATCGATGAACGCGTTCTATGAACGCGTTCTATGAACGCGGTCATCTGCCGCGTTCACAGAACGCCGGCATTATAACATCGGCGCCGCCGCGGCACAAAGGCACCGGCGCTCCTTTTGACACCGGCCCCCCTTGAGGCCATAATCTGGGCGGGCGGCGCCGGATGTTCCGAGTGAGCGCCGCAAGAAGGATTCGGAGGACGACGGTATGCCCAAGGGTGTGGTCGAGTCTCCCGGAGCTGCAACGACGGCGACGCGCCTACGCGAACAGCTTCGGGAACTGGAGATCGGCTTTGCGAACCTGCGCGGCCGCGGCGATGCGGTGTTCGATCTCCTGACGCTGCGCGATGAGGTAGGGCAGACCGTCGAGAGCTTTGAGCAGTCGGGGCTGGACATGCGTCCCGAGCGGACGCGGCTCGAGACGGTGGACAATATCATCTCGCGCAAGGCCCCCGACATCTCGCGCGAGCTGGCCCGGACGGGCGGGCTGTCGGCCGCGCGCCGCCAGGTGAATCCGCCCGAGGAGCACTGGTGGTGGTACGTCGACCTCTACCATGCGGAGAAGCAGCGCAAGAGCCTCATCCGCGGGGTGGTTACCGTCGGCAGCATCATCCTCGTGGTGTTGGTGGTGAATTTCGTCCTGGATCGCTTTTTTGGACTCGACCCCGTAGAGAAGGAGGCGCGCTCCCACACGTCGGCGGGCGACCAGCTCCTCTTCCAGGGCGACTATGAGGGCGCCATCGCCGAATACGAGCAGGCGCTGACTATCGCGCCCACCATGGGAGACGCCCACGTGACGCTGGGGGTGTTGTACGAGGTGGCGGGACGCGCGGAGGACTCGGAGAGAGCCTTCGAGGCGGCGCGCGAGGCCTATGCCAACGACCTGACCTACTACCTGGCCCTCGGACGGGCGTACGCGACGATGAACGAGAACGAGCGGGCCATGGCGGCTATCGAGCAGGCGATCGCCATCGACCCCGAATCGCCCGAGGCCTATCTCACCCGCGGCGGCATCTATGAGGCCACGGAGGAGTTTGGCAAGGCGCTGGAAGACTATGAGCTGGCCGGCACGCTCGCCCAGGAGCGCAGCCAGGACGCGCTCTATGTCATGGCGCGCACCCGCATGGCAATGCTCATGCAGCGCGGCCCCGCCTTCGGCACGTCGATCGGTCCGTAGGAACAAACCACAGAGACACGGAGAACACAGAGAGGATTCAGAGGGATAGGTTCAATCCCGTCCCTCTTTTTATCTGTGTTCTCCGTGTCTCTGTGGTTTTCTTTTTCTCTATACGGCGGCGGCCTGTAGGGCCTTTTCGCCGGCGTCTAGGTCGTCGACCTTGAGCACGATGCGGGCCTGGCCCGAGCCGGGGGCGCTGTAGGCATAGCTATACTCGATGTTGACCCCCGCATCGGCCAGGGGTTGGAGCACGCGCCGCACGAACGCCCCCGGCTCGTCGGGGACGGTGACCTGCAGCACGGTGGTGCTGGAGCAGGTGATGCCGGCGTCGCGGATCGCCTCCAGGGCGCGCTGTGGCCGGTCCACCAGCAGGTGGACGATGCCGAAATCCGAGGCGTCGACGATGTTGTGCGCCACGAGGTTGACCTCCGCCTCGGCGATGATGTGGAGCAGGTACAGCAGCCTGCCGGGGCGGTTCTCGAGAAATGCGGATACTTGCGTGGCTCTCATGGGTGTGTCTCCCTCTGGGTGGCGTGGAATGGCTTTCGGCTTTCGGCTGTCAGCGATCAGGGGCAGGTCCAGGCCCTCTTGCGCCAGTCATCGGCCAGAGTCTGAGTATGACGCAGGACCCGCGCTCGACGGTCGACAGCCGACAGCCCACCGCTATTCACCGTACACATCGCGCCGATCGATGACGCGTTTGGCTTTGCCCATGCTGCGCTCGATGCGGTGCGGTTCCACGAGCTTCACGCGGGCCTGGATGCCCAGCGTCTCGCGCATCTCGAACTCGGCGACGTCCTGAAGCCGCTTCAGCCGGCCGATGTCGTCGCTGAACACGTCCTCCGAGACCTCGACCCACACCTCGAGATCGTCCATGGCGCCGCGCTCGCGGTCCACGATGATGAGATAGTGGGGCTGAACCCCCTCGACCTGGAGGAGCACCGTCTCGATCTGCGACGGGAACACGTTCACACCCCGCACGATGAGCATGTCGTCGGTGCGCCCGCTCACCTTCTCCATGCGGACCTGGGTGCGCCCGCAGGCGCAAGGGGCCACATCGAGGCGGGTGATGTCGCCGGTGCGGTAGCGGATGATGGGGAGCGCCTCCTTGGTGAGCGCGGTGAGCACCAGTTCGCCGCGTTGGCCGTAGGGCAGGGGCTCGCCCGTGTCCGGGTCGATGACCTCGGGAAGAAAGTGGTCCTCGTTGATGTGCATGCCACAGTGGTGGGTGCACTCACCGGCCACGCCGGGCCCCACCATCTCGCTAAGCCCGTAGGTGTCGATGGGATCGAGCCCCAAGCGAACGTGAATCTCGCGTCGCATCCCCTCGGACCACGGCTCGGAGCCATGAATGCCGACGCGCAGCCCCAGCGACGGCAGATCGACGCCCATCTCCTCGGCCTGCTCGGCGACATAGATGGCATAGGAGGGAGTGCAGCAAAAGACGGTGGTCTCGAAATCCTGCATCAGCATGATCTGGCGCTTGGTATTGCCCGACGATGCCGGCACGATCGTCGCGCCGAGGGTCTCGGCGCCATAGTGCCACCCGATGCCGCCGGTAAAGAGGCCGTACCCCATGGCGATCTGCATCATATCCTCGTCGGTGATGCCTCCCGCCGCCAGCTCGCGCGCGCACACCTCGCACCACATCGTGAGGTCGGCGCGGGTATAGGCCACCACCGTCGACTTGCCGGTGGTGCCGCTGGAGGCGTGTACGCGGGCAAGCTCGCGTCGCGACACGGCTAGCAGGCCAAAGGGGTAGTGGTCGCGAAAGTCCGTCTTGCGCGTAAAGGGGAGCAGGCGCAGGTCGTCGAGGGAGTGGATGTCCTCGGGGCGGACGCCGCGCTCGCGGAACGCCTGCCGGTAGAAGGGCACACGCTCGTAGGCGCGGGCTACCTGGCGGCGCAGTTGGTCGAGCTGCAGGTCGGCCAGCGCGCTCCGGGACATGGTTTCGCGTTCAGGATTCCAGATCATGAGCGATCTCCTTCGGGCCTCTTGTACTCGTAGGGGCAGAGGTTGTCAATTGGCGGGTGGCTATCGGCGATCAGCAGTCGGCTCTCGGCTGTCGGCTGTCAGCTGTCGAGGTCGAGTCCTGCGTCATGCTCAGGCTCTGGTCGAGAACTGGGGCAGGAGGGCCTTGAACCGCTCCTGACAGCTGACAGTTGAAAGCCGAAAGCTGACAGCTAACTGCCGTACACCTCGCGCCGATCGATGACGCGTTTGGCCTTGCCCATGCTGCGCTCGATGCGGTGGGGCTCCACGAGCTTGACGCGGGCGTTGATGCCCAGAACGTCCTGAAGCTCGAGTTCGGCGCCCTTTTGCATGTCGGCCAGGTCGCCCAGCAGGTCAGAAAAAAACCCTTCCGACACCTCCACCCACACCTCGAGGGTGTCCAGCGAGCCGTGCTGGCGGTCGACGATGATGACATAATGCGGCTGAACGCCCTTGACCTGCAGCAGCACCGACTCGATCTGCGACGGAAAGACGTTCACGCCGCGGACGATGATCATGTCGTCGGTGCGGCCGCTGATCTTGTCCATGCGCACGGTGGTGCGGCCACAGGCGCAGGGCTCGGCCACCAGGCGGGTGATGTCGCCCGTGCGGTAGCGGATGACGGGCAGCGCCTCCTTGGTGAGGGTGGTAACGACGAGTTCGCCGCTCTCGCCGAGGGGGAGGGGCTCGCCGCTGGCCGGGTCGATGATCTCGGGCAGGAAATGGTCCTCAAAGATGTGCATGCCGCACTTGGCGGTGCACTCGGCGGACACGCCGGGCCCGATGATCTCGCTCAGGCCATAGATATCGAGGGCGGTGATGCCGATCCGCTCCTCGATCTCGCGCCGCATGGCGTCGGTCCACGGCTCGGCGCCAAAGAATCCCACGCGCAGCTTGCTCCCGCGCAGGTCGATGCCCTGCTCCTCAGCCGCCTCGGCGAGATACAGGGCGTAGGAGGGGGTGCAGCAGATGGCGGTGGCGCCGAAATCCTGGATCAGCATCACCTGCCGGGCGGTGTTGCCCGAGGACATGGGGATGACGGCGGCGCCGACGCGCTCGGCGCCATAGTGCACGCCGAGCCCGCCGGTGAACAGGCCATAGCCGTAGCCATTGTGCACCACGTCGCGCCGCGTGACGTCGCCGCAGGTGAGGGTGCGCGCCATCACCTCGGCCCACAGGTCGATGTCGTTCTTGGTGTAGGCCACGACGGTTAGCTTGCCGGTGGTGCCGCTGGAGCCGTGCACCCGCACCACGTCGTCCATCGGCACGGCGAGCAGGCCAAAGGGATAGTGATCGCGCAGGTCCGTCTTGCGCGTGAAGGGGAGGTGCTTCAGGTCGGCCAGCGACGAGATACCCCGGGGGTCGACGCCCGCCTCGTCAAAGGCGGCGCGGTAAAAGGGCACCCGGTCGTACACATAGGCGCCCCTGTCCTGGAGGCGCCGCAACTGCAGGGCCTCCATCTCTTCCCGCGGCAGGCGCTCCATCTCGTCGTTCCAGATCATGGTGTACTCCTTGGTGAGGCGATAGCAGTAGGACATCGGTTGACGGCTGATAGCTCGGCTTTTGGCTGTTGGCAATTGGCTTTTGGCTGTCAGCACTCGGCTGTCGGCTGTCATGTGGCGCAAGTGTCGGCGCTTGGCCGTGCGACCTGGCTCACTGGAGGCGCCCAGCCAAGTGAGAGAGAGCGAATGAATTCGCCACTACAAAGGCCAACTTAAATAGACAGACGAAAAATTCCAAAAGAGTAGTCAGCTCATAGAGGTTGCTAATAGCCAATAGCTAACAGCCCATACCGCGCGCCGCCCCCGCCATCACGCGATTCCCAGATACGCGCGGCGCATGCGCTCTGAGGAGAGCAGTTCCTTCGCGGTGCCCTCGGCGACGACGCGGCCCGTCTCCATGACATAGCCTCGATCGGCGACGCGCAGGGCGGCGTGAGCGTCCTGCTCCACCAGCAGGATGGCCAGCCCGTCGGCGCGCAGCCCCACGAGCTGCTGCAGGATCTCTCGCGCCAAATTGGGCGCCAGGCCGATGGAGGGCTCGTCGAGCAACAGAGCGCGCGGCGACGCCATCAGCGCCCGGCCGATGGCCAGCATCTGCTGCTCGCCGCCGCTGAGGCTGCCGGCCAACTGCCCCTGGCGCTCGCTCAGCCGCGGGAAGAGGTCGAACACGCGCTCCAGCCGCTGCTGAAGGCCCTGGTGCCGCGCCAGCCGGCCCACCGGTCCCAGCAGATCGCGCAGGCTCCTGGCATGGTGCTGGTAGGCGCCGACCAGCAGGTTGTCGCGCACCGTCATGGTGCTGAGGAGCTGCCGCCCCTCGGGCACCAGCGCCATTCCCAACCGCGCGATGCGGTGGGCGCTGGAGCCGGGCCCATCGAGGCGCTGCCCGTCCCACGACACCTCTCCGTGGACGGTGGGCACCAGCCCGACGATGGCGGAGAGGAGCGAACTCTTGCCGGCGCCGTTGCCGCCCAGCACGGTGACGATCTCGCCGGGCGCAACCTGAACCGTCGCGCGGCGCACCGCCTGCACGCGGCCGTAGAACACGCTGACCTCGTTCACCTGCAGCATCAGGCCCCCTCCGTGCCCAGGTAGGCGGCGATGACGCCCTCGTCGCGGCGCACCTGCTGTGCCGTCCCCTGGGCCAGGCGCCGGCCGTGGTCGAGCACCACCACCCACTCGGCCAGCCGCATCACGAGTTCCATGTCGTGTTCCACCAGCAGAATGGTGATGCCCATCTCCTGGATGCGACGGATGAGGTCGGCCAGGTCGTTCTTTTCCATGCGGTTGAGGCCGGCGGCGGGCTCGTCGAGGAGGAGCACGCTGGGGCGGGTGGCCAGCGAGCGGGCGATGGCCAACAGGCGCTGTTGGCCGAACGGCAGGCTGCGGGCGTCGTCGTCCGCCTTGGAGCCCAGGCCGACCAGGTTCAGGTAGCGCACGGCGTCGAGGTAGATGTCCTCCTCCTCGCGCCGCATGCGCGGCAGCCGCAGGGCGGCCTGTAGGAGGGACGCCTGCCCCGCCAGGTGGCACCCCACCATGACGTTCTCCAGCACGGTCATCCCCGCGAGGATGTGCGCCTGCTGAAAGGTGCGCCCGATCCCCATCTTGACGCGCTCAAAGGGGGGGCGCCCGTCGAGGCGCTTGCCGCGAAAGCGCACCTGGCCGTCCGACGGCGCCACGGTGCCGGCGATGATGCTGAGCATCGTCGTCTTGCCGGCTCCGTTGGGGCCGATGAGGGCCAGGATCTGGCGGTCGCGGACGCGCAGCGAGACGTCGTCGAGGGCCACGACGCCCCCGAACACCTTGCTGACGCGGTCTACCTCCAGGATGATCTCGGGCTCAACGTTCACAAGAGTCCTCGCGATACGAGAGGCACATGGTACGCGGATTCCGCAGATGAGACGCGGATCTCCGCTGATATTCTGGGCACACCTTCTGAAGGTCCCCGCGCCGGGGATGCCGATGCACGGATGCGATCCGCTGGGGGGCCTTTGGGTGATCTGCCCGCGGCAGCCTTAGCGCCATGGCAACCACCTTGGCCTGCCCGTCGCGAGGCGACGGCTGAGGCGCTGCGTGGCACGCGCCAGCGTCGGCGTCAGGCCCTCGGGCACAAAGATCATAATGACCACCAGCAGGATGCCGTAGGCGATGATCTGGTGCTCGCCCGAGCCGTGCTGCGTGATGAGGGGCACGATCTCGCGTAGCGCCAGGGTGAGCAGCGTCACCACCGCCGCGCCCAGGGGCGCCCCCCAGATGCTGGCGATGCCGCCCACCGCTGCCATGAGGACGAGCTGCACCGACGCATCGACGTCAAAGGCGCCGGGGCTGACAAAGATCATATAGTGGGCGTACAGGCTGCCGGCGACGCTGGCGTACACGGCGCTGGTGACCAGTGCCTGCAGCTTGAGCTGGGCCACATCGATGCCCAGGCTCTCGGCGGCCGCCTCGCTGCCGTGGATGGCGCGCAAGGCGCGCCCGACGCGCGAGTCCACCATGTTGCGCGCCAGGGCTAGCGCCACGAGGCCCACGGCCCAGACGAGGTAGTAGTAGGTGAGGTCGCTGTTGAGCGCCAGGCCGCCGATGCTCAGGCGCGGGATGCCGGGCAGCCCGGTGGGGCCGCCGGTGACGGCGCGCCACTCGTTCATGGTGATGCGTACGATGGCGCCGAACCCGAGGGTGGCCATGGCGAGATAGTGTCCGCGCAGGCGAAAGATGGGGATGCCGATCACATAGGCCAGCAGTCCGGTGCCGGCGGCCGCCGCCACCATGGCGATCCAGGGCGACCAGCTCAGGCGCGTGGTGAGCACGGCGGAGGCGTAGGCCCCGAGGCCAAAGAACGCCGCCTGGCCGAGGGACACCTGCCCGGCGTATCCCATGAGCAGGCACAGGCCGGTGGTGACGATGCTATAGATGCCGATGAGGATGAGGGTGCTCAGGGCATAGGGCGTTCGGAACACCAGCGGCAGCAGCGCCACCAGGAGCGTCAAGGCCGCGAACCCCACGCGCAAGCGCCGCCTCGAGGCGGCCCAGCCGGTTGCCAGCGCGCTCATGGAGTCGGCCTCCGCGCGCGTCGCGCGCTGAGGCGAGCGATCGGCCGCCGCCGGAAGGGGGCGAACAGGTCGGTGGTGCGGGCCAGAAGGACGACAAAGAGCGCCAGGTAGGCGAGGGCGTCCTTGATGCCTGAACTCACCAGGCCCGAGGCGAACGACTCCATCACGCCCAGGATCAGCCCGCCAACGACGGCGGCCGGCGCGCTCACCAGCCCCCCCATGATGGCGACGACGAACCCCTTCAGCCCCAGGGCGAGCCCCATGTCATAGCTGACCAGCGTCAACGGCGCGATGACGATGCCGGCCACGGCGCCCAGGGCGGCGCTGATGGTGTAGGAGAGCAGCGCCATGGCGGCGGCGTCGATGCCGGCCAGCTCGGCGGCGCGCCGGTTCACGGCGCAGGCGCGCACCGCCTTGCCCAGCAGCGTGCCCTCGAAGAACAGGTACAGGGCGGCCAGCACCACGCCGGCCGTGCCCATGATCCAGAGGCGCTGGCGGCTGAGCACCGCGCCCCAGACGTTGGCCGGGGGGCCGGGGGTGAACTCGGGCAGCGCCTGCGAGGTGGTGCCCCAGGCCAGCAGCGCCAGCCCGCGCAGTGCGATGGCCGTGCCGATGGTGATGATGATCAGAGTCACGTCGGGGGCGTGGCGCGCCGGCCGAATCGTGAGACGGTACACCAGGGCGCCGACCACCATGGCCAGCGCCACGGACCCAACACAGGCGACGCCCAGGGGCAGGCCCAGACGCTGCAGCATCACCGCGCCCATGGCGCCGAGCATCACGAACTCGCCCTGCGCCAGGTTGGTGACGCCGGTGACGTTATAGATGGTGATCAGCCCCAGGGCGATGAGCACATAGATGCTGCCGGTACTCACCCCCGAGACGAACAGCTGTAGATAGTCCTCGAGGCCGAACTGTGGCACGATGGCACACTCTTGTGGGTTGTGAGTTATGGGTTGTGGGTTGGCCGTTACAGGTCGCAGGTTCCAGGTTTCAGGCTTCAGGGCGGTACACCGCTCCGGTCTGTAGCCTGGAACCTGTCACCTGATACCGCTCCGCCAACTCATGTCCCATCCGCGCTTTACCACGCTTCGGGCGGAAAGTATCCCCAATCGCCGTTGGTGATGCGCGCCAGCACCACGTCGTCGGTGCTCAGGCCCACGTGGTCGTCGGGCGCAAAGCTGAACACACCGTCTACGCCCACAAAGCCCTGGGTGGACTCGATGGCGTCGCGGAGCTGCGCGCGCTGCTCCTCGATGGTCAGGCCGTCGGGGAGGGTGGCCAGGCCGGCGGCGATGATCTGGATGGCGTCCCAAGCGTGGGCGGCAAAGGTGCTGGGGGGGTTGCCGGTGGCGGCGCCATAATCGGTGATGAACTGCTGCAGGACCGCCTTTTGCGGGTCATCGTCGCTCAGGGCGTCGGCGGCGACGAGCTTGCCCATGGGAAAGATCACGCCCTCGACGTTGGAGGCGCCCGCCAGATCGATGAAGGACTTCATCGCCACGCCCGAGTTGTGCAGCAAGGGGAGGTCGACGCCCAACTCGCGGTACTGCTTGGTAAAGATGGCCGCCGCCGGTGGGATGGCCGTGATGAGGACCCCCTCGGCGCCGCTGGCCTTGATCTTGGTGATCTGGGCCGTCATGTCGGTGTCGGCGGCGTCGAACGTCTCTTCGAGGACGATCTCGACCCCCTCCTCCGCGGCCGTACGGCGAATCGCCGCGGCGCCGTCCTCGCCATAGGCATTGTTCACGTACAGGTTGGCGATGCGCGTCATCCCCTTGGCGGCCACGTACTTGACCTGCCAGGGGGCGGTGTGCTCGTTGCTCTGCGCCACCTTGAATATCCAGTGGCGCTCGGACACCGGCGTGACGATCTCGCTGGACGAGGCCATCGAGATGTTGGGTACCTGGGCCTCTTGCAGCACGGGGATGAGCGCCATGGCCACGGGGCTGATAGAGGGGCCAATGATGGCGACGACCTTGTCATCGTCCACCAGCTTTTTGGCGACGGGCACGGCTACGTCACCCTTGCCCTCGGTATCGTGGATCAGCAGCTGGATGGGGTGGCGCACGCCATCAGGGCTGACGACGCCGCCCTGGGCATCGAGTTGCTTCTGGAGCATCACAGCGGTGTCACGCTGAGGTTCGCCGAGGGTGGAGCCTCCACCGGTGACCGAAACCACCACGCCGATTTTGTAGGGGGAGCCGACGTTCTCACCCCCCGCTTCGGCAGGGGCCGCGGGTGGAACTGGGGTTGCCGCCGGAGCGCATCCGGCTAGGACGACGACGAGGCATAACGCCACGAACAGGCTGCTGCGCGTGATGGCGTGCACGGGGGACCATCCTTTCGGGCGAATCGCGTGAGCGGGCGCATCTCGCCGCGCCCCACGACCGGTGACGGCGACTCTGATGGGTCGCCCTCCATGCTATCTGCCAGCCACCTCGACCCGGCGTCGCGTGCTACTATCGCGGAGTGACCCTCCCCCGAGGGGCACCCCCAGCAGCCTGTGTAGCACCACGAGGTGTACTGGTTGTGGGTTCGTCGCAAGGATGCCTGCGCTCCCAGGGCCGGCCTGCGCCGACCTCCGGTCGCAGGAGTAGGGCCCTGCGACGTTAGCGGCGAGAGAATAGCACGGTTGCGGCGGGGTGTCAATGTAGGGTGCGGGGCCGCGCGGCGACACACCGCCTTGACGGTGCCCCCACCGCGGCTACACTGTTTCAAGTTCTTAGCTCGGCGATCGGGAGAATACGGCTCTCCAACACCACAGGTGAGGATGACAAGCGGCATGATCGACACGGACGTTATTCAGGAACCACCACGCACGACACCCGTCGCGGATCGCGTCGACGTCGTCGTGGCCGGCGGGGGGCCGGCCGGCATCGCGGCCGCCCTGGCTGCGGCGCGCGAGGGGGCCCGCACGGTGCTGGTGGAGCGGTACGGCTACCTGGGCGGCATGATCACCGGCGCGCACGTGGTGGCCATCCTCGGCGTCGGCGACGGCTACAAGCCGCTGGCCCAAGGCTTCACTGCGGACCTCCGCAGGCGTCTGGAGCCGCTGGGCGGCATCTCGACCTGGCGAGACGCGGCCGACGCTGGGGAGGGCGGCGATGCGTCATCGCGACGCCACAGCGGCGAGTATCGCGTCGACGCCGAGCTGTTCAAGTGGCAGGTCGCGCAGATGCTGCTCGAGGAGGGCGTCACGCTGCGGCTGCACACCCTGGCGTGCGATCCGATCATGGAGGGGAAGCGCGTCAGGGGCGTGATCACCGAGAGCAAGAGCGGGCGGCAAGCGCTGCTGGCGGACGTGACCATCGATGCCAGCGCCGACGCGGACCTGGCCGTCCGGGCCGGCGTGGGGTTCGACAACGCGTCCCACGAGGTGACGCTGGGTATCTCGATCGAGGGGGTCGATCGTGCCAGGGTGGACGCCTACCGGCAGGCGCATCCCGAGGCCTATGAGGCCGTCGTGGCGGAGGCCAAGCGCCTGAACGGCGGCGACATGCCGGATGGCAAGCGGCTGCTCAGGGGGATCGACGTGGCGAACGCTGAGGACCTCACCCGCGCGGAGGTCCAGTTGCGCCACGAGGCGTTCTCCGCCCTCGAGTATCTGCGCGCGCACCTGCCGGGCTATGAGCGGGCGCGCGTCACCGAGACGCTGCCCCAACTCGGGGTGCGCCAGGGACGGCGCATCCACGGCGAGTACACCGTGACGGATGAGGACCTGCGCGCCAGCAGGCGCTTTGACGACGGGATCGCGCGCCTGGGGGTGTACTTTCCGGATTGGGGCCCGATCTACAAGATCAAGGGGCTCGCCTATGACGTGCCGTACCGCTGCATGGTGCCGCAGGGCGTCGACGGCCTGTTGGTGGCCGGCCGCTGCGTTGCCAGCGACTATGTGGCGTGCAACACGCTGCGCCTGATCGTGCCCTGCTTTGCCACCGGGCAGGCCGCGGGCGCCGCCGCGGCGGTGGCGGTGGAAGTGGGCTGCGAGCCACGTCAGGTGCCGATCCCGACACTACGACAGGCGCTGTCGAAGCAAGGCGTGTACCTGGGCTAGTACTGTAGCCGTAGTCAGCGTATCACGGCGCACTTGGCTCCCGATCGGGGTTGCCGTAGGGCGCGCGCGCCTGTGCGTGCCGGGCCGCACAAGCGTGCGGCCCCTACAAGTGCCACGTTCCGCGCGATGTAGGGTTGTGGTACCAGGCAGCGAGCAGAATCGATTTCAGGAGGAGTTGACCATGTTAGGCATCGAAGCCCTGCTGGAGGTTTTGGCGGGGGCGGGCGTTCGCTACATCTTTGGCAACCCCGGCACCACAGAGCTGCCCTTCAGCGACTCTCTGGCACGCGACGACCGGTTTCGCTATATCCTCGGGCTCCAGGAAGTGCCGGTGGTGGCCATGGCCGACGGCTATGCCATGGCTTCCGGCAGCGTGGGCGTCGCCTGTGTCCATATCTGCTGTGGTCTAGGGAATGCCATGGGCATGCTCTACAACGCCCACCGCGAGGGAACGCCCCTGCTCCTCCTGGCGGGGCAGCAGGATCGCCGGTTACGCCTCGGTGAGCCCGTGCTGGAGGGCGACATGGTGAGCGTCGCCCGGCCCTGGACCAAGTGGGCGGTCGAGGTGCAGCGCGTCGAGGACGTCGCGCTGGCCACCCGCCGCGCCGTGCAAGTCGCGCTCTCCCCTCCCACCGGCCCGGTGTTCGTCTCGGTGCCCGTCGACGTGCAGATGGAGCGCATCGAGGGGGTGTCGATCGATCACGCGTCCATCGCTGACCGCGGCACGCGTCCTCCAGTGGATGCGCTGCGCCGCGCCGCCGCCATGCTGGCCGAGGCGCGCAACCCGTGCATCCTGGCGGGCAGCCGCGTCACCGAGGCCGGGGCGTCCGACGCGCTGGTGCGGCTCGCCGAGATGCTGGGTGCCCCCGTCCTCGCGGAAGCACAGACCTCTCACGGTCGGCTGCCCATGCCGTCCAACCATCCCCTGTACCGTGGGAGCTTGCCCCTCTGGGCTGAGGACACCCGCCAGCGGCTGAGCGGCATGGACGTAATCCTCGTGGTCGGCATGGACCTGCTGTCTCTGTACATCGAGCGGACGGATACCTCCGCGATCCCGGAAGGCGCACGGCTGGTGCACCTGGACCAGGACCCATGGGAAGTGGGCAAGAACTGGCCCGTAGAGGTTGGGCTACTGGGCGATCCGCGCGCAGGGCTTGTCGAACTGGCGCAGCATGTGTCGGCGTTGCTCGACCCTGCGCAGCGCCAGGCCGCCACGCGGCGCCTGGCTGAGGCCTCCGCCCGCCGAGAGGAGGAGCAGCGCGACCTCAGCGCCGACATCGAGGCCGCGTTGTGTCAGCGCCCCATGACGTCGCTGGCGCTGATGGGGGCGCTTGCTCGGGCGCTGCCGCCAGAGACCGCCCTCGTCGAGGAGGCCGCCACCACTCACCAGAGCGTCTTGGAACGCCTGGGCTTCTTCCACGATCCCGCTGCCCGCTTTGCCCATCGCGGTTGGGCGTTGGGCTGGGGCGTGGGGTGCGCGCTGGGCGTTCGCCTGGCCTGGCCCCACCGACCGGTGCTCGCCCTGCTGGGCGACGGGGCGGCGCTCTACGGCGTGCAGGGTCTCTGGACCGCTGCCCGCTACCACATCCCGGTCACCTTTGTCGTGGCCAACAACGCCCAGTATGCCATACTAAAGTCGGCCGCGAAACTGATGGACCTGCCCAACATCGCGGCGGGCCTCAGCCGCGACATGGACCTGGTGGACCCCGCCGTCGACTTTTGCGGGCTGGCGCGCTCCCTCGGCGTCGAGGCACACCGTGTGACCGAGCCCGACGACCTGTGTGACCGCGTCCGCGGCATCGGCCAGCGAACCGAGCCACTGCTCCTGGAGGTGTCGCTACAGACCTAGATGGGGTGCCCCGCACCCCCGCAACCTCCTGCGTCCCTCTGGCCAAATTCGTAAGCAGCCAGCAGGCCCAGGCGGCCATACATGGCCGCCTGGGCCTGCTGGCTGCGCTACCCCCTGATCAACTCACGCTGTTCACGGCCTGGATCATGGCGCGGATGTAGCCATGGTTGTAGGTGCGGCCGATGTAGCCGGGGCCCGTGTCGTCGGCCATCTGTGGTACATGGTCGGAGCAGAGGGTAAAGCGATAGTTCACGTCGCGGTACGCCTGCATGGCGCGGAACATGTCGGTGTCGCCCTCGTCGATGAACGGCTCCTCATAGTAGGGATAGGTCCCCTTGGGGTTGCGGTAGTGGACGTGATGGATCTTGTCACGCTCGCCAAAGTAGTGGATCGCCTCGACCACGTCCAGCCCCCACTCGGCGAACGAGCCCTGGCAGAAGGTGATGCCGTTGGCCACGCTGGGCACCAGCTCGATGACACGCTTCATCCCGTCGAACCCGTGTACCACCTGGGCGGTACCGCGGCTCAGCGGCGGCGGTGGGTCGTTGGGGTGCAGCGCCAGGCGCACGCCGGCCTCCTCGGCTACGGGGCATACGGCCTGCAGAAAGTAGCGCAGCCGCTCCCAGGTCTCCTCGGGCGTGGCGCGCTCCTCCTCGGGCACCGGCGGTAACGCCTCCTGCAGAGTATTGTCGTAATAGGTCACGGCCGCCCCGCCGCGCCCCGGCTTGTGGGAATAACCCTCCACGGCGCGATGGTTGTAAAAGTTGTACTCGATGACCGGGTAGCCCGCGGCACCCGCGGCGCGCAGGGAGCGGATCACCTTGTCGATGTCCTCGTCGCGCCCCGGTTGGCCAAGGATGATGCGCGGGGTGACGTTGTGCAGCATCATGATGCCCATCTTCAGGTTCCAGGTAGCCAGGCGCTCCGACACGGCGCGACAGTTCGCCTCGGTCCAGTAACCCAGGCGGTCGGGGTCGGCGTGGTTTCCGCCCAGAGCGAGGGCATCCAGGCCGAGCTGTGCCGCCCAACGCAGCGTGCGGTCATCCAGCTTGGGCACGTTCTCGCAGATCAAGGGCTTCCACGACTCGGAGCGCGTGACGGAGGCGGGGTTCATCGCGTCTCTCCCTCTGCAGCGGATTGTCCGCGGTCGGGTGGCCGCGGCCTATAGGCCACAACCTGGCGGCGGCCCTCGCCATGCGGATGCCATTCACACCCACCGGCGCCATGACTCGTGCGGCCGTGGGCGACAGAAGGATAGCGGAGGCCGTGTGAGGCGTCAAGCGCCAGGGGCGTGAACGAGGGGAGCCTCGCGGCGGGGGCTGTGGGAGGTCAGCGGTTCACGAACACCTGCTCGAACTCGCCGCTGCTCAGGGTCTCGATGGCGAGCTTGGGCCACCCGGCGAGGGTGCCACGCTCGGCGACGTCGGCGTCGCGCTGCACCGCAAGCCAGTACTTGGGCTCACCCTGACCGCTGGCGGTAATAAAGCCGCTGATGGTGGTGCGGCTGCGGCACTGCGGGCAGGTCCAGGTATGGACCTTGTCCTCGGAGAACACGCTGCGGCGCATGGCCACGTCGATGTCGGTGACGGAAAAGCTCTCCTCGCAGGCAGCGCAGGTGAGGGTGCCGCTGATGGCCAGGCGGTCGTGCTCTCGGAGGCGCTGGTCCTTCAGGGGGAGGATGCGGTAGACGCGCGCGCCGGTGAGCACGCCCGTCTCGGCCTCGAGAGCCTTGCGCTCGCTGCCCGCGTCCTGATAGTCCCACACGTCCTCCTGACTGGCGCGCCAACCGCGGGCGGCGCCCGCGGCCTCTTCTGTGCCGATCTTGTCCAGCGCGTCGGCGGCGCTCCAGCGCACGCGCGAATCGTCGTCTTCCAGGGCGTCCATCAGGGGGCGCACCGCGCGCTCGGACCCGATGATGCCCAGGGCGATGGCCACGGCATAGCGCACGTTCCAACTGCCGTTGGTGCGCAGGGCATGCACGAGGGACGGCACCGCCCGCTCGCCCAGATTGCCGAGGGCCCGCGCGGCGGCCATCTGCACGCTGAAGCGCCCGTCGCTGAGCACCGCCAGCAGCGGTTCGATGGCCCAGTCGTCGCCGCTCTGGCCGAGCGCCACGGCGGCGGCCTCGCGCACGTCGGGGTTCTCGTGTTTGAGAGCGGCGATGAGGGGCTGCACAGCACGCGGGTCGCGCACCTTGCCCAGGGCGGCGGTGGCGGCAAAGCGCACGTCATAGTCGCCGTCCTTGAGCATCTCGGTGAGGGGCATGACCGCCTTTTGGTCACCGATCTCGCCCAGCGCCCGGCAGGCGGCCTGGCGCACGTGGGAGGTCTCGTTCTCCAGGTGCGCGAGCAGGGGATCGACGGCGCGCTTGTCGCCGATGCGGCCCAGGGCCTCGGCGGCGCCGACGACGACGTGGACGTCGCGATCGCTGAGCGCCCTGATGAGGGGGCCCAGTGCCGGCGCGCCGATCTGGGCCAGGGCCCGCGCCGCCACGCCGCGCAGGTCGGCGTTGCTGCCACGTAGCGCCTCCAGCAAGGGCGGAATCCCTGGGGCGCCGATCTGGCCGAGGGCGTCCACCGCGGCCATGACGACGCCGACCTCGGGATCCTCGATGGCGGCGATGAGGGGCATGATGGCGCGGGTGTCGCCCAGCGCCCCGAGGGCGCCGACGACAGCGGCGCGCACGGCCGCGTCGGCGTGTCGGGCCATCTCGATGAGCGGCTTGACGGCGCGCAGGTCGCCGGTGCGCCCGAGCGCGGCGGCGGCCCCGGCCGCCACGGAGGAGTCGCCGTCTCGCAGCGTTTCCAGGAGCGGCGGGGTGGCGTCGACGCCAAGCGCGGCGCAGCGCTCCCAGTCGCGCTTCAGGATCCAATAGCGGGCGGCTATCTCGCCGTCCTGGGGTTGCCACCCGAGGCGATCCAGCGCCTGAACGACCACCTGCCGCACCGTGGCGTCCGAGCGCGCAAAGAGGCGCACGAGGGGCTCGACGGCGCGCGCCTCGCCCAGGCGGCCAAGGGCGTCGGCGGCCGCCAGCAGCTCGCCGCGTCGCGGCGACTTGGCCTCGTCTACCAGGCGCAGCAGGGGATCGGCGGCGGGTGGGCCGATCTTGGCCAGCGCCTCGGCGATGACGGCGCCGGCCTCGGGGCTGTCGTTCCTGCCGGCGCACGCGATGAGGGCCGGGATGCCGTCCTCGCCGATGGTGGCCATGGCCGCCACGGCGGGCTCTGCGCTCGATAGGCACCCCTCGACCACGGCGGCGACCAGCGGGTCGATCGCCTCGGGGCGTCCGAGCGCGCCCAGCGCGCGGGCGGCCGCCTCGCGTGCCCCCTCTTCGGGATGGCGCAGGGCGACGGCCAAAGGCTGGAGTACCCGCGCCTCGCCGCTCTGACCCAGCGCCCAGGCGGCGCCGGCGCTGACTGCCTCGCGGGCGTCCGAGAGGGTCTCGATGAGGAGGTCGGTGGCGGGCGCGCCGATCTCGGCCAACGCGGCGAACACCGCCTCGCTCAGCTCCGGCTCGGCCTCGTCGAGGGCGGCGAGGAGCGGGCGCACGGCCCGCCCGTCCCCGATCCGCCCCAGCGCCCCTGTCGCCCCGATGCGGGTAGCGAGCGCCGCATCCTTCAGCGCGTCCAGGAGGGCCGGCACAGCCGCCGCCCCGATCTCCACGCAGCGGCTCCAGTCACGCCGTAGGGCCCAGTAGTGGGGCTCGGCGTCACTGCCCTGCGGGTCCCAGTGGAGTTGATCCAGCGCTGCGGCTGCCGCGACGCGCACCTCCCCGTTGGGGTCGCGGAGCGCGGTGATGAGGGGCTCCACCGCCTCCGAATCGCCGCTCTTGCCCAGCACGTCGGCGGCGGCGGCGCGCGCCTCCCAATCGGGGCTCTGCAGGCTCTCGACGACGGACGCGATGTCGACGTTCGTACCGATGGCGTCCAGCGCGCGCTGCGCTGCCTGGCGGGTCGCTTCGTCGGCGTTCTTGAGCCGGGCGAGGAGGGCGGGTGCCGCCCGGCTGTCGCCGATCTGCCCCAGGGTCTCGATGGCGGCCAGCCGCACCTCGGGGGCGGGGTCATCCAGGAGGATGACGAGCAGCGGCACCGCCCCCGAGCCCAGCTCGGCGACGCGGTCCCAGCGGCGCCGGGCCATCCAGTAGAGGGCGCCGCTGGTGTCGTTGCCGGGCTGCCAGCCTAGGCCATCCAGCGCCTCGGCGGCGGCCAGGCGCATGTCGGCGTCGTGCCGGGTGAGCGCTAGGATGAGGGGCTCGACGGCACGAGGGTCGCCCATGATGCCCAGCGCCCGCGTGGCCTGGAAATAGACGTGCCTGCTCTCGCTGTTCAGCGCCTCGCAGAGCGGCTCGACGGACGGGTCGCCGACGATGACCAGCGCGGCGGTGGCGGCGCGACGCACTGCCTCGCTCTCGTCGTCCATGGCGACCGTCAGCGCCTCGATGGCTTTGTCCGACCCAAGGCGCCCCAAGGCATCGGCGGCGACGGCGCGCAGCCCCTCATCGGGGTGGGAGAGGGCCTCGAGGAGCGGCGTGAGCGATCGCTCATCGCCCAGCGCAGCCAGGGAGAGGAGCGCCTGCCGACGCACCTGCTCATCGGGGTCCTCGAGGGCGTCGAGGAGGGGCTCCACGGCCCGCGGGTGGCCGAGGGCGCCCAGCGCCAGGGCGGCGTCGCGCCGGAGGCGCGCGTTCTTGTCGCGGCGGAGTACCCTCGTGAGGCCGCCGATCCGGCCCCGCGCCTGCATGCGCGCCACGTTCGGCGGGAGCAGCTGCGGCACCAGCATGACCGCGGCCGCGCCGACCACCAGCGCGATCGCCACGATGATGCCGATCTCATTTCCGATAATCTGCCATACTGGCATGGTGTGGCCTCTATCTCGGATGCATACAGATCCTACTAGCGTATCGGCCGCGGCGGCGCCAGCATGAGGGGCGAGGCGACCACGCAGCGGATTCTTGATCGTTCGTTAACGGTGGTGCGTTAGCCTGCGGGGAGCGCGCAAGGTGGACGCCTGGGGGAAGCTGGCAGAACGTAGGGTGGCGGTTTCACCACGCGACAAGGTTGGTCTGATATGGCTGTGACGGCGTAGAGTGCGCCGCCGTCACAGCCATATCGCCGTCTATGGTGGTGGCGCTAGGTCGCGGGCGCCAAGGCGAGGCCCAGCATTTCCCTGGCCTCGGGGGTCGTGGCCACCGCCAGGCCCATGGCGTGGATGAGGTCTACCGCCCTCTCCACGAGGGCGACGTTCGAGGCCGCCGGACGTGCCGGGGCATAGTAGGCGCTATCCTCAAAGCCGACGCGGATGAACGATGCGCCCAGGCCGATGGCCGTCGCGAGGAGCGACAGGTCCTGCATCCCGTGGTGGACAAAGCCCCAGGCGGCGCCGGGGGGTAGCTGAGCCGCCAGCATCGCCACGGTCCGCGCTCGGGCGGGGAGGGCGCCCCGGAACCCGAGGCACAGGCCATACACGAAGGGGGGCTCGAGGCACCCCTCCTCGGCCAACAGCGCGACGTTCTGCACCATGCCGGCGTCAAAGATCTCGAGTTCGGGGCGCACGCCGCGGGCGCGCATGCGGCCGGCCCAGTAGCGGATGTCGGGCAGGGTGTTGACGTACGCCTCGTCGTCCATGTTCACGGAGCCCATGTTCAGGCTGGCCACCTCGACGCGGGGCTCGTCCACCGCCACGCAGCGCTGCTCCAGCGTCAGGGTGGAGAGGCCACCCGTGGAGCCCTGGATGATAATGTCCGAGCCGGCGCGGATGAGGTCCAGCGTGCGCGAAAAGGTGCTCAGGTCCTCGGTGAGGGCGCCGGCGCGGTCGCGGACGTGCAGGTGCACCAGGCTGGCGCCGGCGCGGTCGGCGGCGATCACCTCGCGGGCGATCTCTTCCGGTGTGAGGGGGGCGACTACGCCCGGGATCGGGGCGGCGGGGACGGGCGCGACGGCGATGGCGATTTTCCGCATGACGGGGCCTCCGCAATGGGCTAGGTGAGAACTGCTATGAGAACGAGATGTTCGGAGATCAGCGGGACAAGTACTCGGATAGACTCTTAGCTGTCAAGTGAGCGTGCAGGGGGAGGGAATCCTCTCGAGTTCCTCTACGTCCTCTGTGTTCTCTGTGGCCTCTGTGGTTCCCTCTCCTACATTCGCGGAAATCCGCGGCGTTCGGTTCGACGTCGCGTCAATCCACGATGCGCGTCTCGCGCACGATCTCGGGATCGGTGAACCCGTCCAGGATATCGCGGGCGCACGAGGAAAAGCTGAACAACACGACCCCCTCGGCCCCCCCCTGCATCCAGTGGGGCACCCCCGGCGCCAGGGTGACCTGATCGGCGGGCCGCATGACTCGCTCGCGCCGGCAGGTGTAGAGCGCCTCTTTGCCGGGCGGCAGCGAGGCGTGGAGCGCGTCCCCATCGCCGGGGAGGCCGCAGTAGAGCGTGCCGGCGATGACGCGCAGCGTCTCCTCCTTGCCGGGGTCGTCGCCCACCGGCGGGTGCCAGTGCTCCGGCAGCGTCTGCCCCGGAAAGAGGGCGATCACCTTGGCGCTGACACGCTCCGAGTTGAAAAAGGTGAGGATCTGGGCGCCCTCCACCTCCAGGTGGCTGAGGCCAAAGTCGACCACGGCGATGGCCTCAGCCTCCTCGGGGCTGAACACCACGCCGGCCTCTAACATCATGGCGGCCGCCCGCGCTTGCGCATCCCGAACCTGTGCTCGCGTCAGCATCGCATCTCCTGTGCTCGCGTTCGTCGGATGGAACGCGGATTCCGCGGATGGGCCGCTGATGAACGCCGGTCAGGGGTGCAGGTATCAGGTTCCAGGTTTCAGGGTTCAGTGAGTGAGTGTGCTATGCACTGTAACCTGTAACCTGATACCTGGAACCCCAATCGGCGTTCATCAGCGTTGATCTGCGTCCCATTCTCTTGTGTTATCCATCGCTTGGCCAGCCCACCGGCAGGCGCGTGCTCTCCCCTCCTACCGACGCCCTACGCCCCGGCGCCCTCGCCGGCCCCGATGAGGCGCAGGATGGCGTCGACGGCCCCCGCCACCGGCAGGTCAGTGGTATCCATCTGGTGCGTGTCCATCCGCCGGTAGAGCGGCATCCTCCGGAGGCTCTCCTCCACCACGTGACCGTCGCGCCCGTCCCCCAGCATGCGGGCGCGCAGCGCCTCCTCGGAGGAGGCTAACGAGACGCGGTGTGGCGTAAACGGCAAGTCCGAGAGGCGCTCCAGCAGTCCGTCGATGATCTCGGGGCGGTGCATCACCCAGCTAAAGACGACATAATCGAAGGAGTCGTTGGAGAGGAAGGCGCGCAGCAGGTAGGTGATATTGTCCTCGACCATGCGCTTGTTCCGCTCCGAGATGACCCAGGGGTTCATCATCCAGCACCAGTCGCCGTCGAGCCACACGCTGCGCGGCAGGCGGCGGTAGAGGGCCTGGGCGACTGCCGTCTTGCCCACCCCCATGGCGCCGTTGATCAGGATGAGAGTCTTGGTCATGGCGTTTCCGGGTCACGCGCCACAGCCCGGCCGAACGCCGGCCTTGGACCGTGGCGGGAGTGGCGACCATTGTACCCCATTGCGACCCGAACGGAAAAGGCAGTGGGGTTCCCTGCCTCACTACTGGCCAGATGGCCAGGTCGAATCCTGGCCATGCCGCGTATGGCCGCCGGAACCCCTCCAGAAACCCGCCCGTCTACGGGTTGAACGTCGACAGTGCGAGGCGCACGGGGCCGGACGAGCCCCCCTTACCGTGCTCCGGTGGTAGGTGAGGCGCCTCACGCCCAGAATCTGCGAAGGGAACGATGAATGCAGTTGATGAGACGTATGCACCGGCGGCGAGAAGCAGGCATCCCGCGATGTGTGGGAGCAAACCCGAAGGAGCACAGGCATGAGCGTGACGGAGAGGCGATGGAAGAGGGCGCTGTTGGTTGGCCTGGCGGCCGTCACCATGGCGGCGTGCGCGCCAAAACTCACACCCCCGCCGGAGGAGCAGCCGGCGGCTGAGGCCCCCGCGGCGCCCACAGAGGCGCCGGTCGTGGAGGCGCGGACCGGCGCCACCACGCCCGAAGAGGCGGCCCGTGGCTTCTACGACTGGTACCTGGAGTACACCCGTCCCGACGCCGGCGGTGCGTTCAAGAACCCATTGGTGGACGAGGCGTATGCGGACAGCCCCTATCTGACGGCCGCTCTGGTAGAGCGGGTGCGGGACATCGTGGCGTCCTTTGACAAGGGCGGCTACGACCCGTTCCTCTGCGCCCAGGATGTGCCCACGGCGTTCACCGTGGGGCGCATGGAGGGCGATGAGGTCGCGGCGCGGGGTCGCGTCTACACCTCCTTCGTGGGGCACTATCTCGATGTATCCGTGGCCAAGGGCGACGCCAGCTGGCAACTCGACGCGATTACCTGCGCCAACCCCGACCCGGCAGCGCGGTCGCCGGATAATGTGGTGGCCGACTTTTACAGGTGGTACGTGCACTACCCGGGCAACCCGCTTGTGGACCAAGCCTACTGGGGCGCGGGGCTGTTCCTGACGCAGGGTTTTATCGAAAACGTCGCAGAGACGGTGGCTTCCTTTGACCAGGGCGGGTTCGACCCGATCTTGCTGGCGCAGGACGTGCCAGAGACGATCTCCACCGAGCCCGCGGTGATCGACGGCGATACGGCCACGGTGGCGGTGAGCACGAGCTTTGAGGGGCACACCTTTGTGGTGCGCCTGGTGAAGGATGGCGCCCTCTGGAAGATCGACGGGGTGGCGCACGACGCCGAGCCCGTGGGTGAGAAGGGCGCGCAGGACGCGACCAGCGGCGCCGTGAGCGACGGCGACGACTGGCAGGTCTACCGCCTGGAGCGATTTGGTGTGCAGGTCGCGTACCCCGGCGACTGGGCGGCCATGGAGGCTAGGCTCCAGGATCCCGGGAGCGTCCGCCCCATCATCCATGTGACGACCTTTGGCGCGAAGGAGATCGAGGGGCGCCAGATGCTGGTCAGCCTCGAGATGAGCGAGGGGACGCTGGAAGAGGTGCTACGCGTTTGCTCACTGGAGGCGGACGCCGTCGAGACGGTCGACATCGCCGGTCGCGCCATGCTGGTGGGCGCCAATCCCTACGGCGAGACGTTCTACATCCTGCAGTCGCCCACCAACGAAAACGTCTGGGCGGTGCTGCGGGACAGCATGAACTGGGACGAGCCCTCCGAGAGCGACCTTGCGCTCAAGGCGGCCGTCGCCGAGATGGTCGAGACGCTGGCGTTCGAGCAGTAGCCGACAGCCCTGTTAGCGGGCGGCGACGGGGGAGGGGTTGCCCCTCCCCCGTTGGCGTTCACCGCTTCAGCGCCGCGGCCAGCGGTCGACCAGCGCCCCCTCGGCATCGTACAGCAACGCCTCCTCGCTGGCGTTTCGCCACATCCCCTCCGGCGTCCACTGCAGATGCCCCGGCGCCGTCGGGACGTCGTCCGTCCCCGAGTGCACCGTGACCGTGTCGCCCTGGCGCAGGATGTAGCCCTCTGGGAAGGCAAAGGCCGCGCCCGCGCCGGCGCTGAACAGGCGCCAGCCCGATAGGTCCTGGTCGGGTCCTCGGTTGATGATCTGGACGAACTCTCCCCGCACGCTGAAACGCAGCTGCTGTAGGCGCACGGCGTAGGCGCTCGCGGCGGCGGGGCGGCGCGGCGGCGGCGTGTTCACCGGCGTGGCCGACGGGGTGCGTGGCGTGGCGGTCGCCGCTTCCGCAGCAGAGGCCGAGTCGGCCGTCGCCGTGCCCTTGGCGGTGGTGGGCGTCGCCGGCGCAACGGTGGCCGTCGGAGCGGCGGTTCGGGAGGGCCGCGCTGTCGCGGCAAGAGGAGGCTGCTGGGTCGCCGTGAGGGCCGGCGGGGCGGTGGGCGTCTCCGCATGGGCGGCCACGGCAGCAGTCGTCGCCGGCGGCGTAGCCGTGAAGGGGAGCACCACCACGATGGTCGGCGTCGGCGCGTTGGGCGCGGTGGGGCCTCCGAGGCGGATGCGCAACGGCACGCGCACGGTGACGGGGGCGCCACAGGCGGCGACCAGCAGGGCCAAGAGGGCAAGCGACAGGGCACGGGGCCTCACGGATGTCTTTCCTCCCATGTTGCCGGCAAGTATCCCAGGACGGCAGTGGGATGTCAAGTATACCCGAGGCGGCCAAAGAGGACCTGGCTACTCGGGCAGGGGAGCGACCGTGCCATCGGGCCGACCGCGAACCGATCCCTTGTCCGATGTCGTGCGTGGACGGGGCTGCTAGAGTGTGGCGACGGTGCCGGATGGCTGATGCTCCTGGCACAGGCCATCCTGACCACCGTGGACGGGATCTAGGCTGGATGCCGGCGTTTGCCTCGCCGGCGACGGCGGCGTATTATGTCTGGACGGTTTCGAGCCCGCGGAGGCGCGGGCGCCCTGGAGGGAAGCATCACTATGGATTGGGCGATTCGCACCGAGGGGTTGACGCGTCATTTCGGCGCCATCCGGGCCGTCGACGGCCTCTCCCTGCAGGTGCCCAGAGGATGCGTGTTCGGGTTCCTCGGGCCCAACGGCTCGGGCAAGACGACCACGCTGCGCCTGCTGCTGGGCCTGCTCGACCCCACCGACGGCCGCGCTGAGGTGTTGGGCTATGACACGCGCACCCAGGCGGGCGAGATTCGGGCGCGCGTCGGCGCTCTCTTGGAGCACAATGGGCTGTACGAGCGGCTTACGGCGGAGGACAACCTCGAGTTCTATGGCCGCATCTATCGACTATCGCCGGAGCAGCGCGGGGAGCGGATGGAGCAGCTGCTGACGCACCTGGACCTCTGGGAGCGGCGGCGCGAACTGGTCGGCGATTGGAGCCGCGGGATGAAGCAAAAGCTGGCCATCGCCCGGACGTTGTTACACGCCCCGCCCCTCGTCTTTCTCGACGAACCGACCGCTGGCCTGGACCCGGTGGCCTCGGCGGCCCTGCGCGATGACATCGCCGGCATGGCGCGGCGCGAGGGCGCTACCGTATTCCTCACCACGCACAACCTCCCCGAGGCGGAAAAGCTGTGCGACCTGGTGGGCGTCATCCGGCAGGGAAGACTGCTGGCCGTGGGCAGCCCGGGCGAGTTGCGGGCGCAGGCGAGCCACCCGACGCTGATCGTCCGGGGGCGGGGCCTGGAGGCGGGCGCCGAGGCGCTGCGTTCGCGCCCGGAGGTGGCCGACGTGGCGCTGGCCGATGGCGAGATGATCGTTCGGCTGGCGGACGACATGGAGGCGGCGCCGCTGGTGTCGCTGCTGGTGAGCACCGGCGCGCAGGTGGAGGAGGTTCGCAAGGATACGGCCAGCCTCGAGGATGTCTTCCTGGCGCTGGTCCAGGAGGTGGCCGAATGACCGGACGGCCGGGTTTCGCGCGCGATGTCCTCACGGTGCTGTGGAAGGAATGGAAGGAGTTGCCCCTGAACGCCGGCGATCGCGGACTGGTAAAGGGGCCTCTGGGGATCCTGATCGTCATCGGCGTGTTCGGCGTCATGCTTCCGCTACAGGCCGGCCGCGCCTGGGTCGATTCGCCCATGGCGCTGCTGGTGTGGGGCTGGGTGCCCATCCTGCTGGTGAGCAACGTGGTCGCCCAGGCGTTTGCGGGGGAACGTGAGCGACACACGCTGGAGACGCTGCTGGCGACGCGCCTGTCGGACCGGGCGATCCTCGTCGGCAAAGTGGCCGCCTCGGCGCTGTACGGCTGGAGCGTCACGATCATCTGCCTGTTGCTGGGGCTTGTCAGCATCAACGTGGCCCACTGGGATGGTCGGTTGCTCCTCTATTCGCCGCTGACCTGGGTCGGCGCTGGCATCCTGGTGCCTCTCGTCGCGCTGCTGGCCGCCAACCTGGGCGTGCTCGTATCGCTGCGCGCCGGCACGGTGCGCCAAGCGCAGCAGACGCTGGGGATCGTCAGTATGGTGATCGTGTTCGGCCTCGGGTATGGGGTGCAGGCGCTGCCCCTGTCGGTGCGTCAGGTGCTCGCTTCCGCGGTGGCCGGCTCCGCGACGACGGCGGTGGTGGCGGTAGGGGCGCTCATGGCCGTGGCCAACGTCCTGGTGTTACTGATCGCCATGGCGCGCTTTCAGCGGACGCGGTTGATCCTGGATTAGGACGCGGGTCTGATCGGGGTATCAACGTCGCGATGCTGCACCGCGGGCGCAGTGATCGTTCTTTTACACAAGGTGGAAGAAACGAATGAATTCGTTACTACATAGGGGATAAACGAACTATGTAGTAACGACTTTGCTCGTTGGTCTCGCTATGGAGTAAAAGGAACGAATGAATTCGTCACTACATAGAGGCGAATACCAACTATGTAGTAACGACTTGCGTCCTTGGTCTCGCTGTGAAGTAAAAAGAACAAATAAATTCGTCACTACATGGAGGCGAATGCCAACTATGTAGCGACGACTTTAGTCGTTGGTCTTGGTGTGGACTGAAAAGAACGAATGAATTCGTCACTACGTAGAGAGGTATACCAACTATGTAGTAACAACTTTAGTCGTTGGTCTTGGTGCGGACTGAAAAGGACGAATGAATTCGTCACTACGTAGAGAGATATACCAACTATGTAGTGACGACTTTAGTCGTTGGTCTTGGTGTGCAATGAGAAGAACGAATGAATTCGTCACTACAAAGAGATGTGCCCCAAGTATGTAGTAGCGACTTTAGTCGATTTGTTACGTGTAGCGAAAAGCGCGAGTGAATTCATTACGGCAATAGAAGGTGCACTCCGTATCTCGTGACGGCGTTGGAGACAACGCCGTCACTGCATTATCGCCCCCATGTCGTCGGAGTACGGGCGCTCGTGGAAGATTGCCGCCTGAACTCGGCTCGAGGAGGGCGGTACGTGGAACCTCGTAGGGCGCGACTTCGTCTAGAAGTGTGAGGCTTGCCCGGGAGGTGCTCCCGGCGAGTCGCCCGGAATCCTGGACACACCCCACAGTACACTGCACCCCGGCTTGCCATGCGGCAGCAGCTGAGTAGACTAGGGGCGTTGCACCGCGTGTATCATCCTCAGGCGCAAGCCGGAACGCGGTACGCCCACGAGAGGAGTCTCCCATTGACAGAGCAGCCACAGACCCCTGTGCCCCCCGCGCGCTTCTTTGGGTTGTTGTTCGGCATCCTGAGGCGCCCGCGCGCCACGCTGGGGTGCCTGGCTGACCTGCCGCGCCGGCCGTGGAGGCGCATGGCACTGGCGATCGTCGTGGCGGTGATGCTGCCGGTGGTGGCGACGTACAGTATCACCTCGAGCCAGGCGGCGGCGTCGTTCGAGTCCGCCCTCTCCTCGCAAAAGCCGGCGACAGGGCCGGTGCGTGCCGTGCCGATGGCGGGTGGCGTGGTGCGCGTCGGGCCCAGCGGGGCCGGCATGCCGCCCGAGGCGATGCCCGCTCTACGGCCTTCCCCTCTGATGGGGCTGGCGCTGCCGGCGCTGGGACGGCTCGGCGGCCTGGTGGCCAACTGGCTCCTCTGGTCGGGCGTGCTCTATGTGCTCGGCACGATGATGGGGGGGCGCAACACCTTTGGCCACATGCTGCACATGGTGGTGTGGACCTGGGCGCCATTCGCGGTGCGCGGCCTGCTCCAGGCGGCTTACATCGTCATCACCAAGGAGCTCATCGCCTTTCAGGGGTTGTCGGGCCTGGCCGTCGCCGAGGCGCCCATCGCCGGCATCCCGACGTCGCCCGGCGCGGGCACGCTGGTCTGGCAATCCTTCCTGGGGCGGATCGATATCTACCTCTTCTGGCACCTGGCGCTGGTGGTCGTCGGGCTGATGGCCGTGGCGCACCTGCCGCGGCGGAAGGCCGTCACGCTGGCGCTGAGTTCGTGGGTGCTGTTGACGCTCCTGGGCCTCCTTCCCAACGTCATCCTGGGCTCGTTCGCCGGGATGGGTCGGATAGGATAGGCTTCCCCAATGGACTCGTCGCTGATTCAGGCCACCGACCTGCACCGCCACTTTCGGATGGGGCGCGAGACGGTCCGCGCCCTGGACGGAGTCGACCTGTCGGTGGGGCGGGGTGAGTTTTGGGGTATCTCGGGCCCCTCGGGCTCGGGCAAGTCCACGCTACTCTACCTGTTGGGTGGCCTCGATCACCCCACGTCAGGCAGAATTCGCATTGGCGGGCAAGAGATCACCACGCTGGACGAAAACGGCCTGGCGGCGTTTCGTCGACGCAGCGTTGGATTCGTCTTTCAGATGTTCAACCTGATCCCGACGATGACGGCCCTGCAGAACGTCGAGTTCCCGATGCTCTTCGCGCGCGTGCCCGTGTCCGAACGGCGCGCCCGTGCCCGGGCGCTGCTGGAGCGCGTGGGCCTCGCCGATCGCATGAGTCACCGCCCCACGGAGCTATCGGGTGGACAGCAGCAGCGGGTGGCCGTGGCGCGTTCACTGGTGAACAGCCCGGACATCCTCCTGGCGGACGAGCCCACGGGCAACCTCGACAGCCGCTCGGGTGCCGACATCATGGCGCTCCTGCGAGACCTGAACGAGGAGGGGCGCACCATCATCCTCGTGTCGCACGACCCCGCCGTCATTGCCGCAACCGGCCGCCACATGCGCCTCTACGACGGCCGCATCCAGGACGAGGAGTAGATAGAGGGGATGCACAACTCGGCTCAGCGACGAACGGCGTTCGTCCGCGTCATCATGCTGGTTCTTGCACTCACCCTGGCCGTGAGCATGTTGCTCGGGGCGCCCCTCGGCGCGCTGGCGCAAAAGGGGGATGGAAGCGCGCCCCTCGCGCCGGTGGCGCCCGAACCGGCGCAGCAGGTGCCGGTCAAGCCGACGGTGAACAGGCCGCCCACGGCGGCGCCCGAGCCGACGGCCACACCCCAACCGACGGCGCTGCCCGGCCTCGACCTGGAGAGGGTCGAGCCCTCGCGCCTGCCGACCCATCTCGGCGGCACCCTTAGCCTGTTCGGCAGGGGGTTCACGCCAGGCACGTTGGTGCGTCTGGTGGACTATGGCTTGCTCGAGACATCGTACGTGAGCGACACCATGCTCAAGGCGAGCGTCCCCACCAACGTGCGCCCCAAGGAGTACGACGTGGAGGTGGTGCGCGAGGACGGCGCCGATGACCGCAAAAAGAACGCCTTGCGCATCGACGCCGAGCCGGTGGTCCCGACGGCCACGCCTCGGCCCGACCCCACGGTGGAGCCCACCATCGCCCCGGGGCGCCCCCAACTCGTCATCGAGTCGTTCCTCACCGATCCTCCCGAGCTGGAGCCGGACGTGCCCTTTACGGTGACCATATCCCTGGCAAACCGCGGCAATCGCACGGCCAACAACGTGCTCCTGAGCCTGTCGAACTCGGTGGCGGTGGTGCCCGTGGGGGGCAGCAATGCCACTACCGTCGCCCCCGTAGGCGTGGGGCAGAGCGTCACGGCCAGCCTCAGGCTGGCGTTCACCGATACGGCCACCAAGACGGTCACCTCCGACCATCTGCCGGTGAGCGTGGACATCGAGTACACCGACTATCAGGGGGGGAACTATTCTACGCAGCAGATCGTCAGCATCCGGCTCAAGCCGGAGGCGGCCGACGCCGGCAGCCGCGCGCCCAAGGTGATGGTCGACACCTACGCCACCGACCCCGCCACCCTCTCGCCCGGGGACGCGTTTACGCTCACCCTGGACGTCATCAACGTGGGCAAGGGGGATGCGCGACGCCTGACGCTGACCATGGGCGGCAACGATGGAGCCGGGCTGAAACCCTTTGCCCTGGTGGGGGCCGGCAACGTACGCTATGTGTCGGCCATCCCGCCGGAGGCCTCCATCGAGCTATCGCAGGGGCTGATGGTGGACGGCGGCGCCGAGTCGGGCGTCTATAACCTGCCCATCGTCCTCAGCTACGAGGGGAGCGACGAGCAGTCGCACGAGGAGACGCAGGTGCTGAACCTGGTGGTGCGCCGCCAGCCCCAGTTGCGCATCGGCTTCTACCGGCCGGTGATGGGGGCCATGGTGGGACAACCGCTGGATCTGCCCGTGGAGGTGGTGAACATCGGCCGCAAGCTCGTCAACATCAACGTGGTGGAGATGGTGTGCGATAGCATGGAGATCACCATGGCGGGGCCAAGCTACATCGGGCCGCTGGATGGCGGACTGTCCGGCTCGCTCGACGCCATGGGCATCCCATCGCGCCCCGGTGATGCGGCGGTGGAGGTGCGCGTGCACTACCTGGACGATTTCGATCAGCCCCAGGTGTACACCGCCACCCTCAGCACGGAGGTACAAGAGATGCCGCCCATGCCCACGCCGTCGGCCGAAGAGATCGAGGCGCGCGAGACGCCCAACGAGCGGGCGCCGATGCCGCTGCGCCTCATCCGTGGATTTCTCGGGTTCGGGAGCTAGCCACGATGGGCGTCCGCGAGCTGCTGCGCCTCGTGCTCGCCAACCTGCTGCGCATGAAGGCGCGCGTCTTGATGACGGCGGCGGGAGTGCTCATCGGTACGGCGGCAATCATCGTGCTCATCTCGCTGGGCGCCGGCCTACAAAAGGCCGTCATCGGCAGCATGACGTCCGTGGGCGAACTCACCGAGATGCGCGTGATGCCGTCCATGGCGCCCGCCGGGCGGGAGGTGCGCGTCGCAGCGGGCGGGCGCGTCGTGTCGGCGGTAGCGACGGGAACGAGCACCGGCGAGGGCGCCCTGACCGACAGCGTGCTCGATGAGATCCGTGAGCTTTCGGGCGTCGTCGCCGTGACGCCCATCCTCCACCTGCAGGGCGGTGCGAACCTGCGCTTGGGTCGCTACGAGACGTGGGCCAACATCCAGGGGCTCGATCCGTCCGCCGTCGATGGCTTTGGCTTCAGGGCGGCGGAAGGGACGGTGGCGATCGGCGCCGGCCAGGCGGTGGTGGGGTCGCGGGTGGGCGAGAACTTTTACGATCCGCGACGCGGCATGCCGCTGGAGGAGCCGCCCGACCTCAACGGGCAGAACGTGCGCCTGGTGCTCATCAAGTGGGCCGAGGACGGCCAACCGGTGGAGCGCGTCATGCGGCTGCGCATCGCCGGCGTGCTGGAGCAGACGGGCGGCGAGCGCGACTGGTCCGTCTACCTCAGCGTCAACGACGTGCTGGCGATGAACGCCTGGTTCACGGGCCAGCGGCAGAACCCGAGCCGCGAGGGGTACAGCCAGGCCCTCGTCAAGGCGGAAAGCCCCGAGCGGGTCAGCGCCCTCCAGGCGGTGCTCACCGAGCGTGGCTTTCAGGCGTGGTCACCCCTCTCGATGCTCGAGGGCGTCAATCAGACCTTTGCCATCATCCAGGCGGTGCTCGGCGGCATCGGCGGCATCGCGCTGTTGGTGGCGGCGTTCGGTATCGCCAACACCATGGTGATGGCCATCTATGAGCGTACCCGCGAGATTGGACTGATGAAGGCGGTGGGCGCCAACAATGCCGACGTGATGTCGGTGTTCCTGGCCGAGGCGGGCGCCATCGGCGTGTTGGGCGGCCTCGGCGGGGTGGTGTTCGGCATCGGGGTGGGCCGCATCATCGGCATGGTCGCCTGGAGCTATCTCTCCTCGCAGTCGGGCGGCGAGATCGGCAGCTCGATGCCGGGCGTCGATTCCCTCGTCTATGTCCCCGGGTGGTTGCCCGTGTTTGCCATCGTGTTCTCCGCCCTCATCGGCGTCCTGTCCGGCGTGTACCCCGCGTTGCGAGCGGCGCGTCTCGACCCCATCGCCGCGCTGCGATCCGAGTAACGACGCCTGGCCTGGGCGACCCGCCGGTCGCCCCTACGGGATGTTACCGCTGTGGGGACGCGCCTGCGTCCCTGTGCGGGCGGCTGTGCCCTGGCCTGGGCGACCCGCCGGTCGCCCCTACGGGATGCCACCGTGGTGGGGACGCGCCTGCGTCCCTGTGCGCGTGGCTGTGCCCTGGCCTGGGCGACCCTCTATTCGCTCCTCGTCTCCAACGAACTGGCCACCCGGCCAGGTGCCCAACCGACCACCCAACCAGAACGGATTCCCGCCGGCTGCCCGATGGCGCCGGCGGGCCATGCGTGTATGCTGCCTATGAAGCGCCAATCGCGCGGCATTGGCGCGGCGATCGCGGGGAACCTTCCGCACCCATCGGGCGTCATAGCGATGTCGATGGACGCACTCGAGGAGCATACACCATGAGAACACGTGAAAAGACGGCCGTTCTGCGGATGACGAGTATGCCGGTGCTGGTGACGCTGGCGCTGCTGCTGCTCCTGGTGGTGGGCAGCATTGCCGTGACGGCGACGCGGGTCGCCGGAGGTCTCGCGGGAAGCGGCGGCAACCCCGACGCGGCGGTGGTCGAGCCCGCGCGCAGCGGCGCGGCAATCGCGTTCGGCGTGGACGTCGCGTAGGACGAGTTCGCGCCCGACATGTCTGGAGACGCGGGTGTTCTCGGCCCGCGCGCTCGGCGGGGACCGCTAGCCTGGTGGAGTCGCAAGGCCGGGCGGCGTGGGATCCCGACCCGACGGGCGCCGGCCGTTCAGAGGGCAGACACGATGGCGTGTCTGCCCGTTTTCTTTGTCCGCACGGGGCACAGTGGCGCCGATGGGGCTACCTAGTGCTGCAACCGTAGCAAGCATGTCTCGGCGCACTTGCACCCAATCGGGGTTGCCGTAGGGTGCACCGGGCCGCACAGGCGTGCGGCCCCTACAAGTGCCGTGGTCCGCGCGATGCTCCGCCGCGGGTTGAAACCCGGCGCTAACCGTCCCAAGGCGAAGCCTTGGGCAGAGTCCACCTGCGTGGAGTTAGCTCAGCCCGCGAAGGCGGGCATTGCGCCCAAGGCTCCGCCTTGGGACGGTTAGCGCCTGACCTCGGTCAGCGGCATGCTCGCCCGGCTGAATGCCGAGAATGCTGGACAGACCCGTTGTCTGTAGGCGGATTGATCCCATGGCCGTCACGGCGTACACTGGCGGACGCGAGACGCAGTCTGGAAGGAGACCTGTTGTGCCGACGGACGAGGGCCAGCCGTTTCACACCATTCTGCTCGTCGAGGATGCCACCGACCTGGCGCGGGTGATCGCCCGCGAGCTACAGGGCGCCGGCTATGTGGTGATGCACGTCACCGACGGCGAGTCGGCGCTCAAGCAGCACGCGGCGCTTCAACCCGACCTGGTGATCCTCGACTGGATGTTGCCCGGCCTGGATGGGCTGGAGGTGCTACGTCGCCTGCGCGGTCGCGCGACCACGCCGGTGCTGATGCTCACCGCCCGTGACGAGGAGGCGGACCGCGTGCTGGGACTGGAGCTGGGCGCCGACGACTATCTGACCAAGCCGTTCAGCATGCGCGAGCTACTCGCGCGCGTGCGGGCGCTCCTGCGGCGGATGGAACACCTGCGCCGGCTGATGGCCGAGGATCGCTATGACGGGCCGCCGCTGCTGCGCTGCGGGGCGCTGAATGTGTACGCCGAGGCGCGCCTGGCCACCCTGGCGGGCGGGTCGCTCGATCTGTCACGCACCGAGTTCGACCTCCTCTGTCTCTTTCTGCGGCACCCGGGGCGGGCGTTCAGCCGCGACTATATCCTGGACGTGGTCTGGGGTGAGGAGTATGTCACCGGCGACCGCTCGGTGGATAACGCCGTGCTACGCCTCCGAAAGAAGCTGGGCTCCATGGGCGACAACGTCGAGACGGTGTGGGGGGTGGGCTACCGCTGGAGGGACAGGCCGTGAGGGCAACGCCGGCCGAAGCGCGGCGCGGGGTCGTGGCGCGGCAGGCGGCGGGCGCTACCCTGCTGGAGACGGCGCTCGTCTGTGGCGGGCTGCTCGCCCTGCTGCTGCCGGTCGGCCCGGTGCTATCGCCCAGCATGTTACAGCGCGGCTACCTGAACGCGGTGCCCATCGCCGTGCTCTGGGGAGCGGTGCGCCTGGTGGTTCCTGAGGGATCCTGGCGGAGGCGCGTATTCCGGGAAGCGGCCATGGGCGCCGCCGTTACCGGCACCGGCTGGGGCCTCATGATGGCGATGGCCTGGGGTGAGGCGACGTATGGCGACCCGGCCAGCCTGGCATCCACCGACGTCTATGTGGCGGTGTACGCCGTCAGTGCCTTCATCTATGGAGCGGTGCGCGTCGCGGTGCGCATGTGGCTCTTCTGGGACCGCTTGCGACGACGACATATGGTGTGGTCGCTCACCCATGCTCTGCTCGCGACGGCGCTGGTGGCTGCCTCGCCCATCGTCGCGATAGGCGTCGCTGGCTATGCGCTGAACCTGGCAGAGGGCACGCCCTCCGGTATCGGGGGCTTGGCTTCTCTCCTCGCCTCGATGGTGATCTGGGGGGGGCCCCTGGCGGGGGCTGCGCTGATCGTCGGTGTCATGGGCCTTCTGGGGCTGGCGCCCGTCCTGGCGGCGCCGGCCTATGTGGTGGCGCGTCGTACTACCCGGCGGCTGGAGGCGCTGGCGCGCACGGCACGAGACCTCCGCGGCGGCAACCTCTCGGCGCGGGTGGATGTGAGGGGTGAGGATGAGGTCGCCCAGCTGCAGCGCGATTTCAACGCCATGGCCGAGGACCTGCAGCGCGCCATGGGCGACCTTGCCGCCGAACGCGACCGCGTGGCGGGGCTGCTCGAGGCGCGCCGCGACCTGGTGGCGGGCGTGTCGCACGAGTTGCGCACGCCGGTATCGACGCTACGGGCGCACCTGGAGGCGGCCCTGGACGAAGACGGCGCGCCCGGGCGGGAGCGCGTCTCGCGCGACGATCTCGCCCTCATGCATGGCGAGGTGATGCGCCTGCAGGCGCTCATCGAGGACCTCTTTGCCCTCTCGCGCGCCGAGGTGGGGCGCCTCACGCTGCGGCGCGAGGCGGCCGACCTGCGATGTCTCGCCGGCGGCGTCGTCGATAGCATGGCGCCGGTCGCCTGGCGGCAACATCGCGTGCGCCTCCTGACCGACGACGATGACGGCGCCGGCTGCGTAGGTGCCTTGGCGGACGCCATGCGTGTGCAGCAGGTCCTGGTGAACCTGGTGCACAACGCTCTGCGGCACACGTCGCCCGGTGGCATGGTGATGGTTCGCGCGCGGTCGGAGCCGGGTAGAGTGGTGCTCGAGGTGTGCGACACGGGCGACGGTATCTCCCCGGAGGACCTCCCCCACGTCTGGGAGCGCTACTATCGCGGCGCGCGCGCCTCTTTCGACGACGGCGGCTCCGGCCTCGGCCTGGCACTGGTGAAGCAACTCGCCGAGGCGATGGGCGGCGGCGTCGAGGCCGATAGCACGCCCGGCGAGGGAAGCTGTTTTCGCGTCTATCTCCCCTCCGAGTGATCCGACCCCCGGCGTGAGGGACTCTCCCCTGCCCCTCATTGCTCCTCAACCCAACCTCTCCCACGATGCGACAGAGTTGCGACAGATCGTCGATACCCCTGCGACAGGCGGGCGCTAGACTGCTCGCGTGGCTGTGAGTCGGGCGTGGCGGGACGTTGCCCGCAGCCCGCGATCCAAGAAGCGGCTAGAACGTCGCAAGGAGGTGTAGTGTGTCATCACTCGTCGTCGAGACCGTAGGCTTGACGCGCTGGTTCGGGCGCGTACAGGCGGTGGACCACCTGGGCCTGGCGGTGCCCGAGGGGAGCGTGTACGGGTTCCTGGGCCCCAACGGCGCGGGCAAGTCCACCACCATCCGCCTGCTGCTGGGCGTGCTCGGCCCCGACGAGGGCCTGGTGGAGTTGTTTGGCGAGCCCCTACGGCGCAACCGGCTGGGCCTGCTCCGTCGCGTCGGATCACTGGTGGAGGAGCCCTCGCTCTACCCCCACCTCACCGGCGCCGAGAACATGGAAGTGGCGCGACGGATGGTGGGCGCCACCCGGGCGCAGGTGGCGCTGGCCCTGGCGACGGTGGGGCTGACCGAGGCGGCCAAGCGGACGGTGCGGGGTTACTCCCAGGGGATGCGCCAGCGGCTGGGCATCGCCCTGGCCCTGCTGGGGGAGCCCGACCTGCTCATCCTCGACGAGCCCACCAACGGGTTGGACCCGGCGGGGATCATGGAGATGCGCGACCTGATCCGCGCGCTCCCCGAGACCACGGGCACCACCGTGTTGCTGTCCAGCCACCTGTTGCGTGAGGTCGAGCAGGTGGCCACGTATATCGGGATCGTGAACCAAGGCAGGCTGCTGTTTCAGGGTACCAAGGACGAGCTATGGGCCGAGGCGGTGGATCGTCTGATCGTCGACGTGAACGACCCGGCGCGGGCGCTCCGCGCGATGCACGACGCCGGCTGGGCGGCAATCCCTCGCGATGAGACGACCCTCGTGGTAGAGGGGGCGGGCCGCGCCGATGCGGGACATATCAACGAGATGCTGCTACAGCGCGGGTTGCGCGTGTTCGCGCTGCAGAGGGAGCACGTCACCCTCGAGGACCTCTTCCTGAGGCTAACGGCGGCGGGCGAGCGCTTGGGCGACACCGTCAAGAACCCGTCGCGCTACGAGGCGTCGCATGTCTCGGCGCGGCCACACGCGCTGGTGGGAACCGGCGAGAACGGAGGATCACGATGAAACACCTGATGACGGCCCTCGGTGTCGAGGTGCTCAAGCTCAAGCGCACGCTGGCCGTGGCGCTCACCGTCGTGGTGCCGCTGGTGGTGGCCGTGCTGCAGTTCTGCAGCATGCTGCAGCGCGCGCGATACGGCATCTATGAGGCGGACGACCCGTGGGGAGTGCTCTCGCACAACATGTTGCTGATCTACAGCCTGCTCATGCTACCGCTGTTCATCACGCTGCAGACGGCGCTCCTGGCCGGCCTGGAGCACAATGCCAAGGCGTGGAAGCGCCTCTATGCCCTGCCGATCCCGCGGAGCGCCATCTACTTTGCCAAGCAGATCGTGACGCTGGGGCTCATCGGGTTGAGCATGGCCATGCTGGTGGCGCTGATGCCGGTGGTGGGAGTCATCCTGCAGGCCATTGAGCCGCGGTTCGCGCTAGCGCTGGACGCGATTCCCTGGGGTCGCATCCTATCATCGGCGGGCATCGCCTACGCGACGTCGTGGACGCTCATCGCGCTGCACACCTGGATCGCCACGCGCTGGCCGAGCTTTGTGGTGGCCACCGCGACCGGCATCGTGGCCACCATCGCGGGGGCCGTGGCCTGGAGTTCCGACTATGGCGTCTACTATCCATGGACAATACCGGGCGTGATCATGCACGAGGTGTTCTACCCCGAGATGGGCGTGGGATTGGCGCCGATAGCGATCGGTTTTGCCGCGGCCCCACTGATCGCGCTGGTGGCCTGCTGGGACGTGACGCATCGCGACGCCCTCGGCGCGCTATAGGGCGTGCGGCTGGACGCACGCCTGCGGCGGCCATAGGTCACGCGCTGTGTGGTGTGCGTTGAGGGTTACAGGTTGCAGGAAGACCACACACGTGAGTCTGTAACCTGTCACCCGCAACCCGTCAGGGCGCTCCCCTTCACCCCCACCCTCTCCCAGCATTCTGGGAGAGGGTGGGGATCGTTTGCGCCTCTCCTTGCATTGGCCATACGGTACCGGTATAATGCGTTCACAGTGAGGGCGCAACACGACGCTTCGTCGTGACCTCCGGCATGCATCACGGTTGTTTCACGCGCTGTCAGCCCGATCACTCTTGGCTATGCGGCCACCGCGGAGCACTCTCCGCGGTGGTTCCGGGTGAGCCTTCCGTGTGTTGTTCCATACGCTAAGAGAACACCGTTCGTTCTCCGGGACGCCTCCTCCCGCTCGTCACCACTCGCAACGCACTCTCGGTCGTCTGGTTGGCTCTCCATTCCGCGTTCGGCTGACCCGATCCTGCGTGACACCACTGCCGCCGGATGGCGCGTGGCGGTGTGCGCCGGTTTGATGCCGGCGTACTCGAGTTGCGGGAGGAATCGGCCGTATTCAGATAGCGCCTAAGGATCGGTGCGCCTCCGGCACGACACCGCTCCGGCGTGGACGCCCTCGACGCGTCGCGCCCCATTATCCTGGCAGGAGGGTACGGGCCATGTTCGATCACATACTGGTGCCTTTGGACGGCTCGCGGCTGGCCGAGTCGGTTTTGCCGCACCTGGTGGCGCTCGCCACCGCCTTTGGCTCGCGCGTCACGCTGCTGAGGGTGGCCGAACAGGAGCCCGGCGGGCAGACGCGCTCGGTCGATCCAATGGACTGGCGCATCTCGCGCGCGCAGGCCAAGGCATACCTCGATGAGCAGGCGAGCCGCCTGGTCGAGGCCGGCCTCAACCCCGAGACCGCACTGCTCGAGGGGCAGGCGGCGGACCGCATCGTCGAGTATGCGCACAGCAATGACGCGGACCTGATCCTCGTCAGCAGCCATGGGCGCAGTGGCCTGAGCCGCTGGAACATCAGCAGCGTCGTGCAAAAGATCATCCTCCAGGCGCGCACCTCAACGATGATCGTGCGGGCCTACCAGCCTACCATCGAGGACCTGATGGCGCAGCGCTACCGCCGGCTCTTGGTGCCCCTGGACTGCTCTCGCCGCGCCGAGGTGTCGCTTTCTCCGACGGTGACGCTGGCGCGGGCCCACGAGGCGCAGGTGATGCTGGTTCACGTGGTGCACCGGCCCGAGATGACGTGCCCCGAGCCCCTCAGCGATGAGGACCGCTCGCTGGTGGAACGCATGACCGAGCGGAACCGCCGCGGCGCGACCGAGTACCTCGAGCGACTCCGCGAGCGCATGGAGATCGAGGCCGAGACGCGCATCGTCGTGAGCGACAGCCCGAGCGCGGCGCTGGACGACCTCGTCGAGGCGGAGGAGGCTGATCTCGTTGTCATCAGCGCTCACGGGCGCTCGGGACAGGCCAAATGGCCCTACGGCAGCCTCACGATTGGGTTCATCGCTTACGGAAGCACACCGCTTCTCATCGTGCAAGACTTGCCCGCCGAGAGCATCGAGCCCACTCGGGCCGAGGTGGCGGCCAGAGAGCGCAAGGGACACTAGAGCATGGTCGACCCGACTCCTGACGCCGGCGCCGCGCCAGATACCCGCGGCGCCGGTCGGGATACCGCATCGATGAGCCGATTGGCATCGGCGGCTCGCCAGCTGGCGCGAGGGCACGAACTGGCGGCCCGCCCGCCTTCGCGCCCCTCCCCGGTGACACACCTGAAGGAGCTGCGCGCCTACTTGCGCGCCACGCATCAGGGATACGTAGAGGCCTCGGAGCGCGAACTGGCCATCTCGTACGCCGCCGAATGGCTGCTCGACAACTATTACATGGTCGAGCAAGCGATTCGCGAGGTGCGACAGGACCTGCCGGACGGCTACTACCGCCTGTTGCCCAAGCTGGACACCCCCGGGCACGAGGGGTATACGCGCATCCACGATATCAGCGTGCACATCATCGAGCAGTGCGAGGCGCACCTCGACGCGGAGCGCATCGGCCGCTTCGTCCAGGAGTACCAGCAGGTCACGCCGCTGCAGATGGGCGAGTTGTGGGCGTTGCCCACCATGTTGCGGCTGGGCACCCTCGAGAACCTGGCGCGCGCCTTCGAGAGCATCCTCGACGAGGAGGTGTTGGAGAGCGACACGCTGAACGTGGCCGCGGGGGGGCCGCAACCCGAGGTAGTCGTCGCCAACAGCATCCTGAGCCTGCGGATGCTGTCGACTCAGGACTGGGATATCTTTTTCGAGAGCGTCAGCCTCGTCGATCGCGTGCTACGGGCGGACCCGGCGGGCGCCTACTCGCATATGGAGTTCGACACGCGCGACCGCTATCGCAAGGCGGTGGAGAAACTCGCCCGCGCCACAGGGCGCGAGGAGCGGGATGTAGCGCAGGCGGCTATAGACCTGGCCGCCGGGGCGGGGGAGGCGTCAGACGCCTCGCGCTCGGCATCGGCCGCAGAGGCGGCGCAGACGACGGAGGGGGATGGGCGCGGACCGGCGACGGAACCGCTGGCGGAACCGACGGCGCACCGCCTGTCCGACATGCCCCGCAGCACTCACGTGGGGTACTATCTCATTGACGCGGGGCAGGACGCGCTGGAACGCGCCATCGGCTACCGGCCATCCCTCGGTGGGCGGTTGCGCGCCACGGTGCTGCGGCACCCCGCGCCGTTCTACTTTGGCGCCATCGCGCTGGTCGCTGTCCTGCTCGTGGCGGCGGCCGCGTACTTTGTGTCGTGGGCCGGTGGATCGGCCGGCCAGATGGCGCTGGCGGTGGTGGTTGCCGTCATTCCGGCGATCACCCTCGCGGTGGAGGCGGCGAACCAGGTCGCGACGCGCGCCGTGCCGCCGAGGGTGTTGCCCAAGCTGGACCTGGAGATGGGCGTGCCCGACGCCTACCGCAGCGTGGTCGTCATTCCGGCGCTGCTGGGGTCCGAGGCAGACGTGGAGCACCTCGTCGAGCAGCTCGAGCGCCACCACCTGGGTAACGCGGATCCGAACGTGCTGTTCGCCCTGCTCACCGACCTGCCCGACGCCGACGCGCAGCATCTTCCCGACGACGACGCCCTCGTCGACGCCGCGCGGGCGCAGATCCGCCGCCTGAACGCGACCTATGGCGTGGATGAGTGTAGGCCGTTCTACCTGTTTCACCGCGAGCGACGCTGGAACCCCGCCGAGGGGCGCTGGATGGCGTGGGAGCGCAAGCGCGGCAAGCTCATGGAGTTCCTGGGTTACCTCACGGGGCACGGCGAGGGCTCGTACGTCGTCCACGAGGGAGACCTGGAGCGGCTGCGCGGGGTGCGCTATGTCATCACGCTGGACGCGGACACCCTCATGCCGAGGGGCACGGCCCTGCGCCTCATCGGGACCCTGACGCACCCGCTGAACCGGGCCGAGCATGCCCCGGACGGCCAGAGGCTGAAGAGCGGCTATTCGGTGATACAGCCCCGGCTCGAGATCGAGCCGGTGAGCACGTCTTCCTCCCTCTTTGCCAGCATCTTTTCCGGCAGCTCCGGGTACGACCTGTACAGTCTGGCCGTGTCCGACGTCTACCAAGACCTGTTCGGCGAGGGGGTGTATGCCGGCAAGGGGATCCTGGACGTGGCCGCGTTCTGGCGCTCCCTGGAGGGATGCGCGCCCGAGAACGCGCTGCTGAGCCACGACCTGTTCGAGGGGATTCATGGGCGGGCGGCGCTGGCCACGGATATCACCCTGTTGGAGGACTATCCCTCGCACTATCTTGCCCACGCGCGTCGGCAGCACCGCTGGGTGCGAGGGGACTGGCAGCTGCTTCCCTGGCTGGCCCGTCGCGTGCCGGGTGAGTGCGGACAGTCGCGTCCCAATGCCCTCTCCTTCCTTGACCGTTGGAAGATCGCCGACAACCTGCGGCGCAGCCTGATCGCCCCCTCGGTGATGGCGCTCTGGGTCGTGGGTTGGCTCTGGTTGCCCGGCTCACCCTGGGCGTGGCTGGCGGCGGGGCTGCTGGTGCCGCTGGCGCCCGCCCTGGTGGCGGCCGTCCCCGAGGCACTGGCGTCTGCGCTCGGCGGCACGTCGGTGGAGAGCGTGCTCCGCACCCTGCGCGTGACGCTCGATCGGCAGCTTCTCGAACTCGTCTTGCTGCCCTATTCCGCGGCGAACATGCTCAGCGCCATCGGTCAGACGCTGGCGCGCGTGCTCATCACCCGCCGCCACATGCTGGAATGGACCCCGGCCGCTCATACGGCGCGCTCGCTGGAGCGCTCGCGTGGCCCCGCGCCGGCCTGGGCCGAGATGGCGTCCGCACCCATCGCGGCGCTGGCCATCGGAGCGCTGCTGGCGATCGAGAGCCCCGCGGCGCTGGCCGTGGCCGCCCCGCTGCTTGTCGTGTGGCTGTTCTCACCCCAGGTGGCCTACGAGGTCAGTCGGCCTCTGGACCGCGGCACGCGCCCACTTTCGACGCAGCAGCTACTGGAGCTGCGCCGGCTCGCCCGCCGGACGTGGCTGTTCTATGAAGAGCTGGTCGGCCCCGATGACAACTGGCTTCCGCCCGACCACCTTCAGGAGTCGCCGCGTGGCCTGGTTGCGCACCGCACGTCGCCCACCAACATCGGGATGCTGCTCCTCTCGACGCTCGCCGCCCACGACCTGGGCTACCTGGGTGTCATCGACCTCGTCCTGCGCCTTCGCTACACCATCGAGACGCTGGACAGGATGGAGCGCTATCGGGGACACCTGCTGAACTGGTACGACACGCAGAGCCTGGCCCCGCTGCCGGCGCGCTATGTCTCCACGGTGGACAGCGGCAACCTGATTGCCAGCCTCCTGGTGCTGATCCAGGGGAGCCTCGAACTCCTCGATCGGCCGGTGGTGAGCGCGCAGCAGTGGGAGGGCGGCTGCGACGCGCTGGACGTCCTCGAGGAGGTGCTGGAGGGCCTCCGGAGGGACGGACTGCCCGCCGAGTCGGTGCGGACACTGCGCGAGCGCATGGAATGGCTGCGCGATCAGCTCTTGGCGGGGGAGAGTTCGCCCGCGAGCTGGGCAGGGGTGCTGGACACGGTGTGCTACGATGGCTGCCGTACCCTCAGCGAGGATATCGCCAGGGTGATCGAGGCCGAGTCGGCGCGCATCGACGTGGAGAGCCTGCGCGACCTGACGATTTGGAGCGACCGCGTCCATCACCACCTCATCAGCCTGCAGAGCGAGACGGAACTGCTGCTCCCCTGGGTGAGCATGCTCCGCGAGCCGCCGGAGCTGTTCGAGGACCCCGAGGCGGATCCCGAGATCCTCGAGGCGTGGCGAGAGCTGGCGGAGAGCCTGCCGAGCGATCCGAGCCTCTCCCGCGTTCCCCCGGTGTGCGAGGCTGCCGGCCACCGCCTCGAGTACCTGCGCGACCTGTTGGTGCGCGGGTCCTCCACCGAGCCCAGGCTGCGGCAGGCGCGCCTCTGGTGCGCCAACCTGGCCGACAGCCTGGACGATGCCCGTGAGACGGCCCACGACCTGCTCGATGACCTGGAGTTCGTGGTCGAGCGGGCGCGTGAGATCGTTGCCGAGACCGATTTCGGCTTCCTCTTTGATGAGCGGCGCGAGGTGTTCCACATCGGCTTTAACGTCGACATCGGGGAGCTGGACGGCAGCTACTATGACCTGCTGGCCAGCGAGGCGCGCACGGCCAGCCTGCTGGCGATCGCCAAGGGCGACGTGCCGCAGAGGCACTGGCTCCACATGGCCCGACCGCTGACAGAGGTGGACGGGCAGCGCACGCTCCTCTCGTGGAGCGGCACCATGTTCGAGTACCTGATGCCCGCCATCATGATGGAGCATCCCGTCAACACCCTGTTGGGGCAGAGCTGCCGCGCCGCGGTGGATTATCAGATTGCCTACGGCCGGGAAAAGGGCGTGCCCTGGGGCATCTCGGAATCGGGCTATTATGGCTTTGACGCCAACCAGAACTACCAGTACCGGGCCTTTGGGGCGCCCCGGCTGGGGCTGAAGCGCGGGCTGGCCGACGATCTGGTGATAGCGCCCTATGCCTCACTCCTGGCGCTGCCGGTGCGGCCGCAGGAGGTACTGCGCAATATCCACGCACTGCGGTCGCTGGGGATGCTGGGACGCTATGGCCTGTACGAGTCGGTGGACTTTACCCCAGCCCACCTGCCGGTGGGGCAACGCCACGCCATCGTGCGCTCGTTCATGTCGCACCACCAGGCGATGGTGTTCCTGCCCCTGGCGAACTATCTCATGGGCAACAGGATGGTGCGCCGCTTTCACGATAACCCGCGCATCCGCAGCGTCGACCTGCTGCTGCACGAGCGCATCCCGTACGGCGCGCCCATCGAGGAGGCGCTGTCGCAAGAGGCCACGGCGGTGCGCCCTGAGGCCCCTCAGGCCGGCGTCGAGGCGTGGCAGGTGCCCAGTAGGGCGCCGTACCCCGAGGTGCACGTCCTCTCGAACGGCGAGTTCACCACCTTTGTCACCTCCTCGGGCGCCGGCTATTGCCGCTGGCAGGATCTGGACCTGACGCGCTGGCGCGCCGACACCGCCCTGGAGAACGTCGGTACGTGGCTCTATGTGCACGATCAGGACAGGCAGGTGGTATGGTCGGGCGGGCTTCAGCCGGTGGCCGCTTCGGTGGAGAGCGAGTCGGTGCTCTATTACGTGCACCAGGCCGAGTTCCATCGTCGCCGCGACGGCCTGTCGATCAGGACGCGCGTCGGGGTGTCGCTGGAGGACGACGTCGAGATACGCCAGGTGATCGTCAACAACCACACCGGCGACCCGCGCCATCTGAACCTGACGAGCTATGCCGAGGTGGCGCTGGCGCCCCACGGCGGCGACCTGCGCCATCCCGCCTTTAGCAAGCTCTTTGTCGAGAGCGAGTATCTGCCCGAGCAAGACGCGCTGCTCTTCCGCCGGCGGCCGCGCGCCAGCAGCGAGCGCCCCACGTACCTGGTGCACATGCTCGTGCTGAGCGACGAGCAGCCCGGCGGCACCCGCTACGAGACGGACCGGAAGCGCTTCCTGGGGCGCGGACACACGGCGCGCGAGCCGCAGGCCGTGGGGCCCGGCGGCACTGGTTTGAGCGGCACCGTGGGTGCAACGCTCGACCCGGTGATGGCGCTGAGCCACGATCTCGCCCTCGAGCCCTACGAGGGGACGACTCTGGCGTTCGTGACCATCGCCGCCAGGTCGCGCCAACAGGCAATCGAGCTGGCACAGCGCTATCGTGATTGGGCCACCATCGGGCGCGCCTTTGACCTGGCGCGCTCGAGGATCGAGCTGGAACTGCGGCAGCTCGATATGTCGGCGCAGCAGATGCGCAGCGCGCAGCGCCTCCTCTCGGCCCTGGCGTGCCCCTGCACGCCCTTGCGCGCCAGCCGCGAGACGCTGGCGGCCAACACGCTGGGGCAGTCGAGCCTCTGGGGGCGGGGGATCTCGGGCGACTATCCCATCCTCCTCGTCCGGGTCAAGGATGTGGACGACCTGGCGCTGCTCCAGGAACTGCTGCCGGCGCACGTGCTCTGGCGCAAGCGCAATCTGCGCATCGATCTGGTGGTCCTCAACGAGCAACCTTCGAGCTATGCTCACGAGCTGGGCGACCGCCTCTATCGGCTGCTGGAGCGCACCAACAGCACCACCTGGCTGAACCGGCGCGGCGGGATATTTGTCGTTGACGCCGAGCGGCTCGATGCGCCCAACCGCATCCTGCTCGAGACAGCCGCCCGCGTGGTGCTCGACGGCGACGCCGGGCCCCTGGCGGAGCAGCTCGTCGCGCTGGACCGAGAGCCGGTGCGCTTGCCCCAGTTGGTGCCCACGCGCCCCGCCTGGGTGCCGCTGGAGGGGACGCCGCCCCTCGAGCGCCCGACGGATCTCCTCTTCGATAACGGGACGGGCGGGTTCACGCCGGACGGCCGCGAGTACGTGATGTACCTGCGCTCAGACGAGTGGACGCCCGCGCCCTGGTCGAACATCATCGCCAACCCCGAACTCGGCTTTATCGTCACGGAGGCGGGCTCGGGCTATACCTGGGCGGAGAACAGTGGCGAGAACCGCCTGACGCCCTGGAGCAACGACGCGGTGTCCGACCCGCCGGGCGAGGCGATCTACCTGCGCGACGAGGAGACGGGCCAGATCTGGAGCCCCACGCCGTTGCCGGCGCGCGCCGACGCGCCCTACCTGGTGCGGCACGGCGCCGGGTACAGCGTCTTTCAGCACCACAGCCATCGGCTGAAGCAGGAACTGCGGCTGTCGGTGGCTCCCGACGATCCCGTCAAGCTGTACCACCTAAGGCTGGAGAACACCTCGGACTCGCGGCGTCGCATGACCGTCACTCTCTTTGCTCCCTGGGTGCTGGGGACGAACGCCGAGGAGAGCCGCCCCTATATCATCTCCGAGTTCGATAGCGAGGCGCAGACGATCTTGGCCCGTAACCCGTACAACGCCGAATTCGGCGAGCGTGTGGCGTTCGCCGCCTCGAGTAACCCGCTGCACGGCATGACCGGAGACCGCGTCGAGTTCCTGGGCAGGCTGGGGGAGCTGCGCCACCCGGCGGCGCTGGATCGCGTCGGTTTTGACCGCCGCTTCGAGCCGGGGCTGGATCCCTGCGCTGTACTGCAGGTGCACATCGACCTCGATGCCGGTGAGGCGCAGGAGGTGCAGTTCCTCTTGGGTCAGGGACGGGACCGCGGACACGCGCTCCGCCTGGCGCGTCACTACCGCGACCCCGAGGCGGCACGCGCCGCCTTTGAGGCCACCACCGCGTTCTGGGACGACGTGCTGGGCCGCGTCAACGTCGAAACCCCCGACCGGGCGATGGACGTGATGCTAAATCGGTGGCTGCTCTACCAGAACCTATCGTCACGCGTCTGGGGCCGATCGGGGTTCTACCAGTCGAGCGGCGCCTACGGCTTTCGCGACCAGCTCCAGGACGTGATGGCCCTTGTGCACGCCCGACCCGAGGTGGCGCGGCGCCAGATCCTGCGGGCGGCCGCGCACCAGTTCGAGCGGGGCGATGTGCTCCACTGGTGGCACCCCCCGTCGGGCCGGGGTGTGCGGACGCGCATCACCGATGACCTGTTATGGCTGCCCTACGTCACGGCGCACTATGTGGCCGGCACCGGCGATGTGGCTATCCTGAGCGAGCAGGTGCCGTACCTCGCGGGCCCCGCGCTAGAGTCGGACGAGGAGGAGCGCTATGACCACTATTACCGCGCCGGCGTAACGGGCACGCTCTACGAACACTGCCTGCGCGCCATCGACCGGGGCTCTACCGAGGGGCGCCACGGCCTGCCCCTCATGGGCGCCGGCGACTGGAACGACGGCATGAACCGCGTGGGGATCGAGGGCCAGGGCGAGAGTGTCTGGCTGGGGTGGTTCCTGTTTGCTACCCTCACGCGATTCGCCTCGCTGAGCAGACGCATCGGCGAGGACGAGCGCGCCGATGCTTTCGAGCAGCAGGCCGAGCGGCTGCGGCGCGCGCTGGATGAGCATGCCTGGGACGGCAACTGGTACCTGCGGGCGTTCTATGACGACGGTACGCCCCTGGGCTCGGCGCGCAACCTGGAGTGCCAGATCGACGCCATCGCCCAGTCCTGGTCGGTGCTGTCGGGCGCCGGCGACGAGGAGCGCCGGGTGCGCGCCATGGAGTCGGTGGAGGAGCGGTTGGTGCGGCGCGCCGATCAGGTCATCCTGCTGTTCACGCCACCCTTTGACCGCACTACGCGCGACCCGGGGTACATCAAGGGCTACCTGCCCGGCATCCGCGAGAACGGCGGACAATACACGCACGGTGCCACGTGGACGGTGTGGGCCTACGCCGAGCTGGGACGCGGCGAGACGGCCGCCGACCTCTATTCGCTACTGAACCCGATCAACCACGCCAGGGACCCGGAGTCGGTGCAGCGCTACCATGTGGAGCCCTACGTGGTGGCGGCGGACGTGTATGGCGTCGCGCCGCACACCGGGCGCGGCGGGTGGACGTGGTACACCGGATCGGCTGGCTGGATGTACCGCCTTGGCCTAGAGGGGATCCTGGGGGTGCGGCGCGAGGGGAAGGCGCTGCGCATCGACCCGCGCATCCCGCCACAGTGGCCGTCGTTCCGCGTGGACTATCGCTTTCGCACGGCGATCTACCGCATCGACGTGGTCAACCCAGATGGGGTGCAGCGCGGCGTGCTGCGGGTGACCGTGGACGGGCAGGAGGTGCCGGAGGGACTGATTCCCCTGGAGGACGACGGCCGCGAGCATGGCGTGCACGTGGTAATGGGCTAGCGCGGCGCTCCGGGGGCGCGATCAGCCGTCGTGCGAGTCGCGGAACACGGGCGCGAGGAGGTTATCGACCGGGACGTACTCGTCGGTAAGGACGATAGGGTCCCCCATGGCGAGGTACTCGGCGAGTTCATCCTCTGAGATGGGCCGCTCCGAGGAGGGCAGGTGGCTCAGGTCGTAGGGCTGCTTGCTGGCCACGATCACGAACGTGGTGCGCATCGAGTCGCGCCAGGACCCTCCCGACGGGATGACGGCGACGTGCGGGAAGACCTGCTCGAGGGTGCGCACATAGGCGCGCAAAAAGTGCCCGTGACGCCCGCCGTCGATGATGTTGACCAGGTACATGCCGTCGTCGTCCAGCAGGTCGGATACCAGTCGATCGAACTCGAGCGTCGTCAGGTGAAAGGGCACAGAGTAGTCGTTGAAGGCGTCGCCAAACACGACGTCGAACCGCTCACCCACATCGTGGTTTGCCAGGAGAATGCGCGCATCGAGGCTGTAGGTCTCGGTGCGCGTGTCGCGTGGGAGGCCCAGCATGGCGTGGGCGACCTCGGTGACGCCCGGGTCGATCTCGGCCACGACCAGGTGGCTGTCGGGGAGGAGGGCCTCCAGGTAGCGCGGAAAGGTATAGCCGCCGCCCCCGATGAACAGCGCCGAGAGGTCCGGCCGTTGTGACAACACCGGGCGGATCACCTCGGCGTAGGTGCGCTCATAGCCATAGACCAGGTGCGTCGGGTCCTCGAGGCTCGAGTAGCTGTGCACGAGGCGGTCGAGGACAAGTTCCTTCACCATGGTATCACCGACCTGCTTATCGTGCACCTTGATACAGAAGTAGTTCGTCTCCAACAGGCACTCTCGCTGCAGATAGCCCCCGCGGTAGAGAACGCCAACCGATCCCCCAAAGAGAAGCAGGGCGACGGCTGAGGCCGCGACGGCGCGCGTGCGGCGGCCGTCGGTGAGGAACCAGACGGCCATCAGCATCAGGACGCCCGACACGAGCAACACCACCGTCCGCGTGCCGAACCACGAAATCAGCCAGAAGCCGGTGGCAAAGGTGCCGACGATGCTGCCCACCGATGACCAGGCATAGATCTTGCCCACGGTGCTGCCCGTGCGCTGCAGATCCGTCAGGCTCAGTTTGACGACGATGGGTGACACGCATCCCAGGATCAGGCTGGGGATCAGGAAGAGGCCGCCGATGTAGACGACGACTGACAGGAGTAACGGGAGGTTCTCGGAGAGCCCAGCGCCGGAGAGGGCGTTCGTCAGGGCGAGGATGCTCAGGCTGCCCAGAGAGGCCAGGGCCAGGATGACGCCGAGAAAGAACGGCGAGGCGTACCGGTCGGCCAGGCGCCCCCCGAGGTAGTTGCCGATGGAGATGCCCGCCAGGATCACGCCGATCACCGAGGTCCAGGTGTACAGCGACACGCCCAACCGGGGGGCGATCAGCCGGCTCGCGACGAGTTCGAGCACCATGATACACGAGTTGCTGAGGAACACGACCGCGTAGGGGTTCCACAGCCGATCGCGTAGGCGCATTGTGACCTCCGTTCGGATGATTGACCCGGCACCAGGATGGCCGGACGGCGTGTGGCCCACGGCGCGCATCCCGCGGCGCGCACAGCGTGCGCGCCCTACAGGCTCGTCGGGTCTGGACGCCACTCGGCGCGAGGCGAACGTGCCCGCCGACCCGTGGTGTAGGGGCCGGACGCCGTCCGGCCCGCGGCGCGCACAGCGTGCGCGCCCTACAGAAGCCCGCCAGGTCGGGGCGGGACGCCGTCCGGCGCGAGGGGCGTGCGTCCCACGGCAACCGATGGTGTAGGGGCCGGACGCCGTCCGGCCCGCGGCGCGCGGCTTACGCTCGGACATTGCGGTGCAGTATAGCAGTCGAGCACGGGGCGTCAAACGGCTGCGCGGGCGCCCCAGCCCCACAAAGTAGAGCGTGAGGCCCTTGACACCATGCGAATAAGCAGGTATATTGATAGACAAACTCTGGTTTCTGCGGTTGGGCCTCCATGGAAGCGGGCTCGACCAGCAGAAGAAACTGGCAAGCCGCGCAGGGACCGGAAAAAGGAGGCCGATACTGTGGATAGGACCATACCGCGCGCACGCGCGGACGATCGATGGGGCGCGGGAGCACCCGTTGCCGAGAGGGAACTCGAGGTACAGGCCGAGCGCGTTGCGGCGCGTGAACGCGTCTTGGTCGACACCGGATGGCTGCGCGAGCACCTCGGTGACGAGCGCGTTCGGCTGCTGGATGTGAGCAGCGATCCGGACGTGTACGCGCAGGGGCACCTGCCCGGGGCGCTGCATCTGCACTGGAGGACCGACCTTACGGCGCGCCACGGACCGGTCGGTGGCCAGGTCCTAAGCCGGGAGGCGCTGGCGCGCGCCTTGGGCGCCCGGGGGATCACCGAGGACGACACGGTGGTGCTGTACGACGACTGCCTGGGCGTGTTTGCGGCGCGGGCGTACTGGGTGCTCAAGTACTATGGTCACGCCGACGTGCGGCTCCTGGACGGCGGACGGGCCGCGTGGGAGGCGGATGGCGAAGAGATCACCACCGAGGCGCCTACGGTGGAGCCGACCGTCTATATCACCCAAGCGCCGGAACGTGCGATCCGCGCCGAGTGGCGCGAGGTCATCGACCGGCTGCAAGATGCGAGCACCCGCTACCTCGACGTGCGCACCTCCATGGAGTACACCGGCCACGAGCCCCCCACGGCGCGCGGCGGGCACATTCCCGGGGCGATCAACGTCAACTGGGCGCACGTCATTGACGGCGATGGGCGTCTACGGCCCTCGGAGGATCTGGAGCGTCTCTATCGCAAGGCGGGGATCACTCCCGAGTACGACATCATCGTGTACTCGCAGATCGGCGTGCGGTCGGCGCATTCCTGGTTCGTGCTCCACGAGTTGCTGGGCTATCCGTCCGTCAGCAACTATGACGGCTCGTGGGACGAGTACAGCAGCATTCGAGCCAGCCCGTTCGAACGATAGCGCGGCTGGGCAGTCGGGGTGAACCGTAGGTGACAGGCAGGTGCGCCGGCCGCGGAGCGATGGCTCTGCGGCCGGCGCTTTTCGCTAACGGGCGGGGGCGGGCCTGAAGCCGGGGCGTCGGCGCCCCGAGGAGGTGGGAACGATGCGATCCACGCGTTGGATGGGGCGGTTGCTCGTGCTGGTGGTGGCGGTCGCATTCCTGGCGGCGTGCCAGACGGCGGACTCGGGACGAGGGGGCGGGCCGGGGCCCGCGCCCGCGCCGGGAGGCGAGGGACCGACGACGGCGCCCACGGCGACCGACGCGGCCCCGGCGCCGACGCTGACGGCCACGGAGCCGGCGCCAACCCCTGTGGAGGTCGCCTCACCCACGGCGGCGTCAAGTCCGGCGGTCGCGCCGTCGCCGGAGCCCACCGAGACAGCGCCCGCGCCCACGGCGACGGCGGCGCCAACTACCGCGCCGACCGCGGCGCCGGCGGCTGATGTGGAGCCGCAGGTGGAGGTGGTGGCGACCGGCCTCGAGGTGCCCTGGGCGATGGCCTGGGCGCCGGACGGGCGGCTCTTTGTGACGGAGCGGCCCGGGCGCGTGCGGCTCGTCGTCGACGGCCAACTCCAGGACGAGCCGGTGGCCGAGATCCCCGTGGCTGCGGTGGGCGAGGGGGGCCTCATGGGGCTGGCCCTGGACCCCGATTTCGCTGATAATGGCTACGTGTACACCATGTATACCTACAGCGAGGGGGCCGGCCTGGCGAACCGCATCTCGCGCTGGGAGCTGCGCGATGGGCGGCTGCAGGACGAGTTCACGCTGCTGGAGGGGATCCCCGGGGCGAGGAACCACAACGGCGGGCGCATCGCGTTCGGCCCCGACAACAAGCTGTACGCCACCACGGGCGACGCCGGACGCGGGGCGCTGGCGCAGGACCTCGAATCGCTGGCCGGCAAGATCCTCCGGCTCAACCCCGATGGCAGCGTGCCCGATGACAACCCCTTCGAGGGGTCGTTCGTCTACTCGTACGGGCACCGCAACCCGCAGGGACTGGCCTGGCGGGAGACGGGCCAACTCCTGGCCCCCGAGCACGGCCCCAGCGGCGAGGGCGGCCTCTGCTGTCGCGATGAGGTGAACGTCATCCGCCCGGGCGCCAACTATGGTTGGCCCGTCGTGACGGGGCGCGGCGACGAGCGGTTCGCTGATCCCCTGGCGTTCAGCGGGACCAACAACACCTGGGCCCCGTCCGGAGCCGCCATCTATGACGGTTCGGATCTTTCGGCATGGCGAGGGGACCTCTTGTTCGGAGCGCTGCGCGGCCAGCACCTCCATCGCCTCGTGCTGGAGGGTGAGGATGAGGTCGCGCTGGCCGAGGAGGAAGAGCTGTTCGCGGGCGAGTTCGGACGCCTGCGGGCGGTGGCCATGGGGCCCGACGGGCACCTCTATGTGGCCACGAGTAACCGCGACGGCCGCGGCCGCCCGGCAGCCGACGACGACCGTATCCTGCGCGTCGTGGCGGCACCATCACCCTAGACTCCGGAGGCAGGCGCCATGGGCGACATCCACCCCTACGGACGACTACCCTGGTCGCTATGCGACGAGCGCGAGGAAGCGCATCGCTGCGTCTCGCAGCTGACGGTTCGGGTGCTGGGCATGGCCGACGCACAGCGCGAGGCGGCGTCGTGATGGGCGATATCGTGGTGCACGATATCAGCGTCACCCTGGGGATCGAGGCGGCGGCCTATCCGGGCGACGTGGCGTTCGAGCGCACCGTGCAGAGCGCGCTGGCACAGGGGGCTCCCTATGAGCTGTCGAGCCTGACTCTGAGCGCTCACGCGGGGACCCACATCGATGCGCCGTCGCACGTGGTGGCGGGGGGCAGGGCGCTGGACGACTATCCGGTGGGGGTGTTCGTGCTCCCCGCCCTGGTGGTCGCCGCCGAGGGGGCGCCGGCGGTGCTCGCGCGGCACCTGGAGGACGCGCCGCTTCGGGCGGGCGAGGCGCTGCTCTTCCGTACGGACAACTCGCTCACCGGGCGCTCGCGCGATCCGGTGTACTCGGAGCGGTACACCCATCTCTCGCCGGAGGCCGCGGCCCTGTGCGTGGCCCAGGGGGCGGCCTTGGTGGGGATCGACTATCTCTCCGTAGACGCGGCGGACGACGAGGCGCTCCCTGCGCACCGCATCCTGCTCGAGGCGGGGGTGCTCATCCTCGAAGGGATCGACCTCTCCGGGGTGTCTCCGGGCCGGTACCTGCTGGCCTGCCTCCCGCTCAAGATGACCGGCGCTGAGGCGTCGCCCGTGCGCGCGGTGCTCCTGTCCGGCGTCCCCGGGCTGCTTCCTTCGTGAGACCCGTCCCTTACGCCTTGATCGCCCCGGCCAGCGTGGCCACAAAGCAGCGCTGCGAGTAGGCGTACAGGCCCAGCGGCAGCAGCGCCGCCACGATGGAGGCCGCGATCACCGCCGGCCGCGCAAAGGGATCCGCCACGGTGAGGTTGTTCAGGCGCGCGATGGCGGGCAGGATGAGGCCCCAGTAGTTGTTCACTAGGTTGAGCTGTCGCATGACGACAAAGGTCGGCACCAGCATCGTCTGGCTGGGGAGCAGCATGATGGCCAGGACGGCGCCAAAAGGGAGGTTACGGCCGGAGAATTCGCACTTGGCGAGGGTATACCCCGCCAGGGCACAGGCGAACACGTTCAGCGCGGTACTCGCAAACACCACCTGCACCGAGTTCCAGATGTAGCGGTCAAAGTGGTAGCGCGTCACCGCCGCCTCGTAGAGACTGGTGGTGAACCCGGCCGGGATGGGCCAGAGGGGGTTCATGTAGACGTCGACGCGGTTGAAGCTCTGCCCGAGCATGCACAGGAAGGGCCAGATGAAGATGATGGCCGCCACCACGGCGACGGTGGTGCTCACGATGGCGCGCAGGCGGAAGTAGCCGAGGCGGGGCAGCGCCCTCTCCCGAGCCGCTGCTTGCAGTGCGTCCAGGGTGGTCATGTCACTTGGCCTCCCCGTAACCGAACAATCGGAGTTGGATGATCGTCACCGCGATGGACAGGAAGAACACGAGCCAGCCGATGGCCGTGGCGTAGCCCATGCGAAAGCGGTCGAACGCCACCCACGAGATGTGGGGGATAAAGAACCAGCCCCGCCCGGCGGGGCCGCCGGTGGTGCCGATCATGATGAGGGGCAGCTCGAAGACCACCAACGAGCCTGCCGCCGCGGTGATCGAGATGTACGCGAACACGGGTCGTAGCAACGGTAGGATGATGTAGCGGGCGCGCTGCCAGGCGGTGGCGCCGTCGACCACCGCCGCCTCGAGGAGCGAGGGCTCGATGCCGGACATGCCGGCGATGAGGCGGCGTAGCGCAGGCCGTCCTTGGAGAAGCGGTCCCAGCGGCTCTCCAACACCTGCTCGTAGTATGGGCTGCCGTCGCACTCTGCACCGAGAGCGACGGCGAGGCGTCGCTGCGCGCGACGCGTTCCTCCCGGGATCGAACAGGACTGGAGTATCCCCATGCCTCCTTTCTACGCGCGGTAGAGCGCGGATGCACCAGACTCGGCAGACGTCGCGAGCCGGCGATAGGGAGGGCTGGGGTGCGATGGGGTGAGGCGATCAACTCGGATCAATGGCGCGACACGATTGCCGCACGACGAGACGCGTGGGCAACTCGATCTGCCGAGAGACGACGTCCTTGCCTTCGATGAGCGATACGACCATCTGGGCGGCCATACGCCCCATCTCATAGAGGGGTTGGCGAATGGTAGTCAATGGGGGGTAGGTCTCGGCCGCCATGGGAAGATCGTCAAAGCCGACGACCGATAGATCCTCGGGCACGCGCAGGCCGGCGGCGTGGATGGCTTCGATGGCGCCAAAGGCCATGAGATCGGAGCACGCAAAGATGGCGGTGGGGGGCGGGTCGAGTGCCAGCAGCTGACTGCCGGCCCGGAACCCAGAAGCCCAGGAGTAGTCGCCTTCGGCGGTCAGCTCTGGGGAGTAGGGAATACGCGCGTCGACCAGCGCGCTGCGATACCCGTGTTCGCGCGATTCGGTGATTTGATCCTGGCGACGGCCGGCGATAAAGCCGATGCGCCGATGGCCAAGGGAGATGAGATAGTTCGTGGCCTCGCGGGCGCCCTGCCAGTTCGTGGCACGGATGCACGGCAGGCAGGGGGTCTCGGGGTAGAAATCGATCAACACGCAGGCCATGCCATCGCTCACGAATTCGAGAAAATCGTGGTCGCTGAGACGCGGCGTGACCACGAGGAGGCCGTTAGAGCCGGTGCGCCGCGCGACCCGGACGCACTCGGCCTCGAGCCTCTCGTCGGCCTTGGTGAGCAGGAGGAAAAGCTGGTGAGCGCGGGGATCGAACTGATCGGTTATCCCGGAACAGATGGTGCCGATATACTCGTTGTCGATGGCGTGAGCGAGGAGTGTGATACGGCGCGTGGCGCGCCGGCTTCGGCGCCGGTGCCCATAACGGCCCCGGTAGCCGAGTTGGGCGGCGACCCGTTCTACGTGCTCACGCGTCTCGGTTGACACGTCGGAGCGATGGTTGAGGGCACGCGCGACGGTGGCTGTGGAAACGCCGGCCGCCCTGGCGACGTCCGCAATGGTTGGATTCGGCACCAGAGTAAGTGGCTCGCCCATGCGTCCTCGCTTGAGCGTCTGCGCCAGTACTCTGAAACGATGCCATTATCTGCTGCAATAATAGCAGAAATCAGCGTCAATGTGAATGACAATTTCGAGGCACCATTCCACCGTAATGTACCGTAAATTACGGCCGGCTTGAGCGAGCCGGGACGCCGGTCGAGCGGCGGGGCAGATGGGCACGCAGAAGAGGAACCGGGGCAGCCACGCGTCTTCCACTTCTCGCATGCATTGACACGCCTGGGCGACGGGCGTATACTCCAGGTAGATCGAGTTGACCACCCGTGGGGGTGATGGCTTGAAAGTCCGAGACCACCGTTCGTCGTTCTCAGGTGCACCGGGGCTGGTGTTTGCCCTGGTGCCTTTTTTTTCACCGAGGGGGGGGTAAATCATGGATTCGGGCATGATCAGCAAGATCCAGAAGGCCAAGCGGTACGCCGAGGAGCGTGATCGGGTGCGGTTTGACACGTTCCGGGTCACGTTCCATGGCGATCATGACGAGTACCAGGTAACCTATGAGCATGGCCGCTGGACCTGTGGCTGCCAGTTCTTCCAGCAGCGCGGGCTGTGCAGCCACACCATGGCGATGGAGCGCATCCTCGATCCCATGTTGCGACCAGAACCCGAACCGGAAGAGGCCACAGAGCAGGTCCATTAGCACGGCCGGCCACCAAGGGCACCCCTGTAGGGGCCTCCTGCAGGGGTGCCCTTTTTGTGTCGCGCCTCGATGGGCGTCGTCACCATCGCATCCACCCAGGGAGGGCACGGAGATCATGCTGAGCGTCGGCGTCGATATGGCCGAAATCCCGCGCATCCGCCGGGCACTCGAGCGCTGGGGCGACCGCTTTCTGCGGCGCGTCTACACCCCGGCGGAGGTGGCTTATTGCCGGGGGCGCGTGCCCGAGCTGGCGGCGCGCTTTGCGGCCAAGGAGGCGATCTCCAAGGCCCTGGGCACGGGGCTGGTGGGGGTGTCGTGGGTCGAGATGGAGGTGTTGGCGGATCGTCGCGGGAAGCCGGTGGTGGTACTGCACGGCAGGGCGCTCGCCCGCGCGCGGGCGCTGGGCCTCGACGAATGGGCCATCAGCCTCACCCACACCGACGCTACCGCGGTGGCCTTTGTGGTGGCGACGGGCGGGGGGCCGACGCCGGATCCCGAGGGACTGGCATAGTCGGGTATACGGAGAGGCTGGTTGCACCCGGTTCGCCCGTCGGCGCTTTGGACACGGTAGGGCGCGCATGCCTGTGCGAGCCGAGCTACGGGCGTACGGCTCGGACTGCACAGGCGTGCAGCTCCTACAGGCGACGCGTCTCGCGTGTGGTGCGGTAGTGGTCTAGGTGGGGCGATCGTACCGCACAACGAGCAACTTGTAGCGATAGTTGGGCCTGTCGAACAGGCGCTCCTTCAACGCCGAGTAGGTGGCGTCCTGCTCGACGTAACCACGTACCTCTCCCACCCGGTAGTGCTGGTCGAGCCAGCGCTGTACATCCGGTGGCACGGCGTCGCGGGTGCGATCTCGGCCGAACGAGACGAGCCATGCCCGAGCCGGGCTGGCGGTCTCCAGATACATCAACGCTGGCTCGGGGGCGGTGGTAGGAAAGATCGGGGCCGGCCGCCGGCCCGACGCGCAATAGTAGGCAAAGCCCGTGTCGGGGTCAGCCATGATGACGTCATCGGGCTGGAGGTGCGCGCTGACCTCCGTCACGATCTCGCGCATGGGGACGGCATAGATCGGGTTATGAAACTCGACGCCGCCAAAGTAGTTGCCCAACGCCGCGCTCCGACCCACCAACAGGAGCCCGATGGCTGCCCATGACCACGCGCGGTACGAGCCTCCGGTCGGGCCGGCCGCCAGGATGATGGCTGTCACCGGCAAGGCAAACAAGACATGGTTGGCAAAGGCGATGAAGGGCACTGACGAAAAGACCCAGGTGGTCAGTAGCGCCGACGCCACCACGCCCGGCACGAGCAGCGCCATGAGGATGCCGAGGCCGGTGCCGCCGATCTCCGATGCCCGTCGCCGCAGGGCGTGTATGCCCAAGCCCCCTGCGGCGAGTCCCCCGATGATCCCCACGATGGCCGGGATGCGCCATGGAAAGAGCGTCTCGCCCAGCAGCAGCGAGTAGCCTAGGTAGCCCACCTTCAGGGCGATCCCCACGAGGCCGGCGGACAGGTCAGCCTCTCTCAGGCCGCCAAGCGTGCGTGCCTGAGAGGCGAGCATGCCAAGCCAGGGGACGTAGAGCAACCCCGCGACGCCCCACGCCGCGAGAAAGCCCAGGATGCGGCGCCACTGGCGGCGCCGGTCGCGGCTCAGGAACACGAGCAACAGGCCTTGCCCCAGCACCAGTGATGCCGGGGCGAGATAGTCGGTGTACAGGAGCGCGGCCAGCGCCGCGGCATACCAGGCCCCTGGTCCAAACGCGGGACGTCGCCAGAGGCGAGTTCCCGCCAGCGCAGCTGCCAGGAAGAGCGCCATCGTCAGGGCATAGTACTTGTCGAACCGAGAGTAGAGCACAAAGGTGGGGGCGGTCGCGGTGAGGGCGGCGGCCACTAGGCCCGCACGCTCATCGAGGAGCGTGGCGCCCAGCCGGTACACCAGGACGATGGACAGGATGCTCACCAACGACCACGGCAAGCGCGCCGACCACTCTGACTCGCCCACGAGGCGGAACCAGGTGCTCATGACGGCATGCGACAGGGGCGGGTGGAGGTCCTCGCCGCGGCGCAGGTCCGCAAGGATCTCTGGCCAGGTTCCGCGCTCGATCTGGACGTTCACGAATTCGTCGACGGAGAGGCTGAGGTCACCCAGGCGGTACAGGAGGAAGAATGCGCCCAGTGTGACGATGCCTGTCAGGATGAGGGTGTTTCTGCGCGACATCGCTATGGCGCGACCCCCAGCGCGAACTTGAGGTATCTCGCCTCGGGAAAGTGGGCTGGGATCGGGTGATCCAGCGCGTGGCCGGCCTCGTGGAGGATGAGCAGACGCCGTCCCGCCTGGGCGGCGGCGGTGGCCAGCGCCTCGCGGAACAGGTCGGGCGACACCTGGCTGGTGCAGCTGGCGCTCGCCAGCACGCCGCCGGGCCGAAGGCACCGCAGCGCCAGGGCGTTCAGCCGGGTGTAGGCGCGGGCGGCAGCGTGGCGGCTCGCCTTTTCGCGCGCCAGGGAGGGCGGATCGAGGATCACGACGTCGAATTGGCGCCCCTGCTGCGCCGCGCGCTGCAGCCAGTCAAAGCAGTCCGCCACGATATTCTCGCAGCGCTCGGGGTCCATGCCGTTCAGTTCCACGTTACGGCGCGTCTCGGGCTGCGACGCCGGAGCGACGTCCACGCTGGTCACGTGGGCGGCGCCGCCGCGCAAGGCATAGACGGTGAATGCGCCGGTGTAGGAGAAGGCGTTGAGCACCTCGGCGCCCTCGTCGGACGACGCGCGACCGCCGCACCAGGGCTCGATGGCGGCGCGGTTGTCGCGATGGTCGAGAAAGAAGCCCGTCTTTTGCCCGTGCATCAAGTTGACGTAAAAAGACAGGCCGTTCTCGCGGATCACCAGGTCGCCCGGGGGGCGGCGTCCCCAGACCGTCTCCGCCCTGGGCGCCGCCTCGTCGCCCTCTCGCGAGCCGCCGCGTCGCAGTACGATCCCATCCAGTGGCGCGACCGCCCTCAGGGCAGCCAGGAGCGGCTCCAGCAGGGCGTCGAGCCCCTGCGAGTAGAGCTCCACCGCCGCCCAACGGTCGTAGAGATCGACCACCACCCCTGGCAGCCCGTCGCTCTCACCGAATACCCAGCGGTAGGCCGTCGTCTCGCGACCGGGGGGCGGCCAGGCACGAATCGGCGCGCGCAGCGCGTATGCCGCGCGCACGCGCTCGGCGAGCCACGCCGCGTCGGGCACGTCGCCCGACGAGAAGAGGCGCACGGCGATGGCGCCGTCGGCGTCCCACAGTCCCACCCCCTCGAAGGAGCCGCTTAGCACGCGGACCCACGTGCCTGACGGGAAGCGGGGCGGGGCAGTGCGCCCCTTCAGGGGCACGATCTGATCGCGGTAGACCCAGGGGTGCCCCTGTGCCAGGCTGCGACGGATGGCGGCCGAGGCGGCGACCACGGGGAGCTTCACGACGACAGCGCCCCTCGGCGCTCCGAGCGGGCGTCGAGACCGTCATGGGCCACGTCAGATACTGCCACTGATGCCTGCTGCCACTGTTGCCTCACATTCCCTCCGCGTCATCTCGAGTCCGCACCCCTACGGCGCTCACCGATGGAGTCTAGCCCAGCCCCGGCGAGGCGTCAAAGTGCGGAGGGGCACGGTTGACGCTCCAGAACCCGCACCCTATAATCCCGGGCGCGCCTGAGAGGAGGGTTCCCATGACGATATCTGTATCCCGTTCGCGCACCTCCGCGATGTCGTCCGCCCTGTTCGCGTGGACGGCGCTCGGTTCAGCGCTCATCGGCCTGCCCTATGTGCTGCGGCTCTTTGGCAATGTCGAGGTCGAGGTCACGCATTGGGGGTGGGTGTCCATCGGCCTGGGCGGCGCGCTCCTGGCGTCGGAGCGCCTGACGCGGGTGTTGCCGGGGCGCGCTACCGCCGTCGCCGTGGCGATGACGGTAGCAATGGCCGGGGCGGTCGCCCTGCTGCAGAGTCTGCCCGCCCTGCTGTGGGTACTCTTTCATGGGAACGCGATCACCGACGGCTCGCCGCCAGGCGGGTTCATCGGACACTGGGCGTTCGCAGTGCCCCACGTCGTCGTCGCGGCGTTGGCCGTGGCGGCGCTCTACCGACTGCTCCGCGCGCGCCCCGCCATCGCGTCGCCCGGTTTTGAGGAGGAGCTGGAGGCACACTGCGCCAACGATGGCGCCAGCGATGGTGCAGACTAGACTATCCGCCGCGGCGTTGGTCGCGAACCAGCTTGCCGCTAACGAGCCGCCAACAACGATCGACAAGGAGCACCATGGATTTCGCTGCCGCGGAACGTGAGTTCCGGCGCCTAGAGGAGATGCGCTCAGCCGGCCACATCACCGAGGACGAGTACCGTGGCCGACTCAGCGCCCTGCGGGTGACCGACCAGGACGGCCAGGTGTGGATGCTGCAGGAGCGCACCGGCCAGTGGTACGTCTACTATGGAAACCAGTGGATGCCTGCCACCCCGCAGGGGCGCCAGGCGACGGCCATGCCCCCCGGCGCAGTGGGCGGGCCGGCAGCGCATACTGGCCCACAGCAGCGCGGCGGCGGAAGCAAGATCGCGATGTGGATCGGTGTGTGGGCGGCCATCTGGATCGTCGTGGCCGTCGCCGTGGTGGTCCTGGCCGACGAGCCCGAGGCGCTCACCGGGGTGGGGGTTGCCGCGCTGATCAGCCTCATCCTGGTGATGACGAACCTGAACAGCCAGTGGTCGGGACAGGTGACGGATCTGCGCACGGAACGCGAGCGGGTGAGCGACGAGGATGGCTGGCACTATCGCGACGTGACGTACGCATACATACGGCACGACAACGGCAAGGTAAAGAGGGTACACGCCATGCCGGGTTGGCAGGTGGGTGACCGCCTCGAGAAGCGTCGGGGAGACACCTCGGTCCGCAAGCTGTGAGCGGCTCGAATCCACGCCTAGGGGAAGATGTGATGGGTGCCGACGTAGAACTGGGTTCCAGCGCCCGCGCGGTGCAAGAGGCGCTGCGCCGTCTGGGGTACGAGAACCGCGTCGTCGCGTTCGACCAGACGACGCGCACGGCCAAGGAGGCGGCCGAGGCGATCGGCTGCAGGGTGGAGCAGATCGCCAAGTCGCTGGTGTTCCGCACGAGCGAGGGCCAACGTCCCATCCTGGTTGTGGCCAGCGGCAAGAACCGCGTCAACGAGGCACGGCTTGCCGACTATGTCGGCGAGGGGATCGAGCGTCCCGACGCCGCGTACGTGCGCGCGCGGACAGGCTATGCCATCGGCGGGGTGCCGCCCATGGCCCACGCCGAGGCGCTCGAGACGTACATAGACCGCGACCTGATGGCGCTCGACGCGATCTGGGCGGCGGCGGGCACGCCCCACGCCGTGTTCCGGCTCACGCCGGAGGAGTTGGTCGCCCTCACCGGCGGGCGCGTGCTGGACGTGACGTGAGACGGCGGCTCGAGGCCGTCTCACGCTCCACAAAGCAGTAGGGGTCGCGCCGCATGGCCACCTCGGCGCGCTCCCACAGGGCACGTGCGTCCACCAAGTGGGCGGTCGCCCGCAGCACCGGCCCGATCCTCATGGCGCTCCCCTCGACCAGCAGCCCTGCGACGCGGTCGTAGCGCTGCCTCCAGCCCGCGAAGCCGTGCTGTCGGTAGGGGATGCGGCGCGTGGAACCATCGTCCAGCGTCAGGCGATAGGTGACCGTCTCGCCAAAGAGGTAGGGCGCCTCGACCACCTCCTCGACGCCATGCATCGAGGTGTTGGGGCGCAGGCCGCAGCCCAGGAACAGGATCTGGCCGCCGAGGTCGCGCAGACGGCGAAAGGGCGAGTGGGGGCCGCAGGGCGTGCGGTCCAGGGCATGCTCCCCCAGCAGTGCCTGTGCTGCAGGTCCGGCGGCGCAGACGGAGTGGGTGGGGTGGATGCTGCGGCGCGTGCCGTCGCGCAGGCGGAAATGCTCGGGTATCGCGCCTACGCACGAGGGGGTGAAGCGCACGTCACAGGCGGGATTGCGAGCGCCCACATAGTCATAACTCAGGGCCGGCATGGCGAGGGTGCCGTCGGGCCCCAGAGCCCGTAACAGCCCGGCCACCACGGTCTCGGGACCGCCCTCGACCCAGCCCATCGATGCCAGGGAAGCGTGCACGAGGAGGGCCTCGCCCGGGCGCACGCCGAGGGCGGCCAGGTCGGCGGCTATTGCGGCGATCGCCGCATCGTGGCGTTGCCATGGTGCCATGCGCGAGAACCTCCTTGTGCGGTGGCGTCAGGCGGGGACGAGTTGCTGCTCATATACAGCAAAGAGCCACACGTATACCGCAAGAAGCGCTATACCTCACTTGGCAATCGATGCGAACTGTGCTATCATGGCGCTGCCGGAGCCTTGGAGCCCCGGTGACTCTTTGTCATCCATGGGTGCTCATCGTCGTCCCAATACCGAACATGGAGAGACGCGCATGAAGGTGACTCGCCTCCGGCTGGCGGCCGGCGCCTTGCTCTGTGCCGTGTTGGCTGGAGCCCTGCCGGTCGGCGCCATCCCCTGGCTGCACAGCGCCGACGAACCGTCGGGCAGGCGCCTGTTGGCAGAGGGCGTCACCTCCATCAGCCTGCCCATCGTGGGGCGCAACTATCTAAACCCCGCTCACCGCATGAGCCGGTTCGGCGTCGGAGTGCCCGCTATTGACGCCACAGCGGTATCGCTCTCAGCATTAGGCCGCCTGAACGCGGGGTGGTACTTGGACTGGACGGCAAGGGCGGCGCCGTCCCGGCCTGGCGGCGTTACCTTCGCGCAGCTGATTAATCTACGGGATGACGGAACGAGTGCTCTCTCTGACGCGTCACTGGCCGCCACTGTCGAGGCAAACCCCGGCACGCTATGGCTGGTCGGCAACGAGCCCGACTCGCCGCTTCAGAATAACGTGACTCCCGAGCAATACGCCAGAGCCTACCATGATCTGTACCGCCAGATCAAGGCGGCGGATCCCACGGCCATCGTGTCGGCGGGCGGCATCGTGCAGCCGACGCCCCTTCGGCTCAAGTACCTTGACCTCATCCTGCAAGAGTACGCGCGGCTCTATGGGACCCAGATGCCGGTGGATGTGTGGAACATCCATATCTACGTCCTACGCGAGGAAAAGACAGGCTGGGGTGCGTTCTACCCACCGGGCGTTGCTGACGAGGACGGCGACGCACTGGCCATTCCGTACGAGATCGAGGATCACATCGATATCGCCATCTTCCGCGACATGGTGGTGCAATTTCGCCAGTGGATGGCAGCTAACGGCTACCGTGAGTGCCCGCTGATCCTCACCGAGTTTGGCGTCATCCTGCCCTGGGACTATTTTGCGCCCGACTTGGATGACGAGGAGGCCAAGCGCGAGGCGGGTTATGCGCGTGTGCTGGCATTCATGGACGCCTCCGTCGACTACCTGCTGGCGAGCACCGACCCTGCGATCGGCTGTCCCTACGATAGCAACCGGCTGGTGCAACGCTGGGCATGGTTCGCCCTGGTTGGAAGCTGGGGCGGCTGGCTCTATGAGCCGGACACGGGCGAGATGAGCGTGTTCGGCCAACGCTACGCCGAATTGGCGGCGGCCCAGCCCGAGACGATCAACCTGATGCCCGTGAGCCTGGTCGCTGCCGCGCCTGCAGCCCAGCCCGGTGTGGAAACCACCTTGCTGGCTACCATCGTCAACAACGGCGAGATGCCGACAACGGTGCCAGTGGTGGTGCGAGTCTACGACGGCGACCCCGATGGTGGCGGCACGCAGATCGGCGAGGCTCGACACGCTGCCCCGCTGGAGGGCGGCGCCGGAATGGCCATCGTCTCGGTGCGGTGGACGCCCTCCCAGGCCAAGGACTATGCGCTGTACGTGCGGGTCGATCCTCTGGACAGCATTCATGAGACGGACGAGGACGACAACACCCTGGCGGCGAGCGTGACTGTGACGGTGACGCATCCCGCCGAGCTGCCCATCGTCATCGCTTCGGCGAGTAGCTAACGCGGGCGCGTCGGGGGCGAGCGCCGGCGGGCGGCCCCTTCCGGTTCGCCGTGACGAGACCGGGCCCGGCCGCAGGGGGTAGGCTCGGCTGTCGGAATCCCCAGGCCGCATCTACCTCGACCGGCCTCGCGCCATGGCGATAGTGATCTATTGTGGGCACCCTCTCTCCTCCCACATCATGCGCTCTGTCACTCTTGGTGCAGGGGCGCGGCGTTGCATGGCCAATAGAGCCATAACCCCCGGCAACCCGTTGCAAATACTTGTAACCTTGAGCGCGTCATGCTATAGTAGCAGTGCTGACGACGGGAAGGGCTCTGGGGGGCTCTCACCCCACTCCATCAGGCTGTTCCAGCCAACATCACACACAGGGAGCCAACACGATGATGTTAGCCCGACGCAGTACGCACGTTGCTGCCATTCTGCTCACCCTCCTTTTCCTCCTGCCGAGCGCGGCCGTGGTGGCCGAGAACCCGGTCGCGCAGCCCGCAGCACCTGACCCATCCACCACGACGCTCGACGCGGTCAACGGATGGACGCTGCGACTGCCCACGTTGCAGCGCGGCTTTGTATCCAACCTCGATCGTGTCAGTCGCTTCGGGATTGGCGCAATCGGCACAGAAAGCCTTTGCGTGCGAGCCTACCCCACGTACCGGCTGAACGTGGGCTGGTATCTCGACTGGAGCGCCTCACGCGCTCCACGACGCCCCGGCGGAATCAGCTTCGCACACCTGATTACCCTATATCAGGATAAGGCCCCCAGCCCATCCGGCTCGGCGCTGGACGCCGTGGTGCGGGCCAACCCTGGGGCGCTGTGGCTCATCGGCAACGAGCCTGACTCGCCGCTGAAGGATGCCGTGACGCCCGCGCGGTACGCTGAGCTGTACCATGACCTGTACTACCAGATCAAGGGGGTCGACCCGACGGCGGTTTTGTCAGCCGGAGGCATCGCCCAACCGACGCCGCTGCGCATCAGGTACCTCGAGGCGGTTCTGGCGGCCTACCGAGCAGACTACGGCACCAAGATGCCGGTGGACGTCTGGAACACCCACGCCTACATCCTGCCCGAGATCCCCATGGAAGAGGCCGCCGGCCGTCCGAGCGCCTTCCTGCCGGTCGGGATTTCCGATGCGGCAAACGAAAAGCACCTGTTCGAACTCGAGGATCATGCAAATGTCGGAATCATCCAAGACATGATCAGACGGTTTCGCGAGTTCATGGACAGGAATGGCTATCGCGAATGCCCGCTGATCATCACCGAGACAGGCTTCATCCTCGGGTGGCAGGAGCTCTATCCTGACCAGCAGACGGCGGATGCGCACATCCTGGCGTTCATGGATGAGCTGATCGGCTACCTGCTGACGGCCACCGACGCGGAGATCGGCTACCCGCACGACGGCAATCGGCTGGTGCAGCGCTGGGCGTGGTTCGCGCAGACGGGGAGCGGCGGCGGCCCATTGTTCGAGCACGATCCAGAGACCTTTACACCCGGCCCGATGACGGTCTATGGCCAACGCTATGCCGCGCTGGCGGCGGCGCAGCCCAGAACGGTGAACCTCAAGCCAGTGGAGTTGATCGCGGTGGACGCGCCCCGCGCGGGCGTCGAGACCCGGCTACAGGCCAAGCTCATCAACAACGGCGAGGTGCCGACACCGAGGCGGGTAGCGGTGCGCTTCTTTGACGGTGATCCGAGCAACGGCGGCGCGCAGATCGGGGCGACGCAGTACACCCCGCCCATCGACGGCGGCGCGGGGATGGCCATCGCCTCGGTGCCGTGGACGCCGCCCAGCAGTGGGACGTTCGAGGTGTTCGTCGAGGTGGACTCGCCCGCCGGCATCTATGAGGCAGACGAGGGCGATAACGCCAAGAGCGTTGAAATCGTCGTGGCGCAGTAGGGGGCGCTAATCTCGCGTCCTTCTGGACACCAACGCGGGGGCGGCCCAGAGGGCCGCCCCCGCGCATCTTCTTCTACGGCCCAACGCGCGCCACTTGACGATGGCCTGGCCAGGCCCTAGAATCGACACACTGGCCGCCCATGGGAAGGAGGGGCGCTGCGATGGCAACGGAGCGTGTGCAGGCGGTGATGGCGATCGAGCTTGGCGTCGTCCGAGCGTATCTGGTGTACTGCGGGCGATGGATCCTGGTGGACACCGGCATGCCAGGGAGCGACGGCCGCATCGCGCAGGCCGCCGCGCGAGCGGGCGTGGAGCCGGAGCGCGACCTCGCGCTGATCGTGTTGACCCACGGTCACACCGATCACATGGGCAGCGCCCTGACGTTGCGCGATCGCTGGCGCGTGCCCATTGCCATGCACCGACGCGACGCCGCTCCCGCGCAGGAGGGCGTCGACCCCCCGCTGCGCCCCACGGGCGCTTTTGGCCGCGTCGTCGCCCTGGCGGGGCGCGTCGGTGCGCGGCGTCCGGCGCCCGCATTCGAGGCGGACCTGCTGCTTGATGACGAGATCGATCTGTGCTGCATGGGCGTCGAGGCGCACGTTCTGCCCACGCCCGGGCACACCCCCGGGTCGGTCACCGTGCTGACCTCCGAGGGCGATGCCCTCATCGGCGACCTAGTCATCGGACACGCCTTCCGGCGGGGCCGTCCTCGGCTCCCCTACGTGGCGGACGACGTCGATTCGGTGCGGCGGAGCGTACGCGAGCTGCTGGCGCGCTCGCCCCGGAGCGTCCACAGCGCGCACGGCCACCCCTTCAGCGTCGAGGACCTGAGGCGCTGGAGCGGGTGACGCGGGGCGGGCGGCAGGCCGCCCTGGGGTACACGATCACGCCTGCATAGCATAGAACCGCGAGGAGTGCGTGGCATGGATGAGGGGTTGTCGTACGACCTGGCGGACCAGAAGGCCATCGAGGAAGCCATCCGGGCCAGCCGTCGCATGGGCAAAGGGACGACTCTGCTCCTGGTAGGGAGCCGGGCCGCCGGGTTTGAGGACAACTGGTCAGACCTCAACCTCTGGCTCCTGGGCGACCGGGATGACCTGCCCGATGAGGAGCGCCAGCAGCTCGACTCCGCCGGCTGGTTGATGCTCCCCCTGGGCGACACCGGCGCGTACGCGAATTTCCGCGACGTCAGCGACGTACTCACGCGCCTGAACGCCTGGGACGACGAGCAGATCTGGATTTTCCTCAACTCACACATCCTCTATGGCCCGTACGAGCGCGTCGCCGAGATCAAGCGGCGCTTTGCCGAGTACCCGCGCAACGTCCTCGAGCGCAAGGTGCGGTGGTTCTATGGCCGCTATGTGCATTCCCTCGACGCCCTGAACGTGGCGGCGCGCGGGATGACCGAGGCGTCGGTGCTCGTCATCGGGCACGTCATCGAGTCACTCTGCAAGCTATGCTGCCTCGCGGAGGGCAAGCCTTACCCGTATCCCAAGTGGGTCGTGGAGGCGGCGCGGCGTACCGATCTGGGCAACTCTATCTATCCCATGGTGCGGACGGCCGTCGGCGCGATGGCTGAACTCATCGAGCCCCCGAGCGGCACCCCGTATGAGGAGTTGCAGCCCATCCGCGCGCTGCGCGCCACAAGAGAACCTGTGGCGTCGGGCCTGCGCCGCTTGGGATGGACCAACGACTGGATCGACCAGCCTCTCGAGGCGGTGGAGGACTATTTCCGGCGGCGAGTGCCCTGACCCAACCTCATTGGAGGCCGGCAATGCGGATGACCGACAGCCCCGGCGAGATCGGCCTGGACACGCGGGTACTGGAGCGCGCTTGGGGGCTCCTCGACGAAGCCACGGCGTCGGGCAGGCCCATGGCCGCTGCGCTGGGGATCGCCCGGCGCGGGGTGGCGCTGCCGCCGCGTTTCTTTGGGCGGCAGGGGTGCCAGCCCGACGCCACGCCGGTGGACGCCGACACGCTCTTTCTCGTTGCTTCCATCACCAAGCCCGTGACGGCCACGGCGGTGATGCACCTCGTGGAGCAGGGGCTGGTGGGCCTCGATGACCCGCTGGCGGAGCACGTGCCCGAGTTCGGGCGCCGGGGCAAGGGCGGCGTGCGCGTGCGGCACCTCCTCACTCATACCTCGGGTCTGCCCGACATGCTGCCCGAGAACGAGGACCTTCGGCGGCACCATGCCCCGCTGAGCACGTTCATCGCGCGCATCTGCGACCTCCCCCTCGATTTCGAGCCCGGCACGTCCATCCAGTACCAGAGCTGCGGCATCGCCATGCTGGGAGAACTCGTGCACCGTGTGAGCGGCCTGCCGCTGCCCGCGTTCCTGCGCCGCGAGGTGTTCGACCCCCTGGGCATGCGAGACACATGCCTGGGCATTCCCGAGGGGAGCGACCATCCCGATGCCGGGCGGGTGGCGCGGGTGCGGCTGCCCGCAGCGATGGAGGGCACCGACTGGGGCTGGAACTCGCCCTACTGGCACGCCCTGGGGGCGCCCTGGGGTGGGATGTTCACCACCGTCGCCGACATGGTGCGCTTTGGGCAGTGCATGCTCCAGGGGGGCGAGGTGGACGGCGTGCGCCTCCTCAGCCCGGCCACGGTGGCCGCCATGACGCGCGATCAGACCTGGGGCATGTCCGAGATCCCCGAGGCGCTGCGTCGGCGCCAGGCATGGGGGCTGGGGTGGAAGCTCGTGCCGCCGCGCGAGGCGGGCTATTTCGGCGATCTGCTGTCGCCGGGCTCCTACGGCCACGGGGGCGCCACGGGCACCACCATGTGGGTCGATCCGGCGCGGGAGCTGGTATGCTGCCTCTTTACCACCGAACCCCTCGAGCAGAGTGGGCGCCTGCTGGGGCGCTGCTCAACGATTATCGCGGCCGCGGTGGTATAGACCGCCCCTCGGGAGCGAGGAGCCATGGACGAGGCATGGTCGGAGAACGCGTTGAGCGCGTTCCTCGTCGAGGCCAAGGGCGGCACTTACGCCACCGGTGGTGACGCGGGACGGGTGTCCTCCCCCTTGGCCGGCGCGCACCAGCTCGAGTACCGGAGCGGGAGTTGGCTGTACCGTGACCTGTACTATGGGAGCGCGCGATTCGCCGGCCAGGAGACGGTGTCCGTGGGCGACACCCCCGTCTGGTCGATGGTGTACGCGGGCGGCGTGCCGACCGGAGCCGGCGTATCGCCGAGCGAGGTATATGCCTTCCTGAGGCTGGCGCTGCAGCGCGTGGGCGCCGAACGCCCCTACCGGGGGCCCGAGGGGTGGGAGATGGGCGCGTGGCGCTATGCGTGCGCGGTGAGCGGCGACCTCATGGCGTTCGAGGGGTGTGAGCGCATTACGCGGGATGGGCGGGAGGTGTATGCGCTCGTCTTTGCCGGAGGCGCGATCCTGTCGACCGGCGAGGCATGAGTTGCGCCGTGATCGGGCGGCAAGCCATCACAATGCAGCAGGAGGGGACGGCCATGCAGTGGGAAGAGTTGACCTCGACGGACCTGGGACGGGCGGCGCAAGAGACGGGCGTGTGTATCCTGGCCGCAGGCGTGCTCGAGCGGCATTCGGAGCACCTGCCGCTGGGGACCGATTACCTGAACGCCCACGCCATCGCCTGCCTGGCGGCGGAGCGCGAGCCGGCGGTGGTGTTCCCGCCCTTTTACTTTGGGCAGATCTATGAGGCGCGCTGTTTCCCAGGCGCCGTCACCCTACGCCCGCAGCTCCTGCTGGAACTCTTTCTCGGCGTGTTCGACGAGATCGCTCGCAACGGCTTTCAAAAGATCGTCCTCTACAACGGCCATGGGGGAAACAATCACCTCTTCCCCTTCCTGGCGCAGTGCACCCTGTGGGAGGAGAAGCCCTACGCGCTGTACTTGCCGGCCTGGGGTTCGTCGCCCGAGCGGGAAGCGAAACGCCGCGCGCTCCTCGACACGGAGCACCATGGCCACGCCTGCGAGTGCGAGACGAGCATGACGCTGGCGAACCGGCCGGACCTGGTCAAGATGGAGCGCGTCCCCGACGAGCCGGCGCGCCCCCTCGAGCGGGCCAAGGACCTACGCGGCGCGTTCACCGGCATCGGCTGGTACAGCAACTATCCCGAGCACTATGCCGGGGACGCCCGACCCGCCACGCGTGAGAAGGGGCTGGCGCTGCGCGACATCGCCGTGGAGGAGCTGGCCGAGACGATCGCCGCCGTCAAGGCCGATAGCGTCGTGCCGACGCTGAACGGCGAGTTCTTTGCCCGGGAGCGGGCGCAGCGGTTGGCTGGGTAGAGTCGTGTTGGGGCGTCCAAGCGGCGCCAGGGAGTGCCGGGGGCCAAGGCGCGCCGGGGGCCAAAGCCCTGCGGCTACGGTAGATGGAAGCCCCTGCGGGGCTAAGAGAGGGGCGAAGGCGATGGGGCGCGTGTAGGGGCCGAACGCCGTTCGGCCCGGCGGCGGCCTCCGGGCAGGCGGCCCTGTGATGGGCTACCGGAGGAGGTGTTCGCGCCGCACCGCGCCCCATCTGCGGTTGTCGGGCGGTCGCCGGCGTTCGCCGAGCGCCGACGGCCGATAGCCGACCGCCATTCACAGACTGCTCTTGGGCAGGTACGCCGACCACATCTCGGGGCTGTCCTCCTGCTCGACGAAGCCCAGCTGCTCGTAGACGTGGATAGCCGCTGGGTCCGACGCAAAGAGGTAGAGCATGTTGCGCGACGTGCGCCGGTGGTGGGCGACCACCTGGTGGAGTAGCGTGCGCGCATAGCCTCTCCTGCGGTGCGCCTGGTGGGTCATCACGTCGCTCAGCGTTGTGCCCTGGCTGAGGGGCGTGATGGACGCCATGGTGACGGGCGTGTTGTTGATATACCCCACGAACAGGTAAAAGCTGGGCGACAGCAGGTGCCTCCGCAGTACCCCCACCGTCCAGGGCGCGTCACCGTCCGAGTTCAGCAGCTCGATGATCCCGCTGTCCAGTTCGCGGGCGCGCCGCACCTGCAGGGCGCGGTTCGGCTCGATCTGGGGCTCGTCGCGCCAGAGGTACAGGCGCAGCGGGCTCTCTTCGATGACGAACCCCTTGTCGTCTAGGACGGTGCGCAGGCGATCCAACTCCCCCGACTGGTACGAGGGATAGATGCGCGGCACCAGGCGCTTCTCGCGATAGAAGCGCACGACGTCATCGACGGCGCGCGCCAGACCCTGCTGTTGGCGCAGGATCACGGCGTGGTTGCTGTCATAGGAGAGAGGGTTATCGACGCTAAAGAACAGCAAGCCGTACGAGGTGGAAACGACATCCGTGAACGAGCGAAAGTACTCAAACTCGCAGCGTCTGAGCTGCTCCAAGTCGACCATGGCGATGCTCCCGATGCCGAGATGGGGGATGTATGTGCGGACTGCGACGATGGTGTGAAGTGGCACCCATAGTAGCACGATCGGCCCAAGGCCACAAACGCCGCACGTATCACGCAAAAACAGTCAGAGCGGCATGGAGGGGCGGTTGTGAGTTGTGGGTTGTGCGTTGGGGGTTGTGGTTTGTCCGTTGGCCGTTGCGCTGACGAGCGATGATAAGTGACAAGTCACAGGTTCCAGGTTACAGCCTCTTGTGGGTCCATTCGCTTGAGCCTGTAACCTGGAACCTGCAACCTGCAACGGTCACTGCCAACCCACAACTCACAACCCGTAACTCGAAACTGCGGGCTCAGGGCATGAGCGTGACGCTTTCGGCGATGCGGGTGATGTGGTCGATGTCGGCCCAGAGGAGTAAAAAGTAGTAGGTGTGGCCGTCGAGTTCCACGGGCTCGGGGTAGGCCACGATCAAGGCGGCCTGATCCTCCATCGCCTCGGGTTGGTCGTCCGATGGGCGGATGCGGCAGGCCTGCTGCCCGGCCACCTCGAGCATCTCGATGGTCGGCGCCGAGCCGTAGGGCTGGAGTTGGTGCTGCGCCTCATGGGTGCACGCTTCGCCGATGGACAACCCCTCGCCGTACAGGGCGCTGAGCGCCACCCAGCCGTCCTCCGCGCCGTAACGCCGCTGGTACCCCTCCACCGGCTCCCACGAGGCGGGGAAGGAGAGGCGTACCCGCAGCGCCGGCTCCTCATGCTCCTGCCAGGCGATGACGGACGCCGACGCGCTCTCGCCGGTGGCGTCGCCCGCGGGCTGGGGCCTCGACGGGGCGGCGTCAAAGATGCGCTGCAGGATGTCGATGCGCTCGTCGTCCGTGGCCCAGCGCGGCTGGGCATAGTCCTCTAGCACCCCCGTGAGGATCTCGGTGCTCAGCACGCGCCCGTCATAGATGGCGTGCCGGGCGTACAACTCGGTGCGGGTCTCCCAACTCCACATCTGGTCGAAGAAGAGGTTGCCCAGCCCGTAGACGATGATGCCGGGCCCGCCGGCATCGCCGTGGCCGTAGGGCTCCATCGCCTGGGGGACGTGGCTCTGTACGCCCGTGACGATGTCGGCCCCCGCCTCGCGCAGCTCGCGAAACTCGACGACCTGCTGGTCGGTGGGGTATGGCTGGTAGGTCTCCAGGTACTGCAGCTCCACCGCCACAACGTCCACCTCGCGGCTGAGGTCGGCGACCGACTTGAGGATGGCGTCCTTGTGATCATAGTAGTAGCAGGCGCCGGGCTCGGTGTCGGTGGCCCAGGCGTAGGACGGCTCGAATGCCAGGACCGCCAGAAAGGCAAAGGTGTTGCCGTTGTGCTCCCACATCAGCGGGGCGCACGCCTCGCCGACGTTCAGGCCGTTGCCATAGATGGGGATGTCGCGGTCGCGGTAGAACTGGATCGATTCGCGCGCCCCATCGCGGCCGAAATCGTTGACGTGGTTGCCGCTGAGGCCCACGATGTCGGTGCCGATGGCGTCCAACGCCGCCCAGTAGGTATAGTCACTGCACAGCGTCAGGTTGTTCTCCGCGGTGTTCACGGGGCAGCCGTCGATGAAGGGCACCTCGTTGCTCACGTGGGTGATGTCGGCGGCGCTCAGGGTATCGGCGATGATCTCGGCCGGATAGGTGTAGCCCCTCGCCTCCATGCGCGCCGCGGTGAGGCGCGACATGGCGGTGACGCCGGTCATGATGAGGGTGGTGAGGCGGGAGGCGTCACGATTGGTGGGTGGGACGGCCGCGCTCAGGGCCTCCATGGCGCCGGCAGCCTCGGTTCCCGACACCACTGCCGCTACGCCGAGCGGATAGGCGGCCGCATCGAGGGTGTTGCTGAGCGCGTTGGCGCCGTCCACCGCCAACACCTTGAAACGCGGGTCGAGCCGCTCAAAGGGGAGAACGCCGATGGCGTCGCGCCGCTCCAGGAGGCGGTCCAGCATCTCGTCGGCGGGCACGACCTCGGCGCCGTGAACCTCGCCGTCCAGGAGGGTGCGCAGCGGCCCCTCCGACTCGGGCGTCACGTACAGGATGCCGACGCTGCTGAGACCCACCCAGCGCTGCAAGAGGTCGTTGTGGGAGACGTCGTCCGCCAGCGTGTCAAAGGGCGCCACCACGGCATAGTAGCGCTCCGCGATGGTGACGGCCGGGTCCGCCGCCGCCAGGGGCGCGAGTTCGATGCTTATGGCGGCGCCCTCCGCCGCATCCGTCCATTGGATGGCGCGGGGCGCGCCTCCTGCTGGCTCGACCGCCCAAGCCTCCAGCCCCTGCCGCGCGACGTCGGCGACGTCAGCCGGCACGTCCGGGGACAGGTACGCGACCAAGGGCTCGGGGGTCGGCGTCGGCGGCGGGGTGGCGGTGGGCGCGGAGGTCGGGGGCGGCGTGGCGCTGGGGGGCGCCGGATCCTGCGCCGTCTTCTGGGCACCGGGCGCCTCGGAGGTGACGGCTGGCTCTTGCGGCGAGACAGCAGTTTCCTCAGGCGACGGATCGGGGCGCCCGCAGGCGGCCAACACCCCGATGACGAGCACGAGTAGGATGGTGAGACGGGCCGGGTCCACAGCCCGGCGGCGCGATGACGTTGGCGCGTTCATGGCATACCTCGATGGAGTGGGTGGGCGCGGCTACGTGCCGTCGATGCCGCGCCCGGGCGCGACGCTAGGCGATCTTGCCCACCGGCGCGGCATAGATGACGAACTCTTCCCGGCCGTCAACGCCCACGAGGGCGTCGGCCAGCCCCTGGTCGTAGGCGCCGATGGCGCAGGCCCCCGCGCCGATCGCCTCGGCCGCGAGGTAGAGGTTCTGGCACAGGTGGCCGGAATCCTGCGCCACGATCTTGGGCGCCACGATGGCATAGCGCCAGGCGGTGCGCGCGGGGATGGCGGTCCAGAGGAACGTCACCGCCGCCTGCCCGCAGAAGCGCTGTCCGCCGCAGGCGGCGGCCACCGCCTCCGCCAGGTTTGCCTCATCTCGTACGAGGCACAGGCGATGCTCGCGGGGGAGGTAGCGATAGATGCCCGGCGTCACCCCATCGACGCGCCGGATCGCCAGGTAGGTCTCGAATGGGTGGCGCGCGCCCCCGGACGGCACCGAGCGCAGCGACGCCCCCATCCCCCTTTCGCCGTGCAGGCCCTGGGTGGCCCACAGGAGGAATGACAGCTCCTCCAGGGAGAGGGGCACGTCATCAAAGGCTCGGCGGCTGCGCCGTCGGCGGATGACGTCGATGAGCGGCATGCCGCCCACGGTGATGGCGTCGGGCGCCACCAGGTCCACCAGCACCGCCTCCGCCGGGCACGGCTTTTGCATCGGGGGCGGGGGGATCCGGCGGCGCTGATCCGTCTCTATCTCGCGCCAGACGGGCCAGTCGTCGGCCCGGAGAAAGCGGTAGGCGTCTTCGTCGATCATGCGTGGGCCTCCTGAGCCGTGTGGGCTCCTCAACCTCAGCCCTCGGCCGGCGTTCGAGCGGCCTCGACCTGCACCAGCACCGAATGGGTGCGCGAACTCGCGCTGGGCATGGTGGGCGTCGTATCGGTGAGCACGTTGGCGGAGCCGGCCACGTCGATGCCGTCGGACGCCATCTCGGGCCAGACCCCCTCCAGCAGGCACACCACGCCCGCCATGATATCACTCGTGACGCGCGCCGGCACGCGCACACTCCCCTGCGGACTCGAGACCAGGACGGGGTCCGCGTCGGCGATTCCGCGCGCCGCCGCGTCGTCTGGATTGATCCACAGCGCCTGTTCCTCGCGCTCGCGGAACCACGGGATATTGCTGTGTTGCGAGTGGATGCGGTAGCGCGACTTGGGCGTCACGAGGCGCAGAGGATAGTCCTTCTCCGGCGCCAGGCAGCGGGCGGTGGGCACGGGGGTGAATCCGCCGCGCTGCAGGGCGTCCGACGCCAGCTCGATCTTGCCCGAGGGGGTCGACAGCGGGTGCGCCTGCGGGTCGCCGACAAAGTCCGCCAGCCCCACGCGCAGCTGATCCTCCCCCAGGTAGATGCCGGTGGCGCGGAACGCGTCCACGTCGGCAACCTCGGACGCTGCCAGGAAGGCATCGAGCCACTCCTCGGGCGATCGCCCCTCGGAGAAGGCGGGCTCGAGCCCCAGGCGCTGCGCCAGGGCGCGGAACACGTCATAGTCGGTCATGACGCCGGGCGGCGGCTCGACGGCGCGGTGGCTGTAGAGCAGCATGTTGGCGCCGCTCAGGACGATATCCTCGCGCTCCGGCGAGGCCGCCACCGGCAGCACCACGTCGCAGTGGCGCGCCGTGGGCGTCATAAAGTAGTCGTGGCAGACGCTGAAATCGAGCCCTTGGAACGCTCGGGCGCTCTTGACGACGTCGGCGCCCTGCGCGACATAGTTGCCGCCCACGTTGTACACGGCGTGGATGTCGCTGGGGTACCCGCCGGCGCGTCCCTCGAGGATGGCGTCGGGCCAGCGATACACGGGGACCGCCAGCCCCACGGGATTGGCCGGCACGGGGAGGGTGCCCACGCGCGGGCCCGGCAGGCGGCTCCAGGTGAGTCCCCCGGTCGATCCGCCGAGGGCGCCCACGTTGCCCGTGGCCGTCTGTAGCGCGATGGCGAGGCGGATCGCCTCCTCGCCGCCGATGGTGCGCTGGATCGACAGGCCGGGGATGAGCGCCGCGGGCTTGGCGGCGGCGTAGCGCCGGGCGAGGTCGACGATCGTCTCAGCGGGCGTGCCGCAGATCGCCTCGGCCCAGGCGGGTGCCTTGGGCGGGGTGCCGTCCTGCCCGAGGACGTGGCGCTCCAGCCGGTCAAAGCCGACGCTCACCCGCTCGATGAAGGGACGGTCGATCAGCCCCTCGGTGACGAGGATGTAGAGCACGCCCAGCATGAGGGCCGCGTCGGTGCCGGGGCGCACCTGCACCCACTCGGTGCCCATGCGCGACACGGTGCGGGTGCGGCGGGGATCGATGACGACCACCGGCACGCCGCGACGGCGGGCCTGGCGCACGCGGGCGCCCAGCTCGCAGCCCAGGCGGCAGTCCTCCACGTTGGCGCCCCACAGGAGGATCATGCGGGAGTGTTGGAGCGTGGCGGCGTCGATACCGGAGGGGGCGTTGCCCAGCACAAAGGGCGTGGTGTACGAGGCCGCGCCCGAGCTGTAGCTGCCATAGGTGCCGGTAAATCCGCCGAACAGGGCCAGGAAGCGGCGCGTAAGGGCGCCGGTGTGGTGCAGTGCCCCCCGGCACGACCCGGAGCTGCCCAGGGGCATGATAGCCGCCGGGCCGTAGCGGTCGCGAACGCGCGCCAAGCCGTCGGCGACGCGATCGAGGGCCTCGTTCCACGGGATCTCGCGAAAGGCGCCCGACCCCCGGGGGCCGCTGCGCAGCAGGGGCTTGGTCAGGCGGTCGGGGGCATAGATAACCCGCGCCACGTGATAGCCGCGCAGGCAGCCGTGCAGGTAGGGCCCGGCGAGCGGGTTATCGCGCACCGCCACCAGGCGCCCGTCGCGCACCACGGCCACCAGGGGACAGTCGCCGCCGCAGTCGCGGTTGCATGTGATGGGCAGTGTGCGTTCATCGGCCTGTGGCGTCACGACGATCATCACCTGGGCGGGAATGGACACGGGGACCGGCGCCGCGGCCGCGCTGGGCCGAGCGCCGGGTGAAGATAGCACGGAGAGGGGTGGGCGTCAACCTGTGGGGGGCGGCGGCGGGTGGCGCGGTGAGGCGCCAGGGGCTAAAGCCCTCTGGCTACGATAGATGGAAGCCCCTGCGGGGCTGGGGGTCGGTTGCGCGGTCGGGGGGATGGGTGGCGTGTGGGGGTGTAGGGGCCGAACAGCGTTCGGCCCGAGAGCGGGCGTGTGCGCGACTCCCACCCACGGCCGCCATCCGCGGTACGCCATCCGCGGTACGCCATCCGCGGCTCAAGCCGGCGGCTGGACGGCCCAGAGTACTGGGCTCGAAAGCGCGCCAAGGCGCGCTGGGGACGTAGCGGGGGCGGGGGGATGGCGCGTGAAGGTGTAGGGGCCGAACGCTGTTCGGCCCGGGAGGTGGGCAAGTGAGGGCGGGCGCGGCATCCGCGGTACGCCACCCGCGGTCCGCCAGGACGGTTTCCGGGTGCACAGGCGCGCCTCGGCGCGGTGAGAGGCCGTGAGCCCGCCTCGGCGGGCTTGGTGGGCCCAGACGGGCCGTTTACGGCTCGGCGTGCGGCCCGGTGGCGGCGTGCGTGGCGCGCCATCCGCGGCCAAGGCCGGCGGCTGGGCGGCCCAGAGTGCTGGGCTCGAAAGCGCGCCAAGGCGCGCTGGGGGCACGCGCCGACGGGGTGAGCCCGCCTCGGCGGGCTTGGCGGCTCAGACGGGCCGTTTACGGCTCGGCGTGCGGCTCGGCGGCGTGTTGCGGCGGCGTGTGGCGGGTGCGCCGCCCGCGGACCCCACCCGCGGCTCAAGCCGGCGGCTGGGCGGCCCAGAGTGCTGGGCTCGAAAGCGCGCCGAGGCGCGCTGGGGATGGGTGAGCCCGCCTCGGCGGGCTTGGCGGGCTCAGACGGGCCGTTTACGGCTCGGCGTGCGGTGGCGTGCGCGGCGTCCGTTGTGGCGGCGTCCTGGCCCCGGTTTGGGCGTGGTGGGCCAGCGAACGGTGCCGAGCCTCTCGCCTCCAGACCCCTCACCCCCACCCTCTCCCCGCGTACAGGGAGAGGGAGTAGGCATGCCGCCAGCATCTCTCCCCGCGTGCAGGGAGAGGGCGTAGGCGCGCGCCGCCCGCCCGTCGCGTCGTTTCCGGCCCGGAACCCACAACCCACAACCCACAACCCACAACCCACAACCCACAACCCCTTGTAGCCTGTAACCTGCAACCTGCCACCCCACCGGCCCATGGCCGCGCTCCGCGCGCCTACCTGCCGGCGGGCTCGTACGTTAGCAGGACGGCACCCGTGTCAAAGGTGCGCGCGCTCACCAGCTTGAGCGGGGTGCGCTCGGGGAGGCCCTTGAACAGGGTGGTGCCCTCGCCCAAGACGATGGGGTTGACCATGATCTGGAACTCGTCGATCAGCCCCTCCTGCATCAGGGTGACGCACAGCTCGTTGCTGCCAAAGATCATGATGGCGCCGCCCGGCGCCTCCTTGAGGCGCCCGATCTCTTCCGTGACGTCACTGCTGATAACGGTCACGTTCTCCCAGCCCGGATCGAACGGCACACGGCTGACGACATACTTTTGCGTCTCGTTCATGATGCGGGCGATCTCGGGTTGGCTCTGTTGCGCCTCGCGTGTCGGCCAAAAGAGCTTCATGAGGTCGTAGGTCCTGTGGCCGAGGAGGATGGCATCCGGCTCCGGCCCCGCCCCCGGCTCGAACGCCTCGTACTCGGTGGTGGCCCACGACAGGTCGTGGTCGCGCCCCTCAAAGTAGCCGTCCAGACTCACGTTCATGAACAGCACGATCCGTCGCATCTCAACTCCCTCCAACGGAAGCATAGTCGACGATAGAGTCAGTGTACGAAATATCGAGTGGGTTCGTCAACAATGGGCGGGGCGGCGTTGCGGGTTGTGGGTTGTGCGTTGTGAGTTGGAGGGGTATCAGGTGACAGGTTGCAGGTTACAAGCTTTCGAGGGCACACTCGCTAAGGGCTGTGACCTGCAACCTGTCACCTGTCACGGGCAAGCCGGCCGGCCCGAGACCCGCGACGCCGGCTACGCGCGCCGCGTCTCGTCCTCGACGATGCGTATCTCCTCGGGGGTGAGGTCGTAGAGGTCATAGACCAGGGCGTCGATCTCGCGGTCGGTGGCGTCGATCTGGCGCTGGAGGAGGGTCTTGGCGCTGGGGGTGCGGGCGGCGGCCAGCTGCTCGTGGAGCGCCAGCATCGCCTCGACGAGGGAGACGAGGCGGTCGTGCCGCGCGACGTCGGCGGGGTCGCTGAAGTCGATGGTGCGGATGGGGAGCTCGCGAGTCTGGCGCAGGACGATCTTTGGAAAGTCATCGCGCCTGCCTACGCTGTGGATCGCGAGGAAAAACCAAGAGATGAGCTTGCTGTTGAGGATGCCAAGAACGTATTCCAGGCCGTAGCGCCTGTCCACGAGAAGCAGAGATTGCATGGATTTGTTCGTGACGAAATCCTCGCGGGCTATCACAGCTTGTAGCTGAAACTGCCGACTGATCAACTCGCGCAGCAGTATGCGTGGACCGCAGAAGTAGCGCGAGGGCTTGTACTCGGCCAGGGTCTCATCGTAACGGATGTGTGCAGGCTCACCATGATGGAGAGTATAGCGCCGGACGGTTCCAGTAAATGCGAGGAACGGGAGTACTCCTGGTGGCTCCACCGTTGGGTGAAAGGGTGTCACGCCTCGCTGAATGTCTAGCAAGTCGGAGAACGGCTGCAGTCCTCGCATCTTTCGCGCGATGCGCATCTCCTCAGTGGACAGAGTCACGACGAACTCCTGGCCAGGAGAGTCGAGCCACTGAGTTGAGTCTGCCGCCTTGGCGAATTGCTCAAAGTCTGACACGCTGCGCACCTTATGCCTGGGAGGGAAGACGACTAGCTTCACTGGTGCACTCTGAAGTCTATCCAGCGATTGGTCTTGCGGCAGGCGTTCCGCGATGACTACGACGGTGTCGATATACGCGCCGAATACGTCGTAGGGCATGCTGGCAAACACGAGCGGCCTGCTCGTTTTGACAAATACCCTCCTAAGTTGGGCCATGCTGGGAGCAGAAACCCAGCCAGACTGCACGATCTGCCCAAACAACCCTCCCTCGCGGAGAAGTCGTATAGCTTGCTCGATGAATAGACCGTAGCTATCCACTGATCCGGCGGCGCAGTCGTAGTGCTCGCGATAGTACGCTGCCTGTTCTTTGTCGAAGCTGGCACCGTACGGCGGATTCCCGATCACGGCGTCGAACCCGCCCGCCGCCATGATCTCGGCGAACTCGACCTCCCAGTCAAAGGGGTTGACGCGGTAGCGCTCCTCCTCGTCGAGGAAGGCCATCTGCCGGCCGTGGTAATAGTCGCTGCCGATGAGGGCGTTGCCGCATTTGATGTTGCTCCCGAGGTCGGGGAGGGCGCGCTCGTGCAGGAAGGCGAGCTGCGTCGCCAGGCGCTGTCCCGATTCCCCCTCCAGCACCTTGAGCAGCAGCGAGAGCTTGGTCACCTCCACCGCCTGCAGGTCGATGTCGACGCCATAGATGTGGGTGAGCAGGATGCGGCGCCGCTCCGCAGTGGTGAGGTGCCACTCCCCCTCGGGGCCCTGAAAGAGGCGCGGCCGGGCGCCGTTTGCCCAGTTCGCCGCGTCGTCGGCCACGTAGCGGTCGCGGTACCAGTCCAACAGGTACTGGTAGGCGCCCAGCAGGAACGACCCCGAGCCGCAGGCGGGGTCCACCACCCGCAGCGGCGCCCCGCGGTGTTCGCCCCCCACCTGGCGGACCGTCTTGCCCTCCAGCAGCGGCCCCAGGGTGTGCTCCACGATGTACTCCACGATATAGGTGGGCGTATAGAACACGCCGCCCGCCTTTTTCACCTCCGGCTTGACGTCGACCCTCGCCTGGTGGCTCGGCGTCAGACGGATGACCTTGCCGAGAAAGCGCTCGTACACCTGGCCGAGGATGTCGGCGGGGAGCACCGAGAACTCGTAGGGGCTGTCGGGGTAGTAGAGGCCGCGGACGATCTCTTTGAGGACGCGGTCGTCCAGGCGCAGGTGGGGCGTCAGGTCGTCGGGGGGCTCGCTCCGGCCGGCCTCATGGCCAAAGTGGAACAAGCCCGAGTTGTAGCGCTCGTCGGCCTGGCGGTAGAGGTCGCACAGGCGCTGGTAGGCGTCGCCGCCGTTGAGCAGCGCCATGAGCCGGCCGTAGGGCTCGATGCCGCGGTCCTCGGCGATGCGCAAAAAGATGATGCGGTCGATGGTGCGCTGCACGGCGTCGTTGAGCTGGCGCGAGGTGAGGTCGGGGTTGCGCAGCGCCAGGTTGCGCGCCAGCTGCTCGCGCCAGGCGTCGATCTCGACGAGAAAGGCATCGTCCACGCCGGCGGTGCCGCGCTTGCGGCCGGTGGAGGCGGCGTAGCGGTCGAACGAGCCCTGGAGCACCGCCTCGCGGGAGAAGACGCCGGCGAGTTCGTCCCAGCGCGCGGGGTAGTCGCGAAATTGCAGGTGCATGATGCGCGCCGTGGCGGGGCCGTCGGAGCGGTCGGGCTTGACGCGGCAATCGTAGACGGCCAGCTCCTCGAAATCGGTGAGGATGCTGAGGGGCAGCTTGGCCGACCAGGCGTAGCGCCGTAGCTGGTAGGCGGCGCTCACGTCCTCGCCCACGTTCACCGAGGGCTTTTTCGCCTCGACAAAGAACTTGCGCGTGCCCCCCACGCGAAAGCAATAGTCGGGCGCCTTGGTGGCGCCGCCGATCTTGATGGCGTCCTCGTGGACCACGTCCTTGTACGCCTCGGCATAGCCCCGCTCGTTGTTCACGTCCCACCCGAGACAGGCAAAGAGGGGATCGATGAATTCGCGGCGCGCCTGGGTCTCGTTGTAGCGGCCCGAGCGGTAAGCGTCGACGTGCCGGTCAAAGCGTTCCACGAGGTCGAGGAGCGCGGCTGGGGCAGACGCCATGGGGGACCTCCGGGTGTGCAGTGCAGGGAGCGTGCCTGAGGGGAGTATAGCGCAAAGGTGGGGCGTAGGGCCAGTGGGTGTTCAGCCGGGCGAGCACGCCGCTGACCGAGGTCAGGCGCTAACGGCCCAGGGTACCGGGCTCGGCGAAGCCCGCCTACGCGGGCTGAACAAAAGTCCACGCAGGTGGACCTGGCGCCCAAGGCTTTGCCTTGGGACGGTTAGCGCCGGGTCTCAACCCGCGGCGGACTCGGCGGCGCGCCGTTCTCCCAGAACACTGGACACACCCACTGTGTCGCGTGGATCCGGCCGTCCCGTTCCGGACGGTCAAACGAGGCGCAAAAGCGGACCAATCGTTCACAATTGTGAAGGATTCGTCCCCTTGGGGTGGAACTTTTTCGTTTCTCACGGGCCTATATATAGTAGAAATAGAACGCATGTTCCAATGCAGGAGGTGGCCCATGGCGTGGCGGGATTGGCTCCTCGATCGGGTGTTGGCGCGCGAGGTGGACGCGCGGGTGCAGGCCGCGCTCAAGGTGGTGGACGATCCTTACTGGCGCAGCGTAACGGACGGGCAGCCGCAGGCGCGCCCCTGGCACGAGGTGCGCGCCACGCTGGAGCGGGTGGCTGAGCTGGCGCGCACGAATCCTCTCGCGGCGCGGCTGGTGGCGATGACCACCGATTTCGTCATCGGGGCCGGAGCGCGGCTGGAGGGGCCGCCCTGGGCGCAGGCGTTCTGGGACGATCCCCTGAACCGCATCGCGGGGCGGGTGTACCGCTGGTGCGACGAGCTGAGCCGCAGCGGCGAGTTGTTTCTGGTGCTCTCGCGCAATCCCGTCTCGCGCATGTCGTACGTGCGCGAGGTGCCGGCGCTGCTCATCGATCGCATCGAGACCGATCCCGACGACCTGGAGCGGGAGCTGCGCTACCACCAGTTGGCGGCCGACCCCGAGGGGCGCTGGTGGCCGGCGGTGGCGGGCAATGAGGACGCCGACCAGGTGATGCTGCACTATGCCATCAACCGCGGCGCGGGGGACGTGCGCGGCCTGTCGGACCTGGCGCAGATCGCCGTGTGGCTGGAGCGCTACAGCATGTGGCTGGAGGACCGGGTGCGCATCAACCGCTACAAGGGCGCCTACCTGTGGCACGTCAAGGTGGAGGGGGCGCTACCGGGGCAGCTCGAGGCGCGCCGCGCACAGTATAGCCGCATCCCGAGCCCGGGGTCGATCATCGTCACCGACGGCCACGAGACGTGGCAGGCGGTTCAGCCCAACATCGCCGCCGACGACGTGCAGGCGGACGGCAAGGCGCTGCGGCTGATGATCGCCGCCGGCGCGGGCGTGCCGCTGCACTACCTGGCCGAGGGAGAGTCGGCCAACCGCTCCACGGCGCGCGAGATGGGCACCGCCACGCTGAGGCACTTTGCCCACCGGCAGCTCGTCTTTCGCCAGATCGTGGAGGACGTGGTGCGCCAGGCGGCGCGGCGGGCGGGCCTGCCAGAGGTGGAGGTGACGGTGACGTTCGAATCGGTGTTGGCGGAGCGGGATGGGGGGTGAGGGTCGGGTTGCGGGTTATGGTTGTGAGTTGCGGGTTTTGGGTTGTGGGTTGTGAGTTGGAGAGGTTACAGGTTCCAGGTGGTAGGTTACAGGGTTGGCGGCGGTTGCGTACGGGAGGGCGCCGCAGGCCAAGGCCTGGCGCCAAGAGAACAAAGCCCGCCAGCGCGGGCTGCGGTTTTGCTCCCTCGCCCCGGTACCCCGAGAGGGCGGGGTGAGGATAATGTCTCAGGAAGTGGTGTAAAAGGCGACCTGCGAATTTGACCATGAAGGTCATCGCGGCTCCTGCAGTGCGACCAACACTTTCAGAGGCGCAACGCGATGACCGACCCTACTATGTGTTGGAGTACCTGGGCAAGTTCGGCCTGCAGCTCGACGACGACTTGATCCGCGAAGGGTGCGCCGTGATCCAGGGCCGTCATCGAGGCGGAAGTCACCCAGCGCATCGGCGCTAAGCCGTACGAACGGACCACCGAGCGCGTCACACAGCGCAACGGCTACCGCGAACGGCCCTACGAGACGCGCGTGGGCGAGGTGACGCTGCTGGTGCCCAAGCTGCGGAGGGCAGCTACTTCCCCTTCCTGGGCCGCGGCGCCGAGCGGAGAAGGCGCTGTGGCCGTGGTGCAGAGCGCCTACGTCGAGGGGGTGAGCACCCGCAAGGTGGACACCCGTGCAGAGCCGGGGCTCACCGGCATCGACAAGAGCGCGGTGAGCCGGGTGCCAGGCGCTCGATGAGCCGGTGCAGCCTTCCGGGAGGCCGTGGAGGGGACTACCCACGTGTGGCGGACGCCACCACCTCAAGGTGCGCCAGAACCACCGCGTGAGCATGGCGGGGTCGTCGCCATCGGGGTGCGGGCGACGGGGAGCGCGAAGTGCTGGGCTTTGCGGTGGGGCCAGAAGAAGCATCCTTTTGGCTCGAGTTCCTGCGCAGCCTGGTACCACCGCGGCTGCAGGGGGTGCAGCTGGCCATCAGCGACGCCCACGAGGGGCTCAAGGCGGCCCTGGGCCAGGTGCTGAGTGGCGCGAGCTGGCAACGCTGCCGGGTGCACTTTATGCGTAACGTCCTGGCGCACGTCACCAAGGCGGATCGCTCGGTGTGGCCGCGGCGCTGCGCACGATCTTCGCCCAGCCTGATCGTCCTCGGCGGCCAGCAACGGCGTTGGTGGCAGAGAAGATGGCGCCGCGCTGGCCCAAGGCGGCGGAGCTGCTGCGGGCGGCGGAGGAAGTGCTGGCCTACATGGCCTTCCCCGAGGCGCACTGGACGCGGCTGTACCCACGAACCCGTTGGAGCGGCTGAAAAGGAGATCAAACGCTGCACCAACGTGGTGGGGATCTTTCCCGATGTCGCGGTGGAACGCCTGGTGGGGGCGGTGCTGATGGACATCGACGACGAATGGCAGGTGGACCGGCACTACTTTAGCCGAGTCGATGCACGCCCTGTACGCCCCGAGGAGCAGCAGCGCTCAGCGCCTCGCTGCATCTGGAGCCGATTCACTAGACAGTATCCGACGCCCTGCAAGGGAGGCACTCCTTTTACACCACTTGACGAGACGCAAACGGGGTGAGGGGTGCGTGGGTCGCGCGGGGGACGACGCCGCAGGCCAAGGCCTGGCGCAAAGACAGCGAAGCCCGCCTTCGCGGGCTGAGGAGGAGTGGGCCCGCGCGGGCTGAGGGGCAGTCGGCCGGAGCTGACTGAGAGGGGCCGACCGATGCACACCGCAAGGTCATTTTGCGCCTGCCACCTGTCGCCTGCAACTCGTCCGGCCCGCAACCCGGAACCCGCAACCCGCAACCATATCGCGCCTGTAACCTGCCACCTGTAACCCGTCCGGCCCGGAACCCATAACCCACCACCCACAACCCACAACCAAGAAAGGAGGCCTTCATGTCGACGCCATCGTGCATGCTGCCGGTGACGGTGATGCGGGCGGGGGTGGCCAATGGACTGGCCATCCCCGCCCACGTGTTGGCGAGCGCCACGGCGGCGTTCGAGGGGGTGGCGTGCTTTGTCGATCACCCCTCGGCGCTGGATGCGGGGCGGGCCGGAGGGCGGTCGGTGCGCGACCTGGCGGGGTGCATCCGCGACGTGCGCTATGACGCCGGGGGCGAGCGACTGGTAGCGCGCCTCGAGCTGTACGAGACGGGGCGCTGGATCGGCGGGCTGGCGGAGCAGGCGGCGGGGCGGCCCTTCCTGGGGCTCTCGGCCGACATGTGGGCGCGCCTGGGCCCCGCGCGCGGGGAGCGGGACGTGGCAAAGGAGGTGGTGCGTATCGATCGGGTGAACTCGGTGGACGTGGTGGTGAACCCGGCGGCGGGTGGGCGGCTGCTCCCGGACCATGCGGGGGCGCTTCCGAGCCCTGGGGCGCCGAACGCCGGCGGGGAGCGGGCGCGTTTCGCGGACAACACAACACAGGAGGATGTCATCATGTCGGCGACGGAAAATGACGTGGTGCGGGTGCGTACGGCGGTGGCGAGCGACGAGTCGACACCTCAGGCCGGCGCCGTCGGCAGCGGCGGGTCGGCGCAGGCCGCCGCGCAGGCTGATGCGACCCGCGCGGGGAGCGCGGCCGGTGAGCCCGGGGGTGGGGCGCCCAGGGAGGGTGCACCTGCCGAGGGCGCGGCGGCTGCCGAGGGCGCGGCGTCGGTCGAGGCGATGGCGCGGGCGGCGCTCCTGGAGGCGCGGCTCGCCACCTCGGGGCTGCCCGTGGAGGCGTGCGACCGCATCAGGGCGCGGTTGGCGGCGGAGGGCACCGCGGGGGCAACCTCGCCCGAGGCGCTCATCGACCTGTACCGCGAGGCGTACGCGGCGGCCTCGGCCCAGGCGGCCATCCGCAACCTGGGCGCGGTGACGGCGGTGCGCGAGCCGCTGGATCGCGTGACGCTGGCGTTCGAGCGGCTCATGGGCCTGCCCGAGTCGGCCGAACACCGCGAGACGCCGCGCCTGTCGGGCGTGCGCGAGCTGTACGACCTGCTGACGGGCGACTGGGAGCGGCACGGCGTGTTCCGCGGCGATCGCGTCCAGTTCGCTAATGCCACCACGACCACCATGGCGTCGGTGGTGGCCAACGCGCTGAACAAGGCGCTGCTGCGCGCTTTTGAGGCGCGGCCGCAATGGTGGCAGCCCATCGCCTACGAGGAGGATTTCACCACCATGAACCAGGTCAAGTGGATCACCCTGGGCGGGTTCAGCGATCTGGACCCCGTGTTTGAGGGCGATCCGTATACGGAAAAGACCTGGGACGACAGCGCCGAGAGCGCCAGTTTCGTCAAGGTGGGCAACTATGTGGGGATCACGCTCGAGATGATCGACCGCGACGACGTGGCGGCGGTGCGCGCCATCCCGCGCAAGCTGGGGCTGGCGGCCAACCGCACCCTGAGCGCGGCGGTGGCGGCGCTCTTTACCGCGGGCGGCGGCGTGGGGCCGGTGATGGCTGACGGCCATCCGGTGTTCGATGCCGCCAACCACGGCAACCTGCGTGTGGAGGCGCTCTCGGCGGGCGAATGGCAGAACGTGGTGGCGGCCATGTTCAAGCAGGCCGAGTTCCACAGCGGGAGGGCGTTGGGCGTGCGGCCGAGGTACTGCCTGGTGCCCATCGAGTTGGAAAAGACGGCGCTGGAGATCTTTACCAGCGACCTGGATCCCGACGGCGCCACGTGGGTGTCCAACGTGCTGAAGCGGTCGAGCCAGAACGTCATCACCGTGCCCGAGTGGACCGACCCGGCCGACTGGGCGGCGGCCGCCGACCCGTCGGACCTCGAGGGGGTGTGCATCGGCTACCGTTTCGGCCGCGCCCCCGAGATCTATGTGGCGGACAACGCTCTGATGGGCTCGATGTTCACCCATGACGAGATGCGCATCAAGGTGCGCTTTGTGTTCGCGGTGGGCGTGGGCGATTGGCGGGCGCTGCACAAGAATAACGTGGCGTAAGGAGTTGTGGGTTGTGCGTTGGGCGGTAGCAGGTGACAGGTTGCAGGTTACAGGGGGTTGCGGGTTGCGGGTTCCGGGTTCCGGGCAGGTCAGGTTGCAGGTGACAGGTGACAGGTGGCAGGGTTGACGGGATTGCGCGCGGGGCGCTTCGCAGGCCGCCTTTGCCCGAGCGTGCGCGGCCTCGATCCGCGGCGGACGCCTGGCGCTGATGAGCTGCCGCGGGGAACGCGCGAGCCGCGATCCAAACCGGATCGCCGTGCTGGTCCAGAGTACTGGGCGCGGCCAAGTCCGCCTGAGCGGACTGGTCGCCCGACGCACAACCCGGTACCACTTTGCGCCTGTAACCTGCCACCTGGAACCTGTAACCCCTCCGGCTCGCAACCCGCAACCCGGTACTCGCAACGCACAACGCACAACCGACAACCGGCAAAGGAAAGGAGTCGTTCCGTGGAGCGAAGCGACGCGGAGAGGAGCGGTGCGAGGCGGCGCGAGCCGCGTTGTTACGTGCGATGCCCGCGCTGCAGGACGTGGCTGGCGGAGACGCCGCGGGAGCGCCTGCGGCTGTGCCCGCACTGCGGCTTCCCGCTCGAGTGGTCGCGGCCACTGCCGCGGCCTCGGCCGCGGCCTCGGCGGTGATAGCGGCGTGGAGTATGGCGGTCCCACCTCCGGAGGTCCCCGGCGGCTGCCCTGCAGTGTAGAAGGGTGAGGTCGGGGGGCTCCGGGAGGTGGGCGCGTCAGGTGGACGGCGATGATAGATGAGTCCAGAAGGAGGACGACCATGGAGTTCTGGAAGGATCCGGCGGTGCGTGAGGTGGCGCGGCAGGTGCTCATCGCCCTGCTGCTGGCCCTCCTCTCGGTGCTCGGCTATGACGCTGGCGGTGGTCAGGCCGCGCATCAAACGTCTCACGGCGCGTAGCGGGTAGCGGTGCGGGGTTCCGAGTTGCGAGTTGTGCGTTGTGGGTTGCTAGCCGAGCGGGTTACAGGTTCCCGGTGACAGGTTACAGGTTACAACGGTTGTGCGTTGTGGGTTATGAGTTGCGCGTTGCGGGTTCGCTCGGGTGACGCATCGAACGTTGGGTGCCTCGCGGTTGCAGGCTTGAGCGTGAGGTCTGCCCAAAGCCTGTGACCTGGAACCTGTCACCGGGAACCCGTAGCTCGCGCAACCAGCAACCCACAACTCACAACGCACAACCCGAAACCCGCAACCCGTAACGCAATAAGGGAGGAAAGCATGTCAACGCTGGTAGATCTCGTTGCGTTGGTCGCCGCGGAACTGCGCGATGCGGCGCATGCCGTGTGGTCGGAGGACGAGATCGTAATGCACCTGCGGTCGGCGCTGGGGGATTGGTCGCGGGCCGTGCCGCGGCGGCTGGCGGCGGTGTTGCCCGCCGAGGCGGGGCGCCGTGAGTACGACCTGGCGCCGCTGAAGGGGCTCATGGAGGTCACCGACGTCTGGTACCCCTACGACGTTGCGCATCCTCCCGAGGCCCCGTCGCGGCCGGCCTGGTCGCTGCCGTGCGACGGGGTGTTGCGCCTCGAGGGGGTGGACGCCCCGCAGGGCGACGGCAGCGACGACCTGCGGGTGTTCTATACGGCGACTCACACCATCGAGGGGCTCGACGGCGCTGCGGCCACCACCCTCGATGCGCAGGGGGAGGCGCTGGTGGCGCTGGCGGCCTCGGCCCACGCGGCCCTACAGGTCTCGCAGGCGGCCATCGGCACGGTGACCGTCACCGGCTGGGCACCCAAGCAGTACACCGAGTGGGCCGCCCTACGCCTCGAAGCGTACCGCCGGGCGCTGGACGAGCTGTGCCGACGGGCGGCGGGAGATGCGCGGGTAGTGTGGGGGTAGCTGTCGGCGATCGGCTGTCAGCAGTCGGCGGGCTGCTAGCCATTGGCTCTTGGCTGTTAGCCCGCCGCCAACGTGGGGTGCGGCCGTCCGCGATCTGCCGCTATCTGTGCCACAAGGGTCAGCAGCCAACGGCTGATAGCCGATCGCCGACAGCCGACAGCCAAGAGCCAAGCGCCAACATCCAAGAGCCACAAAGGAGATGAGCCATGCCACACCACGCAACCATCATCCGGGCGACGCTGCGCCGCTACGACCACGACGCCGGCACGGCGGATGTGGAGGCCGTAGCGGGGCCGTCTGCGCTGCTGTCCGACGTGCCGGTCGTGCGTCCGGCGCACAACGAGGTCCTGACGCCCGGCGCCGAGGTGGCGCTGCTCCTCTGGCCCGACGTGGGCGGGGTGGTGCTGGGGCCGTACCGCGATCCCACGTCCGAGGTGGCGCCGGTGCGGCGGCGCGTGGTGCGCGTCGCCGGCTCGACCGCGTGGGTCACGCTGTTCCGATCGGGAGGCGCCGCGGCGCGGGCCGGTGCAGTGATCGAGGTGGTCACCGCCTACGGGGCGCCCGCGACGGCCGTGGGCCGCCTGCTGGCCCTGGCGCGCGGCGACGCCACGGTGTCGGTGGTGAGCGCGCTGGGCGACGCCATCCACGGCACCGACGCCATCACCCTGCGCTGGGACGCCGGCGCCCTCCAGGTGCGCTCTACCGAGGCCGGTGTAGCCTACGTCGCCGAGTGTCGCCTGGTGAACCCGGACGCGAGCGCGGCGTGGGTGGGGACGTGGGAGGAGTGACCGGCGGTCGGCGGTCGGCTATCGGCACTCAGCGCTCAGCCGCAGCTGCAGGCGTTTGGCCAATGGCGCTTGGCTCTTGGTGCGCCTATGGCATGGTGCGCCGCTGTACGACGACGACCGCCTCCGGCTGAGAGCCAAGAGCCAATGGCTAACAGCCCACCGACAGCCGAGAGCCGATAGCCGACAGCCAGAAGGAGCATACCATGCGTACGATCACTTCCACCCTTCGTGCCGCCGCCATGCGTTGGGGAGGGCGGCCCGTCGTGACGGCCGAGGTGCAGGACCGACGGCTGCGCTGGAGAATGGTGCGCTATGCCGACGGGGCGACGATGCGCACCGACATGGCGTTCTGCGGCGGCGGCCCGGGCGACGTTGGGTTGCACCGCGTGGCGGTGGACGCCGCCGGGCACGTGCTCTACTGCCGGGTGCGCGATCCCGGCGTCGCGGCTGAGTGGGTCGCCTGGTCCATCGTGGCGAGCGGCGCCTGCCCAGACGGCGACCTGGCGCTGGCGGTGGTGGATCGGGGCGCGGGGGCGCTGCGCCTCGTCTATGCCGCCCCCGACGGCCAGGGGGGCTATGCCGTGCGCTCTCTGGAATCCGCCGATTGCGGCGCCCACTGGTCGGCCGGCGTAGCAGTGGTCGAGGGGTTGGCTGTGAGCCCCTGGGCGGCGGCGGACGGCGCCGTCGCGCTCTACACCCGCGACGGCCGGGTGGCGGCGCGCAGCGCGCCCCTCGGCGGGGCCTGGGGCGCCGAGAACGTGTGGCCGGCTGCGGGGCCCTACGCCGACCTTCGCGGCATCGGTGCGGCGCTAGACGAGGCCGCGGGGCTGTTGCGCCTGGCGGTGGCTGCGGATGGCAAGGTGCGCGGCGGCGCAATGGACCTCGCCACGGGTGCGTGGGAGGGGCCCGTGAGCATCGCGCCGGGCGGCGACGGCGCCGTCACGGGGGCTTCCACGGTCGCCGAGCCTGCGGTCGAGGTTGTCGGCGAGCGCCACCTCGTTGCGTGGTTGGACCGCTTCGAGGGTTCGCCGGCATGGGTGCAGCCGGTGGTGGCCGCCTCGGCGGGCGGCGCGAACGGATCTTCATCGTGCCACTATGGCGAGGAGGTGGCCCTGGAGCTCGAGGCGACCATCCATCGGCGTCCGGCGTTGGCGTACGACGCCGGGGCGGGGGCGGTCTATGCCGCCAACGAGGGCTGTGTCATGCGACACGTGACCTACAGGGAAGCCGCTACGCATCGCCTGGCCGACCTGGCGGTGATACGCTACCGGCGCGCAACGGACGAGGCCGGGAGCCGGGTGCGGGTCGAGGCGCCCAACCCCTCCGGCGCCTACGACGGCCTGGGGCGCGAGGGCACGCCGGCCGAGGCGGTGCGGCCGCTCTCGTCGCTCATCGTACGGCGCGGGTACGTCACGCCGCTGGGCGCCGAGACGGTGGTTCTGGAGCCCCACTATATCGTGGCCGCGCGGGCGGTGCAGGGGATGCGCACCCAACCCACCGGCGGCGACATCGGCCGCGTGGTGATCGACGCGGTGGACGGCTGGGGGCTGCTCGGACTCTGGCGGCCGCAGGAGCCGTTGACGTGGGACGGCGCCAGCATTGCCTGGCTGCTCGACGAGCTGTGCGCCCGCGTTGGGCTGCGCTTCACCAGCGACGCTGCGGCCTATCAGTGCATCGTGCCGCGCTTTACCATGGCGGCGACTGCCAGCGCCGCGGAGGCCTGCCGGCGACTGCTCGGGATGGCGGGCGGGATGGCGCGCTTTGAGTCCGACGGCACCATGCGCGGGCTGACCCTCATGGGGTACGCGCCGACGCCGGCCGACGTGGGGCTCGGCGGAGAGATCGCCTACGGCGCCTTTGGGCCGGCGCTGCCCCGCGGCACCTCCTTTCGCGTCTACGGCGACCCCGCCACAGGCGCGGCCAGCGCGGGAGAGGTGTCCTACCTGTCCATGGGCCTGGGGCTGCGCATGCACGTGCACCACACCGACTATGGGCTGGCGGACGCCGCCGTGGCGACCGCGGTGCGCGACGCCCTGTGGCTGCGCGCCCACATGGCGCAGCGTAGCGAGCGCGTCACTCTCCCGCTGCGGCCCGAGGTGGAGCTGTGGGACCGCGTGCGCCTGCACCCCTCGGGGGCGGCCATCCTGCCCGGCGACCGCGAGCGCCGGCTGATCGCCATCGCCGAGGAGTGGGACGCGGCGCGGGGGCGCTATCTGTCGCGCCTCACGCTGGCGGAGGTGTAGGGCCCGCCGGGCCGCGATCTGTTGCGTCGCGGCGCTCGGCATGGTAAGCTGCGCTCCACGCTGCCCGTCGCGGCGACGGGCGGCCATCCTCATACGATGAGGACGATCATGGGCGACGCGAGCGGGGACGAACTGCATAGGCGCGCCAGGGCGGCCTGGGAGACGAACGCCCCATTCTGGGACGAGCGCTACGGCGAGGGCAACGACTTTCAGCGGGTGCTCATCGCGCCCGCCACCGAGCGGCTGCTCGACATAAAGGCCGACGAGTTGGTGCTCGACGTGGCCTGCGGGAACGGCGCCTTTGCGCGGCGGCTGGCGGAGCTGGGCGCGCGCGTGGTGGCGTTCGACCAGAGCGAGGCGTTCATCGAACGCGCTCGCGCCCGCACGACGGAGCATGTCGAGCGCATCACCTATCACGTCCTGGACGCCACCGACGCCGGAGCACTGGCCTCCCTCGGCGAGGGGCGGTTTGACGCGGCGGTATGCAGTATGGCGCTGATGGACATGGCGGACATCGAGCCGCTGATGGCCGCCATGCCGCGCTTGCTCAAGCCGGGGGGCCGGTTCGTCTTTTCGGTGATGCACCCCTGCTTCAACAACCCCGAGGGCTCGTCCAATGTGGCGGAACGCGTGGACCGCGACGGCGAGCTGGTGACGCAGTCGGCTATCAAGGTGTGGCATTACATCCGGCCGAGCGTCGCCAAGGGGCTGGGCATCGTAGGGCAGCCGGTGCCCCACTACTACTTTCACCGGCCGCTGAGCGGGCTGCTGGCGCCCGCCTTTCGCGCGGGGATGGTGCTCGATGGGCTGGAGGAGCCGGTCTTTCCCAAGGGGGACATGACGCGCCCCTTCTCGTGGGAGGCGACGCGCGACCTGCCGCCTGTGCTGGTCGCCCGGCTGCGGGCGCTGGCAGCCGGTGCGCCGCCAGAGATCGGGCGGTAGCCGTCTGGGGGACGACGGAGGACGCCGATGGATGCGCGGATCCGCGACATGACGCCGGACGACACCTACTATGTGAGCACCTGCAGCCACATTCACGAGTCGGACGAGATCGATGCCTGTGGCCGGGCGCGGGCGGCATGGCTGCGCGAGGCCTGGGCACGGGGCGCGCGGGTCAAGGTGGCGGTGGACCTCTTTTGGCAGACGTTTTGCGAGACGAGTTGGATCGAGGCGCAGCGGGTGCGCGAGGTTTCTGCCGAGTTCGGCGACGCGGTGGCGCTGCGCGAGTATCCGGTGGATGACCGCGCGGTACTGCTCCGCCATCAGATTCCGCGCGCCATCTATGTGAACGGCAGGCAGATCGATTGGGGGTACGAGGCGCCGAGAGAGGGCATTCGCGAGGCGATCTCGCGCGCCCTCGAGGCGCAGGAATAGGCGTTCGTGGCACGATCCGCAGCACGAGCATCACATCAGTCGGAGGATACAAGGATCCATGGAAAAGTTTGCGCCGCTCAACCTTTCAGCCGAGGAACTCATCGAGTACACGCCCGAATGGAAGGGGGAGCGCTTTGACGACGGCCGGCCCAAGGTGCCGGACAGCATCCTCGAGCGCATGCGCGAGACCACCATCACCCAGGCGTGGGGTGTGCTGCGCAATGAGGGGTTCCACTGGCAGTATGAGGGCGATTTCCAGTGCACCCATCCAGGCGAGGTGCTGGTGGGGCGCGCCGTGACGGCCATGTACATGCCACGCCGGCCCGATATGCGCAAGCTCATGGAGGAAAAGGGCGCCCGCCTCGGGTGCATTGGCGACCAGATCTCGTGGCCCATCGATATGCTCGTTCAGCGCGACGTGTATGTGGCGGACGTGTACGGCAAGATCGAGCAGGGCCCGATCATCGGCGATAACCTCTCGACGGCCATCTATGCCAAGTCGGGCAACGGCGTGGTGCACGACGCCGCCGTGCGCGACTTGGACGGCATCCGATCGATCCCGGGTTTTGTGAGCTTTGTGCGGGGCTGGCACCCCACGTACGCCTCGCCCACCATCATGCTGCTGGGCGTCAACTGCCCCCTGCGCATCGGGCATGCCACGGTAATGCCCGGGGACGTGGTGTTGGGGCGCGATGACGGCGTGATCTTTGTCCCCGCCCACCTGGCGGAAAAGGTCGTCAAGACGTCCGAGTTGATCAGGCTGCGCGATACCTTTGGGAAGGGGCGCTTGGCCGAGGGCAAGTACACGCCGGGCCAGATCGACCGCCGCTGGACCGACGACATCGAGGAAGACTTTTCCATGTGGCTCGAGGATCACATCGACGAATTGCCGGTGCCACGCGAGGCGATCCAGGAGTTGCTCGAGGAGCGCACCTGGTAGGCAGGTCGAGGCGGATTCGAGCTGCGCGGGGGTTCCGCCGCGCAACCCGGGCCGCGATCCGAAAGGAGCACGCGTTGTCTCTCGATACGAGTCCCTTGTTTCGGCCCTTGCGCATCAAGGGCAAGACGCTGCGCAACCGCATCGTGATGCCGCCGATGGCGACCTGTCGCGGCGTGACTACTCCCGAGGCCGCCGAGTGGTACGGCCGGCGGGCGCGGGGCGGCGCTGCCCTGGTGGTGGTCGAGGCCACGTCCATTGCGCGGTTCGGCATCGATCTGACGGCCGAGAACCTGCGGCCGGTGGTGTCGGCCATCCATGCGGAGGGCGCCCTGGCGGCCATCCAGCTCTTTCCCACGGCACGAGGTCGCCAGCTCACGCCCGACGACCTCAGTCTGATCGACATCGACGTGTTGGTGCAGCGCTACCGCATGGCGGCGGGCATCTGCGCGGCGGCGGGGTTCGACGCCATCGAGCCCCACGGGGCGCATGGCTATCTGCTCAATCAGTTCTTTTCGCCGGAGAAGAACAGTCGTAGTGACGCTTACGGAGGAGCCACCGACCGCCGCATGCGCCTGGCTACCGAGATCGTCGAGGCGGTGCGCCCCTCGTGTGGGGCCAGTATGTTCGTCATGTACCGGCACACACCCGTCGGCCCGGGCTATGGGATCGAGGAGAGCGTGGCGCTGGCGTCGCGCCTCATCAGCGCGGGCGTGGAGATGCTGGACCTCTCGCCGTCGTCCAGCAAGGCGCCGGGTGACCTGGCGGTGCCCTTCTCCGAGCTGGGCGTTCCGGTCATCACGGTGAACGAACTCGACGTGCCTGCGCGGGCGCTGGAGGTCCTGACGCTGGGTCGCGCCCACCTCGTGGCGGTGGGGCGGGGGCTCATCGCGGACCCAGACTGGCCCACCAAGGTGCAGCAGGGCAGGCTCGACGAGATCGTCGTCTGCACGCGCTGCGACGGCTGCCACGAGGACCTGCGGCGCAACCAGCCGGTGACATGCCGCGAGTGGCCTGCAGCGGAGGTCTAGCGAGCGAGGGCAGAGAAAGGAAAGCAGAGTAGCTTGATCTGCTTACACCTCTATGATACAATGGGGGCGCGTCGATAGGCGTGTCGTATCATGGAGGTAACCAAGCATGTGGTACCGAATCGCCCACCTATCCCCTCTGCTGCGGATGGCGTTGGTCGTGTTCTCGTCGCTCGGCCTCTTGGCGGCGGGTTTTGTGCTGGCGACGGGCGCTCTGCGCGGTGAGGCGGCGAACCCGGAGAAGGGCGTCTCCGGCGAGCCCGGCGCGGCCCAAATTCCCCCCATGGACCGTGAGACGCCGGAGCGCGTCGAGACGGCCACGTTTGCCCTCGGTTGATTTTGGGGGCCTGACTCCCGGTTCGGGAGTCTCGACGGCGTGGTGCGCACCCGTGTTGGCTATGCGGGGGGCACCCAGGCCGATCCCACCTACTACAGCCTCGGCGATCACAGCGAGTCGATCCAGATCGACTATGACCCCGACGTCATCTCGTACTCGGATCTGCTGAACGTGTTCTGGCAGTCGCACAGCCCACTCTTTCCCTCCTACACGCGGCAGTACGCCTCGCTGATCCTCTACCACGACGAGGAGCAGCGGCAGCTGGCGGAGGAATCCAAGCGCCGCGAAGAGGAGCGTGCCGGCGCGACGCTGCATACCGAGATCGTGCCGCTGGATCGCTTCTATCCCGCTGAGGACTATCACCAGAAGCACGATCTGCGCGGCAACGCGGCGCTGCTGAGAGCCATGGCGGCCATCTACCCGGATCCCGACGATCTGCGCGATTCCACGGCCGCGGCGCGCGTGAACGGCTACCTGGCCGGATACGGCACGCCGGAGGACCTGGAGGCCGACAGGGAGCGGCTGGGCCTGCCACTGGAGGCGTACGAGGAGCTGGCGCGAATCGTGGCGCGGTTTCGGCGCTGAGCGCGGTAGGCGAACGGACAATCGAGGGCGGGCGCACTCCGTGCGCCCGCCCTTGTGCTATGCGCCAATGGGTCTGGATTCGCGGCCGCCACCAGCGGCCAAGGCCGGCGGCTGGCGGGAAAGCGCGCCGAGGCGCGCTGAGGGGTGACGCGCCAACAGGGTGAGCCCGCCTCGGCGGGCTTGGGGGGCTCAGACGGGCCGTTTACGGCTCGGCGTGCGGTGGCGGTGGGCGCCCGTGCCCCCCATCCCCGGCCGAGGCGCGCTGAGAGGGACACGCGTAACCAGGCTGAGCCCGCCTCGGCGGGCTTGGCGGGTCAGACGGGCCGTTCACGGCTCGGCGGTTCATGGCCGGAACGAGGCCCTCACCTCCTCCAGCCACCACCGCACCCCCGGATCTTCCTCGGTCCCGTAGCCCCCCGGCCGGTGGTTTGGCCCTTGGGGCGGCGGCGCTTGCAGCCAGGTGGACGCCAGCATGTACCCCTCGCCCCGCGCCAGGTGCTCGCGCGTCAGGGCGATCTGGTTCTCCTGCATGTCGGGTGTATAGACGCCCACGTTCAGGTAGCCGTAGAACCCCTCGCGCTTGCTGTAGGGTCCCCAGTAGCCGCCAGGCATGTTGCTCGGGCTTCCCTCCGTCTCGATGTAGGGCTTGCCCGCCACGCGGTTGGCGAAATGGATAGACAGGTCGGCTTCAGGGGGCGGGTCGCCGCGATAGTTGCTGCCCACGAGCACGTCCGGCGCGGCCGCCTTGGCCGCGCGGATGAGCGCGGCATCGTCCAAGACGCCCTGGGCGTGGGCCATCCCCTCATTGTCCGTGTCGAGGAACACGTGGCGCCAGTCGCGCTCCGCCACCCAGCGGGCGGTGTTGGCCACGGCAGCCTCGGCGTCGGCCTGCGTCCACGAGTCCCACTTGGCTCGTGAGTTGCCCCAGTAGAGGCACCCCAACAACACCACCATGCCGCGCGCGTCGGCGGCCTCGATGGCCCGCCCCATACGCGCCGCGTAGGCGGGGTCGAGGCTGCCGTCCTCGCGGTAGCCGCGCACGTCGCCAAAGCGCGAGCCCATCACATAGACGCTGATGGCGTTCACGCCGTAGGACGCGAAAACGTCGAGGTTGGCGACGAGTTCGTCCGTCGCGGCGTCGGATACGGCGGCGTTCGAGCAACGCACCCCGAGCACGAGAAAGGGATGTCCGTCGCGCAACGTGCGATTCCCATCGATGGTAAGGACCGTGCGGCTCATCGGCGACACTCCTTGGTGGTTGACAGGGCCTGCGGGCGCGTCCACAATGCGTCCCAGGGGCCGCGCATGGCACGATCATCGTCGGTCGGCGGCCCGTTGTCAACCAAAAGCTGCGCCGCGCGGCATCCATGAGGAGCGAACGATGAAGATCACCCACGTCGAGGTGTTTGACCTGAACGTCGAGAACTGGCCCAACTGGCACCCCGTCATCGTCCGGGTGCACACCGACGAGGGGATCAGCGGCCTGGGTGAGGTGGGGCTGGCCTATGGCACGGGCCACTCTGCCGGCGCCGGCATGGCCAAGAACCTGGCGGAGCAGTTTCTCATCGGCGCCGACCCCTTCCAGAGCGAGAAGCTGTGGGACGCCATGTTCCGCAACACCTTTTGGGCGCAGGGCGGCGGGCCGGTGGTGTTCGGCGGCATGAGCGCTTTTGACACCGCTCTGTGGGACATCAGGGGGAAGGCGCTGGGGGTGCCGGTGTACCAGCTCCTGGGGGGCAAGACGAACGAGCGGCTGCGCACCTACGCCAGCCAGATCCAGTTCGGCTGGGGGCCCGAGCGCCTGGTCCTCACCGAGCCGGAGCAGTATGCCGAGGTCGCCCGCCAGGTGGTGGCCGAGGGATACACCTGCCTCAAGATCGACCCGGTGATCTTTGACCGGCAGGGGAACCGCGCCGCGTACAACCTCCGCGGTCCCCTGAGCAACGATCTGCTGGCCCTGTTTCGCGGCCGCATTGCGGCGGTGCGCGAGGCGGTCGGGCCGGACGTGGATATCATCCTCGAGCTGCATTCCTTCCTCGGGGCGACGGCGGGGGTGCAGCTCGGTCGCATCTGGGAAGAGTTCGGCTGCCTCTTTTACGAGGAGCCGGTGCACTATCTCAACCCGGAGCTGCACGAGTTCGTGGCGCGCAACGTCAAGATTCCCATGGCCGCGGGGGAGCGCATCTATACGCGGTGGGGCTACCGGCCCTACCTGGAGCGGCAGAGCATCGCCGTGATCCAGCCCGACCTGGGCCTCGTGGGGGGCATCACCGAGGGCAAAAAGATCTGCGACTATGCCCACGTGTACGACGTCACCGTGCAGGCGCACGTGTGTGGCAGCCCCGTGGCGACGGCCGCGGCGCTCCACCTGGAGACCGCCATCCCGAACTTTCAGATCCACGAGCACCACACCAACGCCCTCAAGCCCGGCAACCGCGCCATCTGCTTGCAAGACTATCAGCCGGCCAACGGGTTCTTTCAGGCGCCAGACCTACCGGGTCTGGGGATTGACCTGAATGATGCGGTGGTGCTGAACTCGCCGCGCGTGGTGATCGAGTAGGGGGAGGGCACCCGCGCCAATGAGGCGGTAACAACTCGCGTTGCAGGTTACAGGTGACAGGTTACAGGCACGAGCGAGTCCTCGCGCTGGCCCTGAAACATGTCACCTGCGACCTGTCACCGTCAACGTCACTGTCACCTATCCGCCAGCCGCTCCTGCAGCTCCGCGCGGCTCGTCAGCGTCGAGACGGCGTCCAGGAACTCGCGCGGCGAGGAGACCTCCCGCCGCAGGGCGCGCATCTCCTCGCCGATGGGGTCCACGGACGTGGGAGCGTCGGCGTAGGCGCCGTGGAAGGCAAAATAGGCCTGGTTCAGCTTGCGGATATGGTACCCCTCGGAGGCCAGGTAACGCCGCTGCGCCTCCATGTACTCCTCTGCCTCATCGATCCGCCCGGCGGCCAGCAGCTCGTCCACCCGCAGACGCGTCTCGCGCATCGTCCGGTTGAACAGGGAACGGTCCCGTGGCGGCTGCGGCGCCGGGTCCGTCGCGGGGGGCTGGCGGTGGTAGGCCTCCATCACGCAATCAGACAGCTCGCGCCCCATCATGCCGGCCACCGTCTCGTTCATCCTGGCGATCTCGTAATCGGGCCGCAGGCCGGCGAGATCGAGGACGTAGCGAAAGCCCAGCGGGGTGAATGCCAGGTACTGGTGCAGCCACTCGTGGGTGGCAGTCTCGATGGTCCACTCGAGGGGTGCGCCCGCGTCGATGAGGGGCGGGTAGAGGGCCGCCAGCCCCCCAAGGTCGACCACTAGAGCCGAGTATCCCAACTCCGCCACCGCCGCCTCGATCTCTTCGCGGGTCGCCGTCGGCATCCCCTGCACGAGCATCACCTCGCGCACGCTCTCGATGCGGCTGCGCGGCGAGACCACCAGCAGCGTCGGCGGATTGTCGAGCCGAAGGCTCACCGGCGGAAAGCGCACCGATAGCGGGACGATGCTGTTAAAGGGGTTGAGGATCCCCTCGGCGTCCAGCGTGGCGCGGATCTGCCGGGCGATGATCGTCTCCACGCGCCCACGCAGCGCCGCCCGTTGCGCCCGGAGGTCGGCCAGTTCCTCGCGCAGCGCCCCCCGCACCTCGGCGGCGCCGTTCTCGGCGGCCTCCCACAGGCGTCCCTCCACGGCGCGTTCCGCCTCGGCCAGGGCAAAATACGCTTCGAGAGCGGCGGCATCGTCCAGGTCCGCGAGTTCGTCCGGCGATGCCTCGCCGTTGCACCCGAGCCCCAAGAGCGCGCACGCCTCCCAGGCTAGGACGCTGAAGCGGTGCGGGGCGACGATGGCGTTCAGTTCGGCCCCCAAGCCGGCCGGGCGCCGGCAGGCGGCGGCGGGCGGGATGACGAGGATTATGAACAGCAGCAACGAGAGCACGAGACGCCGGGACCGGGGCAAGCGGGGCTCCTTTCCTCGTGGCGCGACACACGGCAAACGGCCTTGTTATGATAACCAGGAAAGCGCTGGATGCAAAGAGGGGAGAGGGACTGCGCTGGGCTTGCGCGCGGATGGGTTGCAGTTACAGGTTGCAGGTGACAGGTTACAGGCCATAGCGAGTTCTCACGCGAATGCCTGCAACCTGCCACCTGTAACCTGCAACTCTTTCATCGTCGACGTGGATCGCGCCGCCTCGTTAGCGCCACTCCATGAGCGCCTTGGTGTAGGCCATCTGCACCTGCCGCCACGCCTCGCCGATGCGCGGCGCGCCGTGGCCGGGGAGGAGCACGTCGCAAGGCAGGTGCGCCAGACGCCGCAGCGTCTCGAGATAGGTGGGCCGGTGATAGTCGGGGCCGCCGTTCCAGCCGAGTTCCACGCGCCATCCCTCCAGGTCGGTGAGGATCACGTCCCCGCCGAACCAGACGCGGCGGCTGTTCAGCTCCAGCTCATAGATGAGGCAGCTGTCGGCGTGGCCCGGCGCGGCGATGGCGCGGAATGCCAGGTTGCCCGCCGGGAGCGTCTCGCCGTCGCGCAGCACCCGGTCGACGCGACACGGCTCGTACGTCCGTCGCACGGCGTAGCCGATGCAGCGGTCGTCGCCGGTCGCCATGGCGTCGGCGGCGGGCTGGCTCGCCACCACCTGTGCGCCGAGGCGTTGCCAGGCCGCGGCGTGGCTAGAGTGGTCGAAATGGGCGTGGGTCACCAGGAGGTGGGTGACGTCCTCGGGGCGCAGGCCCCAGAGGGCCAGGTTTTCCCGCACGAGGTCGAACGTCTCACGCTCCTCCAAATCGCCCGAGTCGACCAGCACCGCCGCCCCCTCGCCGACCACGAGGTAGCTGTTCTGGTGCTGCTGGTAGGGAAAGCCGTTGGCGAGATAGATGCCGGGAAGGATTTGCATGGGTGGGCTCCTCTGGATCGGATGAAGCGTCTTGCTGCAGGGCGCAGACACACTAGCATGACCCTGGCGCCGCGGCAAATGACTTGACGGTGGTAGATCGCAGAGCTATATTGGGCACGCCTCCCATGATTCAGGAGTTGACAACCGAAACGGTTGCAGATGCCCTGTTGCAACCGAAACGGTTGCAACAGGGCATCTGCAACCGTTTCGGTTGGTAGGCTTGGTCACTGCGAGGTAGATCGCGTGAGGTACATCGCTGTAATTGCCGACGTCGTGGCCTCTCGGAACATCACAGATCGAGCACACGTTCAGGAACAGCTCGTCGAGGTGCTTTCCCTACTGAATGGCGCGAACCCTCAACTCGTGTCTCCCTACACCGTCACACTCGGCGACGAGTTCCAGGCCGTGCTCTCCGGTGCCGACGAACTCTTTTACGATGCTATCGCCATACTGGGCGCTCTCCATCCCCATCGCGTTAGGTTTGCGTATGGCGTGGGAGATATCATCACCCCGCTGAACACCAAACAGGCGATTGGCATGGATGGCCCCGCGTTCCACCTTGCCCGGGATGGCATAGAGGCACTGAAGGAGACGGGCGCTCTCTTTAGCGTGTGTGGGAGCATGGACAAGGTGTGGGCGAGTCTAGTGAACGCAGCCCTGGCCTTCGTCTCCCATCGCGCATCCGATTGGCCAAAGAGCCGCTACCAGGTCCTTGCCGGGCTCCATAAGGGGCGCAGTGTACGTGACCTTGCCGACTCACTAGACCTGACAACGCAGGCAGTCTACAAAACGATAGATCGAGGCGCTCTAGGACCGCTGATCTCCATGTTCGATGCCACGGCACAAGCACTGAACCGATGCCTGGAGGTCGAGCCGCCCCCATGTTCACCTACCTCATGAACGTCGTGGTGATCTCTCGCCTCGTATACCTCCGAGATGGCATGGTGGGACGCACCACCATCGCTGTGGTAGTGGTCTTGCAGACGCTGGCTGTGGCGGTGCTGGAACCCAGTATCGCTGTCCTTGCATATGCCGTGCTCATGGCCGGCGCAAATCTCTTGTTCTATCGCCTCGAGCAACGCTCGTCTGCCACGAACGGCCTGCGGGTGCTCCTGCTCGGCCTGCAGGCGCTTCTGACAGCCGCACTATCGTCGAGCGCTGCGAACGCCCGCTTTCAGCCCTGGCTCAGAGCTACCCCAGGCTTCCTGGCGCTCTACACCTGGCCAGCGCTTTTCTCGCAGCCCGTGGATCTAGGGAATGCAGGAGTGGTGCTACTTGGTTTCCTGCTTGTGGCGAACGAGGCGAACCTGCTCATAAGATACGTGCTTGAGCGCTTTGGGCTCGTCGCGACCCCAATGCCCGCAGATCCCCCTTATCTGATCTCGCTTGACCGGCCCGCCTACAGTGCCGGAAGGTACATTGGCATCCTAGAGCGTCTGTTGATCTACATACTGGTGCTCAACGCGCAGTTTGCCACAATAGGCTTGGTTCTCGCTGCAAAGAGCTTTGCACGGTTCAGACAGCTGGAGGAACGACAGTTCGCAGAGTACGTGCTAATCGGCACACTCCTCTCCGTGCTCGTAGCTATCCTCGTGTCTCTCGTCGTTCGAGCGCTGGTATCATGATCATGGTCCGCCTATCATTCGACTGCAGGAGTAACCCATGAACCCTCTCCGTCTCGGTATCGTCGGGCCCGGCCTCATCTTTGAGAACGCTCACCGGCCCGTGTTGGACCGCATGACCGACCGCGCTTCCCTCGTCGCCTTTAGCGCCCGGAGCGACGCCAGCCGGCAGAAGGTGGCCCGCGACTATCCCGACGCCGCCTTTTTCACCGACTATCACGACCTCATCCGCCAGCCCGACGTCGACGCCGTAGTGGTGCTCACCCCCATCGCGCTGAACGCGCCGGTGGCGCTGGCAGCGCTGCAGGCGGGCAAGCACGTGATGCTGGAAAAGCCGATGGCGCGCACCCTCGAGGAGGGGCGGGCGCTGGTGGAGGCTGCCGACGCGGGCGGGCTGCAACTCCTCATTCTGGAGCAGGTCGGCTACCGCCCCTCGAATGCGGCGTTGCGGGCGTTGCTGCGCTCCGGCGAGATCGGCGACATCATCATGTACGATCGCGTGCAGCATTCCATGTACGACCCGGGCAGGCACTCGGCGCGCGGGTACGGCACGACAGAATGGCGCATCCACCCCGACTTTCCGCTCGGTACCCTCTTTGATGGCGGGCACCACTCCATCGCCCAGCTGTCGCGCCTGTTTGGCGTGCCAACCGCCGTGACGGCGTCGGGCGAGCAGCTACGGCCCGAGTATGGCGAGTACGACCACGTGCTGATGCTGTTCGAGTATGCCTCGGGCATGCGCGGCATGTTCAGCCATTCCGACCATATCGGGGGCGGGCGCAACTACTTTTACGTGCGGGGGAGTGAAGGGGTCCTCTCCATCGAGCGGCGACGCGCGGCCCTCACCAACCGCGAGGGGGACGAGGTGCAGGCGCTGGACCTCGATGACGCCGACACGTACGAGCGCATGTGGCGCGAGTTGGTCGATTGCGTGCAGTATGGCCGCGAGCCGAGCTACACCAAGCAGGACGCCCTGGGTGACCTCACCACACTCCTCGCTATCGCCCGCTCGGTGGAGGAGGGGGCGCGGGTCGAGATTGCTAGATAGAACGCAGACTCCGCGGATCGGACGGATCGACGCGGGAGTTTTCCTCGGTAGTTGTGGTATCGCACAGGGATCGGGCCGGACGGTATCCGGCCCGTTCCCTGTGCGTTGCCTTTCTTGCCGCGGCGGGCCGAACAGCGTCCGGCCCCTACCGCACCGGGGGCACGATGTAGGGCGCGCACGCCGGTGCGCGCCGCCGCGGTGAGCCGGCGTCAGGGCCTGCCCACCGTCCCCAAGAACGCCTTGACGGCCGCCATCGCCTCCTCGAACTTGTCGCGATGGATGCAATGCCCCGCGCCGGCGATGTGGGCTACCTGGGCGTTGGGCATGAGCCGCAGCGCCTCATCGGCCACGGCGGGGGAGACGATGGCGCCCAGCTCCAGGTCGCCGGTGAGCAAAAGGGCGGGCACGCGAATGCGCTTGGCCACCTCTTGCCAGGGCGGATCCTCCCGGCGCTGCCCCGTCCACTCGCGGCCGGCGAACTGCAGCTTGGAGTCGGCCCACGGCCCCACCTCGTCCTCGTGCCAGTTGGGGTTCTGGCGCCGGCAGCGGGCGATCCACTCCTCGCGCGTTGTCGGCGGCTCCTCCCGGCTCGGTGGCCGACTCTGCCACCGCGACATGGCCTCCTCGTCGAACCAGGGCACATCCTCCAGAATGATGTACGACACGAGGTCGGGGTAGAGGGCCGCGACGCCGGCGGCGGTGGCGGCGCCCATGGAGTGGCCGAACATTCCCGGCTTTTGCACGCCCAGCGCCTCGATGAGGCCGGCGGCGTCCTTGGCCAGGTCGTGGCGCTCCGCCACCCCGGGGCCATCGTCGGAGAGCCCGTGGCGCCTGGCATCGTACATGATGAGGTCATAGTCGGCCTCCAGGATGCGCGCCACGCGAGTCCAGCACAGGCCGTTGTCAGAATGGCCGTGGGCCAACACCAGGGGCGGCTTGTCGCCGCCGGTACGCACATAGTGCAGCTTCAGGCCGTTGGCGAGTACGTCGCCGTTCGTCCACGTCATGATGTCCCTCCCAGAGTTCGGGCTGTCGGCAATCAGCGATCGGCTGCCGGCTGTCGGTAGCCGAGGATCGGCGCGTAGCTACCGGATGCTGTCAGCCGATGGCTAGACACACCTCAAGAACGCCCGCACCGCCGCGAGATAGTCGTCAAAGGCCTCGCGGCGGATGTTGTGGCCGGCGCCTTGGACGCGGGCGACCTGGCCGTTAGGCATGAGCGTCATCGCCTCGGCGGCCACCTCGTCGGTCACGATCCCACCCAGCCCGTCGGCGCGGTCGCCCGCTTCGGCGATGACGAGCAGAGTCGGACAGACGAGCTTGGTGCAGACCTCGCGCCACGGCGAGGGCGCCCACTGCAGGCAGTCGATCATGGCGGTGCTCACGGCAAACTTGGCGTCGGCCCAGGGATCCCACTCGGCGTCGTCCCAGTTGGGATTGCGCGTTTTGCCGTAGGCGATGAGTTCCTCGCGCGTCATGGAGCGATACATCCGCAAGCGCTCGCGGTAGCCCTCGAGGGGCCTGGCCTCGGCCGGCGGCTCGTCGCGCCAGGGGGGATCCTCCAGCACGATGGCCTTGGCGAGATCGGGGTGGCGCGCCACGGCGTTGGCCGTGGTGTCGGCGCCCATGCTGTGGCCGATGATGCACGGCTTGTCGATGCCCATCGCCTTGACGAGTTCCGCCAGGTCATCGGCCTGGTCCTGACGCGTGTAGGGGCCCGAGGGCGCCTGCGACCGTCCGTGCCCTCGCGCGTCGTAGCCGATCACCTGATACTCGTCGGCCAGGGCGGCGGCCAGCCTTGGCCAGCACAGCCCGCTATCGGTGATGCCGTGCGCCAGCACCACCGGTGGGCCATCCACGCCGGTGCGGTAGTAGCGCAGCCGCAGGCCGTTGGCTACCACTTCCCCACTCTTCCATGCAAGCATCGGAGCCTCCTTCTGTTCGTGTGGCCGGCCCTCAGCGCGCGGGAGCGCAGCTCCCCTCGGCCGGCGCCAATGGTAGGCCAATCCGTGCCGTCGTGCAAGCAATGCTATCGGTCTCTGGCCAAGAGACGCGAGCAGAGACTAGAAGACGCTACCCGGATTGATTTGCCCACAGGCTCGGACCGTGGTATAATAGGATAACGTGTCTTGACCAGCGTGCTCCGTCGGTGGCCCAACCGGCCCCGCGGGGTGGCGAGCAGCGGACCGTGTACAGACCCTCGATTCTTCGCCGGCTCGCCGAGGCGCGTAAGCTTGCCCGGCGCGCAGGACCCTTCGTGTCCCTCGGGTGTTGGTCTCGGCTCGAGTTACTCGCTCACATCTCTCGGCACACGCCCCCTGTGGTCTTGAGTTGATGATAGTCTGAATAGGGTCAAGGCGCCGCTCGAGCGTTATCGCTGCGAGCATTCGGCATTTCTGGGGGCGACCACCTGGGTCGCGCCCTTTGGCTTGGTATGGTATTCGTTCTAGTAAGGAGGACAGCACATGAGCTACGTAGTTCGCGAAGGCGGCGAGTCATTCGAGAGCCTATATAGGCGCTTCAAGAAGGCGATCCAGCAGGATCGGTTGCGCGCCGAGATGAAAAAGCGCCGTTTCTACGAAAAACCGTCGCAGACGCGCAAGCGCAAGGCGGCAAAGAAGCGCATCAAGAGCCGTCGCACCACGCTCAAGATGCAGCGCCGCTGGGACTGACGTCCCCGCGCCACGGGACTGGGAAGAGGAGCCGCCGCAAGGCGGCTTGTCTTCTTTTCCCGCCCCTTACGCCGGCGGGCCCGACGTGCGCGGGCGATAGCGCCCCAGAAAGAACCCCCGCACCGCCTCGCCGGTGGATTGTCGCAGGTCGATGAGGCGCCCCCCCGGCGCCACGATGAATGACAGCGTCGGCTCGATCAGCGGATGGTTGGGATCGTACATAAAGATGGTGGCGCGGCGCTCCAGCGGCGCCCAGGTGTAGCCCAGGGCCAGCACCTGGTGGTTGGCGGTGGGATCCGAGATGCCGCGGGTGCGCACCAACACCAGGGGCGTGGGTGCGCCAGCGTCGAGCCGGGCCCGCAGGTGCAGGAACTGGGCGATGGTGAGCCGGTCGAGGTGCCCGTCGCGGCGCCACATCCATGCCAACACGCGCAGGGGGACGCGTGGGCCGGAGTACGAGTCGATCTGCCGCCGGAGCAGGTAGCGAAAGAGAGCGTCCCCGGCCGACGGGGGTGCGTCGCGCTTGGGGACGGGTCGGCCGAGGTGGTACAGGTCCAGGGCGGCCAGACACATCCCCCCGCACAGGCCCAACGCGGTGGTGTTCATCCCCAACAGTCGCAGAACGGCGCGCGCCAGCGTCCATCCTCTCCCCTGACCTGCGCGCGGCCAGAGAAAGCGGTTGGCGAAGCGGAAGCCATGTTCGGCGGGCCGGAATCCGGTCCGGACGGTGCGTTCGCTGTCCCACATCCTGGGCATCCTCGATGGCGCCGATGGCATGAATCGCAGGGGCCAGAGACCGCAGAGTTGGCTGAGAGCAGGCCCCACGGTCTTCGCCGCGCAGATTCGCGTGGCACTGTGTGCGTGAGGATAGGCCTGCGCGGCGGCGGCGTCAATCGCGCGCTTGGTGGCGGCTGCTACGTGGAGTACAATGCAATCACGACATAACGCTAGGAGCTGCCCCGATGAGCGAGCTGGTAGTGGTATACGTCTCCCAGGGGCCCCTCGCCGCCGAGGTGGCGCGCGGCAAGCTGCAGAGCGAGGGGATCCCCGTCATGCTGCGCTACCCCTCGGTGGGGCGCGTCCTCGGCCTCACCGTCGACGGCCTGGGGCGGGTGGAGGTGCTGGTGCCCGCCGCACACGAGGGGCAAGCGCGCGAGGTGCTCGCCGAGGAGGCCCCGTCCCTCGACGAAGGGACGGCGGACGCTCCCGCGTCTCCCTCTGTGGATCTCGCCTGACGCGAGGGCGCTTCGTGCGGAGCGCCGGCGTCGGCGCTCGCCGACCGCAGGGCGTCCTCCGCCTCGACGCGGGTGTAGCCCAGCCACAGCATCACCAGCACGCTGCGGCTCTCCGCCGCCAGCTGCTCCTCGAGACCTGCGGGGGCGTGGGACACAGGCCTCATGGTTGCCGGCCTCGCTCCGGGAGCGCGTCCCGAGCCTCCCGTTCGCGTCGCAACGCCACGCGGGCGCGGTGGATGCACCGGCGCACGGCTGTCTCGTCCTGCAGCCACAGACAACGCGCTGCCTCCAGATAGCTCAGGCCCTCCACGGCCGTCAGGTAGAGCGCCTGCCGCCTCGTCGTGCTCAGCCGACTCAGGAGGACCTCCGCCTCCTCCTGCCCGGCCCACCTCTCCAGCACTACCTCCGGGTCGGCCGTCTCAAAGATCACCTCACGCGCCACGAGGCCGAGGCCGTGTCTCACCGGCGCCCCCTCGGCAGCGGCATCTGTCGCCCCGTCGAACGCGCTCGGGTCGAGGATCGGTTCATCGCGGCGCCAGAGGCGCTGCGGGCTCCGCCGCAGAATGACATTCCCCCCATGACGCAGGCGCTCACGCCAGGCCGCCCACAGGTCGTCGTGGCGCCGCGGCGCGCGGCCGGCATGCCAGCGGCGCGCCAGCTCCCAGAACTCGAGGAACAGGTCCTGTAAAAAGTCATCGGTCTCATAGAATCCACCTTCGCCCCCTTGCAGTGCCTGGAGCGAGCGGGCACAGAGCGCCTGTGCCACGCGCTTGCCCGTCTCCCAGAGGCGCAGCAGTTCCTCATGGCTCAGAGGTGTGGCGTCGCTCACGGTGCCTCCGTCCTGGTGGCTTCATCCAGCGGGTCCCACGCTTCGATGACGTGGGGGCTGGCGTGAGGCGCGCGTTCCGCGCCGTCGAGCAGGGCGCAGAGCGCCGCCGAGAGGAGCAGGTCGTCGTGGACGGTGGGGTCGGCGACGCCCCAGCGCATGCGCCGGTCGGGGCCGTCGACCACCTCATAGTCCGCCGCTGCAACCTCGCGCCAGAACTGCCGGCGCTCGGGGCTGCCGTCGTCCCGGTGGTCGAGGAAGCGACCCGAGTTGCAGATCCCCAAAAAGCCCCAGCCGAGGGCGCTCTTGGATGCGGAGGTGAAGGTAAAGGCGTGCACGCGAGTCCCCAGCGCCTGCCGCAAGAAAGACGCCAGCCCCGCGCCGACCCCTGTGGCGTCCACCACCACCCGCGAGGCGGCCCACAGCTCGGCGAGGTGCGCGATGGCGCCGTACAGGGCGTGGTGGGGCGTCCCCGTCCAGAGGTAGCGATCCATCACCAAGAAGCGCGGCAGCCCCGCTTCGGCGTGGACGATCTCGACGATGGTGGCGGCGGTGCTATCCTTGCGGGGCTCCTCCTCGCGCAGCCTGGCGCCCTCGGTGCGTTCCTCCGCCTCGCCGGCCACATCCACCAGCAGGGCGTACTCGCGCCCCTCGGTGGGGACGCGTTGACGGAGATGCGTGCCCACCATCAGGGCGCGGGTGGCGGGCGGGAACATGCCGCCCTCCTCGTCGATCTCTTCCAGATAGTACTGCGACTTGATGAGGGGGTGGTGGCGCCCCAGCCGGGCGATCTCGGACTTGACGTAGCGTCCGTAGGCCGGCACCTCCGTCGCCACCTGCTGCCACGACACGATGAACACCCGGCGCACCTCGTCGCGCCCCTCGGCCCAGCGCAGCGCCCGGATGGTGCGCGCCAGCAGCGTCTGTGAGGTCCAGGCGGTGCCCCACAGGACCGTCGTGGTCGCAGTGCTGGCGCCCATGGGGGCAAAGGCCTTGTTCCAGCGCGCCTCGTCGATGTCCTGCGCCTCATCGGCCTCCAGGAGGATGTTGGCCGTAGCGCCCACCACGCTGGCCGATGGCGTCGCCGAGAGAAAGGCGATACGCGCCTGGCCGGCGCGCAGCATGTGGGCGCCCTCGCGCTCCAGGGGCGGCAGGCGGCTCCCCTCGCACACCGACTGCAGGCGCATCATGCTGTTGAGCGCCTGTGGCCGAAAAGTCGGCGAGGCCTTGATGATGAACCCGCCGCGGCGGCGGCAGAGGCTCAGCAGCAGCGCCTCGACGTGGGCCGCCGTCTCGTTCTTGCCCGCCTGACGCGGCATCATCACCGCCAGCGTGAGCCCGCGTCGCTGCAGCACGGCGTCGATGATCGCCTGCGCCGGCGCGATCTGGTACTGGCGGAGCGGGCGCCGCAGCACCCGCCGGCTAAAGAGGCCGACGTCGGAAAAGGTGCGCGCCAGCTCGGCCCGCAGACGGGCACGCGTGGCCCTATCGTAGCTCGCCATCGTCCCCCTCCGACGGCGTCACGGTGGCGCCATCGCCGCCGCCCGCGCCGGCGTCGGGCGGCGGCTCGCAGGGCGGGTCGCCCGGCAACCCCCGCGCCACCTCGTCGAGCACCTCCTGGAGCAGTGCGTCCGCCGCGTTGGCGCCGGCGCCCAGGAGCGCGCTGCGCGCCTTGACCAGCTGGATGACGCGTGTGGTCGTGCCGTTCCACGCCTGCATGAACTGCGCCGGCGTGAGCGCCCGCGGGCCATCCTCGGAAGACTCGCCCCGCTCCTCGCGATGGCGCTGTTCCTCCACCCAAGACCGAAAGTAGCGGCGCGCCTCCAGCAGCTGCTCCAGCTCGCGATCGATGACCTCCACGCCGCCCCCGGCGTCGCGGCCCTGGGCGTCGCTCGGCCCGGGGGCGGAGGCGGGCGGCACGGCTGCCGCACGGAGCAGCGGCAGCACCTGGCGCGAATGGCGGCGGACGGCGTCGCTGCGCAGGTGCGAAGCGCACAGCGTCTCTCCGTGTCGCGCCCAGGCGCGACAGCCGGGCATCGCGCAGCGCCTCTTTTCAGGGTTGGCGGGCATTGGACCACCTCATCGATTAGAACATTTGTTCTAGTACATCATAGCAAAAACCGCACGAGAAATCAAGAGGCAATCCTTCACTCATGTGAACGAGAGGACGGGGCGTCGGCGCGGGCGCACGCCGAGCCGTAAACGACCACGATCGCACGTTACAATCATTACACGTGCCGTTAACCTGTTTGTTACCTGCGCCCTGTATCCTGGCGGTGTCCAACGAGGGGAGTTGCGTTCAGTGGGCGCGGGCTGGGACCGCGCGCCGCGACATAATGCAGGGGGGAGTGAATCCATGCCATTCGACAGCGATCGGCCACAGGGGGCCATGGGGACCGCCGCCACGCAGGTGGCAGGGGAGCAGGCGCCCAGCGACGGCATGCGGGCCCGTATCCTGTTGGCCGACGACGATGACAATGTGCGCGGGCTCTTCCGGCGGTTGCTGGCGCTCCAGGGGTGGGAGGTGGTGGCCGCGCGGAACGGCCGTGAGGCGGTGGACGCCTGGCCGACGGGCGGCACGCCCTTTGACCTGGTGATCCTCGACATGAACATGCCCGTCATGTCCGGGCCGGCCGCCTACGACGAGCTGCGTCGCCGCCACCCCGAGATGGTGGTCCTCTTTGTCAGCGGCTACCTGGAGGAGGCCAATTATCGCGAGGTGCTCCTCAAGGGCAAGGTGCCGTTCCTGGCCAAGCCGTTCACGCCCCAGCAGCTGGTGGCCACGGCCACGGCGCTGCTCGCCCACGCCCGCCAGCGGGGGGACGGGCTCTCTGCGTGGCCCGCGAGCGGCCTAGCGCGCGCGGCCGCCGGCGCGGCCCTCTGAGGGCGGCCGCCCGCGGCGGGTCACGATGAGCGCGCCGCCCCACACCGTACCCCACGGCGGCCCGTCGGTGTGCCGATGTCCGGCAGCGACGCGCCGTCCCTCCATCCCCAGCACTGCCCGACAGGGCTCCTCAGCCGCACCCTTGGGCCCACCCGCGACATGCGCCGATGCTGGCACGATCCGGGCGTCACGTGCTATAGTTGTCTTGGCGCCTCGCGTCGGCGCGCTCGCGGTACGTCGCCATGGCGGCCGCCGCAACGCCGCGGGAGCGTTCACGTAGTATTCACTGTTGGTTTACGCGACATTGACCGGTTTCGGATGCCGGCGGTGATATAGTGGAGCAAAATCGCTGCCACCTTACCGGACCGTCACCATTAACCCATTCCCCCCTGTCGCGGCCCGTGGACAAGCGCGGTAGGAGGCTGGACTGTGCATTTGGACGTGCCCGACCCCAGGCCACGGTATGCGCTGGATATCGCCAAAGAGTCGTCCAGAGTCTTGGCAGTGGAGGGAGACAGGATCCCACGGGGCGATCGCGTGCGTATATTGCTTGCCGATGATGATCCTCAGGTGCGCGCCATCACCACGCGCATCCTGCGTCGACAATCGTGGGAAGTCGTCACGGCCGCCGACGGCCAGGAGGCCGTCGACGCGTGGCCGGACGATGGCGAGCCCTTTGACCTCGTCATCCTCGACGTGAACATGCCCGAGATGAATGGCTATGAGGCGTTTCGCGCCTTGCAGCGGCTCCACCCCGAGGCGCGCATCCTGTTCATCAGCGGCTACGCCGAGGTCCCGAACTGGCGCCATCTGGTGGAGGAGGGGGGGCAGCCGTTTCTGGCCAAGCCGTTCTCACCGCGCCAGCTCGTCGAGGTGGTGCGCTCCTTGATCGGTGAGAGCAACGGCGAGGCGGTGTGACGCGGCGCCTCGCCGGCGCGCCGACGCGGCATTAATGCGCGATTCACGTCGGCTTCACCGACGCTTTACGGCGCTGGCGGCTCGGCCTGCTATACTGCGGTGGCTTGGTGTATCGGGGCAGCGCCGAGGGTGCCCGGACGGGCGTGCCGAGCGCCGCTCCCGCAGCCATCGGGCGATACCGGAGGGAACCGTGCCTATCTCCTCACAGTCGGCGTACGGCGCCTCGCCTGACGCCGCCGTTTCCCTGGGTGACCAGGCGGCGACCGTGCTCGGGGACGAGGTGCGCATCCTCCTGGCGGACGACGACCCGCAGGTGCGGGCCTTTACCTCGCGCGTCCTCACGTGGGCCGGATGGAGCGTCACCGCCGTCACCAACGGGCGCGAGGCGGTGGCGGCCTGGCCGGAGGGTGGCGAGCCGTTCGACCTCGTCGTCCTCGACATCGTCATGCCCGAGATGAACGGGTTCGAGGCCTACCGCGAGCTATCGCGCCGCCACCCCGCGTCGCGCTTTCTGTTCGTCAGCGCCTATGCCCAGGATCTGAGCCTCGACGCTTTTCTCGAGGAGGGGCGCACCTACTTTATCGCCAAACCCTTCGTGCCGCACTTTTTGGTATCCAAGGTTCAGACTGCGCTGCAAGAGCCATGTCTCGACGCGTCGATGCTGCTCTTGCGCGAGGAGGTGCGGCGCACGTAACAAAGCGTTGTGGGTTGTGCGTTGTGGGTCTGGCGGGGCGGTGCAGGTCACAGGTTCCAGGTTACAGGCTGTAGCCACAGCCCTCTCACAGAGAACAGCCCTGCAACTGCGTGTAAGCCGGAACCTGTCGCCCCTCGCGAGGCTAGACGCACAACCCATAATCCACAACGCACCGCGCGCGTTACGCTGCCGTCCATCCTCCGTCGACGAGCAGGACGTGACCGTTGACGAAATCGGACGCGTCCGACGCCAGGAACACCACCGGCCCAAAGAGGTCGTCGAGTTCGCCGGTGCGCTTCATGGGGATGCGGCTCAACACCCAGTCGCGCGTCTTGGGGTCGTCGAGGGCCGCCGCCGCCATGGCCGTGCGCGTGAACACCGGAGCGATGCCGTTGACGTTGATCCCCTTGGTGCCCCACTCGATGGCCAGCGAGTGGGTGAGCTGGTTCACGGCGCCCTTGCTGGGCGCATAGGCCGGGTCCATAGCCCGCCCCTGGAACCCGCGCACCGACGAGATGTTGATGATCTTGCCCCGCCCCTGCGCCAACATGACGCGCCCCACGTGCTTGCAGCACAGGAACAGCGATTTCAGGTTGACGTCGATGACGCGCTGCCATGCTTCCGTGTCGAACTCGGTCGTCGGCTCCAGGTGAACCGTCCCCTGGCTGTTGACGAGCACGTCGATACGCCCGTACCGCGCCGTGACCTCGTCCACCATGCGCTCCACCTGCGCCTCGTCCGTCACGTCGGCGGCGATAGAGTGTCCGCGACGGCCGAGACTGGTGATCGCCTCGGCCGTCTCCTGCAGTCCCTCGGGCCCCCGCCCCACGACGCACACGTGGGCGCCGGCCGCCGCCAACGCCAGGGCCATCGCCTGCCCCAGCCCCTTGTTGCCGCCGACCACCAGCGCCACGCGCCCGTCCAGCCGAAAGCGGTCCAGCGTGGACGGCGCCTGGGCGAGGATCCTGTCGAGATCCGACATATCAGTCCTCCGCCGCGACGATATCCGTGAGCTGCGTCTCGGGGTCGGTGACGCGCTTGGTGCGCACGCCGTCCAGCACGACGACGCCCAGCTCGACGCGGAACAGGCAGCGCGACCCGGGCTCCAGGTGCCCCACATAGACCTTGCCCTCGCCGACGTGATCGACGACCACGTGGATGTGGGGCTCGCCGCCGGCCACGCTCCCCTGGAGCGAGCCGCACTCGATGGGGCCTTCTAGCGTAAAGTAGCGTTCTCCCGGCGGCAGCGTCGTGCCGGTGATGGTGTGCAGCTTGCAGATGTCGAACGAGCCGATCCCCGAGGTGATCAGCGCGGCGTCGATCCCCTCGCGCTTGAATAGCTCGCGAAGCTCCTCGATGATGTAATCGCCCTTGCGGAACGACACCATCATCGTCCGTGTGGCGCCGGGCGCCTTCAATGCTAGCATGGTTGCGTCTCCTTGTAGTGTTGTGGGTTGTGGGTCATGGGTTGCGAGTTATGGGCTGTGCGTTACGGGTTGTGTGCGTGGAGGATCGTTACAGGTTACAGGATGCAGGTATACAGACCGGAGCGACGACCATCCCTGTGGGCCTGGCCCTGCTAGAGCCTGTAACCTGAAACCTGTAACCTGTCACCCGTCGCGCCGCTCAACACACAACCCATAACCCACAACCCTTGACTCGTAACCGGAAGCTATGCTATTGCCCGCTGCTCGCGACGAGCGCGCGGTAGCCGCCCGCCGTGACTTCGGCGATCCAGCCTTCCAGGGCGCTCTGCGGGTCGCTGACCTGCCACCAGGTGAGGCCGTCCGCTCCCTGCGGGCCGCCGATGATCTGCAGCCGCTGGCCGGCGGCCAGTTCCGCCACGACGTCGTCCTGGGGCTTGTTGCGCCATCCCGGCGCGGCGCGCAGGTTGGCGCAGCCCCGGCCGGGCACGGCGCTCAGGCAGGCCACCTCGGCCACGCCGCCCTCGTGCAGGGCCGACGCGAACGGTTTGCTCTCCACTTCCGCCAGGCGCGTGCCAGTGGGATGGCGCAGCGCTACCCAGCCGGCGAGCCCCCCGCCGGCGTACACCGGATACCACCCATCCGATTCGCCGGGCGCCACGACGGGGTACACCTCGTCGCGGTGCAGCGACGCCAGGACCCGGCCGCTCGTCGAGGGGCTGGAACGCAGGTTCACCCCCTCGGCGCCGCGGTACAGGATGCGCAGCGCCGACTCGTCGCCCGCCACGGGGAGCGTCTCGGGCAGCGGCTGCACTGCGGCCTCGGCCGCCAGCAGCGGCTGCACGGCGTCGATGGGGCGGATGCGCATCAGCTGCCCCGGCGCCAGGCCGCCCTCCGGCTGCAGCAGGCCCACCACCTGCCCGGCGGCGTTGAGTGCCACCCCGCCGCCCACCGCCCCCGAGGTAAAGTTGGCCATCGCCACGATCCAAGGGCCGCTGTCGTCCTCATAGCGCCCCGAAACCGTCGTCTGCATCACGCGCGTGGCGGCCTCGCCCTCCTGGGCCAACAGGACCAGGCGCAGCGACGCCCCCACCGGCAGTCCGGCCTCGCCGGTGTCGCCTAACACGGCCGTGGCCGGCGGCGTCCAGGCGTCATCCGTCGTGGCCAGCACCGCCAGGTCCAGCCCGGCGTTCCAGGCGCGCAGGATCGCTCGCGCCGACGTCAGGGGGTAGCCGGCGGCGTCAAAGGCCTGCGCGTTGACCTCGCCCGACGCGTCGTACAGCTGCCCCGAGGCGCCGTCGTACAGAACGTGCAGGGGCGCCACGATCTCGCCGCTGGAGAGTGCCACCCCCATCCCCTCCAGCCGCCAGTGGCTGGGGTGGAGTTCCGCACCTGCCGGCGCCTCGACACGCACCGCCGCCAGGATGGCGCGGTCGACCGGATCGGCCGGCGTGGGGGCGGGCGTGTGCGGCGCCGCGGTGACGGCCGCCGTGGGCGTGACAGGCACGATGGTAGAGGTCGCGCCCGGCGCGGCAGTGGCGGTCGCCGCAGGCTCGGTGGGCGCGCCGGACGGGGGCGTCATCGTTGGCACCAGCACCGTCGCCGGGGGCAGGCCCGTAGGCGTCGCCGGCGCCGGGTAGCCCGTGGCGCTTACCGCCTGCACGGCACCCTCGGGGGCCGGATACGGAAAGCCCTCTTCAGCTGGCGGGCAGGGGGTCTCCTCGCCGCTGGGCGTCAGCGCGCACATCGTGGCGCCGGCGGCCGGCGTGGCAGCGGGTCGCTCGGGCCGGGTGATGGCCAGCCCCGACGACGGCGGCGGTGTGGCACGGCCGGCGCCCTCGAGCACGGCCGTGCACCCGGTGCCGAGGCCTGCCAAGAGACATGCGGCGACGATGGCGGGTCTGAGCTTCATGGTGGTGAGCCCCCTTGCGTGAGCGTGGATCAGAGTTGTAGCGTGCCAAGGCGCCCAACCTGCGGCAGCGGGGCCAGTTTGCCGCAAAACGGCCAGGAACGCAAGCAAGGGAACGCGCATCCTGGCCCGAGAACGCAGATCACTCCGCTGCGAGCAGGTAGCCGACCCCCGGCACGGTGACGATCGCCCTGGGGTTGCGGGGGTCCTCCTCGATCTTGGCGCGCAGCCGGCTGACGACCTGTCGCACGAGCTGAGAACTCCCCTCGCCATCATAACCCCACACGCGCTCGACGATGATGGGCGTGGGCAGGGTCTGCCCCTGGTGCACCATGAGGGTGTAGAGGAGGCGGAACTCGAGCTGGGTCAGGTGGCGGGCGGTGCGGTCCTGCACCTGCACCGAGCGGGTGGCCGGATCGAGGGTCAGGTCGCCCGCCGTGATCTTGGGGAGCAGGGGGCCGGCCAGCGACTGGCTGCGGCGCACCAGGGTGCGGAGCTGCATGAGCAGCAGCCTGGCGCTGTAAGGGCGCTCCACCACGGCGTCGGCGCCGGCGTCATACAGGCGGCAGAGCGTCTCCTCGTCTTGCGTGTTGGCGATTACCGCCACCGGCGCCTCGGCCGTGGCGCGGATGCGCTCCACCGCCTCGACGAGAGACCCGCCGTGCGATGCCAGCAGGGCCAGGCTGGGCTGTTGCGCCGCCCAACGTGGCAGCAGCCGCCCCAGGTCGCGCCCCGAGATCACCACCAGGCCGGCACGCTGCAGCAGCAACGCCAGGATGGCCGTCTCGTCGGCATCATCACAGATCAACAATGCGTGCATCTTGCCCCCAGTTCCGGCGCCCAGCGACGCCGTGCTCCACGAGCACTATACCACATGTGGGGCTGGGGAGGAATCGGGTGGGCGTGTGCGGGCGCATTGCCTGTCGCAGCATACTGCACTAGAATGCCGGTAACCGTCACACGGCATCGGAGATGATGATGGCGAGAGGCTCGATCAGCCTTGGCAAGTTGTTCGGCATACCCGTCCGCGTCGACCTGAGCTGGCTGTTCATCGTCGTGTGGGTCACGTGGAGCCTGGCCGGCAGCTACTTTCCGACGCGCTATCCGTCGTGGTCCTCGGCCCTCGTCTGGGGGATGGGGCTGCTGACGAGCGGGCTGTTCTTTGGCTCGGTGTTGCTCCACGAGGTGGGGCACTCGCTGGTTGCCCGGGGCCAGCACCTACCGGTGACCGATATTACGCTGTACATCTTTGGTGGGGCGTCGCAGATCGCCGAAGAGCCCCGCAACGCGCGAGAGGAATTGCTGCTGGCGGGCGCCGGCCCGGCCGTCAGCCTGGGTCTGGCAGGGCTCTTTGGCCTCGGCTACCTGGCGGCGCGCCCGCTGAGTGAGCCGCTGGCGGCCGTGACCCTCTTTCTGGCCGGCATCAACCTCAGCCTGGGGCTATTCAACCTCATTCCCGGCTATCCGCTGGACGGCGGCCGGGTGCTGCGCGCCATCCTGTGGGGGGCGCGACGCGACGTCCGCTGGGCGACGCGCTGGGCGTCGCGCACCGGGCGCGGGGTGGCGGGGCTATTCGTCCTCTTTGGCGTCTATCAGGCCTCCACGGGCGACTGGGTGAGCGGGCTGTGGGTGCTGTTCATCGGCTTCTTTCTCGACGGCGCCTCGCGCTCTAGCTATCAACAGCTCACGCTGCGGCAGCTGCTGGAGGGACACGTGGCGGCCGAGATCATGGCGGAGGACTGCCAGCTCCTGCCGCCGCAGCTCTCTCTGGATGTCTTTGTGGAGCACTATCTCGTCGGCGAGGGCGCGCGCCGCTGCTACGTCGTGGGCACGCGGGAGGAACTCGTCGGCCTGCTCACGCCGAGCGACCTGCAAAAGGTGCCGCACGACCGATGGCTTACCACGCGAGTTCGCGAGGTGGCCATGCCGGTGGAACACCTGCGGGTGGTGGCGCCCGATACCCCCCTCTGGACCGCCCTACAGCAACTCACCGCCGAGGGCGTCAACCAGATGCCGGTCCTGGATCGGGGCCGCCTAGTGGGGATGATCAGCCGCGATCGCCTGCTGAGCCTCATTCGCAGGTTGTCCGAACTCGAACCCTAGCCCGCGGCGGGAACAACCTCACCACCAAGGCACCGGGAACACCAAGGGGGCACCAAGGTCAGATATCTTGGTGTTCCATGGAGCCCTTGGAGTCTTGGTGGTTAGGACCTCGGACAGTCATGAGGAGCGACGATGAACCACTGTGAGCGCATCCTGGCCGCCATCGAGCGCCGGCCGCTGGACCGCTTTCCCTCCGACATCTGGTGCGTGCCCGAGATACACGAACGCCTGTTGGAGTACTGCGCCGGCTCTTGGGCCGGCGTGCTCGATGCCCTGGATATCGACGGCATCATCCACCTGCGTCCGCCCTACGTGGGCCCTGCGCTCCCCGACCTGGGCGAGGGGCTGCGCCAGGACGAGTGGGGCATGGTCTACCAGCAGCAGGCCTACCCCGGCGGCGTGTACGAGGAGCAGGTGGGCTATCCCCTGGCGAGTGCCGCGACCATCGCCGACATCGACGCCTATCCCTGGCCCCAGGCCGACTGGTACGACTATGGCGCGCTGCCCGACCTGTGCGCCGAGTGGCCGGGGCGCGCCATCGAGATCGGCTATACGGCCATCTTTTTCTTCCACAACAAGCTCCGCGGGCTGGAACTCTCCCTCATGGACCTGGCGCTGCGACCCGCGTTCAGCCGCCACCTCATCCGCCGCATCGCCGACACTTTCTATGCCTACCATGAGCGCTGCTTTCAGGCCGCGCGCGGCGCCATGCACATCACCTAGGTGACGGACGATTTCGGCAGCCAGACGGGGCTGCTCATCAGCCGCTCCATGGTGGAGGCGTACTACCGGCCGTGGATCGAGCGCGCCATCGGCCTGGCCAAGGGGTACGGCCTGAAAGTGTTCCATCACGACGACGGCGCGATGCTGAACCTGATTCCCGACCTCCTGGAGATGGGGATCGATGTGCTGAACCCGATCCAGTGGCGCTGCAAGGGAATGGATCGGGCGGTCATCGGCGCGCGGTGGGGCGACCGGGTGTGCTTTCACGGCGGCGTCGACAACCAGCAGACGCTCCCCTTCGGCACACCGGAGGACGTGGCCGCCGAGGTGGCGGAGAACCTGCGCCTCCTGGGGCGCGGCGGCACGGGATACATCCTGGCGCCGTGTCACAACATCCAGGCGATCACGCCGCTGGAGAACATCCTCGCCATGTACCGGGCGCCGCGCACTGCGGATTAGCGAACGCGGATGAACGCGACGCGTTGGTGACAAGCGCCAGGTGACAGGTTACAGCACATAGCCGGTCGGCTCGCTAGAGCCTGTAACCTGCAACCTGCAACCTGTGACTCCGCCTGCTCTGGATTGGGGTTCACCCACGTTCCTCTGGCTTGACAGGCGCCGCCCTGATACGCTAACATGCCGGCGCTGCCACCTGAAGCCATAGACCCTTGCCCGGGGGAACCATGACCGATCCATTTAGCTTTGATGACCCCTTTGTCCCCGTGCCGCCGGCCGCCGTGGACGCCGACCCTGCCGCGACGCTCCGTGAGCTGTTCTACCGGGTCGCGCGTCTCGAGCAGGGGCTCGAGGAGACCAACGTCCAGGCCAGCGCCGACCTCGGCGAGGTATTGCTGGACCTCGTCTCCTTGTCCGACGACATCCGGCGCATCGTGGAGCGCTGGGGCATCGCCACGAACGCCCAGGAGGCCGCCCTGGTGCGCAGCGTCGTGGCGCTGGGGCGCAAGCTGAACGCCATTCTCGATCACCACGAGGTGTGCCCGGTGACCACCATCGGCCAACCCCTGGACGCCAAAACGAGCGACGCCGTCGAGGTCGAGCCGCGGGACAACATCGCCCCCAAGATGGTCCTGCGCGAGGTTCAGATGGGCTACGCCTGGCGCCACGGCCTCTTGCGCCGCGCCAAGGTGGTGGTTAGCGGCCCCGCCGGCGTGGCCTCGGGCGAGTCGGATGAGGATGGTCAGGCCGCGGAAGCCATGGCCTGAGCGACCCAACACACAACTATTCACAGCGCGAGAGGTGCAACGCCGCCATGGCTGATACCCCCTTTTCCTGCCCTTACTGCGGTGGCACGGTGCCCGAGACGACGGCGATCTGCCCGGATTGCCACGAGGACCTGGCGGCGCTGTTGCGACTGGAGCACAGCCACGCCATCTACTACAACGAGGCGCTGGCGCTGGCGCGCGAGGGCTATCTCGATGACGCTCGCGCGCGACTGATCATGGCTCTGGAGGGCAACGAGGCGTTCGCGCCGGCCCATGCCCTGCTGGCCAAGGTGTACGCCCACCAGCGGCAATGGGCGCGGGCGGAGGCGAGCGCCGCCCGCGCGCGGGAACTCGACCCCGAGAATCCGGCCTTCCGGCGCCTGGCGGACGCCATCGGCGACCGCGTGACGCCCATGGTTGCGGGGACCAGCACCGCCCGTGCCCGCGTCGCCCCGCGCCGAGAGGTCTCGCAGGCGTTCAAGGCGGGCGTCGGCCTCGCCACGGCCGCGGCGGTGGTCCTCTCCCTCTTTACCGACGACGACTAGGTCGATCATCCGACGCTCGCAGCGTCGAGGTCGGCCTCGGCGCCTGTGCCCTCCGCGGCCCATCGAAGCGGATCACAGGCGCTGCCTCATGGCGATACAATCCTGATTCGAGCGATAGGCTCGACCCATGCCTTGGTGACCGATCGGGGACTGCCGTGCGGCGGTTCGGCGCACGAGTGTGCTATGCTCGTTCGTCATTGTATCAGGTACCAACAAGGAGAGGTCCACCATGCGATCTATTCGTCGTGTACTGCTGGCTCTGGCTGTGGTTGCGGCTCTGGTTGCCCTTGCCGCGTCGCCTGTGGCCGCGCAGGGCGCCTACCGGCTGACGATCCTGCACACCAACGACACCCACGCGCATCTCGAGCCGTTCACGCCATCTGGCGAGGAAACACAGGGAGGCGTGGCGCGGCGCCTCACCGTCATCAACCAGGTGCGGGCGGAGGAGGAGAACGTCCTGCTGGTGGATGCCGGCGATCAGTTCCAAGGGACGCTCTTTTTCAACGTCTGGCAGGGCGAGGAGGCCAGCCATTTCATGAACGCCCTGGGCTACCAGGCGATGGCGGTGGGCAACCACGAGTTCGACTCCGGCCCCGGCACCCTGGGGAGCTTTGTGCGCGCGGCCGCCTTCCCGGTGCTGAGCGCCAACCTGGACGTCTCGGATGAACCCGAGTTGGCGGGCAACATCAAGCCGTCGGTGGTCCTAACGGTGGGCGGCGAGCGCATCGGCGTCATCGGGCTAACCACCGCGGACCTGATGATCATCTCGAGCCCCGGCCCCAACGTGCGGGTGAACGATCCGGTGGAGGCGGCCAAGGCCGCCGTGAACGAGCTGACGGCGCAGGGGATCAACAAGATCGTCTGCCTGAGCCACCTCGGCTATCTCGAAGATCATGCCCTGGCCAAGGCCGTCGATGGCATCGACGTCATCGTCGGTGGACACAGCCATACGCGCTTGGGCAGCGGAGGCGGCGTCGATGGGCCATACCCCACGGTGCTGAGGTCGCCCAACGGCGGCACGACGCTCCTCGTATCGGCGTGGGAGTGGGGCCGGGTGCTGGGGCGGCTTGACGTAACGTTCGACGCGCAGGGCGCCGTCCAGAGCTACGCCGGTCAGCCGATCGCCATCACCGCTGCGGTGGCCGAGGATGCCGACATCGCGGCCGAGGTAGCGCACTTTGCGCAACGACTCGATGTTTTGCGTTCGCGTCCGGTGGGCACGGCGGCCGTCAATCTCGAGGGCTCGCGCTCCCTGGTCCGCTCGCAGGAAACCAATTTGGGCAACCTGGTCTGTGATGCCATGCTGTGGAAGACGGCCGCCGAGGGCACCCAGGTTTGCATCACCAATGGCGGCGGCATCCGTGCCGGCATCCCCCAGGGCGATGTCAATACGGGGCATGTGCTGGAGGTGCTCCCCTTTGGCAACCAACTCGCGACGTTCGGGCTCAAGGGCGCCGATGTGGTGGCGGCCCTGGAGCGCGGCGTGAGCGCCGTGGAGACGGGCGCAGGGCAGTTTCCGCAGGTCGGTGGGTTGCGCTTTAGTTACGACCCGAGCAAGGCTGCCGGCTCACGGGTGACGTCGGTCGAGGTCAAGAACGCCGACGGCGCCTTCAGCCCCATCGACGCCAACGCGACGTACAAGCTGGTGTCCAACGACTTTATGCGCAAGGGCGGCGACGGATACACCATGTTCGCCGAGGGCGCCATCAACCCCTATGACGGCGGAGCCATCATGGCGGACGCCGTGGCCGAGTACATCGGGCTCAACTCGCCGGTGAGTCCCGAGGTCGAGGGAAGAATCACCGTGGGGGCGGGGGCTGCCGCGGCCCCCGGGGCGGTAGAGGCGCCTGCTGAGGCCGCCCCCGCCGAATGGGCCGGCATCCTCGTCGGCGATCGTGGAGGCGCCTTTGACACCTTTACCTTGACGCCGGACGCCTCCGGCGAGGTCGATCTGACGATGTACTATGCGCCCGACGACGGCGTCATCGGCGCGGGCGTGGGGTTCAACGTCTACGGGCCGGCGGGCCGCGTGGCGTCGGGGCGGTACACCGGCACCCCCGGCCAGCGGGCGGCGTCGTTCGACGTGTCCGCGGGCACGAGCTATCTCGTGCAGGTGTACAACTATATCCCCGGCGTCGCCATCAGCTACAACGTCAGCCGGTAGCACTACGCCGGCCTGGCGCCAACGAGGCGGCCCCGCAGGGGCCGCCTCTTCTCGTCTGTTGACCTCAACGGCCCGCCCGCTATAATGCCGCGCGATGGGAATGGCCGCTGCGGCGCGTGCCTGGGGCCACGCCATCTTGCCCAACCAGCACCACGTAGACTCTCGCTACACTGGACCGCTATCGCGAGCATATGGCCTACTGAGGAGACGGACAATGGACGTTCCCAAGGGAATCACGATCACGCGCATCGAGGCGGCTACGCTGACCGGTACGCGTCCGCGCGTGGTGGGGTGCAACGCGCGCCTCTCGACGCACGGCCAGTACACCCGCGATCCGGTGGTGCGGGTGTTCACGGATGCGGGCGTCTCGGGCTGGGGATGGAGCCGCGCCACGCCTGACGAGGCGCGGGGCCTCATCGGGAGCACCCTGGACCAGGTCTTTGGCTTGCCGGACGGGACGCGCGACCCCTTCCTCGCCTTCGACCTGCCCCTGTGGGATCTGGCCGGCCGCGCCGTGGAACGCCCCGTGTTCCGGCTGCTGGGCGGCGCCGACGCCTCGCCCGTGCCGGCCTACGACGGGTCGATCTATATCGACGACATCGACCCGGAGACGCGCCGGGATCTCGGCCTGGCGCCGATCATGGATGCCGTGGCGGCGGGGCTCGCGTATGGCTTTCGCGGCTTCAAGGTCAAGGTGGGGCGCGGCTATCGCTGGATGGAGCCGGTGCCCGGGCTGGCCCGCGACGTGGAGGTGATCCATGCCATACGGGAGCGAATCGGCCCCGACGCCGTGCTGATGATCGACGGCAACAACGGCTACACCCCCGAGTCGGCGCGCGAGGTGATGCGCCTGGCGGGCGACGGCGACATCCACTGGTTCGAGGAGCCGTTCCCCGAGGACCTGGACGCCTGCGTGGCGTTCCGGCGCCACCTCCGCGGCGAGGGACGGCGGACGCTTCTCGCCGATGGGGAGGGCTCGGAAAAAGGGGATGAGGCGTTCACCGCCATCGTGCGCGCCGGCGGCGTGGACGTGGTCCAGTTCGACATGCGCTTCTATGGGATGACGCGCTGGAAGCGCTACCTAGCCACCATCGAGGAGACGGCGACGCTGGCGGCGCCCCACAACTGGGGCTCACACCTCTCGCGGTTCTATATCGCCCAGTTCGCCCTGGCCTGCCCGCGGTTCGCCATGGTCGAGGTGGACCGCCAGACGATGCCGGGCGTCGATGACGGCGGCTATGGATGGGTCGACGGCGCCATCACCGTGCCCGAGGCTCCGGGGTTTGGCCTGTCGCTGGACGAGGACGTCTGGCAGGCGCTCCTGCGGGAAGAAGGAGCGTGGGCGGTGTAGCGTGCCCCTGCTCCCTTCACAGCGCTACGGCGGGCCGCACAGCGTGCGGCCCCTACAGTTGACGCGCGGGGGGCATACGCGGGGGGCGGGGCGGGCCTCCACCATGATCCTACGCCGCACGGGAGGTGGCGCCCTGTAGGGGGCGCACGGCTCTCGCGCTACGGCGGGCCGCACAGGCGTGCGGCCCCTACAACGTGACGCGCGGGGGGCATACGCGGGGGGCGGGGCGGGCCTCCACCAGAACCTTACGCCGCACGGGACGTGGCGCCCTGTAGGAGGCGCACGGCTCTCGCGCTACGGCGGGCCGCACAGGCGTGCGGCCCCTACAACGTGACGCGCGGGGGGCATACGCGGGGAGTGGGGCGGACCTCCACCAGAACCTTACGCCGCACGGGACGTGGCGCCCTGTAGGGGGCGCACGGCTCTCGCGCTACGGCGGGCCGCACAGGCGTGCGGCCCCTACAGTTGACGCGCAGGGGGCGTACGCAGGGAGTGGGGCGGACCTCCACCAGAACCTTACGCCGCACGGGACGTGGCGCCCCGTAGGGGGCGCACGGCTCTCGCGCTACGGCGGGCCGCACAGGCGTGCGGCCCCTACAACGTCACGCGCAGGGGGCGTACGCGGGGAGCGGGTCGGACCTCCACCATCACCCTACGCCGCACGGGACGTGGCGCCCTGTAGGGGCCGCACGGCTCTCGCGCTACGGCGGGCCGCACAGGCGTGCGGCCCCTACAACGTCACGCGCAGGGGGCATACGCGGGGGGCGGGGCGGGCCTCCCCCAGAACCCTACGCCGCACGGGACGTGGCGCTCTGTAGGGGCCGCACGCCTGTGCGGCCCGGCGCCCTTCGAGAACCCTTGACGGCGACGCCGCGCTGTGACCCGCCTATCCCGGCTGCAGAGCCAGTTCTAGCTCGGCTCTTCCTCCACATCGGGGTACTCGCTCGCGTCGCTCACGGGCTTGCGCAGCCGCAAGGCCGGTGGAATCAACAACCCCACCACCAGCAGCAGGAGGCCGACCAGCCACATGAGCGCCCAATCGTTCACCGTGCCGAAGCTGATCAAGGGCAGCGCCAGCAGCAGCAGCACGAAGGCGAGGTCCAGAAGCGTCGTTCGCCGCATATCGCTACTCTCCTAGAGGGCATTCAGAAGCACTGTCAGCAGGCCCGTCAGGGCCGCGGTGACCACCGTCCAGGGTAGCACGCGGCGCAGGACGACTCCTTCCTGTCCGGGGATTCGCGAGGTGCTCGTGCCCAAGACGATGTTGGCCGGGGCGATCACATTGCCCGTGGCCCCACCTGCGCCCTGCCCGGCCAGCGCGGAAGCCTGGGACAGCCCGTCCAGCGCCTCCGCCGCCTGCGCCTGCAGGGGAGAGAACAAGATGTTCGAGGCCGTGCTGGACGAGGTCATAAAAGCCCCCAGGATGCCGATCCAGTTGGCGGCAAAGGCATAGATGGCCGGCGTAGCGACGGCCGCCAGGCCTCCTGCCAATACGGCCGTCTGGCCCGAGTGATCCATCAGCTTGCTCATTACGAGAAACGAGGCGATGGCGAGCGAGGAGGGTACCGAGTCCTTCACCAGGTTCCGCCACAGGCTATCCCGAGTGCTCGGATCAGCGCGCTCACAGCCCTTGGCGCGATAGACGGCCAAGCTGACCAGCGCGGCGATCAACACGAATGTCCCGGGATGAGTCAGCGGGGCAAAAGGTGAGTAGGGCATCGTCGCCTCTCGGGCAACACCGTAGCCGGTCTGGACCGCGGGGAAGGGTAGCCCGACCCGAAGACTCGACAGCGCCGCGTTGATCGGACGTATGGCCAGCGCCAGGGTAGCCAACGCGGTGAGCAGGATGTAAGGCAACAGGGCCAACCCGAGGGACATTGAGCCCCCGTCGAGCGAGGCGGCCGTGGGTACCCTTACGGGCTGGAGGCCATTGCCCTGATCCATCATGGCCGGCCGCTCCGTGATGCCAGCAGCCGGTTCGGCATAGCGCTGCCAACGCGATAGCGGATAGAGCGCCACCAACGCGACCGTCCCTGCGATGAACGTCGACAGGATCGGGTTGATATACATGAGCCCCAGTTGCAGGCCCCCGTGGATCGTTGAGATGATCAGGATCATGGGCAACCCGTGCCGAACGGCCGGCCCCCGCCCATAGAACCAGGCCACAACCAGACCACCCAGCAGGTTGACCAGCCAGAGCAGTATGGCCGTCTGCACGGCCGTCGCGGTAGGGTCGGCGATCTCGACGGTGTTGAGCATCGCCAGCCAGCCCACTGCCAGCGTGCCGAACATCTTGGCCCAGGTGTGCGCAATCAAGGGGATGACGACGGCATAGACGGGGCGCACGCCAATGCCGATGAGCAGCGGCGCCGTGATGGCGATCGGCGCGCCAAACCCGGCGATCCCCTGAAAGAACGATGAGAACACCCAACCAATCGCCAGTACGAGAAAGAGTTCGTTTCGGCTGAACCCCATAAATCCCGTGCGGAGCGCCTCGAAGGCGCCGGCGCGCACCGTGACCAGATAGAGGAGGAGCGCCGCCCAGACGACATAGAGGATAAAGACGGCGTCCCATAGTCCCTTTCCACCGGCGACCGCCAGGGTTTCCAACGGGGTCTGGAAGGCCAGCAGCGCCACCAGCGCGGCTGTGATCATCCCGAGCGGTCCAGCCTCGATGCCCTTCCAGCGCAGCCCGACGAGCAGCACCAGCAGCACCACAATGGGCAGCAGGGCGATCAGCCAGGGCACGAGACCGGATGGCAGTTGGTTACCCTCCATACAGGGCCTCCTCTCATCCCGATTTGGGGTGCCTGCCGTCTGTGAAACCTACTGCTGGCGGCGTGGTCAGCGACGGCTACGTTGGGCGGCCATTGGCACAGCCTGACACCGGCCAGTCCCCGAAAAACGGGGGTGGCACCATCGACACGACCAACGCGGGGAAGTCTCCGCGGCACGCAGCCCCATGCCGTCACCGGGTGGTGTCGATGGGTTGGAGCCCATGGGGGCGAGATCGGCGCCGCTCGCCTCCGGCGGGAAGGTGGGCGGACATCCTCCGGAGCGGAGACGCGTGGTGACGGTACCTAGCTGATCCGACCCTAAGGCGCCACCGGTTTCCCGAAGGCGGTGAACGCTTCAGACCAACTCCTCGGCCAGCGCGACGATGATGCCCGCTGGCCCGCGCATGTAGCAGAGTCTGTACACGTTCTCGTACTGAACCACCTCGCCGATGAGTTCGGCGCCGTTGGCGCGCAGGCGAGCGACGGTGTCGTCGACGCTGTCCACGGTGAACATGACGCTCCGGAGACCCAGCGTGTTTGGCGGTGGGATCGCCGGTTCGATCTCGACCAGTCCTGGGTTGCGGAACCTGGTCAGCTCGAGCCGCCCGTGCCCATCTGGGGTCCGCATCATGACGATGTCGACTTGGACTCTGTCGAGTCCGTTGACGAGGTCCACCCACGGGCCCTCGGCGGATGCCTCACCTTCGAGCGTCATGCCGAGCGCGGTGAAAAAAGCGGTGGCGGCTGCAAGGTCGTCGACGACGACGCTGACGTGGTCCAATCTCTTGATCGTCATGTCTCTAGGGCCCTCTCACACGACAGAACGGAATTCGCACGCAGCCTGGGCGGCTGCCCAATAGCGGACGCGGCGCGGGCCGTGGCCAGCCGCCGGTCGCGCACGACCTTGGGCAGGTGTAACGGGGTCGGCGCTGGTGAGCCAGACGGAAGTGTCGCACCGAGTACAAGGGAGGGGCCTCGACGCGCAGAACAAGGTTTCTCGCTGCGCTCGGAGCGACGGCGTGATCCTTTCTCAGGCGTATCCTAGTGCCGGCCCATCTGTTCGGCGGCCTCGGTGGGGAATAGCTCCACCTTGAGCCAACCCGGCCGGCGCTCGTCGAACGCCTTGTAGGCGTCAACGGCTGATACCAAGGGCTCCATCTCGGTCAGGACGCTGAGCGGGTCCACGGCCTCGCTCTCCACCAGGTCCAGCAGCATAGGGATATAGCGCCGGTGCGGGCAGTTACCCATGCGGATGGTCAGGTTGCGGTTCATGGCCACACCGATGGGGAACAGGTTCATCTGCGGCGGGTACACACCGATGATGGCGATGGTGCCCGCCTTGGCCACCGCCTGGACCTCCCACGCCAGCGCCTGGGCGGGCGCCCCGCCCGGCGCGAAGGTGCCCTCGCGCTGATAGGTCTTGGGTGCTACCTCGCGCATCTCGCGCCGCATCTCCTCCTGGCTCACAGGCCCGCCCTGGGCCACGCCCCCCGGGGGCGGCTCCGCCTCGACGCCCACGGCATCGATGACGCGATCCACGCCGATGCCGCCGGTGAGGTCGCGGATCGTCTCGACGGGGTCATCTTGGTCAAAGTTGATCACCTCGGCGCCCTGGTCGCGCGCCATGTCGAGGCGCGACGCCACGTGGTCCACAGCCAGGATGCGCCCCGCGCCCATGAGGGCGGCGCTCACGATGGCGAACTGGCCCACCGGCCCGCAGCCAAAGACGGCCACCGTATCTCCCGCCTTGATCTCTGCCAGGTCGGCGCCAAAGTAGCCCGTGGGAAAGATGTCTGACAGCAGGATCGCCCGGTCGTCGTCTACCTCATCGGGTAATCGCACGAGCCCGACGTTCGCGTAGGGGACGCGCACGAACTCGGCCTGGGTGCCGTTGAAGGGGCCGGTCGACTGGGGCCCGCCAAAGAAGGCGGTGCCCGCCAGAGGGCCGTTCGGGTTGGCGTTATCGCACTGGGAAAAGTACCCTGCACGGCAGTAGGAGCAGTACCCGCAGGCGATAGATGAGGCGATCACCACGCGGTCGCCCACGTTCAGGTTGCGCACGTTGGGGCCGAGTTCCTCGATGACGCCGACCCCCTCGTGACCGAGGATCGTGCCGGCAACCATATCCCCCATGGTGCCACGCACCATGTGAAGATCGGTCCCTCAAATGGAGGTGGCGGTGATGCGCACGATGGCGTCGCTGGGCTGCTGGATCGTGGGCTCGGGCACGTCATCGAGGCGAATGTCGCCCACACCATGGAACACCACGGCCTTCATCGCAATCGTTCTCCTATCCGTTCGTACGAACCACACACGCGTCACGAGTCACCGGAAGGGCGGCCGCTGATTGCTGCCCCTCCGGCGACCCCACACAACCTATTTGATCACGAACTCGACCCCACTGACGAACGAGCGGCTGAACGCCAGGAAGAGGATTAGGATCGGGAACGAGAGGAACACCGATGCGGCGTACAACGGCCCAGGATACGACCCGTAGGGGCCGAACATCGTCGCGAGGAGCACGTTCAGCGTCCGCTTCTCGGGGTCCGAGACGATGATCAGGTCCCACATTAGCTCGACCCAGCGCTGCATAAAGAGAAAGAGAAAGATGACGGTGGTGATCGACACCGACATGGGTACCATCAGGCGGCCGATGATGGTCAGCTCACCGGCGCCGTCGAGCCGGGCCGCCTCGATCAGCTCGCGCGGGATGGTGCCGAAAAAGTTCGAGTACATAAAGATGGCCCACACGCTCAGGACGTAGGGCAGGATCATGCCAAAGTAGGTGTTGTAAAAGCCCAGGTTCTGGATGACGAGAAAGGTGGGGACGAGCAGGATGATGGAGGGATAGAACATCTGGAACAGGATAAAGCTGTTGATGGCCCGCTGGCCTCGGAAGGCGAGCACCGACAGAGCGTACCCCACGATGGCGCCAAAGGCCACCTGACCGGCGGTGTCGGCGATGGTGACGATAAAGCTGTTCAGCAACCCCTGCATCCAGGGGCGCGCCAGCCCGAACTCGCCGCCGGTGATGAGCCACGTGTAGGAGCGCAGCGAGAAGGAGCTGGGGATAAAGCTGCGCTGCACCTCATCCCACGGCGCCAGCGACTGCGCCAGCATATAGACGTAGGGTGAAGCCGTGATGACGAGGGCGAACAGCGCGACGGCGTAGAGTATGATGGTGCCGATGGTGCTGCGCGGCCCGATGCGCATGGCAACCTCCTCCTACTCCAGGCCGTAGCCCCACCGGCGGCCCAAACCCTCGACCAGGCGGCGGATGATGAGGATGGTGGCAAAGGTCGTGACGGCGTTGAGGAGCGCCACCGTGGCGCCATAGCCGGCGCGGAAGCGCTCAAAGGCCTGGTAAAAGATCTCCAGTTGCCACGTGTGTGTGGCGCCTTGGGGGCCGCCGGCGGTGAGGGTATAGGGCTCGGTAAAGATGCTGAACATGATGCCCACGGCCAGGATCAGCACGGTGTACATGGAGGGGTAGAGCATAGGAATAGTGATGCTCCAGAACTGACGCCAGGTGGAGGCGCCATCGAGCGAGGCGGCCTCGTAGACCTGGACGGGGATGCTCTGAAGACCCGCCAAGAAGATCAGCGCATAGTAGCCCGCAAGCTTCCAGGCGATCATGCCGCTGATGAGCAAGATGGCGAGGTTATCGTTGCCAAGCCAGTCAGGCGACGAGCCGGTGGTGCGCCGCAGGAAGACGTTGATGGGGCTGTTGAAGCTGATCAGGCCGCGCACCACCACCGAGACGGCCACACCCGACGAGAGGTAGGGGAGGAAAAACCCCACGGCAAATATCGATTTGCCGCGGGGGATGGCGTTGGTGATGAGGGCCAGGACGAGCGAACCGATCAGCAGCGACGGGAGGATGATCAGCATAAAGCGGTAGGAGACGAACAGCGCGTTCCACACGCTGGGGCTAGAGATGGCCTCTCGCAGGTTCCCCAGGCCAACGAACTCGCGCTGGGGTGAGATCAAGTTCCATCGGGAAAAGATCAATGCCAGGCTCCACACGGCGGGCATGATAAAGAAGGCGATGGTGTGGATGATGTAGGGGCTGCTGAGCATCCACCCCTGGAGCGGCTTGCCACGCGCTGTCGCCACGTCACCCTCCTGCTATGCCTCGTCCTACTGGCCCAGCATCGGCTGGACGGCGTTCTTCCAGTCGTCCCAGGCCTGCTGAGGCTCCTTCTGGCCCATCACTACCGGGATGATGGTCTGGTCGCCCAAGGCCACCTGGATCTCGGTATAGTTTGGATGGGCGGGTGGCGGAACGGCCTGCGGGATGGCGTCGGCATAGGCCTGGAGGGCCGGGTTCTCGGAGAAGAAGGCGGTAAAGGCCTCATTCGTGCCCAAGTCATCGCGGGCGGGCGGCAGGTTGGTGCGCTGCAGCCACGCCAGATCGTGCTCCGGATCGGAGAACACCCACCGGATAAAGTGCCAGGCGAGTTGCTGCGTCTCCTCGTCCGCCTGCGCATAGAGGGCCAGGCCCTTGGCGTCGGCGAACGTGTTCACGGCCTCCGTCGAGACACCATCGGGCACCGGCGGCGCCGTCACGGTAAAGGTCTCGCCATATACCAGTTCTGGGTACAACTCGCGCCAGGCCGAGAAGGTCCACGGCCCGAGCTGGCTGGCAACGGCGACTCCTTGCTCCAAGGGATCGGTGACCTCTTGGGTGAGGAGCAGATTCTCCTGCGCCATCTGCTGCAGCCACGTCAGCACCTGCACGGCGGCCTCATCGTCAGCGGTGATCTCGTTCCCCTCGATGAGCGACTGCCCACCCGAGGCGGCGTAATAGAGGACGAAAAAGTCGAACCAACGCTCGTACCAGGTGTTCTGCACGAGGGGCTGTCGCGCCCAGATATAGCGATCGGGCATCTGTTCCTTCAGCGTGGCGCCCAGGTCGAGGATCTCCTGGTAGGTCTGTGGCGGCTGATCGACGCCCAGTTCCTGGAGCAGGTCGGTGCGCCAGCCAAAGAGGATGGCGTTCGAGTAGATGGGCAGGACATAGTAGTTGCCGTCCTCGAACTCCCAGCCCTGGATCGTCTCCGTCATGTTGCGGGCCTCGAGGATCTGGTCCCACCCCTCAAGCTCGTTCAGGGGCACCAGGGCGTCGCTGCGGAACAGCTCACCACCGAACCCGATAAAGATGTTCTCCGACGCGGTCGGGGCGTTGCCACCGGCCAGGGCGGCCTGGATACCCGCCTCAGACGTGGGAGCCTCGGGCATGGCGCGCACCTCGATCTGAACGTCGGGGTACTCTTCCATGTACATCTGTGCCATTTCGCTCCAGAACGCTTCCTGGGGCGGGTTTGGCGCTGCCCAGAAGGTAAAGCTGCCGCCGCCGGTCACGGGCAATTCGCCGGGGCCTTCGGCGACCGGCGTCTCGCCGGCCTCGGGGGTCTCGGCAGCCGGCGTCTCCGCCTCGGGCGTCTCGGCAGCCGGCGTCTCGACCTCAGGCGTCTCGACACCGGGCACCTCTGCGCCTGGCGTCTCGACACCGGGCACCTCTGCGCCTGGCGTCTCGACACCCGGCACCTCTGCGCCCGGCGTCTCGACACCCGGCGTCCCGGCCGCGGGCTGACAACCGACGGCCACGACCATCATCGCCAGCAAGAGGGCCAGCAGTACACTCCACAAACGCACTCTCATCTCACCTATCCTCCCTGTTTCGCAGACCTACTACTGCCAGACACAGGAACTCGTCTGTGATGCCCCTCCTTCGCCAGGACTCTGACGTCGAACATGGCGCATCCAGGCCGTGCTCGCGTGCCAACGCGCCTCGTGATGAGGAGGCTGTGCATCGTGACGGATTGCTGGACGGAGCGGGAGAATGGATGGCAGGAACAGTGGGGGATGGGGCGCGTGCGCGGAGCGGTGTCCTAATCAAGCGTGGGACCCGTGGCCTGGACACACCGTCGCGACACGAGGGATTATTGAGTAAGCGAAGCAAGTTGCGCGTCTACATCTTCAGTATATCACCGTGCATGCTGCCATGTCAACGATGAGAAGAGGTAGAAGCTCATGTGCTCTTCACAGCGACGACGCGGGGGATCGCTGGACGGGGGGGCGGGCGCGCGTTGAGCCGCCGGCAGATGCCGCCCCCGCAGGAGCGAGCGGCTCCCACGGGGGCGGATAGCGTACCCTCAGCGGAGGGAGATCAGGCGGCGCGTGCCCTGGCGGCTGCCCCGGCACGCGAGCCCAGCGCTCGCTGCAGGAACTGCACGATGATGTGGGCCGGCACCGCCAGCCCCACATTCGGTCCCGCCATGATGGTGTTAATCCCCACCAGCCGGCCCTGGCTGTCCACCAATGGGCCGCCAGAGTGGCCGGGACGCAGGTGCAGGTCGGTGGCGATCCACTCGCGCCCGAGGCCGGGTGCCTCGGGCAGGGCGACGCCGGTGCCCGTGACGATGCCGGCTGTGGCCGCGCCCGTCACGCCCCAGGGGTGCCCCACCGCGGTGACCCACTGGCCCGGCTCGAGCCGGCGCGAGTCGCCCAGCGTGATGGTGGGCAGCCCCGAGGCGTCGACGGCCAGCGCCGCCACGTCGTGGGTGCGGTCGGCGGCCAGCACGCGAGCGGGGAGGGTCCTGCCATCCCTCAGGATGACCGACAGCCCGTGGGCCCCGAGGACGTGGGCGTTGGTGACGATCAGCCCGTCGGGGTGCCAGATGGTGCCGGCGCCCGCGCCGAATCCGTTACGGATCTGAACCAGGCTCTGCCACACGCGCTCGATGACGGCATCCATGTCGTGGTTGACCTGCTCAACGATGTTCGGCATGGCGCCCCCTATCCCCGGTCACCGATGGTGACGGTCAGGTCGCGCACCTCGCCGCCGCGCAGCACCCGCACGGGCACCGCCGATCCGACGCGATCGCCGCTCAGGAGCGCCATGAGGTCATCGATGTCGCGCACCGGCTGCTCGTCGAGGGCCACGATGGTGTCCCCCAGCAGCAGCCCCGCGCGCTCCGCCGGGCTGCCCGCCTCGACGGAGAGGAGCAGCACGCCCGTCTCCTGGCCGATGCGCGTCGCCACGGCGCTGGGGAGCCTGACGGGCTGCACCTTGACGCCCAGATGGCCGCGGGGCACGTGCCCGTGGGCCAGAAGCGTCTCGACGAGCCGACGGACCGTGGCTACCGGCACCGTCAGGCTGATGCCGCGCAGCAGCGCCGAGCTGTTGATGCCCAGCACGCGTCCGGCGGCGTCGACCAGCGGCCCGCCGGAAAAGCCGGGGTACATGGCCGTGTCGGTCTGCAGGTAGCGGTCGATCTGGCCGCCGCCCATGGTGCGCCACGCCTGGCCGAGCGCCGAGACGATCCCCAGTGTGGCCTGCACGGTGCGGCCGGGGCGGCCCAGCGATAGGACGAGGTGACCGACGCGCAGCCCCTCATCATCGGCCAGGGGCGCGGCCTCCAGGCCGGAGGCGTCGGCGCGCAGGACGGCGAGATCGGTGGCCGGGTCGCGCCCGACGAGGCGGGCGGCCACGGAGCGGCCGTCGGGCAGGCCGACGGTGATGTTGTTGTCCCATTCCACCACGTGGTGGGCGGTGACGATGACGCCGTCGGGCGACCAGATCACGCCGCTGGCGGGCAGCCGGCGCCGCGCCTCGACGCGTACGGTATAGCGCCCACCCGCCTCGACGGCGTCGGCAAGGGCGCGAGAGAACTCGTTCAGTACTTCTGCCATGCTAACCTCCAAGCTGGTAACCGCAGAGTCCGCAGCGATCGCAGAGAGGGCGGGAGTAAGAACCCGTGTTGATCATCGCTGCAGTGGCGAAGCGATTTCCTGCTCTCCCTCTCTCCAGAAGGGTCGTCACTACAAAGGCGTCACGTTATGTAGTAACGAATTCATTCGTTCCCTTCGATAGATAAAAAGAAACGACTAAAGTCATTACTACATGGCAGTCATGCCATGTAGCGATGGGCTCATTCGCTCCTCGAGCTATAGGCGGGAATAGCGAACTGATTATCACCACACAGTGCAGTGACTACGTAGTAACGAATTCATTCGTTCTCCCCATCGTAGAGAAAAAAAACGACTGAAGTCGTCACTACATAGAAGGATACTCTGTTCCCTCTGCGGTGAGCAATCTGACTCTATCATACCAGGAGTGGGCGTGGATGGCGCCAACCATCCGTGGGGTGGGGCACTACTCGAATGGGTAGGTCAGAGGGCGATGATGCCGAGGCGCGTGGCGCGGACGATGGCGTCGGTGCGGCTCTGGGCACCGAGCTTGCCGAGGATGGCGTTGAGGTGGAACTTGACCGTGTTCTCGCTGATCCCCAGACGCTGGGCGATGGCGCGGTTCGTCAGGCCGTCGGCCACCAGATCGAGCACCTCCAACTCGCGCGGGGTGAGGTCCTCGATGAGGGGCTCCGCCTCGCGCGAGCGGGACGAGAGTACGTCGCTCAGCTCGGGATCGACGACCACCAGGCCCGCGTGGGCGGCCCGCAGTCCGGCGATCACCTCCGGAGCGGCGCTCTCGCGAGACAGGATGGCGTTGGCGCCGGCCAACCACGCCTGTCGCGCCTGCCCCGCGTCGGCCACCATCACGACGACGGTCCGAGCTGCGTCGATCAGGTCGGCGAGGGCGTCGGGGGCGGCCTCGCCGCGGCCCCCCTCCCATCCGAGGTCGAACAGCACCACGTCGGGATCGAACGCCGCCACCCGGGTGATGATCTCGTCCGACGGGCCGAGCCGCCCAACGACCTCGACCTCCGGCTCGGACGCCAGCGCGGCGGCCAGGCCGGCCCGCGCCAGGGGATCCTCGGCGACGATCAGGAGGCGCAGTACACTCATCGCACGCACCGGAACCCGAGATCGTCGGCGGCGGTGTCGGCGTCGGCGCTCTCGCGCGCCGAGGCGACGTCGTTGTAGGTGCGCCAGGAACTGCCGCGCACCGCCATGCGCGTGCCCTGCTCGGGCGGGGCGTGGGGATCGCGGTAGGGGCCGTAGCGGTCGGCCGTCCACTCGCGGACGTTTCCGGCCATGTCCAGCACGCCCAGCGGCGTGGCGCCGTCGGGGTGGCCGCCCACGGCGATGATCGAGCCGTCCTCGGGGTTGCCCGAGTTGGCCGGCGGCGGGCTGAGTTCGACGGCACCCCAGGGGAAGAGGCGCCCCTCGGGCCCGCGTGCGATCCACTCCCACTCGGCCTCCGTGGGGAGGCGTTTGCCCGCCCAGGCGCAGTAGGCCTCCGCATCGGCCCAGGTGACGCCCGTCACGGGGTGGAGCGCCTCGCCGCGCGGGTAGGCGGTCGACCCCGACCAGCCAGCGGGGGCCGAAAGTCCCTGGTCGATGACGAACCATCGATACTGGACGTTCGTCACCTCGAGACGGTCGGCGTCCAGCGCCGCCACCGGCACGTCGCGCACAGGGCGCTCGTCGATGGCTCCGTCGTCGCGACCCATGCGCAGCGTGCCCGCCGGGATGGCGACCATCTCGTCGTTCAGCACGCTCGCTACGGCGCGGACCTGCTCGCCATCCGTGCCGTCCAGGTTGGCCAGCAGGCGGCGGGCCCTGGCCCAGTCGCCGGCCTGCAGCGCCTCGACGCCGCGTTCGACGTCGGCGCCGCCAATGGGGAGGGGCAGCACCTCGAGCGCCAAGATGGCCAGCGCCGTCAGCAGCGCCAGCGCCATGAGCACCCGCCCGACGGTTCGCCGGCGCGGCGTGGCGGCCGGGCGCGCCGGCGCGGGCCGGGCCGGTCTGGCCGCCGGTGGCGCCGCCGCAGAGGCTGTGGCGCCCCGAAGCCTCACCCGCGCCTCGGCGACGGGCTGTGATGCGACCAGCATCACCCGCGCCGTCTGCCTCCCGGTGCCCTGTGGCGCGGCGCCGGCGTCGACGCCAAGCTGCAGCGCGACGCGCTCGCCCGGCGCGATGGATAGCTCGTGCGGGGTCACGCGCAGCCAGGGGGCGCTGGTGGTCACCGCGCCGTACCATCCACCGGGGCCGGCGTTGCTGGCCTCCAGGCTCGCGGAGGTGGAGGGGCTGCGCTCCAGCGTCACCTCGGCGGGCGTCAGGGTGACGGCGGGCTCTGGCAGGCGTGGGTTCAGCGTCCGCAGAAAGGCTACCAGCCCGGCGTCGGGTGTGCCGGCGTGCTCGCGCACCGCATCGGCGGCCACGTTCGCGGCCACGGGATCGTGCAGGGTGTGGCGCAGCCAGGCGTCCAGGCTGCCGTCGTAGAGGATCTCGCGGGCATAGCCCCAGTAGCGCAGGGCGAGGTCGAGGACGCCGGTGAGCGTCGTGGCGGCGTTCCCCTCGGGGAACACGAGGGGCTGGATGGTCGACGCGCGGGCGGCGCGAAACGCCTCGAGCTGGCGGCGGAACGCCTCGGCATCGAGACGGGCCTCCTCCTCGTTGGCCAGCGCCTGCTCCAGCGTGAGGCGCAACTGGGGTGGAATGCTCTCCAGGCCCGGCCACTGAAAGGGGTGCTCGCGGGGGTCATCGCCGGTAAGGAGGTGGTACATGGTGGCGGCCAGCGAAAAGACATCCGCCTTGGGCGTCGCCTCGCCGCGGTACAGCTCGGGCGGGGCATAGCCCACCGTGCCGTACACGCTGGCGCGCCGCGGATCGGGAGCGGCAGCGGAGCGCAGGTAGCGCGTCTTGGCCGTGCCAAAGTCCACCAGCACCGCCTGCCGGCTGTTGCGATCGATGATGATGTTGGCCGGCTTGACGTCGCAGTGCACCACCGGCTCGGGCGCGATGGCCGCGAGGTACTCCAGCACGCGGCAGACCTCGACGCCGTAGCGCACCACCTCGTCCACGTCCAGCCCCTCGGGGGAGCGCTCGAGGGCGTTCTCCAGGTCCTCCCCCTCGATGTACTCCATGACGATATAGTTGTGGCCACCCTCGGAAAAGTAGCCGTACATGTCGGGGATGCCGGGGTGCTTCAGGGAGGCCAGCGTGCGCGCCTCGCGCTCGAACCGCTCCCTGGCCTTGGCCTCGTCCCCCGGCTCATAGTAGGCGATCATCTCCTTAATGACGCAGAGCCGGTCAAAGGCATGGGTGTTCGCGGCGAGGTAGATGGCGCCCATGCCGCCGTGGCCCAGCTGGCGTGTGATACGAAACTGGCCACCGTTCATCGTCTGCCCTGGGTGCAGGGCGGGCCTCGCGTCGGCCATGGGCAGCGCGGCGCCGCAGCGCGCGCAAAAGCGCGCGCCCGCGTCGTTCGTGGTGCCACAGTTGGGACACAGCATGGGTGGGCTCGCTATCGGAAGAACGATTTCCACACGCCGCGCACGGCCCCCGCGACGGTGGCGACTACCAGCACGACAAAGACGGTGACCAGCCAGAGGGCCGACACCAGGAAGGGCGGGCCAAGCAGCATCGGGGCGACATAATCGCTCCATACCTGGGGGCGCCGCAAGATGAGACCAAAGGCGGATAGCCCCTCCAGCGAGGGGGGCAGGTAGTAGAGGCCGGCCCCGATGCCGGCGGCCAGTGCCAGCCAGACGATCCAGATGAGCCACGGCGCCGCCGCAAAGGGCCGGCGGATGCCGCGCGCCAACCGCGCCATGCGTCGCCAGGCGCGGGTGCCGGCGCGCCATGCCTCGGGGACGGCGCCGCGCAGCGCCCGGCGGATGAGGCGCCATACCTCGCGCGTCAGCGACACCTGCGCCGTGACGGGAATGACGATCGGGTCCTGGTCGGGCGCCTCGATGGTCACCTCGCCGCGCTGGCGGCTGCGGAAGGGGAGCCCCTCGGCGCGCACCTGCACCCGCACGTCGGCGGGGATGGCGGCCCACAGGTTCAGCGCCGTGGGGTACACCTCGATCCACGGCTGGGACGCCGACACGCTGGCCAGGGAGTAGCCACGGGTCGTGTTGAGCACCGTCACCCGGCGGATGAGGGCCGACTCGCGGGCGATGGCGCCCAGGTTGATGGCGGGCGGGTCGGCGGTCACGACGGGCCGTGGGATGCCCGGGTCCACCACGCGGACGAACTCTTCCAGACCCTTGTCGTGGTTGGGCTCATCCTTGACGATCTCGTCAGCCGCGACCACCAGGTCGTGACGGTTGATGTCGCGCAGCCAGCGCTGAAAGTCGCCGTTGTACAGGAAGGAGCGGGCGGCGTCCCAGTGCTCGTCGCTCAGGGCGGGCAGCGCCCCCACGCTGCGAATCTGCACGCCGCCGGGGAAGGTGAACGCTTCCAGGGTCCGGCGGGGGGTGGCCAGCGTCTCCAGGGCCTGGCGCATCTCGGCGGCGCTGCTGCGCTCGCCCGGCTCGGCGCGCAGGGCGCGATCCAGCGTGGCGCGCAGCTCCCGCGGCAGGTCAGGGATGCGGGGGAACTTGAAGGGGTGCTCACGCGGGTCGTCGTCTGTGAGCAGATGGTAGGCGGTCGCCGCCAGGGCGAACACGTCCGAATGGGGCACCGCCTTGCCCTGGTACTGCTCCGGCGGGGCGTAGCCGTCGGTGCCATAGATGCTGGCGCGCCGCCCGTTGCCGGGGGTCTCGCCGGGTGGTATCTCGGCGCGCGCCGTACCGAAATCGACGAGCCGCGCGTTGCCCAGTTGGCGCTCGAGGATCAGGTTGGCCGGCTTGATGTCCTGGTGCACCACCGGGCGCGGCTGGGCATGGAGGTACTCCAGGGTCCGCGCCACCTGGATGATGGCGCGCACCACCTCCTCCTGAGGGAGGCGGCGGATCGGGCGCACCACGGTGCCGTTCTCATCGATGTGCGTCACGAACGCCTCGAGGTTCTCCCCCTCGACGTATTCCATGACGATGTAAAAGCGGCCGTTCTCGGCAAAGAAGGAATAGATCTTGGGCACGCCGGGGTGGCTGAGGGAGGCCAGCGTGCGCCCCTCCTCCTCAAAGCGCTCCTGCGCCCGCCGGCGCTCCTCGGGATCGGAGGGGTCATAGTACTCGATCATCTGCTTCACGATGCAGGGGCGGTCAAAGGCGCGGCGATCCTCGGCCAGAAAGACGTGGCCCATGCCGCCCTTGGTCAGCGAGCGGATGATGCGATAGTTGCCGCCGTTCAGCAGGTTGGGGTCGGCCACGGCCGCGCCCAGGCCCCGCCCGCAATGGGGGCAAAAGCGCGACTGCGGCCGAACCTCGCGGTGACAGTGCGGGCAAAGGCGCGGCACAGTGGAACTCATCTCACCATCACGATGCGAGCCTAAAGATGAGTCGCACGCGTCCGGCGCGGATCTCGTCCCCATCGGCGAGGGCCACCGGCTGGCCGGGCTGCAGGCGCTGACGATTGAGCATCGTCGCGTTGGTGCTGTTCAGGTCCTCGATCAGGTACTGCCCGCCCGACAGGGTGATCTTGAAATGCCGGCGCGACACGCCGCCCTGCTCGCCGCCATGCGGCGTCAGGTCGATATCGGGAAAGACGCTGCTGTACGGGTCCTCGCGCCCCACGAGGGTCTCTGTGCCCGACGCTAGCGGCATCTCCACGCCGCTCTCGGGGACCACCAGGCGAGGCTGCGTGGGAGAGACCTCCGGCGGCACCTCGGGCGCCGGAGGGCGCGCCTCCAGCGGCGCCGCCTCGGGCTCGGCCGTGGCGGCGGCGATGGCGATGTTCTCCGCCGAGGCGACGGCGCGATCGGTCAGCGCCGCGCCGCAGAACTCGCAGAAGGCGTCGCCGGGCGCCACCTCAGCGCCGCAGGCGGGGCACTCTAGGTGCGACTGGGGCGTGGCCAGGTCGGGGGCGACGTACGCCGGCGTTGGCGCGGGCACCGCCTCGGCCTCGGTTCCCGCCGCCGTCACGGCGGACGCCGGAACCTCCTCTACCTCCTCCAGGGGCGGCGGAGCCACCTCGACGGGCGGCGAGCTGGGCGGGGCCGCCTCTGTGGGGGCGGCGGGGGCCTCCTCAGCCGTAGGCGCGGGCGCCTCGGCGATGACGCGGTCGCGCAGGTCGGCGCCGCAGGCGTAGCAGAACTCGTCCCCCTCGGCGAGCTGGGCGCCGCACTCGGGGCAGGTGTTGGGATCGGTCCTCACGGCAGGGGCCGCCCTCTCGGCGACGGCCGCCGGCTCGGGCTGTAGCGCTGACAAGCGCGTGCCGCATTCCGAGCAGAACATCTCGCCGGGGGTGTTGTTGGCCCCGCAGTTGGGGCATACGTTGGTGGCGGGCGCCGCGACGGGCGCGGGCGCCGGCGAGGCGCTGGCTGCTTGAGGGGCGGGCGCCTCCACCTGTGTGGGGGCGGCCGCCTCAGGCTGACGCAGCCGCGTGCCGCACTGATCGCAGAACACGGCGTCCTCTTGAGCCTCATTACCACAGTTCGGGCATCGCATGGTGTACTCCTTGACTGGTGAACGGGCACGCCCATGGCGCGCCTCCTCACGTAGGACCGCCTCTAGAGTTCGGGCAGCTTTTGCGTGAGCTTGCGCGTCTGGTAGCGCAGCTTTTTCGTGCCGCTCGACGACATCTGGCCGGACTGCTCGAGGTTGGCGGCTTCCTGGCTGGCGGCCTCGGCGAGGTCTGTCTCGCCCAGCTCGAGCAGGCGGGTGGCGGCGGCGCGGAGCTTTTGCGTGGCGCCCTGAACGTTGCCCATCTCCGCCTCGGCCAACGCCCGCGTCTGGAGCTTGTAGGCCGTGACCTTTTCGATGAGGTTCATGACGCCGGCGTTGTACTGCTCTGCCTGCAGGGCATCGGTGGTATAGCTGATGATCACGTCGCTGCGGGCGCGGGCGCCGATCACATTCTGCAGCGGCAGGTCGTACGTCACCTCGGTCTGGGCGATGCGGTAGCGCCCGGGCTGGCGCGGCGGGAGCAGCAGCTCCACGAGCAGCGCCTTCCCCTCCTCGGCGTCCAGGTCGCCCAACGGAACCTGGACGTCGTGCTCGCCGATGGGGGTATAGCCCAGGTTGTTGATGTGCGGCGTCACCTGCCACACCTGGCGCGGCACGACGCCCCCCACCAGTCGGAGGATCATCTGCGCGTTGCGCACCACCGACTTTTGCGAGCGCTCCACCGTCTGGGAAAAGAGGGGCACGATCTCGTCGGGCGACTCGACGAGGTCCGAGTCGCCGCCGCTGAGCTGCCCCATCTCGTCGAGCAGCTTCTCGTTCCAGTCGTCGCCCAGGCCCAGCGCCTGGACGGGGATGTGGTGTTCGCCCGCCTCCTTGGCGAGCTTGAGGCACTGCGCCTCGTCGCCGTAGGTCTGTCCATCGGTGAGGAGCAACACCTGGTTGACGCGCTCGGCGGCGAACTGCCGATACACCTCACGCAGGCCCAGGCTCAGCCCTCGGGACATCTGGGTGCCGCCGCCGGCGCGGATGCGCTGCACCTTGTTGTTGAGGTTGCCGCGCTTGTCCGCCAGGGGCCCACTTCCGGCGATCACCTCGGCGCTGTCGCTAAAGATGGTCACCGAGACAAAGTCGTCGGGCGCCATCTTGCTGAGGGCCAGTGCCACTGCGTCCTTCAGGCGGTCGATCTTGGCGCCGCGCATCGAGCCGCTGTGGTCGAGCACAAAACCAAAGTTCAGGCTCATGCGGCTCTGCGAAATCACCTCATTCGGCTTGACGTCGATGAGGGCATAGACGAGTTGCTGGGTGCTCGTTACCGGCACGAATGCCTTGTTCAGCGTCGACGTAAGTGTCAGTTCGTCAGCCATCGCTGCCTCCTGTCGCGGTCAGGCGCGTTGCGCCTGGACGATGATGACGGTGATATTGTCCTCGCCGCCGGCGAGGTTGGCGTTCTGCACCAACCGGTCGCACGCCCGCTGCGGGTCCGGCTCGGACAGCAACACCTCCTCCAACCCGTCATCGTGTACCATCTCCCACAGGCCGTCGCTGCACAGCACCAGGCGATCGTCCACAGCCAGGTGCCGGCGGAACGTATCCACCTGCACCTCGGGGCGGTCGCCGATGCTCTGGTAGATCAGGTTGCGCTGTGGGTGCGTATAGACCTCCTCCGGGGTGATCTGCCCGGCATCCACCAGGCGTTGCACCAGGGAGTGGTCGCGGGTGATGCGCCGCAGGCCGTCGGCGTTCCAGAGATAGGCGCGGCTGTCGCCCACGTTGGCGATGTACGCCGTGGCGCCGACGATGAGCGCCATCGAGAGGGTCGTGCTCATCTCGCTATCGCGCGCCATGCGCTCGTCGTACACGGTGCGATTGGCGGCGCGGGCGGCCTCCGCGACCCTCTCCTCCAGCACGTCGGGCGCCAGCTCTTCTCCCTCGATGATGGGCTGCCACACGGCCTCGCGCAGCGCGTCCCAGACCGCCTCGGTGGCCATCTTGCTGGCGACTTCGCCCGAGTCCTGCCCGCCCAGGCCGTCGGCGACGACGAACAGCGCCACCAGGCCGCCGCTGGCGCGGGTGTAGAGCCACCCCTCCATATAGTCCTCGTTGTGGTCGCGCGTGATCCCCTGGTCGGTGGCGCGCCCCCACGCCAGCCGGATCGGCGCGGCCTCCGGGCCGGCCGCCGGCGGCTCAACCTCGCCCAGCGCCGGCTCGACGGTCACATAGTAGTCGCGGCGCCCCTCGCTAAAGTGGGCGTCGTACGCCTCGGGCGGGACGTGCAGCTGTTCCAGGATGCTGGCGTAGGCGGGCTCTTGCAGGGAGGCGCCGCACTCGGCGCAGTAAGCGTCACCGGGCACGTTGCCCTCGTAGCCGCAGGTGGCGCAGCGCGATAGGTCGCGAGCGCGGTAGCGATTGTGCTCCGGGCTGCTCTCCACGAGTTCGACGATCTCAAAGCGGTCCGCGACCACCGTCCCGGGGGCGAGCGGGGTGGTGCTCACCGGCGTCTCGTCCTGCTCGGGCACCTCGGGCGCCTCAGGCGCCTCGGGGACCTCTGGCTCGACGAGCTTGACGGTGGGCCTGCCGACCCACGGGGCCTCCGCCGGCGGCGGCTCACGCTCCCCCTCGCCGACGCCTGATGGTGCGTCATCCGGCGTTCCCTCGGGAGCGCCGTCGGGCGGCGGAACCTCGGCGTCGCGCATCACGGTGCCCTCGATCTCCCCGTGGGGCTCCTGTCCCTCAGACGGTTCCTCGCGCAAGGCGGCGGCTTGGGCGGATGCTGGCGACTCCTCCTGCGCCCGGTCGGGCGACATCGCGTCGTTCTGGACGGCGGGCAGCGTGCCCCCGCACCAGGCGCAGAATCCGGCGCCGGGGCGGTTCTCTCGTCCACAGTGGGGACACTGCGTGGCATTCAACGCCATGGGGTTAGCTCCTGTTTGCCCGTACGACGGCCACGGGCGGGCCTAGCGAATCTGAAAACGCAACACGATATGCCCCAGCCGGATGCGATCCCCCTGGCGCAGCGGCCGGGGCTGGCGCGGCGCGATGCGCTCGTCGTTGACGTACGTGCCGTTGGCGCTGCTCAGGTCGGTAACCTGATAGCGCCGGCGCTCCATGGTGATGCGAGCGTGATTGCGCGAGACGTACCCCTCAGGGTCATAGAAGTCGAGATCCAAATCTACCGGCAACTCGCCGCCCCGCCGCCCGATGAGGACGCTGCTATCGCGCAGCGGGTACTCCCAGCGCGCCTCTACCGGCTCTACCAGCGACAGCACCGGCGGCAGCGGCGGCACGAACACGTAGCCACAGCGCCGGCAAAAGCGCGCCGAGGGGCGATTCACCTCCCGGCAGCGCGGGCAGGTGCGCTCCGTGGGGGGCTTTTCCACGATGACGGGCGGGCCGGGGCGCGGTGACGGCGTCGTGGGCGACGGTGTCGCGGACGGTGTCGCCGCAGCAGGCGCGGCGGCCGGCGGTGTGCGCGGCTGTGGCGTCGCCTGTGGCGACGGCGTCGGGCGCGGCACGGCCACGGGCCTCGGCGTTGCCGGCGCGGGAGCACGCGGCGGTGTGCGGGCCGGCACGCCGCCTGGCGCGCCGCTTGGCGCCGCATCGGCGGCGGCCTGGACGGCCTGCGAGCGCGCCTCGATCCTGCGGCGCTCGGAACGCGGCAGGCACTCCATGAGCGCCTCGCGCATGGCGGCCGCCGAGGGATAGCGCGCCTCACGGTCCTCGGCCATGGCCCGCGCCACCACCGCGGTGGTGCGCTCGGTCACCGCCGGGTTGTACTGCTCGATGGGCACCCGCGGCGTGGGCACAAAGGCGGGCAGCGGCGGCACGTTGGTGAGCAGATGGTACATGGTGGCGCCCAGCCCATAGATGTCGGCGCGGGCGTCGGTCTGCGCCTTGCCCCACTGCTCGGGCGCGGCATAGTTCTCGGACCCCATCGAGATGGTGTCGCGGCGCTGCCCCACCTTGTAGGTGCGGGCGATGCCAAAGTCGATGAGCTTGACGCGTCCCTCCGGCGTGACCATCACGTTGCTGGGCTTCATGTCGCGAAAGATCACCGGCGTCGGGCGGGTGTGGAGATAGTGCAGCACGTCGCACACCTGCACGGCCCAGTCGAGCACTTGGCCCTCCAGGATCGGCGCGTTGGCGTATTCCAGCCGCTTCTCCAATGACTCGCCGTGGATGAACTCCATCACCAGGTAGGACCGACCGTTCTCCTCGAAAAAGGCCGCCACCTTGGGCAGGTTCGGGTGGCTGAGGCGCACCAGGATATTGGCCTCCTGCTCGAACAGGCGCCGCCCCTCCTCGAGAGAGTGGGTGTCACTGGCGTCGGCGCGCAGCTCCTTCATCGCCCAGATCTGGCGACTGCCGTCGGGCTGGACCTCCTCCACCTCGTACACCCACGCCATGCCGCCGCCGGCCACGAGGCGCGTGATGCGGTATTTCCCCCGCAGGGTTGTGCCCGGCGTCAAGGGCCTGGTTTCCATCGCTCACCCACTCATTGCCAATGTGAGAACACGGAGAGGGAGGAACCACGGAGACACAGAGAGCACAGAGGGAAAAGGAACCGTCCCATCGCTGATCGCGATCGTGGCCTCTCACCCACAGGCGTCACCTCCTCTTGCTCCTCTCCGCGTCCTCCGTGCCTCCGTGGTTGGCTCTCTCCTAATGTAGCGCGCCATCCTATGGTAATACGCGCGAGCGCAGGGAAGGGTTGCAGGAATGCCGGGGCTCAGCCAGGAATCACCTTGATTCTACCACCCGGCAAAAGCGAGCGCAAAAGGGTTCGCAAGGCTTGGGTGAACCGGCAATGTGGGGTGAGTAGCCGCCCGGGGGACGGGCTCCGTGTCGGCCGCGCCAGGCGATCGCCCAGACCGGACAGGGCGCCCAGGACCAGGTATGGCATGGGGGAGGCGAGATAGCCGTAGCCATGGCGACGCGACCACACGATGGCGTGGCTCACCTCTGTGACGCCGTGAATGACCATGGCGGTCAGGGCCGACGCGAGGCCGTCGAGGACCCACGGCGGCGCAGCGGAAGCGGCTCGCGCTCGCCGCAACAGGCACACCGCTCTCCACAAGCCCCAGGCCAGCGAGACCACCCCCAGAGCACCCGCGTCGGCCCACACCTGAACCGGGGTGCTGTTGGGCGTCTTGAAGGCCCGTTCGCCCAGTGTGCCCTGGCATACTGCCGGAAGCCGTCCCAATCCCAGACCTGAAAGGGGTGACCGGGAGAGCAGGGCGACCGTGGTGCGCCAGCGGTCCCATCGCATGTGCATGCTCTCTGTTGAGGCGAGGGAGGGTTGCCCGGGCAACGGCTTCCCCGCCGTGAGAAGTCCCGCCGTAATGGCAGCGCCCGACGTCGCCAGGGCCGCGGCGGCGCGCCGGGGGCCACGTCGGGCTCCCAGGATAAGCATCGCGCCTGCCCCCGCCGCCCAACCGCTTCGACACGCGGTGAGGATCAGGGCGCCCAGCGATGCCGTCGCGCCGACAGAGGCCGCGACGCGGGCTGCGGGCGCCGGGTGGCCCGCTGTTCCATGGCGCGCCATACCACCTAGCAGGCCGAGGGACATGGCCAGCGCGCCGGCCACTCCATTGGGATGGGGCGCCGTCCCCGTGAAGCGAGGCAACCGCGCGCCCGCTTGGAACGCCCAGGCGTTGAGCACCGTCACTTTGCGGTTGGACCGATGCGATGGGCCAACGGCTGCCACGGCAGACGCCAGGGCGCCTCCTCCGATGAGCGCGACAAGGCGCGCGGCGTCGCCCCGGCGCGTCAGACGACGCGCGGCCGCATAGGCGCCCAGCGCCATCGCGTGGCTGAACCAAGTGGCGAATGCGGGGCGGGGGCCCGGCGATGCCAGAAGGCCGACGACCAGTCCGAGGGCGTACAGGGCGAGGGGGCCGTCCATGTCGAGGCGACGGGGATCGGTATGGCACGCCACCGCGCAGCAGGGGGGGATCTGTCGCCACAGCCAGGCGAGGCGCCGCGCGCCCTCCAAGCGCAGCAGCAGGAAGCGAAGCGGTCCCGCGTGGGTGACGACGATGGAGCCACTCCGCGCGCAGAGACCCACAAGGGAACTCTCCAAGCCCCACAGCGCCGGCAGCGCTCGCACCCCATGGGGCACGTTCGCCAGGCGGGAATCGACGACGATGGGGAGGCCCAGCGACGCCGCCAGGATTTCGGCCGTTTCGTGCGCGCGGCGTCGAGGGCTGCAGCACACGAGATGGTAGTGGTCGCGCTGCTCCTCCACGCGCTGCGCGAGAGCCCTCGCCTGGGCCCGGCCCCGCGGCGTGAGGCCGGGGTCGTCACCGTCATCGTGACGATCCTCAGCATGGCGCACCAGCAAGAGTGGTGTCCAGGCACCGTCGCAGCGCGCATCGCGTTTCCGACGTGGCATGATCTCCTCGAGGCGTTTCGCAGCGGGTGACACCTACCGTAGACGAGGGACAGGCGGCGAGAGTTCCGCCGCGGCGAACGGCTCTGTGCCACGGAACCCTCCCCTCACTCCGGGTACAGCGAAAGCGGCAAAGCGCCACTCGTCGGCACGACCCCGCGCCTGCGGTCCCGGACCTGTCCTGCCCGCAACCCGTAACCCGATTTGCTGTTGCCTCCGCCTAGCGGCGCGGCTAGAATACGGTATCGACGCGACAATTAGGGAGGACTACCATGCCCGTTTCACCGTGGTGGGAAGTCGCTGTCAGGTTGGGTCTCGCCGTCTTCTTGGGCGGTTTGATCGGCTATGAGCGGGAGCGCCGCGGCAAGCCGGCGGGCTTGCGCACCCACATGCTGGTGTCGGTGGCGGCGGCGGTGTTTGTGCTGTCCGCTCAGGAGATGGCGCTGCGCGCCGGCGAGCCGGTGGACGCGGTGCGCGCCATGGCCGGGGTGGCACAGGGCGTGGGGTTCCTGGGGGCCGGCGTCATCCTCCAGGCGCGAGGAGAGGTGCGCTGGCTGACCACGGCCGCGGCGCTGTGGGCGGCGGCGGCCGTGGGCCTAGGCGCCGCCATGGGGATGTACTATATCGTCATCCTGGCGTCAGTGCTGGTGTGGATCATCCTGCGCTGGTTCGACGTCATCGAGGACCGCTACATTCCTCGCGAGCGCCGCCGCAACAAGGGCAACAAGGAAGCGAACGCGGAATAGCGCGCCACCAACGCGCGCCCCGTGTAGGGCGCGCACGCCGGTGCGCGCCGCGCCGCTTCGGGTGGCGCACGCCCTCATCGAGAGAAGCGCGGCCGTCGCAGCGCGGGCCGGACGCCGTCCGGCCCCTACAACGTTGAGGGTTCCCAGGCGCGCGGGGCTGCGTAGGGCGCGCACGCCGGTGCGCGCCGCGCCGGGACCGGTGGCGCACGCCCTCACCGAGAGAAGAGCGCACAACGCCCAGGCGCGCGGGGCTGCGAGGGCGCGCGCGCGCCCGCGCCGGTGGCGCACGCCCTCATCGAGAGAAGCGCGGCCGTCGCAGCGCGGGCCGGACGGCGTCCGGCCCCTACAACGTTGAGGGTTCCCAGGCGCGCGGGGCTGCGTAGGGCGCGCACGCCGGAGCGCGCCGCGCCGGGACCGGTGGCGCACGCCCTCACCGAGAGAAGCGCGGCCGTCGCAGCGCGGGCCGAACGGCGTCCGGCCCCTACATCGCGCGCACCTCGTCGATCTCCACGGCGCGGCCTTCCCTGGCCGAGGCGTACGCCGCCAGAGCCACCTCCAGCGCGCGCAGGCCGTCCTCACCGGTGCTGCGCGGTGCACGCCCATCGCTCACCGCGGCCACGAAATCGTCGATCATCAGGGCATCGACGTCAGAGCCCCAGCCCAGCCAGCGCGGCCTGGCCTCCTCGCCGGGGTAGTAGTGCAGATGCAGGCCAAAGAGGTCGGCGTCGGCGGTGCCCTCCTCGCCGATGACGTGCAGGGTGACGTCGCCCCAGGTGGGATAGCTCTTGGGGCGCGACCAGCTGCAGTCGAGTGTTGCCACGCTGCCGTCGCTCATGTCGATGCTCAGCAGTCCGCTATCGTCCCACTCCTGGTGATAGAGGCCGTGCCCCACCTCCGCGTATACCCGCGTCGGCTCCGCACCCGTAAGGCGTCGCAGCAGGTCGGCCACGTGGACGGTGTGATCGATGACGGCGCCCCCGCCGGAGCGGTCGAGCTGAATGAAAAAGCCCCCCGGCATCGACCCCCGGTTCGTGGTGCGCATGGCCAGCAATCGGCCCAGTCGCCCGGCGCGTACGGCGTCAAGCAGTTCCTGGAAGGCGGGGCTGAATGGGCAGGGGAAGGCGGTGGCCAGCGTGCGGCCGGCGCGGGCAAAGGCATCGACGATGGCGCGCCCATCGGCGTAGGTCGTGGCGATGGGCTTTTCCAGGAGCACGGCCACGCCCGCCTGGGCGGCGCGCACCGCCATGGCGCGATGGTCGGCATTGGCCGAGGTGATGACCATCGCGTCGACGCGGGCGAGGAGGTCGTCGGGATCGGCAAAGAACGGCACGCCGCTGTCGGCGGCGGCCCGCTCCCCGCGCGCGGGCTCCTCATCGGCGAGCCCCACCAACTCGACCCCCTCCCGCCGCCGCAGTGCCGACAGGTAACCGTAGCCGTGCATGTGCGCCAGGCTCCACAGTCCTATGCGCATGGGTCTCCTCCTTACGACAGCCGTGCGGGCTGCCCGCTGCGGGCGGTGTCGAGGGCCGTCAGGGCGACGCGCAGCGCCTCGTAGGCCTCCTCCGGCGCGATGACCGGCTCGACCTCGCCGCGGATGCACCGCGCAAAGTGGCGGATCTGGGTCACGTAGGGGCTCTCGACGGTGTAGGTCGTCGGGATGGCGATGCGGGGCGCCGCCACCGGCTGCCGTGGGCTGACGCTCAGCGCGGGGTTCAGGGCGCTGTCATAGGTGAGCAGGCCGGCGTCGCCCGCTACCTCACCGTGGGTGCGAAAGCCGCCCGTCTCGGCCCACGACGACTCGATGTGGGCGATGGCGCCGCCGCGCAGACGCACCGTCGTCAGGGCATAGTCCACGTACTCGGGCCGCGAGACGGGATCGAGCGCCCGCGTGTAGACGCGCTCGGCCGGGCCGAACGTCCACAGGAGCCAGTCGAGGTCGTGGATGCCCATGTCGAGCAGCACGCCGCCGCTCTGCCGGTAGGAGACGTGCCAGTCGTCGCGCCCACGCGGGTAGCCACTGCCGCGCGACATGCGGACGACGGCTGGCTGGCCCACGACGCCGTCGAGCACGGCGCGGCGCAGCGCCACGAACTCGGGAAAGAAGCGCACCACGTGGGCGACGAGCAAGCGCACGCCCGCGTTCCGCGTTGCCTCTAGGATCGCCTCGGCGTCCCCCAGCTCGCGGGCCAACGGTTTCTCGCAGATGACGTGCTTGCCGGCGCGCGCCGCGGTGATGGCGTGCTCACGGTGGAGAAAGGTGGGCGTGCATACCACCACGGCGTCGACGTCATGGCGCGAGACGGTCTCCTCGATGGTGTCGTACGCCGTCGCCGCCACGCGCTCGGCGAGATCGCGGGCATGCGAGGGCGTGCGGCTCCACACCGCCGTCACGGTGACCTCGGGCGCCTCCTGGGCCGCCAAGGCATGGATGCCCCCAATCGCGCCGGTACCCAGGATGGCGAGCCGCACCGGTCTCTCGTTGCCTGCCATGGTCACCTACCTTTCCCATGCACGTCCATGGTGCTGGGCAAAGTTGCGTGGACGCGATCCACACAGCGCAATCCACCCCGCATTACTGTGAGGTGTTTCTTACCACGGCCTATCGGGCACGTCAAGGGACGCGGCAGCAGGGTCAGTCCACGGAGTTGGGGCGCTCCAACACCTCACCGAGGCGGCCGCGGGGGTGGCCGAGGGGCAGAGCAGGCGGGTGCCCCCGTGCGGGCCTAGGGCGTTGGGCTCGCACGGTAGGCGTCGGGGTTCTCCTCGCCCGTCGCCGTCAGTACGCCCTTTAGCCCGCGCTCGACGCGCGACAGGGCGTGGTCGACCAGGACATAGTCGCCGGGCACCTCCAGGGCGAGTTCCGCCACCGTGGCGCCTCCCGGCGGCACCATGATCGTCTGCACGTCGGTGAGAGGAGGGGAGGTGAGCGATGCTTGGTCGTAGGCACGATCGAGGATCTCGCCGATGACGTGGAACGACGCCACGTGGTTGGGGCCGCCTACGCCAAAGAACACGCGCACCGTGTCGCCGACCTCGGCGCGCAACGCCCCCTCACCGGCCACGGCCCCCACGGCGCCGTTCAGCACCCAGTACTCGGGCGTCTCGCGCAGCAGCTTGTCCAGATCGAACTCCTGGTGACCCGCCTGCCCGTGAGGATCCTGGGTATAGACCTCGCCCTGCATCAGATAGAACTCGCGATCCACGGGCGAGAGCCCGCTCTCCGGCTCCACCAGGATAAGGCCGTACATGCCGTTGGCGACGTGATGCGCCACCATCGGCGTGGCGCAGTGGTAAACGTACAGGCCGGGCTTCAGGGCACGGAAGGTGAACGTCCGCTCCTCACCCGGGGGAACCTGCGTCAGGTCGGCGCCGACGCGGGGGGGACGTGGGCCTCTGCCTCGCCCACGACGATGGCGCCCTCCATACCGGCGGCTCGATGCCCCGGGACGCTGCACCAGTAGGCAAAGGAGCCCGTCTCTTCGACGCGGAAGCGGACCACGGTAGTGGAGCCTCGTCCGGAGATCTGCTCCGACGCCAGGCCCACGTCCGGCGCCACGACGTCATGGGGCATGCCGTCGCCATTACGTAGCGTAATCTCGACGGTGGCGCCCGCCAAGACCGTCAGGGTGGGATTCACGACGCCGTCGATATCGCCGCCCACGCCCACATAGCGCAGGCCGCCCTGACCCGAGGCGGTCTCGAGGGTGAACGCGATGTCGGGCGCGGGTGGGTCGTCGGCCGAGACGGGTGGGGGTTGGGCTGCGGGGCCGCGAGAGCACGCGGCCACCAGGAGCGCCATGAGGGCCAACCAGAGCACGAGGCGATACCGCGAATGGCTAGGTGGAGTGATCGGTTGCATAGTGTTGCTCCTCGGCAGCAATGAATGCTGCTACGGTGAGTCGGAACAGCACGTTCATGGCCCCACCATTATAGCATGGATTCCGGAGAAAATATACAGAATTAGTGGACTTTACGAACGGTCAACCTCCGCGGCGCGATCCTGCTGGTGAGTGAGGTCGCCGGGATGTCAGGCTGGCGCTAGGGGCGGTCGGCAAGAGATGCCATGCGAGTGGGGGCATGCCCTCCGCGAGGCGCAGGGGGGGCATGGGCGACACGAAAAAGACCCGCAGTCGCAACCGGCGGACGGCTCCGCCGGATGCGATTGCAGGTGGATTGGGCGTGCTCTACTGCCCCATGTTGGTGCAGCGCAGCCAGACCTCGGCGCCGCGATCGATGGGCTGCACCTCGATGCGACAGACACGGTCGCCCTTTTGCCAGACCAGCACCGGCGCGCCGGCGATCTCACGCTCGTCGTGCAGCGACCAGTCGTGTTCACCCCACGCCGTTCTCAGGTGCGCCACGACGTCATCCACCGGCGCCTTGACGCGCTGAAAGGCGGTGACTTGGTCGGGTGAAATGTTGTACGTCTCCGCTTCGGGCGAGGGGTGCACGACGACGTCGGAGGGCAGGAGCGCCTTGTTGTCGCTGCCGGCCTGGCGCCCGCCGGCGGGGAGCACGCCGCCCTGGGCGGCAAACTCTTCGCGGAGGCTCAGGAGATCGATGCCGAGGCCCAAGAGCGGATAGCGCGTCTCCCACTCGGGGAGGCTGCGGGCCACGTAGGCGCGCCCGGCGGTGAGGGCGAGGACCGTGCCGGCGACCAGCAAGAGCCCCACGACGAGCAGGGCGATCAGGCACCCCTTGAGGCAACCATTACTGCTCTTCTGCGGGCTCTTGGCGATGGGTTGTGGGTTGGGGGCTGGAGGAGTCGTCATGTCAGGGTCTCGCAGTAAAGGTGTCGCCGTCGCGCTCGACGGTTACGCCCATGGCATGGAGGGCGCCGGCCGCCTGCTCGCGCACGGGGTAGAGGCTGTAGGTTCCGAGGCTATCCCTGCCCTCGGCGACAAAGGGGTCGGCCAGCGCGGCCTGTAGGGCCGGGATCGCCTCCCGATCGCCCAGAATGCCGAGAACGCGGGCGGCGTCCATGCGGACGACGGGGTCCAGGGACGATTGCAGGGCGTCGCGCAACTCGGGTGCCACATCTTTCTCGCCCATATAGCCCAGAGCGATGAGGTAGGAGGCCCGGGCGTCCCCCTGGGCGTCGGAGGCGCGCTGGCGCAGCATCTTGGCGGCGCTACCGCCGAGGTCGCCGAGGCTGCGCGTGAGGCGCACGCGCAACATGCCCGCCGCGGAAAGGTAGGTGTGATCGGGCTGGGGCTCCCCGGAGGGCTGGTCCACTTCCCGCGCCAGGGCATCGGACAGCATATCGACGCGGTTCTGGAGTGGGATATCGTCGCGCCCGGGGACGGCGTGGGCCGCCGCCATGCGCGTCTCCCAGTCCCCCTCGGACAGCGCCTGATCGAGGGTGGCGGCGTCGGGCGTGGGCACGGCTGTGGGTGTGGCCTCGCCTTCCACAGCGCTGGCAGCGGGGGTGGGTTCGTCACCCTGCCGTCGGCCGCCGACCAGCGGGCAGAGGGTGCAGCCCGCGACCAGCAGGAGCGGCAAGGCGATGCGCAGTGCTCCGAGCAGCAGAACTCTGCGCGACGACCGGGCGCGAGGCTGTGAGAAGTGGGATCGCATCATGAGCCTCCGCTCTGCTTGCCGGGGTCTGACCAGTCCTGGCTATTGCACGAGCCGTTGGGCCAGGTGTGCTCCTGGAGATAGGCGGGCACCTCCACGTCCCGGAAGCCGAGACCGAAGGTGTCGCGCATGGTAGGGTTCATGCCGTAGGACGCCTCCCGGGTGTCGGGGACGAGGTCGCCGTCGGCGTCTTTCGAGCGATCGTACCCCTCGGGCCACCAGTCGTGATAGTTCTCCAGATGCGTCCATTCGTGGAGCACGGTGGAGGCATAGTGGTCGATCCCCTCGACGAACTTGCCGGTATAGTCGTTGCTGCTGCTATAGGGCCCTTCGCCCCAGTCGCAGAGATAGATGACATTCGCTTTACTCGGGTGGTCATAGCCGTCGAAATAGCCCCAGTAGGAGCACCTGTCCAGGAGGATGGCGTCGCCGTGCCCCTGGGCGGCGCTCGTCTGTTTCCAATAGTAGAACCAGTTGGGGACGGATCCGTCGGGGTTGTTGCGGGCGTCCAGATCCCAGAACACCTTGACGTTGCGCTCGGGCGGATTCTCGCAGCGGTCGGCCAACTCACGGAACTCCAGGCTCACCTTCTTGCGACCAAAGTCGGAGTTCTTGTCTGGCAGACCCTCGTAGGTAAAGGCCACCTCCGCCCCGCGGCGATCCTCAGGGTCAGCCGTGAGGTCGGAGCCCGCGATCTCGGGGAAGGTCCATTCGAGGTCGTCGCCGTACGCTTTTGGCGAGGCGTGAGCCGTTGCCTCGACCTCCAGCGTGCCGGCGGCGTCGTCCTTGTAGGTGAGGCTATCGTTCTCCGAGGGGACGTCCATCCGTACGGAGCACTCGTCGACGATCTCGTACTCCACCAGCACCTGGGCGTCGAGGAGGTTGCGCCACGTCTCGCTGCCATCGAGGTCGCTGAGGGTGCCCTTGCGATAGTAGTAGATGCCGTGCTCGGCGGGCCCACCGCCGGACGGCGAGGGAGGGATAGGCTGGCCGAAGGCGTGACCGCTCATCACCTGCTCGCCGTTCGCGGACTCGAGTTCCATCACGACCGCGCCGCCCAGCGCGTTCCAGACCGATTTGCCCGAGGTGGGCGCCGGGTGCGAGATGTCGACGGTGAGTTCGAGCGTCATGGGATCCGTGTCACGGTCGATGACCAGGTCGATGCTATCCTTGTCGGGCTGGAGCGTATAGCTCCCCGAGCCGCCAAAGCTGTCGCTGATGGTGCCGCTATCGTACGAGAAATCGAGCTTGTTCATGCTCGTCCAGGTGAGGGAGCCCTCCTTGAGGTGGAGGACGCCGTCGTCACCCTCCTCGAGGGAAAAGCGCACGTTGGCATCGTAGCGAGCGCTGCCCGGCACGAGCGCCGCTACGTTGACGGGCACGCCGCTGTTCAGCATCTCGCTGATCGATTGCATACTCGGGTTGTCGCCTATGCCTGGGACCGAAAGGATGGTGCGCAGGCCCGAAGTCAGGCGGCCGGCCGCGATGGGCGCGCCCATGCCGCCGACAAAGAGGGCGGTGCCGATGCCATCCACGGACGCGCCGGGGCCGTGCTCGGAGTAGCGCAGGTGGCCCTGAAAGGTGAGGGGTTCACGCGCGCGCACCGGGGGAGGTGCGGGGGCCGTGGAGCCAAGGAGGATCGTGGCGAGCACGGTGATGTACACGAATCGGGATGCTTTCACGTTGACCTCGATGGTGGATGCGATGTGATGGCGAGATTTGTAACATTTCGAGCGGCGAGTGTCAAGGGGATTCGCGCCGGCGGGGACACCGCCAGATGATGCTTCATGCAGCGTCTGGCTATGACGCGCCCTCCTGAGGGAGTAGCTCCTCCAGCACCGCCTTGGCGCGGTCGTACTCATCCACTATATCCTGCACGAGGTCGCGGATGCGCTCCGGGGCCTCGCCCGGCGCCAGCTCCTCGATGCGGGCACACGCCTCTGCCAGGCGGCGGGCCCCCACGAAGGCGCTGCCGTTGCGGATCTTTTGCGCTATGGTGACCATACCGGTGACGTCGCCGGCGGCCGAGGCGTCCTGAAGAAGCGCGATGCGTCCCCCCATCGAGGCGGCAAAGACGAGGGTGAACTCGGCGAGGCGCTCGGGATCGTCGCATGACAGTGCACAGAGCTGTTCGCGGATGGCGGCGTCGATCACCGGCTCGGGCGCGGCGTCCGCGATGGCATCTTCTACAGCGTCGGCGGCCCCCTCCTCATCGGGAAGCTCGAACTCGCCGGCGGCGAGGCGTTCCAGACTCGCGGCGGCACGCCTGAACTCGGCGCACACCTGCCCGACGATGGACTCGAGTTCGTCGCCGCCCTTTTCGGCGCGCGTCTCGAGGGTTTGGCAGAGGCTCGAGAGGCGGGAGGCGCCCATCACGGCGGAACTCCCCTTGAGTTTGTGGGCGATGCGCGCTACCTCGCGGAGGTCGCCCTCGCGCAGGCGCTCCTCCAGGTCCGAGACCGCGGGGGTGCTGGTGCGCACATAAATATCGACGAGTTCCCTCAGGGTGCCGGGGTCCTCCCGGTCCTGGTCCAGCAGTTCGCCCACCATCATCGAGTCGAGGGGTACGGCGTCATCCACGAGGGCTGCGGACTCGACGTCGCTCGCGCGAGCAGTCGCGCGAGCGGCGCCACGCGCGACGGCGCGCGACGGTGCGCGCTGGTCGGTACCCTGCGGTAAGGTGGGTGCGGCGCGATGCGCCTGCGGACCCCACGTCTCGATGGCGCACTGCAACTCCTCGATGCGCACCGGCTTGCGGAGGTAACCGGCCATGCCGGCGGCCAGGCACTCTTGCTCGTCGCGGCGACTGGCGGCGGCCGTGAGTGCGATCACCAGAGGGCGCGACTCCTTGGGCAAGTGCTGGCGAACCCTCCGCGCCGCCTCCAGGCCGTCCATCTCGGGCATCTGCACGTCCATGAAGGCGAGATCGTAGCGCCCGCGCCGCAGCTCGTAGAGCGCCTCCGCTCCGTTCGCTACGGTGTCGGCCTCGTAGCCGAGCTTCCGCAGCATCGCCTGGATCACCTTTTGGTTCACGGCGTTGTCATCGGCCAGGAGGATGCGCAGCGGCAGGCGCCGGCCGAGGTCGGCGTCGATGCCCATCGACCCGGCGCGCATCGGAGTACGGTAGGGCGCGCCCCCCAACGCCTGGACTAGGACGCGACAGAGCTGCGTGCCCTTGATCGGCTTGGTGGTCACCGCCGCGAAGCCAACCTCCTCGATGCCGTCGGGGCGATGGCCCACGGAACTGAGAAGCACCAGCGGCAGGTCGCGCGCCGATGGGATGCGGCGAATGCGTGCGCCGAGGGTCACGCCATCGATGCCCGGCATGCGCAGATCGAGGATGGCGACATCGAACGCCTCGCCGGCTTCCAGGCGCGCCAGGGCCTCGGCCGGCTCCTCGAAGGCCACCGTGTCCATCCCCCAGGCGGCGGCCTGGCGCGTCAGGATCAGGCGGTTGGTGGCATTGTCCTCCACCACGAGCAGCCGCTTTCCCCGTAGATGCTCGATGGCGGGACTGTCGCAAACGGCGGCCGGCTCGGGCGCCGCGGCAGTTCGCAGGGTGAACCAGAACGTGGAGCCGACGCCCGGCGTGCTCTCAACCCACATGGTGCCGCCCATCGCCTCGGCGAGGCGCTTGCAGATGGAGAGGCCGAGTCCCGTGCCGCCGTACTTGCGCGTGGTGGAGGCGTCCACCTGGCTGAAGGGGCGAAAGAGCTGGTCGAGGCGGTCTGGATCGATGCCGATGCCTGTGTCGCGCACGGCAAAGCGCCATTCCATGACGTCACCCTGCATCGGGCGGGCATCGACGGTGACCGTCACCTCACCCCCCTCGGTGAACTTGACGGCGTTGCTCAGGAGGTTCACGAGGATCTGGCGGAGGCGCGTGACGTCGCCCACCAAGTGCGTTGGTGTGCCCTCCTCGACGACGTAGGCCAGGTCCAGGCGTTTGGCCGATGCCCTGAGGCTCAGCAGGTCGAGGGCGTCCTCGATGCAGAGTCGCAGGTCAAAGGGCGCCTCCTCGAGTGCGAGCTTGCCCGACTCGATCTTGGAAAAGTCGAGGATGTCGTTGATGATGGAGAGGAGGGCGTCACCGCTGCTCCGGATGACCTCGACATAATCGCGCTGTTCGGCGTTGAGCGGGGTGTCGAGCAAGAGGCCCGTCATGCCGATGACGCCGTTCATCGGCGTGCGGATCTCGTGGCTCATGTTCGCCAGGAACTGGCTCTTGGCGTTGGCGGCCTCCTCGGCGGCGCGTACCTGCGCGCGGATGGCGGCGTTGGCGAGGGCCAGGAGCCGTGATTGGGCGAGGAGCAGGATGGACAAGTCGAGCAGACGGCATTCGCCGTCGGCCAGGCGCACCACGATGGGCTCGTAGAGCAGCTCTACAGGCCGGTCGAGGGCCGTCTGCGCCGCGGCGCCGATGTCACAGTCGGCGTCGAGGGTGAGGGGATCGTGGACGGCGATGTCCAGCAGCACGTGGACGGGCCGTCGCAGGTACATCTCGACGCCAAAGGGGCGACCGAGCTTTTCGAACATGCGGCGTCGCGAGACGACGCCCAATAGGCGGCCTCGGTCCACGATCATCACGCCGGGAAGATCAGGCTCGCGCCTCAGGCCGGCCTCCACCTCGAGGCCCAGCGTCTCCAGGCCGACGCGGTACTCGTGGTTCGGGAGGTCGGCGAGCACAGCGTGCGGCTCGAGGTGATCGAGGTTGGGCCGCGTCAGGGTGCGGGCGGCTTCGACGTCGCCGGAGAGGCTCGCGCCGGAAAGGGGCAGCGGCCACGGGCGGGGCCCCGGCCGCGTCGCGGTTGAGGACTCGCTCGATGTGTGCTGTGGGAGGGGAAAGGCCACGCTGTGGCTCATGCTGACTCCGCGACGGTTCGGGCGACCACGGCGGGGCGGCCATGGCGGGGAGACCCCGCCGTGCGATCGCCACTCATGGGGCGTATACCAGCAGCGGCTCCTGAAGGCCCATGATGCGGGCATAGGAGCGCAGGCGAGCTTCGACGGGCTCGGAGATGCGAGCGCCTGTGGGGAGCACCGAGGCGCCGTTTGCCGTGAGCACATCCTCCGCCACCACCATCCCTACGCGCAAGTCCTGCACATAGACGCGCTCCGTGAGCCGACCGTCGCCATGCGCCTCGAGGGTAGCGAGAGGCGCCACGATGTGTGGCGGATATTCTCCGGAGCGGCGCTCAAGCCACGCCAGGGCGCCGTCGCGCCCCATGCCCCGCGCCAGGAGGAGGTCGTAGGCCAGCGCGACGCGGAGGATCTCGCTCCCGACGCGCACGGCCTCGTCGTCCTGGGTGTTATCGCTGGGGGCGGGCTCGGCGTCCCCCTCCTGCCGGCCGATCATGGCGGCCACGACCTCGAGACGCGGGATGTGGCTCAGCAGCCGCGCGCCGGTGCCATACAGGCGAGCATAGAGATCGCGTTCGTCCATCGTCAGCGGTTCGCCCAGATATGCCTTGCGGAGGGTTTCCTCCGGCAGCGAGACGCAACCGATCTGGGACAGCGCGGCGGCCAGCTCGATCTGCCAGCGGTCGGGGAGGTCGAGTTCGGTGGCAATGTGCCTCACATAATCGCGCAGGGCGGCGGTGCGGCGAAACGCAGTGGGGTTCACCAGGCTCAAGATTTCGGTGAGCACCTGGACGCCGCCGATGAGGGTGCGCTCGAGCAACGTGCGTTCCGACGTGACGAGGCGATATTGCTCGATGCCGGCCGCCACGGCGGCGGCGAGGACGTCCGGGGGCCACGGCTTGGTGAGGAAGCGAAAGATGCTGCCCCGATTCACCGCATCGATGGCGGTCTGCAGATCGGCGACGCCGGTGAGTATAATCCGCACGATATCGGGGCAGATCCCCCGAGCCCTGGACAGAAGCGTGATGCCGTCCATGTCGGGCATGTGCATGTCCGACACGATGACGGCATACGGCCCGCTGCTCTGCAGGAGCGCCAGCGCCTCCCCGGCGTTGGGCGCCATGTCGAACTCGAACTGCTTGCGGAGCTGGCGCCGAATGGCTGCCAGGATGACCTCATCATCGTCGACGAACAAGATGCGCTGGCTCATCGGTATTCCCACCCTCGTGTGGCTGCAGGGAAGGCGCCGGCCGATCGCAGGGGTGCGCCAATGCGCGGCAGGCGCGAGCCGTCGTCCAACCTAGAGTAGTTCTCGGCAGAAACGTTGGATTCTGTAGGCTTTTCGGCCGTCTGGCTTGTGGCACGAGGGAACGCCTCGCGAGCCCAGAGCGCTCGCGAGGCGGGTTCTTGGGGGGTGGGGCGCGTGCCCCCGCATGCCCTGAGGGCGGTGCTGGAGGCGTCGATGAGCGTCCGAAGGTGTTCGCGCCGCGGCCGGCAAGGTCGGTGGGGGCTGTGGGCTCAGGGAGCGGTAGCGCGGGTGATGCGTGTGGCGAGGTAGATCATATAGAGAGCAGCCAACCCAACGAGGATGTAGACGATGCGGCTGATGAGCGAGAGTTCTCCAAAGATGGCCGCCACGAGATCGAAACTGAACAACCCTACGAGCAGCCAGTTGAGGCCGCCAATGATGACGAGGATGATCGCGATCCAGTCGAGAGTCGTCAACCGCCTCATACGAGTACTCCTTCGCGTTCGCGTAACCTGTCAGGACAGCCTCTGACCAAAGTAGGCTGGCCATTCTTTACGCAGTATAGCAGAGGGCAAGACAGAATGTCAAGCAAGTTAATGATGTAACAAATATAAGGATATCCGCTGTACAGGAACGTGGTGAGGGCATAGGGCGGTACGGGAGCAGTGGGGAGGCGCGCTACTCCGCGAGATGTGCATCGGGTATAATCGCGACATCATCAAGCAGGCACGAAGCCAGGAGGACGCCATGACCACAGGCGAAGCGATCACCTTGGAGGGGAGCCAGGCGCTGTACCGCCGGGCGGGGGAGGTGATGCCGGGAGGCGTGAACGCCTCGGCGCGGATGAACCCGGCCCTGGGGCATCCCCTCTTTTTCGAGCGAGGCGAGGGCGCATATCTCTACGACGTGGACGGCAATCGCTACATCGACTATTGCGTGTCGCACGGCGCCAGCCTGTTGGGGCACGGCCACCCCGCCGTGGTGGAGGCGGTCAGTGAGGCCGCCCGGCGAGGCGTGCTGTGCGCCTGTGAGACGGAGACGCAGGTGGAGGTCGCGGAGCAGCTGGTGCGCCTCTTCCCGGGCGCTGACATGGTGCGCTTTGCCTCGTCGGGCACAGAGACGACCTGGCATGCGCTGCGCATCGCCCGTGCCTACACGGGAAGGTGGGGCGTGGTCAAGTTCGAGGGGCACTATCACGGCGTGAACGACACCGTGGGCTTTAGCCACTGGCCGCCGCTGGACCAGGCGGGGCCCCTTTCGGCGCCGCGGCCGGTCCCCGACTCGGCCGGCATCCCGCCGACCAACGCCGAGCTGGTGACGATGCTTCCCTTCAACGACGTGGATGCGCTGGAGCGCGCGCTGCGTTCCCAGGCGGGCACGTTGGCGGCCGTCATCATGGAGCCGATCAACTATGACTCGGGTGGGATTCGCCCGACGGACGAGTTCCTTCGGGCTGTGCGGGCGCTCACGCAGGAGCTAGGCATCGTGCTGGTGTTCGACGAGATCCTGTCGGGGTTTCGCGTCGGGCCCGGGCCGGCACTGGGCACTGACGTGGTGCCGGACATGACGGTGCTGGGCAAGGCCGTGGGGGGCGGCATGCCGATCTCGGCGATCCTGGGCAGACGCGAGATCATGGAGACCTGTTCGCCCCTGGGCCCAGCGCTGCACAGCGGGACGTACAACGCCCATCCCGTGCTCGTTGCGGCGGCGCGCGCCTTCCTGTCCGTGGTCACGCAGCCCGGGTTCTACGATCACCTGCACACCCTGGGCGACTGTCTGTACGCGGGGCTGCGCGACATCATGGCTCGGCGCGGATTGCGGGCCTGGGTGCAGGGCGTGGGGGCTCGCTTTGGCATCTACTTTGGTCTGGACGCCGAGCCGCGTAGCTACCGCGACATGGCGGGGCAGGACATGGCGATGATGGCGCGCTTTCACCGCGCCTGCCTGCAGCGCGGCGTGTATCTGCACCACGTCTCGCCGCACCACGGTTTCTCCAGCGCGCACACTATGGGCGATATCGAGGAGACGCTGGACGTGATGGAGACGGCAGCAGCGGCCGCCGCCGTGGGAGACTGAGCGTTCCGGCTTGGGTAGCGTCAGGCGCCCGTTGGTTGGCGAGCCCGACGGGCGCCCGTTTCTTGGTCTGGGGCACGCGCCGCGGGCCAGCCCGCCGACGCCCCGCCGCTTCACGCACCGTGGGGCGGGATGTTGAGGTTCATCCGGAAAAAGTTGTCGGGGTCGTATGTGCGCTTCATCGCCACAAGTCGCTCGAACGTGCCGGGATAGGAGGCGCGCACGACGCTCAGCGACTCGGGCGCGATGCCGGGAAAGTTGGGATACATTCCCCCCTGCGCCAGGGGGCGCAGGGCCTCCCAGAACGCGCGCGCCCAGGCGATGTTGCGATCGCTGTCGGCGCGATCCTCCCAGTTCGCCTCGATGTTCACGGCATACCGGGCGTCGCGACGCCCAAACGCGGCGTGGTCGACGCCGTAGCGCTGTACCGCCTGGCCCAGGGGCCAGATATCGATGTTCGTATGCGGCGATGGCGAGGTATAGGCGCGCCCCACCGCCAGGTCGATGACCTCGTCGCTGAGATCGTCCAGATAGTGCGATTTCCAGTAGTAGCACCACCCCCAGGGATAGTCGGCGTCAAAGGCGCGCTGCGCCTCCACAAAAGGCATCACCCCGCTGGTGTCGAGGATCGGGCGATCGAGAGCCCGCAGGGGTGCCATGGCGCGCTCCCCCTCGTCCACGGGGCCGGCGTAACAGGCGGCGATGAGCACCGCCGGCCTGCCACGCACACCCTCCGGGTAGCTCTCCTCGTCCGGGATGCGCCACAGACTCCCGAGGGCCGAGATCTCGTCGGGCGCCGACCGCATAAAGGAACGAAAGTCACGCAGTACCTGCCCCGCGCGCTCGCCGGCATAGTTGGTGAATACGACCGTCACCATGGGGCCCACGGGATGCAGGTCGTACTCGAAGGACGTGACGACGCCCCAGTTGCCTCCCCCGCCGCGCAGCGCCCAGAGCAGATCGCTGTCTCCTTCGGGCCCGGCGACTACCATGCGCGCCTCGGCGGTGACGACGTCGGCCGAGCGCAGGTTGTCGCAGCTCAGCCCGAACTTGCCGCGCAGCCAGCCCGCCCCGCCGCCCAGGGTGAGGCCTGCGATGCCGGTATCCGACACGACCCCGCCGGGCGTGGCGAGGCCATAAATCTGCGTCTCGTGGTCGAGGTCGCCCCAGGTGACTCCTCCCTGCGCTCTGGCGGTGCGGGAAACGGGATCGACGCGTACGCCGCGCATGCCGGACAGGTCGATCATCAGCCCGCCATCGCAGACCGCGTTGCCGGCGACGCTGTGGGCGCCGCCCCGCACCGACACCAGCAGGTCGCGCTCGCGCGCAAAGCGCACGGCGATCATCACGTCGGCCGGCCCCGAGCAGCGGGCGATCAGCGCCGGGCGACGGTCGATGAGGCCGTTCCAGACGGCGCGCGCCGCGTCATAGCCGGCGCTGGCAGGGAGCAGTAGCTCGCCTCGCAGGGCGGTGCGCAGGTCGTCTACCGCGCCGGCCCGTACGGTGACGGGCTCGCCGCTGAGGGACATCATCTCGATATCGGTCATCAGCGTCACTCCTTTCCAAACGGGGGACGCGCGTAGCGACGCCGTTCGACACGGCGGGCGTGTCGCAGCATGGTTCGGGGCGATAGTTGAGTGAGCGGGAACGGTAGCGCGATGGGGTCGAGCGGGCGTCGAGGGATCGCGCTCGCGGGGCGCGGGCGCCGAGGCGATAGGGCGTCGAGGATGGGTTGCGGTGCGAGGCCTGTGCGACTACTATGCGGCGGCGATGGCCTAGCTATCAGAGAGGAGTGATGCCATGCTGACGTCTCGTCTCACCCACCCCGAGATCCTGGGGGCCCTCGCGAGCGCGGGCCACGGATCGCAGGTGCTCATCGCGGACGGCAACTATCCCTTTTCCACCGGCGCCAACCCCGCCGCCAGGCGCGTGTTCCTGAACCTGACGCGGGGGTTCGCCCCGGTGGATGAGGTGCTCGCCGTGTTGGTGGCGGCGACGCCCATCGAGGCCGCCCACGTGATGGTGCCCGACGAGGGCGCCGAGCCGCCGATCTTTCAGTCGTTCCGGGATGTGCTTCCCGAGGGTGTGGCGCTGCAGCCGCTGGGGAGGTTTGCCTTCTATGACGCGGCGCGAGGTCCCGACGTGGCCCTGGTGATCGCCACGGGCGAGCAGCGCGTGTACGCCAACATCCTGCTCACCATCGGCGTGGTGCCGCCCGACGCGTGAGCGCCGCGCCAGCGTCGCGCCCTTACCCCGCCGGCATGCGTCCCTGGACCTGCACGGTATAGTTGGCCACTGCGCCGCCGAGGGCATAGTACTTGAGTTCGAACGGCAACGAGTCCCCCGCGGACAGCACGCCGCGCGGTACGAGATAGGGGCTCAGCACACCCACCACCTTGCCGTCGGGCCCATAGAGGGTGCCGGCGACCTTGACGTTGGTTGCCGGCGCCACCCCCTTGTTGCTCAGCAGACCGATAATGCTGCAGCGCAGGCCGGCGCGCTCCATCTCGCGAAAGTGCAGCCGATCCACCAGCAGCCCCGTGTGCGGCTGTGGTACGTTGAGATCGGCAAAATCGTGCACCTGTCCCGAGACGCTGATGTCATAGCTGGACCAGCCGGTGGGTGGCATGAGGAAGCGGATGTGAAAGGGGTTGCGCCCGCCGGGCAGCGTCCACTCGAGAGACACGATATCGGACTCGGCGGCCAGTTCGTTCCCGGCCGCATCGAGGAGGCGTATGGCCACCTTGATCCAGCGCTGCGGCTCGGTGCCGAGGTTGAATACCTCTCCCCAGAAATGGGCGCGATCGCGGTCATCGGCCGCAAAGGTCACGCCCCCGACATAGAGTTCTGTCACGGTCCCTCCTCCGAGGAGCGCCCGCCGTCGCGCGGGATGCGATGCGGCGGGTCACAAGCACAGACTGGGTACGAGTTTACCGTAAAGGTGCGGCGGTGGCAAGGCACGGCGAAACGAAGGCGCGAGGTGATTGACACGCGACCCTATTGTGTCATAATGTGGTAAAGAACGTCGAGATCGGAGCCTCGTCGGATGCAAGATGCGTGACGTGAGGCGAGAAGCAGGCCTCGGCGGATGTGCGCGAGTAGATGGGTTCGACCGGAAGGAGTGATATGTGCCTCGATTGTGGCTGCATGGAACCGGACAACCGGCACGGCGACGAGCGACACATCATCATGCAGGATGTCGTAGCGGCGGCGCGGGTGAACGACAAGAGCATCGACGACACCATCGACACCATACGCGCGACGCTCGATCGCGTGCAAGAGGGAGAGCTTCGCAGCCAGGCCTGGACACCGGAGTGATCCGGGCCTCGACCACCGGTCCATCGGTGAGGGGCGGGCGGCAGCCACGCGGGCGCCGCTCGCTCTTTTCTTCACCCGACGCTCGCTAGGCGCTCGACAGCCGCGCCGCCAGCGCCGCTACACGCTCGCCCATGTGGCGCGCTGCGCGCAACTCGCGTTCGGTGGGCCTGCCGACGGAGAACGCCCCGAAGCAGGGCGTCGGGCCGGTGGCAAAACCGGGGACGACCATGCCCGACACCAGCATGGCGACGATCACCGAGAGATTCGTCGTCTCGTGGCCGCTGCCGGCGGCGCCGACGGTGGTAAACGCGGCGCCCACCTTGCCCTCCAGACGCCCATAGATCGAGTTTGAGACGTCGAACATGCGCTTGACCTCGGCCGCCATCTGGCCAAAGTAGGTGGGCGACCCGACGATGATGCCGTCGGCGGCCAGCAGGTCATCGTTCGTCACCTCGGCCGCCGCCAGCAGGCGGCATGTGACCCCCTCGAGGGACCGCGCCCCCTCCACCACGGCCTCCGCCAGGGCCCTGGTGTGGCCCGTCACGCTGTGGCAAACCACCAGCACCTGCGTCATGTATCCTCCTCTCGCCCCTGCCGGCGCGCCGGCAGGGGGCGTCGAAAGGTCGCCCGGAAGCGCCGCACGGGTGGATCCTCGTTGTCGACGTAATCATCGAACGTCACCGTCTCGAGGCCCAGCGCGCCAAAGGCCTCGACTTCGCGGCGCATGAGCGGCCAGGGCATGAGCCCCTCCGAGTCCTCGGGCTCCCGGCCGCGGCAGATCGCCAGGAGCAGGCCATCTGGCGCCAGGCAGCCGGCCATCCGCGCCATGGCGACGGGGCGCAGCTCCGGCGGCAGCACTTGCAGCGTGTACGCCTCCACCACCAGGTCAAAGGCGCCCTCCCATGCCGCGGGCGGGTCGAGCAGATCGTGGCACACGTACGTTACGGGCGACCCGGGGAAGCGTCGTCGGCACCAGGCGATGACGGTGGGAGACACGTCGAACGCCGTTACGGCATAGCCCCGCCGCGCCAACTCCTCGGCGTCGTCGCCGAGGCCGCAACCTACCTTGAGCGCCCGCCCGCCGGCCCGCCCGCCAAGATGCGCGTCCAGCCACGTGACGAGGTGGGGGTTGGGCGTCCGATCCGCCCATGGGATGATGTCGACGCCACTCTGGTCGTGGGCGGCGCGCTGGTAGAGCGCCTCGAACCAGCCCAGGGCATCGCCGCGGGTGATGTACTCACGCGCCAGCGCGCGGGCCGTGGTGCGATCGGGCGTCATGGCAACGCCTCCGATGCGCTCTGCGCGTCCCAGCCGTAGGGGCCGTCCGCTGTGCGGTCCGCCGTGGATGTCGCGCCCATCGCCGGTGCGGGCGTAGCAAGGCGCCGCCCCTCAGCGCCGACGGCAGCGCCCCTGTTCGCCGGCAGGGGGAAGGTGATGCGAAAGGTGGTGCCCGGGCCGGCGAGGAGGCTCAGCTGCCCGCGCAGTTGCTCCGTCAGCAGGTTGACGAGCTGCAGCCCGAGGGTGGATGTGGCGCGATGGTCGAGCCCGGGTGGCAGCCCCACGCCATCGTCGCTCACCTCGACGACCAGGCGCTCATCGTCGTCGCACAAGGTTACGCCGATGCGGCCGGCGCGCCCGTCGGGGAAGGCGTGTTTCAGGCTGTTGGACACCAACTCGTTGATCAGCAGCCCACATGGGATGGCGGTGTCCACGCCGAGGCGCACGTCGGCGACGTCCACGGTGACCGCGATGCGCTCGGGTGACACGCCGCGGGTGGCGCAGGCCTGCTCGGCGAGATCGGCCACGTACTCGGCTAGGTTCACATAAGCAAGATCGGCGGAGCGATAGAGGTTCTCATGGACGAGGGCCATGGTCTGGATGCGCTGCTGCCCCTCGGCGAGTTGGGTGAGGGCGTGCGGGTCGCTGATATTGTCGCCCTGCAGTTCCAGCAGGCTGGCGATGATCTGCAGGTTGTTCTTGACGCGATGGTGGATCTCGCGTAGTAGGACGTCCTTTTCGCGCAGCGACGCCTCGATGATGCGCTCGGCCCGGCGTTGCTCGGTGACGTCGCGGTTGATGCTGCCGTACATGCGCCGGCCATCGATGGAGAAGGGATAGATGATGGACTGTACGGTGTGCTTTTTCCCGTCGCGGCTCCGGAACTCGCGTTCCATTGGCTTGCTCAGCCATGGCGCCTCGCCGGTGGAGATGAACCGCTGGAACACCTCTTGCAGACGGGCGCGCGCCTCTGGCGTCCGTTGCTCTTCCGTCGCCAACGAGAGCTGGAGATCGGCCAGGTGCTGGCCCAGAGCCTCCGAGCGTGATATGCCCGTGATGCGCTCCTCGGCGGCGTTCCAGATGGTGACCCTGGCCTGATCGTCGATGAGAACGATACCGTCCACCGATTGCTCGACCACGCTACGGAACATGCGCTCGCTGCGTTCCAGCGCGGCCTCGACGTTCCGGCGCTCCTCGATCTGGCTCGCCAGCCGATTCCGCAAGGTGCGCAGCCTCCCCACGCCGGCTGCCACGACCAGGAGGGCGACTGCCGGGCACGCCCACTGCACGAGGGCGCGACTCGGCGCGCCGTCAAGCCCGACGCTTGTCAGGAGGAGGAGGGTAGCAACATCGGCGAGCAGCGCCGCCGCGATCCCCGGAACGATGCCGTACAGCGAAGCGGTGAGTAACACCGGCAGGGCCGCCAGGGCGGCAACACCCGGGCCGGCCGCACGGTACAGCGGCGCAAGCAGCACCAAGTACGCTGCCCATGTCACCATGCATGCGCCCGCATGAATGCGTCGCCTGCGGCGGGGCATGCAGTACCGACGAACGAGCCCTGCCAGTGTCATGCTATCACCTCGCACGGTCCCTGGATGGATACGAGTCGGCGTACCGGTCACGGCGATGCGAGGCGCCGATGGGCGTCTAGCCCCAGTCGGGTCGTAGCCTGGAGCGGCCGGAGAGATAGCGCTCCACCGCCATGCCGGCGATGGCGCCGTCCGCCGCGGCGATCACCGCCTGGCGGAGGTGGGTGCACAGCACGTCGCCCACGGCGAACACGCCGGGCACGCTGGTCTGGCGCGACTCGTCGACGACGATGCAGCCCGAGGCGCTCATCTCGACCTGCCCCTTGAGAAAGTCCGTGATGGGGCGGTTGCCCTGGGTATAGATGAACACGCCGGAGACGGCGATGGTCTGCTCGCCGTCGCCGCGCGGGGAGACGCGCACCGCGGACACCGTCTTGTCGCCGACGATCTCGAGCAGGCGCGACGGAGGATGCACTTCCACCTTGGCGTGTTCCAGAACCTCGGTGACCAGGGGTTGCGGCGCGCGAAAGTCGGCCACCGGCGAGAGCAGGTGGACGCGGCTGGCCCAGCGCGTGAGGAGCAGGGCCTCCTCGAGCGCCTCGGCGTTGTTGCCCACCACCGCTACCTCCTCGCCCTTGCAGAAGGCGCCGTCGCAGGTGGCGCAGTACGAGACGCCGCGGCCCACCAGGCGCTCCTCGCCTGGCGCCGTCTGGGTGCGGCCCATGGAGCCCGTGGCGATGACGACGGCGCGCCCACGGTAGAACCCCTCGGTGGTCCACAGGACCTTGGGGTCGGAGGTGAGTTCGGCAGAGAGCACGCGGTCTTGAATGATGCGCGCCCCAAAACCGAGGGCCTGTTCGCGCATGCGCGCCAAGAGTTCGGCGCCGGTGAGCGTCTCGGGCACGCCGGGATAGTTGGCGATCTTGGTCGTAAGCGCCAGTGCGCCGTTGTTGACGCCCTTGTCGACGATGAGGGTGCTCAGGCCGGCGCGTACGGTATAGATGGCCGTGGCAGTGCCGGCCGGCCCCCCGCCCACGATGAGCACGTCGTGCGTCGTCTCGCCGGTGGGCTGGTCCGCATCGCCGCCGTTCGGTGTGGTTTCGTTCGCGTCCATGGTGAACCTCCGACAGGAGCGAGCGTCGCGTGGCTGGGGCGCTCGTGTGAGGAGGGCGACCTCGCGGATGGAATCGTCTCTGGCCTAGTGTAGCGCCGAGTGGGGGCGGTTGTCCACCGCGCGCGGCGATGTGGGTTGTGTGTTGTGAGTTGCGAGTTGTGGGGCGGTGACAGGTTCCAGGTGGCAGGTTACAGGCGGCAGATGCTGAACCTGCTGAACCCTGCAACCTGCCACCTGGCACCTGTAACCGCCTGCATACGGCCAAAGAGCCACCTCCATGCTCTCCGTGCCCTCCGTGCCTCCATGGTTCCTCCTTCTGAGCGTTGACACCGATGGCGGGTGCGGTAGAATAGGGTAGACGATAGGGCGCCGCGCCTGTCGCGATCGTCGTCCTCGCACCCTGCTCGGCATCCCGCTGCAGCCCGCGATCCTCTCCTGCGTTCCTCCCGGCCGAACATCGCCCTCGCGCGGGGCCCCATGGCTCGAGAGGAGGGGTGGCCGGATGCGCACGCGCACCATCCTGCTTTGTGTCTTGTTGCTCACCGTCCCGCTGGCCGCGCCCTTGGCGCCGGCGCCCGCCCGGGCTCAGGGGCCGTGTGGCCCGGTGTACACCGTCGTGGAGGGCGATACGCTGTTCTCCATCGCGCGGCGGTGCGGGCTGACGGTGGGGCAGATCTTGGCTGCCAACCCGGGGCTCCCGAGCCCCGACCGTATCCTGGTGGGCCAGCAGTTGTTCCTTCCCGCCGGTGGACCCATCATCACGCCGCCCGTCGGCGGCGTGCCGTCGTTCTATGTGGTGCGCGAGGGGGATACCCTCTTTCGCATCGCGCAGCGCTTTGGCACCACGGTGGAGGCCCTCCTGGCGGCCAACCCCGGCATCAGCGATCCCAACCGCATCCAGGCGGGGCAGGTGCTGTTGATCCCCGATCCGCGCTTTCCGCCGCCCCCGCGCACGCCTACGCCGGCGGTAGGGCCTACCGTTACCCTCTCGCCCAGCAATGGGCAGCCGGGGACGGTGGTGCAGGTGCTGGGCTCGGGGTTCCCCGCGGGCGCTGCGGTGGACGTCCTGCTGGGTCCCGACCTCGGGCGGCTATCGGTGGTGGCCACGGCGGTGGCCGATTTCGCCGGCCGGGTGAGCGCCGTTGTGGCGATTCCGATGACGGCCCGGCCGCCGGAACGCTGGCCCGTGGTGCTGAGCGCTACGGCGCCGGTGACCGCCGTGGGGTTGGCGCAGTTCACGGTGCTCGGCCCACCGTTCCCGCCCACGGTGACGCCTACGGTGACGCCTACGCCCACCGTCGCGCCGGGCGTGGAGATACGGGTGCAGATCTTTGCCATCGCCCTGGGGGCGGGCAACCTGGGGTGCGGCGACGCCGTGGTGCCGGCGGTGACCCGCGACATCGCGCCGACGCGCGCGCCCCTGACCGCGGCCCTCGAGGAACTGCTGGCGTTGGGATCGAGCATCCCTGAGCGACCCGATCTGTACAATGCCCTCGACCAGTCGGACCTGCAGGTGGAGGGGATCGACCTGGTGGGTGACACGGCCATCGTGCGGCTGGTGGGCGCGTTCCAGATCGGCGGGGTGTGCGACGAGCCGAGAGTGCGGGCGCAGGTCGAGAGCACCGTGCTCCAGTTCTCCGCCGTGCGCCAGACCGTCATCTTTGTGAATGGCGTCCGTCTGGAGGACCTGCTGGGCGGACAGGGATGACGGCGGCACACCCCCAAGAAGTGGGCCGGGCATGAGAGCCTAGCCACGCCTGGCGCCCTGGTCTATACTGGTGTCTATCAGGCTGCGCGACCCGGGCGGTTGGCCGCCTGGGCACGGTTGTGAGGAGTGAGGAGGTTCCAAGGATGACCGATATCGATCTCATCACCACGGCACTCGCGTTGGTTGCGGAGGGAAAGGGGATCCTGGCGGCCGACGAAAGCACCGGCACCATCACGCGGCGCTTTACGGCGGTGGGCGTCGACTCGACGCCCGACACGCGCCGGGACTATCGCACCATGCTGTTCACCACGCCCCGCATCGAGGCCTACCTGACCGGCGTCATCATGTACGACGAGACGATCCGGCAGGCGATGGGCGACGGCACCTTGTTGCGCGACGTGCTGACGCGCAACGGGATCATCCCCGGGATCAAGGTGGACAAGGGCACCACCGAGCTGGCGAACTTTCCAGGGGAGGTCGTCACCGAGGGGCTGGACGGCCTGCGGGAGCGCCTTGCCGAGTACCGCACCATGGGGGCGCGGTTCTGCAAGTGGCGGTCTGTGATCCGCATCGGCGACAGCATCCCCACGCGCGGCTGTCTGGCCATCAACGCCCACGTCATGGCGCGGTACGCGGCGCTGTGCCAGGAGATGGGGCTGGTGCCCATCGTCGAGCCCGAGGTGCTCATGGACGGCGACCACACCATCGAGCGCTGCGAGGAGGTGACCACGGCGACGCTGCACCACACCTTTGAGCAGCTGGCCGAGCAGCGCGTGCTGCTGGAGGGAATGTTGCTCAAGCCGAACATGGTGGTGCCCGGCAGGGGCTCCATCGAGGAGGCCAACCCGGCAGCGGTGGCCGAGGCCACGGTGCGCACCTTGCGGCGCACGGTGCCGGCGGCGGTGCCCGGGATCGTGTTCCTCTCGGGCGGGCAGACGCCCGAGCAGGCCACCGCGAACCTGAACGCCATGAACAACCTGGAGAACCTGCCGTGGGAGCTGAGTTTCTCCTTCGCCCGCGCCCTGCAGGGCCCGGCGATGGACGCCTGGCGCGGCAAGGCCGAGAACGTGCAGCTCGCGCAGGAGCTGTTCTACCACAGAGCCAAGATGGCCAGCGCCGCGCGCGAGGGAGAGTACTCGGAGACGATGGAGACGGCCACCGCGCGGTTGAGCGGATAGGCGCGGGGGGGCAGCCCGCCAGGAGGGCAGACACGCAGGTCTGCCCCTACGCCCCCTGAAGCGGATGGCGCTGCGGCGCTGATGTGCCCCGTGTGGGGGTGGCATCGAGGCGGATCGACGTGTTTGTCCTGGGCGCGGCAGCCACCGACGGTGATGGGTGGGGCTGGCCGGCGTGTCTGTCGTGGGCGCGGCGGTCTTGCCCACGGAGATGGCGTAGGGGCGGACCTGCGTGTGCGCCCACGTCCGCTTGCACCTTCACGACCATCAAGGAGTGCCACCATGCTCACTCTACCTCTGAACGGCGCCTGGGAGCTGTACGCGGCGGGTGACGACGCGCCGGGTACGGCGGCACCGGAGGGCGCGGCGCTGGACGGGCCGATCCCCGCGACGGTGCCGGGCTGCGTGCACACCGACCTCATCGCCGCCGGGCGGATCGACGACCCGTACTATCGCGACAACGAGTTGCGGCTGCAATGGATCAGCGAGACGGACTGGACGTACCGCCGCAGCTTTCGCGTTCCCGACGACGTGCTGGCCCACGAGCGGGTGATCCTGCGCTGCAGGGGACTCGACACGCTGGCTACTGTGCGGCTCAACGGCCAGTTGGTGGGGACGGCCGACAACATGTTTCGTACCTGGGAGTTCGATGCCAAACCCCTGCTGTGGGCCGGAGGGAATACCATCGAGGTGACCTTGGCCGCGCCGGCGCCCTACCTGCGCGAGAAGGACGCCCAGCGGCGCCTGCCGGCCTGGGGTGTGGGGCAGTTCCGCTGGTACGACGGCGGCTGGCTGCGCAAGGAGCCGTGCAGCTTTGGTTGGGACTGGGGGCCGATCCTCACCAGCAGCGGCATCTGGCGCGACATCGCGCTGGTGGCGTTCGATACCGCCCGGCTGATCGACGTGCACGTGCTGCAGGAGCACGCCACGCCCGGGCGGGTGGACGTGACGGTGCGACTGGAGGCGGAGCGCGTCTCGCCGGCGCCGCTCACCGCGACGGTGCGCCTGGCGTTCGGCGGTGAGACGGTGGCCGAGGCGACGGCGCCCCTGCGCGACGCGGGTGAGGGCGCGGCGCACGGCGCGGTGACGCTGCCCGTGCTCGAGCCGCGCCTCTGGTGGCCGAATGGCATGGGCGAGCAGCCCCTGTACGACCTGACGGTGACGCTGCGCGGCGATGACGGGGCGACCCTCGACGTGGACGAGCGGCGCATCGGGCTGCGGACGCTGCACCTGGACCGCCACGCCGACGAATGGGGCGAGTCGTTCCAGTTCGCCGTCAACGGGGTGGCGTTCTTTGCCAAGGGCGCCAACTGGATCCCGGCCGACACCTTTGTGACGCGCCTGACGCGGGAGCGCTATGCGCGCCTCCTGCGCGATGCCGCGGCGGCCAACATGAACATGCTGCGCGTCTGGGGCGGCGGCATCTACGAGAGCGACGATTTCTATGAGCTGTGTGACGAACTCGGGCTGTGCGTGTGGCAGGATTTCATCTTTTCCTGTGGCACGTATCCCACCTTTGATGCCGATTTCATGGCCAATGTCAGGGCCGAGGCGGAGGACAACGTCCGGCGGCTGCGCCACCATGCGAGCCTGGCGCTCTGGTGCGGCAACAACGAGCTGGAGCAGGGTCTCGTAGGCGACGACTGGACCGAGACCACCATGAGCTGGGACGACTACTCCCGGCTGTTCGACGCGCTCCTGCCCGAGGTGGTGGAGCGGCTCGACCCGCAGCGCGACTACTGGCCGTCGAGCCCGCACACGCCGGTGGGCGATCGGCGCGACTTCAACAATCCCGACGCCGGCGACGCCCATCTGTGGAGCGTGTGGCATGGCAAGATGCCCTTCGAGTGGTACCGCACCTGCACGCACCGCTTCAACAGCGAGTTTGGCTTCCAGTCGTTCCCCGAGCCCAAGACGGTGGCCAGCTACACCCTGCCGCAGGACCGCAACATCACGAGTTTCGTGATGGAACACCACCAGCGTAGCGGCATCGGCAACACCACCATCATGACCTACCTGCTGGACTGGTTCCGGCTGCCCACGTCGTTCGATATGGCGCTGTGGCTGAGCCAGATCCTCCAGGGGATGGCCATCAAGTACGCCGTGGAGCACTGGCGGCGGGGGATGCCGCGGGGGATGGGCACCCTCTACTGGCAGCTCAATGACTGCTGGCCGGTGGCGAGCTGGTCGTCCATCGACTCGTTCGGGCGGTGGAAGGCGCTGCACCATATGGCGCGCCGCTTCCACGCGCCGCTCCTCGTGTCGGCGGTGGAGGACGCCGCCACCGGCGCTCTGGAGGTGCACCTGACCAATGACACCGGAGAGCGCATCGTGGGTGAGGTGACATGGGAGGCGATGGCCGTGGATGGGGAGCGGCTGGACGGCGGCACGCTGCCCGCGGCAATGAGCGGCCGCGCCACGGGCCCCATCGCCACGCTCGATCTGGCGCCCCTTCTGAGGGCCCGCGGCCCGCGAGACGTGATGGTCTGGCTCGACCTGCGCATAGACGGCAAGGTCGTCTCGTCGAACTGGGCGAGCTATTCGCGCCCCAAGCACCTCGAACTCCTGGATCCGGCGATCACCGTGCGCATGGACGGCGTCGCGCCCGACGGCGGTCACCGCGTGACGCTCAAGGCGGCGCGGCCGGCGCTGTGGGCCTGGCTGGAACTGGCGGGCTGCGAGGCGCGCTACTCGGACAATTTCGTCCACCTCGCCCCCGGCCACCCGGCCGAGATCGTCGTCTACCCGGAGCAGAGCTTTTCGCCCGCGGCGCTGCGCGATGCCCTGCGCGTGCGTTCGCTGATCGATACGTATCGAACGGAGGATTGGCCCACGTAGGCGCGGAGCTGGGTGTGGGTTTGGCACAGTTGAGTTGGGTTTTAGGTTACAGGTTGCAGGTTACAGGCGCCAGTGAGCGAGTCGTCTCTTGCCTGTAACCTGGAATCCGTGACCCATATCGCCAAAGGCGCGATTCGCTCTACACCCTGCTACCCATCTGCCCGGATCTCGGAACGCACAACCGTCTGTAACCTGCAACCTGTCACCTGCAACGATGAACGCGCAACCACAGCGGAGACTGCGCGCCTTGTTTGGAGGTTGACGTGGATCGCGTGGATGTGATCGTGATCGGGAGTGGGCAGGGGGGCGTGCCCTTTGCCACGGCCATGGCGCGGCAGGGGCGCGAGGTGGTGATGTTCGAGCGGGGCGCTTGGGGCGGGTGCTGCGTGAACTATGGCTGCACCCCCTCCAAGGCGTTCCTGGCGTCGGCGCACGCGGCGGCGGAGGCGCGCCGGGCGACCGACCTGGGGGTGCGTGCGCGGGTGGAGGTCGATTTCGGCGCCGTGATGCAGCGCGTGCGCGACATGGTGGGCACCTGGACGGCGGGGGTGCAGTCGCGGCTGCGCGAGGCGGGGGTGCGCATGGTGCACGCCGAGGCGCGCTTTACCGGGCGGCGGACCGTCAGCGGCGGCGGCGTGAGCGTCGAGGCGCCCCTCGTGGTCATCAACACCGGCGCATCGCCCATGGTGCCGCCCATCGACGGGCTGGAGGCGACGCCCTACATCACCTATGAGACGTTCTGGCAGCTACGGGGCCTGCCGCATCGCCTGGCGGTGGTGGGCGCCGGCTACACCGGGCTGGAGTTGGGCCAGGGCATGGCGCGCCTCGGTAGCGAGGTGCACCTGATCGACACCAACGACCGCCCCATCCACGACGAGGAGATCGACGTGAGCCGCGCCCTGGGAGAGGCGCTGTACGCCGACGGCGTCATCTTTCATCTGAGCGACCGCGTCGAGGCGGTGCGCTATCGCGACGGCGCCATCGACGTCACGCTCCAGCGGGGCGAGCGCCTGCAGGCTCAGAGGCTGCTCCTCACCGCGGGGCGCCGGCCCAACACGGCGGCGCTCGATGCCGGCGCGAGCGACGTGGAGCTGGACGAGCGGGGCTTCGTGCGCGTCGACGACGCCTTCCGCACTACCTGCGATGGGGTGTATGCCATCGGCGACGTGACGGGGCAGCCGGCGTTCACCCACGTGTCGTACGAGGACTATCGCCGGCTGATGGCCATCCTGGAGGGCGGCGAGCGTCAGCGACGCGACCGGACGCTGTCGTACGCCTACTTTACCGAGCCGCAGGTGGGCCGGGTGGGGCTGACGCTGGAGCAAGCGCGCGCGCAGGGGCGCCGGGCGCGTCAGGTGACGCGGCCGTTGGAGCGCGTGGCGCGCGCCACCGAGACGGGACGTACCCTGGGGTTCTACCGCCTGGTGGTGGACGAGGAGAATGACCGCATCCTGGGGGCTACCCTCGTGTCGCCCACGGCCGCCGAACTGATCCACATTCTGACGGTGCTCATCGAGTCGGGCGCTACCTGGCAGTCCCTGGCCGAGTGCGTGTTTATCCACCCCACCTGGGCGGAGGGCCTGACGAGTCTGGCACGACAGCTCGAACGCGAGCGCGAACCTGCATAGCTTGTTGTGGGTTGTGCGTTGTGCGTTGGCTCTGTTGCAGGTTGCATGTCTCAGGTGATAGGCATCGTGCGAACCCGGCCCCTCCTGTATCCTCTCCCTGGTACTCGATGGCGATGGTGTGGGGCGGCTGGGTGCAGCATCACTCTGGTGCCGAGTGAAGCGCGGGCGGGGGCGCAGCTCTCGTCGGACCAGAGCGCCGGCAGAACAGGAGAGGGTGGCACTCGTCGCTGGCCCCCATGGCAGAAGAGTCCAGAGTCTGTCACTGGGGAGGCTCCTAGCGAAGCCGATGCACGGTAGCTCACGCCTGTCACCTGGGACCTGCCTGCAACCTGTAACCCGTCCGAAACAACCCGGAACTCGCAACCCGCAACTCACAACTCACAACTCATAACCCGCAACACAAACAAGGAGCCCCCATGCCCCCATCGACGTCGCATGAAACGCTGTCGGGCCGCGAGCGCGTGCTACTGACACTGGACCATCAAGAGGCCGACCGCGTGCCCATCGCCATGGTGTGCTCGGGCATCAACCCGCCGGCGCGAGCGGCGCTGGAGGCGCACCTGCGCGCCACGCGCGGGGTGTCGGTGGATGCGTATCTCGATCCCCTCATCGACATCGTGACGGTGGCGCCCGAGTACGTGGGGCCGCCCCTGGCCGTCGGCGAGGACATCTGGGGCGTGGTGCGGGCGCCGGTGAGCTATGGCGACGGCGCCTACGACGAGATCCACCACTATCCCCTGGGCGAGGCCGAGACGCCGGCCGACCTGGACGCCCATCGATGGCCCTCCCCCGACTGGTTCGACTCTAGCGTCATCCCTGGGCGCATCCGCGCCCTGCGCGCTGTGCGCGATCGCGCCGTGATGGCCACCAACGGCAACCTCTTTGAGACCTCCTGGTACATGCGCGGGTTCGAACGCATGCTCATGGACCTGGTGGAGCGCCCCGAATTGGCCCACGCCATCCTGCGGCGCGTGACCGACTATTACAAGGCGTTCTTTCATCGCGTCCTGTCGGCGGCGCCGGGCGAGATCGACCTGGTGTTCACCGCCGACGACCTGGGGGGCCAGCGGGGGCTGCTCATGTCGCTGCCGCTGTGGGAGCGCACCATCAAGCCGTACCATCGAGAGCTGAACGACCTGATCCACGACCACGGCGCTCGAGTGATCTATCACAGCGATGGGGCTATCATGCGGGCGGTACCGGGGCTCATCGACATGGGGATCGACTGCCTGCAGGCGCTGCAGTTCTCGGCGGAGGGGATGGACCCCGTGGCCCTCAAGGAACAGTACGGGGAGAAGCTGGCGTTCGAGGGGGGCGTCAGTGTGCAGACCACCCTTCCCTTTGGCACGCCACAGGACGTGGCCGACGAAGTGCGCGAGCGTATCCGCGTGCTAGGCCGCGGCGGCGGCTACATCGTCGGCCCGTCCCATACGATCCAGGCGGGCACCCCGCCGGAGAACGTCGTCGCGATGTTTGAGGCGGCGCGGGGTGGCGCGTTGTAGGCCGAGCGCCTAGCGCACCTCGACGCGACCCGACCCGATGTCGAAGCGCAGATCGATGCGCTGGGTGGCCGAGGCATAGTTCGGCGACTCCCACAGCCCCGTGTCCCCGTCGCCCCTCTCGACCTCCCGATAGGCCGAGGGCACGCGGAATGCGCCGCTGCCGTCATCAGAGACGCGCACCCGCACCCCGGCCTGGTCGGGCACGTCCACAGTGACGGGCCCGGAGCCTCCGTTGACGGAGGCCTGCAGTCGCGCGCCCGCCTCGATGGCGATGTCCAGCGGCCCGGAGCCCCCGTCGATGGCGAGGTCGCTCAACACGGCGCCCTCAGGCACCACCATGGTGACGGGGCCCGAGCCCACGTCAAGCCGAGCGCGATAATCGGTCGCCCCCTCGGGCAGGACAACGTCCAGGGGGCCCGAGCCGCCATCCACGTCCAGCGACTGCAAACGCAGCTGCCGGAGGTCGGCATCCGCGGGGCCGGAGCCCACGTCGATGGACAGGTCCAGCGGCACATCGCGCGTCAGGCCGATATCCCAGTTCAAACGCGAGCCGCTACCGAGAAAGGGCCCGATGCGGATGGCGCTGCGCTGCCCCAGGCGGACCGACTTGGCGCGGTCGCCGCTGACGCGAAAGTCGATCTCGCCATAGTGGGTCAGCTCGGCATCGATGAGGGCATCCGAGTCATCGAGGGGACGGATGGTCGTGGAGGCCTCGACGAGGTCCAGCACGACCTCTGCCGACTCGGCATCACCCAGGGGCTCGGTGAATCGCTCGGTGCGGATGTCGGCCTCGTCGATGTCGGTGACGATGGGCAAGCCAAAGAGGTTGGCGGGCTCGTCCGCCCTGAGCCCCAGCTGGGGGGCGAAGAGGAGCAGCACGACCACCAGGGCGACGGTGCCGATGCCGATCAGGGCGCTGAGCGCCGGCCAGCGCCTGCCAAAGAGCACGTCCAGGCCGATGACGATCAGGATGAGGGGCCACAGCCGCAGAAGCAGTCCAAAGCTCAGATCTCCGATCAGCCCGATGTTCGACAACAGCCAGATGACGCCGATGCCGATCAGCACGATGGGCCAGAACAAGGAGCGATCGCCGTGACGGTCACCGTCCTCGTAGCGGCGGTACTCATCTCTTGGTGTGCGTGGCTCGAACGGTTGGTCTGACATACTTACCTCCCGAGGGCGCGCCAATCGTGACGTACCCTATATGGACGGGGCCTCGCGCCTCCCGTTATGTTACTATCTCCATGATATCACAATTTGCCGCCCGCCGCTCGGGTTCCGGCTATGCCTCGGAGGGCTTTTCCAGGATTTGCTTCAGCCCGATATACACGAGAATGAGGGGCCACAGTCGTATCACCTGGCCGAGGTCGGGCGCGTCGATGGTGCCGAGGTTGGCCAACAGCCAGATGACGCCGATCCCGATCAGCAGGATGGCCACAACGGGGGAGTGCCCCTCACGAGGCGCGGGGTGCTCGGGGTGGGTTTCGAACGGTTCGCCTGCCATGATATCCTCCAGTGGCGCGTGTTCCACGGAGGCGTCGCGGCCCTCCGTGATGTCTCTCTGGCTCGATCATACCAGGGGGACGATCGGGCGGCATCGGCCACATGCATGGACGCCACCTGGACACGTGGCCAGTCTCTGCCGGCGGAGACAACTGGGGCGAGGACGGGCGGGCGATGGGAGGCAGAGGGCGATGCGGCCGCGGACGTGTGCGCGCTCACGCCGCAGCCGCTCCTTCGCAGATGGACCTTGCGGCGGACCGGACGCGCCAGGCGTCGCGATCCGCCGCTACAACGCGCTAGAGGTAGAGGTAGCGGCGCACCAGCCGCTGACTGGCCGCGTCGAGGCGCTCCAGGTCGGGGATCTCGTAGCGCGCCTGGCCCACATCGATCAGCAGCCAGTGGTCGGGCGCGATCTCGCGCGCATAGTGTACCACGCTGTTGCGCATGACGAATTCCTTGGGCCCCTTGTCGGTCTCTACCGTCCACCGCAGGAAGCCAAACTCTTCCTTAACGGCGCGCACGCGCGTGATGCGCGGCACGAAATAGTGCAGGCTCAGCTCGGCGGCCACGGCCAGGCGGTCCGGCTCGCGCAGGCGACCCCAGTTCTCGAGGATGCCTATCTCTAGCTGCTCCTCGGTGCTGGCGTCACGCACCGAGAGGTGCACGGTGTCATCGGACACCGGAAAGGCGCAGCGCAGCGCCACGCGCGGGTAGCGCGTGCCGTCGGCCATGGTGAGGCCGAGGGTGTCGCCGTCGCGGGTGAACGATACCTCATTAGGATCCAGGAGCACCACTTCGAACGAGCGTGCCATCGCAATCCACCTCTACAGGGTGACGACGCCGTCAATGCGCGCCAGTTGAGTCTGTAGCTGCACCAGGTTATAGAACGCGCCCTTGTTGTCCATCAGTTGCCGCGGCGGCCCCTGCTCCTCGAGGCGGCCATGGTTGAGCACCACGATGCGGTCGGCGTTATACAGCGTCGACAGCCGGTGGGCGATGGCGATGGTGGTGCGCCCCTTGACCAGGGTCTCCAACGCCTCCTGGATCTGGCGCTCCGTCTCGGTGTCCACCGACGAGGTCGCCTCGTCGAGGATCAGGATGCGCGGATCGTGAAGGATGGCGCGGGCGATAGAGACGCGCTGACGCTCGCCGCCTGACAGCCCGGTCCCTCCCTCGCCCACGATGGTGTCGTACCCCTCGGGGAGGCGGGTGATGAAATCGTGCGCGTTGGCGGCCTTGGCGGCGCGGATGATCTCGTCGCGGGTGGCGCCGGGCTTGCCGTAGACGATGTTCTCGGCCAGCGTGCCCTGGAACAGGAAGGGGGTCTGGAGCACCATGCCGATCTGGCGGCGGATCTCTTCCATGGACAGGTCGCGGATGTCCTCCCCATCGATGCGGATCGTGCCGCGGGTGACGTCGTAAAAGCGGCAGATGAGGTTGACGAGGGTCGTCTTGCCGGCGCCGCTCGGCCCGACGACGCCGATCATCTCCCCCGGCTCGATGGTCAGCGTGAGGTCACGGATCACCGGAAAGTAGGGATCATACCCGAACGTGACGTTATCGAACGCGATCTGGCCGCCCAGCTGGGGCTTGTGGATCGGGTCGGGCTGGTTGACCTGGGGCTCCTCATCGAGCATCTCGAACATGCGCTGCGAGATGGTCAGGAACTGGTTCAGGGTCTGGCTGATGTGGGTAAGGTTCGAGAGGGGGCCGTAGAACATCCCCAGGTAGCTGAGGAACGCCATCAGCGTGCCCAGGGTGATGTGCCCCTCGAGGACGGCGTTGCCGCCGGCATACCAGATGATCAGGCCCCCGGCCCCAAAGGCGAACGATACCAAGGGAAAGAACCGGCTCCAGGCCAGGTCCACCTGCAGCCGGGAGTTCAGCACCTGCTCGTTGCGCCGGTGGTAGCGATCCTGCTCCTGCTCCTCCTGGGCGAACGCTTTGACGACGCGGACGCCCGAGAGAAAGGTGTTGAGGGTGGCATTGAGGCGCCAGCGGGCGATCCAGAAGCGCTCGAAATGAGGCCTCATGTAGCGATAGTAGAAAAAGGCCGCCGCCAGCACCAGGGGTGTGGGGATGAGGACGTACAGCCCCAGCGAAGGGGCCATGGTAAAGAGCACGGCGCCGATCCCGATCACCAGCAGGATGTTGAGGGCAAAGGTGGTCATCTGAGAGATGAGGCCCTGCAACTCGCCCGTATCCTGATTGACGCGCGTCATCAGGCGGCCGATCTGGTTCTTGTCAAAGTAGTCGACGGGGAGCCGCTTCAGGTGCGCGAACAGCGCGTCGCGCAACGACGATGTAAAGCGCGTGCTCAGGTTGATGGTCTGCCAGTTGGTCGACAGCGTGATGCCCACGCGCACCACCTGGATGGCCAGGAGAGCGCCCACCAGCGTCAGCAGCATGCCTTGCGGGGCGTCGCCGCGCAACACGTCGTCGATCAGCACGCGGGTGAGGTAGGGCGGAAGGAGATCCACCAGCACGCCGGCGAGCAGCAGCCCCACGATGGCGCCCATCCGTCCCCAGTAGGGGCGCGCCAGGCTCAACAAGCGTCGCAGGAGGCGACCCCGCTGGATGCAGCGCGGGCACACCTTGATGGAGCGGTCGAGGAGGGGCTGCCGGCACACGCGGCAGCGGTGGGCGTCGGCGTCGGGATCGGGGACGGGGACCTCCGGCCCCCGCTCGGCGCGCTCGTGCAGGTAAAAGGCCACACGACCGAACTGGTCGATGAACTCGTTCGAAAAGTGCAGCAGCACCCGTGGCTCGTCCCCCACGGTCACCTGGATCAGGCCATTCCCCACGCAGCGCTCCACCTTGGCGTCGCGGATGGCGTCCAGGGGATAGCGGTAGCGCAGGCGGGCATGACCGTTGGGGCGCTCTAGCACCCATAGGTCGCTATCGTCCATCAGCAGCCACTGCTCGCCGAACTTGCCGTCGGGGGAGAGGTCAGATCGCAGGGCCAGGCGAAGGCCGGTGGGGTCTCGACCCTGCTCACGCAGGACGTCCATGACCGGTTGCGGGGGCAAGGATGATGGGGCGGTCGCGTCGTGATCGTCGCCGAGCGCTCTCTCGGAGCCAGACATGGGCATGGCAGCCACCTCGGGGGTGGGCGGCGGTCCTCTCTGCGCGCACGCAAAGAAAAAAGGCCACCTGGCGGACCCGGTGTCCTCCTCCCACGCCTCCGGGGTTAGCTGACGGGCTCGGGCCGAAGAAGTGGCCCTACGGCGGCGACGGCCGTCGATTCGCCCCAGACTGTAGCAGTGGTTCCCCCGTTGCCAAAGCACTAGGCGGCGTCTATCGATTGTGGAGCAGCAGAAGCTATGGATGTGATACCTCAGTCGGCGCGGGATGTCAAATCACAAGAGGCCGCCCTCGGGAGGTCCCCGTGTAGTGAAATGGGTGTGTGCGAGGGCGCGTACGCAGGGATCTCCCGAGGGTGGCCTCGCGCTTGTCGGCGACGTGGCGGCGCGATAGAATGGTGACGCTCTGAGGGGCACGACGGATGACGAGGGGAGCACCATGCGCTACGGAGACCTAACCTACCTGGAGATCGGCGAACTCGCGCAGGCGGGATGGGCCGCCATCGTGCCGACGGGATGCACCGAGCAACAGGGGCCGCACCTGCCCACCGACCTGGACACCTACTGGGTAACGCAGGCCTCCGAGGCGATCTCGAACGCTGCGTCGGAGCGTGAGGGGATCGGGTCGCTGGTGGTGCCGGCGCTCCCCTTTGGCCCGACGCCCGAGCACCGTGGCTATGGCAGCGGCTACATCGACCTGCCCCAGGAGCTGCACGAGCAGGTGCTCTATGCCATCCTCGATTCGCTGGTTAGCCAGGGGTTCCGCCGTCTGGTGGTCGTAACGGGGTGCGGCCAGCACCGGGTGGATGCCCCCATCGCGCGCCTGAACGCGATGCACGGCCGACGCTACCGCGCCGCGAGGCTAGAGTTGCCGCTGCACGACATCTGGTGCGAGGTGGCCGATGCGCGGGTGCCGGGCGGCCACGCCGACAGCTTTGCCACGTCCATCGCGCTCTATCTGCGCCCTGCCAGCGTGCGCGCCGAACTCATCCGCAACCCGCACCACGGCCCCGTGGCATGGGATGACCCACAGCTCGACTTTTCGCGGGTATCGCCCTCCGGTGTGGTCGGCGACCCCACGCATGCCAGCGCCGCCCTGGGCAAGCGCCTGTGGGAGGCCGTGGTGGACGCGGGCGTCGCGGCGCTCAAAGAGATCATGGCGGACGGAGAGGGGGACGGGTACCACAGAGATCGCTGAGGGCGGAGGAATGGTACGCAGATCGCGCAGATAGGGCGCTGATTCCCGCAGCGAACACCGCATCAGGTGATCAGCGGAGATCTGCGGATCATCTGCGGAATCTGCGTACCATCAGATCATCGTTTCGGCGAGCCTGATCGGGGTCTGTCACCAGCGCTCCTGGTGGACGCGCTGGGCGTCGTACTGGGTGCGCGCCTCCTTTTGCTCGTCCGGGTGCCCCACGGCGATGAGGCAGAGGGGAACGATCGTCTCGGGGATGCCGAGGACCTGGCGCACCTCGGCGGCGCGCTCGGCGCGCGGGTGCACGCCGCACCAGACGGTGCCCAGTCCTAGGCCGGTGGCCGCCAAGAGGATATTCTCCGTGGCCGCGCAGAGGTCCTGCACCCAGAAATCGGGGGCGATAGACGTGTCGCCACAGGGCACGATGCACACCGGCGACTGGGTCAGCATCTTGGCGTGGGGATGCGCCTCGGCCAGGGCGGCGCGGGTGGCGGCGTCGCGCACCACGACGAAATGCCACGGCTTGCGGTCGCTGGCCGACGGCGCGGCCATGGCGGCTCGCAGCAGGGTCTCCACTTGTACGTCGGTCACCGGCTCGGACGTGTACTTGCGGATGCTGCGCCGGGCAAAGAGGTTGTCGATCCTGAGAGTCGGCATGGTGTCTCCCTCCAGTGTCTGTCGCTCAGGGCGCGGGCAGTATAGACGCCGCCCCGCATGGCGTCAACGCGTTGCGTGCTGCGCAAAGGCATGCGGATGCGGGCAGGTTCCTGCCAGGAAACGTACGCCCTCCGTGGCTGATGCACGCCGTCGAGGGACAGCCCTCGAAGGCCTTGACACGCTGATCGCGTCGCGCTATATTCGCTCGCAGTCCCAGAGGGGAGGTTCGCCGAGACGGCTGAGCGCGCCTGAGAGTGACGGTGAATCACCGTGCCCTCGCGTGGGCGGCACCCAGGCGAGCCGCCGACCGTAGATGCGAGTAGGCCCTTGCGTTCGGACAGTCACGTCACACCCACCATCACAGGGAGGGACTCCGCATGCCGCAGCATCCCAGTCACCGCCAGGCCCCGTCGTCGCCGCGTCGCTTCGTTCTCTGCACCCTGCTCTTGGCGCTGCTCCTGGCCGCGCTGGTCCCCGGTCTGGTAAGGGCGGGTCTCCTGGCGAACGGGAGCGTCTTCTTGCCGATGATCGTTGGCGAGTCCGAAGGGGGTACTCCGACACAGGTTCCGACTCCGGAGGTAACGCCCCCTCCGGACGACACCCCAGAGGTAACGCCCCCTCCGAGTGAGATCGAGGAATGGTTGATCGGCTCGTGGTCGTACTTTGCTTCGTCGGGCAGCATCGGCTTGGGCATCACCTACGAGTTCAGGGAGGATGGGACGTTCTTCCGGGCAGTGGGATCGGTGGTCCAGTACTCGTATTCTGTCTTCGCCTTTGAGGGGCGATACCGGGTCGAGGGAGACCGCATCGTCTTTTACGACCAGCTCAAGAGCGAAGGCCATGCATCCTCCTGGGACGAGCTATGGAGGATTGCCGAGAGCAGCATCAAGGATGTGCCGGTGGAAGACGAAGAGCGTCGCTTCACCCAAGCGTCCGCCGATACGCTCATCCTCCACAGCGACGAGGTCGATACTGAGCTAACGAGGGATGAGTCGTAGGACGACGGCGCACGGATCGCTGGAGGGCGCGCAAAAGGTGAGTGCCACGGATCGCCGCGGGCCAGTGCGCTGGCCCGCGGCGAACTGCTGCATCCGCGGTCTATACCCTGAACGCCGTCCCTCGCTTGACCAGCCCCCTCGCCCATCTAGACTACCCCCGCTATAGCCAAGCCTCCGGAGTGAACCCATGCAGATCCCCTACGCGACCGAGGCCCTCTCCTTTGCCCGCGAACTCGTCCGTCGGCCCAGCCTCTCGGGGCAGGAGCGCGACGTTGCCGAGTTGGTGGTGCGCGAGATGACCATGCTGGGTTACGACGAGGTGTCCACCGACGATCTGGGCAGCGTGGTCGGCGTGCGGACCGGCGAGGCGCCTGGGCCGACGGTGCTGTTCGACGCCCATATGGACGTGGTGCCCGTCACCGAGTCAGAGGCGTGGCGCCACGGTCCCTTTTCCGGGGAGCGCGCCGAAGGGCGCCTCTGGGGACGCGGATCGAACGACGTCAAGGGCGACCTGGCGGCCGCCCTGGTGGCGTTGGGGGCGCTGCCGCGCGACGCGTTCGCCGGCCGCATCGTCATGGCCGCCAGCGTGGGCGAGGAGATGATCGAGGGCTTGGCGCTGGGCCACATCCTGGCGTGCCAGCGCGTCGACGCCGTGGTGGTGTGCGAGCCCACCGGCCTGCTCCTCGGGTTGGGACACAAGGGGCGCACCGGCGTGGTGGTGGAGGCGCGGGGGCGCGCCGCGCACACCTCGCGCCCCGAGCTGGGCGTCAACGCCGTCTATCGCATGATGGGCGCCATCGGCCGTATCCGCGCCGTGCCGCCGCGACGGGATGCCTTGCTGGGTGAGGGCGTGAACGAACTCGTCGAGATCGTCTCGGACCCCTACCCCGGTACCTCCATGGTGCCGGCAGGCTGCACGGCGCGCTTTGACCGGCGGCTGGTGCGTGGCGAGACGCCCGACAGTGTGCTCGACGAGATGCGCGACGCGCTGGCCGGCACCGACGGCATGTCGGCGCGCTTGCACCGCGTTTCGCTCGATTGCTACACAGGCCGCTCGTTCACAGTGGACGACTTTCACGCCGCTTGGGCGCTGGAGGAGGGGCACCCCGTCGTCCAAGCCGCGCTCTGGGGCCTGCGCGAGGCGGGCCTGCCGGCGGAGAAGTTCCTGGCGCCCTACAGCACCAACGGCGCCGCCAGCGCCGGCGAGCTGGGCATCCCCACGGTGATCTATGGCGCCGGAGAGATCGCCGACGCCCACGTGGTGGACGAGTCGATCAGCGTCGACGCCCTGCAGGCCGCGTACCAGGGCTACCAGGCCTTGGCCCGTGTGCTGACGGGGGGAATGGAACGCGGATGAACGCGGATTGGACGGATCGACGCGGATTTTCCTGATTTGGAGCCGCTTGCTGCGGAGCGTACCGGAGGATGCAGCATGCCCCTTCTGCATGGCGAGATAACGAACAAGATCATCTCCTGCTTCTACAAGGTGTACAACACCTTAGGATATGGCTTCCTGGAGCGGGTCTATGAGAACGCGATGCGTGTGGAGCTGGAGCGTCAAGGGCTGTCTGTGACGGCGCAGGTGCCGATCAAGGTCTATTACGAGGGCGTTGTGGTCGGCGACTATGTGGCCGACCTGTGCGTCGAGAACGCCGTGGTCGTCGAACTCAAGGCGGCGAGCAGCCTGGAGAAGGCGCATGAGGCGCAGCTCATGAACTACCTCCGGGCCACCGGCATACAGGTGGGCTTGCTGCTCAATTTCGGCCCCAAAGCCGAGTTCTCCCGCAAAGTGCACACCCATAGACCAGCACGTGTTGATGCCGAGGGCGTCAAGCAGCCCGACTGCTAGGGGCATTTGGTACCCCGATCCGCGTCGATCCGCCTAATCCGCGTTCATCCGCGTTCCATCCGATCACTATAGGAGTGGGTCATGTTAGAACAGCCGAGTACGTTGGCCCGGCGAGGTGTCGGGGAGTGGGCGTTTCGCAGTCGGCGAGCGTATGCCAATCCCTTCGCCGACGTCGTCGTGGACGCCGTCTTTTACGGGCCGTCGGGGCGGACGTTCACCGTGCCGGCGTTCTATGATGGCGAGGCCACCTGGCGCGTGCGGTTCAGCCCGAACGTCGCCGGCCAGTGGCGCTACCGCCTCGTCTCGCGGCCCGAGGACCCCGATCTGACCGTCGAGGGCGCCTTCGAAGTCGCCGACCGCGACGCCCGCGGTTACCTGCGCGCCATGCCGGGGGAGGCCTGGGGCTTTCAGTACGAGTCGGGCGAGCCGGCGTTCATCCTGGGCGACACCGTCTATAACCTCTTTGGCATGGCCCACTGCGGCGGCAACGTCGACGGCTTTCTCGCCCGCCGCGCCGAGCAGGGGTTCAACCTGCTGCGCGTGCGCGTGCCGGTGAGCCCCTTCCATCCGCCCGACGGCTACAGCGCCTGGCAGACGCGCCGCACCTGGCCCTGGGGCGGCAGCGAGCAGGCGCCGCAGCTCGACCGCTTTGACCTGCCCTACTTTCGCACCGTCGACGCCGTCGTCGCCCGCGCCGAGGCGCTGGGGATCGGCCTCGAGGTCATCATGGAGGCGTGGGGGTTCGAGTACCCCTTTAACCGGCGCGACCTGTTCGTCCCCGAGTGGGAGGAACTGTGGATGCGTTACCTCATCGCGCGTTACGACGCCTACAACTGCGTCGCCATCTGGACGCTGATGAACGAGTACGAGTACTATCCCGACGGCGACTGGCGCCACAATCCCGTGGCCGACCGCTGGGCGCTGCGCATGGCGCGCTGGGTCAAGGCCACCGCGCCCCACGGCCACATCGTGGCGGTGCACAACGGGCCGCGCGTGCCGCCCTTTGCCCGGCGCTTTCAGCAGGACCCGGGCGCCATCGACGCCATCATGTTCCAGGACTGGGGCACACGCGACCGCGACCTGGGATGGCTGGCGGCGGGGATCGAGGAGCAGATCGCAACGTCGCTGGAGGGGTGGGGTGGCTCCGCCATCTTGGCCGAGTGGGGCTATGAGCGCAATCCCGACCTGCCGTCCCTCATCCCCAGCCACGAATACTGCGGGGAGGACCACACGCGGCGTGGCGCTTGGCGGGGCGCCTTCTCGGCTCTGGGCATCATCCATGGCTTTGAGAACTCGTGGGGGCCGTTCATGCTCCTCGACGAGGACCAGCCGGGGATGGCCCACCTGCTGCAGCTGCGCCGCTTCTTCACCGAGATCGTGCCCTTCCAGCGGCTACGGCGGGCCTGGGAGCTAGCCGCAGGGGACAGCGCCGAGTCGGGGCAGCGGCCACTGGCGTTGGCCGCCCCCGAGGGGGATCTCATCGCCGTCTACCTGCCGGTGGGAGGGGCCGTCGAGGTGGTGATGCCCCGCGGGGAGGGGGAGTACCGCGCCCGCTGGTTCAACCCCGTCTCGGGCGCGTTGCTGGCGGCCGAGGGCGCGGGTGGGCGCTTTGCCGCGCCCGACGTGACATATCTCGGACACCCGCAGGACTGGGTGCTGCTCCTCGAGGCGGAATAGCGGGCGGCGCTCAGACCGGTTATCACTGCGCAGGAGGCACACATGGAGATACGCGATCTCTTGACCCGGCTGAACGTCGGCGAGGCGAACCTCGGCGCGTGTACCGGCCCGAAGCAGTGGATCGAGGATGCGGCGGGCGGTCGGCTCACGTCGTACAACCCCGCCACCGGCGAAGCGATTGCCGAGGTGTGGCAGGCGAGCGCGGATACCTACGAACGCGTGGTGGCCACGGCCGCCGAGGCGTTCGAGGGGTGGCGCATGGTGCCGGCCCCCGCTCGCGGAGAGGTGGTGCGCGACCTGGGCAACGCCCTGCGCGAGGCCAAGGAGCCCCTGGGCGAGCTGGTCTCCCTCGAGATGGGCAAGATCCTCGTCGAGGGGATGGGCGAGGTCCAGGAGATGATCGACATCTGCGACTTTGCCGTGGGCCTGTCGCGCCAGCTCTACGGCCTGGCGATGCACTCGGAGCGGCCGGGGCACCGCATGTACGAGCAGTGGCATCCCCTGGGCGCCATCGGCATCATTACCTCGTTCAACTTTCCCGTGGCGGTGTGGGCGTGGAACGCCGCCATCGCGGCGGTGTGCGGCGACACCATGGTGTGGAAGCCATCGTCGCGCACCCCGCTGACGGCCATCGCCGTGCAACACATCGTGAACGAGGTGTGCGCCGACCACGGCCTCAACGGCGTGTTCAACCTGCTCGTCGGCTCTGGCGAGGCGGTAGGGCAGCGCATGGTGAACGACGCGCGCCTGCCGCTGGTCTCGTTCACCGGCTCGGTGGCGCGGGGCCGCCATGTGGCCGAGGGGGTCGCGCGGCGCCTGGGGCGCTCCATCCTGGAACTGGGGGGCAACAACGCCATCATCGTCACCGAGAGCGCCGACTTGGAGATGGCCACGCGCGCCATCCTCTTTGGCGCCGTGGGCACGGCGGGCCAGCGCTGCACCACCGCGCGCCGCGTCATCGCTCACGCCTCCGTCATCGATGACCTCGCCCGGCGACTGGCGCGCGCCTATGGCCAAGTGCGTATCGGCGATCCGCGGGAGACGGGCGTGCTCATGGGGCCGCTGGTGACGCGGGAGGCGGTGGACGCCATGCTGGCGGCGGTGGAGCGCGCCCGCGCCGATGGCGGCGAGGTGCTGTACGGCGGCCACGCCCTGCCGGACCTGGGCCCGCAGTACGTCGCGCCCACCATCATCCGCATGCCGGCGCAGACGGAGGTGGTGCGCCAGGAGACGTTCGCCCCGATCCTCTACCTGCTGAGCTACGACGCGCTCAGCGAGGCGATCGCCCTGCAGAACGGCGTGCCTCAGGGGCTGTCGAGCGCCATCTTTACCCGGGAGCTGATCCCCGCCGAGTCATTCCTGTCCCATGCCGGCTCGGACTGTGGCATTGCCAACGTGAATATCGGCACCTCGGGTGCCGAGATCGGCGGGGCCTTTGGCGGCGAAAAGGACACGGGCGGCGGGCGCGAGTCGGGGTCGGACGCCTGGAAGGCGTACATGCGGCGGCAGACGTGTACCATCAACTGGTCGCCGGAGCTGCCGCTCGCTCAGGGGATCGTCTTTGGCGAGTAGGGTTGTGGAACGCGGATGCACGCGGATTCGGCGGATCGGCACGGATCACAGGTCACAACCTTGAGGTACGTCGATGCGCCCGATCCGGTCGTGTATCGGCCCAACGCGTTTCCGCTGTCACATCATCACGAAGGATGAGGCGTGGGCGTCTCGATGGTGGATATCGTAGCGGGGCTGGAGGCGCTGGAGGAGGACGCTGGCCTCCTCGACGAGGCCGCGTTCGCCGCCCGGGCCGACGCACTGGAGGACCTGGACGGGGGCGTCCTTGGCGGCCTGGACGCTTTGGAGGGACAGCCCACGCTGGGCGCTTCCCCGGCAGGGTTGCGGCGCCGCGCCAGGGCGCTGCGGAAGCGCCTGGAGCGCGTCGACGCGACGCTGTTCGCCCGCCTGCGCGAGGCGATCCGCGATGGCGCGCTGCGCGGCGAGGGGTTGCGGCGCGAGCTGCTGCGCCTGGCGCCCCCGCCAGAGGGTAAGGACGACCAGGGCGGCTACGACGCGCTGGACGCCCTGATCGCCGGCGTGCTGCTGGACGAGCCCCCGCCCCCCACCGTGCGCCCGGAGCTGTGCGGGTGGGACCCCGAGATGGTGCCCTATCAGCCGACACCGGCGCGCATCGTGCTCGAACTGGCGGGACACGTGCGGCGCGGCGATGTGTTCTACGATCTCGGCGCGGGGCTCGGGCAGGTGTGCGTGCTGGTGCACTTGCTGGCCGGGGCGCGGGCCGTGGGGGTCGAGGTCGACCCCGCCCTGTGGGCCTATGCCCAGCGACTCGCGCGGGGGCGGCGGCTGGCCGGCGTGACGTTCGCGGTGGGAGATGCGCGGCAGGCGGACCTGTCGCCGGGCACCTTCTTCTTCCTCTATACCCCCTTTACCGGAGCCCTACTCGACGCCGTGTTGGCGCGCCTTCGCGGCGTGGCGGCAAGCCATCGCATCCGTGTGGCCAGCTATGGCCCGTGCACGCCGACGGTGGCGCGGCAGGCATGGCTCGTGCCCGAGGGGCCCGCGCACGAGGACCCGGAGCAGCTGGCGGTGTTTCAGAGTGCGTCAGGAGGGGCGCCTGGGTCGCGGCGATCCGCTACGCCGGATCGAGCGCGACCCAAACGCCCCACGCACCGGCGCGCGCTCTACCCGAGATACTCCTTCAGCTTGGCCGTCAGCGCCAGCGTCTCACTCACGCAATCGACATAACCCGCGGTCATCCAACGGCCGGGGGTGAACTCCAGGCAGATCGTCCCCTGGTAATCGCTCGCCTTCAGGTCGTTGACCATCCGCTGAAAGTCGATGCGCCCCTCCTCGGTGGGGCAGCAGATGTCGCCCGGCTTGGCCTGGCGCGCGTGCCAATGGCTGCCGTAGGGGTGCATCAGGGCGATGTGCTCGTACGGGATGTCGTGAAAGATAAAGTGCGAGTGGTCGACGGTCAGGGTGAGCCCGGGGGCCTCCTCGGCCATGCGCACCGCCAGGAATGGCGTCCAGGTGACGCTGGAGACGTGCGGCTCGATACGTGCCTTGACGCCCCGCCGCTCCCCCTCGGCCACTGCCCAGCGCATCTCTTCCGCGGCGCGCGCGAAATCCTCCTCGGCGGTGTGGCCGGGCCAGTAGCGCCCCGGCGTCATCGTCACTCCCTCCAGGCCGACGCGCTCGGCGATCTCGAACCAACCCGCCAGCCCCTTGCGCGACTGCGCCCGCGCCTCCGGGTCGGGATGGTTGGGCGACACCGGCAGCTGCGGAAAGACGTCGATGAAGCGCAGCCCCGTCTCGGCGGCGATTCCCTTGAGGTAGCTCACCGTCTCGTCGACGTTGGCGGCGGCACCCGCCGCGTCCACGTCGGGGGCGTTGCCCAGGTCCATGCGCTCGAACCCCAGCGCGCGGATGATGTGCGCCGCCTGGCGCGTGCTGGCCCGCTGAAAGCTCCACTTGTGGCAACCGAGATGAATCGTCATAGCGTATCCTTTCATGGCGTATGGAACGCGGATGAACGCGGATTTGGCAGATCAACGCGGATGAAAACCATAGCCGCGAAGAAAGCAGAGTTCAGGGAGCATGCGAGGGATGTACAGTCGAGTTCTCCATGATCCCTTGAGTACATCCGTGCCAATCCGCGAAATCCGCGTTCATCCGCGTTCAGATCCTACATCGGTGAGCCGTGGCCGGTGTAGCGGGTGGGGTTCTCGAGGAACCCTTTGACACGCTCTGCGACGGCCTCCACGATCGCTTCGGCGGCCTGGCGACCGAACTCGGCGTTGGCGTCCTGCACGCCGTTGTCGGTAACGCCGATGATATGGGCGTCGCTGCCCTTGGGCGGGAGCACGCTCAGGTCCTGCATGCCGGGGTCGAGGTACATGAGGAGCGAGGTCTCCCACTTGCCGGCGTGGTCGCCGCAGGGCTCGAACTGCCCCCGCACCAACTCGAACCCCGTCATCGACCATACCAGCATGCGCGGGTCTCGCGGCTGCGTCTGGTGAAAGACGGCCGCCGCGGCGCGGGCGTGGTCGATGAGGGGATAGTGGCCCGCCCCCACCACCAGCAAGCTGAACCCCAGGCTGCGTATCTCGTGCATGATGTGCAGCAGCAGGTGGTGATAGTTGGTGTTCTGCGCCGCTACCGACTGGTACATGTGTCCGGGGTCAAAGGTGCTCGGGGGCAGGCCCATCTTGGCGGCGATCTGGTCGCGGTCGGCGGCGTTGGCCTCCATGAGGGCCTGCTCGCGATTCTCGCCATAGTAGAGGGGCGGGAAGACGAGGCCGCCGATGCGCTGGGCGCACAGCTCCAGCAGGCGGTGCATCTTGAGCGTGTCCAGCCCCACCGGGTTGTGCTCGCCGTGCCATTCGATGGTGCCTATGGGAAGGTACCCTACAGGGCATGCCTCGCGGCGGGCGACGATCTGGGCGGGGCGCAGCCGTTCGTAGCGCACGACAGGGGGAGCATCCATAGCCTCATGACCTCCGTTGGGTGGGTGTCGTATCGTGCGTCGCCGGCCGGCGGCGCAGTGGAGGCCATTATAGGCAGGTACGGGACGCGAGGCCAGGGCAAGGCGGCCTCGAGGTCTGTCCAGGGTTTTGGGTGGGCGTGTGGCGGGCGACCGGCCGGTCGCCCCTACATGTCGTGTGCAGGTGTAGGGTCAGGCCGACGCGTCTGCCCCCGGCGGGCTCTCCCGAAATCCCTGACACAGCCGTGGCCTCGCGCACGGACCCTTACCAAAGGCCCCCCGCAGTGAGTACGGGGGTTCCGCACTCGTCGCGGGGGGACCCTTGGGTGGCAATACCTACATGAACTGCTCGGCGTGGTGGCAGGCCACCTGGTGGCCCGGCCGTAGCTCGCGCAACGCCGGCTCCGCCTCGGAGCACTCGGGCGTGGCATGCGGGCAGCGCGGGTGGAAGCGACACCCCGACGGGGGGTTGATGGGGTTCGGTATCTCGCCCTCGGGCATGGGCTGCGTGCGACGCCGGTGCGGGTTCGGCACGGGCACGGCTGCCAGCAACGCCTGCGTGTAGGGGTGCAGCGGGTGCTGATACACCTCGCGCAGGTCACCCACCTCGCCCAGGCGCCCCAGGTAGAGGATACCGATGCGGTCGCAGATGTACTTGGCGGTGGCCAGGTCGTGGGTGATGAACAGGTAGGTCAGGTTCATCTCCCGTTTGAGTTCCACCATCAGGTCGAGCAGCAGCGCGCGCACGCTCACATCGGCCATGGCGATGGGCTCGTCCGCCAGCACCAGGTCGGGCCGCGTGACCAGCGCCCGGGCGATGACCACTCGCTGGCGCTGGCCGCCGGAGATCTGGTGTGGGAACTTTTCCAGGTAGAACTGCGCCGGGGCCAGCCCCACGCGCTCCAGCATCTGTGCCGTCAGTTCCCGATGCTCGGCGGCGCGCTCCGGATAGTGGATCTGGAGGCCGTGGACCACCGAGGCGCCGATGGTCATGCGCGGGTTCAGCGAGGCCATGGGGTCTTGAAAGATCACCTGCATGCGGCGGCGCAGGCGGCGCAACTCTGTTGGGCCCAGCGTCGACATGTCGATGCCGTCAAAGCGCACCGTGCCCGCCGTGGGCTCGGTGAGGCGCAGGACGGAGCGCCCGATGGTCGACTTGCCGCTTCCGCTCTCGCCGGCCAGGCCGAACACCTCGCCCTTTCGGATATCAAAACTCACACCGTCCACGGCGCGCACGTGATCGGAGCGGCCGGTGAGGACCTGGTCGAGCCAGCCCTGCTGCACGGGGAACCACTTTTTCAGGTCACGCACTTGCAGCAGGTGGCCGTTCGTCGAGGCGGCCCTTGTCTCTCGCTGCGTCATGATACCACCTCCCGCCCGGGCTCGGCGCGGTGCCCGTCCTGGCACTCGAAACAATGCACCAGATGCCCGCCGCCCACATCGGTCAGGGCGGGCTCGCAGGTCGCGCATGCCTTCGAGGCGCGCGGGCAGCGCGGGTGGAAGCGACACCCGATGGGCGGGCGCGTGAGGTTGGGGGGCTCGCCCGCCATCTTGAACAGGCGTGACTCGTCGTCCAGCGCAATGTTGGGCACCGAGCGCAGGAGGCCGCGAGTGTAGGGGTGCAGGGGATTATCGAACACGTCGTACACCGAGCCGATCTCGACCATCTGCCCGGCATACATCACCGCCACCCGGTCGGCCACCTCGGCCACCAACGCGATGTTGTGGGTGATCATCAGGATGGTGACGCCATAGACGTCGCGCACCTCGCGCAGCTGGTCCAGCAGCTTGGCCTCGACGATGACGTCCAGCGATGTGGTAGCCTCGTCGGCCACGATGAGGCTGGCGTTGAGCACCAGCCCGAGGGCGATCATGACGCGCTGGCGCATCCCGCCCGAGAGCTGGTGGGGATAGTCCGCCAGTCGGCGGTTCTGGATGCCGAGGCGCTCCGCCAGGCCGCGCACCCGCTCCAGCGCCGAGTCACGCACCGTCTGCCGTTCGTGCACTTGGATCGCCTCGACGACGTGCTCGTCGATGCGCTGCACAGGGTTCAGCGAGGTCATGGGGTCTTGAAAGATCATGCTGGCGGCCCGCCCGCGGAACTCGCGCAGGCGGCGCTCGTCGTACTCCATGATATCCTCACCGTCAAAGATGATCTTTCCGCCGCTGATCTCGCCGGGGGGCGCGATCATACGCAGGAGCGCCTTACCGAGGGTGCTCTTGCCGCAGCCGCTCTCGCCCACCAGGCCCAGGATCTCGCCGCGCTGTACGTCAAAGGACACGCCCTGCACGGCGCTCAAGTCGCCCAGACGGGTGTGGTAGGTGACCGCCAGGTCACGAATCTGCACCAATGGTCGTTCGTCGTTCATCACAAGTACTCGCTAGCACTCACAACTCGGCCAGACGGGGGTTGAGGATCTCGGACAGGCTCTCGCCCAGCATGCTGAACGAGAGGGTCACGAGGCTCACCATGGCGCCCGGGACGGCGATGAGCCAGGGGGCGCGCCGGACATAGTCCTGTCCGCGGGCCAAGTCGATACCCCAGTCGGGCGTGTCGGGGGGCAGGCCAAAGCCCAGGAAGCTCAGGCCCGCCTCGGTGAGGATGGCGTCCGCCACGTTCACCGAAAAGATGATCACCACCGAGGGGATGACGTTAGGAAAGATGTACCGCCACAGGATGGTGGCGGGGCTGGCGCCCAAGCTGCGGGCGCCCTCGACGTATAGCTCTTCCTTCACCGAGAGCGTCTGGCCGCGCACGATGCGGAAATAGGTGGGCACATAGAGGACGGCGATGGCCACGATGACGTTGCCGATGCCGGCCCCCAGCACCGCCGCGATGGCGATGGCCAGGATGAGCCCCGGAAAGGAGTACATGCTGTCCATGAGCAGGGTCAGCACGCGGTCGAGCGTGCCGCCCACAAAGCCACTGATCAGGCCGAGAGGCACGCCGAGAACTAGCGCGGCGACGGCCGAACTGAGCCCCACGATGAGGGCGATGCGCGTCCCCCAGATGATGCGGCTCAGCACGTCCTGGCCGATCTGATTCGTGCCAAAGATAAAGCCCTTGGTGGCTTCATCCTTCACCGAGCCGGTAACGGTGAGGGAGGGAAAGTCGGTGATCGCGGCATCGACCAGGTCTGAGGCGGCCACAAAGCCGTTCAGTTCTCCGGCCTCGAGCGCCACCATGGCCTCCTCGATCGTCTCATAGCGAACGCGGCGCGGCTGATAGCGCTCGGACGTGCCCGCGGCGCGCGCCTCGCTCGTCAAGTCGTTCAGGCCTTCGCGCAGCGCCTGGCTGGCCGGCGTGCCGACCAGGTAGCCGATGGTGTGGTCGCGTGTGGCGACCTCTTTGAGCGACTCGGCGCCCGAGGCCTCGGGTACGACCAGCACGAATGCCAGCGGCTTTTCGCCGGGCGATAGGAGCGAAGGGCCCACCTCTGCCCGCGGATCGTACGGCGCGAACCACTGGGGCGCCACGCCCACGGTGATGACAAAGGCGAGCAGGCAGGCGCTGATGACCACGAACCACCAGTCGCCGCCGTACCAGCGCCTGGCCATGAACAGGCGACGGACAAAGCCGACGCGGTCGAGGTCGATTTGCCATTGGGGCACGCTGGGCGCGGCCACGGTCTCTTGAGAGGTCGTCATAACGTATCTCACTTGATGCCCAGGGCGAGGCGCTCACGCGAGCGCCACCACGAGGCCTAGTAGCGAATGCGCGGGTCGATGAAGGCGTTGACGACGTCGACCAGCAGGCTGATGATGGCAACGAACATGGCGAACACGGCGATAACCGCCTGCACGGCGGTATAATCACGCAGCTGGATGCGCTCCACCATATAGCGGCCCACGCCGGGCCACGAGAAGGTCGTCTCGGTGAGTACGGCGCCTGCCAGCAGGATGGCGAACTGCAGCCCGAGCAGCGTCATGATCGGAATAAAGGTGTTGCGCAGCGCGTGGCGGTACACGAGGGTGCGCTCCCAGATGCCGCGGGCGCGGCCGGCGGTGATGAAATCCGCCTGCAGCATCTCGATCATGTTCACGCGCGTCAACCGCACGAATACCCCGCTCAGCGAGAGGCCGAGCGTCAACGCCGGCAGCACCAGGTGCGACGCTGCCGATCTGAACGCCGGCCAGTTCTGTGCCAGCAGGGCGTCGAGCAGGTAGAAATTCGTGCGTGGCTGGAACTGGGTAAGGAGCAGCGTGTCCATGCGCCCCGACAGGGGGAGCACGTTCAGCCGCACCGAAAAGATGATCTGGAACAAGAGGCCCATGAAAAACACGGGCAAAGAATACACGAAAATGCTGAACAGCCGGATGCCATAGTCCTGAGGCTTCTTGCGGTTCTTGGCGGCATAGGCGCCCGCCAGGACGCCGAGTATGGCAGTGATGGTGATGGCGGGGACGGTCAACTCGATGGTAGCGGGCAGGCGTTCCGCCAGCTCGTCACGCACCGGCCGCTCACCCGACGTGAGGGCGTTGCCAAAGTTGAACGTGACGGTGCGCCACACAAAGTCGACGTACTGCACCGTCAGGGGGCGGTTCAGCCCAAGGCGCTCGCGGATCGCCTCCGCCTTTGCCGCCGAGACTTTGGGCCCCAACTGGGAGCGGATCGGGTCGCCGGGGAGCACCCGCATGACAAAGAACACCATGGTGACGAGGATCAGCACCATGGGGATGGTGAGAAGCAGGCGAGTGATCAGGAACTTGCGCAATGAAGCCGACATGCATGACTCTTTCTTGTGCCGCGGGGGCGAGTGCGCACTCGCCCCCGCGGACCAGGCTTACAACCTGGGCAGGACGCGCCTAGCGCGCCGAGCCGACGAACTCGTGGTTGAACACCATGTAGCGCAGCGCGGGCGCGCTGATGGTGTCGACCGTCAGGCCTTCCACTTCGGACAGGCGGGAAGCCTCGACCGGGCCCAACACGCGCCAGGCCACGTCGATCTCGCCGTTCTCGACGGCGTTACCCATCGTGGTGGGGTCCGCAAAGTAGCGCACGATCACGTTCGGAATGATCGCGGCATCCTCACCGGTATAGTTCGGGTTGGCCTCGAGGACCAACTGCTCTCCCGGCACATGGGACACCATGCGGTAGGGGCCCACCCCGTCGAGCGCCTCCGGGAAGGCGACGATCTCGTCCGGCGGGAACTGGTTGGGATTCACAGCGACGAACGGCGCCGTCGCGGCGAGCGCCGGGAAGAAGGCGAAGGTGTCCTTCAGGTGGTAGACCACCGTCAGTTCATCGACCGCCTCGACGCTGTCCACATAGACCTGCACCAGGCCGGACACCTGGCCCTCGAGCGTGTTGAGACGGTCCCAGCCATAGACGTAGGACTCGGCCGTCAGCGGCGTACCGTCGGCAAAGGTGAGGCCGGGCTTGAGCGTGAACGTGTAGCTCAGGCCATCCTCACTAACCTCGGGCATCTCCGCGGCGGTGCCAAGGGCCAGTTCCGACTCTCCCGGAGGATAGCCCAGCAGCGCGCGACCGGTGTTCTTGATGATCTCCCAGTCGTGCGTGGCGTAGGCATCGTTGGCGTCCAGGCTGTTCACCTCATCGGTGGTGCCGACGATGATGGTGTCGGTGCTGCCGGAGGCCGGCTGAGCGTCGGCGCCAAAGCTCAACACGTTATAGTTGAACTCGAACGGCGCGCCGACGGTCACGCCCTCCACGCCATCGCGGTAGGTGATGAACTCGGGTTCCCAGAAGAGCGGGATAGTGGGAACGTCCTCGGCGTACAGCTCACCGATCTGCTGGTACAGCTCCTCACGCTCGCCCTCGTCCGTCGCCGCGGCGGCCCGCTGCAACAGGTCGTCCATCTCTGGGTTGCAGTAGTTCACGCCGTTGTCGGGCGACTGCAGGCAGGAGGCAAAGGGCGTCAGCCAGTTGTCGGGGTCGGCAAAGTCGGGGAACCAGCCGAGCATAAAGAAGGGCAGGCGTCCCTCGACAAAGCTGTTGACGTACTCGGCCCAGTTCTGGCTCTCCAGAGTCACCTGCATGAGGCCGGTGGACTCCATTTGCTCCTTGAGGACCTGCATGACGTCAGCGGTGGTAGTGCCATAGTGCTCCGGCGGGTACCAGAGGGCGATCTGCGCCGGGGCATCCTCGGTATAGCCCAACTCGGTCAGGAGATCGATGGCCATGTCGAGGTCCTGCTGACCGTACATGTCCATGAACGGCTCGGTGGCGTAGGGGTATCCCGGGGGCACCATGTGATACGCCGGGATGTTGCGCCCCTCGAACACGCGGTCGACGATCTCTTCGCGGTCGATGGATGCCGCGATGGCCTGTCGGAGCTGCGGGCTCCAGAGGAGTTCGCTCTCCGCCTCGGCGGGCGCGGTGGCCTCTTCCGTCGGCTCCTCGGGCGCCGCCGTGGGCTCTTCTGGCGCCGCAGTGGGCTCCTCGGGCTCCGCCGGCGCTGCGGTGGGCTCAGCAGGTGCCGCCGTGGGCTCCGCCGGTGCGGCGGTGGGTTCCGCTGGCGCCGCGGTGGGCGCGGCCGGCTGGCCACAACCCGACACGAGTAGGCCTGCCACGATGAGCAGGCTCAGGGCGATCCACAACGAGCGGTGTTTCATCTTGCTTCCTCCTGTGAGAGATAGCTCTTTGGGCGTGCGAACAGCCCCCCGGTTGTGCCCGGGTGCGCCGGTGGGCGAGTCGCCTGCCCGTGCTTGGGGGGTCGGCGCCAGATTCCTGATTATCACACTGCATTATATCGAAATCCGGTCACCGATACCCAAGGACGTATTATAGCGGCGCCGCCGGTGTGGGTCAAAAACCGCAGCAGGCACGTTTCAGCCGCTCTCCCACCAGTCGGGGGCGGATCGTCGGGTCCAGCGGGCGAGGTGCGCCTTGGCGCCCCGGTAGTAGGCGCGATACGCCTCGACGGCGTCGTCGCGCCGGTATTCCGCAGGCATCGCCTGGGCAAAGGGGGTCAGGCCGTCGTCGGGGATATCGGGCTCGGGGAGGCGGCGGACGATCACGGCACTGGAGTGGTCGTTCTCCGTCTGGAAGCGGTAGCGATACTCGTCACTGAGGGCCAGGGCGAGTTCGCGCAGCCAGCGCCAGTTCGAGAGGGACGCTCCGGCCCAGCGCACCACCGGGTGGCGGCGATGCGTGGGGCGATAGGGCGCCTCGACGCCCGTCTCGTGGAGCACCGTACAGAGGATCTGCGCCGATTCCACGATCATCTTGACCACGTGCCGGTCCACGTGGTAGCGCGCTGCCTCGCGCGGCTCGCGCGAGAGGACATAGATGTTCATGCCGCTGCACGGCGCGGGCGGCGCCCGCCGGCGGCCCCGTCAGTCGCGAAAGCCGTACTCGGCGATGAGCCCCTCGATGGCCGCGACGGCCTCCGGATCGGGGCGCTCCAGGCGGAACCCTGTGGCATAGAACGCCGGGTTGACGTCCCTCTTGCTCCAGATGCTGTGGGCCTCAAAGGTCACCTCGTGCTGGTCGTCCCCTTGCCCCGGGAGCACCATGCGGCAGGCGTAGGCGTGATCCGCCGGGATAGGGCTCTCGCTGATCAGCATGATCCCCGCGGTGGTGAGGTCCACCAGATGCCCGAGCAGGTCGCCGCTCCGGCGGTCGAAAACGCGCAGGTAGTAGATTAGGTGACGTCGCTTGAGTTTCCGCCGGTCCTGCATGGGCGTGCTCCCGTGAGATGAGGGTGCGGTGGGCGCCTCCGAGGGGCGACCATGGTGCCTCTAGGCTACTCCAAAGACGTGGCCGCTGGCAAGCGGCCCAACGCCATGGGGTGTGTCCGGGACGTCGGGGGCGCCGCATCAACGACGCCACCGTTGCCCCTCACCCGCGGCTCAAGCCGGCGGCTGAGGCGACAAAGCGCGCCGAGGCGCGCTGAAAAGTCGCGGCCGAGGCCAGCCCGCCTTGGCGGGCTTGGAGGTTCAGACGGGCCGTTTACGGCTCGGCGTGGCGCGCCAGGGGCGGCGCATCAACGGCACGCCACCCTCGCCCCTCACCCGCGGCCGAGGCCAGCCCGCCTCGGCGGGCTTGACCGCTCAGACGGGCCGTTTACGGCCCGGCGTGGCGCGCCGGGGGCGGCGCATCAACGGCACGCCACCCTCGCCCCTCACCCGCGGCCGAGGCCAGCCCGCCTTGGCGGGCTTGACCGCTCAGACGGGCCGTTTACGGCTCGGCGCCGTACCTCGGCGCCGCCCAACGCCGACGGCGCCCACGGCCCGCAAGCCATGGGCGGGCCAGACGCAAAGGGGCGGTGCGACGCGTTCGCGTCGCACCGCCCCTTCGGAGGACCGGGCGCTGGGGGGCAATCCCCAGGCTCTCTCCTACTTTACCTGGATCTCGACGAGGTCCTTGACGCCCAAGTTCCCGGGCATGCCGGGCATCACCGAGCGGAAGCCGCCGCCGTCCTGCGCGGCGAGGATGCAGGTGTCGCACGCCTCGAGATCGGCCATGGGCACCTCGGCGCTATAGCCGTCGGCGGCCACCAGCACTACGGCGGCGGCGCCGTCCTGCGCCTGTGCTTCGGCCACCAGGGCCTTGATGGACACGCCCGTATAGGTCTGCGCCTCTCCGGCCTTGTTGGTTACCTCGGCTTCGACGGTCGGCATGGCGAGCAACTCTTCCTCGGTCCAGCCCGTCTCCTGGGCGACCAAGCCCGTCACGACCACGGCGGCGTCGCCGGTAGCGGCGGCGGGCGCCGGACCGGTCGTTGAGGCCTCGCCTCCCTGCGCCTCACGCCACGGCTCCGAGTCGGGCACGAACAGCGGTGCGCCGAACTCGTCCACGCCAAAGGTGCTGACTATCTCTTGCGCGGGGACGGAGATGAGCCAGTCGATGAACTGATCGGCGAGGTCGGCCTTGATATGCGCGCCCTTGTCGGGGTTCACGGCGATCACGCCGTAGGGGTTGAACAGGACGGGGTCGCCTTCCACGAGGATCTCGAGTTCGAGTCCGCCCTGGAGCAGGGCCAGGTACGTGGCGCGGTCGCTCAGGGTGTAGGCCTCTTGCTCGCTGGACATGACGAGCACGTCGCCCATCCCCTGGCCGGCCGAGACGTACCAGTCGCCGGCCGGCTCGACGCCGGCGGCCGTCCAGACAGAGCGTTCCTTGCTGTGGGTGCCCGACTCGTCGCCGCGCGAGACAAAGGTCGCCTCGGTCTCAGCGATCTGAGCGAACGCCGCCGCGGCATCCGTCATGCCGACGATGCCGGCGGGGTCCGACGCGGGCCCGACGATGACGAAATCGTTGTACATCACGTCCTCGCGACGCACGCCGTGGCCCTCGTCCATAAAGGCGTCCTCTTGGGCGCGGGCGTGCACGAGGAGCACGTCGGCGTTGCCGTCCCGGCCGAGCTGCAGCGCCTGGCCGGTGCCCACGGCGATGACGTTCACGGTGATACCCGTCTCGTCGGTGAACGCGGGCAAAAGGACGCTGAGGAGCCCCGAGTCTTCGGTGCTGGTGGTGGTAGCCAGGAGCAGCTCTTGGGCTCCCGACGCCTCGGGCGTGGGCTCTGCAGTGGGCTCGGGAGCGGCGGGTGGCGCCTCCGTCGGTTCGGCGGGGGCTTCCGTCGGTTCTGCGGGCGCCGCCGTCGGCTCTGCTGGCGCGGCGGTGGGCTCCACGGGCGCAGCGGTGGGCTCCACGGGCGCAGCGGTGGGCTCCGCGGGCGCGGCCGTGGGAGCGGCAGGCGCCGTGCAGCCTAGCAGAAGGGCGACGACGAGCAAGAGACTGGCGATACGCAATACAGCGGTCTTCATGGCAGTTCCTCCTGAGTTCCTTCGGTGTCATGGTGCCCGCGGGGCTGCAACAGGCCCGCAGGGTCTGCGTGTAGCGTGTGGATCAGTACACCATCTTGCCCTCCACGAATGCCAGGGTGCGGGGGTCGCGTGGCGACGCAAAGAACGTGTCGACGTCGGCCTCCTCGATGAGCGAGCCGCTAAGCAGCAGGCAAACGCGATGCGCCAGTCGCCGCGCTTGAAAGACATTGTGCGTCACGAGCACGATGGTCGTGCCGTTCTCCGCGTTCAGCGACTGCACAATGTCCTCGATCAACCCCACATTGTAGGGGTCCAGGTTGGCCGTGGGCTCGTCCAGCAGGAGCACATCGGGCTCCAGGACGATAGCGCGCGCCAGCGCCACGCGCTGCGCCTCGCCGCCGGATAGGGTGGGCGCCCTCTGCTTGGCCATATCGAGCAGGCCGACGCGCTCGAGGGCGCGCTCAACACGGTCACCGAGGTTGCGATGTCCGCGGAGCCGCAGTCCGAATGCGACGTTGGACCAGACGTCGCGATTCAGCAGGATCGGTCTCTGAAAGACGGTGGTCACCCTGCGGCGCACCTGAAGCGGCACGGACCCATCGGGCTCCAGGCACACGTCGCCATAGTGGATGCAACCCTCGCTCGGCGTCTCGAGAAAGTTCAGCAGGCGCAGCAGTGTGCTCTTGCCTGCACCGCTGGGACCCACGATCGACAGGATCTCGCTGCGACGAATGCCTAGATCGGCGATGTTCAAGATCTCGCGCCTATCGTAGCGCTTGGTGACGCCGTCCAGTTGGTAGGCCAGATCATGACCATTGGTTGTCGTCATTCGCCGGCCGTCCTTCCCTGCAGGGACAGCATCAGGATGTTGGTGATGAACGAGAGCGCCAGCAAGATGATGCCGATGGCCATGGCGAGTTCAAAGTTGCCCTTGCGCGTCTCCAAGACGATGGCAGTGGTGAGCACGCGCGTGCGGTGCTCGATGTTGCCGCCCACCAGCATGACGGCGCCCACCTCCGAGATGATGCTGCCAAAACCGGCGACGATGGAGACGACCACCCCGACGCGTGCCTCCATGAGGATCGTCCACGCCGTCTGCATCCGGGTCGCACCCAGCGCGAGGGTCTGCTGGCGCAGCTGGGGGTCCACGCCCATGACGGCGGCCATGGTGAATCCAGCCACCAGAGGAAAAGAGATGATCGCTTGCGCGGCGATCATCGCCGCGGGGGTGAACAGTGCCGGCACCATGGCCGATCCGAGCTGCCCCAACGGCCCGTTCCGCGATAGCGTCACATAGACGAGGAGGCCGATGACCACGGGCGGAAAGCCCATGCCGGTGTAGAGCAGCGAGATCACCAGGCGCCGCCCGATAAAGCGCGTCAGCCCCAGCAGTGCACCCAACGGGATCCCCACCAGGGTGCTGAACACAAGTGCGATGCCCGATACACGCAGCGACAAGGACACCACTTCGCCCAGCCCGGGATCACCGGATAGGATGAGTTCAACAGCTTGCGCCAAACCACGAAAGACCTCGTCGATGGCCGTTCACTCCTTGCGATGGAGAACTCGTCTCGTGCGGTTGAGAGATATCTCGCTCGCACCTCCTGCAGGCCACCCGTCGGGCACTCACTCGTCGGCACGGGTGCGGGCACTTGGGAGGGGACCTGCAGGAGATGCGAGCGGCCAAAAAACGCCGGCGCCCTTTCCGCACGCGGAAAGGGCGCCGGCGTTGGAGCCGTCGTCACCTTCTCCTTTCCGAATGCGGGGGGCGCAGCCGTTTCCAGCCGCACCGTTTGCCGGAGCGCTATGCCCCGGCGCGACCCCAAAGCCGTCGCCCCGATGACGGGACCTTAGGCTGCGGAATGAACTACATTCCGACGAAATTCACTGCATTCCGAATGGGGTTCGGAGAATGATTGTGGACCAGGGTGGGCGCGCTACGCCCGCCCTGACAGGCAGTATGTAGTTGTGCGTTCGCGGTGCTAGTCCACCGCTACCATCACGTTGGACGCCTTGATGACGGCGTAGACCTCCTTGCCCGGGGCTAACCCCAGGCCCTCCGACGACGTCTTGGTGATGATCGAGACGACTTCGGCGCCGCCCTCCAACTCGATGACAACCTCGTTGTTCACGGCCCCCGGCGTCACCTGCTTGACTCGACCCTTCAGCACGTTGCGCGCACTGAGCCTCATCGCGAACCTCCTTCTGACTGCTCTTGGCAGCCCCCTCAGAGGTCACCGTGAAGACGAATGGCAGGACGCTGTATCGGTGTCCCCCTGATCCACAAGACCGCATGACTCGTGGCGGCCTGCGAAAGGGGTGCCCGACCTAGGACTGTGGGGAGGCCGAAACCTCCACATTCTCATTATAGAGGATGATGACAGGGTCGTCTACCGAGACAGCGCCGGGCTCGAGAATCTTGACGAAAATCCCCTCCCGCGGCATGACGCAGTCGCCGGCCAGGCGGAAAATGGCGCACTTGTCGTGGCATACCTTGCCGATCTGAGTGACCTCGGCCAGGGCTGTGCCCAGGCGCATGCGCGTGCCCACCGGCAGGGTGTACAGCTCGATCCCCTCGGTGGTGATGTTCTCGGCAAAGCTGCCGGGGCGCACCTTCAGCCCCTTGGCGCGCATCTTGTCGATGCTCTCCATCGCCAGCAGGCTCACTTGGCGGTGCCAGTTACCGGCGTGAGCGTCCCCCTCGATTCCCCAGTCTACCTTGAGGATCCCCGTGCCCACATCGTGCTTGGGGATGCCCGTGCGGTCGCTCACGCACACTGCTACGACTTTGCCTTGCGTTGTCATGTCTCATTCTCCAGCACAATCTCGCCGCTGCGGCCGCCGCTCTTGCGCAGCAGCCGGACGTTGTCGATGCGCATGCCACGGTCCACGGCCTTGCACATGTCATAGATGGTCAGCGCCGCCACCGATGCCGCCGTGAGCGCCTCCATCTCTACCCCCGTAACCCCCGCGCAGCGCACCGTGGCGCGGATGGCGACGAGGCTGCGCGCCTCGTCAGGCGTCAGGTCCACGGTCACCCCCGTGATGGCCAGGGGATGGCAGAGGGGGATCAGGTCGGGCGTGCGCTTGGCGGCCATGATCCCCGCGACGCGGGCCACGGCCAGCACGTCCCCCTTGGGGTTCCCCCCACTCTGGATCTCGGCCAGCGTCTCCGGCCGCATGTGCACCTCGGCGCCGGCCGTCGCCTCGCGCACGGTGACGGCCTTTTCCGATACATCAACCATCCGCGCGCGTCCCTGATTGTCCACGTGGCTCAGCGGCATGGCGTCACCCTCCCACGCTGGACATGCGCCGGCAGGTCGGCACGGCGCGCTCATCGAGGTGATGGCCGTCCGGTTTGGCGGCGATGGCCCGCCGGAACAGCCCCGCTAGGACGGCGTCGTCGGCGCCGCCGCGGAGGGCGGTGCGGACGTCGATCTCGGCCTCGGGTGGCGTGAACAGGCAGGGCAGCAGCTTGCCGTCGGCGCTGAGGCGCAGGCGGTTGCAGGCGCTGCAAAAGTGCTGGCTGATGGGGCTGATGAACCCGACTGGTGCCGGGCGCCCCGGGAACGCGCCAGTATCGGGCGGGCCCGTTGCCCGGGAGGGTGGCCGGCTCCAGCGGGCCGAGTTCCGCCTCGATGGCGGCGCGAATCGTCGCCGACGACACATAGTGCCCCGCCGCGGACTGCCCGCCCTCACCGATGGGCATCACCTCGATGAACCGCACGTTCCAGCCGTCGCTGACGGTGCGCCGTGCAAAGGCCGCCACCTCGTCGTCGTTCCCGCCGCCCATGACCACCACGTTGATCTTGATGGGCGCCAGGCCCGCGTCGGCGGCGGCGCGAATCCCCGCCAGGGCATCCTCGAGCCTCCCAAGGCGCGTGACGGCGCGAAAGCGGTCGGGATCGAGGGTGTCGAGGCTGACGTTGACGCGCCGCAGTCCGGCCCGGGCCAGGTCGGCGGCGTGTTGCGCCAGGAGGGTGCCGTTGGTGGTCATGGAGATGTCGTCGATCCCGGGCGTGGCCGCGATCCGGGCCACCAGGTCCACGACGCCGCGTCGCACCAGGGGCTCGCCTCCCGTGAGACGAACCCTGCCTATGCCGAGGCCGGCGGCCACGCGCACCAGCCGCGCGATCTCTTCGTAGCGCAGCACCTCGTCGTGCGTCTTGGGCGGAACGCCCTCCGCGGGCATGCAGTACACGCAGCGCAGGTTGCACCGATCGGTGACTGACACGCGCAGATAGTTGATCGAGCGATGACTCTGGTCGGTACAGGGCGTTGCCACGTGTCTAGCTCGCTTCCATCGGTGGGCGCCCGGCGGGGCCGCGCGCCGCTATCAGACACGATTGCTGCGCGTCGATGAGAATAGCCGTCACGCCCTCCCCTCGAGGGAAATCGCCGCGGCCGGCAGGCAGGCGCAACAGGGCGTTGGCCCCCACCAGCGACTTGAGCCGGCCCGAGACCTGCACGCCGGTGATCTCGGCCCAGTATTCACCGTCTCGCTCGGCAACCACGGCCCGCTGGAACTCGGTGCGGTCGGGCTCGTGGCGCACGTCGTGGGCCAGGCGCACCGTGATCTCGGGCCTGAGCAGCTGTGCGTGTCCCGCGAGCAGTCGCAGCGCGGGGCGCACGAACAGCTCGAACATGACCAGCGACGACACGGGGAACCCCGGCAGCCCAAAGAAGGGGACGCCCCGCGCGGTGGCAAAGGTCATCGGCTTGCCCGGCTTGGCAGCTAGCCGGCCGAAATGGACGGTCCCCAGCTCCTCCAGGAGCGGCTTGATGAGGTCGTGCGTGCCCATGGAGACGCCGCCCGAGGTAAGCACCATATCGGCGCGCTTCGCGCCCTGGAGGAGCGCCTGCCGCAGGGCGTCCCGATCGTCGCCGACGCGCCCCAGGTGTAGCGGGGTGGCGCCCGCCAGCGCCACGGCCGCCATCAGGGCGTCGCTGTTGCTGTCGCGTATCTGCCCCGGGCCGGGGGTCTGGTCGGGGGGCACGAGTTCGTCTCCGGTGGCCATCACGGCGGCGACGGGGCGCGGGTGTGCCGCCACGCGCACATGGCCTACCGTGGCGAGCAGCCCGACCTCGGCAGCACCCAGCACGGTGCCGCGCGTGAGGAGGGGCTCCCCCTTCTTGAGGTCCTGGCCGACGGGTCGCACGTAGGCGCCGGGCGTCACGGGCCCATCGATGACGACCAGGCCATCCTCCTCGCGGGTGTTCTCCACCGGCACGACGGCGTCGGCTCCCTGCGGGAGAGGGGCGCCAGTCATGATGCGCGCCGCCGCGCCCGGCTCCACGCGGAGGAAGCGATCGGGGCCGGCGCTTTGCTCGCCGACCAGGCGCCGCGCCGCGGCCGTGTCCGAGGCGATGACGGCATAGCCGTCCATGGCCGAGGCGGGGAAGGGGGGCATGTTCACCCCCGCGATCACGTCCTCTGCCAGCACGAGGCCCACCGCCTCGCCGATGGACAGGCGCTCCGCGGGCAACGGCGCTAGCGCCTCAGCAACGCGCTGCCACGCCTCCTCGACGGTGATCATGGGGTAGGGGCTGGTTGGGCTGAACATGGCTCGTTCCTAGCTGTGAATAGCGGCACCAAGGTTACAAGTCCCTAGTTGCTATGCTAGTAGTCAGCAGTAAGCAGTCTGCGACGATATCTAGCCGCTCAAGTGGCAAAGAAGAACCAGAGACTAACAACTGACAACCCGCCATCGATCACTCTCTGCTGAACAGCAGTACTTCCACCTCACTCCCCGCGGGAAGATGGTCTCGGTCCTCTGGAATGATCGCCAAGCCGTCGGCTTGGACCATGGAGGTGAGGATGCCTGAGCCCTGGTCGCCGGTGAGGGCGGCCTCGAGGCCACCCGGAGCGCGCTCCAGGCGCACGCGCAGGTAGTGGCGGCGGCCGTCCTTACGGCGGATCCCCTCGCGCAGGCGTGCCGTGACCGATGGCCAGTGCCAGTCGGTGTAGCCCATCATTTTGAGCACCGCCGGCCGGCCAAAGAGGCCGAAGCTGATCATCGACGCCACGGGGTTCCCCGGCAGCGCCAGCAGCGGGACATCTCCGATGGTGCCGAACGCCATCGGCTTGCCCGGCTTCATGTTAACCCACCAGAAATCGATGCGCCCCTCGGCGGCCAGCACCTGCTTCACCAGGTCGAAATCGCCCACCGAGACGCCGCCCGAGGTCACCAGTAGGTCGGCGCCCGTCTCGAGGCCGGCGCGCATGCGCCCGCTCAGCTCGCCGGCGCGGTCGGCGGCGATCCCCAGCAGGATCGGCACGCCCCCCGCCTCGCGCACCTGGGCGGCAACACTGTAGCTGTTGATGTTGCGAATCTGGCCCGGGCGCGGCTCGGCGTCGATCCCGGCCACCTCATCGCCGGTGGCCAGGATGGCGACGCGGGGCCTGCGGTGAACGAGGGCCGTCGGCCGCCCCACGGAGGCCAGCATGCCGACCTCCTGCGGACGGAGGGGCATGCCGGCGGCCAGGACCACCTCCCCCGCGCGCACGTCCTCCCCGGCCAGGCGCACATTGGCGCCGGGCTTGGGCGCCCTGCGCACCTCCACCCAGCCATCGCCGGTCTGGGTATCCTCAAAGCGCACCACGGTGTCGGCGCCGGGCGGCACGGGGGCACCCGTCATGATGCGCACCGCCTCTCCGGGCCCCACCGGTCGCGCGAGTACCTGCCCGGCGGGAAGGTTGGCCACTACCCGCAGCCGCACGCCGACGCCCGTAGCGTTGGGTACAGCGAGGTCATCGCCGCGCACGGCGTAACCGTCCATGGCCGAGTTGTCGAGGGGTGGCACGTCGCGATCGGCGCGCACCTCCTCGGCCAACACGCAGCCGAGGGCATCGAGGATGGGAATGCGCTCAGGCGGCAGGGCGCTCACCAGCGCCAGGACGCGCTCTCGCGCTTCCTCCACCGAGAGCATGGGGTAGGCGTCGCGCTCAGCCATGGGCGTGCCCCCCATGCTCCAGGTCCTCGCCGCGCACCATCTTGACGGCGTGGGGCAGGAATGGCGCCCAGCGTCTCCATCCCCTCGGCGACGGCCTTGGCGCTGCCGGGGAGGTTCACGATGAGGCAGCGGCCGCGCACGCCGACGACGCCGCGCGAGATGACCGCCAGGGGCGTCTTGCGGTACCCCTCGAAGCGCAATACCTCGGCGATCCCGGGCACCTCATAGTCGATGGCGGCACGCGTCGCCTCGGGCGTATGGTCGCGCGGCGCGATGCCGGTGCCGCCGGTGGTGGCGATCACGTCGATGTCGCCGCGGTCGGCGAGTTCCGCCAGCAGGGCGCTGATCCGCTCCGGTTCGTCGGGGACGATGTGCCGCTCGACGACCTCAGCTCCCAGGTCAGCCAAGGCCTCGGCGAGCACGGGACCGCTGCGATCCTCGCGCTCCCCGGCATATCCCTTGTCGCTGACGGTGACGACGGCAGCGCGCATGGTGTCCTCCGTAGAAAAACACAAAAAACCGGCGTGCTCCCAAAGGAGAACGCCGGCAATACCGCGCCGCGCGGCGAACCTCTCCTTTCCAAGCACGGGAGGCATGGTGGTTTCCCGCCACACCCGTCGGGCACGATGCTTCGCACCCGGTGACCGCACGCCATAGAGCGAGGCTCTTTAGGCCATGCGGTTCGGAGAATGTATGTGGTTGGCTAGTGGTGCGGGGCTATTATGGCATGGGGGGCGCGATTGGTCAAGTCGAGAGCAGACTCATCGCCACATCCCCTTGAGCGCGGCCAGCTTATCATCGTTCATGTACTCGTAGCGCTGCACCCACATGCCGTCGACGCGGCTGTCGCGTACCACGGCGACCATGCGCTTCCACTGCGCCTCGGAGCGGTACGAGTGGGCGTAGGCGTAGCAGCGGCAGCGGCCACCGCTGCCGGCGCCCACCTGATCGACCACCTCGTCCAGCTTGGCGCGCCACGATTCGGGCGTGGCGGGGTGGTCGTCCTCCGGCGCGGGATGTGGTAGCTGGCGAAGGAGCGCGGGCTCACGGCGTCGGGCAGGTCGAGACAGGCGACCAGGGCGTCCAGGAGCTGGCGCTCCGCGAGGGCGGGGTTCCAGCGGAGCAGCGTTTCCCCGTACCAGCGCGGCAGCGCCGACCAGTGGAAGGTGAACAGCTTGGGGCGGACGGTCTGCACGATGCCCGCCAGCCCACGGTAATCCATCCCCGAGGAGCGGTTGAACGGCGGCGCCCAGCCGTTGGCGCCCAGCTCCATGGTGCTCGCCCCCTCCTCGTCCATGGCGCGACGCACGTCGGCGTACCAGCCGCGCACCGTGTCTGCCTTGAAGCGCAGAAAATCGAGCCAGCCGGGGTAGGCCTGCAGCAACTCGACCGCCTCCCAGGGACGCGTGGCGATGCGCGCGGCGCGCTCCAGGTCGCGGCTCGTCAGGGCGTGCAGACGGCCCCAGAGCGCCGTGACGTCGCGCCGGATGCGCTCCCAGTCATAGCCGGCGGCGCCGGCGGCCGCGGCACAGTGGGGGCACAGGCAGGCAAAGTGATCCTCGAGGGTGTACGTCGTGTACTCGACCCAGTCGAGGCACAGGCCGTCGGCGTTGGCAGAGTGCCGGATGGTGTCGCGCACCAGCGCCAGCCCATAGGCGCGTACCGCCGGGCTGTTCAGGCACCCCTGGCGCGCTACGCGCCGGTTGGGGTCGGGGTGCGAGCCGTCGGGGTAGACGATGTCGTCCTCCGGGCGCAGCCCCGGCACGACGGTGGGCGAGGCCTGCACGTGCGCCCGCATGCCGCGGGCATGCGCCTCGGCGACGATGGCCATGGGCACCTCGCGGTCGCGCGCCTCGGGCGCCAGCTCGCCGCCGGGATGGTACGGGGTGTCGGCAAAGAGGGAGACGTCATAGTCGTGGGTGCGATAGCCGTGCAGCCACAGCTCGCGCTTGCCCCACAGGGGCCGGTCCAGGAGGCGCTCCCAGCCATCGATGTCCAGCGGCGGCTCGCGCCGCCCCTGGCCGGGCTCGGCGGGCCGCGCGATGCCGAATCCCAGGCAGACGGCGTCGGCGCCCACGTCTTGGATGCGGTCCATCACGGCCTGCAGGCCCTCGTACTGCACGATGGTGGGAGAGAGCTGGATCCCCAAGAACTTTTTCACATCGTCCTCCGATGACGGCGCGTCAGTGGGCGTCGGGCAGTGACTGCGCCACCGAGACCAGGTGGCCGATCATCCGGTCCGCCTCGGCGCTGATCCGGCGATGCGAGGGGTCGGCGTCCAGCCAGGCGAGGGAGCGACGCATCCCCTCGGCAAAGCTAACCGTGGTGCGAAACTCGGGCACTACGCGCTTGATCTTGGTGGTGTCAAAGACCACGCTGTGCCCCTTGTCACCCAGCAGGCCGGCGCCCACCTCGGGGTAGAGTTCGGCGATCGTCTCGGAGGCCAGGTGCACGATGGTCGGCTCGACGCCGGCGGCGCGCCCGATGGTGGTATAGATCTGGTCCCATGTGAGGACCTCGTCGCTGGTGATATGGAACGCCTCGCCGATGGCGCGGGCGTTGCCAAAGAGCCCGACAAAGCCGACGGCGAAATCGGTGTGATGCGTCATCACCCAGAGTGAGGTGCCGTCGCCGTGGGACACGATCGGCTTACCCTGCCGCATGCGGTTCACCACCGTATAGTCCTGCCCTCCGATGGCCGAGGGCACCCAGGTGGGGCCATAGGTGTAGGTGGGGCGCACGATGGTGATGGGAAAGGCCTGATCGCGGTGCGCCTGCATCAGACGATCCTCGCAGGCGATCTTGTTGCGCGAATACTGCCAGAAGGGGTTGACCAGGGGCGTCGACTCGGTGATCACGTAATGGTTGGGCGGCTTTTGGTAGGCGCTGGCCGAGCTGATATACACGTACTGGCCGATGCAGCCGGAGAAGGCTGCAATATCCTTCTCGACCTGGTCGGGGGTGTAGCCGACGAAATCGGCCACTACGTCATAGTGCTCCGCCTCGGCCACCTCGCGCAGACGCGCGCCGTCGTTGCGGTCGCCCACGATGGCGCGCACCGATCCGTCGAACGCCAGGGCGCGGTTGCCCCGGTTGAGGACCGTCACGTCGTAGCCGCGCTCCAGGGCCAGTGCGACGCACGCCGAGCTGATGTTGCCGGTGCCACCCATGAACAGGACCTTCATGCCATCCTCCTGCCTGTGTTGAGACTCGCCGTCATTCGGCCCCGTGGCGGACTGCAGCCACCTGTCCGCCGTCGGTGTCGGCTGAACGGGCGCCATGGTAGCACACGCCTGGCCGTCGTCCAGACGCACCGACGCTCCCGCAGATGGACGCATGGCGCTGGAACGCTATAATACCGCGTGCTATCGCACGGTTCGCAACCGCTCCTTACCGTCAGCTGTACCCCTCATGGTTCGCCACGCCATGCCGACAGAACTGTTAGGCACAAACCGCTGGACGAGGACCGTGAGAACGGCTCACGCATCGGCCATGGATTGCTGCTCCGCACCCCGCCGCAGATACATCGAGCCGGAGAAGGTGGATGGGCGTTTCTCTCTCCATTCTATTCGTTGAGGACTCGGAAGAAGACGCACTCCTCACGCTGCGCGTATTGGCGCGCGGCGGATATGACGTCACCTGGGAGCGCGTCTGGACGGCGCAGGCCATGTCGGAGGCGCTCGACCGCCGGCAGTGGGACCTGGTGATCTCGGGCTATGTGATGGACGGCTTTGGCGGCATGGATGCCCTCAGCATCCTTCGTGAACGGGACCCCGACCTGCCGTTCATCATCGTGTCAGGCGCCATCGGGGAGGATACGGCGGTGGCCGCCATGAAGGCGGGGGCCCACGACTATATCATGAAGGACAACCCCGCTCGCCTGGTGCCGGCCGTCGAGCGCGAGCTGCGCGAGGCGGAGCGACGTCGGGAGCGCCGCGCCGCGCTAGAGATGTTGCGCGAGTCGGAGGAGCGCTACCGGTCCCTCATCGACAATATGTCCGACGTGGTCGTGCGCGTTGGGCTGGACCGCATCATCTCGTACGTGAGCCCGCGGGTGTGGGACCTCAGCGGAGTCATGCCGCACCAGGTGATCGGGCGCCCCTACTATGAGGTGGTGGCACCCGAGTCCGTGCCGCGGATCGAGGAGCAGTTCCGGCTGCTGCTCGCCGGCCAGAGCGAGACCTTTCACGATGTGCTGGTGATCCACGACGATGATCACCTCGTGCCCGTGGAGGCGAGCGTCATGCCGCTCTACGGCGCCGATGGGGCGCTCACGGGCGTGCAGGCCATCCTGCGCGACGTGTCCGAGCGGCGCCGCGCCGAGCGAGAGCTGAGTGCCGCGCACCACCGACTGCAGAATATCATCGAGTTCCTCCCCGACGCCACCTTTGTCATCGATGACCGGGGGCGCGTCATCGCCTGGAACCGCGCCATCGAAGAGATGACGGGCGTGCGAAAGGAAGAGATCGTCGGGAAGGGCGATCATGCCTACGCCACGCCGTTCTACGGGCATCCGCATCCCATTCTCATCGACCACATCGGCGGCGACCTCGCCGACATGAACGGCCACTATGACCACGTGCAGCGGGAGGGCGACGCCCTCTATGCCGAGATGTTTATCCCGTCGATCTATGGGGGGCGCGGGGGGTACGTGTGGAGCATCGCGTCGCCGCTGTACAACGAGAGCGGCAGCCGGGTGGGCGCCATCGAGTCGGTGCGGGACATCACCGCCCGCAAGCTGGCGGAGCGCGCCCTGCGCGAGAGCGAGGCGCGCTTCCGCGATCTGGCCGAGCGTAGCTTTGACGTTATCTTTTCCACCGACGCGGAGGGGCACATCAGCTACGTCTCGCCCTCCATCGAACGCATCGGTGGCTATTCGGCCGATGACGTCATCGGGAAGCCGTGGACGGCTTTTCTCATAGGGCAGCACGACGAGATCGTGGCGCGTATCCTTGAGCAGCTTGCCTGCGGCGAGACGGTCGAGGGCCTGCTGCTACCGGTGCGGCGCCGCGACGGAGGCGTGGCCTACGTCGAGTTCAACGTGTCGCCCATCCTGCACGACGGGAGCGTAGTGGGCGCGCAGGGGATCGGCCGCGACGTCACCGAGCGACGAGTGGCCGAGGAGGCGTTACGAGAGAGCGAGCAACGCTTCCGGGATCTCTTTGATGGCATACCCGCATGCTGCTACACCTTTGACGCCGACGGCACCATCCTCGACTGGAACCGCGCCTGCGCCGCCGTGTACGGCTGGACGGCGCAGGAGGCCGTGGGTAGGCCGGTGTACGAGTTGATCGTCACCGAACGCTATGCCGAGGCGATGCGCGATTCGGTCGCCGCCGTCTTTCGCGGCGGGTCATTCGAGGGTCTGGAGTTGGAGGCGGTACGCGCTGACGGCGAGACCTGTTACGTGCTCGTGAACCATTACCCGCTGCGAGACGCCCAGGGCGAGGTTCTGATGGGGATGAGCGCGGGGTTGGACATCAGCGCCCACAAGCGCCTCACGGAGCAGCTACGCCAGTCACAAAAGATGGAGGCGATTGGCCAACTCGCCGGGGGCATCGCCCACGATTTCAACAACCTGTTGACGGTGATCAACGGCTACAGCCAGTTCATGGTGCGTTCGCTCGACCACACGGACCCGCTGCACCAGGACGCCAAAGAGATCCTCGCGGCGGGCGAGCGCGCCGCCAGCATGACGCGCCAGTTGCTGGCCTTCAGCCGGCGACAGGTGCTCGAGATGCGCGTGCTGGATCTGAACGAGGTCATCGAAGGGGTGAGCAAGATGCTGCCGCGCCTCATCGGCGAGCACATTTCCCTCGACGTGCGGCTGGCCCCCGATCTCGGCTATGTGCGCGCAGACCCAGGACAGATCGAGCAGGTGATCATCAACCTGGTGGTGAACGCGCGGGACGCCATGCCGGAGGGCGGGGAGCTGGTGCTCGAGACGGCCAACGTCGCTCGGATCGGCGAGACGCGCCCGGACCTCGGCCCTCCGCGTGACCATGGCTGCGTGAAGCTGTCGGTGCAAGATACCGGCTGTGGTATGAGCCCCGAGGTGTTGGAGCACCTGTTCGAGCCCTTTTTCACCACCAAGGAGGCGGGCGCCGGCACGGGCCTGGGGTTGTCGACGGTCTATGGCATCGTGAAACAGAGCGGCGGCGAGGTCGTCGTCGACAGCGCCGTGGAGGTTGGCAGCACGTTTGCCATCTATCTGCCGCGAGCGAGCGAGGCTGGCGAGCCGCTCGAGGCGGATGTTGTGGACGGCGTGCCCCAAGGCTCCGAGACGGTGCTGCTGGTGGAGGATCAGGAGGAGGTGCGCCGCCTCACGGGTCGCATGCTGCGTGAGCTGGGGTATCATGTGATCGAGGCCGACCGGGGGCAGCCCGCGCTGGAGCTGCTACGGGATGGCGACAAGAGCATCGACCTCGTCGTGACCGACGTGGTGATGCCCGAGATGGACGGCCGGTCATTCGTTGAGGCTCTGCGTGCCGAGCGATCCGGGTTCGAGGTGCTCTATATGTCGGGCTACAGTGAAGACGAGCTGTTGAGGCGCGGCGTGCGCGACGCCGACGCCCCCTTTGTGCACAAACCGTTCACCGCGGCGGATTTGGGACGCAAGGTGCGAGCGGCGCTGGACTCGCGGGGCGCCCGGTGAGCGCGGCTTGTCACGACGCGATTTGTGAGGGAAGGCGATGACGCGAATCGACACGGACCGAGTGCTTGGCTTTCTGGACGCCTTGCTGCGGACGCCCAGCCCCACCGGCTACCACGAGCAGGCCATAACGTTCGTCGAGGAGGAATTAAGGGCGCTGTCGCTGCCGGGGCTCGACCTCCGGCGGACGCGCAAAGGGGCCCTCGTGGCGTCGTTGGCGGGGCGGGATGCCGGCGAGCCGCGCGCCCTGTCCGCGCACCTCGACACCCTGGGGGCGATGGTGCGGGAGGTCAAGGCGAACGGTCGCCTGCTCCTGACCCAGTTGGGCGGCTATGCCTGGAACGCCGTCGAGGGCGAGAATTCGTGACGATCCACTGCCCGCGCGACGGCCGTCGCTATCGCGGCACCCTGCAGACGGTGAACCCCAGCGTCCACACGAGCCGCCAAGCGGGCGAGGGCAAGCGCGAGGAGGAGCGCATGGAGGTACGCATCGACGCCCGCAGCTCCAGCAAGGACGAAACGCTGGCACTGGGCATCGATGTGGGCGACATCGTCTCGTTCGACCCGCGGGTAGAGATCACCGATACCGGCTTTGTGAAGAGCCGCCACCTGGACGACAAGGCGGGCGTGGCGGTGCTCTACGGCGCGCTGCTAGCGCTCAAGGATGGCGGGCTCGTGCCCGCGCGACGCACGACGTTTCTCTTTAGCAACTATGAGGAGGTCGGCCACGGAGCGGTGGGGTTTCTGCCCGATACCGCCGAGCTGCTGGTGGTGGACATGGCCGCCAGCACCACCGGCGAGCACCAGAACTCGGACGAGTACTCGGTGGGGATCTGCGCCAAGGACTCGGGCACGGGACCGTACGACCTCGCCATGCGCCGGCGGCTCGTGGCGCTCTGCGAGGAGCACGACATACCGTTCAAGGTCGACATCTATCCATTCTATGGGTCCGATGGCAGCTTTTATCTCAAGACGGGCGCCGATGTGCGCGTGGGCCTTATCGGTCCAGGCCTCGACGCCAGCCACGGATACGAGCGCACCCATCGCGACAGCATCGAGGCGACGACGCGTCTAGTAGTGCACTATTTGGTGGAGGGGTAACGGGCCGATCGTGCGGCGCATCGGCGGGCGACGCCATGATAGCCTCCGCGTGCGTCCCTTGGGGGAGGGACGTGCGGCGGCAACCAAGGGGCGATAGCGGCATCGTCCGGCCGGTGGCAAACACAGAGAGCAAGCGGCCATTGCTCAGGGGGGGCAAGGCACCATGGCTTGGCGATCGTGGCGGCATGGGGGGGGCACGCGCCTGGGAGCGCTCGCCATCACGGTGGCATATGCGTTCGTGGGTGGCCTGGATCGTCGCGTCAGACCGGCTGTTGGAGCTGTCACGTGTACGACGTCCCTGGCATGGGGTGGATGCAGACCGCCAAGGGATGGTTCTACGTGTTGGCCACGGCGGCGGTGTTGTACCCGCTGACCAGGCGGTGGGAGCGCCATCTGCGGCGCAGCGAGGAGCGCTACCGAGCGCTCTTTGACGGCGGCAGTGACGCCGCATTCGTCTTCCTCGAGGCAGCCGACGGCAGCGGGGCCGCCGAATTGGTTGAGGCGAACCGCGCCGCCTGTGAGTGGCTGGGCTACCATCGCGAGGAACTCCTCGCCATGGCCCCGGCGAATCTCGCCGCTCGGGCGCCGTGGCCGTACCAGGGCGATGCCGCCAGCGCGGGCGCCCCTCCAGGCCTGTTCGAGACGGACCTCGTGACCCGCGATGGGCGCCGCATCCCTGTGGAAGTGAGCACGCGCCGCTTCACGCTGGATGGCCGCCCCACGGTACTGGCGATTGCCCGCGATATCGGTGAGCGGCGCAACGCCGGGCAGGCGCTGCGCGTCAGGGATGCCGCGCTCAACACATCCATCGCGGGCATGGTGTCCATCGGCCTGGATGGTGCGGTGACGTATGCGAATCAGAGCTTTGCCCGCATGTGGGGGTATGAGAACGACGCGCAGGTGCTCGGCCTGGGGATCGATGCGCTGATTGCCTCGGCCGAACAGGCGTCAGAGATCGGCGCCGAACTGCGGCGCACGGGGCGATGGGCGGGGGAGGCGCCCGCCAGGCGCCGCGATGGGACGCTCTTTGACGCCCAGGTGTGGGCTAGCATGGTATACGGGGACGATGGCGAGCCGATTTCGGCGGCGGCGTGGGCCATCGACATCACGGAGCGCCTCAGGGCGGAGCGCGCGCTGCGCGACTCGGAGGAAAGCGCGGCCGGCTGCTGGTGGAGAATGCCAACGAGGTCATCCTGGTAGCACAGGATGGCTGGCTGCGGTACGTGAACTCGCGCGCCGAGGATCTGTTCCGGCTGGATCAGCGACAACTGCTCTCCGCCCCCTTTTTGGAGCGCGTCCACCCTGACGATCGCCCCCTGGTCATGGAGCGGCACCGGGCGCGGCTGCGCGGGGAGGGGTACCCGCGGCCGTACGCCTTTCGCGTCCTCGACGGTCGCAACGAGGTGCGCTGGGTGGAGCTGAGCGGCGTGACCATGGAGTGGGAGGGCAGGCCGGCGTCGCTCAATTTCCTCAGCGACATCACCGAGCGCAACCAGCCGAGGATGCCCTGCGTGAGAGTGAGGAGCGCTACCGCGTCCTCGTCGAGAACCAGGGTGAGGATCGCCGTGGCCGATCCGAGTGATCGCTTTCATTTTCGCGAACCCGGGCCGCAGAAGAGATCTTTGGCGTCCGGGGTGGAACCTCGTGGGTAGGCATTACTGGCGACTTTGTGACCCCCGAGCAGATGGCGACGATTGAGGCACAGACCGCCCTCCGCCGCTACGGCCACAAGAGCACCTACGAGGTCGAGATCACGCGCCCCGACGGCCGACAGCGCACTATCCTTCTGACCGCCGCGCCGCGCACCGAACGGGACGGTTGCTTCGCGGGCACCTTTGGTATCTTTCGCGACGTTACCGAGCGCAAGCACGCCGAGCAAGAGCGCGAGAGGCTGATCGCCGAACTCCAGGAGGCGTTGTCTCAGGTCAAGACGCTGCACGGCCTACTCCCCATCTGTGCGAACTGCAAAAAGGTGCGCGACGACGGCGGCTACTGGCACATGGTGGAAACTTACGTGCGCGATCATTCGAACGCCGAGTTCACGCACACCCTCTGCCCCGACTGCATCGCCAAGCTCTACCCGCGCTATGCGCGACTAGACGAGGGAGCGTCCCACTAGCCCCCGCCGGCGCGCCGTGATCGCAGTTGACCAGCGCTGGGGCCGCCGCTATAATGCCGGTGTTGCCGCGGGGCTCTCGTTGGCTGTTCCATGGCCGGCGGCGCGGTGGAAGTCGCCTAGAGGACTATGCGGGCTCCGATCGGTGACCGAGGCGGTGGATGCCGGGATCGCAAGGTGGGGGGCGGCCCCTGCGGTCTCGATTTTTTGTGCTGCCGGGCGCGGGCGCCCAGTGGGTGGCCCATGGACCGGCGCAGATGAGGGGAGCGTTGTGAAGCGGATCATCTATCTCGACTGTTACTCGGGCGCCAGCGGCGACATGCTGCTGGGGGCGCTGCTCGATGCTGGCCTTTCGCTGGACGACTTGAAGACTGACCTGGCTCTCCTCGACCTCCAGGGTTATGACCTGACGGTCGAAGGCCAGACCAGACATGGCATCGTCGGATGCAAGTTCGACGTTGTAGATCTCGCCCACGAGCACCCCGCGCGCAACCTCGGCGTCGTGCGGGAACTCATCGAGGCGAGCGAACTCGCGGACCGCGCCAAGGCCCGGAGTGTGGAGGTGTTCACGCGCCTCGCCGAGGCAGAGGCGGGCGTTCACGGCACCACGGTGGATGCCATCCACTTTCACGAGGTAGGCGCGGTCGACGCCGTGGTCGATATCGTGGGGTTCTGCTGTGCACTGGAGCGCCTCGGGATCGAGGCGGTCTATGCCTCGGCGCTGCCGCTGGGCAGCGGGATGGTCAAGACCGAGCACGGACTATGCCGGTCCCCGCTCCCGCCACGCTGGCGCTGCTGGCCGCGGCCGGCGCGCCCATTGCCCCCAGCGACGCCCGAGGAGAACTGGTAACGCCCACCGGCGCGGCCCTCCTCAGCACGCTGGCGACGTTCGAGCAGCCCACCATGCGCGTCCAGCGCGCGTGTACGGGTTCGGCACGCATACCCCTGGCCCAACGCAGTCCGCGTCTGGGTCGGTCAAGAGATACCGGCGCGCGGCCTGCGACCGTCGTCCGAGGGACCGCAGGGCCATGCGGACCACGAGCACGCCGCTGACCCGCACGGCCATCACCACCACCACCCGCATCCACACCCCCATCCGCACGAGCACGAACACGCGGTGGGCACTGACACAGTCTGACGGCACGACGCCGCCGGCCCTCGCGCCGGCGGTCGAGCGAATCGAACCACAGGGAGGCACGTGATAGGGTTATGAAGGCCAAGACGCTGAAACTCGAACGTTTTGCTCCGATGTATGGCTGGCGAAACCGCGTGCTGCGGGTTGACTTGTCAGCCGGCCGCATCTGGTCGCAGGAGGCGGCACCCTACGTGCCCGATTTCGTGGGCGCGCGGGGCCTGGCGGCCCGCATTCTCTGGGAGGAGTACCCCGAGCCGGTGGGCGCCTTTGACCCGCGCAACCCCCTCATGGTGATGCCGGGCGCCCTCACGGGAACGCGCTCGCCCTATTCGGGGCGCACTAACGTCTGCGCCTTCAGCCCACAGAGCGCACCCTACACGTGGTTCACCCGGGCCAGCATCGGGGCGGACTGGGGGGCTGAACTGAAGAAGGCGGGCTATGACGGTATCGTCGTCACGGGCGCTAGCGAGACGCCGGCCCAGATCATCATCCGTGACGATGAGGTCAGCATCCTTCCCGCCGATGACCTGTGGGGCCTCGACACGCTGGAGACCCAGGAGCGCACCCAGGAGGCCTTTGGCAAGGCCACCAAGACGCTGACCATCGGCCCGGCGGGCGAGCGCCTGTCGCGCATCGCCACCATCCAGACGGCCAGCACGTCGGTGGCAGGGCAGGGCGGCTTTGGCGCCGTGATGGGCTCCAAGCGGCTGAAGGCGATCTCTGTCATCGGCTCGGAGCGCGTGCCCGTGGCCGATCCCGATCGCCTGCAGGCGCTGTACCGCGCCGTGGGGGATGAGGTGCGGGGCAGTCGCGACCGGCGCCGGCAGATGGAGCAGATGAACAAGATGCTCGCCGAGGAGGGAGGCGGCCGGGCGAGGGTGTACCCCTGCACCAATTCCTGCCCCACGCCGTGCCAGGGGTTCTACTCGGACGTGCAGAGCTGCGTGTTCAACCGCAAGTGGTCGGGCGGCATGGCGTGTGTGAGCAACGTCTTCCGTGGGGGCAGGCAGAACTGGCTGTACGATTGGGACCTGGGCTTTCGCGGTGCTTTTGACCTCAACATGCATGCCAACCGCATGGGCCTCAACCACTGGGAGATCCTAGTAGGGATCGTGCCGTGGCTGCGGGCCTGCGAGAAGCAGGGCCTGCTGTCCGAGTTCAACGGGCGCCCGTTGGAATGGAACTCTGTCGAGTGGTGGGTCAAGTTCATCGACGATATCGCGTTGCGGCAGGGGATGGGCGATGCACTGGCCGAGGGCGGCTGGCGAGCCGCGCCCATGTTGGGCCTGGGCGAGGACCTGGTGCGGCGCTACTATACCGGCTGGGGCTACTCCGGCCATTGGGACGGACACGCCGCCTTTGTGAACCCGATCTTTTACCCGTTCTGGATCGTTGGTGCCATCCACTGGATGATGGACACGCGCGACCCCGCCAGCAGCACCCACGACTATGTGCAGAACGCCATCTATTGGGGCCCGGTCAGCAACGCTCGTCGAGGCGACGTGCAGGTGACCTGGGAGCAGATGATGGGCGTCGGCGAAAAGCTCTATGGCCGCGCCGACACCTTTGATCCGCGCAGCGGCTACGAGGGGAAGGCGATCCCCGGCTATGTCCACGCGATGCGTTCCATCATGAAGGACACGCTCCCCACCGATGACCAGGTGTTCCCGCTGATGTTCAGTCTCAATAGCGAGGACCGCTACGCCCGGGTGGGCGACATCGACGGCTGGGACGTGGACGCCGCGCTGCTACGGGCGGGCACCGGCCTCGATTGGGACACGCAGGCGTTCGAGCATGCCGCCGAGCGCGTCCTCAACCTCGAGCGCGCCATCACCATCCGACACTTTGCGCGCGACCGCAAGATGGACGAGCGGGTGATCCCCAGTTTCGAGTATGACGAGAACTGGATCAACCCCGAGACGTGCGACCGCAAGGCGCTCGATCGGGAGCAGTTCAACGTGGTGATGGACGAGTACTATCGCCTGCGCAGGTGGGACGGGACGACGGGCTGGCCCACCCGGGACAAGATGGACGAACTCGGACTGGGCGCCATGTACGACCCGATGGTCGAGGGCGCCAAGGCCGCCAAGGCGCGCCTGCCCGAGCTGCCCCCCGTGGAGCCGGTGCTGGACATCCACACCAACGACCCTGACCGCGTCGAGCAAAAGGACGAGGCGGCGAGCTAGACCAAGCGATATGGGACGCTGAAAACGCAGATGAACGCTGATTCTGTGGTGCTGTAGCAGGTCACAGGTTGCAGGTTACAGACTCCAGCGCGAGGTCATGCTGCAGCCTGTTACCTGCAACCTGGAACCTGTCACACTCTCTTGTTATCAGCGTTCATCTGCGTGTATCTGCGTCCCATCCTTCTACTCGCCGATGATCTTGACGAGCACGCGCTTGCGGCGGCGGCCGTCGAACTCGCCGTAGTAGATCTGCTCCCACGGCCCGAGGTCGAGGCGGCCGTCGGTGATGGCCATCACCACCTCGCGCCCCATGATCTGACGCTTTAGGTGCGCGTCGGCGTTGTCCTCGCCGGTGCGGTTGTGGCGGTAGTGCGAGATCGGCTCGTGGGGCGCCAGGCTCTCCAGCCACTCGGCATAGTCCTGCAACAGCCCCTCCTCGGCATCATTGACATAAACCGAGGCCGTGATATGCATGGCGTTGACAAGGACCAGGCCGTTCTGGACGCCGCTGCGCTGCACCAGCTCCTCGACCTCACGCGTGATGTTGGCGAACCCCACCCGGTTCGGAATGTTGAACCACAGCTCCTCTCGCAAGTGCTTCACGATGTGATCCTCCCTATCTGGCACATGAGCCGTGTCTACGCTCTGATTGTGCCCGAGGCGCTGGCGGCGGGCAAGGCGGAGGAGTAGGGGAGCGTGTGATCGTGTTAGGAGGCGGCCTCCTCAGGCCACCATGCGGGGCCTTGGCCAGCGGCTGATCTGCCGCGTAGGGCATGCGAGGATACAAGAGGGGCCCGGGTGGCGGGCCGTTTGGAGCGCGAAAACGCGAGGCGCGTTCTCGCGCTCCTGAGACTCCCGCAAGCGCGGCGCTGCCGCGAGTCGTGGGCGTCCTAGGTCGCCCAGAATCCCAGACACACCCTCTCCAATCCATGCGTTGACACGGGCGACGGCGCCTGCTATAACCTCGCCGTCCGGTGATACCCGCCTATGTGACGTGGAGGAGCCCCATGACCCTGCGCCTGCCCTTTTCTCCCGCCGACTGGGACCGCATCGCGCGCGACTATGGCGCCTGGTGGGCGCACGAGCTGGATCGTCCGCTGGTGCAGATCACCGAGAAGGTGCGCGGTCCCGAGCTGCCGGAAGAGACCAAGTTTGTCAGCAACTACCCCTGGTCGTGGTCGGCGGCGGAGGTGATCGCCGCGGTGACGCCGCACCTCGAGGCGACGCGCTACTTTGGCGACGCCTTTCCCCGCTGGTGGGTGAACTTTGGTCCCGGCGCGCTGGCGGCGTTCCTCGGGGCGAGGGCGCATAGCGTGCCCGAGACGGTGTGGTTCGAGCCGGACGTCCTGCGCGAGCCGCGCGACCTCCACCTCTGCTACAAGCCCGAGAACGCCTGGTGGCGGCGCGTGGTGGATCTGACGAGGGCGGCGGTGGACGCCTGGGGTGAGGTGGTGCAAGTGGGGCACACCGACCTGGGCGGTAACCTGGACGTCGTGGCCTCGTTCCGCACCACGCAGAACCTGCTCACCGACCTGTACGATGCGCCCGAGGAGGTGGAGCGCCTGGTGGGTGAGGTAACGCGCCTGTGGTTACGCCACTATGACGAGCTGTACGCCATCATCGCACCGACCTGCCCCGGCGCCAACTGCTGGGCGCCCATTTGGTCGAGCGGCACGAACTATATGTTGCAGTGCGACTTTGCCTACATGATCTCGCCGGCCATGTTCGAGCGCTTTGTCATGCCCGACCTCGTCGCCTGCTGCGACCACCTGGAGAACGGCTTCTACCACCTGGACGGCAGCGGCCAGATCCCGCATCTGGACATGCTGCTCTCCATCGAGCGGCTGCGCGGCATCCAGTGGGTGCCCGGAGACGGCGCGCCGCCTCCCGACCAGTGGCTCGACCTGCTCAAGCGCATCATCGATGGCGGCAAGCTATGTCAGGTGTTTGTCACGGCAGAGGGCGCACGCCGCATCGTGCGCAACATCGGCGGCAAGGGGTTCCTCCTGGCCGTCAGCACCGAGATGACGGCCGAGGAGGCGGGTGCCTTTCTGAGGCAACTCGCGCAAGAGGACGTGTCGCACTAGCGGCGGTCAGTAGTCAGCGCTCGGCGGTCAGCCGCCTGAACGGTCGCTGGAAACGGCCAGGCGGGCCGACTGCCGAGCGCTGATCGCCGACTGCTTGTACCTACGCCGGCCAGAGCTGGATGCCGCCGTCGACGCGCATCACCTGGCCGGTGACAAAGGTGGTCTCGGGGGAGGCAAAGAACGCCACCGCGCGAGCCACCTCGATGGGGCGGCCGTAGCGCTCCAGGGTGCCGCTCTCCACGCGCAGATTCGGGTCGATGGGGCGGCTGGCCTCAAAGCGCGGCGTCAGCGTGGGGCCGGGCGCCACCACGTTCACCGCGACGTCGTATGGGCGGAGGAACGCGGCCAGGCAGCGCGAGTACTCGTTCACCGCGGCCTTGGCGGTGGAATAGATCGCCTCGTTCACATTCCCCTGCAGCCCCGCGATGCTGCTGATGTTCACGATGCGGCCCCAGGTGCGCTCCATCATCTCGGGCGCCACCTCGCGGCAGCAGTAGATGCACGTCAGCAGATTGCGGTCCAGGACGGTGCGCACATCGTCCTGAGAGACCTGGACGGCGTTGTTGTTCACCGGCTTGCCGGCGTTGGGCCCCGTCACCCCAGACCTGCCGATGTCGCCGCCGGCGCAGTTCACCAGGATATCGATGCGGCCAAAGCAGGCACGAATCTCGCCGACAGCGCGGGCGACCGCCTCGGGGTCCGTGAGGTCGGCGACCACGGCCATCGTCTGCACGCCGTGCGCTTGGGCGATGGCGCTCGCCGAGGCCTCCAGCGATTCGGCCTCGCCAAAGATGGCGGTGGAGGTGGGCGAAGTGCCCTGGATGGCCACGTTGGCCCCCAGGCCGGCGAGGTGGTCGGCGATCACGCGGCCGATGCCGCGGGACGAGCCGGTGACCCAGGCGAAGCGATTCTCGAACGGGCGCGCTGTCTGAGGCATGGGATCTCCCCTTATCTCGTAGAGGCTGTTCTGGCGGCGGGCGCATTCGGCAACTCGCCGCGCCACCTTGTAGCATGTGCGGCGCGAGGCGTCAAGGCGGGGCCGAACCACCAAGGCACCAAGGGTACCAAGGAACACCAAGGGGACTGCCGTGCGTTGCGCCTTGAGTTTCCGTCCCCCTCGCCCCCAACTCTCACTGTCCCAAGGCACAGCCTTGGGCAATTGCTTCGGTTCCGAGTACGGGGCGAGGGAGCAGGTGCGCCGTATAACCTACAGCCCGTGACCCAACCCACAACGCACAACCCGTAACCCGCAACCCGTAACCCGTAACTCGCAACCGATTGCGCTACACGTCGGTGGTCGCGAGGCAACGCCCCTTGATGCCGTCCACGCGCACGTCACGCAGGATCAGGCCCTGAGTCGCAGCGCGCTCGACGACGCGATCCCACTCCCACGGCTCCCAGCGAAAGAGACGCTTGGCCGAGGCCTCGGGCACGGCGACGACGTTACGCAGGTGGCGCGCTAGGAGGGTCGTCATCGCCTCCTCCTCGCTGATATGCCGCGCGGCCTCGGGGACGTCGGGAAGGCGCCGCAGAAAGAGGTCGTAGACGTAGGCATAGCCCCAGCGGTTGGCGTCCGAGATGCCTACCTTGACGATCTTCATCTCGGCCTGCAGCTCGGTGAGGGCGCGCTCGAAGCGGCGAGCGTTGTCGCCGCCGCCCGGCAGCCCCGACACCTGGCGCAAACGGCTGGTGGCCAGGGCCCCCTCGTTCAGCAGCGCCTCGTAGACGTTCCTGGCCTCGACGCTGAGCTTGCCCTCCTCGTACTGCAAGAGATAATCGTCCACGTCGCCATAGTTGGGCGTGAGGGCGTAAAAGGCGGGCAGCAGATCCAGCGACGCGAGGGTGGGCTTGCCACGCAGCAGCTTGCCATAGTACACGGCGCCGCGGGTGGGCAGCGAGTCCTTCCACTCCCAGGTGCGGCCCACGTCGCGATCAAAGTGGTCGTGGGGCATCGCGCGGCGGCTGCCGGTAACTGCGCCCCAGAGGGTGGGAATCTCGACGCCGGCGTCGCCAAAGAGGAAACAGAACCCCACCTCATCGACGAACGCCAGCGCCTGCTCCTCGGTGGTGGCCCTGCGATCGGGGGTGCGATGGTAACGGATGTCGCGCAGCGACTCGATCTGTTCGAACGTGTAATCGAAAGACATAACTCACTAGCCAGACAATGGAACGCGGATGAACGCGGATAGAACGGATCAACGCGGATCGAATCCCGACTATTCCGATCCGCGGAAATCCAAAGATCTGCGTTCATCCGTGTTCCATGCACATTACTTGATGAATTCTCCCACGATGACCTTGCCGGCGAGTTGCTCGCGCGTCATGGTGCGGGCGCGGGTGAGGGGTACGCAGCGCTCCTTGAGTTCGCTCAGCATGGCCACCGGCGTGGTGAGGGCGTTGCGCCGGCCGTACTGCACCGGGCAGGGGGTGAGCGCCTCAACAAAGCTAAAGCCCGGGTGTTGCAGCGCCGTCTGGATGACGCGAATGAGCTGGCGGATATGGAACACCGACTGCCGCGCGACATAACGCGCGCCGGCGGCCACCACGAGCTGACACAGGTCAAAGGGCGCGTCGGGGTTCCCCTCGGGCGTCGTCATGGTGCGGGCGCCCTGGGGCGTGGTGGGCGTCACCTGGCCCCCCGTCATGCCGTACACGCCGTTGTTGGCGCAGATCACCGTGAGATCGATGTTGCGCCGGGCGCCGTGGATGAGGTGGTTGCCGCCGATGGAGGTGATATCGCCATCCCCGCCGATGACCACCACCTTGAGGTCCGGGTTGAACAGCTTGGCGCCCGTGGCAAAGGCGATGGGGCGCCCATGGGTGACGTGCAGCGTGTCGGCGGCATAGTGGGGGCTGGGGATCCAGCCGCCGCAGCCGATGCCCGACACGAACAGCATCTCGCCCATGTTCCAGCCCAGGTGGTCGATGGCGCGCAGGATTGCGCCCATCAGGATGCCGTGTCCACACCCGGGGCAGAAGGGGGTCGGGAACGATTCCGTGCGCACCATGCGCTTGATGGAGGCGTTGCTGCCCGCGGTCTGCATCACCACTTCCTCGCCACTGCCAGGATGTCGTCGGGCGTAATCCCCTCACCGTCGGTACGATTGCAGCCGCGCGCCGCGGGCGCGTGGCCCTGCACCTCGCGCAGCACCTGGCCACGGTTCATCTCGGGCACCAGCACGCGCCGCGCCCGCGCCGTCGCAGCCCGAATGGCGTCGTCGTCAAAGGGCCAGAGAGTGCAGAGGCGCAGCAGGCCGGCCCGGGTCCCCTCGGAGCGTAACTCCTGGGCGGCGGCGTAGGCGCTGCGGGCGCTAAAGCCAAAGGAGACGAGCAGCAGGTCCAGCTCCTCATCCTCGTCCATGAGGAGGCGCTCGACGCGGGCATACTCGTCGCGGTGCTCCGAAACCTTGCGCGTGAGGTGGTCGACCAGCGCCGCCTGGGCGTCCGCCTCGGAGGTGCGGCGATAGCCGCGGGGGTCATGGGTCGAGCCGGTGACCATCAGGCGCTCGCCGTCGCCAAAGGCGGGCATGGGCGGCACGGCGTCCATCGCGCCCGAGGCCTCGGCAACAAAGGGCGCCGCGCCTGCGGCGCGCACGCGCCCATAGAGGCGCGTCTCGGGCCCGATCTGGACCCTCTCGCGGAGGTGGCCGATCCCCTCGTCCGCCAGGACGATCACCGGCACCCGAAAACGCTCCGCCAAGTTGAACGCACGGATCGTCTCGCTGTACATCTCGGCCGCCGACCAGGGCGTGAGGACGATGATCTCGTAATCGCTCCCCGCCCCATAGCGCGCCTGCATCACGTCCCCCTGAGAGGGGCGCGTGGCCTGGCCGGTGCTCGGCCCGGCACGCTGCACGTCCACGATCACCAAGGGCGTCTCGGTCATGATGGCGTAGGCGAGGTTCTCCATCATGAGACTGAACCCCGGGCCGGAGGTGGCGGTCATCGCCCTGGCGCCCGCCCAGGAGGCCCCCACCACGGAGCCGATGGAGGCGATCTCGTCCTCCATCTGGGCGAACACCCGCCCCGGCAGGGCGCGGAAGCGCCGGGCGATGTGCTCCATGATCTCGCTGGCGGGGGTAATGGGGTAGCCGGCATAGTAGTTGCAGCCGGCGGCGATGGCGCCCTCGGCGCAGGCCTCGTCCCCCTGCATGAGGTAGGGGCCGGGGGCCAGCACGCTGGCGATGGTGTGCCAGCCCATGGGTTTCTCGGCGGTGGTGGCGGTCATCATGCCTCGGACAGCACCTCGATGGCGAGATCGGGACAGAGGAGTTCGCAGTTGCGGCACACGGTGCAGCGCTCGGGCTGCGCAACGACCACGGGGTGAAAGCTCCCCGTCCAGGCTCCCTGGTCGATGGCCAGCACGTCGCGCGGGCAGACGCTAACGCAGATGTAGCACCCCTTGCACCAATCCGCGTTGATGACGATGCGGAGCGGGGTGCGGTCGGCCACGGCGCGTGTCCCTGGTGCGGGCTGTTCCATGCCGGAATCGTCTACGGCGCCGCTGTCTTGGGGCGTCATTGTCCGGCCAGCTTTTTCCGGAACTGGGTGGTGAGGGCGGGGACGACGTCCTTCACGTCACCGACGATGCCATAGGTGGCGATCTCGAAAATCGGCGCCTCGGGGTCCTTGTTCACGACCACGATGACGCGCGAGGTCGACATGCCGGCGCGGTGCTGGATGGCGCCCGAGATACCGCAGGCGATATAGAGATCGGGCCGCACGGTGCGTCCTGTCTGCCCCACCTGGTGGGCGTAGGGAATCCACCCGGCGTCCACCGCCGAGCGCGAGGCCCCCACGGCCCCACCCAGCACCTGGGCGAGTTCGCGCAGCGGCTCGAACCCCTCAGGTCCGCCCACGCCACGCCCGCCGGAGACGATCACGCGGGCATCGGCCAGGTTCACGTCCCCCTCCTCGATGACGAAATCGATCACCTTGGTGACGATCTCGTCCTCTACGAGGTGCACCGGCACCGGCACGATCTGCCCCTGGCGGGAGGGGTCGGGCGCTGGCATCTCGAACACGCGATGCCGCACGGTGGCCATCTGGGGCCGGTGGTTGGGCGTGAGGATGGTGGCCATGATATTGCCGCCGAACGCCGGCCGCGTCTGCTGCAGCAACCCCGTCTCGGGGTCGATCTCCAGTCCGGTGCAGTCGGCGGTCAGGCCGGTATAGAGCGGTGTCGCCACGGAACCAGCCAGGTCGCGCCCGCGGGTGCTGGCGCCAAGCAGGAATATCGCCGGCCGGTGCTCCCGCACCAGGTCTACCAGGATCTGGGAGTAGGGATCGGTGCGGTACGTGCATAGCGTGGGGTGGTCGGCCAGAAATACGCGGTCGGCGCCGAAAGCGATCGCCTCCTTGGCCACGCCCTCGACGTCCTCGCCCAACACGCACGCGGTCAGCGTCGTGCCGAGGCGGTCGGCCAGGATGCGCCCCTGACCCATCATCTCCCAGGAGATGCTCGCGGCCCTGCCCTGGAACTGCTCCACCCACACCCAGACCCCGGAATAGCTCGATACGTCGGTGGCGGCGGCCTTGGCCTCGGGGAGGCTCAGCGCCTCGACGGGGCACTCGGGGATGCACGCCCCGCAGGCGGTGCAGTTGTCGTTCACGGCGACCACGCTGCCGGCCATCTCCAGGGCGCCAAAGGGGCACACCTCGACGCAGGCGCCGCAGCCGATGCAGGTATTGGTATCGATGATAAGAAACGCCATGGATATGCCCCCTAGATCACCTTGTCCTGCAGCAGCCGGTCAGAGAGGAGGTCGGCCATTCCGTCCACGCTGTCGCCGTCAATGAGTTCCACCTTGCCCTCGCGTTTGGGCGGGGCGAACACCTTCATCACCTTGGTGGGGGAGCCGTCGAGCCCCAGGAACGCCGCATCGGCGCCGGGGAGGTCGGCCGCGCCCCACTGAGGGATCTCCATGCGGCGCGCCGCGCGGATACCGCGGAAGGTGGGGTAGCGTGGCTGGTTGATGTCCTTCACCACCGTGAGGAGGGCGGGCAGGCGGCTGGCGACGATCTCGCGCCCCTCCTCGACGAGGCGCTCCACCTCGATGGTGCCCGCCTCGGGGTCCAGGGCGCGCAGCTTGGAGACGTAGGTAAGCTGCGGGATGCCGAGCTGGTTGGCGATCCCGGGCCCCACCTGGCCCGTGTCGCCGTCCACCGCCTGCCGTCCACAGAGGACGACATCATAGTCCCCCAGCTTGCGGATGGCCTGCGCCAGGGTATAGGCCGTGCACCAGGTGTCGGCGCCGGCGAACTCGCGGGCGCAGAGGAACACCGCCTCGTCGCACCCCATGGCGACGGCCTCTTTGAGTTCCTTCTCCGCCTTGGGCGGGCCCATCGTGATGACGGTCACCTTGCCGCCGTGGGCCTCCTTGAGGCGGATCGCCTCCTCGATGGCATAGGTGTCAAAGGGATTGATGACCGACTCGACCTCGCTGCGCATCAACGTGTTCGTCTCCGGGTTGATGCGCACCTCGGTCGTGTCGGGCACCGACTTGATACATACTACGGCGTGCAACGTTACCCTCCCCGTGGACTCACTCGTGGCGGTTCCGGGTTACGAGTTCCGGGCCGACCGTGACCACCGCGCAACCCATAACCCGCAACTCGCAACTCATAACCCGCAACAACGGCGTTACTCCTCCGCCTCCCACACCTCGCGATCGTAAGCCGGCATCTCGCAACGCAGGGGGCGGTCCTGGCGATAGCCCAGAGCGTACTGGGCCTGCATGATCTGGTGGATCTCGCGGCTGCCCTCATAGATGACGGCGCCCTTGGAGTTGCGCAGGTAGCGCTCGACGTCATACTCGTCGGAATAGCCGTAGGCGCCATGGATCTGGACGGCGTCGGCGGCGGAATCGAAGGAGGCGTCGCAGGCGTACCACTTGGCCAGCGATGTCTCGCGGGTGTTGCGCAGTCCCTGGTTCTTCATCCAGCCCGCCTTGAGGCACAGCAGACGCCCCGCCTCGACGCGTTGTACCATCTTGGCGATCATCTGCTGTACCAGCTGGTGCTGGCCGATGCAC
>JAXGNH010000007.1:0-252938 GCA_040768165.1 Anaerolineae bacterium
CGATCGCCCCTACCCCGGTCGCCCCCGCGGCCCCCGGCCCGGCGACGATGAGCACCGCCCCGCCCCCCAACCAGCCGGCCCGATAGGCGATGTCGTACGAGGCGCCCACGCACGCCCACGGCTCGGTGAGCGCCGCCTGGGCGTAGCCCGTCTCGGGCCGCACGGGGAGGAGGTAGCACCCTTCGTCGCCGTTCAGCACCTCGGGGCCGACGACGTTGTACTGCGACAGGCCGCCCTGCAGGGCATAGCCGTACGCCAGCCCCACGCCCCGGTAATAGATGTCGGCCTGGATGATGTAGCGCTCCCCCGGCCGGAAGCGGCCGCGCAGGTGCTCGCCCACCTCCATCACCGTCATCGCCACCTCGTGGCCCAATACCACCGGCTCGGCGCTCAGGTCGCGCCCCGTGAGGCGGGGATGGGTGCCGCCGGCGTGGATCACCTTGGTGTCAGAGAAGCACAGCCCCACAGCGTCGTGGCGCACCAGAAGCTGGTCGGGGCCGCAGCGCGGCGTCTCTACCTCGATGGGCTCTCCGTCGCGCCCCAATGCCTCGATGCCGGCGCCGTACAACGGCCACAACCAGTACCTCTCCGGCACGGGTCCCTCCGCCCGTCGGTAGGTGGACAACGTATCGCTCATCGCGCACTCCTCATCATAAAGGTTACGAGTTGTGGGTTATGGGTTGCCTTGCGGGTTACAGGTTGCAGGTGACAGGTTGCAGGCACGGTGAGAGTTGTGCGTTGCTTCGCAGGTTGCAGGTTCCAGGTGACAGGTTACAGGCTGTGGCGAGTCAACACGCTGAAGCCTGTAACCTGAAACCTGTCACCTGAGACTGCGAACGCCTTACTCACAACGCACCCGAAACCCTCAACTCGGAACCCGGAACCGCCTCTATTCGAGCTTGAGTTGCCGCCGCCGGTATGCCTCGTCGGGGCGCGTGTGGATGCGTCGGGCGGCGTCGGCGGACAAAAAGTGTGGCCCGCCAAAGGCATAGGTGCCCGCCAGCACGCGGCACGTCTTGACGCTCATGGCGGTGATGCTGTCGACCTCCTGAGGGTTGGCGCCCAGGGCGATCAGGCCGTGGTTCTGCAGCAGGATCGTCTTGGGGGGCGTCCCCCACTCGGCCACGTAGCGGCGAATGCGCTCGCGCACCGCCCGCGCCAGCGGCAGCCCCGGGTCGGTGTAGGGCACGTAGGCCGGCGCCGGGCCGAGGACAACGATCTCATCGGGGAAGAGGCGCCCCAGCGCCATCTCGTTCATCGCCGTCGAGCAGGTCAGGGCGTTCACCGCCACGGGATGGGTGTGCCCCACGAATTTCGCTCCGCCGTCCGAGAGGGCCAGGGCGTGGAGCACCGTCTCCACCGACGGCAGCCGCGGCGAGGAAGCGTCGACGCGCGCCGCCGCCAGCGCCTCCTTCAGCTGTTCGTCAGAGAGGCCGTCCCGCTCGGCCAGGGCGCGCACCGCATCGATGCGCAACCGGACAAAGCCGTCGGCGTCGATGGTGCGCAGCTCGGTGCCGCTCGCCTTTACCCAGAAGGTGCCGTCATCGCACAGGGCCGAGGTGTTCCCCTCGCCCAGGATCACCAGGTCGCGCTCCGGCTGCCCCAGCTTGCGCGACATCTCGACAAGTGCCTGCAGTACGATATCTGCGTTGGCCATATCTTGCTCCCGTGAACGGTCAGTTATCAGTATTCAGTATTCAGTGACGGCTATTGGTCATTAGCTCTTGGCTGTTAGCGGCAAAGCCATCGCATGACCGGCACCAAGCCAACGGCTAACAGCCAACAGCCCTCACGACTGACAACCGACCACTGAAAACTATCCCATTCGCTCTCGACACACGCGCTCATAGTATCCGCTGGCCCGATACGCCGTGAGCGGGTCCGACGATAGGCCCATCTCGTCACGCACCTGCGCCAGCAGCGGCGTGACGTTCGTGCGGTAGGCGGCCTGCAGGATCTCTTCGGCCATCACCACATCCCCCTCGCACTGCGCCTGCGCCAGCGAGGAGCGATCGATGAGCAGCGCCCGGGCGTACGCCTCCTGGATGTTCATCACCGACTGAATGGAGGCCTCGACCTTGGGCTTGATGTTGTGGCTCTGGTCGATCATGTAGGCCACGTCCATCTCCACGGCGGGGTCGAGCTCGCCGTCGATGAGTTCGTTGTAGATGAGGAACAGCTCGTAGGGGTTGATCGATCCTACGGTGAGGTCGTCGTCGCCGAACTTTTTGCTGTTGAAATGGAAGCCGCCCAGCCTTCCCTCGTCGATGAGGAACGCCACGATCTGCTCGATGTTGGTGCCCAACGGGTGGTGCCCCAGGTCCACGAGCACCTGGGCGCGCTCGCCCAGCTTGGTCGCTACCACGTACGCCATCCCCCAGTCGCCGAGGTCGGTGTGGTAGAAGGCGGGCTCAAAGAACTTGTACTCGAGGAGGATGCGCATCGGCGCGGGCATCGCGGCGTACACCTCGGTCAGGGTCTCCACGAGGCGATGCTTGCGCCCGCGGATGTTGTCCTGCCCGGGATAGTTTGTGCCGTCGGCCAGCCACAGGCTGATCACCTGCGAACCCACCGTCTTGGCGATGTCGACGCACTCCAGGCAGTGATCCACCGCCTGCCGCCGCACCGCCGCGTCGGGGTGGCAGAGGCTACCCAGCTTGTAGGCGTCGTCCTGGAACAGGTTGGGGTTGATGGCTCCCAGGGTGACGCCCAACGACTCGGCGTACGCCTTGAGTTCGCCATAGTCGCCCACCTTGTCCCAGGGGATGTGCAGGGCCACCGATGGCGCCACGCCGGTGAACTTGTGCACCTGAGCGGCGTCAGAGATCTTTTCCTGGGCCGTCACGGCCGCGCCCGGCTGGGGGAACACGTGAAACCGCGTGCCCGAGTCGGCATAGCCCCACGAGGGGGTCTCGATGCGTTGCGCCTTGAGCGCCGCCTTGACGGCCTCCACATCCACGCCGCGCGCGTCCAGATCGTCGGCCAACAGGCGGTAAGCCTCTTTCCACGTGGTCGCCATGGTGCCTCCTGTAGTAGTTGACAGTAGTCAGTGGTCAGTTCTTGGCGCTCGGCTGTCGGCGGTCAGCATTCGGTGGGCAGCCATCTGCTATTGGCCTCACCAGCCAAGAGCTATCCGACCGCTGACCGCCGACAGCCGAACGCTCCTCATACCAGCACAACCTCAATCCCCCGCTCGCGCAACGCTGCCACGACATCCTCCGGCGCGTCGCGGTCGGTGATGACGCGATCGATGGTCTCCAACGCGGCACAGGGGGCGAGGGAGACCTTGCCTACTTTGGAGGCGTCGACGATGACGTTCACCTCGTGCACTGCCGCCGCCAGGCGCCGCTTCAGCTCCGCCTCGCCGCGATGGGGGTCGGTGAGCCCCTCGGCCACCGTGAGGCCGCGCCCGCCAAAGAACCCCCGCCCCAGGTTGACCTCGCGCAGCAGGTCGCCGTCCCAAGGCCCAATGAAGGCGGCCGCCTCGCGCCAAACGGGGCCGCCGGGCATGAACACGGCGATCCCCGGCGCCCGCAGCAGCTCCAACGCCACATAGAGGCCAGTGGTGAGCACCGTCAGGTCGCGCCGGCAGAGGAGGTGGCGGGCCACCTGCCAGGCGGTGGTGCTTGAGTCGAGCACGATCGCCTCGCCGTCGGAGACGAGTTCCGCCGCAGCGGCGCCGATGCGCTCCTTGGCCTCCATGCGCTCTGCCTGGCGCACCGAGAACGACAGCGCCCCGTCGCCCAGGGGCACCGGCACGGCCCCGCCGTGGGTGCGCGCCAGCCGCCCTGCCCGCTGCAGCGCGGCCAGGTCAGCCCGCACCGTCACCGCCGAGACGCCCAGCTCCTCGCTGAGCCCCGCCACGGTGACACAGCCCTCCTCCTGTAGCCGGCGCACGATGGCGTCGAGCCGCTCCTGGCGGAACATGCGTCGTGCCGGATACCTCGCCGATGGGGACATCCCTGCCTCGGCTCCCTTTCGTTTCCTTTCGCGTTGCTTCTCGTTCTTTTGTTGAGAGGATTATAGCCGCGGTTCAATGGGGTGTCAATCGTCCAGATACGCAGAACCTCCCGAGGGTCGCCTTCTGGCCCTCGGGAGGCGGGTTCGGTACGTGTCGGTGGGGCTGTACTATGGCAAGAGCTACGAGTCGGCGGGAAGCGACGATAGACGCTCCACATCGCGCAAGAACTCGGCGAACGTCACTGGCTCACAGGGCACGTGGGTACTCGGCGAGGCGTAGGGGTGCTCGTGCCAGCCCAGCCTGGTGTTGTCCTTGCCGTACACACGTAATGCCTCACGAACCCAAGCGTAAGCCGTCTTGGCCGTTGCCGCGTTGTGAAGCACCTCGATAAAGCTGCCATCGACGATGAAAAAGCGCACGCTGAGCACATCAGGTGTCAGCGTGCGCACGGCATAGGCACCTACTGGTGGCGATCCCTGGCAGGCGGTGACGACCTGCTCCAAGAGTTCGCGAGGGGTCAGGACAGCCACCGGAAGGTATCCTCGAGGCGTTGTTTCTGCGTCACGAGACCTTCCCATTCCAGGTAATCGCGCTCGGTCTCCCAGGCATAGTCCTCGTCTCGGCCGCCAGTCTCCCACTGCGCTCGGTAGGCCTCGAATGGCATGCCATACTTGGCCTCGAACGAAGCCAACTCGGCCTCGATCTGTTCCAGGCGGTGGGCGTAGGCATCACGGAGCACGAGCAGTAGCGCAACCTCCGGGCGTGACTCGCCCGTCAGCTCCTGCATTGCCTGCGCTGTCCCCTTGGGCACGATTAGCGTTGGATCGCTACCAGCCGTCATCTCAAGGCCTCATTCACTACGTACATCCATGTGGCTCACCATGCGGCGACACCATTGTAGACCCCCCGGCATGTCGAGTCGAGTTCTCTCGCGCACGGTTCGGCCACATCGATCACGCTGGCCGCCTTGATTTGGCCGACTACCTGCTCGCGAGTGGCATCATCACCCGGTGGATGACCATCTCCTCGCCCCAGGGGCTCAGCAGGTCGTTGTGCTGCAGCCCTCCGGCGGGGCTGAAGGTCCGCACCGCCAGGTAGGTCGTCGCCCCGGGCGCCAGCCCCGTCACCGACGCCTCTGCCGCAGCCGTGTCCGTCGTCTGGGTGACGGCGGTGTAGGGGCCGCCCGCCGTAAACGAGACCCCGACCTCATAGTAGCTGCCCGGCGCCTGATAGGTGATGGGCGACCACGTCAGCTGCGCGCCGCCGCCCAGCGGGGTGGCTCGCGGATTGGTGGGCGGCGCCGCTTGCGTCTCGGCCCAATCGGGGTCGTTCGCCAGCAAGGCGTCGAGCGCATCACCCTCTGCCCACAGCGCGTTGAAACTCAGGTCGAGCATCGTGATGCCGCTCAGTTGGGCCAACTCCTGCGGGATAGGGCCGGCGAGATGGTTGTTCTGGAGAGTGAGCCAGTAGAGGTCGGTGAGGTTACCCAGCTCCGTCGGGAGCGTCCCGCTCAACCGGTTACCACCCAGCGACAGGCGCCTGAGGGAGTGTAGGCCGCCCAGACTGACAGGGATCACCCCCTCGAGCTGGTTGTCGTTCAGCTGCAGGTACATGAGGCTACCGAGGTACCCCATCTCCTCTGGGATCGCGCCGCTCAGCGCGTTCCCGCTCAGGTCCAGGGTCTGGAGCGCACTCAGGTCACCCAGTTCCGGCGGAAGCGTGCCGGCCAACCCGTTGCCGGCCAGTGTCAGCGCTGTCACGTGGCCGTCGGAGCAGGTGACGCCGGGCAGCACGCCCGGATCGCAGGGGACGTTTGTGGACAGCGTCCATCCGGTGGTCCACCCGTCGCCGCCGGCGGCGTGGTAGAGCGCCTGGAGCGCGGCGTACTCGGCATCCGGGAGCTGCGCCTGGCCGGGCAGCGTGGTAACGACCACCTCCTCCCCCCAGGGGCTCAGCAGGTCGTTGTACTGCATGCCTTGGCTCGGGCTGAAGGTGCGCACCGCCAGGTAGTAAGTAGCCTCTGTATCCAAAGCCGAGATCGTGGTGCCGGTGGCATCGTATTGCGTGATCTGTGCCGCAGACGTATACGGTCCGCCCGCGGTAGTCGCGATCCCCACCTCATAGTAGCCGCCGTAGCTAATGTAGCCGCTGGGCGGCGTCCACGTGAGCCGCACGCCGCCACCCAGCGGTGTGGCCTGCACGTTCGTGGGCGGCACGATCTGGGAGTAGAACCAATAGGGATCCTGCGCCAAGAAGGCATCCAGCGCGTCCGTCTCGGCCCACAGCATATTATAGTCCAGGTCCAGAATGGTGAGGCCCGTCAGGCCGGCCAACTCGTGCGGGATGGGGCCGACGAGCTGATTGTTCGCGAGTTCGAGCCAGTTGAGGTTGCTCAGGCTGCCCAACTCTGCCGGGATCGGCCCGCTGAGGTGGTTGTTGTCGACGCCGATCAGGGACAGAGTCGCAAGGTTGCCCAGCTCCGCCGGGATCGTCCCGGTAAAGTGGTTGTCGCCCAATGACAGGGACCACAGGTTACTCAAGCTGTCGATCCAGGTGGGGATCGGGCCGCTCAGCTCATTCGAGAAGAGATAGATGGACTGGAGGGTGCTCAACCCGACCAACTCGGGGGGAATCTCGCCGCTCAAGCGGTTCCCGCCCAGATTCAGGCTCCACAGCTGACTCAGATTGCCCAGCTCTGGCGGTATCTCGCCATCGAGTTCGTTGTTGGCCAGTTCGATCTGGGCCAGCTTGCTCAGACTGCCAAGCTCGGCTGGTATCTCACCGGTCAAGGCATTGTCATAGAGGATGAGGTACATGAGTTCCTGCAGGTCGCCCAGGTCCGGCGGGAGCGCCCCACTGAGGTTGTTGCTGCTGAGATTGAGCACCGCCACGTGGCCACCCATACAACTTACCCCATAAAGCGAGCAGGGGGAGTCGGTGGGGAGCGTCCATGACGTCGTCCAGCTCGGCCCACCGGTGGCGTAGTAGAGCGCCACCAGCGCTGCGTACTCTTCCGGCGGTATCTCGGTCTGTGCGGAGAAATCGATGGCCGCAAGGTCTATCTCTTGGGCGCGCACCGCGACCGCGCCCACCGTTCCAGCCAACATCACGACCAGCATCGCGATCACCAACAGGGGCATCGTCCCTCGAGCGCTCAACGTGGTAGCCTCCCCATGGATATGTATGCCGCGCCTTCCAACCCTGCGAGCTTGGCCGCGATCACCGCCCCACGACGGGCATCCAGATCTCCCGGTGGAAGGGTGTGGTGACCGCCACCTCCTCGCCGTAGGGGCTTAGCAGATCGTTCGTCTGCATCCCGCCGCTCGGGACGAAGGTGCGCACCGCAAGGTAGTAGGTGGTCTCCGATGCTAGCCCGGACAGCGTCGCGGCCGCCGCATCCCACCCGGTGACGCGCACTGTGGCGGTGTACGGGCCGCCCGGCGTCAGCGAGACTCCCACCTCATAATAGCCCGTGCTGCTGGCGTATAGGGGGGGTGTCCACGTTACGCGTGCGCCGGCCCGCTGCGGCGTGGCCGCGACGTCCGTCGGCGCCACCACCTGCTGGTAAGCCCAGTAGGGATCGTGCGCCAGGAACGCGGTGGGGGCGTCCTCGCTGGCCCAGAGCATGTTATAGTCCAAGTCGAGAACCACCAGTTCCGTCAAGGCGTCCAACTCGGGCGGTATCGGCCCGATGAGCTGGTTGTCTGCCAGACCGAGCCATTCCAGGTACGTCAGATTTCCTAGCTCGGGCGGTATCGTCCCGCTGAGATGGTTGCCGGAGAGGTTGAGCATGTAGAGGCTCGTCAGGTTGCCCAAACCGCGCGGGATGGGGCCGGTCAGTCCGCAACTTTCTAGCGAAAGCACCTGCAGCGTGCTCATGGCGCTCATCCATGCCGGGAGCGGGCCGCTGAGCGCGTTGTCGCCGAGGCTGAGGATCTCGAGATCCGTCAGCCCGATCAGTACGGCGGGTATCTCGCCGCTCAACCGGTTTCCCTGCAAATCGAGATACTGGAGGTTCGTCAGGTCGCCCAACGCGAGCGGGATCTCTCCCTCGAAACGGTTATGCGAGAGATCGAGTTGTCTCAGAGTCGCCAACTCGCCCAACTCGGGGGGAATCGGGCCGCTCAGCTGGTTCGCGCCGAGAGACAGCGCCGCGAGGCTGCTCATGCTGCCCAGCGAGGGTGGAATCGCGCCGGACAGCTCGTTACGAGTGAGGACCAGCAACCGCAGGTGGCTCAGGTTGCTCAACTCGGGCGGTATCGCGCCACTCAAGGCGTTGCCTGGAAGAAAGATAGCCTCCAGGTCGCTCAAGCCCGCCAGCGCCGTGGGTATCTCACCGCTCAAGGCATTACCGCTGAGGGTGAGGTAATCGAGGGCGCTCAGATCGCCGATTTCCGCAGGGATGGGGCCGCTCAGGTTGTTGTTGCCGAGGTCTAGTTGCGTCACGTGGCCGTCCCAGCACCACACCCCGTACAAGTCGCAGGGCTCATCGGTGGGAAGCTCCCACGCCACAGTCCAGTTCGCCCCATCGGTGGCCTCATAGAGCGCTACCAGCGCCTCGTACTCTTCCGGCGGAATCTGCGCTTGCTCGGCCCGCGCCCCACCGGAGCCCGCGGCACCCAGTAGCGCCGTCACCAACGCGCAGAGTACCCATAGCCCAACGCCCCTCGTTGCTGTCACGACCACAGCCTCCTGTGATGTGTGTGTGCGACGCATCCCGAAAGCACGCGGGGGCCGCCGAGCCATCAGCGCCAGCGCATAAGCGCTCCTCTACGTCATCGGCACAATCGCCGCCCGATGGAGGGCTCCGAGCGCTAGTCCGGCAGAATCAAGAATCTGCCATCCTTTAGTCCGAATCTCCCCACAGACGCCCGGCGCAATCTGTGGCACAATAACGCACAGTTGTCGCCGGAACAGCCCCATCGGGCGCCGGCGACGGGGCGACCCACCAGGGTCGCCCACCCCCACACACGGGATGTTCGAAAGAGTACGACACAGGAGCCTGCGGTGAACGACCGACGGCGCGAGATGCACGCCCAACCGATTAGCTGCGCCATTCCTGAACTGGTGCAGTTGCTCCAGCGGGCGGCCATGGTCACCGAGGCGGAGGGCAAGCACGACCTGGCCCCGGAGCTTCGCTGGTGGGCGGAACGCCTGGATGCTCTCGAACCGTGCGAGCCCCTGCGGCGATCTGAACTGTGGATCGGCTGAGGGCGCGCCCGAACTGAGGGCGCGCCCGAACGCGATACCGGTGGCCGCGAGGCACAGCCAAGGAGGTAATCGCTTGACGATGGTCTCGGAGGGACGGATCGATAGCAGCTCCCGGGATATGCCGCGCGGACCGGCGGTTCGCCTCTTTGCCCTGGCCCACGCGTTGTGCCTCCTCAGCGGGGGTCCGGCGCCCTTGCGCGTCGGGGGGCGCGTCGGCCACAGGGCGACACAGCGGGAATCGGCCGCGACGGCGCGGAATGCCGCATAGCACTGGCCCTCGGGCGCTTGGATCACGCACTGCGCGCGGCCTCGCAGTGCTCACGTCGCAGAACGACCAATGCGTGAAAGGATAAACGCCATGGAAGCCATACGCGTACCGGAGTACATGCACACAGCAAGCGTGCAGACCCCCGAAGTGCTCAAGGTGGCCTCGCACTCTCACGTCAACTCTGTCGCCGGCGCCATTGCGGGTGTCGTGCGCGGCAGTGGGCGCGTCGAGTTGCAGGCTATCGGGGCGGGCGCGGTGAACCAAGCCACCAAAGCGGTGGCCATCGCCAGGAATTACCTGTCGCAGGACGGCATCGATGTCGTCAGCATTCCCGCCTTTGCCACCGTCTCCATCGCCGACAAGGAGCGCACCGCGGTCAGGATCATCGTCGAGCCGCGGTAAGCGAGGCGCCGCGGTAGGCGCACCACGGCGGCACGCGGCGAGCCGGCTGCTGGCCGGAGAGACGTATCGATAGTGCGGAAACTCCGCGAACAGTCGAGAGGGTCAACGACGACCCTCTCTCGTTTTCTCACCGCCCTGGACGAACCAACCACCAAGACAATCCCATGGATAGAAGACGCGGAGGTCCTGCCCCCTCCGCGTTCTCCGTGTCTTCCTCTGATGTCTCCCTCGTCAGGACAACGCGCAGCCCGCAACCACCCCACGGCTCGACCGGCGCTAACCCGCGCGTTCCGCCTGCAGGCGCTCAGCGATCTGTGGCCCCGTCAGCCCATGTTTGGCGAGGAGTTCATCCGCCGTCGCCGATTCGCCGAACACGTCGCGCGTCCCCAGACGCACCAGGCGGGCCCGACCGCCACACTCGGCCATCACCTCGGCCACGGCGCTTCCCAGGCCGCCGATGATGCTGTGCTCCTCCACCGCTACCACGAGCGGCACGCGCGTCGCCAGGTCCGCCACAAAGGCGGTGTCCAGCGGCTTGATGGTGGCCATGTTGACCACCTCCGCCGCGATCCCCTGGCCCGCCAGCAGCTCTGCCGCCTGCAGCGCCGCGTTCACCATGTGGCCGCAGGCCACCAGGGCCACGTCCGACCCCTCGCGCAGCACCCGCGCCTTGCCCAGTTCAAAGCGGTAGCTGCCGTCAAAGAGATCGGGCACCGGATAGCGCCCCAGGCGGAGGTACACCGGCCCCGGCAGCGTCGCCGCCGCCTTGGTGGCCGCCTCCGTCTCCACCCCCTCCGCCGGCACGAGCACCGTCATGTTGGGCAGAGCCCGCATCAGCGCCACGTCCTCCAGCGACTGGTGGCTGGCGCCGTCGGGTCCCTGCGTCAACCCCGCGCTCGAACCCGCTAGCACCACGTGGAGCTTGGGGTAGCAGATCTGGATGCGTACCTGGTCGTACACGTGCGCCGTGAGGAACATGGCGAACGAGTTGCAGTAGGGCGTCAGCCCGCTGGCCGCCATGCCCGCTGCCGTGCTCACCATGTCCATCTCGGCGATGCCGATGTCGATGAAGCGCTCCGGGAACGCCTCCCGAAAGACGACCGTACGCGTCGACTTGTAAAGGTCGGCGTCGAGCACCACCACCTCGGGATGCGCCTTCCCCACCTCCAGCAGCGCGTCCCCATAAGCAAAACGCGTCTCGCGCGTAGTAGCCATAGTTCCCCTCCCGCTAATCAGATCGAACGCGGATGAACGCGGATCAAACGGATCAACCCGATAAATCCGCGTTAATCCGTAAAATCCGTGTATATCCGCGTTCCATCAGGCCACCGCCTGTAGTGCGTCCTCGAGTTCGGCGAGCGCCTGCTCGATCTGCTCGGGGGTCAACGCTGCGTTGTGGAACGGCGCCTGTCCCTCGATGAACGAGATTCCCTTCCCCTTGACGGTGTGCGCCACGATCACCGAGGGCGTGTCGACCCCCTCCTTGGCCCAGTCCAGCGCCTCGCAGATGGCGCCCATGTCGTGGCCGTCGATCTCGCGCGCCCGCCAGCCCATCGCCGCCCAACGCTCGCTGATCGGCTCCATGATCTTGCCGCACGACGTTTCGTCCATCGCCTTCAGCCCGTTGGCGTCGACGATGGCCGTCACGTTCCCCAGGCAGTGCTTCACGGAGGTCATCACGGCCTCCCACACCTGCCCCTCCTGCAGTTCGCCGTCGCCCAGCAGGCAGAACACGCGATAGTCGCGCCCCTGGATCCGGCCCGCCAGCGCCATCCCGTTGGCGTACGACAGCCCCTGCCCGAGGGATCCGGTGCACCCCTCCAGCCCGGGGGTCAGGTGCATCGCGGGGTGCCCCTGCAGCCGAGAGCCCAGCTGCTTCAGGGTCCCCAGCTCCTCCATGGGGATCACCCCCAGCATCGCCAGCGCCGCGTACTGCGCCGGCACGCAATGCCCCTTGCTCATGATGAACCGATCGCGCTCCGGCCAACCGGGGTCCTTGGGGTCGTAGCGCATGGCATCGAAATACAGCGCCGTCACCAGATCGGCCGCCGACATCGAGCCGCCAAAATGGTGCGCCTTGTTCGCCCCCATCATTCGCGCCACGTGCAGCCGCATCTCGGCCGCCAACCGGCGCAACCTGTCCACATCCCGCGTCGTCATGAATGAGGTCTCCTTGTCATCCCTGCCGCCACAACTCCCCCACAATCCCTTCACACCATCCCCACGCCGAGCGCGCATACTCTATGCGAGAAGCGACACAACCGTCAAATGTCCTCACGCACCATTTGACACCCTCACGGCGCGCTACTAAGCTCAGCGCAGAGTATCCACATCGGGCCCGTGTTCATCTGCGTCGCATCATTCTCACGTTCCGGCGCGTGTCGGAAGGCGGCACCGTGTCCTCACGTATCCTGGTCGTCGACGACGAAGTACAGATCGCTCGTGTCCTGCGCGGCTACCTCGAACAGGCGGGCTTTGCCGTCATCACCGCCCATGACGGCCGCGAGGCGCTGCGCCTTGCCCGCCAGGAGGCGCCCGATCTCATCATCCTCGACCTCATGCTCCCCGAGATCGACGGCCTCGACGTCTGCCGGGCGCTGCGCAAAGAGTCGGACGTCCCCATTATCATGCTCACCGCGCGCGTCGAGGAGACCGACCGTCTCATCGGCCTGGAACTGGGCGCTGACGACTATGTGACGAAACCGTTCAGCCCCCGCGAGGTGGTGGCCCGCGTGCGGGCCGTCCTGCGGCGCGCCCACGACGGCGCCGACAGCGCCGTCGAAGAGGTCGTCCAGGTGGGCGATCTGAGCCTCGACGTCTCGCGGCGGGCGCTCACCGTAGCGGGACAGCGCGTCGAGCTGACCCCCTCGGAATTCGAGATCCTGCGCGTCATGATGCGCTCACCGGGGCGCGTCTTTACCCGGGGGCAACTCCTCGAGGCCGCCCAGGGGGAGGCCTACGAGGGGTACGAGCGCACCATCGACACCCACATCAAGAACCTGAGGCAAAAGATCGAACGCGTCCCCCGCCGGCCCGAGTACCTCCTGACCGTGCACGGCGTGGGGTATCGCCTGCGGGATGAATAGCGGTGGTCGGCAGTCGGCTATCAGCGGTTGGCTGTTAGCTCTTGGCTATTAGCAGATCTGTGGCCGGCGCGGCCAACGGCTAACCGCCAAGAGCCAAGAGCGGGATCCCGACGCCGATCGCCGATAACTGATCGCTGACCGCCGACCGCCGAAAGCCAATCGCATGTTCCGCAATCTCTCGTTCGCCGCCAAACTGATGCTCGTCCTCGCCCTCACGGTGCTCATCGCCGTGGGCGCCACCGCGTTCTGGGTCAATCGCGCCGTCTCGCGCGGCCTGCACGATTATATCACCGTCACCATGCGCCCCCAGGCGATGGTCGTAGCCGCCGCCATCGGCGAGTCGTACGCCGCCAGCGGCAACTGGGACGAGGCGGATGCCCTCTTGGAGGCGGCTGAGGAATGGTTGACGGCCGCCCCCGCCGGTCGGGGGATGGGACGCATGATGCCGGCCGTGCCGCGCGAGAGCGTGGCCCTCGTGGTCGTCGACGCCAGCGGGCGCGTGGTCGCCGACAGCTCCGACGAGCACCTCGGCCAACGGTTCGGTCCCGACCTGCTACGCCAAGGACATGGCATCACCGTCAACGGGCGCACCGTCGGCCACCTCCTCACCGTCTTTGGGCCCCGCGAGCGCGAGTTCGCCCAGCGCCTCAACCGCTCCATCATGTTCGCCGGCGGGATCGCCGGTCTCTTTGCGCTGGTGCTCGGGCTGCTCCTCACCGAGTCGCTCGCGCGCCCGCTGCGCGCCGTGCGCGACGCCGCCCGGCGCATCGGCGCCGGCGAACTCTCTGTCCGCGTGCCCCTCCGTTCTGACGACGAGGTAGGTGACGTGGCGGAGGCGTTCAACCAGATGGCCGCAGGCCTCGAGCACAACGAACAGCAGCGCCGCACCATGATGGCCGACATCGCCCACGAGCTGCGCACCCCACTGGCCGTCATCCGCGGCCAGGTCGAGGCCCTCGAGGACGGCGTCTTTCCCCTCGACCACGACAACCTGGCGCCCATTCGCGACCAGTCCCTGCTCCTCGCCCGCCTCGTGGATGACCTGCGCGACCTGGCCCTCGCCGAGGCCGGCCGCCTGCCCCTGGAATGCAGCGAGGTCGATCTTCTTGGATTGGTGCAGCGCGTGGCGGCCGCCTTTCGCCCCCACGCTCACGGCAAGGACATCACCCTCACCATCGACGAGCCGAGCCATGAGAGTGCCACCGCCCCCTCGCCCCGTACTCGGGGAGAATCCCAGGACTCTGGGGCGAGGGTTGGAGGTGAGGGGGCCGTCTCCATGCCTCCCATGTGGGCCGACGCTCAGCGCGTCGAACAGATCCTCGCCAACCTGTTGAGCAACGCCATCCGTCACACGCCCGAGGGGGGGCGCGTCGCCATCACCCTCTCGGCGCAGGCCGACCAGGTCCGGCTCCGCGTCCAGGACAGCGGCCCGGGCATCCCCCCGGAGGATCTGCCCCACATCTTTGACCGCTTCTACCGCTCGGACAAGGCGCGTTCCCGCGCCGAGGGCGGCACGGGCCTGGGGCTGTCCATCGCCCGCAGGCTGGCGCAGGCGCACGGTGGGGACATCGCTGCCGCCAGCACGCCGGGTCTGGGGGCAACCTTCACGGTAGTCCTGCCCACCACAGGGTGCGGGCCGAGGGGAGACGCCGATCCGCGCAGGTGAACGCATAGCGGGTGCCGGGTTCCGGGCCGTGCCGTTGCAGGCTGCAGGTCACAGGTTACATGCTCCAGATGGCGAGCCCTCGTCCCGCCTGTAACCTGCAACCTGTCACCTGTCACCGCAGAGGTCCACCACGCTTCGGCCCGGAACCCGTAACCCGCAACCTCCCGTTCACCGCTCCGCAAACAGATCCACATACTCGTGCCGCAGCATATCCTCGGGCTGTGAGCCGAGGATTTCCAGCAACTCGGCGATCAGCCCCGCCTTGCGCACTGCGTCGGCGCGCGACCAGGTGCGGCTCTTAATCTCCGCAAAGAGCTGCTTCTGCGGCGGCTGCTGGATGTGGTCGAGATTTACGGCGAAATCCACGCCCTTGTAGCGGATGTGGTAGCGCTCGCGGTGCTTGATGATCTCGTGCTCCTCCGCGGGCTGGAAATACTCGCGGTAGAAGCGCAGGCTGCGGTCGGCGGGGGCGGTGTAGCGCGAACGGCTGAGGACGACGCTGTTGGCGTACTCGGCCTCCCGCGCCGGCCCGGTGAGGGTCAGGTTATAGATCGGGCGCACCGTGCCCCCCGTATCCACCACATTGTCTTCACGGTAGCGCAGGCGTCCCTGCTCGGGGTCCTTGAAGATAAAGTAGGTGTCGTATTGGTCGCGCGAGGAGCGGCTGGTGATGCGCACCTCGGGGCTCCTGAGCCCGCGCTGGAACGCCTTCTCGTCGTGTACCACCCCCTTGGCCTGCACCTCAAAGGTCTCTTGCTGCTCCAGGCCACCGATGGCCACGAGCTTGTCGAGGACGCTGCGCTCGTGGGCCACAAAGTAGCGGTTGATGCGCGCGGCCAGCTCGTGCGTCTGCGCAATGATCGCCTCCTGGTCGACGGTCAGCAGCTCGCCGCTCCGCACCACCACGCGGCCATTCACCAGCACGTCGCGCACGTCGGCGCTCTTGGCCGTGTAGACGATCTGCGAGTAGACGTTGAGGCCGGTGGTGTCATAGTGCGGCACCGAATGGACGGCGTCATTGCCCACCACGATGACGTCGGCGCGCTTGCCCGGCTCCAGCGAGCCGATGAGGTGATCCAGGTGGAGCGCGCGGGCGCCCAGGATGGTGGCCATGGCGAGGGCCTCGTCGGCGGGCACCACCACGGGACTGCGCTGTACCACCTTGGGCAGGAGCGCCGCCAGCCGCATCTCCTCGATCATGTCCAGGTCATTGTTGCTGGCACTGCCGTCGGTGCCGATTCCCAGGCGTACCCCGCGCTCGAGCATCTCGGCCACGGGGGCGATGCCGCTCGCCAGCTTTAGGTTGCTGGTGGGGTTGTGCGACACCCCGACGTGATAGTTGGCCAACAGGCGGATCTCCTCGCTGTTCACATGCACGCAGTGGGCGGCCAGCACGCGTGACTCGAACAGCCCCTGTTCCTCCAACCAGCGCACCGGCCGCATGGAGGTGGCGGCGAGGCGCTCGTCCACCTCGTCGGCGGTCTCGGAGATGTGGATGAGCTGGGGCACGTCGTACTGGCGCGCCAGCTCGGTCGTCTCGCGCAGGATCTCGGGGGGGCAGAGGTAGGGGGAATGGGGCGCCGGCGCCGCCACGATGAGTTCGTGCCCCTGCCAGTGATCGAGGAAATCGGCGCAGTAGCGCAGGGCGTCCTCATAGCTCGGGGCGTCGGGGGTGGGGAGCTTCATCACCGTCTCACCACAGATGCCGCGCATGCCGGCCTGCACCGCGGCCCAGGCCACCTCCTCCTCGTGGTAGTACATGTCGGCGAAGCAGGTGACCCCGCCACGCAGCATCTCGGCGCAGGCGAGCTGCGTTCCCAGGAAGCAGAACTCGGGGTTCACGAACTCGCGCTCGACGGGCATGATGTAGCCGTACAGCCAGACGTCGAGGCGCAGGTCGTCGGCCAGGCCGCGCAGCAGGGCCATGGGCAGGTGCGTGTGGGCGTTCACCAGCCCCGGTAGGACGAGGTGGCCGGCGCAGTCGATGACGGAGGCCGCCTCATAGGCGGCGTCGATCGCCGCAACCTCGCCCACCGCCACGATGTCGCGCCCGTGGATCGCCACCGACCCGGGCGTCAGCACGTCGCGCGTCGCGTTCATGGTCAGCACGGTGCCGCCACGCAGGATGATGTCGACGGATTGGCGTTCGATGCCGCTCTCGGATTCGGCCATGGTACTGCGTCTCCTCGGTGTTCGCTCTCCTACTCGGATCACGTTATGGTCTATTATAGGCGCACCGACGGTACACGAAAAGAGCCCCCGCACGTGGCGAGGGCTCGGGAGGGTGCTGCGGCGGAGTTCAGGTCAGTGTGATGAGCTTGAACCCCTCGGCGTAGGCGAGGTCGTGCGGTGCGCCCACCTCGGCCGCCGCCTTGCGGATGCGCTCCTCGATGCGGTCCATGCGCCCGTTCACCTGGCTGTCGTGGTGGGTGAGGGCGGCGATGCGCTTGTCCATCGAATCGCTGACGTCCTCCCAATAGTCGGCGTCCCCGGTCCAATAGAGATAGACCTCCTTGACGCGCCAGGGATCGAGGTCGATCAGCTGCTCGGGAAAGATGTACCACTCGCGGGCCGCCCACACGGCGTCGAGGGCCGCCTGCCCTGCGGCGCGGTGGTCGGGGTGCAGCTGGTAGCGGCGCCACGGATCGATGGCCAGGACGATGTCGGGCTTGTGCGTGCGGATCAGCTCGCAGAGCTGGCGCCGCAGGTCCATGGTATTCTCGAGCATGCCATCGGGGTAGTGCAAAAAGCGCACCGAGCGGACGCCGAGTTCCTTGGCGGCGGCGCGCTGCTCGTTCTCGCGCTGTGCCGCCACCTGGCCGGGGCGTACGTTGGGGTCGTGGCACCCCTTGTCGCCGCTGGTGAGCAGCACATAGTCGATCTCCCGCCCCATAGACGCCCACTTGCAGATGGTGGCGGCGCAGCCAAACTCGGGGTCATCCGGGTGTGCGCCGATGACCATGACCGTCTTGAGTTCCTGTTCCTTGTTCTCGTCGCCCATCAAACCCCTTCCGAACCTCCTACCGGTGTTGCGATGCGCCGCCCGAGTGCGGCGACAATCTATCATAGCCCGACAGGGGGAACTGGTCAACCCACGCACAAAACTCCGTGAACAACTCTGTCGACTTGCTGTTGGGGAGTGACAGGTTCCAGGTTACAGGCTTCAGGGGGGTCGTGCTCTGTAGCCTGTTACCTGCTACCTGGAACCTGTAACAACCCACAATGCACGACTCCCAGTATCCTGGACACACCCACACCCCGCAGACTAGGACACGAGTGCCTTGGCCGCCTCGGCGATCTGGGGGAGGCGGTACCCCCGGATAAAGCGGGTGATCCCCACAAAGTCGTGCTTCTTGGCGCCGATGTGCTCCATCCAGCGTTCCATCATGCGCAGGCAGTTCACCGTGCCGTTGCCGCTGCCACCGGCGGCGGCGACCATCAGCATCGGCTTGCCGGCCAGCCCGCCCGGCCGGGCGCCGAGGGTGGCCTCGCAGCGGCGGAGGCGGTCCATGAACGCCTTCATCGACTCGCTCGGCTCGCCAAAGTACACCGGCGTGACGAGGACAAAGGCGTCGGCGGCGACAAAGCGCCGGTGCAGCTCGGGGAAGGCGTCGTCCTGGCAGCACTGCTGCGTCTCGCGGCACGTCCCCCAGCCGTTGTTGCACGCCTTGCAGCCGCATAGCTCGAGGTCGTTGAGGCGGACCTCCTCCACCTCCTGGCCGACCCCGCGAATCGCCGCCGCCGCGGCCTGGGCGGCCGCCGCCGTCAGGCCGTCGATGTTGGGGCTGGAATGCATCACCATGACCTTCACGTTGTGCCTCCTTTGTTGTGGGGCCTCTACGCTACCTGGAGCTGCGAGTCCGTCTGCTTCACCGGCAAGAGGAAGAACAGGGCTGCGCCCGCCAGTCGCATGCCGGCGCCGATGAGCAGCGTCGGCGCGATGCCGATGCGGTCCGCCAGCGCCACGCCGATCAGCGGGCACACGAACGCGCCGATGTTCATAATCATGGAATAGACCGCCGTGGAGCTGTGCTTGCGCCCCTCCGGCAACAGCTCGAGAAAGATCACGCTGTGGCTCAGGTTCACGCCGGCGGCGATGACGTTGATGAGAAACTCGACGAACAGGATGACGGTCAGGTTCGGTACCAGCGCCACGAGCAGCGGATGGATGCACACCAGCGGTGCGGCGATGAGCAGCGATCGCGCCTCGCCGGTGCGGCGGATGATGCGCCGCCACAGCCAGTATCCGGCGATGACGCCGACGTGGGCCAGCGTGCCCAGTATACCGACCCAGCCGTCGGTGGCGCCCAGCTCGCGCACGTAAAATATGATAAAGAGGGGGCCCACCATCCACGCGCCCAGGTTGAAGAGCAAGGTGTTGACGACGATCCGGAAAAAGCCGCGGTTCTCGTCCGCCGCGGCGCGCAGGGCGTCGAGCCAGGTGCCCTTTTCGCGGCGCGTCTTGTCGATGGGCGTGCGGCGCGGCTGCGTCGCGTCGGCCTGGGGCTCCACGCGGATGCGCGACACGAGATAGATGCCGATGCCGCCGCTCGCCAGCCAGCCGAGAGCGTACATCCACTGATAGTTCATGGGAAAGGCGGCACGATCGAGCCAGCGTCCCGCGAAAAAGATGAGCGGCGCGATGGTGGCGCTGCTCAGGATGCTGCGCCACGCCAGCACCGTAGCGCGTGCGCGCGGCGCGATGACATCGGAGAGCATGGGGCTCCAGCCGGTGGAAAAGAGCACCGACGGCACGTTCATGGCCACCAGGAGGGCCACCGTCAGCTCGGGGAGGATCCGCCCGGTGATCATGGGGAGCAGCGCGATGATCAGGTAGCCCACCCGCGCCAGGAACAGGCTCCAGACCACCCACGGCATATAGTGGGTGCGTCGCTCCAAGACGCGCGCCGAAGGGATGTAGAGCAGGCTGGCGGCCAGCGCGGGGAGGGACGACATGAGCCCCACGAGGGCGTTGGAGCCGCCCAGGCGCAGGACGTAGGCGGCGTTGAACGACCCCGCCGCGGCCAGGAAACCGGCAAAGACGACCTCGAGATACAGATAGTAGGTGTTGCGCTCGGCGAGGCGATCCGGCGCCCTCAGCAGCCGTTGCAGCGGTGTGCTCAGGCGCTGCGAGATCCGCATGGCGGTACCCCTTGTGCATGGCATGTCGTACAAACGAGCGAGGGTACAGCAACAACGCCGCCGAGTATAGCACACTCACCCAGCAGCGCACATTCGGAGGGAACGCGGATAAACGCGGGTCTCGCGGATTTCCGCGGATGGGAACCCACTAGACACAGAGATCACAGAGTTCATAGAGAATCTAGAGAACATACACGAAAGATCAAAACGCACCATCTCTGGGCCTGTGCGGTTAGCCTGTACTTTGATCCGCGCCCATCCGCCGAACCCGCGTTCATCCGCGTGCCCAATTCATCCTCTGGGACGAGCATTGTTTTACGCCCCACAGCCCACCATGCTATAATGGCCAGCAACTCGCGCAAAGGCATGGAGAAGATCCCGTGGTGCATCGAGCCCCGCAATCTAGCCCTGGCACCTGGCGACGCATCGTCGTCAAGGTTGGCACCAGCACGCTGACCGCCGGCACCGGCAAGCTGAACCCGCCCCGCATGCTCGACCTGGTGCGGCAGCTCGCTGCGCTGCGGCAGGTGGGCGTCGACGTGGTGCTGGTCACGTCGGGCGCGCAGCAGGCCGGCCGCGAGCGCCTCGGGTTTCCCCGCGAATCCAAGACCATCCCCTTCAAGCAGATGCTGGCCGCCGTGGGGCAGGGCCGCATCATGCACCTGTGGGAGCAGTATTTCGAGCTATACGACGTGATAGTCGCCCAGGTGCTGTTGACGCGCCAGGACGTGGAGGACCGTCACCGCTATCTCAACGTGCGCGACACCTTTGAGGGGCTGCTGCAGCGCGGCATCGTGCCCATCGTCAACGAGAACGACGCCGTGGCCACGGAAGAGATCAAGGTCGGCGAGAACGACAGCCTCTCGGCCATGGTGGCCAACGTCATCGAGGCCGACCTGCTGGTGTTGCTCACCGATACCGACGGCCTCTATACAGCGGACCCCAATGTCGACCCGGACGCCAGGTTGCTGGAGCGCGTGGAGCGCATCGACGCCGCGGTGTACGAACTCGCCTCGGGCAGCCGCTCGGGGCTGGGCACCGGCGGGATGTACACCAAGATCGTGGCGGCAGACATGGCGATGCGCAGCGGCACGTCGGTGGTCATCGCCGGCGGCAACCGCGAGAACGCCCTGGCCGGCGCCCTGAAGCGCACCGCACCCGCCACCTGGTTCCCGGCCCGCATCACGCCGGACGAGGGGCGCAAGCGTTGGATGCTGGCCCAGGCGCATACTGCCGGCAGCGTGCGCGTCGACGACGGCGCCTGCGCCGCGGTGTTGCACTGCGGTCGAAGCCTGCTGCCGGTGGGCATCGTCGAGGTGCAGGGCGATTTCGAGCGCGGCGCGTTGGTGGCGGTGCGCGACGCCTCGGGCCGCGAGGTGGCGCGCGGGCTGGTCAACTATGACTCGGCCGACCTGCGCCGCATCCTCGGCCAACGCTCCCGCGACATCGCCGACATCCTCGGCTATGATTACGGGCCCGAGTTTCTGCATCGGGACAAGATGGTGTTGTTGTAGCGGTCGGCGATCGGCTGTCAGCTGTCGGCTATCGGCGTTTGGCTGTTGGCTCTTGGCCATTAGCAGATCTGTAGCCAACGGGACCCCGGTGCGCGGCACGACCAACAGCCAAGAGCAAGATTTCAAGCCGATCTCAGACCGCTGACAGCCGACGGCCTGTTTGCGAAAGGTGGACACAACATGCCCGACATAGACCTCAAGACCATGGGCCAGCGCGCGCGGGAGGCGGGGCGCCGGATGGCGCTCCTGTCGACAGAGGTGCGCGAGGGCGCCCTGCGCGAGATCGCGCGGCGCCTCGAGGGGGCGGGGGACGCTCTCTGGGAGGCGAACCGCGCCGATATCGAGGAGGCGCGCGCGGCGGGGCTGGCCCCCGCGCTCCTCGACCGCTCGACGCTGAACCCCAAGCGCCTGGGGTCCATGGTGCAGGGGTGCCTCGACGTGGCCGCCCTGCCCGATCCCCTGGGTGAGGTATACGACGGGCGAACGCTGCCCAACGGCCTGCGCATCGCGAAAAAGCGCGTGCCGCTGGGGGTGCTGGGGGTGTTCTTTGAGGCGCGCCCCAACGTGACGGTCGACATCGGCGCCCTGGGGATCAAGACGGGCAACGCCGTCATCATGCGCGGCGGCAAGGAATGCCTGCGCACCAACGTCGTGCTGGTGGACCTGGTGCGCGCCGCCTGCGAGGCGTGCGGGGTGCCCCCCGATGCGGTGCAGCTCATCACCTCCACCGACCGCGCCCTGGTGCTCGAGATGCTCAAGATGGACGACGTCATCGACCTGCTCATCCCCCGCGGCGGGCCGGGGCTGCAGGGCCTGGTGAAGCAGCACGCCACCATGCCGGTGGTGTACGGCGGCATCGGCGTCTGCCACCTCTACGTGGACGAGAGCGCCGACCTGGAGCGCGCCATCCCGCTGATCAACAACGCCAAGACCCAGGCGCCCTCGGTGTGCAACGCCCTCGACACGGTGCTGGTGCACCGCTCCGTCGCCGCCGCCTTTCTGCCCGCCATGGTGGCCGATCTCCAGGCCTGCGGCGTGAAGGTGCTGGCCGATGAGGCGTCCATGCGCGCCCTGGACGGCGCCGATGGGCTGAACGCCGACCTGCTGGCCCCCGCCGGCCCCGACGCCTACGGCACCGAGTTCCTGGGGTTGACCCTGTCCACCAAGGTGGTCGACTCGCTGGACGAGGCGATCGCCCACATCGCGCGGTACGGCACGAATCACTCGGATGGCATCCTGACGAACGACTATGCCCACGCCACGCGTTTTCTCAACGAGGTCGACTCGGCGGCGGTGTTCGTCAACGCCAGCACCCGTTTCAACGACGGCGGCCAGTTCGGCCTGGGCGCCGAGGTGGCCATCAGCACGCAAAAGCTCCACGCCCGCGGCCCCATGGGCCCCCGCGAACTGACCACCTACAAGTGGATCGTCCAAGGCGACTGGCATATTCGGGGCTAACCACCAAGAACACCAAGGTACTGAACCACAGAGAACAGAGAGCACAGAGAACATAGAGTATTGAGATTCCACCTAGTGATCGCGATGATCTCCTAGCCGCCGCAAGAAGGCGCAAGGCTACCAGGGGGGCATAGAACAGAAACGTCCCCCTCTGTGATCTCTGCGTCCTCTGTGTACTCTGCGTTATACACCTCTCCTCTTGGTGTTCCTTTGTGCCCTTGGTGTCTTGGTGGTTACCCCTCGGGAGGGAAGAGATGGCGACGATTCGGGAGCCGGCGCGCGAGGTGCCGGTGGTGCATGACGCGGACGTGGTGGTGTGCGGCGGGGGGCCGGGCGGATTCCCCGCCGCCATCGCGGCGGCGCGCCACGGCGCGCGCACGCTGCTCATCGAGCGCTACGGGTTCATGGGCGGGCTGGCCACCGCGGGGTTGGTGGCACCTATCCTCGCCCACACCGCCTCCGAGGCGCACACCCCCATCGTGGAGGGGATCCTGCGCGAGGTCACCGAGCGCATGCACGCCCTGGGGTGTGCGCCGAGTTGGGAGGAGGCCACCCAGGAGTGGGGCATCCGTTTTGACGCCGAAGCCCTCAAGATCGTTATCGACGAGATGTGCCAGGAGGCGGGGGTCACCCTGCTGCTGCACAGCATGATCGTCGGCGTCGTCAAGGGCGGGGACACCGCGGCGACCAACCCACCGATCGACGCCGTGATCGTCGAGAACAAATCGGGCCGGCAGGCGGTGCGCGGCAAGGTGTTCATCGACGCCACCGGCGACGCCGATGTGGCCCACCGCGCCGACGCGCGGACGACCTTCGGCCGCGCGTACGACAGCTGCCCCGAGTCGATGGGCTCCTTCTTTCACCTGGCGGGCTTTACCGAGGTGGACGAGGCGCGCGAGGCCGAGCTGCGCCAGCAGGTGGAACGCGAGATGGAGGACGGGCGCTTTCGGTTCTACGGCGTGGGGTTCCTGAGCAAGCGCTGCGCCTATCACGGCGACCACGCCGCCGCCAACATGACGCGGTTCGGCGGCGATTCCACCGATGCCAGGACCCTGACGGAGGCCGAGCTGAGCGTGCGGCGCAACGTCTGGGAGCTGACGCGCTACCTGCGCGCCACGGCGCCCGAGTTCGCCGACGCCTACGTGCAGCAGACCTCGCCCCAGGTGGGGCCGCGGGAGAGCCGCCAGATCGTGGGGCCCTACGCCCTCACGGGGGACGACATCCGCGCTGGGCGCAAATTCGACGATGCCATCGCCCGTGGCTCCTGGTGGATCGACATCCACTGCCCCCGCGGCAACACCTATCCCGTGCACCTCTGTACCGCCGACTGCCCCATGGGCGCCGATTGCGACTACTGGGCCGCGGAGCACGAGCACATGCCCGCCTCACGGCGGGACCTCATGCCGCCTCAGGGCGACTGGTACGACATCCCCTATCGCTCACTGCTGTCGGTCTCGGTGCCCAACCTGCTCAGCTCGGGGCGCTGCATCTCGGCCACCCACGAGGGGATGGCGGGATCGCGTGTGATGGGCACCTGCGTTGCCATCGGCCAGGCGGCGGGCACCGCCGCGGCGTTGGCCGTGCAGGAGGGAGCGTTCCCTGGCCAGGTGGACGTCCAGCGCTTGCGCGCGCTCCTGCGGCAGGATGGGCAACTAGTTTAGAGTTTGGTTGCGGGTTCCGGGTTGTGGGTTGTGCGTTGTGCGTTGCGGTTGCAGGTGACAGGTTGCGCGTTGGGTACCACGCGGTCACCGGGTTCTGACGTGGGGTGGTTGGATGACGAACGGGGAGCGGCCGGTGAGCCGCTCCCCGTTTGCTGTATCGTAGGGGCGACCGGCCGGTCGCCCTCTCTTGCGTCGGCGGCGGGCAGAGGGGGGATGCAGAGGGAGCGTTGATCTCGAGCCCGTTCAGCGCTCCCTCGACCAGCCGGGAGGATAAGAGAGTAGCCCGACGTTCTTCGGCCCCTTGAAGGGCAGGATCATGCGCTCGTAGGACGCGCCGTGCGCTCGGTAGTAGGCCGCGATAGCATCGACGAGTTCGTCGCGCCCTAGCTTGTCCTCGGACCAAAAGTTGCAGCAGGGGATGATGACGGTGGGACGCACCAGAGCGGCCTCGGCCACGGCGCGTGTCGCCTCGTCGGGGTGCAGACCAACGATCAGGTCATAGTACTCGGCCAGGGCGGGGTCGAACGCGACGGGACGCGAGGGCACGCCCTTGAGCGTCCAGCCGCGTGGATCCACCACCTCGGCGGAATAGTTGTAGCGCTTGCAGAGCAGGCGCGTGAGCATCCCCTGGCCGCCGGCCACGTCGGCGATGTACGTGATGGCCTTGCCAAAGGACTGGTGGACATAGTCGGCGACGACCTCAAAACGCTCGGGGTCACCATGAAACCGATGTCGTGCGCACACAAGAACCTCTCTCGTGGCCACGAGCGCCGGCGCTACCCAAGGCCTGACAGCCCTCGACTCACCACGCAGGCATCTCGCAACCTGCCACCTGCAAGGTCAACCCACAGCTCGCACCCCGGCACCCGCACTTGTTCAGATCCGATGGTACAGCGTCCGCACCGAACTCGGAGGCCGCGCCTGGCCCGCCAGCGCGCTCGTGGCGGCAAACCAGGCGTCCTGGACCTCGGAACCGCCGACCCAGGCCTGGCACGGCACCGCTTGGTGGCTGCGGATGAGGTTGCCCCACGAGACGTGCGCCTCGATGCAGGCCCCCAGGTGCTCCAGATCGCCCGCCGAGTCGACGCCCGACGCCGTCTGCGGGTCGGCCATGTCCTCGTTGTAGACGATGGGCAGGATGCGCCCCAGGACGTCCAGGGCGCGCTGACGCAGCGCGACGATGGCCTGACGTACCTCTTCCGTCGTGCGCTGGTTGCCGTGGGGCAGGAACACGTCGACCGCCCGCACGAAGCTCTCCGGCACCCGGGCGATCTGCGTGGCCGTGGATGACCACCCCCCAAAGCTGGCGCTGACGTAGAAGCGACGCTCCTTGCCGCTGCGGGCGTTGTGCAGGTCCACGTCGTCGCGCACGCGATAGATCAGCTCGTGAATGCCATCCACCTGGAGCGCTGGATAATAGGCGTGGTGATGGCACTCGTTGGCCAGATCGATGATCAGCCCATCGTACTCGTTGTCCAGCAGCCAGTTGGTGGCATTGTCCACCGCCGCCGGCAGGGCGTCCTCGCGGATGCGGCGCGCCTGGTGCTGGTAGAAATAGTTGACGATGGGCACCATGTCCAGCTCGCGGGCGCGGTCGAGGACGCGCTTGAGTCGGGCCATGAACGCCGGGCGGAGCGAGCCGTCGGGCTCGAACGCCCCCGAGTCGATCGCCTCGATGTCGACCTCGTCCGGCGGGGGCGATGTCCAGAAGGGGTTGCCGCCCTGCAGGCCGATGGTAAAGGCGATCACGCCGTGGTCGCGCCAGGCGCGCATCGCCTTCACGAGGGAATCGGTGTTGCGCTCGGGGTCCCAGATGCCCGTGTCGGGGTACGCCCAGTCGTCGATCTCGTCGCCGTAATAGTCGTGGCCGGGCGTGAGGTCGTCATAAATTCCGTTGATGACGCGGTGGTTCAGGATCAAGCCGGCCAGCCTCGGGTCCGCCTCCGGAAAGCCGGTGAGGCGGGTATAGGTGGGGTTGCCATCCAGGTAGAAACTGTCGCCGACGATCGTGACCTTCATGGCATGCTCCGCTGTGGTGTGGGCTCGAATGTAAGCCGCGGACAGTCTACCATGGTAGGGTACACATTTCAACATCACCATGCGACTCCCTTGACATCCTTCGCGTCGCCATGCAGAATAGGCGCCGTCAACCCAACGGCGGGCACTGACCCACCCCTTTACGTGCACCAGGAGGGTACCCATGGTAAGTGGCAAGAGCGAAGAGGCCTTTTTCCCACGCAAGCTGCGTATGGGCATGGTCGGCGGGGGGCGCGACGCCTTTATCGGCGGCGTGCACCGTCGCGCGGCGATGCTCGAGGGGAACGTCGAACTCGTATCGGGCGCCTTTTCATCGACCCCGGAAAAGAGCAAGGCCTCGGGGCGCGACCTGCTGCTGCCCGAGGAGCGGGTGTACGGCTCGTACGAGGAGATGATCGCGAAGGAGAGCGCCCTCTCGGAGGATGAGCGCATCGATTTCGTCTCCGTCGTGACGCCCAACCACATGCACTATCCGGTGGCCAAGGCCTTTGTCGACGCCGGTTACCACGTGGCGTGCGACAAGCCCATGGTGCACACCGTCGAGCAGGCCATGGACCTCGTCTCGGCGGTGAAGGATAAGGGCGTCATCTTTGCCGTTACCTACAACTATACGGGCTACCCTATGGTGAAGCAGGCGCGCTGCATGGTGCAGGACGGCACGCTGGGCGACATCCTAAAGGTGATGGTCGAGTACCCGCAGGGCTGGCTGGCGACGCGCGCCGAGGCCGAGGGCTCCAAGCAGGCCGAGTGGCGCACCGATCCGACGCGGTCGGGCATCTCGGGCTGTATCGGCGACATCGGCTCGCACTGCGAGAATCTCGTCTCATACGTCACCGGCCTCGAGCTAGAGGCGATCTGCGCCGACCTCACCACCTTTGTGCCGGGGCGGCAGCTAGATGATGACGGCAACATCCTGCTGCGCTTCAAGGGCGGTGCCAAGGGAATCCTCACCGCCTCGCAGGTCTGCCCCGGCCAGGAAAACAGCCTCTCCATCCGCGTGTGGGGCACCAAGGCGGGGCTCGAATGGCAGCAGGAGAACCCCAACTATCTCTACGTGCGGGACAACGCCGGCCCCGAGCGCATCTACAAGCGGGGCAACGCCTACAACTGCGAGGCGGCCGTCGCCAACTCGCGGCTGCCGTCCGGCCACCCGGAGGCGTTCTATGAGGCGTTCGCCAACGTGTACAAGAATTTCGCCGATACCGTCCGCGCCAAGATCCTTGGGATCGAGCCGAGCGACCTGATGCTCGACTTTCCCACGGTGGAGGACGGTGCGCGGGGCGTGTATTTCATCAACAAGGCGGTGGAGAGCAGCGGCAGCGACGTCAAGTGGACGCCGATGTCGTTCAGCCTGTAACCAGGAGGCACGATCATGGCACGACCTGTCACGCTATTCACCGGCCAGTGGGCCGACCTCACCCTCGAAACGGTGGCGCAAAAGGCCAAGGAATTTGGCTACGATGGCCTGGAGCTGGCCTGCTGGGGCGACCATTTCGAGGTCGACAAGGCGCTGGAGCAGGATGGCTACCTCCAGAGCCGCTGGGACATCCTCAACAAGTACGGGCTCACGTGCTATGCCATCAGCACGCACCTCGTGGGACAGATGGTGTGCGACGACCCCATCGACGAACGGCACAAGGCGATCGCGCCGCCCTACGTCTGGGGCGACGGCGAACCGGAGGGGGTGCGGCAGCGTGCCGCCGAGGAGGTCAAGAACACCGCCCGCGCCGCCGCCCAGTTCGGCGTCAAGGTGGTGAACGGCTTTACCGGCAGCAAGATCTGGCGCCTGTTGGCCATGTTCCCGCCGACGCCGCCCGAGATGATCGAGGCCGGTTACCAGGATTTCGCCGATCGCTGGAACCCGATTCTCGACGTGTTCGATGAGGTGGGCGTCAAGTTCGCCCTGGAGGTGCACCCCTCCGAGATCGCTTACGACTACTGGACGACCCAGCGCACGCTGGAGGCGATCGGGCGCCGCGAGGCGTTCGGCATCAACTTTGACCCTAGCCACCTCTACTGGCAGATGGTCGACCCGGTCGAGTTCGTGTACGCCTACGGGGATCGCATCTACCACATGCACGTCAAGGAATCGATCCGCGTGCTGAACGGTCGCAACGGCATCCTGGGCTCGCACCTGCTCTTTGGCGATGCGCGCCGCGGGTGGGATTTCGTCTCCCCCGGGCGCGGCGGCGTGCCGTTCGAGCGCGTCTTTCGGGCGCTGAACGCCGTGGGCTACCAGGGGCCGCTCTCCGTCGAGTGGGAGGACAACGGCATGAACCGCGACCAGGGCGCCCCCGAGGCGCTGGCCATGATCCGACGTCTCGACCTCACGCCGTCGGATGTGGCATTCGACGCGGCGTTCTCCCGCCAGTAGCACCTTACCACCAAGACACCAAGGACACAAAGGTGCACTAAGGTACTAGGCACAGAGCATACAAAGACACAGAGGCCACACGGAAAGAGCATACCATGCCCTCTCTGTGTGGCCTCTGCGCTCTCTACGGTTGATGCGTCTTTTCTTGGTGAACTTTGCCCTTGGTGCCTTGGTGGTTGGTGCCCCCCACGACCCGCAACCCGGAACCCGAAACTCGCAACCCGCACCCATGAGCGTGACTTTTGTCGTATCCCCGCACTCGTAATACTATATAATAGTAGTAGAGTTTGTTCGGTACGCGTGGCGCCAGGAGGGCCGGCTGTGGATGGGGCATGCACGCACCCGCGAATCGATTACCGGCGGTGCACGGCCTGCGGTCGGTGCGTCGCGGTGTGCGTCTGCGGCGCCCTGGTCGTGCAGGGCGATGCCATCGTGCTCGCCCACCCCGAGCGCTGCGACGATTGCGGGCTCTGCGAAGAGATCTGCCCCGAGGGCGCCATCGATTGCGAGTTCGCCATCGTGTGGGATGAGGGGCAGGAGCCGACTCCGCCCCGGGACGACTGAGTATCTCGATGGAGGTGACCGTGTCTGATCGCATCGTCTACCTGGACAACGCCGCCGCAACGCGCCTCGACGAGCGCGTGCTCGAGGCGATGGCACCCTACTACCTGGACACCTATGCCGTGGCGACCTCCCAATTCGGCTATTCCCTGGGGATCGAGGCGCGCGACGCTCTGGATGACGCCCGCACCCGCATCGCGGCGGCGTTGGGCGCCACGCCAGAGGAGTTCGTCTTTACCTCGGGCGACACGGAATCGAGCAACATGGCGCTCAAGGGGGTGGCCATGGCGCTGGGGGCCAAGAAGGGGCGCCACATCATCACCAGCGCCATCGAGGACTTTGCGGTGCTGCACAGCGCCCGCGCCCTGGAGCGGCAGGGCTTCGAGGTCACCCTCCTGCCGGTGGACGGCCACGGCCGCATCGATCCCGACGCCCTGCGCGGGGCACTGCGCCGCGACACCATCCTCGTCTCGGTGCAGGCCGCCAACCAAGAGATCGGCACGCTGCAGGATATCGAGGCCATCGGCGCCATCTGCCGCGAGCACGACGTCCTGTTCCACACCGATGCTACCCACAGCTTTCCGCGCGTGCCGCTGGACGTGCGGCGCATGCCGGTGGATCTGGTCACCATCTCGGCGCACCTGATTCATGGTCCGCGCGGCATCGGCGGCCTCTATGTGCGAGAGGGGACGCCGCTGGCCAAGTGGATGGACGGTGGATTCCAGGAGAACAACATGCGCGCCGGCGTCGAGAACATCCCGGGGGCCGTCGGATTCGCCCGCGCCGTGGAACTGGTCACCCCCGAGGAGACGGCGCGCTTGCAGGCGATGCGCGACCACCTGATCGCGGAACTGCTGCATGTGCCCGACGCGCGCCTCAACGGGCATCCCGAGTTTCGCCTGCCTCACAACGCCAACATCTCGTTCCGCTACGTCGAGGGGGAATCGGTCCTGCTGCACCTCGACATGCGGGGATTTGCCGTGAGCACCGGCTCGGCGTGCTTTAGCCGGTCGTTGGAGGCCAGCCACGTGATCCTCGGGATCGGCGGCGACCACGAGCGGGCGCACGGCTCGGTGCGGTTCACCTTTGGACGCTACAACACAGAAGACGACGTGGACGCCGTGGTCGGCGCTATCACTGACGTCATCACGAACCTGCGGGCCATCAGCCCGCTGGGAAAGGAGTAGGGCTCATGCCGCTTCCCTATAGCGAACTCGTCATGGAGCATTTCCGCAACCCGCGCAACGTGGGGCGCATCGATGACCCCGACGCAAAGTCGATCGAGGGCAGCCCGGCGTGCGGCGATATGGTGGCGGTCTATCTCAAGGTAGACGCCGAGACGCAGCGCATCGACGACATCAAGTTCGAGTCGTACGGCTGCGCCTCGAACATCGCCACGGGTTCCATTATCACCGAGTTGGCCAAGGGCAAGACCCTCGATGAGGCCAAGGCCATCTCCTGGCAACAGGCTTCGGAGGCGCTGGGTGGCCTGCCGCCCATCAAGACGCACTGCTCGGTGCTGGCGGTGGACGGGCTGCGGGCGGCCATCCAGAACTATGAGGAGCGGCACGGCCTGGTGACGGAGCGCGTGCCCACCACCGTCGATGAGGTGCGGCGCCGGCTCAAGCATGTGATGAACCCGGTGGTGGGGCTCGACCTGGTGCGCACCAAGCTGGTCGACGAGATCGAGGTGACCGACGGCACGGTGCGCATCGCGGTGGACCTCCCCTCCGACCACCAGTTCGCCAACAACATCCGCAACGACATCGTGGAAAAGATCGAGCCCCTCTGGGACGTGGAGCGGGTGCTCGTCGAGTTCAGCGATTAGGGGGATCCCATGACAGACATCCAGGTCACGATGCGTATCGACGTGCGGGGCGAAACCTGCCCCGTGCCCCTGGTGGAGGTGCGCAAGGCGGCGCGCAAAGCGTCGCCGGGCGACATCATTGAGGTGGTGGGGACGCACCCCGCGTCGAGAAAAGAGATCCCCATGGCGCTCGAGGCGCTGGGGCTGGAACTCGTCTCCAACGAGGGCGTCGATACCGACTGGACGATCCAATTCCGGGTGTAGGGGGGACCATGGCCGAACGTACAACGATCATCGTTCACAGCGGCGACATGGACAAGCTTTACAGCGCCCTCATCGTCGCCAACGGCTCCCTCGCCATGGGGATGGAGGCCTCTCTCTTTTTCACCTTCTGGGGGTTGCAGCGCCTCACCAAGAAGGGCCTGGAGAAGGGGCCGCTCTCCAAGATGCACTTGCTCGGGTTGGGCAAGTGGATGGTGAAGCGGCGCATGGCCAAGGCGCGCGTCGTAGACCTGGAGCGGCTGTTGAGCGACTTTCATGACCTGGGCGGCAAGATCATCGCTTGCGAGATGACCATGGAGATCATGGGCATCAAGCGCGAGGACCTGCGTGAGGATCTCATCGACGAGTGGGGCGCGGTGGGCACCTACATCCAGGACGCCCGCGACTCGGCGGTGACGTTGTTCATCTAGGAGGCACGGTGGCCCACTATACGCGGCGCGCGTTTCTCACGGGGGCGGCCGCCACGCTGGCGGCCCTGGCGGCGTCGTGTGCCACCGGCCGACCGGCGGGCAGGCCCGCCGGCACGCCGCTGCCCACCAAGGAGGATGGCGAGGTGTTGCGCAACGAGAACAGCCCCGACATTCGGCCCGACTGGAACGTGCGCTTCTACCGCGCCTTCCAGGCCCTCGACCCCGAGGCATGGCGGCTGACCGTCGACGGGCTGGTGGAGGCGCCCGGCGCGTTCAGCCTGGCCGAGCTTCGCGCGCTTCCGGCCGTCGAGCAGGTCTCCCGCATGGTGTGCGTCGAGGGGTGGTCGGCCAAAGCGTCCTGGGCCGGATTCGCCTATCAGGCCCTGGCCGACGTCGTCCGCCCTACGCCGGAGGCCACCTGGCTCTACCTCGAGTGTGGCGACGGCTACTACGAATATCTACAGGTCACCGAGCTGCAGGAGCCGCGCGTCCTGTTCGCCTACGATATGGACGGCGAGCCCCTGCACGAAAAGTTCGGCGCCCCGCTGCGCCTGTTGGTCCCCTCCAAGTATGGCTACAAGGGACCAAAGACCGTCGTCCGCATCCACTTTCAGGATTCGGGAGGCGCCGGGTACTGGCCCACCGTCGGCCTGTATTCCACCGACGGTCTCATCCAGCCTGGGATCGACCACCCCCTGGACCTGGGAGGGCGACGCGAGATAGGCGCCGGCGAGGTGACCGCGTACTGAGTTGCAGCGTTTGGAGGCATTGCTGTGGCAAACCGTCTGGCTCATGAATCGAGTCCCTATCTCCTACAACACGCAGAAAACCCCGTGGACTGGTACCCCTGGGGTGAGGAGGCGTTCGCGCGCGCCCGCGCGGAGGGCAAGCCGATCTTTTTGTCTATCGGCTACTCGGCGTGTCACTGGTGCCACGTGATGGCCCATGAATCGTTCGAGGATATGCGTGTGGCGGCGTATATGAACGCTCACTTTGTCAGCATCAAGGTGGACCGCGAGGAGCGCCCCGATCTGGACCGCGTCTACATGTCGGCCGTGCAGGCGCTGACGGGCAGCGGCGGTTGGCCTCTGTCGGTGTTTCTGACGCCCGACGGCAAGCCCTTCTTCGGGAGCACCTACTTTCCGGCGGACCAGCGCTATGGCCTGGCATCGTTCATGGAGGTGCTGCGCAAGATCCGCCGGGCATGGGAGGTGCGCCGCCACGAACTCGAGGCCGGCGGGGAGCAGCTCGTGGAAGCGCTGCGCGACCACATGACCCCCGGCCGGGTGGCCGATCGCCTCGGGCGAGGGAGCACGTCGGATGACGTGGCCCTCGATGCCGCCGCCAACGCGTTGGTGGAGAGTTCCGACCGCCTCCACGGCGGCTGGGGCAACGGGCCCAAATTCCCGCATCCCATGGCCATCGAGTTCCTCCTGCGCCGCTTCCTCGCCGGCGGCGACCACGACCTGCTGGCGGCGGCGCGGGGCACCCTCGACGCCATGGCGCGCGGGGGGATCTATGACCAGCTCGGCGGGGGGTTCCATCGCTATGCGGTGGACGACCACTGGATCGTGCCTCACTTTGAAAAGATGCTCTACGACAACGCCCTCCTGGCGCGCGTCTACCTGCACGCCTGGCAGATGACGGACGATCCCTTTTATCGTATCATCGTAGAGGAGACCCTCGATTATGTTCTCCGCGAGATGACGTCGCCGGAGGGGGGCTTTTATGCCTCCCAGGACGCCGACGTGGAGGGGGAGGAGGGCGGCTACTACCTGTGGACGGCCTTTGAGATTGAGGCGCTTCTCGATGAGCGGGCGACGGACCTCATGGACGCCTACCGCGTCTCGCAGCCGGGGAATTTCCAGGGGAAGAACATCCTCGTCTTTGAGGGGCCCCTGGAGCAACGCCGGGCGTTGGGGGGAGCGCGGGAGCTGCTCCTCGAGGCGCGGGCGCGTCGGCCCCGGCCCACGCGCGACGAAAAGGTGCTGGCGTCGTGGAATGGCCTGATGGTAGCTGCCCTGGCCGAGGCGGGCAGGGCGCTGATGCGCCCCGACTATCTCCTGGCCGCCGAGAGGGCGGCGGATTTCGCGCTCGATGCCATGCGCGATGACGCCGGACGTCTGCGGCACGCCTGGAAGGACGGCGTCGCCTGGGTGAACGGTTACCTGGAGGACTATACCCACGTGGCGGAGGGGTTGTTGGCGCTCTACGAGGTCACCTTTGACGATCGCTGCTACGCCGCGGCACGCGAGCTGATGGACCTGGTGCAGGAGCACTTTGGCGCCGACGTCGGCTTCTGGGACACCAGCGACGACCACGAGGCGCTCATCGTGCGGCCCCGTGACCTGGAGGACAACGCCGTGCCCTCAGGGAACGCCATGGCGGCGCTGGTGTTGGCGCGCCTGTCGGTGTTGGCCCAGGAGCCACGCTACGAGGAGGTGGCGCGTGAACTCGTAGCCCGGGTGCGCCCCCTCATGGTCGAGCATCCGCTGGGGTTCTCTCAGTGGCTCATCGCGCTGGATCATCTCTCGGCGCCGCCGATCGAGGTCGCCATTGTGGGCGCGCCCGAGGCCGACGACACCCGCACTCTGCTGGAGGCGGGCGGGGGCGGCTATGCGCCCCATCGCATCCTAGCGGTGGGAGAGGCGGGCGGCGCGCGGGTGCCGCTCCTGGCCGGCAAGGAGCCGGTGGACCATTCCGCCGCGGCCTACGTCTGCAGCGGCGCCACCTGCCACCCGCCGGTGACCGAGCCGGAGCGCCTGCGCGAGTTGCTGAGTTGACGGAGGTAGCGCGCCCCCGCGCGTACACCGGTGGGGGCGCCACGCCTACCGGGGGACTCGGCCGCAAGCCGTGAGGAGTCCAAGTCTCCCGACAGACATGGCAAGAGAGGGGGGCTATGATAGCCGAGAAGACGGAGCCTGCGTCCATGGACGCGACCATCGATGCGTACATCGCCGGGTTCCCGGAGGATGTACAGGAGATTCTGCAGCGTATGCGGGCGACCATCAGGGAGGTGGCCCCCGACGCCCAAGAGACGATCAAGTACCGGATGCCGACCTTTGTGCTGCACGGCAATCTGGTCCATTTCGCCGCCTACAAGAACCACATCGGGTTCTACCCCGTCCCGAGCGGGATCGAGGCCTTCAAAGACGAGTTGGCGCCCTATCACGTGAGCAAGGGCGCCATCCAGTTCCCGCTGAACAAGCCCATCCCCTACGACCTGATCCGCAAGATCACGGCGTACCGCGCCCAGGAGAACCTGGAAAAGGCGACGGCAAAGCGCCGCACCTGAGAGCCCGTCCTTGCCGCGCGCCGGCCGAATGCCAACAGCCAATCGCTGACGGCCGGCCAAACATCTGTGGTCACGACCATCACTACCCGGAGGTAGCCATGAGCCTGAACGGAAAACGCATCGTCGTGCTCGCCGAGGACATGTACGAGGATCCCGAACTCTGGTATCCCTACTACCGCCTGCTGGAGGAGGGCGCCGAGGTGATCCTCGTGGGGCCCGAGGCCAAGACGTACGAGAGCAAGCACGGCTATCCCGCCAAGGCGGAACGGGCGGCCGCCGACGTGCGCGTTGAGGATGTGGACGCCGTGGTGGTGCCCGGCGGCTTTGCGCCGGACCGCCTCCGCCGCTATCCCGCCGTGCTCGACCTAGTGCGCGGCGTCTTTGAGAAGGGCGGCGTCGTCGCCATGATCTGCCACGCCGCATGGGTGCCCATCTCGGCGGGCATCCTCAAGGGGAAGCGGGCCACCTGCGTCAGTGCCATCAAGGACGACCTGATCAATGCCGGCGCCACCTATGTGGACGAGGCCGTGGTGGTGGACGGCAACCTCATCAGCTCCCGCACGCCGGCCGACCTGCCCGCATTTATGCCGGCGATCATCGCCGCCCTCGCTTAGGTACCTGCCGGCGAGGGTGTCCCGGTACGCTGATTGCGCTGATGCAGCGCGGATTTGCGCTGGTCGCTTGAATGGCTCGTCTTTGCCCCGCGCCGCCCATAGGGGGCAAGGCGTGTGGGCACGGCGTGCCATGCCCAGCGCGACGGTAATCACGACTCTATCATACTGAGCGGAGATGTAGCGGCTGCGCCCTGCAGGCCGGAAAGGGGGTGAGGGAAGCAGCGATCGCATCATGCGACATGGTCCGGCGCTCCCCGTATCGTGGGGTGGCCGATGGTACTAGAGCAGTAACCACACAGGAGGAATGGATATGCCTACCCTTGGCGAGTACGTACAGCACGCGGATTGGAAGAGTGAGAAGCACGTTCCGGTGATCGACTGCCCGGACACGGTCCCGGCCGGCGAGATGTTCAGGGTGAACGTCAGTCTGGGCAAAGAGGTCGCCCACCCCAACACCACGGAACACCACATCCGTTGGATCGCGCTCTTTTTCCAGCCGCAAGGTGAAAAGTTCACCTATGAGATTGGGCACTATGCCTTCAACGCGCATGGCGAATCCACCGCCGGCCCGAACGAGGGGCCGGTGTACACCCACCATGTCGTTGATACCTGGATGAAGACCAGTAAGCCCGGCATCCTCTTCTCCCGAGCCTACTGCAACATTCACGGGCTCTGGGAGGATAGCAAAGAGATCAGCGTCACCCAGGCCTGACAGCCCACGCGATGGCGATGCCCGGCGCCGCGCCGGGCATCGTTCTACCACTCCCGTGAGGGGCCACGGCGCGCCCCAGCGCGTGCCCACGAGAGGAGAGGCACGAGCCATGCATCCGATGACCAGGAGCAACCTGCAGAGCGCCTTTGCCGGCGAGAGCCAGGCGCACATGCGTTACCTCATCTACGCCGACAAGGCCGATCGCGACGGCTTCCCGAACGTCGCACGGCTGTTCCGCGCCGTCACCTTTGCCGAGCAGATTCACGCCACCAGCCACTTTCAGGTGATGCGGAACGAGGTGGGCTCCGTCCAGACGGTGGCCGGCGCCGGCTTTGGCTGGGGCCCGACGGCGCAGAACCTCTCCGTAGCCATCGAGGGGGAGGATTTCGAGGTGGCCGAGATGTACCCCGTCTATACTGCGGCCGCCGAGCTGCAGAGGGAGACGGGCGCCGTGCGCAGCTTTACCTGGGCCTGGGAGGCCGAAAAGACGCATGCCGCGCTGTACAGGCAGGCTCAGGCCGCCGTCGAGGGCGGGCAGGACCTGCAGGCCGGCACCATCCACGTCTGCTCCCAGTGCGGCCACACGTTGGTGGGCGAGCCGCCCGAGCGCTGCCCCATCTGCAACGCCCAACGCGAGCGCTTCCGGGCGTTCGCATAGCGCCCGAGTTCAGCTCTCACCACGGAGACACAGAGAACACAGAGAGTGAAGAAGTGGTGATTCTTCGCGTCTTGGTGGTGAATCCGCCATACCGCGCGGATAGCGGGAGGATCTGATGCGACGGTTGCGCGTCTATACGCGGATCCTCTACTGGACCTCGCCCCTCCTCCTCGTGCTCATGTGGTTGCAGATGATGACCGGCATGGGGGCGTTCAAGGGGCGGCTGTTCAGCCTTCTGACGTTGGGGTTGATCGACCCGGCCTCGGCGGGGAAACTGCACGCCGTGTGGTTGCCCGTGGCGACGGCGACGCTCGTCTACCTGCACGCCATCCTCGGGCTGCAGGTGATGGTCCGGCGCCTGGCCTGGATTCGTCGCAAGGCGGCCTGGGAGGTCGCCGTCTTTGCGCTGGGCGTGGTCCTGGTAGCGCAGTTCCTGGTGCTCTACTTGGGCTGACGCCGGCTTTTTGCCAGGAGCGCCAGGCAGAGCAGCAGCGCGACGATGGTGAGCGCCTGGGGCACGATCCCCTCCTCCGGGAGTGTTCTGCTGTTGTAACCCCCTCGTCTGCCGCGCGATGCGACGAGTCGGCCGGGGCTCAGGTCCTCCCCCGAACCCGCGTGGGGGCCTCCACTCGTCGCTCCTAGCACCTCCCTCGCTCGTCCCGACCGCCTCGTCGCGTCATCTCGGGGGCCTCGACCCATCGTCCCGAACGCCCCAACTCATGGTCCCGACCGCCTCTACTCGTCGTCCCGAACGCAGTGAGGGACCTTGTTGGGCTCTGCCAGGGCCACCCCCTCAGCGAACGACCTCGCTCAGGCCCCGGCGCCTGGCGTGCCGAACGCAGCGAGCGCCCTCGGTCCCTGCCGCCGGGACGTCGGCGCTCCACGCGCGGCAGCGCGCCTACACGGGTATGGCCCCCGGTAGAGTGAAACAAGGTTCCTCGCTCCGCTCAACGACGGGCGCCGGGGGATGGCCGGCGCTGCACGGAATGATCCTGCTGGAGCGAGTCAAGGTCCCTCACTGCGTTCGGGACGACGACTATTGGAGGATCGCCGTCCCAACGTCGTTCCGAGCGGAGCGAGGAACCTTGACTTGCTAGGCCGAGGTCCTTACGCCGGTGCGCAGCCAGCCGAGCGGCGGGCGCCGCCCATCATCGCCGGCGGGGCGCCTCATGGTTGAGCGTGAGCAGGAGCAGGCAGAGGATGAGGGCGGCTATCGTTAGGGACGTGGACATGGGGTCTCCTCAGGGGAGAATCGTAGCGCATCACACGTGGAGACGCGCTGATGCTGCTACAGGTTCCCCCCTGAGGAGCGATTTTCGCGATCGGGTGCTGCGTCCCGCTACTGGCCCACGGCGCGCAGGTTCTCTAGGAGGAGGTGGATATCCTCCTCCAGCATGTGGGGGTTGTCCTTGGTATGGATCCCCACGCACACCGCGTCGGTGGGGCGCATGTGCTGCGCCGAATAGGCCAGCGCCTCAGGGGCGGGGGTGCGTCCGGCGGCCAGCACCTTGTAGTGGATGACGGGCCGCGACAGCCGCTGGATGAGGGCCACCCGCGCCTCACGGTCCTCGGGGAGGAACTGCTCCGCGGCGGCCACGTCGTGGTGGGGCACCTCCTGCCGCGGAGAAGGGTTATAGTACGAGACCATGTAGAAATCGAGGTCGAGGTGCTCCTCGGCCCACTCGAAATCCTCGCACATGTGCCCGGCGATGCCGGCCGGGATGCCCGCCGCGCGCACGGCCTCGACAAAGGCGCGAATATCGTCGTAGCGCCCCTGCGCCACATAGTTGTCCACGATGCCGCCGTGCAGGTAGCAAGCGGCGGCGCCATGGTCGATGCAGTAGCGGGCGCCCGCCACCGATGTCTCGGCGCGCGAGTTGGTCTGCGCCACCCACGCCATGGTGCCGCCCTGGTCCCAGTAGCGGCGCAGGACACGGGTGATGTGGTCGTCGCCACGGCAGAGGCAGGCGTTGAGACCGAGCGCCTCCGCCTGAAAGAGCGCCTCGACGATGCGCTCGTCGGTGTACCAGGCGGCCATCTCTTCACTGCGCTGGCGCGATTGGTGGGAAAAGCCACTGAAGGGGTTGCCGCCGATGAGCAGCCGCGAGACGGCCAGGCTCCCGAGGCGGACGGTGGGGATCTCCATGACGCATGGCCTCCATCAGGATCTGCCGCCATTGTAGGCCAGCGACGCGTTGTCGAGCAAGAAGAGGAGAGGGAACGCGGATGAACACGGGTTTCGCGGATCGACGCGGATCAGGACCCAATGATCACAGAGCACACAGAGGTCACAGAGACCGCAGAGAAGAGGTGCCAACTTCTCGTCTCTGCAGCCTCTGTGATCTCTGTGATTAGTGGTTCTGATCCGCGTTCATCCGTCCAATCCGCGCGTTGTGTACAACGCCACATCCGTGTTCCCTCCTCACCTGCGTTGACATGAGCATGTACGGCGGCTAACATGCGCGCTGTTTGGGTCGGGGTGGGCCCTCAGAGAAAGGAACGACGATGGACGCTACCCGGAAGGCGCTGGTCGACATGTACCATGGCCTGCGCGTCACCGACGTGTCGGACGGCATGGACCGCATGAACCTGTGGGATCGGGGCAACATGCACAACGACATCCGCCCCTTGTGGCGCGACGTCGACACCTTTGCCCATCGCATCTATGGTTTCGCCCACACGGTGCGTTTTGGTCCCACGAACCGTCCCATCACATCACGCACGCCTGACGAGGCGGAGGAACTCATCGCGCGCTGGTACCGCGAGTGGGCGCCCGGCCCTCACGGCGACACCATCGAGGAGGGCGACGTCATCGTCATCGACGCCCATGACCTGGAGGTGGGGTTCATCGGCTCGAACAACGCCCTGGGCTGGATGGCAGCGGGCGCCGTTGGGGCGGTGACCAACGGCGGCTGCCGCGACACCGACGAACTCATCAAGGAGCGCGTGCCCGTGTACTCGCGCCTCGTCACCAAGACGATCCGCCCCGGCAGACTCGAGTTCTTGGGCGAGCAGGAGGTGGTCACCGTGGGCGGCGTGATGGTGCGCCCGGGGGATCTGGTGGTAGCCGACGGGGACGGCGTGGTCGTGGTGCCCATCGAGGTGGCCGAGGACGTGGCGCGCTACGCCTGGAACGTGGCCCGCGGCGACAAGGCGGGGCGCCGCAAGCTTTACGAGAAGGTCGGCTTGGATCCGGACGATACGCTGTAGCCAGGCCGCGCGATGCGTAAGGCCGATGGTACGCTGATTCCGCGGATGGTACGCGGATTTCCGCTGTTGCGGCAGCGTCCTCTCACCGCAGCCTTCTCCGCGGGTACAGAGCGGGGGAGAAGGGATGCCGCGGAGCGCTCGGTCCTCCCCCGGTACTCCCAGGGTGCGCTGTACCCAATGCGAACACCGGGGCGGGGTGGGCGTAGCGCTTGATCGCCGATAGATCGTCAACCCATCGATATCGAGGAGAGCATGCCAACCTACGTACGCGTTTCCGAGTCTGACCTGTTCGATTTCACCCGCCGCGTGTTCGTCGCCGCCGGGATGCCGCCCGAGAACGCCGCCCTGGTGGCCGACAACCTTACCCAGGGGGAACTCCACGGCCTGGGCAGCCACGGCGTCTCGCGGCTGCTGCCCGTCTACGTCAAACGGGTGCGGGTTGGGGCGTTCAACGCCACGCCCAACGTGACGGTCGTACAGCGCAAGGGCTCCACCGCGGTGGTGGACGGCGACAACGGCCCCGGCGCCGTGGTGGGCACGTTCGCCATGGACCTGGCGTTGGAGTTGGCACAGGAGCACAGCTCCGGCTGGGTGGTCGCCCGCAACAGCAACCACTATGGCGCCGCCTTTCTCTACACGCGCAAGGCGCTGCCGCTGGGGATGATCGGCTTTAGCACCACCGCCGCCGTGCCCCAGGTGGCGCCCTATGGCGGGAACGCCGCCGCCCTGGGCACCAATCCCCTCTGCATCGCCGTGCCGGGCGGCGAGCGCGGGCCCATTATCCTCGACATGGCCACTACCGTGGTGGCGCGCGGCAAGGTGCAGCTCGCCGCCCTCGAGGGCAAGCCGATCCCGCTGGGCTGGGCGGTGGACGCCCAGGGGCGGCCCACCACCGATCCGGTTGAGGGGAGCAAGGGGCGCATGCTGCCCTTGGGCGGCTACAAGGGGTACGGCCTGGCGGTGATGGTGGAGGTGTTCAGCTCCATCCTCTCCGGCGCGGCCTTTGGCAGGGGAATCGGTGAGCTGTTCGCCGATTTCGACCGCGGCCAGGGCATGGGGCACTTTTTCGGGGCGCTGGATGTCTCGGCGTTCATGCCGGTGGATGCGTTCCGCCGACGCATCGACGACCTCATCGCCTACCTCAAGGGGATGCCGCTGGCCGAGGGCGCCGAGGAGATCCTGGTGGCCGGCGAGCCCGAGGCGCGCAAGGCCGCCGAGTATCGCGTCACGGGCATCCCCATCGAACAGGACGTCCTCGCCACCATCAACGGCGTCGCCGCCGAGTTGGGAGTCTCGCCGCTGCAGGGGATGTGATGGAACGCGGATGAGCGCGGATTCAACGGATTAACACGGATCAGAACCATAAACCGCAGAGGGCGCAGAGAAGAGGCATGAATTCCTAATCTCTGCGCCCTCTGCGTTCTCTGTGGTAAAATACTGTAATAATCCGCGAAAATCCGCCTAATCCGCGTTCATCCGCGTTCTATTACTATCTCCGTACCGCGACCTCTACTGATTGGCCGTCGATCTTGATCGTCTGGCGGCGGTCCCATGGAGTGCCGTCGTCCTCGAAGCGGAGGTCGGTGCACAGGGTCTCGTCGCAGAAGTAGCCCTGGTAGGGCGCCATGGCGGCGCGGGTGTCGTCGTCCAGCCCCAAGAGCCCCACGGTGATGCGCTCGTCGAGGCGATAGTCCGCCTCCTTGCGCAGCGTCTGCACCTGGCGCACCAAGTCGCGCACCAGCCCCTCGGCCTGCAGCGCCGGGGTGATGACGGTATCCACCGCCACCGTCACGCCGCGGTCGTTGGCCACCGCCAGGCCCTCGGCGGGCTCGGTGTTGACGATGATCTCCTCAGGCGCCAACTCTACCGTCTCACCCTCCACCTCCACCGTCACCGGCGCGCCGGCGTGCACCCGCCGCACGACGGCGGCGGCGTCCATGGCGGCCAGCGCGGCGCGCACCTTGGGGAAGCGCGGGCCGAGCTTGGGGCCGAGTTGGCGCCCATCGGCCACCACGCGATAGGTCACCAGGGCGGCCTCGTCCTCCACGAAGGTGAGTTCCTTCACGTTCAACTCGTCGCGCACGATGTCGGCCAGTTCCGGCGATAGCTCGCCGCGCCCGTCTGTGACGAATGCCAGCGCCTTGGCGAGGGGCTGGCGCACCTTGATGTTGGCGCTGCCCCGCGCCCCCAGGCCGAGGCTGGCCACGCGTCGCGCCAGGTCCATCTGGGCGAGGAGTTCCTCGTCCGCCGTCTCCATGGTGGCCTCGGGCCAGTCGCAGTGGTGCACGCTCTCGTACGCCCCTGGCTGCCGGCCAAGCCCTTGGCTTGGCTCAAGGGAAGGGCTGCGCCCTTCCCCAACGGAGCGCACCAGGTTCTGGTACATCACCTCGGTGATAAAGGGCGTCATCGGCGCCAGCAGCTTGGATAGGCGCACCAGGACATAGTAGAGGGTGGAGTAGGCGGCGCTTTTGTCCGCGTCCAGCTCGCTCTTCCAGAAGCGACGCCGGCTGCGGCGCACGTACCAGTTCGTCAGGTCGTCGAGCAGTGGCTCGATGACCAGCGTGGCGCTGTAGACGTCCGAGTTCTCCAGGAATGTGGTGCACTCGGCCACCACCTGGTTCAGCCGCGCCACGATCCAGCGGTCCAGCGGGTTGTCGCCGGCGGGCGGCGCCCCCTCGGGGTTGCCCGGCTCGAACCCCTCGCGATCCGGCTCCCAGCCGTCGAGGTTGGCGTAGGACACGAAAAAGTTGTACACGTTCCACAGCGGCAGCAGGAACTGCCTGCGCTTTTCGTCGGCGCGGTTGTAGCCAAAGAGGAGGTTGTTCTCTGGCTTTTGCGCGCAGTACAGCCAGCGCATCACGTCCACGCCCATGCGGTCGGCGGCCTCGTTGAACTCGATGCTGTTGCCCCAGCTCTTGTGCATCGGCCGGCCGTCCTCGGCCAGGAGCGTGGCGTACGAAAAGTTCTGCAAGAAGGGCGGGCTGTGATCGATCACCGTGGCCATGGCCAGCAGGCTGTAGAACCAGTTGCGGAACTGGCCCGGGAACGACTCGCTGATCCAATGCGCCGGATACCACTGTTCCCAGTACTCGCGATTGCGGCGATATTGCAGCGTGCTAAAGGGCACGATGCCGGCGTCGAGCCAGGGATTGCCCACGTCGGGCACGCGGCTCATCACCCCGCCGCACAGGGGGCAGGCGATCTTGACGGCGTCGACGTAGGGGCGGTGGGGGGTGTGGCCGGCGAACGCGTCCCACCCTTCCACGGCGCGCTCCTGCAGCTCCACCTCGTCGCCTACCACCTCATAGTGGTGGCAGGCGTCGCACTCCCAGATGGGCAGCGCCAGGCCCCAGTAGCGCTTTTTGCTGATCATCCAGTCGTGCATGTTGCGCAGCCAGTCCAGCTCGCGCTCCAGCCCAAAGGAGGGGATCCAGCGGATCTGGCGCGTGATAGCCATCATCTCGTCGCGCAGCGCGTCCATGCTGATGAACCACTCGTCCACCAGCCGAAAGACGAGTTCCGTCTTGCAGCGCCAGCAGACGGGATAGCGGTGGGTATAGTCGTCGACGTTGTACAGCAGCCCCTTTTCACGGAGGTTGTCGAAAATCGGCTGCCGCACCTCGGCCACGTCCATCCCCGTCAGCCAGCCGAACCCTTCGACAAAGAACCCCTCCTCGTTCAGCGGCGCCACGAGGGGAAGATGGTGCTCCTTGCCCAGGTCAAAGTCCTCGGCGCCACACCCCGGGGCGATGTGCACGATCCCCGTGCCCTCCTCCTCGCCCACGGCATCCCACAGGATGACGCGGTGCGCCTCGGCGGCGCTCTGGGTGACGCCGCGGGTCAGCTCGCGCAGCTCCGTGTGGCCGCCCGGCTCCCGCTCGGCGGGGAGGTCATCGAAGGGGCCATCGTACGTCCACCCCTCCATGTCGGCGCCCTTGAGTTCCTCGAGCACCTCGTAGCGCCCGCGCAGCATATGCATGGTGCCCTTGGAGAGGTAGAGCACCTCGTTGCCATCGGTGACCTTGACGTAGGTCAGGTCTGGCCCCACGGCGGCGGCCACGTTGCTGGTCAGCGTCCAGGGGGTGGTGGTCCACACGAGGAGCGACTCCCCCTTGCGGCCGCGCAGCGGAAACCGCACCGTCACGCTGGGGTGGGTCAGCTCGGCGTAGCCGTCGGTGACGATCTCGTGCTGGCTGATGGCCGTGGCACAGCGCGGGCACCAGGGCATGACGTCGGCGCCGCGATAGAGCCAGCCGTTCTGCCAGCACTTTTTGAGGAACGTCCAGATCATATAGTTGTTCTCGTTGGACAGGGTGAAATAGCTCCCGCCCAACTCGGGCAGCCCCAGCCGCCCGACGATCTGCTCGACGGTGTCGGTGACGGGCCCCTCCGGCCCCTCGACGGTGACGACCTGGGTGGGGTCCTCGACGAGGAGGTCGGCGAGCCGGCGCAGCTCGTCGGGATCGTTCCAGTCCATCCAGTAGCCCAGGCGCTCCGACTGCTCCGTCTGCACGGCGGCGTAGCGCAGCACGCGCTCCTTGCACTTGAGCACGAATCGCGCCAGCCCGTACTCTTCGATGTCGCGCTTGCTCTTGAACCCCAGGTCGCGCTCGACCTCCACCTCCACCCAGAGGCCCTGGCAGTCAAAGCCGTTCTGGTAGCGCGTCTCGTGGCCGCGCATCGTCCAGAAGCGGTGGAACAGGTCCTTGTACGTGCGCCCCCAGCCATGGTGCACGCCCATGGGATTGTTGGCCGTGATGGGGCCGTCGATGAACGACCAGCGCGGCCGCCCCTTGCGGAGCGCCACGAGCTTTTCAAAGGCGCGCGATTCCTTCCAGAAGGCGAGCAGTTCGCGCTCCTGGGCGGCGAAATCCACCTTGGCGGGCACTGCGTTGAACGGCATATCGCTCCTCCTACCCCCCGGCCTCAAGCTCGATGTAGATGCGCTTGTTGATGCGTCCCTTGCTCTGATAGTCCACCACGCGCACACGCCCCACCTCGCGGGTGTTGGCTACGTGGGTGCCGCCGTCCGCCTGCAGGTCGAGCCCCACGATCTCGACGGTGCGCACCTCGTGAATCCCTTCGGGAAGCAGGTTTATCTTGGTGAGGATGAGGTTGGGGATGGCGAACGCCTCCTCCCGGGGGAGGATCTGCACCCGCACGGGGCGCGCCGCGGCCACCTCGGCGGTCACCCGCTCCTCGATCTCGTGCACCAACTCGCGCTGCAGCGCCTCGAACGCGAAATCCATGCGCCCCTTGAGCGGCTCCATGTTGCCGCCCGTGACGAGGGCGCCGTAATCGCACCACACCACGCCGCACAGCACGTGCAGGGCGGTGTGGGTGCGCATGAGCTGATAGCGTCGCTCCCAGTCGAGGCGCCCCGTGACTGGCGTGCCCACCGCCGGCAGCGGGCCGTCGACCCAGTGCCAGACGTGATCGCCCTGCCGCTTGACGCGGGTGACGGTCAGCGGCGCGCCGTCGACGACGAGTTCGCCCGTATCATGGGGCTGCCCCCCGCCGCCGGGGTAGAACGCCGTGCGGTCCAGCGCCACGGCGGACCCTTCGGCGTCCACCGCCACGACGGTGGCATCGAACACGCGCAGCGCGCTGTCCGTTTGGTACATGAGTTCGGTCACCGCTCGCCTCCGGTGGGGGAATGGAACGCGGATTCCGCGGGTGGAACGGACTTCCGCGGCTTATCTGTGAGTTCACCAGAGACCAAAGACAGGGGAGGGTGACTCTACCTTCTCCATGGTCTCTGCGGCCTCTGCGTGCTCCGCGCTGAATGGCTCCAAACCGGTGAATCCGCGAAATCCGCGTTCCATGAAAAAGAGCCCTCGTCCCCAAGGGACGAGAGCCCGGCATCGTGCTCCCGCGGTACCACCCCGATTGGCGTGTTTCAGCCCACTCGATCGCCCACGGGAGGCCGCCGCAATGCGCCTCCGATGGGAGCGTCCCGGTAACGGGGGACGATGACGGGCAAGCCTAGTCGCGCGTGGCGCCACAGGGCTACGATCAGAAGACGATCCTGTGGCGGCGCACACCCTTTCGGTTGCCGGCTCGGGAGGGATTTTCGCTCGCGCCTGGCGTGCCCGGCTCGCACCTGTCCCGGGCTCTCTGACCGCCGGCCAGCGGGCTACTCGTCTCCGTCACAGCCGATAATGCATCCAGTATAGCAGCGATGGCGTGATGTGGCAAAAGTAACCCGGCCCCAGCACCCTCTCGCCGTCACCTCGCCCAGCTTCGTTCGCTACCGTCGCGCTTTTCCCACCGTCCGCTGCAGGACGAGGATCAACACCAACAGCGCGAGAAACGTTAGCGCCGTGGGGGAGGGGTTGCCGAGCACGATCCACAGGAGCACCGCCAGGAGCACCAGCCCGATGAGCACCTGTCGCCCCAAACTGGACTGCCAGATGAGCTGCCAGCGCGCCATGAGGAGGTCGGGGCCCTTGAGCCCCTCCTCGATCGCCCGGCGGAACTGCTCGCGTGACTCGTCGCGGCGCTTTAGGCGGCCGAGGGCCATTGCGTAGGCGTAGCGCGTCGAGCCGCTCTCGCGTGGGGCGGTCTCCAGCACCTGTTCGAGAACCTCGGCGGCGCGCTCGTTGCGGTTGCGCACCAGCAGGATGCGCCCCAGCGCGCCGCCCGCCCGGTAGAAGGAGGGGTTCATGGCAAGGGCGCGCTCCAGGTACTCGATGGCCGTGTCGTAGCGCCGCGCCCGTGCGTCGAGGATGCCGAGGTTCGAGTAGGCCAGCGAAGCGGCGTGGGGGTTGTCGGCCTGCCGCGCGATCACCTCCTGGGCGCTCTCTCGCGCCTCGGCATCCTTCCCCTCCGCCAGGCGCAGGTAGGTCTGCACGTGGTAGACAAACGCCTCGTGCTGCCGGCGTTCATCGTCATCGGCGATGGTGCGGATCGCTTCGCGACCGCGCTCCAGCTCCTCGTTGGCCTCGTCAAAGCGGCGCAGGTCGGCGTACACTTGGGTCAGCGTGAGGTGGGGCTCGGGCTCCTCCGGGGCGCGCTCCACGGCCTCGGTGAGGGCGGTGATGGCCTCATCGAACTGGTCGGTGAGAAAGTAGAGCGCCCCCAGGGCGGCGTGCCCTTCGAAGCGGCTCGGGTCCAACGCCAGGCAGCGCTCGGCGTAGGCGCGTGCGCCCTCCTGGTCGCGACGCCGCGTGAGGGTGCGCGCCATCCCCAGGCAGGCGTCATAGTCGTCGGGCCGTTCCGCCAGGGCCGCCTGGTACAACTGGAGCGCCTCGTCGAGGCGCAGCGCGTGGTAGGCGGCGTGGGCCTGGGCCAGGAGGGCCTGGTACTCCGTGGGCTGGCCGTCGGTCATGGATACTGCTCCTATCGAAAAGTGAGAAGGATACCCTCTATCCCCGCAGATATCGGTGCGCCCAGCGCAGCTTCTCCTCCCACAGCGCCTCCACCACCTCGTGATTGTGGTAGGGGAACACCTTGATCTCTTTGGGCGCCGTGATCTTGTTGTAGACGGCGTACACCGACGACGGTGGGCAGATGTCGTCCTTCAGCCCCACGTCCATGAGCACCGGGCAGCGGATGCGGCCGGCGAGGTTCAGGTTGTCAAAGTAGCTCAGGGTGCGCCACACCTGCTCCTCGCGATCGGGCCAGCGCCGCAAATAGTCGGCGATCTCCAGGTAGGGGTTGCGCATGGCCATGTCGACCGCGCGCTTGTAGTGGCACAGGTAGGGCATCTCGGGCATGGCTACCACGGGACGCTCGTCCAGCGCCGCCGTGGCCAGCGTCAGCCCGCCCCCCTGACTCATCCCCATCACGCCGATGCGTTCGGCGTTCACCTCGGGGCGCGAGGCGATGGCGTCGATGGCGCGCACGCAGTCCATATAGACGCCGCGGTAATAGTACTCCTCGGGGTCCATGATCCCCTGGGTCATCCAGCCGCTGACGTGGCCGCCGGTGTAGCAGGCGGGATCGGTGCTGTTCCCTGACTGGCCGCGCACATCGACGGCCAGCACGGCGTACCCCTGGAGCGCCCACATGAGATAGTGGTAGACGTCCATCTTGGAGCCGCTGTAGCCGTGGTACTGCACCAACGCCGGGAAGGGGCCGTCGCCGGCCGGCTGCACGTACCAGCCGCAGATCTGCGCGCCGCGCCACCCCTCATAGAACACCTCGTACACCTGGGCGCCCAGAGTGGGGTACTCGGTGGCCCGAAAGCGCGCGTTCACGGGCGTGCGAGCGCTCTCATCGAGGGTGCGCGCCCAAAAGGCGTCGAAATCGGGCTGGCGCGTCAGGGGCGGATCGTAAACGACGAGTTCCTCGAGGGGCTTGTCATAGAGCGCCATGTGGCTGGGCTCCTTCCTGGTGGGCTGAGAGACGACGACCTCGGTGAATCGTTGCGAGGATAGCCCTCACCTCTGGGCGTGTCAAGCTGAGGGGGAGGGGGAGGGGACGCGGATTCCATGGATGGGACGGATTTCCGCGGATCATCCAAGCATCCGCGTCCATCCGTTTGATCTGCGGAATCCGCGTCCCTGGGGTTCCTTTGACGGCACTCGATCTGGGGGTACAATGAGGGCGTTCGCGGACCGCCATTCACTCACTTGAGCAAGGGCTGATGCCACAGGTTCTGACCATCGAAGACGTCATTCGCGCCCTGCGCGGGCCGCTCCCCGGCGTTCCGGCGCAGGAGCGCATGGCCACTATCCCTCGCCCCACCATGGCCGAGTTCGAGCACGAGGGCCCGCCGCGCCCCGGCGCGGTGCTCGTCCTGCTCTATCCCCGCGACGGGGAGCTGTACTTGCCCCTCACGCGCCGCACCGACCGCGTGGCCACCCACAAGGGGCAAATCTCGCTCCCCGGCGGTGCCCAGGAGCCGGAGGATGCCTCCCTATGGGAGACGGCGCTGCGCGAGGCGAACGAAGAGATCGCCGTCGATCCCGCCGCGGTGCGGTACATCGGCGCGCTGAGCCCGCTGCTCATCCCCGCCAGCAATTTCAACGTGTATCCCTTCGTCGGCCATATCGATGAGGCGCCCGCCTTTCGGCCCGACCCCACCGAGGTGGCGGAATTGATCCAGCTGCCGCTGCGCGGCATCCTGGAGCCCTCGGTGAAGGCGCACGAGACGTGGACGCTGCGCGGTCGTCAGGTGGAGGTATCTTTCTACCGCTACCAGCAACACGTCGTCTGGGGCGCCACGGCCATGATCCTCAGCGAATTCGAGGCCCTGCTGGAAGGGGGCTGAGGCGCGCATCGCTCGGGGCTGGGTCCCGTTGGCCGACCTGCGCCATGCGGTGCGCATAGCGCAGGTCGCGTCGCACAACCCACCCACACCACGCCCACAGGAGACCACATGCCCCCCCATCGGCTGCTCCTCAGAACCGGCCTTCTCGCCGTGCTCTGCCTCGTGCTCGCCTCGCCACAGAGCCGGGCCGGGACCCCCGTCGCCTCGTCGACGGCTACGCCCCCCGCGCGTCCCGCCGTGCTGTCCCTGGCGCTGTCGCCGGACTCTCTGCCCGAGAAGGGGCGGCCCGAGGACGCCAAACTCGACGGACGGCTGATGCGCCTGTCCCACGGCGATCCAACCCTCTCCGCCGATGACACGGGCCTGCGGATGCTGGACGGCCGCGTGCAGGTGCGCATCGTGCACGACGGCGCCTCCTCGGCGCGTGCGCAGCAGCTCGTCGAGGCCCTCGGCGGCGAGGTGACCGGCGCGCTGGCGGTCGGCGGCCTCCTCCAGGCTTGGGTGCCGCCCTCCTCCCTCGAGACGCTCGCCCGAGACGTGAGCATCGCTCGCGTCGGCCCGCCGGCGGACGCGGTGTCGTTCGGCGCACTGCAGGCGGGCGACTATACCTCGGAGGGATTGGCGGCGATCGGCGCGTCGGCCTGGCATGCCGCGGGCTATGACGGCGCCGGCGTACGCGTAGGCATCATCGAGACGGGGTTCCTGGGGTACGCAAGCCTCCTGGGGAGTGAACTGCCGAGCGCAGTCACGGCGCGCAACTTTGTGGACGGCGAGGCGCTGACGGAGGTCGAGGGCGCCTCGGCCGCCGGCGCCGCCTGCGCCGAGATCGTGCACGACGTCGCCCCGGGCGCCACGCTCTACCTCGCCCGCGTGCGGACCGACGTGGACCTCGCCGAGGCGGTGCAGTGGTTGATGGGGTCGGGCGTCGACGTCATCGCGACCTCCCTGGGATGGCTCAACGCGACCCCGGGCGACGGCAGCGGCTACCTGGCGGACCTCGTGGCCGACGCGCGGGAGGCGGGCATCCTGTGGGTCTCGTCGGCGGGCGACCTGAGGTTGCACCATTGGGGAGGGACCTTTTCAGATCCCGATGGCGACGATCTGCACAACTTTGGTCCGTCCATCGAGATCTGCGACTATCTGGGTGCCATCCCCTCCGGCGTGCCCCTCGAGGCGTACCTGCGGTGGGACGACTGGACGGCCGTGACGAACGATTTCGATCTGTTCCTGTTGCGTTACGACGCCGCCTCCACGACGTGGAACATCATCGACAGCAGCATTGGGTATCAGAACGGCGGCGCCGGCCAGACGCCGACAGAAGCGGTACAGGCGGTGAGTTACGGCGAGACCACCTACTATGGGCTCGGCATCCAGCGCTGGGATGCGACGCGCGCCGTGAATTTCGAGCTGTTCGCCGGCCCCTACTACCTCTACGAGCCGGTGTACGCGCGCAGCCTGCCGAACCTGCCGGGCGCACCGCTGGCCCTGTCGGTATCGGCCGTCGATGCGGCCGCCCCGTACGTGCACGAGCCATACAGCAGTGAGGGCCCGACCAACGGGCCGGGGGGCGCGGCGTCCGGCGGCCTCGCCAAGCCGGATCTCGCCGCTTACGACAACGTGTCCACCTACACCTATGGGGCGCAGGTGCCTTCGCGACCCTTCGAGGGCGCCCGAGCGGCGGCCCCACACGTGGCGGGGGCGGCGGCGTTGGTCCTGGACGCCTACCCGAGCTACTCGCCGAGCCAGATCCAGGCCTTTGTGGAGGGGCGCGCCGTCGACATGGGCGCCATCGGCGAGGACACCGTCTATGGCCACGGCCGGCTCTCCCTGGGCGCGCCGCCGTCGAATCCGCCCACCACGCCGAACGTCACCCCGAGTAGCACCGCGGTGCCGGGTCCGAGCGGCACACCCCTCACCCCAACGGCCACGCGGACGCGTACACCAACGCCCACCCCGACCCCCGATCGGCGCGTACGGCTCCCGCTGGCGATGGACGACTGGTACACGGGACGGCGCTTTCCTGTGGACGACCCCTACTTTGGCTACCAGTGGGGGTTGACGCAGATCGAGGTGCAGGACGCCTGGCCGCTGGGTAGCGGGACGGGCGTCACCGTCGCCATCGTGGACTCGGGGGCCGACATGAACCACCCCGACCTGGCCGCCAAGCTGACCGGCGGGTACGACGTGGCGGATGGCGACTCCTGGCCTCAGGACAGTGTGGGACACGGCACCCACGTGGCGGGGATCGTGGCGGCCGTGTCAGGCAACGGCATCGGCGTCGCCGGCGTGGGCTGGGATACGCTGATCATGCCGGTCAAGGTCTCGGGCTCCGACGGCATGATCTGGACATCGGATGTGGCTGACGGCATCGTGGGCGCCGTCGAGACCGGCGCACGGGTGATCAACCTGAGCCTGGGATCTGAGAACCCGTCCCAAGCCCTGCAGTCAGCCACCGACTATGCCCATAGCCGGGGCGTGCTGGTGGTGGCGTCGGCGGGGAACTGCGGCGACCCGTCCACCTGCGAGCTGAACGGTTGCTCCAAGCACAATCCCGTGATCTACCCCGCCGCGAACCCACACGTGCTGGCGGTGGGCGCCACAACACCCTATGGGACGCGCGGCTCTTTTTCCGAGTACGGGTCGTTTGTGGACGTCGCGGCGCCGGGCGTCGACATCTTGAGCACCATGTGGGATAACACCTACGACTATGCCTCGGGCACCTCCATGGCGTCGCCCTTTGTCGCCGGGCTGGCCTCCCTAGTGTGGAGCGGCAACCCGGCGCTGAGCGCCGACCAGGTGGCGCAGATCATCGCCGGCACCGCCACGGACCTGGGCCCCGCGGGGCGGGACGACGAGTTCGGCTGGGGCCTCATCAATGCCCGTGCCGCCGTGAGTGCAGCGTATGCCGGGCAGGCCATAGCCGCCTCGGCAGCGACGGACGCCCCGCCGGAGCCGAGCGCCGCCCTCGCCCTGGCGCAGGAGGCGCGCGCGTCCGACGCGCCGGTGCGCCCGGGCGTCGTGCTCGTGCGGCCCGGCGCTGCGACGTCCGCCGTGGCGCTCCCGGGGCTGCTCGGCCTCGCCGACGTCCAGGTAGAGTCCGAGTCGTCCCCCCTGGGGTACGTGCGGTTGCGCGTGCCTGAGGGGCAGGAGCGCGACATCGCCGCCCGCCTGATGGCGGAGGGTGCGGTGGCGTTCGCCGAGCCGGACTATTTGCTCACCCTGTGGCGGTGATGGGGCTGGGCGTCTCGCCGCGCTCACCTCTCGAACGTCGACGTCGCAGCAAACCCGGCATGCGTGACGGCTGCCGTGGGGGCGGCGTTCGCGAGGCGGGCGCGGTGTGGCCGTGCCACACCTACGGGCGCCCTTGAGCCTGACCCCGCGTTCGGCTAGAATGGGCGTGTAGGGATCGTGTGAACCGCAGCGCCCGGCAGTAACCCCTCCACCCTCCCGCTCCACCCTTGATCCTCGCGCCCATCGCCTGCCGAGTCGTGTGAGGCCGAACGGCGACGCCCCGAGCCTTTCTCGCACCGCGAGGCGACGGCGCGTTCGCCCTGGCCGGAAGGGAATCGTGAGCAGCGATGGATAGACAGACGGACGTGCGCGCGCGCAGCGCGGAGGAACTGCGCGAGATCTCCTGGCGGCTCTCGCGACAGATCATCGAGATCACCACCAGGGCCGGCTCCGGACACCCCTCCAGTTCCCTTTCCGAGATCGACATCCTCACGGCGCTCTATTTCGGCGGCGTGATGCGCTATGACCCGCAGCGCCCCGACTGGCCCGATCGCGACCGCTTTATTCTGAGCAAGGGGCACGGCGTGCCCGGGCTCTATGTCGTGCTCGCCGAGGCGGGGTATTTCGACCCCGGCCTCCTCCCGACGCTGCGCGAGATGGGCAGCCCCCTGGAGGGGCATCCCAACATGCGCGTCCTGCCGGGGCTCGAGGCGTCCACCGGCTCCCTGGGCCAGGGGCTGTCCATCGGCCTGGGACATGCTCTGGCGGCGCGCCTCGATGGGCGTGACTATCGCGTCTATGTCCTCATCGGCGATGGGGAGGCGGATGAGGGGCAGATCTGGGAGGCGGTCATGGCGGCGGCCAAGTACCGCGCCGACAACCTCACCGCCATCCTGGACTATAACAAGTACCAGCAGACCGGCTCGGTGGCCGAGGTGATGCCCTCCCTGGAGCCGATCGTCGACAAGTGGCAGGCCTTTGGCTGGCACACTGCCGAGATCGACGGCCACGACATGGAGGCGGTGCTCTGGGCACTGGACGATGTGCGCCGTAGCCCGGGGCGGCCGCAGATCATCGTCGCGCACACCCTCAAGGGGAAGGGGCTGTCGCCGTTCGAGAAGGACGAGACGAACCGCAAGCACGGCGTGCCGCTGGAGCCCGACGAGGCGGAGGTGGCCTTGGCCGAGTTGGACCGCCTCTACGGGCGGGCGTCAGGAGGTGGGTGATGGACATCGGCAAGGCCATTGGCATGGAGTACGGCCCTCCCACGCGCAACGCCTTTGGCGAGGCGCTCCGCGAGCTGGGCGCCGAGAACCCGAACCTGGTGGTGGTGGACGGCGACGTGGCGAACTCGACGCGCACCGAGTACTTTTGCGAGGACTTTCCCGAGCGCTTTTTCAACGTCGGCATCGCCGAGAGCAACCTCATCGGCGTGGCCAGCGGCCTGGCCGCCTCGGGCAAGGATGTGGTGGCGGCGAGCTTTGCCGCCTTTTTGCTCAACAACGCCTACGAGCAGATACGCATGAGCATCGCCTTCCCGCGCATCGGCGTCAAGTTGGTGGGATCGCACAGTGGCATCAGCATCGGCGAGGACGGCCCCAGCCAGATGGCCATCGAGGACATCGCCCTCGCCACGTCGCTGCCCCACATGACGGTGCTCGTGCCCGCTGACGCCGCCGCCACCCGCGCCGCGACGCGCGCCATGCTGGCCTATGACGGCCCGGCCTACCTGCGCACCGGCCGGCCGCGGGTGCCGGTGGTGTATAACGACGGCGTCGCGTTGGAGATCGGCCGCGCCAATCTGCTGCGCGACGGCGCCGACCTCACCATCGTCGCCTGCGGGCTGATGGTCGCCGCGGCGCTGGAGGCCGCCCATGTCCTCAGCGGGGAGGGCGTCGAGGCGCGGGTGCTCGACATGCACACCATCAAGCCGCTGGACGACGACGCCGTGGAGCGCGCCGCGCGCGAGACGGGCGCCATCGTCACCGCCGAGGAGCACCTGCTCGACGGCGGGCTGGGGGCGGCAGTGGCGCGGTCTGTCGTGGGGCGCCATCCGGTGCCTATCGCCATGGTCGGCATCGAGAACCGCTACGCCGAATCCGGAGCGCCACAGGATCTCTTGGAAAAGTATGGCCTCACCGCGCGTCATATCGTAGAGGCGGCGCGAGGTGTCTTGCGTCGCAAGTGACCGGCGCGTGGCCCGCGTGTGGGGGGCAATGGGAGGATGATGTGCGATGCGTCTATCGCTGATGAGCAGTGCCTTCGCCTCGGGCGGCGCCATCCCCAGGCGCCACACCTGCGAGGGGGAGAACGTCTCGCCGCCCCTGCGGTGGAGCAGGTTGAGCGAGGACGTCAAGAGTCTGACCCTGATCGTCGATGACCCCCGCGCCGCCGCGGGTGGGGTCTTTAGCCACTGGGTGCTGTACAACATCCCACCCGACATGGACGGGCTGCCCGAGGGGGTGGAGGCGGGGGGCACGTTGCCGTGGGGCGCCATGCAGGGGCGCAACAGCTTTGGCAACGCGCGCTACGAGGGGCCCTGCCCGCCCCTCGACGAGGAGCACACCTACTACTTTCGGCTCTACGCCCTGGACGCCCCCCTCGACATCTCGGCGGGCGCCACCCGCGAACAGGTGCTGCAACACATGGAGGGCCACATCCTGGACCGCAGCGAACTCATGGGGCGCTACGGGCGAGGGTAGGAGATACGCCCACCTCCCGAAGGTCCCCCGATGTGCAGCTCGGCGCACTTGCGAGAGCGACGCTGGGGGGGATCTTTGGGAAGCGGGCCGGCAGGTAGTGGTCGCGCACCGTCACGCTTGACACGCTCAGGTGTTGTCACGAATAATAGGGCCCTATGCATCCATGGGAGACGTCATGAGCGACAACACACACCGCATTGCGCTGATCACCGACAGCACCGCCGATATCCCTCCCAAGCTGGCCGAACGTCATGGCATCATCGTGCTGCCCCTCTATGTGCTTTGGGGGGGCGACACGCTGCGGGATGGTGTGGACATCAGTAATACCGCCTTCTACGAGCGTATCGGGCGCGATTCGGATCACCCCAAGACGTCGCAGCCCACGCCCGTGGATTTCGAGCGGCTCCTCTGCGACTGCGGCTGCGAGGAGGCGCTGATCATCACTATCAGTGGCGAGCTGAGCGGCACCCTCAACTCGGCGGTGCAGGCCGCCCAGTCGGCGGGGATTCCTGTGCGCATCGAGGACTCACGCTCCGTCTCCATGGGGCTCGGGTGGCAGGTGCTGGCGGCGGCTCGCGTGCGCGAGGCGGGGGGCGACGTGGACGCCATGGTCGCTGCAGCCCGCGCCGTGCGCGACGCGCAGCGCACCTTCTTTACCGTGGACACGCTCGAGTACCTGCACCGCGGCGGGCGCATCGGCGGCGCGGCCAAGTTCCTGGGCACGGTGCTCCAGCTCAAGCCGGTCCTGGCCGTCGACAGCGGCACGGGGCGCATCGAGGCGGTGGAGCGCGCGCGCACGCGCCGTAGAGCGCTCAAGCGCGTCGTAGAGATCACCCTCGAGGGGATCGACTGCTCCCGGCCGCTACGCATCGCTGTGATGCACGCAGCGGCGATGGACGATGCCCATGTGCTCCTCGAGGAGGTGATGGAGCGCTGCACCCCTGCCGAGCACCTGATCGGCGAACTGGGGCCGGTCCTGGGCGTCCACGGCGGCCCCGGGCTCGTGGGGATGTGCGTGTGCATCGAGTGAGGCGACGCCATCTTGAGCGCTGCATTTGCGTCAGTGCCACATGCCAAGGCCCCCTCCAGGGCGCTCTCATAGCCCGGAGGGGGCCTCGTGCGTGCGTCCGGCGGTTCGATGCCGGGCGAACGTTCCTCTGACTCCCCGGCTCGACGTGCCCGACCAGACGCCCACGATTGAGCGCTGAGAGCCGATCGCCGACGGCCGCTCCCTACCGATCGGGTCGCGTGTACTTGGGCTTGGGAACCGACAGCATCCCGCCGTTCATGTTCCCCGCCACGGCCACGGCGGCCACCATCATCTGGATCGGGCTGAATAGCAGCAACCCGCCGATGAGGAACGGTACCGCCGCCCCCAGGCTCGCCAGGAAGGCGTGCTTGACATGGTTCTCGTCGGCGATCTTGCCCGTGACAAAGCCCGCCAGGCCGCAGAGCAAAAAGACGGCGACGATCATCAACGGGGCGCCGAACTGGCCGTAGAACGCCTCCGTGGCCGGGTTCGTGGAGAGATAGGCGCCGCCCAGCGAGATGAACATTGTCAGCACAAAGTTCAGGCCGAGGCCGCCGAGCAGCGTCCACCAATTGACGCCGTCAAAGCTAAAGAGGTGTCTGAACATGGGATCCCGATCCTCCTGGAGTCGCTGGACGCATTATACCACGGCTCGCGCCCCATGGCAGAACGCCGAGTGAGACGCGAGTTCTCGCGGGAGAAGGCAATCACCGCAGAGAGCACGCAGAGAGGAGATCAGCACTCCTTGTCTCTGTGATCTCTGCGGCACACGGTCTTGGTCCACGTTGTGCGCAACGCCTCACCCGCGTTCCGTGGTTCTCTCGCGCCCGATGGCGCGCCAATGGTACAGGTAGAGTGGCACGGACACGGCGAGCAGCGCGCCGTTGCCCACCAGGCTGAGGATCGCCTGCCGCTGTGACCATTGGCGCTGCAACTCGGCCTGCTGCTCCTCCAACTCCGGGTCGCCGTTCGCCTCCTCCGGCAGGCGCGGCACGGCAAAGCGTGTCGGCTCGGGGTAGGCCAGTTCGACGGTGGAGCGCACCGCGTTCGTCAGCGCAAAGATGGTGATGACGAGCGTGATGAGGCAAACCAGGTACAGGTAGATGTTGCGCGGTGTCCAGGCGTTGCGTGCGTTCATGATGCTTCCATCCATTCGATGAGGACACTCGAGAAAGGCAAAGCTCCCTCACGCCGTGTGGCGGAGGGAGCTTTTTGGTGCGCCCGGGGCGGCTCGAACGCCCAACAGACGGTTTCGTAGACCGGCCCTCTATCCAATTGAGGTACGGGCGCACGATGCGCCAACCTATCGTCACGCGACGGCTGGCCTGTGGCTCGCTCTATCGAGACCAGCCAACAGCGGGGAGGCAGGGATTCGAACCCTGGGTAGAGCTTATGACCCTACAACCACTTAGCAGGCGGCCCCGATCGACCACTCCGGCACCTCCCCACACACGAGCCAGGCGGAGGGAGAGGGATTCGAACCCCCGGATCTTGCGATCAACGGTTTTCAAGACCGCCGCAATCAACCACTCTGCCATCCCTCCGGATAGCGGGGAGGGAACCTCTCCACTCAACGGCCAGAGTATAGCAAAGGGCACGGGCTTTGTCAATTTGCCCACCCCTGCTCTCGGCGGCGACTCCTGGACGTCGGCCGTCTTCCTCTCTAGAATAGCGGCAACAGGGGGGATCTCCATGAGGGACGGGCTCCGAAAGCGACTACGCTATCTCTGGACCTGGGAGTTGGCGAACGCCCTGCTCGTCATGCCGGGCCTCTATCTGGTCCTCGGGCAACGCTTTCGCCTCGGCGGGCTCAGCCTGACGATGTTGCTGCTGGTCTGCGCCCTACTCGTCGTCGGGGCTGCCTTCTGGTTCCTGAAGGCGCGCGCCATCGAGGGATCCCGGCTTCTGTACCTGCCGGCCACGCGACGCTTTTTCCGTGCCACCAAGTGGGTGTTCGGGGCGGCTCTGGGGATTGCGCTGGCGGCGTTCTTGGTGCAGGCTCTGGTACAGCAGGGGGCGGGCGTGGCCGAGTTGGTGGTAGGGGGTGGCTTTTTCGCGCTGGCGGCCCTCGAGTACGTCAACTATTACTATGTGCAGCTCAGCTACGACAACGGCGCCGACCTCGCCTACCTGTGGCGATACCGCCGACTCAAGCGCGCCACCATGGTGCGTGAGCTGGATATCTAGCCCCCGGCCCGCCATCGCCGCGGGTTGACGATCTCCCTCTGTGCGCCTAACATGGCGGCGTCGCACGGCCGGATGGGCCGCGGCACCCCACCTCACGGAGGGTTCTCATGCCCAAGATCACGCTCATCGGCGCGGGGAGCGTCGTCTTTACCCGCAACCTCACCAGCGATATCCTGCTGACCCCCGCCCTGCAGGACAGCACCATCGCTCTGATGGACATCGACCCCCAGCGCCTAGAGATTGCGCGGGCACTGGTGCAGAGACTGATCGACGCCCGCGGCCTGGGCGCTCGCGTCGAGGCCACCCTCGACCGGCGTGCGGCGCTGGACGGCGCCGACTATGTGGTCACCACCATCCAGGTGGGCGGCCTCGAGGCGTACGAGCACGACATCGCCATCCCGCTCAAGTACGGCGTCGGCCAGTGCGTGGGCGACACCCTCGGGCCCGGCGGCGTGTTTCGCGGGCTGCGCACCATCCCCGTGCTGCTCGATATCTGCAAGGACATGGACGCGCTGTGCTCTCCCCGCGCGCCGCTCATCAACTACAGCAACCCTATGGCCATCAACAGCTGGGCGGTGGCGGAGGGCTCGGGGCGGCCCTATGTGGGGCTGTGCCACAGCGTGCAGGGCACCTCCGAGATGCTGGCCCGCTTTATCGGCGCGCCCTACGAGGAGGTGCGCTTCAAGGTGGCGGGCATCAACCACCAGGCGTGGTTCTTGGAGTTCCTATGGAACGGGCAGGACGCCTACCCCCTGCTGCGCGAGGCGGGGAGGAATCCCGAACTCCAGGGGCAGGAGCCGGTGCGCATCGACCTGTTCCAGCAGTTCGGTTGGTTCGTCACCGAGTCCAGCGGTCACGCCTCCGAGTACGTGCCCTACTACCGCAAGAACGCCGCCATGATCGAGGACGACCTGCGGCCGCGCTTCAAGAACCCCCACGACGAGTGGCTGAACTTTGGCCGCTCGGGCGGCTACCTGCGCCACTGCAAGAACCGCCTCCACGACTATATGGACGAGGTCAAGGAGCAGATCGCTGGCACGCGGCCCCTGCCCACCACGCGCTCCCACGAGTACGGCTGCTTTATCATGGAGGCGATGGAGACGAATCGCCCCACCATCATCTATGGCAATGTCGCCAATAGCGGTCTGATCACGAACCTCCCCGCGGGGTGCGCCGTGGAGGTGCCCTGCGTGGTAGACGGCAACGGCATCCAGCCCTGCTACGTCGGCGACCTGCCGCCGGTGCTGGCGGCGCTGAACCGCACCAACGTCAACGTGCAAGAGCTGGCCGTCAAGGGCTCTCTGGCGGGCGACCGCGAGATGATCGTGCACAGCATCATGCTCGACCCCCTCACGGCGGCCGTCTGCACCCTACCCCAGATTCGCGCCATGGTGGGTGAGCTGTTCGCGGCGCAGAAGGAGTGGCTGCCCCAGTTCTAAGCGTCGCGGCACGCGCCCCCACAAGCCCGTCACTTCCGTACCCTTCCGATATGGCTGATGCGCAGCAGCGTCGCGTGGCCTCGCGCTGATCCCTCGTTGGCGCCTGGGTCTCGCTGCGCTGCGCGCTACCGCCCCCGGAGACGTCGGTACGGGCGCATTCACGTCTTGCCGGGAACGTCCGATAATACCCTGTGACATCCGTCGTGGCGCGCTCCGCCGCGTGTGCCGACCATCGTGTTCGCCCGTGCTCGCAAGGGCTCATCACATCGCACTCATCGGAGGGTTTGCATGTACGTATACCGCTGTCGTATTGCCCTCGCCATCCTGCTGGTCGGCACGCTCCTGCTGACCTCCTGCGGGCTCGCGCCCGCCAGCGCGCCCACAGGCGCGCCCACAGGCGCGCCCACCGCGGCGCCGGCCGAGCCGACGGTGGCCAAAGCGGCGGCCGCACCCACCGCCGCCCCGACCGTAGCTCCTACCCAGGCTCCCACGGAGGCGCCCACGCAGGCGCCCACGCAGGCGCCCACCGTCGCCCCGACCAAAGCCCCCACCCGAAAGCCCACCCTTGCGCCTACCGAGGCACCCACGGAAGCGCCCACGGAGGCACCCACGGAGGCGCCCACTGTGCCCGTAGAAACGGAGTCGGCCGAGGGCGCGTCGGGCTTGAGCGAGGAGACCCTCGACGCCCTGTCGTCCGCGATGGGCGAGACCGTAACCGAGGGATACGCCACGCTGCTGATGATCGATGCCTCCGCCGTGGCGCTCGAAGAGACGGCCGAGACCATCAGCGCCGGCGAGATCGACCCCTTTGCCGCCATGGGCTCGCTGCTCGTGTTGCCCTTTATGCTAGAGATGGTCGATGAGGAACTCGCCAAGGGCGCGCCCGACCCGGTGTTGGAAGACGCCTGGGAGGAGGCTCTGGTGGTGATGCCTATGGTTCAGGAGGTCGCCGCCGGGTGGTTCGGCGAAGAGATCGCCATCGCCGATGTGCCCGCCCGCCTCGAGCCCGTCCACCCACGGATCGATGCCATGATCGCCCTCGCCGATGATGCCCTGGTCGACGCCTTTGACGTCGATCCGGATGACCTGGCAGCGGTGCGCGCCATGATGATCGTCGAGGTGCGCAAGGAGCTCATGGAGGCCATGGAGGGGATGGAGGATGGCTTTGCCGAGGGGGACGACGGCGTGGGGGACGACGGCGTCATCGAGAGCGACGCTGCCATCGCGTTCGGCGATGTCACCTGGTGGCTGGACTCCGTCGGCGACCTCGTGTTCGTTGGCGAACTCGTCAACACCGGCGACGAGACGATGGGCGTCGTCGAGGTGCGGGTCACGGTCTTGGACGACGACGGGGAGGCGCTGGCCTCGGGGGACGGCATCGCCCTGGTGTCGGCCATCGAGCCCGGCGATGTGGCCCCCTTCGTGGTTGATTTCCTGCAGAATCCGGGCGAGTTCGCGGACTATGAGCTGGTCGCTCAGGCCGGGCCGTTCGAAGAGTTCTGGCGTGACAACTTTTACACCGCCTTTCGCGTGGCGCGCGAACGCGACAAGGGGGTGACCGACGGGTACTATGAACTCGTCCTCGAGGCCACGAACGTGGGGGCCGAGACGGCGGCGATGATCGAGGCCGTGGTGACGGCCTATGATGACGACGGCAAGATCGTCGGCGCGGGAAGCTCCATGGCGAAGCAAAAGCGCGTCATGCCGGGAGATCTGGCGGCGTTCGACGTCTCGTTCGCCGTGGACGGGGACGTGGAGAGCTATGCCATCCTCTTTGATGCCGTTGCCGAAGAGATCGACGAGTTGCCGGATCTCGAGATCGGCAACCTCGTCTGGCTGCTGGACGACTGGGACGACGCCTACTGTGTCGGCGAGATAATCAACCATTCCTCCGAGCCTGTCAACGGCGTGTCGATTGCCGTGACCGTCGATGACGCGGACGGCGAGTTGGTGGCCGTCGATGAGGGCTTCACCGGACTGTACATCATCCCTGCCGGGGGCGCATCGCCGTTCAAGGTGACCTTTTGGGACGATATCCCCGAGGATGGGGACTATGTGGCGACGGTGACCGGCGACTTTGCACACGAGTATGCTCTCGAGGACTGGTACACGGCGCTGGAGATCGTGGAGCACACCCTCGACTATACAGACGATGGCCAGGTGGTGGTGAGCGGCCGGGTGGAGAACGTTGGCGACGCCACGGCCGAGTCGATCAAGGTGGTCGTCACCGGCTATGACGTGGAGGAGGATGTGGTGGTGGCCGAGTCGGGCTACCTGGAGATCGATACCCTTGAGCCCGGCGACAGCGCGCCGTTCCTGGTCGGCGCCTACTCCCCGGTTCCCGTGACGGACTATGTTCTGCAGGTCGAGGCCAGCCCCGTGGACTGAGGCGGCGCGCCCGATGCTTCAAGGAACAGGCTGCTCACCACCTACGGTGAGCAGCCTGTGTGTTGATGGGTCGCCGGTGCGCGGGGCTGCCGCGCGGGTAGCCTGCCCTAGACCCGCCGCATGCGCGCCTCGCGCACTCGGTTCCTGAGCAGTACGTCCAGGTTGCCGCGCTCGTCGAGCAAACGGGCGACCTCGCCGTCGGGGAGGCAGACCACGCACAGCCCGTCGCGCACCCCCGAGAGGGAGGCGCACCGCGCCGCGGCGTCGGCGCCGCTGCCCGTGACGAGCACGAGCAGCAGCCGCGCGCTATGCGCCGCCGCCTTGGCGATTAGCCGTGCCAGCGCCTGTTCATAGCCGCGGCCCTCCAGATGCATCCCCTCCACGAGGATGACAGGCTGGTACACCGCCCAGAGATTGCCGCCGGGCGCGTCACGGTTGATGGCCAGGGCCACGTCGAGCTGCCCCGTGTCGCCGTGGAGGTCGGGGTAGACGGAGAACGCCGGCACGGTGGCGAAAAGCGCCGCTGCGTACGCCTCCCACGCGCGTCCCGGACGGTAGGCGCCGCGCTCGTCCAGCGCGGCCTGCCGTAGCGCCAGCAGCCGCCCGTAGAGGGCGTCCGGGTCCTCTACCTGCTCCACCTCGGCGGGCATCACGGCCGGTGCCTCGCCGCCGCCCTCACTGCTGCCATCGCGGGAGCGAAAGTAGCGCCGCAGGGCGCGGGCGTAGAGCCTGTTGCGCACCTGACACGGCTGGGTGGGGCGGATGGCGCCGATCATCTCCAGCGACGCCAGCACCGGGTCGTTGCGGCTGAACGGCACCTGGCGCCGCTCCAGCAGGATCGATCGCAGGCGCCGCCGTTCGATGGGCCGCCGCTCCAACTCGTGGATCACATGGTGGATGTTGTCGTCCTCTACCAGCATCTGCTCCGCCGCCGCCTCGATCGCCTCGCGCGTCACCTCCCTGAGCCCGGCCTCGTCTAGCAGGGCGCAGAGCCGCATCGTCAGGTACGGGTGCCCTCCCGTGAGGGCATAGAGGGCGCGCGGCGCCTCGGCGGGCACCGCCACCCCCAGGCGTGCGAACTGCTCCACGATGGCGGTCACGTCCTCGGCGTCGAAATCCGAGAGGTAGATCTTTTCGCACACGTTCAGCGGCGAGTTGGTGCCAAAGGTCAGGGCGTAGAGGTCCACCGCGCCGCTAAAGATGAACAGGTACTTGGAGAGGTGGCTGTTGATCCCCCGCCCCTGGGTAAAGACGGTGCGCACGGTGTTGAAAAAGCTGTCCGAGGTCTCGGGGGTGAGCGCCCCCACCTCATCCAGCAACAGGATGATGCGCGGCATCGGCACCGCCTCGGCCAGCTCGCGCAAGAACTCCAAGAAATCGACGGAACTCTCGATGGGCGGCACCTCGGGGAGGCGCACGGCGTTCCCCACGGCGGCGCGGAACTCGCTCACCAGCCGAAAGGCGACGAAACGATAGCAGGCGCGGGCGTTCTGGGCGCGCAGCACCGACAGGTCGATGAACACGCATGTCGCCACCGGCTGCAGCAGCTCCATGAGCCGCAGGAGCAGCGTCGTCTTGCCCGTCTGTCGCGCGCTCAGGATGGCGATGTACTGGGTGACGGAGGGCTGCTGCGCCAGGCGCAACGCCCGCCGCAGCGCCGGCCGGTCGACGAGGTACTCCCCATCCACCGCCGACTGCAGCGGGCCCCGCGTCTTGAAATGGGGGCCGTCGGGGGCGGTGGCGGTCCGCCGGGGTGGGCGCCGGACGCCCGCGGCCGCGCCGCGATCCGGCCCCCCGGTGATGTCGTTCACCCACAGTCGGCCGCTCACCGAGCGTAGGAACAGCACCGGCGCCGCCCAATCGTTCGGGTCGGCGCTCGCGCCGCTGGCGCCGACCCGCGCCTCGCACATGCACTCATCGATGGTGCGCCCGCGGAACAGCGCCCGATAAAAGGCGTGGCTAAAGCGAACGGCCGCCTGATCCTCCACCGGCCACTGCATGGCCACCACGGCGGGGATCTCGGCGCGCACCAGCGACGGCGCCAGGCCCGCCCAGGTGCCCTGGGCGGAATCGCAGGCGTTTAGCACCACCAGGTTCACGCCGTAGCGCCGCAGCACGCGCGCCGCCTCGGGCGCGCCCAGCGGCGCCGAACGCCCCTCCGCGTCCTCCAGGATGAGCATCCCCAGGGAGCGCTCGTGGTCATAGTGGCCGTGCCCGATATAGTGCACCACATCGGGGGCGGTCTCCATCAGGGCGGTGTGCAGGCGCTCGTAGGTGGTGTGGGCGCAGGGGACGATCTCTACCTGCCCCGCCTCGGTGAGTTCCGTCAGCGCCCCCTCCAGCATGCGCAGCTCGTGCTCCCAGTCGAGCTGCATCTGGTCGTGGGGGGAGGCCGAGACGGCCAGCACCCGTAGCGACCGCCCCTGGCGGATGGTGGGCGGGGGCGCGTGGAGGCGCAGGTAGCGCACCAGGGAGACGAGGGGGTCGAACACCATGAACTCGCGCCGCCGGCCGTCGTAGAGCAGCTCCCACGGCAACCGCGTGAGGTCCCACGAGTCGATGTGCAGTCGCAGGCGCAGCCCGCGGCCCCGCTCCCGCGCAACCTGATAGCTCTCGTACCACTGGGTGAAGGCCGGCGCCAGCACCGAACGCGAGAGGGTGCGCCCCAGGTCGAGCGCCTCCGCCGGCGTGCGGCGCGTGCCCCCCACCGTCCGGGCGATGTCCAGGTCGAGGCGGAAGGGGTAGCGGTCGCCCTCACCCACAGGGGAATGGAGCACCTCGGCGACCCCGGTGCGCGTCGAGGGCATCCAGTCGCCGAGGCGCAGGTCAAAGCTGAGGTAGTCCATCGATGCCGTCTCCCAGGGCGTAGCGAGATCCGTGGATGGGACGAGCCCGGCTCCCCCGATAGATGCGACGACTCCGCCGCGGCGGGGGCGGTGGGATGCCCGGCATTATGGGTCAGGCGGCAACGAGCGTCAAGCGGCGCCGGAGCGGCGGGCATGGGCTCCCCTCAAGGCGCGTGTGTCCCTGCCGACAACGAAGGGTAGGAACGCCCGCGGCGAGCATCGCTGGTGTGGCGTGTGGTTGTCATAAGTATAGCGCGCGACATATTAACGTGTTACTAACGATCAGGGTATTGGCAGCATGGCAATAGTCCGCTATAATGGAAATGCCCGAGCGGAGGGATCTCCATCGGTGGGATCGCGTCGTGTCGGGAGGCGTTGTGTACGTGCTGGAAGGGGTGATTCATCCCGGAGGCGGGCGGCCTGCCATGTCCGTCTTCCCCGGCCGGGTTTCGATAGCCTTGCGCAAGGGACGATAGAATGCGCGCACGCCGTTCGCTGCTAGCCGTCCTACTCCTCATCGCGTTTCTGGCCGCACCCCCGGCGGGCATCTTGGCGGATCAAAATGACCCCCTGGTCATCGACTCGCAGGTGCTCGTAACGGTGGGCGTGCCCGAGGCCCAGTCCCCGTATGGCTTGCTGGTGCAGGCCACGTCGCGCACGAGTCCCCGTTATCGCCACATCGTCACGCTCACCAACCTATCCCCCTGGGCGATGACGTCACTGCGGCTGCTGAACCGCGCCATCCCCAACGAAGGCGACGTCGACGAGATCTACCGCGAGTGGTACCCGGAACCCATCGATCCCGGGGAGTCGGTGTCCCTCACCTTTGACTTTGGCGATGAGCCGTTGCCGCGCGGCTGCCACCAGATCGAGATCAGCCTGGCCCACGGGCTCGACACCATCCTGGCGGATTGCGGCGAGCCCGGCACCACCACCGTCTGGAACGTGCCCCTGACGGCGCGCATGGAGGCTTACCTTTCCTTGCCGCCCCTCTCGCTGGACGAGCCCGAGGGTCGCAGCAAGCTCGGACTCCACGTGACGGCGAACAGCTCGCCCGCCATCATGGAGTTCGTGCGTGAGACCAAGCCCGCCGTGATGGCGCTCATCGGCGACCCGAGCATGGCCGAGGCCGTCAAGGAGACCTCGCCCGAGACCGTCGTCGTGGCCCGTTTCCTCGAGCAGGACCAGAGCATCTCTGGCGACCCGATCGAGCGGGCGCGCGCCTTTGTCAGCGAGAACACCGACCGCTACCTCGCCTTCCCCCACGTGGATTACTGGATGGGCTGGAATGAGCCCGTCATCGATGGCGTGGCCGACATGGAGTGGTTCGCCGCCTTCGAATCCGAGCGCGTGCGCGCCATGGCCGAGATCGACAAGAGAGCCGCCATCGGCAACTTTTCGGCGGGCTGCCCCGAGCCGGACGAGTTCCAGGCCTTCCTGCCCGCCCTGGCCGTCGCCCAGGAGCACGGCGGCATCCTGGCCCTCCACGAGTATTCGGCGCCCACCATGTCGAGTTCTGTGGGATCGGGCGTGCCGGGCCTCGAGGCGCAATCGCGTGGTGGATCTCTCACCCTGCGCTATCGCTACTGGTACGACCACTATCTTCGCGGCACCGATATGGTGCTACCGCTCGTCATCACCGAGGCGGGGATCGACGGCGGCGTGTTGAGCCGCGACGAGGGCGCCCCCCAGGGGTGGCGTGACTTTGCCGAGGAGCACATGGAGGTGCCCTCCGCCACCGCCACCGAGTGGTACGCCAACCAGCTCTCCTGGTACGACGACGAGCTGCGGCGCGACCCCCACGTGCTCGGGTTCGCCGTGTTCAACGCCGGCGACTCCTCGGGCGACTGGGCCAGCTTTGACGTGACGAGCATCCTATCTCGCCTGGCGGAGCTGGTAAACGGCAAGGGCTGAGGCCCCTCTGTTTGACGGTTTCCCCGTTCTGTGGTACCTTGTGCGCCACTAACTGTGGAGTAGACGTCGCCATGCGGACTCGGACACACGAACCGAGAGCGTTGCACGGCAATCGGGCGGGGGCCCTGGCCTCCCGCGGTCTCTTCGTGTCCTGCAGCGTCGTGGCGTTCTACTTTTATTATCCCTGCGACATAAGGCGTTTTGCCGCGCACGGACGCAGGGAGGGGTAGACAAAGAAGCACCACTCCCCACAAGCGAGAAGCACAAGCGTGAGGCGCGAGCCCCACGCTTTTTTTGTTTCTACGAACTGGCCACCGGCGGTGGCCACCACCGAGGAGGAGGGTTCCATGCCTGTGCGAGGAGTTCGCGGAGCGACCACCGTCGACGCCAACGAGGCCGGCGCCATCCTGCGCGCCACGCGCGAGTTGCTGGTCGAGATGGTGGCGCGCAACGGCATCGACGTTGGCGATCTGGCGGCCGGCTATTTCACCGTGACCGACGATCTAAATGCTGCCTTTCCCGCCCAGGCGGCGCGCGAGTTGGGTTGGGGGCACGTTCCCCTCCTCGATGCCCGCGAGATTCCCGTGCCCGGGAGCCTGCCGCGCTGCATCCGCGTCATGCTCCTCTGGAACACCGATCGATCCCCCAAAGACGTGGCCCACATCTACCGCAACGAGGCGGTCAGCCTGCGTCCCGATCTCGTAGCGGCCGGGGCAGACCCCGGCGAAAGGAAGGATTCAGCATGATCGTCGTGATGCGTCGTGGCGCGGGTTCCGCCGAGGTCCAGGCGGTCGTGGAGCGCGTCGGTGAGTTGGGCTTTCAGGCGCACCTGTCCGCCGGCGAGGAGCACACCATCATCGGCGTGATCGGTGACGAGCGCCCCATCAACGAGGCCGTCTTTCGCATGCTCGACGGCGTCGAAAAGGTGGTGCGCATCCTCAAGCCGTACAAGCTGGCCAGCCGCGACTTTCACCCCCAGGACACGGTGGTACCTATCAACGGCATCAGTATCGGGGGGCAGCGCGTCACCGTTATCGCCGGCCCCTGCTCCGTGGAGAGTCGCGAGCAGCTCTTGGAGACGGCGCTGGCGGTAAAGGAGGCGGGCGCCACCATGCTGCGCGCCGGCGCCTTCAAACCGCGCACCTCCCCCTATAGCTTCCAGGGGCTCGGCACGCGCGCCCTGGAGCTGGTGGCCGAGGTCAAAGAGATGGTGGGCATGCCCGTCATCACGGAGGCGATGGCGCCGGAGCAGGTGCCGCTGGTGGCCGAGGTGGCCGACGTGGTGCAGATCGGCACGCGCAACATGCAGAATTTCGCCCTGCTCCACGCCGCCGGCGAGTCGGGCAAGCCGGTGCTCCTCAAACGTGGTATGATGTCCACCATGGAGGAGCTTCTCATGTCCACCGAGTACATCCTCTCGCACGGGAACTATCGCGTCGTTCTCTGTGAGCGCGGCATTCGCACCTTTGAGCACTATACGCGCAACACGCTGGACCTCTCGGCGGTGCCGGTGCTCAAGCAGATGACGCACCTGCCCATCCTCATCGATCCCAGTCACGCCACCGGTAACTGGGAGTGGGTCACGCCCCTCTCCCTGGCCGGCATCGCCGCGGGCGCCGACGGACTGCTCATCGAGGTGCATCCGCATCCGGAACGGGCCCTCTCCGACGGCACGCAGTCGCTGCGGCCGGAGCGTTTCTGCGAACTCGTGACCAAGGCGCGCGCCGTGGCCGAGGCCGTGGGGCGCTCGGTGTAGGGCGCGCCCATGGAGGTTGACTTTAGCCGCGCTCGGGTGGCCGTGGTGGGGCTGGGCCTCATGGGAGGCTCGCTCTGCGCCGCCCTGCGCACCCGTGGCGCCTGTCGCGAGGTGATCGGCGTGGCGCGCCGCCCTGCGACGCTTCAGATGGCGCGCGACCTGCGCTTCATCGACCGCGGCGCCACCGACCTGGCGGAGGGGCTGCGCGACGCCGACGTGGTGGTGCTCGCCACGCCGGTGCGCGACATCCTGGAAAAGCTGGCCACCATCGGGCCGCTGCTGGCGCCCGGCGCGCTGGTCATGGACATCGGCTCCACCAAGCTGGCCATCTGTCGCGCGATGGACGGCCTGCCCGAGGGGATCCAACCCCTGGGCGGCCACCCCATGTGCGGCAAGGAGGGTTCGGGCTTGACCATGGCCGACCCGACCCTCTACCGTGACCGGGTGTTCGCGCTCGTGCCGCTGCCGCGTACAGCGCCCGCGGCGCTGGAGATGGGACGCGCCCTGGCCCGCGGGGTCGGCGCCCGGCCGCTGGTGATCGCCCGTGGATACACGGGTGAGGCCCGTGGGTACACGGACGCCGACACAGGCGAGGCGGACGCCCCGGGCGAGTTTCCCGGCGCCGCCCGCCACGACCGGCTGGTGGCCGCCATCAGCCACCTCCCCTTCATGCTCGCTTCCGCCCTGGTGGAGGCGGCGGCCGCCACCGCCGAGGGGGACCCGCTGGCCTGGGAGCTGGCGGCGGGGGGCTTTCGCGACACTTCTCGCGTGGCCGCCAGCGACCCGACCATGATGCTCGACATCCTGGCGACGAACCGCGACGAGGTCCTGCGGGCGCTGCGCGAGGCCCGCGGGCAGCTCGACCGCCTGACCCGCCTACTGGAGGAGGGCGACCTGGAGGCTCTGCACCGCGCTATCGAGGTCGCCCGCAATCGGCGCATGGAGATACTGCCATGAACCTGACCCTTCGCCCCGCGCCGCCCCTGCGCGGCGCCGTGCGCGTCCCCGGCGACAAGTCGATCACCCACCGCGCCCTCCTCCTGGGGGCGGTGGGCGATGGGACCACCCGCGTCCGCGGCTACCTCGACGGCGGCGACTGTCGCGCCACGATGGGCTGCCTGGAGGCGCTGGGGGTGACGGTAGAGCGCGAGGAGGATGGCGCCAGGGAGCGGGCGCTCGTCGTCCACGGGCGCGGCCTGCGTGGTCTGCGCCCGCCGACCGGGCTACTGGACTGCGTGCGCTCGGGAACCACCATGCGCCTCCTGGCCGGGCTGCTGGCCGGCCAGCGTTTCGATAGCGTCCTCGACGCCGCAGAGCAGCTCCGTCGCCGCCCCATGGATCGCGTCATCGAGCCGCTGCGCCGCATGGGCGCCCGGATTGACGGCGCCGACGGCGGGCGCCGCCCCCCCCTGACCATCGCCGGCGGCCCGCTCCACGGCACCGAGCACCTTTTGCCCGTGGCCAGCGCCCAGGTCAAGTCGTGCCTGCTGCTGGCGGGCCTCTACGCCGAGGGAGAGACGGTCGTCGTCGAGCCCGGCCCCTCGCGCGACCACACGGAGCGCATGCTGCGCGCCCGTGGCGCCGCGGTGGAGAGCGCCGGCCTGCGCCACGCGCTCCGCGGCCCGGTGTCGTCCCTCGCGGCGCTGGACGCCGCCGTGCCGGGCGATTTCTCTTCCGCCGCCTACTGGATCGTGGCGGCGCTCCTCGTCCCCGGGAGCGAGCTGTTGGTTCGCGGCGTGAACGTGAACCCGACGCGCACCGGCCTCCTCGACGCCCTGGAGGCGATGGGAGCCCGCATCGAGCGGCTGGACCCGCGTGACGAGGGGGGCGAGCCCGTGGCCGACCTGTTGGTGCGCGCCGGCCCGCTGCGTGCCGTCGATGTGGGCGGCGACCTCGTGCCGCGCATGATCGACGAGTTCCCCGTCCTGGCGCTGGCGGCCACCCAGGCCGAGGGGGTCACCCGGGTGCGCGCCGCCGCCGAGTTGCGCGTCAAAGAGACGGACCGTGTCGCCACCATCACCGCCGCCCTCACGGCGCTGGGCGCGCGCGTCCAGCCCCACGCGGACGGCTTCGACGTCGAGGGCCCCGCGCCCCTGCGCGGCGCCGCCGTCGACGGCCACGGCGACCACCGCCTCGCCATGACCGTCGCCATCGCCGGCCTGCTGGCAGGCGGCGCGACCACCCTCCTCGGCGCCGAGTGCATCCCCGACTCGTACCCGGGGTTCGTCGAGACCCTCGGCGCCCTGGCGCCCGGAGCGCTGGTATGATCCCTCCGACCCCTCAGCAGCCCCGCGAGATCACCGGCCATACGCGGGTGACCGGCGTCTCCGGTCACACCCGGGTAACCGCCGTTACCGGTCACACTCGAGTGACCGGCGTCATCGGCTGGCCGGTGGAGCACAGCGTCTCTCCCGCCATGCACAACGCCGCCTACGCCGCGTTGGGGCTCGACTGGTGCTACCTCCCCTTCCCGGTGCCGCCGGACAGCCTCCCCGAGGCGATCGCGGGCGTGCGGGCGCTGGGGCTGGCGGGTGTCAACGTCACCGTGCCCCACAAGGAGGCGTTGCTCCCCCTGGTGGACGAGCTGACCCCCGCCGCGGCGGCCATCGGCGCGGCGAACACCGTCATCGTGCGGGACGGGCGCCTGATCGGCCACAACACCGACGCCGGCGGCTTTCTCCGCGCGCTGCGCGAGGCGGGCTGCGAGCCGGTGGGCATCCCCGCGCTGGTGCTCGGGGCCGGGGGCGCCGCCCGCGCCGTCGTCTATGCCCTGCTGGATGCGGGCGCTGAGGTCACCATACTCAATCGCACCGTGGCGCGCGCCGTCGCGCTGGTGCGCGACCTCAGTCGAGGTGTGGATGGAGCGGTCGGCGCCGCCCCCCTGGGCCTCGACGCGCTGCGCGCCCTTGCCCCGCGGGCGCGCCTGGTGGTGAACGCCACCTCCGTGGGGATGTGGCGCGCCGGGGGGGCGGAGGCCGATGTATCGCCCTGGCCCGAGGCGCTCCCCTTCCCGGTGGACGCCCTGGCCTATGACCTGGTCTACAACCCGCGGGAGACGGCCTTTATGCGACAGGCGCGCGCCGTCGGCGCTCGCGCCGTCAACGGCCTGGGGATGCTCGTCCACCAGGGCGCCGAGGCGTTCGAGCGCTGGACGGGCGTCGCCGCACCGGTGGACGTGATGGCCCAAGCCTGCGCCCGCGCCCTGGGAGGAGGATGACATGCTGCGCTTTGTGACCGCCGGCGAGTCCCACGGGCCCGTCCTCACCGCCGTCATCGACGGCCTCCCCGCCGGCCTGGCGCTGGACGCCGAGCAGATCGACCGCGACCTGCGCCGCCGCCAGGAGGGGTATGGCCGCGGCGGCCGCCAACGTATCGAGCGCGACCACGCCGAGGTCACCGGCGGCCTGGTGAACGGCATGACCATCGGCGCCCCCATGGCGATCCAGATCGCCAACCGCGACTGGGAGAACTGGCGTGACCGGGTCGTGCCCCCCTGGCGCCGGCCCCGCCCCGGCCACGCCGACCTGGCCGGCGCGATCAAGTATGGCCTGGACGACCTGCGCCTCGTCGCCGAGCGCGCCAGCGCCCGCGAGACCGCCGCGCGCGTGGCGATGGGGGCGGTCTGCCGGGCGCTCCTCGCTTACGTCGGAGTCCGGCTGGGCAGCTACGTCGAGGCGATCGGCGGCGTGCGGGCGGGCCTCGACGACCTGCCGCTGGAGGAGCGCTTGGAGCGCGCCCTCGCCTCCGACGTCTCCTGCCCTGACCCCGCCGCCGCGGACGCGATGCGCGCGGCCATCGACGCCGCCCGCGCGGCGGGCGATTCCCTCGGCGGCGTGGTGGTGGCGGCGGCCCTGGGCGTGCCGGTGGGCCTGGGCAGCCACGCCCAATGGGACCGCCGCCTCGACGGGCGCCTCGCCCAGGCGGTGATGAGCGTTCAGGCCGTCAAGGGGGTCGAGATCGGGCCGGCGTTCGAGAACGCCGCCCTCCCCGGCACCCGCGTACACGACGCCCTCTACCCCGCCAACGTACCCCGCGTAGGGGCGACCGGCGGGTCGCCCAGATCCGCCGACGAACCCCGCGTAGGGGCGACCGGCGGGTCGCCCAGATCCGCCACCGAACCCGGTGTCGGGGCGACCGGCGGGTCGCCCAGATCCGCCGACGAATCCCGCGTAGGGGCGACGGGCGGGTCGCCCAGGCCCGCCGACGAATCCCCCGTGTGGGCGACCGGCCGGTCGCCCGTACGTGGTGTGGCCCTCGTGCGGCGGACGAATCGCGCCGGCGGCGTGGAGGGCGGCATCAGCAACGGTGCGCCAATCGTCGTGCGCGCCGCCATGAAGCCGATCCCCACCACCGTCAGCCCCCAGCCCACGGTGGACCTGGACACGGGGGAGGCCGCCGAGACGCAGTACCAGCGCTCCGACGTCTGCGCCGTGCCCGCGGCGGCGGTGGTGGTGGAGGCGATGGTCGCCTGGGTGCTGGCCGACGCCCTGTTGGAGCGCTATGGCGGCGATCACGTGGATGCCATCCTGCGGAGGGTGCGCGATGACGGCTAGAGGGACCGCCGGGTCCGGCCCCAGCCCCAACATCGTCCTCACGGGTTTCATGGGCAGCGGCAAGTCGGCCGTCGCCCGCGCCGTCGCCGAGCGCCTCGGTCGACCCCTGGTCGATATGGACGACGCCATCGCGCGGCGCGCCGGCATGTCGATCCCCGACATCTTCTCCCGGCAGGGGGAGGGGGCCTTTCGTCGCCTCGAGCGGGCCCTGTGCGAGGAGCTGGCGGCGCCGGCCGGCCGGGTGATCGCCACCGGCGGTGGCGCCCTGGTGGACCCGTCCAACCGCGCCCTGCTGGCCCGCGGCGGGCACCTCATCTGCCTCGACGGCGACCCGGAGGAGCTGTTGCGCCGCGTCGGTGACGGCCTGGGGCGCCCGATGCTGCGCCCCGACGGCCCGGCGGGCTCGGCCGACGACGCCGAGGCGCGCTTTCGCGCCCTCTGGCGGGAGCGGCGCCCGGCGTATGCCGACATCCCCTACCACGTGGACACCACCGTGCGCTCCCAGGAGGAGGTGGTGGACGCCGTCATCGCCCTGGCTGCGGCCGAGCCGATCTCCTGGCGCGTGTCCACCCCCACGGGCGCCTACCGCGTCTACCTGATGGCCGGCGGCCTCGAGCGCCTGGGCGACGAGCTGCGGGCGCGCGATGCAGGCGCCCGAGGGTACTCGGGTGGGAACGTTGTCGTCGTGAGTGACGAGAACGTCTGGCCCCTCCATGGGGAGCGCCTCGTGGCGGGGCTGCGTCGCGCAGGCTTGGCGCCGCGCGAGGTCGTGCTCCCCGCCGGCGAGCGCTTCAAGACGCTGGCCACGGTGAGCGACCTCTATGAGCGGTTCATCGACGCCGGCCAGGCCGGAGGGTCGGCCCACGCTGAGGGTCACAGCCCCTCGGCCGGACTGGACCGGGGCGGGGCGGTGCTCGCCCTCGGCGGCGGCGTCATCACCGACATGGCTGGGTTCGCCGCCGCCACGTACATGCGCGGCGTGCCGCTCGTGCCGGTGCCGACGAGCCTCCTGGCGATGGTGGATGCCAGCGTGGGCGGCAAGGTGGCCGTGGACCACCCCCGCGGCAAGAATCTCATCGGCGCTTTCGTCGAGCCGCTGATGGTCATGCTAGACCCCACCGTCCTGGACACCCTCCCCGAGGTGGAGCGCCTCGCCGGCCTGGCCGAGATCATCAAGGTGGGCGTCATCGCCGACCCGGAGCTGTTCGCGGCGTTCGAGAAGGGCTCGGCTGCCGACCTGCGCTGGCTCGTGGCGCGCGCCCTGCAGGTCAAGATCGACGTGGTGCAGGAGGACCCCTACGAGCAAGGGCGGCGCATGGTGCTCAACCTGGGGCACACCTTTGCCCACGCCCTCGAGGTGCTGGAGGATTTTGGCCTGCACCACGGTCTGGCGGTGAGCATCGGCATGGCCGCCGCCGCCCACCTGGGGGTGATCCGCGGCCACTGCTCCACCGAGACGCGCGACCGCATCGTCGCCGTCCTGCGCGCCCAGGGGCTCCCGACGCGCTACGGCGCGCACCCGCCCGAGACGATCTATCGCGCCATGGCCGCCGACAAGAAGCGCCGCGCGGGGCGCCTGCGGTTCATCGTGCCGCGCGCCATCGGCGACGTGGTCATCGACCCCGGCGTGCCCGAGGCTGACGTGCTGGCGGCCCTGGGCGCCATCGCCGGCTCGGATACCTAGGGTGAGCGCTCGAGTGCCCGCCGCGGCGCGAGATCAGTGCAGGGCGCGTGATCGCCGCGGGCGGTGAGATTGCCGCGGGGCGAGAAATCGCCGCAGGCGGTGGGATCGTCGCAGGGTGAGGAATCGCCGCAGGCTGAAGCCTGGCGCTAAGAGAGCAAAGCCCCCCTGCGGGGGCTGCGGGCCAGTCCGCGTAGGCGGACTTTGCAGGGCTAGCGCCGGACCTTGGTCCGCGGCGGGCATACCTTGGTCCGCGGCGCCCTGGCGGTGGCAAGGCGCGCATTGACCGCGTTGATATCGTGGTGATTACGGCCCGTCACGAGGCCGCTGTTCCGGACAAGGAGACGCCATGAACAACGAAGCGCCCGTTTCGCGCCGCTTCCTGGTGGTGCACGGGCCGAACCTCAACATGCTCGGCACCCGCGAGCCCGCGGTGTACGGCCACGACACGCTGGACGACGTCGGCCGGCGCCTGCGAGAGTGGGCCGAGGCACGCGGGCACGCGCTGCGCATCGTGCAGTCGAACCACGAGGGGGCCATCATCGACGCCATCCAGGCCGCCCTGGGGTGGGCCGACGGGATCGTCATCAACCCCGGCGCCCTGACCCACTATTCCTACGCCGTGCGCGACGCCGTGGCGGCGGTGGGCCTGCCGACCATCGAGGTGCACCTCTCCAACATCCACGCCCGCGAGCCGTTCCGCCACACCTCCGTCATCGCCCCCGTCTGCCGCGGGCAGATCGCCGGCCTTGGCTGGTACGGGTACGTCCTGGCGCTCGAGGCGCTCGCACACACACCGTAACAGGTCACAGGCTGTTGTGGGTTGTGCGTTGCGGAATGGAGCGCCGCCGTCCCGGCGGCCGGCGCCCGCGCCACGACGTCCCCTGCGCCCCAACACGTCGTAGGGGCGACCGGTCGCCCAGGCCGCGCGCCCCCGCCCCCAGCACGTCGTAGGGGCGACCGGCGGGTCGCCCAGGCCGCGCGCCCCCCGCCCCCACCACGTCGTAGGGGCGACCGGCGGGTCGCCCAGGCCGCGCGCCCCCGCCCCCAACACGTCGTAGGGGCGACCGGCGGGTCGCCCAGGCCGCGCGCCCCGCCCCCCAGCACATCACACGGGCGACCGGCGGGTCGCCCAGGCCGCGCGCCCCCCGCCCCCAGCACATCACACGGGCGACCGGCGGGTCGCCCCTACGAACAGAAAAGGGGGCGACCTCTCGGGCCACCCCCCTGCCTATACCAGAAACCTAACGCGCAACCCTGAACCCACAACCGCCTGTAACCTGCAACCTGTGACCTGTCACCAACCCACAACGCATGACCCGCAACCCGCAACGCGTGCGCCTTACCGCCTCCGCAAAAACGCGGGAATATCGAGGTCCGCGTTGTCGAACGGGCGCTGGGGGCGCTTGGGCTGGGGCTCGGGCTTGATCTCCTGTTGCGGCGTCGGCTTGGCGGCCTGCGAGGTGGTGGCCGCGGCGACGGGCTTTTCCGCCGGCTTTTCCATGACCGGCCGATCCACCACGGCGGGCGCGGCGCTGGCGTCAAAGCCGGTGGCGATCACCGTGATCTCGATCTGATCCTTCAGCTCGGGATCGATGACGGCGCCAAAGATGATGTTGGCGTCAGACGCGGCCGTCTGGCGGATGAGTTCCGCCGCCTGGTTCACCTCATAGAGGGCCAGGTCGTCGCCGCCCTTGACGTTGAACAGCACGCCCTTGGCACCGCTGATGGTGATGTCCAGCAGCGGGCTGGTGATCGCCTGCTGGGCGGCGGCCAGGGCGCGCTCCTCGCCCGCGGCGCGGCCCACGGCCATGAGCGCGGTGCCGCCGTCGGTCATGATGGCGCGCACGTCGTTGAAATCGGTGTTGATCAGGCCGGAGCAGGTGATCAGGTCCGAGATCCCCTGCACGCCCTGGCGCAGGATGTCGTCGGCCACGACAAAGGCCTGCTGCAGCGGCGCGTTGCGGTCGACGAGTTGCAGCAGCCGGTCGTTGTGGATCACGATCATCGTGTCCACCGCCTCGGTGAGGCGCTTGATCCCCTCGCCCGCCACGCGGCCGCGGCGCGCCCCCTCGAAGGAGAAGGGCCTGGTGACCACCGCCACCGTCAGCGCGCCCATCTCGCGGGCGATCTGCGCCAGGACGGGCCCGGCGCCCGTGCCGGTGCCGCCCCCCATGCCCGCCGTCACGAACACCATGTCGGCGCCCTCGAGGGCGGTCTGGAGCACCTCGCGCGACTCTTCCGCCGCTCGCGCGCCCACCGCCGGGTCACCGCCGGCGCCCAGGCCGCGGGTGGAGACGTTGCCGATGCGGATGCGCACCGAGGCGTTCGACTTGGCCAGCGCCTGGCCGTCGGTATTGATGGCGATGAACTCGACCCCGCTGAGGCCGGCCGAGATCATGCGATTCACCGCATTCTGGCCGCCCCCGCCCACCCCCACGACCTTGATGCGCGCGCCATGATTCTCGATATCAGAGAATGCATCCATGCTGTTCCTCTCCTCGGAATGGTGGTCGTGGGATTCCGCGAACGAAGGGGAGGTGCTGCCGTTCGCGGGCTCGAACAACCCGGACTGGCGGAGGTGGCTGGCCTGTCCGGGTTGGGCGCCGCTCGAAGTGCCTCGTGCGCTACCCGGCAAATCCCGGGCTTTGCCCGGCAAATCCCGGGCATTACCCGGGTAATCCCGGGCCCTACCCGGGTAATCCCGGGCGTCGTCGGGGTGGTACATGTGCGTCTATACCTCGCCAGGGCTGGGGGGGCCACCGAGCATCCTCGGCTGTGCCCGCGGGTCGAGTTGATGATGCCCTCAAGGTAACCGCGCGCGGAACTGCAGCGGCAGCTTACGGCACATCGTATCACACGGGTTCACGTTTGTCAACAAAAGTAACGCGCAAGAGAGGGCGCAGAACGGGTGTTCGTAACCACCAAGGTAGCAAGGACACCAAGGGACTCCAAGGGGAAGGGAGAGGACAACCACGGAGAGGGCAACCACGGAGAGGGCAACCACAGAGACACGGAGGGCGCGGAGGCTGAATGAGGGGAGGGGGCAGAGCAGAGGCATTCGTAGGGTTCGTGGCATGGCCGGGGAAGCAGGCTGAGGGGCCTGGGCGGGCCGTGGGAGCGCCAATATGCCGGGTCTTCCTTGGTGTCCCTTGGTGTCCTTGGTGCCTTGGTGGTGGAGCCCTACCGCGTGCCGCCCACCACTATCGGCAGGCAGAGGCGCGTGCTTGGGGGTTCGGGGGCCTGTAAGCCGACGTATAGGTTGGCGCTCTGGGCGCCGTAGGGGATGGCCATGCCGTCGGTGTCGGCCAGGATGCTCGCGCCCGCGCCGTCGTCGATGCGGACGGAGGCGACGCCGCGCGCCAGACCCTTGAAGCGCAGGGTGAACAAGACCCCCGAGCCGCTGGAGGGGTCGCTGCCCATGTTGGCGGCCTCTACCGCGACGCACCCCTGGACGGCGTCGACGGCGTTCGAGACGACGAAATCGGCGGCAAAGAAGGCGCCCAGCTCCACCTGGTTGGCCGGCTGCCCGGCGGCGTCCACCGCTTGCAGCAGCGCCGGGTCATAGTCGAGGTAGACCTGGTAGCCGTACAGGTGGGTCACGTCCTCGACGCGCACGTCCAGCGTCACGACCTCGCCGACCTCCAACTCGGATACCGCCGGCGCCACCCGCAGGCGGGTGGCTGAGGTCTCGGCGCTGGCGCCGCCCGAGAGGGCGACGAGCAGCAGCGCGCAGGCCAGCAGCGCCGCGAGACGTCGGATGGTGCAGGATCGAGTCATGGCCGTCGCTCCTTACGGTTGCCGGTGGGGGCAGGGGCGCCCCTTTGATGGGGCGCCCCTGCGGGAGTCAAGCTAGAAGCCCTTGGGCCCTTCCTCCGTGTAGTTGATGCCCGCCAACACCAGGTCGAGGATGTTGATGGTGCCATCATCGTTGATGTCGGGGTATAGGTTCTGGCTGCTCATGTCCTCGGCCGCTTTGCCGATGACATTCGCGATTGCAACCACGTCGTGGAGGAAGATCATGTCATAGGAAGCTTCGGTCATATCAGCGTTGCCGCCGAGCAGCTTCCCCGCATTCGCCGCGAACGGAGCGGCGATCTTCTCCTTCCACGCCCTAAGGTAGCCTCCCATCACGACGTTGACATCATACGTGCCGCAGGCGACGGTCTCTGACCAGGCGCCAGAGCTTGCTGTGGTCACGTCATAGGACAGCTTCAAGTTGTCGCTGCCCGTCAACGTGACATTAGCTCCGCCCCACTGGTTGACGGGGCGGCCCTGAAGCTGCACCGCGCCGCTCACAGGCACGAGCTTGTAGGCGGTGATGGTGGCAGGGTCGCCGATGTCGACGGGATGGATGCGGAGGCCATCCTGCTTCTGCGTGACGATCACGTCGGAGAGTGCCAGGTCGCTCTCCTCGGCGCAGTCACCAGTTGGCGCTGCGGTGAAGGACAGCTTCACCACTTCAGCGCCAGTGTCCTTGATGCCAGTGGCTGGGTTGGCCAGGGTGACCCAGACCTGCAGCTTGCCCGGCTCATGCTGGACAATCCACTTGTAGTCGCCATCCTCGTCCGAATCGAGTGGACTCATGCCGGAAAAGAAGGCGCCCGCCTCGATATCAGCATCAGCAAGCGAGAGCACGTCGAGGGCATAGGTCAGCGTGAACTCGAACCCGAACACCTCAAAGTCGCTGGGATCGAGCATGACGCTTACCTCGACCTTGCCCGTCTCGTTGGTGCTGGCTGCGGCAGGGGCCACCCACAGCATGGGGGGATCCTGGGTCACGAAGAACGGGCACCACGTCGGCTCCGGGCTCAGCCAGTCGCTGGCGTCGACGCCGCCGACCCCATTCGGATGACCTTCATCTGCTGGACCGTCCTGTGAACCCCACCAGTTGTACTTGGCGTCGATCGTGGCACCGGTGTAATTCTTGAGCGCCGTCGCATTTGCCACAAAGCTGTTGTGGTTGATGGCAACGTTGCTCGGCCCCACCGATCCCGAACCGATGCCCATGCCCTCATGCGCGTTGTCGGCAAAGGCGTTACCGGTTACGGTAACCCCGTCACCACCATCGGAGGACATGCCGACGTTGTTGCTCTCCATCCGGTTGCCGGCAACAGTGGCGCCCACCACGTTCTGCAGGTAGACGCCGGTGGCCCAGCCACTGAAGCTGTTGTTCTCAATGGCGATGTTGCTGGCCCCCGAGATCTCGTTGATGACGGCGCGGAACTCTTTGAAGTCGGCGCTTCGCGTGAACACGCTGTTGCGGACTATGGTCCCTTGCGTCGCTGCACGGATGTACACGGCGCAGTTCTGGCTCAGCACGGTGCCGCCCTCAGCAAAGTCCATGCCGTCGATCAGCACGTTGTTGGCCCGGACCTCCAGGTAACCGTCCTGTAGGCCTGATCCTTCGACTCGCTCTCCCTCACAGCGCCCCGCGGTGATACCCGCATTCGCGCCTTGGAGTGAGAGATTGTCCTTGCCTGCGGGGATGGTCACGTTCTCGGGGTACGTCCCTGCCGCCACGTTGATCGTTGCGCCGGCAGAGGCGTCATCGATGGCCCCCTGGATCGAATTGTACTCGAACGGACCCGTGGCTTGCAGATAGTACATCATGGACGATGTGCCCAGGTACCACATCCGCCAGGTGCCGTTGTCGTTGATCACCGCGGGCTCGCCGACGGCCGAGTAGGTCTCGCGGTCCAGGATTGGGTTATCAAGACTCTTGACCCAGTGGTACCCATCCGCCGACTTGGCAAGTCCGATGATCTGCTCGGAGCCGTAGGCGCTGTACCACATAAAGTACGTGTCGCCGTCCTTGACCACCCAGGGATGCATCACGTACTTGTCGTCCCAGGCTCCACTACCGCCAGGGGTTAGGACCGGGGCGTCCCCATTTGCAAGGGTGAACGTGGGAGCTGTGCTCAACTCTTCCGTCGTCTCGGCCGTGAAGATGGAGTAGCTACTCCCATCGAAGGCCTTCACCTGGAAGTAGAGCCGATAGGTGTCGCCGTCCTTGAAGAGGAAGGGCGCGTCGATCTTGGAGAAAGAGCCGTTTGGCAGTGCCGCGTCAGCGTCGAACACGACACCCTGCTTCACCCAACTGTCCCCATCAGACGATGTGTACAGGGCGAACTCGGTAGAGTCAGCGCCGTAGGCGATCATGTAGAACGTCTCGCCCTCTTTGACGACGGTCACGCTCGTCTTCTCAGCCGGTGTACCTCCGTCAAAGTCTTCATCGTCGATCTGCAGTCCCATCGCGAACAGGGTGGGATCCTCGCAAGGCGACGTGGTGTGGAGCAGCTTGTCGTTCGCATCCACGCCGTACCACATGTGGCACGTGTCCCCGTCTCTGAGCACCGTGGGACGCCCACCGACTACGTCTGTGAGTTGCTCAGGCTGATACCACTCTGCCACCTGCAGCGTCTGCGCTGGCCCCTCCGCCGCCACCGGCAGTGCCCCCGCCAGGACGAGCAGCAGGGCGACCGCCACAATGATACTCAACTTCTTCATGGTACTCCTTGAGTGCGTTGTGCAAGGATGATCGGTGTCGGAAATCCCAAAGCGGTCTGGCCCCTTTGCCTCGCCTCCTTTCCTCGCTTCCTTTCCCCCGGCATGGCGCCGCCACCGCTGCCGCGCCCCGTAGCCCCCCAGCCCCGGGCGTGGCCCACTCTACCTAGTCTCCGTCCCTATCCGCCGCCGTAGGGCGCCGGCAAGGGCGGCGAGAATACCAGGGGCAGCCAGTGTGTTGTGGGTACCTCCACCTTTTGCCCCGGTCTCTCCCAGAAGACGTTGCCGCCGTACACCCCGCCCGGCACCGCCGGATAGAGCAGCCAGTGCGCGTCGAGGCACACCGCCCACGCCCCCGCCTCGGCGTCCAGCGCCGAGGGGTCGTACAGGGCATAGTGGGCGTAGCGTTCTTCGGTGGTGAGGCGGAACACGCCATCCTCGCCGGTGACAGCGGTGTCCAGCAGCACGCCGTCGGCGGCGCTCAGCGCGAGCCCCGACCCCGCCGGCGCGTTGGAAGCATAACCGTACAGCTCGACGGTGGCGCCCTCCTTGGGCTCGCCGGTGTGCTGCGAACCGCCCACCATCAGGTACACGTGCCCCTCAAAGGTGCGCCGGCGCTCCTCCGGCGTCGTCGACACGTTCCAGAAGGCGCAGGGGTCATAGCTGCCCGCCCCCACGTCCACGTACAACACCCAGTCGTCGGTGACCTTGATCCCCCCCTCGCCCGAGAGGGCGCCGGTGGACTGGTAGTCGTCGGGGGTGCGCTCCCACACGTTATAGTAGGCGTACCCGGCCGACGTCTTTAGCCTAAAAGCGCCGTCCGCGTCGGTGGCCGTCTCGTCGAGGAGCGTGCCCAGGGCGCTGGGGTTGTCGTTGCCGTAGAGCTGCACCCGCACCCCCGCCATCGGCTCGCCGGGGTCGAACGGCTCGCCCTCCCACACGTGCCCGCTAAAGGCGCGCTCGCCCGGCTGGGGCGTGGGGATCACCGGCGGCGTGGGCGTGGGCGGCTCGGGCGTCTCCGGCGGCCGCGCGGGCAGCACCTTCAGGGTAGTGCCCAGCGGCGCCGCCACCGGCCGGTCCTCGCCATACTCGCCCAGGCCGACGTAGGAGGTGATGGCCAGGTGCGCCGTGCCCTCCTTCACCCCCTTGAAGGTGATATGGTGGAGCACGCCGTCGCCGCTCTTGGGCGCCGTGGGGCGCACCTGTGAGGTGGCGTACCACGTCGTGCCGGTGCTGTTGTTCTTGACCCGGCGGATGATGAACTCGGGCGCGGGCAGATCCCCCGGCTTGACCTCGGTCACCTGGACGAACTCGGGCTCAAAGCTGGTGCGCACGTCCACGGCATAGAGGTCGACGGCGTCATGAATCTCGACCGCCAGGGTGATCTCCTCGCCCAGGTGGACCTCCGCGCCGTCCAGCGGCGCGATCAGCACCGTGGTGTTGGGCGCCTGCGCCATGACGCCAGGCCCGCTCGCCACGCCGGCGATCATCCAGGCCATCGCCAACAGCATCCGCAACACGCCGTGCCATGTTCGACTCATAACCTGCTCCCTACGTATGCCTCGTTGAACCTATGCGGGCCGGCCGCCCGGTGTGTCCGGCGCGGACGCTGATTCCCGCCGCGGACCGAGGTCCGGCGCTGGCTCAGAGTACTGAGCCCTGCCAAGCCCCCCTGCGCGGACTGATCCGCAGCCCCCGCAGGGGGGCTTGGCTCTCTTAGCGCGGCGATCCGGGGTTGGGATCGCGGCTTCAGCCTGCGGCGCTCCCCCCGCCTGCGGCGACTCCCCGCCGCAGACGCCTCCGCCACACCATCACCAGCGCCCCGGCGGCCGCGACAGCGACCGCCCCGGCAGCCGCCGCGCCCACGGGCGATGTGCCGGCCTCAGTGGCGGCGACGTCGCCCTCCCCATCCGCGAGCGCCTCCGCCACGGCGATGGTGGCGTCGCGCGTCTCCACAGGGATCATGAACCCCTCGTTGTTCGCCAGATCGGCCTGGTTCACCGTGATGGCGCCCGACCCCGCGGCCCTGCCGCGCAGTCGCAGGGCGACCACCGTTCCCGTCCCCGAGACCGGCTCTCGCGCGCCCAACTGGGTCACCATGTACCAGAGGGTGCCGGCGTCGTTGTCCGCCTCGTTGCGCGCTTCCAGGTCCGGGTAAGGATAGCGCCCCGGCGTCGACTGTGCCCCCTCCTTGCCCGGGTCGATGTCCACCACCTCCAGGACCTCGGGGTCGAACCCCAGCCGCAGGTCGATGCCGTACAGGTTGGTCACCTCCTGCACGCGCACCGTGACCGTTACCTCCTCACCCACGGTGATGGTGGAGGCGGGGGACTCCAACGAAAGCCGGGCAGGTCCCTCACCGCGGGCGGGCGCCCCCACGAACAGAGCGACGACGCACAGCAGCGCGCCGAGCGCCGTCGCGCCCCAGAGGGGGCAGCGGCGGAGGCGGGACCGCGGCAAGCACACGTCTCGGCCGTCGGGCATCACAGGGGCTTCCTTTCAATGGTCTGGTGGGCTGGCGCGTCAGATGCACCGCCAGCGCCAGGGCGGCCGCGGCCACCAGCCCGAGGAGGATGGAGAACAGGCCCGGAGGGAGCAGCGGTTGCGTCTCAGACGCGGGTGGCGCGGCCTCCTCCGGCGCGGGAGCGGCGGGCGCGGCGGCCGGGAGGACAGGTGCTGGCGTCGCGGTAGGTTCCTCGGCAGCCGTCGGCGAGGGATCTGGCGTCTCGGAAGGCGCGGGCGCGTGGGTGGGCGTGCGCGTGGGCACGGGCGCGTCGGTGGGAGGGGCCTCCGTGGTGGGCGACGGTGCGGGATACGCGTTCTCCGCGCTCTGCTCCGGTTGCGATGGCGTGGCGACAGCAGTGGGCGTCGCCGTCTCCTGAAGCGTCGGTGTGGCCGTGGGCTCGTTCGTTGCCGTGGGGTCCGGGTCTGCCGGCGCGTCAGTGGCGGTTGGTTCCTGTGTCGCCGTTGGTTCGGGCTCGTCCGAGAGGGGCGTCGCGGTCGGCTCGTCGGTGGGCGGCGGCGTGCTGGTATTCGTGGGCGTGTCCGTCGGCTGCGGGGTCGGGGTGGCGGTAGGCGAGTCCTCCGTGGCCTGCGACGCCCCTAGCGCCACCGTCACCTGGGCGCCCGACGTTGTCGTCGCCAGGTCCCCTCCCGAGCGATCCACCAGCTTGGCCTCGACGACGCGCAGCTCCCCAGCGCCGCCGGATATGCCGCGCACGCGGAAGGAGCACACCACGCCGGCGCCGGAGGCCGGCTCGCGGGGGTTCATCTGGGTGGCCGCGTACCAAAGGGTGCCGGCGGCGTTATCGGCCTCGTTCCGCACCACGAAGTCGGGCGAGGGGATCTGCCCCGGGGAGATCTGCACGCCGTCCTTGCCGTCGTCGGCGTCTAGAACCTCGAGCAGCGCGGGGTCGAACTCCAGGCGGATGTCCAGGCCGTATAACCCAGAGACGCCCTCGAGGGTCACCTCGACGAGGGTCTCCGCACTCCCGACCTGGATAGTCTGGGGAGATACGCGCAGTAGGGCGGTATCAGCGGCGGCCGGCTGTAACGGAGCAAGGAGCGCCAGCAGGGCCGTCAGGAGGTACCGGGCCATTTGGGGGAATGAGCGCCGGTGCATGATTCTAGGTTGTGCCTTCCGTAAACGTCGTCGTTTGCCGGGATGTCGGACGGTGGGCCCAGCGAGGCCGGGGGGGTTCCCGCCCGTCCGAACGGATGCGCCCTTAGTGTAGCAGGGGAGGGTAACAGACAGGTTACGCCGAGGTATGTATAAGGTTGATCCAAGCATGAACACAATCCGGGCCAAGACGACGATCGAAGGCTTGTTGCGCGTCATTGATGCACTGGATCACGGCGCGCTGACTCCTAGGGGAATGGTACGCTGGTTCCGCTGATGGTACGCAGATTCACGCTGATCAGGGGGGATCCCTCTGGGCGCGCGGCCAAGCCTTCGTATGCCGTCCGAGCGGGGAGTTCGACCCAAGAGCGGCGGAGATCAGCGCAACATCAGCGGAATCAGCGTACCATTCCTCTCCGTGCTCTCCGTGTCTCGGTGGTGAATCTCTCTTCCCATTGACACCCCCCACTCGCGTCAGTACGATGCATCCCACTGGCACGAAAGGAGTTCCCCATGGAATACCGCACCCTCGGGCGCACCGGGCTGCGCGTCTCCCTCGCCGGGCTCGGCACCGGCGGGCCTTCGCGGTTGGGCCAGAGCGCCGGCGTCCCCGCCGCCGAGAGTCACCGCGTGGTGCGCACCGCCCTCGACCTGGGCATCAACTTTTTCGATACCTCCCCCGCCTACCGTGGCAGCGAGGAGCTGCTGGGCGCCGCCCTCGACGGCGTGCCGCGGGAACGGTACGTGGTGAGTACGAAATTCCCGTCCGGCCGCGAGGGCAACCTCAAGGCCGACCCCGAGGACCTCATGCGCACCCTCGAGGAGAGCCTGCGCCTGCTGCGTACCGACTGCGTCGACGTGCTCGAGTACCACGCCGTGAGCCCCGCCATCTATCGCACCGTCGTTGAGCGCTTTCACCCCGTGGCCCTGCGCGCCCAGGAACAGGGCAAGGTGCGCTTCCTCGGCATCACCGAGACCGTCTCCGACGACCCTACCCACGCCATGCTACAGGTCGCCATCCCTGAGGGGCTGTTCGACGTGGTGATGATCAAGTATGGCATCCTCAACCAGACCGCCGCCGACACGGCGCTGCCCCTGGCCAAGGAGCACAACGTCGGCGTGCAGATCATGGCCTCGGTGCGCACCTCGCTGCGCAACCCGGAGGAGGCGGTCAAGACCATCAACCGCTTCATCGACGAGGGGCTGCTCGACGCGCCCCGCCCGTCGCTGGACGACCCCCTGGGCCTGGGGGCCGCCGGCAAGCCTACGCCGTCCCTCACCCGCGCCGCCTACCAGTTCGCCGCCGATCACGAGGCGGTCTCGTCGGTGCTCATCGGCACCGGCAATGCCGACCATCTGCGCGCCAACGTGGCCGACCTGCTGGGCGAGCGGCTCTCCCAGGCCCAGTTCGACCACCTGCGCGGCGTCTACGGCGGCCTGGCCTGGAACGCCTGAGGGGGGATTCACCACCAAGACGCCAAGGACACCAAGGAGCACGAAGGATCGGAACAGATCGAGCGGACGTGTAGGGGGCAGCCACAGGCCTGGCCCCACCGTGTGTAGCAGGGGGTATCCGAGCGGGCTCCCGAACCCGCCCGGACCTTGGGCGCGTCATCTCAGTCACTCCGGGAGGAGACCATGCAACCTGCGACCAGCCACGGATCCCGGTGCACCCGCATCACCCGCCTCGGTCTGCTCCTCGCCATGCTCGCCGTTGGCCTCGTCGGCCCCGCCGCACCCCCTGCGCGCGCGGAGACCCGCGTGGTGGCAAACACCAACAACGTGGGCGCCGGCAGCCTGCGCGAGGCGATCGCCGACGCTGCCTCGGGGGACACCATCACCTTCGCCTCGAACCTGTCCGGCGGGACGATCTATGCGGGCAGCCCCCTCGTACTGGACAAGGACCTGACCATCGACGGCTCGGCGCTGGCGGAGCCCGTCACCCTGAGCGGCAACGGCGCCGTGCGCGTCATGGAGGTGATGACCGACACGGCGGTCACGCTGCACGGGCTGGTGATCGCCGACGGTATGGCTGATGACGATGCAGGCGGCACAGCCCCCGGCTATGGAGGCGGCGTCTACAGCCGGGGCACGCTGACGGTGATCGACTGCACCTTCTCCGACAACAGCGCCGCGATGCTCGGCGGCGCCATCAATAGCACCGGCGCGCTGACGGTGGTCGACTCGACCTTCATCGGCAACACCGGCATCGAGGCCGGCGCCATCGCCAACTGGGGCGCGCTGACGGTGTCCGGCAGCACCTTCTCCGCAAATAGCGCTTTGGCCGGCGGGGGCATCGCTTGCGGCAGCCCGGCGATGGTGACCAACAGCACCTTCTACGGCAACACCGCGGAACTCTTCGGTGGCGGCATTGCCGCCAACGCCGATTGTGCGCTCACCCTGTCTCACTGTACCTTTTCCGGAAATGCTGTGATTCGCCCTGACTATGGCGGCACCATCACGACGCTGGGGGTGCTCAACTATACGCACACCATCGTGGCCAACTCTCACGGGAGAGATTGCCGTCTTCTGGAGGGCGGCACCGTGGCCCTCAGCGTCAACAACCTCGTGGAGGATGGTTCGTGCTCGGCGACCTGGGATGGCGACCCCCTCCTAGGTCCCCTGGCCGACCACGGCGGCCCGACGCACACCATGGCGCTGCTACCCGGCTCGCCGGCGCTCAACGCGGGCGACGCCTCCACCTGCCCCGCCGCCACGGATCAGCGCGGCGTGGCGCGGCCCCAGGGGGCGGGGTGCGACCTCGGCGCCTACGAGCAGGAACTCCCCTCCGCCAGCACGGAGGCCGCCACCGACGTGACGCCCACCGGCGCCACGCTGCAGGGGGTGGTGAATGCCCGCAACAGCCCCACGACGGTGACCTTTGCGTACGGTCTGAGGCGGGCTATGGCCTGACGGCCACCGTGCCGAGCACGGTGACGGGCACGGTGGATGGCGCCGTGCGAGCGCGGCCCTCAGCGGCCTGACGCCGAACGAGACCTATCACTATCGCGTCGTGGCCGAGAACGCCGCGGGTATCGCCTACGGCGCCGATCGTACGCTCTTTACCACGGCCCCACCGACGGCCACCACGCGCTGGCGGCGGAAGAGGTCACGGCGGCAAGGGCCACCCTGCGCGGAATGGTGAACGCCCGCACCAGCGCTACCACGGTGACGTTCGCGTACGGGGTGGAGGGGCGGTACCGCCTGGCGCGGACGCATCCGACCACCGCCTGTGGCCCAATGCAACGACTGAGGCGTCGGCGTCACGCGACCGGCGCGACGCTGGGGCGGTGACGCCACAACAGCGCCACCGTGGCGTTCGAGTACGGGCCGACGGCGAGCTACGCCTGACGGCCACCGTGCCGAGCGTGGTGACGGGATGGACACGGCGGTGAGCGCGTCCCCAGCGACCTGGCCCCAACACCACCCACTACCGCGTGGTGCCGAGAACGAGGCGGGGACGCTGGCGCGACGCACCCTGACCACCGCGGCGGCCCCACCGGATGCAACGACGGGTGAGGCGTCGGGCGTCACGCAGACCGGCGCGACGCTGCAGGGCACGGTGAACGCCAACAACAGCAGCGCCACCGTGGCGTTCGAGTACGGGCTGACGGCGAGCTGGCATGACGGCCAGTGCAGCGTGGTGACGGGCACGGTGGACACGGTGAGCGCTCCCGTGGCCTGACCCCCGACAGGACCTACCACTACCGCGTGGTGGCCGAGAACGCGGGTGGGGTGAGCTATGGCGGGGATGAGACCTTGAGCACACTGCCCCCGTCGGCGGGCTCCCTCTACCTGCCCGCCATTCGGCGCTGAGCGGAGGAGGGATTCAGTGCCGCGGACGTATCTGGAGGGGCGCTTCCCCCCCATCTGGGTAGTAGGCGCCTAGGCCATTCGGCGTAGGTGTGAAAGCGATTTTACGATCTGCTTGACGGTTGTGGTATAATGCGGCAATCTTTCGCCACGGTAGCTGCGGCATCCCGGCCGTCGCTACCCTGCAGCGCCCGCCACGAGGCGGGATGCTCTACCTCGAAAACTGAAAGCCTCGCCAAGAGGAGGTGACCAAGAGCCACCAACCGAGTCGCGTCGTGCAATGATGCCGACCCCGCGATGACAGCGGATCCGCACGCTGATAGGGGGTTGGCTGCCCCTCCGTACCCACGCGTTGCCCGCTCTGAGCGCGCTCGTTCTTGGCGCTCAGAGACACTGCCACTGTATCAGGAGGAGCACACGATGAAGCGCAGACTTGGGGCTCTTCTGGCCGTATTGATGGTTGCCGTACTGGTGCTCTCCGCATGCGCCAAGCCGGCCACCCCGACGGCCGCCCCTCAGCCCACGCAGGCTCCCGGCCAGACCGAGGCCGAGACCGGCCCCCAACCGGCCGCTTCGGTCGGTAAGGTGGTCATCGCCACCGATGCCGCGTTCCCGCCGATGGAGTTCGTCGACGAGAACAAGAACATCGTCGGCTTTGACATCGACATGATGAACGCCGTCGCCGCAGCGATGGGGTTCGAGGTCGAGTACAAGAACACCGCCTGGGACGGCATCTTTGCCGGCCTGGAGAGCGGCGACTATGATGCCATCCTCTCTGCGGTGACCATCACAGACGATCGCAAGGGCACGTACGATTTCTCCGATGCCTACATCAACGCCGGGCAGGCGGTCGTGGTCCGGGCGGACGAGACCGAAATCTCTTCCGACGCGGATCTCCCCGGCAAGGTCATCGGCGCGCAGATCGGCACCACCGGCGCCATTGCGGTGGGCGAGATCTCGGGCGCTACCCTCAAGGAGTACGACTCCATTGACCTCGCTTTCCTCGACCTTCTGAACGGCAACGTTCATGCCGTGGTCGTGGATACCCCCGTGGCGGCGGACTTTGCCCTGGCCTCCGATCAGTTCAAGGGCAAGCTCAGGATCGTCGGCGAGCCCTTCACTGAGGAGTACTATGGCGTAGTCGTCCGCAAGGGCGAGATGGCCGAGTTCGTCGCGGCCTTTAACGACGGGCTGAAGGCGATCAAGGCCGACGGCACCTACGACGAGATCTATGCCAAGTGGATCTCGGGCGACACGGCCATGGCTCCCTCGGAGGGCGGCGCGACGGGCGCCTCGATTCCCCCCGCCCCCGGCTTCCCCATCAAGGTGGGCGTCGTGGTTCCGTTGAGCGGCGACGTCAAGACCTTTGGCGAGTCGGTGCGCGATGGCGCCGCGATGGCGTTCGAGGAAGCCGCGGCCCTCGGCTGGGAGATCGAGACGGTGTTGGCCGACTCCAAGTGCGACGCCCAAGAGGCGGCGAACGCGGCCAACAAGGTGATCTTTGAGGATGGAGCCAAGTACATCGTTGGAGCGGTCTGCTCCAGCGCCACCATCCCCGTGTCCGAGATCGCCGAGGCCAACCAGGTGCTCATGATCTCCCCCACGGCCACCAACCCCGTTGTGACCCTCAACGAAGACGGCTCTACAAAAGAGTACTCGTATCGCGCCTGCTTCCTCGACCCCTTCCAGGGTGAGGTCGTTGCGGCGCTGGCCCAGGAGCTTGGGGCCAGCAAGGTGGCGGTGCTCTATGACGTGGGTAACGACTATGTCAAGGGGCTGGCGGAGTATTTCAAGAGTTCCTTCGAGGGGATGGGCGGCACGGTGCCGGTGTTCGAGGCCTACACCAAGGATGACACGGACTTTTCGGCCATCCTCGGGAAGGTGGCGGCCGCGGGCGTCGACACGATGTTCCTGCCGGACTATTACAACAAGGTGAACCTCATCGCGCAGCAGGCGAAGGAGAAGGGGATCGACGCCACGCTGCTGGGTGGGGACGGCTGGGACTCGCCGGAGCTGCGGGTGGACATGGTGGAGGGTGGCTACTTCTCGAACCACTACTCGCCGGCGGACCCGCGCCCCATCGTGCAAGACTTTGTTTCCACTTACACGGAAAAGTATGGCCGTGAGCCGGATTCCTTTGCCACGTTGGCGTACGACGCGGCCAAGATCCTGCTGCAGTCCATCGCCGAGGCGGGGGTGGATGACCCCACCGCCGTGAAGGACGCGATGGCTGACCTCTCCTTCGAGGGTGTCTCGGGTGAGATCACCTTTGACGCGCAGCACAACCCGGTGAAGAAGGCAGCGGTCGTCAAGATCGAGAACGGCCAGAAGGTCTTTTTCAAGTTCGTGGCGCCCGCCGGTGCTGAGGGCGAGCCAGCGACCGAGCCGGAGACCGAGGCCGCGGTGTCGGTACCCCCCGCTCCCGGCTTCCCCATCAAGGTGGCTATCGTCGTGCCGCTGAGCGGCGACGTCAAGACCTTTGGGGAGTCGAGCCGCGATGGCGCCGAGATGAAGTTCGACGAGGCGCGCGCGCTGGGCTGGGAAATCGAGGTCATCCTCGCTGATGGCAAGTGCGACGCGCAAGAGGCGGCGAACGCGACCAACAAGGTGATCTTTGAGGACGGCGTCAACTATATCATCGGTGAGGTGTGCTCCAGCGCCACCATCCCCATGACCGAAATCGCCGAGGCGAACCAGGTGCTCCAGATCAGTGGAACCTCGACGAACCCGGTGGTGACGGTGAACGAGGATGGTTCGACGAAGGAGTACGTCTTCCGCGCCTGCTTCCTCGACCCCTTCCAGGGTGAGGTCGTTGCGGCGCTGGCCCAGGAGCTTGGGGCCAGCAAGGCGGCGGTGCTCTATGACGTGGGCAACGACTATGTCAAGGGGCTGGCGGAGTATTTCAAGAGTTCCTTCGAGGGGATGGGCGGCACGGTGCCGGTGTTCGAGGCCTACACCAAGGATGACACGGACTTTTCGGCCATCCTCGGGAAGGTGGCGGCCGCGGACGTCGACGTGATGTTCCTGCCGGACTATTACAACAAGGTGAACCTCATCGCGCAGCAGGCGAAGGAGAAGGGGATCGACGCCACGCTGCTGGGTGGGGACGGCTGGGACTCGCCGGAGCTGCGGGTGGACATGGTGGAGGGTGGCTACTTCTCGAACCACTACTCGCCGGCGGACCCGCGCCCCATCGTGCAGAACTTTGTCTCCACCTACACAGAGCGGTTTGGCGCCGAGCCGGACGCGCTGGCCACTCTGGCGTATGATACCGCGGGTATCCTGCTGCAGTCCATCGCCGAGGCGGGGGTGGATGACCCCACCGCCGTCAAGGACGCGATAGCAGCGCTCGAGTACGAGGGGATCTCGGGCGAGATCACCTTTGACGCGCAGCACAACCCGGTAAAGAAGGCAGCGGTCGTCAAGATCGAGAACGGCGAAAAGATCTTTTACAAGTTCGTAGCGCCGTAGCGTTGTTCCCACGGGGGAGGGCACGCCGCCGTGCCCTCCCCTCTTTGGTTCCTGGTTTTGTTTGCCCGCCCTGCGGGCCTTGGGTACCAGATGACCTTGGATAGAAGGCAACCTTGGTCCAAGGCACCTTGGCACAAGGCGACCACGGAGGCCGCATGAAGAGTCCCTTCCTTCAGAACGCGCTTCGCGCCATCGTATGGGTCATCTACGGGGCGCTTGCCGTGGGCATCGTATGGGGCGTTGTCCTCCTCGTGCGGGCCAATGGCCCGGTCTACTTTATGCAGGCCGTGGTCGACGGCGTCAAGCTGGGGTTCGTGTACGCCCTCATTGCCCTCGGTTACACGATGGTGTACGGCATCGTACGCCTGATCAACTTTGCCCACGGTGACGTGTTCATGGTGGGCGCGTTCGCCAGCTTTTATGCGATCACCCAATATGGGTGGGGTTTCATTCCCGCGATCCTCCTGGCGATGGTGGTGTGCACCTTCCTGAACGTCGTGATCGAGCGCGTGGCCTACAAGCCGCTGCGCGAGGCGCCGCGCATTGCGGCGCTGATCACCGCCATCGGCGTATCGTTCTTTCTGGAGTACTTTACTGCCCTAAAGTGGGTGTTCGGCGCGGACTTTAACACCTACAAGCGCCCCTTTGAGGTGGTGGTCTGGAACGTGGGTGGCGTGCTCATCACCAATATCACCGTCATCATCGCCGTCACGACGACCCTGTTGCTCCTGGCGCTGCAATACACCGTCAAGAATACCAAGATCGGCAAGGCCATGCGCGCCACGGCGTTGGACAAGCCCACCTCGCGCCTGATGGGCATAAATGTGGATGCCATCATCTCGCTCACCTTTGCGTTCGGTGCGGCCCTGGCCGGCGCGGGTGGCGTGCTGTACGCTATAGCATTCCCCCAGATCTGGACCTTCATGGGGCTCATGCCCGGCCTGAAAGCCTTTGTGGCCGCCGTGCTCGGCGGCATCGGCAATATCGTCGGGGCTTTCATCGGCTCTCTGCTGATGGGCAGCATCGACGTGCTGGTCGTGAGCTTTGTGCCGGCCGGCTCACGGTTGCGCGACCTATTCGCCTTCCTCGTGCTGATCGTCGTCTTCTTGGTCAAGCCCACGGGCATCATGGGCGAGCCACAGGTCGAAAAGGTCTAGGAGGAGGATCGCAATGCAGCGAAGACGTGCCATCCCATCCTGGATCCCCACGCTTGCCGTGGCGGTCGCCCTGTACTGGCTCGTTAGCTATACCAGTGCGTCGGCGAGGATCACGCCCTACTGGTACAACGTCATCCAGTTGGCGGGCATCGCGGCGGTCTCGGCGCTGGGGCTGAACCTGATCTATGGCTTCAACGGGCAGTTCTCGCTGGGGCATGTGGGGTTCTATGCCATTGGCGCCTACGGCTCGGCGCTCATCACCAAGGATTTCGTCACCAAGTGGAGCGGTGGCCAGGTCGGCGCCCTGTCCTGGATCATTGCGGGGCAGGTGGGGGTGCTGGCCGTCCTCTTTGTGGCGCAGCGTATCCGGCTCGGCGCTATCCGCAAGGCGCTCCAAGGCGCTCTGGACCAGTTCATGAAGTCGCACGAGAGTTGGATGATCGTTACCCTGGTGAGCCTGGTGCTGGTGGCATTCTCCGTGGCGGTTGGTGTAGCGCTCGCCTGGGGACTGCAACGCGGCCTCGTGTTCGCGCTGGGCGGGCTCGCAGCGCTCCCGGAGAAGGCGGCGCAGAGCATCGTCTTTGTTCTGGCGCTCGTGAACGGCGGCACCATGGCGGCCCTCATCGCCTACCTGGTGGGCCTGCCCCTGCTGCGCCTCAGCTCGGACTATTTCGGGATCGCTACACTCGGGCTCGCCATCATGGTCTACACCGCCCTGCAGAACTCGGACATGGTAATCGAGACGATGAAGGGCGCGCGCGGCATGGTGGCCATCCCCCGGTGGACGACGTGGTCCTGGGTCTTCGTGGTGCTGTGCCTCTCGGTGATCGTCATGCGCAACCTCATCTGGTCGAGTCAGGGGCGCGCCATCATGTCGGTGCGCGAGGACGAGATTGCCTCCAGGCTGATGGGCATCGACATCGCCCAGCAAAAGGCCACGGCGTTCGCCATCGGTGGCTTTTTCGCCGGCGTGGCGGGCGGCCTGTACGCGCACCTCTTTGGGTTCCTGCACCCCAGCACCTTTAGCTTTGTGAAGGGCTTTGACCCCCTGATCATCATCGTGTTCGGCGGCCTCGGAAGCATGACGGGCACCATCGTGGCCTCGGCGCTTTTTGCCCTGGTCATCGAGGGGTTGCGGGTGGTGCTGCCGCAGGGTTTCGAGGACTGGCGGTTCGTCATCTATCCCGTCTTGTTGCTCATCATCATGCTGGTGCGCCAGCAGGGCCTGCTCGGCACCACCGAGTGGGGCTGGCTGCGGGCGCCGCTGCCCCCCGAGCGCGATGTGGCCGCGCCCGTGCCGGTGGTGAGCCCGGCTGGCGCCGGCGGGACGGAGGAGGCGTAGCATGACTGCACAACCACGCGCCGAGACGGGCGATGGCTCCATTCTCGATATCAGCCGCCTGACCAAGCTGTTTGGCGGGCTGCGCGCCGTGTCCGATTTCCACATGGCGGTGCCCGAGGGGCGGCTGTACGGCCTCATCGGCCCCAACGGCGCCGGCAAGACGACGGTGTTCAACATGATCACCGGCCTGTACTTGCCCACCGAGGGGAGCATCGTGTTCGATGGGCGCGACCTGGTGGGCGTCGACTCGCACCACATCACCCAGGCCGGCGTGGCGCGCACCTTTCAGAATATCCGCCTGTTCCAGAACCTGACGGTGCTCGACAATGTGCGCATCGCCTACCACACCCATGCGGAGTACAGCATGCTCGAGGCAGTGCTGCGCCTCGGCCGGTTCGGTCGGGAGGAACGCAGCCTGTCGGAGCAGGCGCAGGACCTCCTGGCGGTGTTCGGCCTGCAGGACCGCCAGCTCGAGGTGGCCAAGAACCTGCCGTATGGCGAGCAGCGCCGGCTCGAGATCGCCCGGGCTCTGGCTGCCCAGCCGCGCCTGCTCTTGCTGGACGAGCCCGCTGCGGGCATGAACCCGACCGAGTCGGAAAGCCTCATGGAGCTGATCCACTTTATTCGCGACCACTTCAAGCTCACCGTCCTGCTCATCGAGCACCAGATGCGCGTGGTGATGGGCATCTGTGAGTGGATCACCGTGATGGACTTTGGCCAGGTGATCGCGCGCGGCACGCCGCGAGAGATTCAGAACAACGATCGCGTCATCGAGGCGTACCTCGGTAAGCGCATGGGAAAGAGGATCTAGGCCATGCTACTCCAAGTCACTGACCTGGCGGTCGCCTACGGCGCCATCCGCGCGCTGCAGGGGATCTCTTTCCACATCGACGAGGGCGAGATCGTCACGCTGATCGGCGCCAATGGGGCGGGCAAGAGCACCACGTTGCGCACCATCTCGGGTCTGCTGCGACCTCTGGCGGGGGACGTGCGGCTCCGCGGGGAGAGCATCGCCCGCACGCCGGCGGAGCGCATCGTCCGGCTGGGGATCAGCCAGGTCCCCGAGGGGCGGCAGATTTTCGCCAGCCTCACGGTGCGCGAGAACCTGGAGATGGGCGCCTTTACCCGCAAGGACTCCCAAGAGATCGCCGAGACCATGGAGCAGGTGTTCACGAGCTTCCCACGGCTCAAGGAGCGCATCAACCAGCTCGGCGGCACCCTCTCGGGTGGCGAGCAACAGATGCTGGCCATGGGGCGTGGGATGATGTCGCGCCCCTCCCTCCTCCTGCTGGATGAGCCCTCCATGGGGCTGGCGCCCATCCTGGTCGAAGAGATTTTCGAGATCATCAAGCGCATCAACGCCCAGGGAACGAGCATCCTGCTGGTGGAGCAGAACGCGGCCATGGCGCTCTCGGTGGCTAATCGCGGCTACGTCCTCGAGACGGGCTCCATCGTCCTCGAGGGCAGCGCGCAGGATGTGCTGAATAACCCGCAGGTTCAGGCGGCGTACCTGGGAGAGCAGGGGCACTAGGGCTCCTGTGATAGCCATTGACGATGGTGCCATCGATGGGGCCTGTCGCTGGGGACAGCGTTGAGACAGGCCCCTCGCGTTTCGGGCACCTTGTGAGGAGGTAACGTGGCGATCGTCACGCGTGTACTGGCGCGCCCCATCACCATCGGCCGGCAGCTCGACCGTCGAGTGCTGTTGGGGATGGCGGGCGCCCTGATCATCCTGGTATCGTACGCGTTGCCGATGTATGGCGAGCGCATCACGGCGGCGCGGACCCACTTTTCGTTGGGGACGTCGATCGCATCGCACTTTCCCGTGTTGGTCACCGGCCAGCACTATAACCAGGCGCACACGCCGCTGAACGAGGAACTCGAGTCGGTCGCCATCGATGTGGCCCCCGTACCCTATCCCGAGAGTTCGGGCTATGGCTGGTTGGCGCGCCTCGTGGCCAACCCGTTCTACCTGGGGCGGCACGCCAGCTTTGTGCTCTTTATGCTGGCGCCCCTTCTGAGTGCCCTCGCCATGGGCGTCTATGGCGCCGCCGCGCAGGGGGCGCCGAAGCGGCGTGCACCCTGGATCCCCGCCCTCATTCACGTGGCGGTGGCCGGCCCCATCGCACTCGTCATCGCCTGGCTGCACCAGTTCGATTTCTCGCTGCGGCTCTACGAACTTGCCGAGGGTGCGCTGCTGCCGGCGCCGGGCTACTGGGCCGCCCTGGTGGGTTCGCTGGCAGTGGCCGGCGCCGCGCTGGCCCTGCGCCGCGACACGATCAAGCGGGTGGCCACCTGGTGGATCCTGGTATTCATCGTGGCGCTTGGCGTGTGGCTGCTGACGCGCGTCCGTCCCCAGCCGTTCCTCGAGATCTGGAACTTTATCTCGGACGGCATCCTGGTGACGCTGCGCCTCGTGACCACCTCTTTCGGCTTTATCCTGTTGGTGAGCCTGTTGGGAGGCTTGGGCCGCATCTCGCGCAACCGCGTCATCTATGGCATCGCGTCCCTCTACGTGGAGATCGTCCGCGGCATCCCGCTGCTGGTCCAACTCCTGTTCATCTGGTTCGCCCTGCCGCAGGTGTTCGACATCCTTGGAGGGGCGCTGGTGGAGGTGCCCGGCCTCGAGGGCGCGGCGCAATGGCTGCTGGACCTGCGCCTCGACCCCTACGCCGCCGCCGTACTGGGCCTCACCATCTGCTACGGCGCCTACGGGTCCGAGATCTTTCGCGCCGGCATCTCGTCCATCCATCATGGACAGATGGAGGCGGCGCGCTCGCTGGGGATGAACTCGTTCCAGGCGATGCGCTACATCATCCTGCCCCAGGCGGTGCGGGTGATCTTGCCGCCGGTCGGCAACGAGTTCGTCGCCCTGCTGAAGGACTCGTCCCTCGTCTCGGTGTTGGCCGTGTCGGACCTCACCCGGCGGGGGCGCGAGTACATGGCGCGCACCTTCTTGAGCTTTGATACCTGGATTCTGGTCGCCCTCTGCTACCTCGTGCTGACGCTCTTTTCGTCGCGCGTGGTCGAGTTCATCGAGTCCAAGAGCCGCTTCGAGCGCTGAGGGCGGGTTACCAAGGAGCAGTCAATGGCCGCGACCACATCTCCCGCGCCCTCTGTGGGCGTGCAAACGACGTCCTGCCAGCCGATCATCGCCATCCGCGACCTGCACAAGACCTTTTCGCATGGCCGCGTCGTGGCCCTGGACGGCGTCTCCATGGATGTGCCTTCGGGCCAGGTAGTGGTCATCATCGGGCCGAGCGGCTCGGGCAAGTCCACGCTGCTGCGCTGCATCAACCACCTGGAGGTGCCCGACTCGGGCTCGGTAGTGGTGGATGGCGTCCCCCTGACCGACGCGACGAACATCAACCAGGTGCGGATGGAAGTGGGGATGGTGTTCCAGCAGTTCAACCTCTTTCCGCATCTCTCGGTGGTAGACAACATCACGCTGGCGCCGCGCGTCGTGCGGCAGCGCTCCCACGCCGAGGCCGAGTCGATCGCCCTGAACCTGCTGGACAAGGTCGGCATCCCCGACAAGGCGCAGTCGTACCCGGGGCAGCTCTCGGGGGGGCAGCAGCAGCGCGTGGCCATCGCGCGCGCCTTGGCGATGCAGCCCAAGATCATGCTCTTTGACGAGCCCACCTCGGCCCTCGACCCGGAGATGATCAAAGAGGTCCTGGACGTGATGCTCGACCTCGCCCAGGATGGCATGACGATGGTGGTGGTGTCCCACGAGATGGGGTTTGCTCGCGCCGCCGCCGGGCGCGTCATCTTTATGGACGAGGGCAAGATCGTGGAGGACACGACGCCCAAGGAGCTGTTCGACGCGCCGCGCGAAGCACGCACGCGCGAGTTCCTCAGCAAGATTCTGCACTAGCGGCGGCGAGGTATAGGGTGAGCGTTGTGGGTTGTGCGTTATGAGTTGCTAAAGCACGTTGCAGGCTATTGCGACTGGTCTCTCTCTAGCCTGTAACCTGTGACCTGTAACCTGTCACCGGCACCGACCAACACGCAATCTCTAACCATCCTCGTATTAGCTCTTGCGATCGTTGGGCAAGACGTCGCGTTGGCCGGTGCGGATGAACTGGCCGAGTTTGCGCTCGGTGCCGTTGCGGATGCGCTGGATGTTCGGGCGCAGTTCCCAAACGCCCATGGTGCTGGTGCCCAGGGCAAAGAGGACGTACACCGGCGGCCACACCCCCTGGACGGCGCCCACGATGGAGGCCAGCGTGAGTGCGGCGGCCAGCGTGAGGGAGCCGAGCGACGTGTAGCGCCAGATGAGGATCGCCAGTCCCCCCGCCACGAGGCCGGCCGCGGCTGCGACGGGCATGAGGGCCAGGCACGCGCCCACCGTGGTCATGCTCCCCACGCCCCCGTCGAAGCGCAGGAACACCGACCAGTTGTGCCCCGCTACGGCGGCCAGGGCCGCCAGCACCGCCACCGCCGGGACGCCCGGCGCCAGCCAGCGCGCCAGCGCCACGGCGCCGTACCCCTTGCCCAGATCACTCAGGAAGGTGAGGGCGGCTGGGACCACGCCCGCGGCGCGCAGCACGTTGCTGGCGCCCGTACGGCCGCTTCCGACCTTGGTCACATCGACGTTCTTCAGCAGCCTGGCCCAGACGTACCCCCAAGGGATGGACCCCAGCCCGTAGGCCAACACGACCGCCGCCACATAGCGCAACCCGTCCATGGCCCTCCGTCCGATTCGGCTCTAGCGGCACAATCGATAGAACACGCTCCACCAACGAGAGTTGCGCGTCCCCGCGCCGGGCTGAGGGCGACTGGCGCCCACGAGGTTCACCCGGTACGTTAGATGAATGTTAACACACGTTAACGTTTCTGCCAATCGGCAACGATTCTTGACGCCACCCCCCCTCAGGGGTAGTATCGGCGCAACTGCCGACAACAACCACGATGGGAGCTGCGATGGCCGACTATGTGGCAGCCGTCGATCAAGGCACGACCGGCACGCGCTGCATGATCTTTGACCGCGAGGGGCGCGTCGTCGCCTCGGACTATGAGGAGCACCGGCAGATCTTTCCGCAGGCCGGCTGGGTGGAGCACGACGCCCTGGAGATCTGGGCCAAGACGCAAAAGGTGGTCGGCGCGGCGCTGGAGGCGGGGCGCCTGCGCCCGACGGACGTATCGGCCCTGGGAATCGCCAACCAGCGCGAGACGACCGTGGTCTGGGACCGCCAGACGGGCCAACCCCTCTACAACGCCATCGTCTGGCAGTGCACGCGCACCGACGGCCAGTGCCGGCGCCTCATCGACGCCGGGCTGGAGCCCCTCATCCGCGAGCGCACGGGCCTGCTGGTGGCTACCTACTTTGCCGCCACCAAACTCATGTGGTTGCTGGAGAACGTGCCTGGGCTGCGGGCCGCCGCCGAGCGCGGGGATGTCCTGTTCGGCACCATCGACACCTGGCTCATCTGGAACCTCACCGGTGGGCCGCGGGGCGGCGTGCACGTCACCGACGTCACCAACGCCTCGCGCACCATGCTGATGAATCTGGCCACGCTGGACTGGGACCCCGGGCTCCTGGCCGCCATGGGCATCCCGCGCGCCATGCTGCCGACGATTCGCCCCTCCAGCGAGGCGGCGAGCTATGGCGACGTCGCGGGCATCGTCGTGGACGGCGCCGCCCTCGGCTGGCCGGTGTGCGGCGACCTGGGCGATCAGCAGGCCGCCCTGGTGGGGCAGGCGTGTTTCGCCCCCGGCGAGGCCAAGAACACCTACGGCACCGGCTCGTTCATGCTGATGAACACCGGCGACCACCCCGTTCCCTCGACGCGTGGCCTGCTCACCACCGTGGGCTATGACCTGGGCGCCGGTCGGTGCGCCTATGCCCTGGAGGGGTCCATCGCCGTGACGGGCGCCGCCGTGCAGTGGCTGCGTGACAACTTGGGGCTCATCGAGCACGCCGCCGAGACGGAGGCGATCGCCGCCACCGTGCCGGACACGGGCGGGGTCTACTTTGTGCCCGCCTTCTCTGGGTTGTACGCCCCCCATTGGGATATGTACGCCCGCGGCGCCATCGTGGGGCTGACGCGCTTCTCCAACCGCGCCCACCTCGTGCGCGCCACCCTGGAGGCGATCTGCTACCAGGCGCGGGAGGTGCTCGACGCCATGGAGGCGGACTCGGGGATCGGCCTGCGGACCCTCAAGGTGGATGGCGGTGCCGTGGCCAATGATCTCCTCATGCAGATGCAGGCCGACATCCTCGGCGTGCCCGTGGTGCGCCCCACGGTGCGCGAGACGACGGCGTTGGGCGCCGCCTACGCCGCGGGCCTGGCCGCCGGCGTGTGGGCCACCACCGATGCGCTGCGGCAGCATGGGGGTGTGGAGCGTACCTTTGAGCCTCAGTGGGACGATGCCCGGCGCGCCGTGGGATACCACGGCTGGGCGCGCGCCGTGGAGCGCTCCCGAGGGTGGATCGAGTCGTGAGCCCACGCATGGAGCCGTTCGGGGGAGGCGACGCCCTGCAGTACGACGTGGTGGTCGTCGGTGCGGGGGTAGTCGGGAGCATGATCGCCCGGGCGCTGTCGCGCTACGCTCTGCGCATCCTGGTGGTGGACAAGGCGTCGGACGTGGGTGAGGGCACCACCAAGGCCAACACCGCCATCGTGCACGCCGGCTACGACGCCAAGCCGGGCAGCCTCAAGGCGCGCCTGAACCTGGCGGGCAACGCCATGTTCGACACCCTCTGCGCCGAGCTAGAGGTCGATTTCGACCGCTGCGGCACCTACGTCGTCGCGCTGACGGACGATGACTTGCGCACGCTGGACGACCTCTACCGCCGTGGCCGCGAGAACGGCGTCCCCGACATGGCCATCGTGCCTGGCGAGGCGCTGCGCGCCGCCGAGCCGGGAGTGAACGCCTCGACCGTCGGCGCCCTCTGGGCGCGCAGCGGCGGCATCGTCGATCCCTTTGGCCTGTGCATCGCCGCGGCGGAGAACGCCGCCATGAACGGCGTCACGGTTGCCCTGGATACGGAGGTCACCGGCTTCCTGAGAGAAGGCGATGCCCCCGACGGGCGCATCGCGGGGGTCATCACGGATCGTGGCGTGGTGCGCTCGCGCTGGGTCGTCATCGCCGCCGGCCTGTGGGCCGACGACCTGATGCACGCCGCGGGGCTGGATGGCTTTACCATCACGCCGCGCAAGGGGGAGTATTTCGTCCTCGACAAGGCGGCTGCCGACGCCGTGCGCACCGTCCTCTTCCCCTGCCCTACGCCGGTGAGCAAAGGGATCCTGGTGACGCGCACCATCCACGGCAACGTGATGCTCGGCCCCAACGCCGTGGACGTGGGCGCCAAGGATGACCTGCGCACCACCGCCGACGGCCTCGATGAGGTGCTGGCCGGCGCGCTCGGGCTGGTGCCCTCCCTTAACCCCCGCCACGTGATCCGCACCTTTGCGGGACTGCGCGCCACGGGGAGCACGGGGGATTTCGTCATCGAGGCGCCTCGAGAGGCGCCCGGCCTCGTCGTCCTGGCCGGGATCGAGTCGCCCGGGCTGACGGCCTCGCCGGCCATCGCCGAGTACGTCGTCGATCTGCTGCGCGAGGAGGGACTGCCTCTCGATCCTCGTGCGGACTATGATCCGCGTCGCCCCGCGCCGCCCCATGTCGCGCACCTCAGCCCCGAGGAGCACGCGGCGCTCATCGCCCAGGACCCCCGCTACGGGCACGTGGTCTGCCGCTGCGAGACGGTGACCGAGGGCGAGATCGTGGCCGCCATGCACCGCCCCATCCCGGCGCGCACTTACGACGCCCTGAAGCGTCGCACGCGCCTGGGGAGTGGGCGCTGCCAGGGGGGTTTTGACCTGCCCCTCGTCCTGGGGATTATGGCGCGGGAGTTGGGCGTCTCGCCGCTGGAACTCACCAAGAGGGGCGGCGCCTCACGCCTCGTGCAGCGTGGCACCAAAGACGTGCCCAGTCGCGGCACAAAGGACGTGCCCAGTCGCGGCACAAAGGACGTGCCCAGTCGCGGCACAAAAGACGTGTCCAATCGTGGCACCACGGAGGTGCCGGCATGAGGCACATGGCATGTGACGTGCTGGTCATCGGGAGCGGGCCGGCGGGGCTGGCAGCCGCCGCGCAGGCGCGCCGGTCGGGTGCGGGGTGCGTGCTGGTCATCGAGCGCAGCCCCGAGCCGGGCGGCATCCTGCCCCAGTGCATCCACAACGGCTTTGGGGTGCGCGTCTTTGGGTCCGACCTGACGGGCCCCGAGTACGCCGGCCGCTGGGCGGAGGACGCCCTCGCCGCGGGCGCCGAGATCGTGACGGACACCATGGTGCTGGCCGTCGAGCCGGGGCCGGCGGCCGTGGCGGTGGGGCCCAAGGGAGGGCTGACGCGGATCACGGCGGGCGCCCTGGTGCTGGCTATGGGGTGCCGCGAGCGCCCGCGCGGGGCGCTGGCCATCCCCGGCAGCCGCCCCGCCGGCGTGTACACCGCCGGCACCGCCCAGCGCCTGGTGAACGTCGAGGGGTACATGCCCGGCAGCCGCTTTGCCATTCTCGGCTCGGGCGACATCGGCATGATCATGGCGCGGCGGCTCACCATCGAGGGCGCCCAGGTGGTGGGGATGTTCGAGATCCTCCCCTACATCAGCGGCCTGCGGCGCAACCTGGTGCAGTGCGTACGCGATTTCGACATCCCGCTGCACCTGTGTACCACTGTCACCGAGGTGGTGGGCTCCGAGCGCGTCGAGGCGGTGGTCACCAGCCAGGTGGACGACCGCTGGCGGCCGATCCCCGGCACGGAGCGCGCCTGGCCGTGCGATACACTCCTCCTGTCGGTGGGCCTCATCCCCGAGAACGAGTTGTCGCGTATGGCCGGCGTGGCCATCGACCCCGTCACCGGCGGGCCCATCGTCGACGAGCGCATGGCCACCAGCGTCCCCGGCGTGTTCGCCGCAGGGAACGTGGTGCACGTCTACGACTTGGTGGACGACGTGACGGAGAGCGCCTTGCGCGCGGGGCGTTTTGCCGCCGCGTACGCCCGGCAAGGAGAGGACGCCCCCGGGCGGCGGGTGCGCGTAGTGGCGGGCGCCAACGTCCACCACGTGGTGCCCCACCACGTACACCTCGATCGGCTGGCGGAGGAGGCGATCCCGCTGCAGCTCCGCGTGCGCGAGCCGGTGGAGGAGGCGGTGCGCGCCCAGGTGCGCGCCGGCGGCAAGGTGCTCCTCTCTCGCCGCCAGCGCTACGTCCGCCCCTCCGAGATGGTGACCCTCACCCTGGAGCCCAAGCACGCGACCGCTCTCGACGGAGTCGAGGCGATTGAGGTGGTCGTCGTCGCGTAGAGGCAGGCGATTCGCCAAGGGCCATTCGCTGTTGGCTGTTGGCCGCCCGCCTCTACGAGCCGAGGCGCCGAATGCGAGCAGCCAAGGGCCAAAAGCTAACAACCCGCAGTCATGGGTCAGACTGGAGCACGACGTGGAACACCGCGAATTCATCTGCGTCACCTGCCCCGTGGGGTGCACCATTAGCGCCCTCGTGGAAGGGGACGAACTTGTGGAGGTGCAGGGGCAGGCGTGCCGACGCGGCGTCGCCTTTGTGCGGGAGGAGCTAACCTCCCCCCGGCGCACGCTGACGACGACGGTGCGCGTGGACGGCGGCGCCCTGCCGTTGGCGCCGGTGCGCTCGACGGCGCCCCTCCCCAAGGGGATCGTCCTCGACGTGGCCGCCCGGCTGCGCGCGGTGCGGGTCCCCGCACCCGTGGGGGCGTACCAGGTGATCATGGCGGATGCGCTGGGCAGCGGCGTGGACATCGTGGCCACGCGCGCGGTGCTACGCGTTGGGGAGGAGCGCTAGGTGATGCGCGTCCTTCGCGTGCTCGTCGTGGGGGCCGGGGCGATCGGGTCGGCGGTGGGCGGAAGCCTGGCGCTGGCGGGGCATCGCGTAGCGTTCCTGGGGCGGCGCGCCTACGTCGACCAGGTGCGCGAGCGCGGCCTCCTGTTGACGCGCGACGGGCGCCCCCAGCGCATCTGCGACGTCCTCGCCGATACCGAGGCGGGCCCCCTGGAGGCCGGCCTGAACGGACTGGACCTCATCATCGTGACCACCAAGGTCCATGATACGCGGGAGGCGTGCCTGGCGGTGCGCGAGTTTGGCATCACGACGCTGGTTCTGCAGAACGGCGTGGGGGGAGATGCCATTGCCGCTGAGGTACTGGAGGACACGCCCATCTTTGCCGGCGTTACCACGTGGGTCGTCTCGACGGAGGCGCCAGGCGAGTACACGGTGTCCAGTCGCCGCCGGGGACTGGCGCTGGCACCCTCCATGTCGACTCAGCTGATGGTGAATGGCTTTGCGCGACGGTTCCGCGAGGCCGGGGTGCGCTGCCGCGCCTACGATGACGCCCGGTCGATTCGCTGGTCCAAGCTGCTGCTCAACATGCTGGGCAACGCCATCCCCGCCATCCTCGACATGTCGCCTGCGGAGGTGTTCGCCGACAGGCGCTTGTACGCCTTGGAGCGCGCCGCCTTTCTCGAGGCGGTGGGCGTCATGCGCGCCGCCGGCATCCGGGTGGTCGATCTTCCCGGCTATCCGGTGCGGGCGCTGGTGGCCGCCATGGAGCACCTGCCCGAGGAGGCGAGTCGTCGCCTCATGGCGCGGCGCATCGCGGGGGGGCGCTCCGGCAAGGCGCCCTCGCTGCAGATCGACGCACGGCGAGGGCGAACGCGCTCGGAGGTGACGGCGCTAAACGGGGCGGTGGCGCGCGAGGCGGAGCGGCTGGGGGTGCCCGCCCCCGACAACGCCGCCATCTGTGGGACACTCCTCGGGGTCCTCGCGGGGGACGTGCCGCGTGAGGAGTTGCAGCGGAACCCGATGGCGCTCCTCAGGCGGGTGGTGGCGTATGATAGGCGCGATCCCTAGGCTGTCTGGAGTCGCTTGAGCCAGATAAGGGGTTGGCCCAGGCGCAGGCCCAGCGCCCAGTGGCCCAACACCAGCCCGAACTCCCATTTGGCCAGCAGGGCCACGCGCAGCTGCGGCGGATAGAACTGGTGCACCGACACGTACTGGGCGGGCCGATAGCTGACGGCAACCAGCCACTCATAGTGGGCGCGCCGCAGATGGGGAAGGTAGGCGACCAGGCGCCCGAAAAAGCGCCAGTAGGTAGTCATGCGCTCCCGATCGACGCGAAAGGCGATGAACGTCGCCACGCGGTCCACGGCCATGTACTCATCGTTGATGACCAGCATCGTACCTCGCCGTCTCTTGCCGGGCGGCTCGCCGCTGTCGGCGGGCCAAGGGCTCCGGTCCTCGACTGCCACTCTCCCCTGGCCTCATCGTAGCATCGCGCGCGGGTAGTGCGGTTAAGCTGGTGTAAAGGAATCTGCGGCGGCGAGGTTCGGCGCCTACTCCCACCACCAACGGGGCGCGGGGCAGAGGCGTGCGGAGGAGCCCGAGTACCCCAGCGCCGGGCGTGGGGTGGGGCGCTCACGACGGGTCGCCGCTCTTGCCGGCGCGCGCCGTGGTTGGCGCGCCACCTGCCTTCTCGGGCGCGCTTTGGGCGCTGTCCGGGGCCAGAGGTCGGCGTCGACGCCGGCGAGGATGACCAGGGCGATGACGGCGATGAGGATGAGTTCCATGGCGGCCTCCCGACTGGAGCGGTGGTAGCGATAAACGCCTGCCGAACATATGTTCGGATACATGATAGCACAAATGTTCGCATGTCGCAAGCCCCCATCGTGATTGACAGTACCACATGGCGATGCTATACTCTCAAGTTAGTATGTACTAATTCAACACTCCATATGATGGCCGGGGCCTGGCATGCGCCTGGCGAGGCGCCTGCCACCCTTACAACGGCAGGAGTCGAGCTGTGATGCGCGATGGTGTGATGCCGCTTTCAAGTCTGGGAATGGGCGAATCCGGCACGGTGGTGCGACTGGAAGGTGGCGCGGGCTTGGTGGGGCGCTTGGCAGCGCTCGGCTTTACCCCCGGAACAACCATCGAGGTGGTCCGCAACAACCGTCACGGCCCCCTCATCGTCTCGGTACTCGATACGCACATTGCCCTGGGGCGCGGGCAGGCAGCCCGCGTGCACGTGACCCGCCGGGCCAGCTCGGTTCCATTGTGAGCGACGCAGGGATATCGCTGTGAACACGACCGCACCCGTCTCTGTAACCGCCCCCACCACCACGACAGCAACCATCGCCCTGATGGGACAGCCGAACGTCGGCAAGAGCACGATTTTCAACATGCTGACGGGGCTCAACCAGCATGTGGGCAACTGGCCGGGCAAGACCGTGGAGCGCCGCTCGGGCACGTTCGAGCATCACGGCGTGCGCGTCGACATCATCGACCTTCCCGGCACCTACTGCCTCACGGCCGCCTCTCCCGAGGAGCGCGTGGCGCGCGACTATATCATCCAGAGTCGCCCCGATGTGGTGCTGGTCATCCTGAGCGCCGCCGCCTTGGAGCGCAACCTCTACCTCGTCACCGAGTTGCTGGCCCTCCCCGCACCCCTCGTCATCGGGCTCAATATGCTGGATGTGGCCCGCGAGCAGGGGTTCGACGTGGAGCCGCGCGTGCTCTCTGCCGCCATCGGCGTGCCGGTGATCGCCATGACTGCCTCGCGGGGCGAGGGGGTGCACGAACTGATCGACACCGCCCTCGAGGTAGCGCGCCACGGCCCGGCCCAGGAGCCCTCGCGTCCGGAGATTCGCGAGGACCACCGCGAGGTCATGGCGCAGATGCTCGACCTCGTCGCCCCCTTTGTGCCGCAGGGGTACCCGCCCGACTGGATCACCCTGAAGCTGCTCGAGGGAGACGAAGAGATCACGGCCATGATGCGCGCCGTCCTGCCCGAGGCGACGCAGGCCCAGGTGGATGCCCTGCTGCGCCGCCACGAGGACGCCCTGATCGCCGTGGCCAGCGGACGCTACGAGTGGATTCGGCGCATGGCGCGCGCCGCCCTCAAGCGCCCTCGCGCCGGCCACGTCAGCCTCACCCTGCGCCTCGACAAGGTGGCCACCCACCCCTTTGGCGGGCTGGTGGTGCTGGCGGCGGTGCTGGCGCTCATCTTTGGCCTCACCTACAGCATCGGGGCCCCGCTCCAGAACTGGATGGCCGACCATCTGGTGGGCGCCGCGGCCGTCCTGGCGACCCGCGCCCTGGCGGGAGGGCCGCCGTGGCTCTCGGGCCTGGTGGTCGACGGCATCCTGGGTGGCGTGGGCACGGTCCTGACCTTTTTGCCCATCCTGGTGATCTTTTTCGCCACCATGGGGTTCCTGGAGGACGTGGGGTACATGGCGCGGGCCGCCTATGTCATGGACCGCTTCATGCACGTCTTGGGGCTGCACGGCAAGAGCTTTATGCCGCTGTTCCTGGGATTCGGCTGCAACGTGCCGGCCATCATGGGCGCGCGCGTGATCGAGTCGCGGCGGGGGCGTCTCCTCACCATCATGCTGGCGCCCCTAGTGCCGTGCGCGGCGCGCCTCGCAGTGCTGGCGGTGCTGGTGCCCGCCTTTTTCCCCGAGCGCGCCACCCTCGTCACCTGGCTCCTCACCGGCCTGCCGCTGGTGGTGCTCGCTGTGGGAGGCGCCCTGGTGAGCCGCATCGCCATCCCGCCGGGCGACGCCGCCTTTATCATGGAGATGCCACTCTATCACGTGCCGAACGCGCGCACCATCGGCCTCCTGGTGTGGGAGCGGACGCTGGCGTTCCTCAAAAAGGCCGCCACCGTCATCCTGGTGGTCTCGGCGCTCGTGTGGCTGCTGGCCACGCTGCCGCACGGCGCCATCGAGAGCAGCTATCTCGCGGCGGTGGGGCGCTTCCTCGCCCCCGTCGGTGCGTTCATGGGCCTGGACTGGAAGCCCCTCGTGGCGTTGCTGGCCGGCTTTGTGGCCAAAGAGAACGCCGTGGCCACCCTGGGGGTGCTCTACGGCGTCGGTGAGGATCCCGGCGCCCTGGTCGGCGCGCTGCAGGCCAACCTGAGCGCTGCATCGGGCCTGGCGTTCCTCGTGGCCCAGATGCTGTTCATCCCCTGCGTCTCGACGGTCGCCGCCGTGCGCCAGGAGACGGGCTCGTGGCGTTGGGCGCTGCTGAACGTGGCGGCGTTGGCCCTGCTGGCCGTCCTGGGGGGCGCCGTCGCCTATCGACTGGCGCTGCTCTTCCTGTAAGGAGGATACCTATGGCCGGAGATCCGCCGCGCGTCGCCACGGGTTCGGACAGCACGCGGGCCGACGATCCTCTCCTCGCGCTCCTGGCACACCTGGCGCAGGCCAGGGTGCGCACCCTCGCCGAGCTGGCCGGCGCGATGGGCGCTGACGTCGGGCTGGTGGAGCAGATGCTGGACATCCTCGCTCGCGGCGGCTACCTGCAAGAGTCGCAGTTCTGCGAACCCGACGGGCGCGCCTGTGCCGGCTGCAGCCAGGCCGGCCTGTGCCGCGTGATGCATGGCGGCCGCGTCTGGGCGCTCACCGATAAGGGGCTGCGCGCCGTCGGCGCCGCCTGACAGGCATGGTGCGAGACTCGCCACGCAACACCTCCCAAAGCCCCCCCGCGCAGACCCTCACCTGTACGAGGGCTGATGCTGGGGGGCCTTTGGGAGATTCTCCCTGGACGTGTCCTAGTTGCCGTAATCATCGAGTGATGCTATAGTGCGCCGACGCAAGGGCCAAGCATGGCCCCGCGACGCGTGCGGGGCCGGCCTACCGGAAAGGACGTCCGTGCTGAGTCCCGGTTCATTGCTCGCTGGCAAGTTCAAGATCACGGCCGTCGTCGGCGAGGGAGGCTTTGGCAAGGTCTATCTCGGCCACGATGCGGGGATGGACCGGCCCATCGCCATCAAGGAACTGCTGCACGACGCCACCATCCTTTCCCCCGAGGACCGGCAGGACTACCAGGCGCGCTTTCTCAAGGAAGCGCAGATCACCAGCCGCTTCTCGCATCCCAACATCGTGTCGGCCTATGCCCTGGAGACGGGCCCTCACGGTGACCTCTACCTCATCCTAGAGTACGTCGACGGCGGCAGCCTGAAACAGCTCCTCGACGCCAAGGAGCCGCTCCCGGTGGAGCGGGTGGTAGAGATCGGCATCCATCTCTGTCGCGCCGTGGATGCCATCTTTGCCCGCGACATCGTGCACCGCGACATCAAGCCGAGCAACATCCTGTTATCGCGGGACGGCACCGCCAAGCTCACCGATTTCGGCGTGGCGCAGGTGGGGCACGAGACGCGGCGCACCCAGGAGGCCGTGGGCCATCCTGGCACGCCGGCCTACAAGTCGCCCGAGCAGGCCACGACCACCGGCTACCTCGATCAGCGCTCCGACCTGTACGCCGTCGGGCTGGTGCTCTATGAGATGCTCACCGGCCAGCTCTATCTGCGCGGACGCGGTACCCCACGCTTGATGAACTCCAACGTCCCTCAGTCGCTCAATGCCGTGGTGATGAAGGCGTTGGAAAAGGACCCCGAGCGCCGCTACCAGACGGCCGAGGCGATGCTGCGCGACCTGATGGACGTGCGCGAGCAGCGCGTCTGGGGCCAGGTGCGCATCATGATGGGCGCCGTACACGGCGCTCCCGCGCTGGTGGGGGTGGCCTCGGCGGCTCTGCTCGTGCTGGCTACCTTCTTCTATCGGGGGCCCGGCGCTCCGCCCACCGACGCCGGTGCGCCGGCCAGCCCGAACGCTATGACCCTCGCCGCGGCAGCGACGCCGAGTCTCGCCCCGCCGACCCCAACGCAGCTCCCGACGCCAACGGATACCGCCATGCCGGGCGATGCCTTTGAGCCGGACGACAAGGATCCGGCGCCCATCTCGCTGGGCGAGGTACAGGAGCGTTCCTTTGACCCGGAGGGCGACGTCGACCGGGCGACGTTCCGGGCCAAGGCGGGGCGCAGCTACAGCGTGGAGACTCTCGACCTTGCCGTCGGCGTGGACACGCGACTCGAAGTACTGGCGAACGGGAACAGCTATACCAACGACGACGCCTCGCCTGGCACCCTCGCCTCGCGCGTCGAGTTCTCGGCGGAGGAGGACGGGATGGCGGTCATCACCATCCACAACGCCGACCAGTACGGACCCGAGCGCACCTATGCCTTGCGCGTGACCGAGACGACGCCCGAGGCCACGGCGACCCCGACACCGACCGTAACCCCGACCGGCGGGCCGACCATGACGGCGCGGCCGACCTTTACCCCGCGACCGACCTTTACGCCCGGGCCGTCGCGCACCAACACGCCCGTCTACACCCGCACGCCCACGCGGACACGGACGCCGACGCGTACTCCCACGCGCACGCGGACGCGCACGCCCACCCGCACGAACACGCCGACGCGGACGCCGACGCGCACCAACACGCCGGTGGCGTCCCCCACGCCGACGAACACGCCGCAGCCCACCAAGACGGCCACGCCGGACCGGACGCCGCTGCCCGTCAAGACGCCCGGGCCGCCCACCGAGTAGCCGCAAGTCGTGGAGGTGGTAGCGTGACGGCCGATCCGCATGGCGCGCCGGTCACCGCAGGCCCAACGTCCGACGGCATCGTGGCGCGCCCTGCGACGGCGGCGGACCTCGATGCGGCGGCCCGCGTGATGGTCGCCGCCTTTCCCCGCGAGTTTGGCCTCCTGTTCGGCGTGCGACAACGGGTCGCCGAGGAGGCGGCCGCGCACCTGCTGCGCGACGACTGCCCCGACGGGTGCGGGGTTTGGGTGGCGTGGGACGGGGATGCCGTCATCGGGATGATGCTGCTCGAGTCGCCGCCCGAACTCCGCCCGCGCCGCACCTGGCGCCTGGCCTGGCACGTGGCGTGGCGACACGTGGGGCCGTGGGGGCTTCCGCGGCTGGCGTTGGCACTGCTGCTGCCGCGCTATGTCGTTGGTCCGGGCGAGGTGTACGTGCGCACCATTGGCGTCGTCGCCGAGCGCCGCGGGCGCGGCGCCGGCACGCTGCTCTTGGCGTGCGCGGAAGAGTGGGGGCGGCGGCATCGCAAGGGACGGCTGGCGCTACACGTCAGTAGTGAGAACCCGCGCGCGCACGCGCTGTACCGGCGCATAGGGTACATCGATCGAGGCTATCGCTCATCGCTCACAACGTGGGTGTTGCTGCGCCAGAGGGGCACCTACTATATGACCAAGCCGCTGCACGACCCGCGGGGATAGGGCAGCTTCGGGTCGCGACGGCGCCATACCGGTGGGACGGTTGCGTCGGCGATGGCCGCAGAGGTGGGCCAGACGAATAGCCTTGAGGTGGCCCGACCCTCTCACCATCGCGAGGGCCGCCGTCACGCGGAGGGGAGACGGGGACTACCCCTCCGCAAACATATCCTCTTGCGTTGCCTCTTGGTCGGCGACGGCGGAGAGGAGCTGGGACACCTTCAGTTCCGCATCATCGAGCTTTTGGCCGCAATGCCGCGCGAGTCGCATCCCCTCCTCGAACAGAGCGACCGACTCGTCCAGCGATAACTCACCACCCTCCAGCTTTTCGATGACCTGCTCGAGTCGCGCATAGCTGTCCTCAAAACTGAGGGATTCAATCTCTGCCACATCCATGCTGCTGACCATGCCTCTCTTCCTCTAGGGGCGGTTCGTGACGCCAGGTTGGCGCCGGCGGCAAGCGCTACCCTTCGCCGGAGCCTCCCGCCCGACCGTCGGTCGGGCGAACGTCGGTCACGGTGGCGCCCAGATGCCCATCGTGTAGACTTATGGTGATCGATTGTCCGGCCCTGGCGCGGCCCGTGCTGTCCACCACCGCGCCGGTGACGCCGTCGCGGATGATGGCATACCCCCGGGATAACACGGCCCGGGCATCCAGCGCCGCGAGACTGGCGCGCAGGCTCGCCAGGTGCGCGCGCCGCATGGCGCCCTTGTGCTGCACGGCCGATACGGCCCTGCGCAACTGCTCGTCGAGGCGCTGGCGGTGTTGGGCCAGCCTCCTACGCGGATCATAGATGCGCAGCAGGCGCTCCTCACGCCCCAACTCCTGGTGCTCGGCGCCGATGCGCGCCGTGACGATCTGCGCCAGCTCGGCCGCCATCACCTCAACCGAGGCCGCCAGCTCGGCCGCGTCGGGCACCACGGCTGCTGCCGCCGCCGACGGCGTCGGGGCCCTCAGGTCCGCCGCCAGGTCGGCGATGGTGATGTCCGTCTCGTGGCCCACGCCCGTGACGACGGGTATCCGCGAGGCCGCGATGGCCCGGGCCACCCGCTCGTCGTTGAACGCCCACAGGTCTTCCAGGGAACCCCCGCCGCGCGCCACGACGATGACATCGATGTCGTCCACCCGGTTCAGGCGCTCCAGCGCGGCCACGAGCATCCCCGGCGCCTCGCTCCCCTGCACCATGCTGGGCGAGAGCACCACCTCCACCAGGGGGTAGCGCGCCCCGAGCACGTTCAGGATGTCCTGGAACGCCGCCCCCGAGGGGGACGTGACCACGCCGATGCGCCGCGGCCAGGCCGGCAGGGGCCGCTTGCGCTCTTCTGCGAACAACCCCTCGGCCGCCAGGCGGTTGCGCAGCTCCTCAAAGGCCCGCCACAACTCGCCGACGCCGCCGCGCTCGATGGTGTCGACGTAGAACTGGTAGACCCCGCCCCGCTCATAGACCGAGATGTACCCGTGGGCCTCGACCCAGTCCCCCTGATCGGGCAGCTGCTGCCGGCTGGCCTGAGTGCGCCACATGACGCAGCGCAACTCGCAGTTGTTATCCTTTAGGGTAAAGTAGCGATGGCCGGAGGGAGCCCGCCGCAGATTCGATACCTCACCCTCCACCCACACGTCGGCCAGCGACAGGTCGCTGTCGACGAGCATCTTGATGTATTGGGTGACTTGGGTGACGGTCCTGATCGGCATGTTACCACCCATTATAGCATAGTTTGCGGGCTGTCAATCCCCAAACGAAAAAGGGTTGTGGGTTGTGAGTGGGCGGCAGTGACAGGTTCCAGGTGACAGGTTCCAGGCTCTAGGGCGCGTACCCGCTAAAGCCTGGAACCTGTCACCTGGAACCTGCAACAAGCGCCTGCCAACTCCTAACCCACAACGCAAAACCCACAACCGGAACCCGCAGTTCTTCACCGCACGAGGTGGATGACGCCGCGCTCGCCGTTGATGAGCCAGTTGGGGTCCTCGACGGACAGCGCCTCGGCGCGGCCGGGGGGCAGGCCCACCATGATCTCTGACTTGAGTGTCCTCAGCGCGACGAACGGCGCCGGCATAAAGCGCGTCACCGCCGTCAGGTCGGTGGTCGGGGGCCAGTGGCGGTCCTCCAACAACCGGCGGTAGTTCAGGTCGCCCTTGAGGATCAGGAGGTCGGCCTTTGCCAGGTCCGCGCGGAGGTCCAGCGGAAGCTGGGAGAAGAACAGGCTCCTGGTCCAGAAGGGGTGATCGTGCAGCGCGAGCCGTCCGTCCGCCTCGGCGCGACGCAGCCGCGCGGCCACGTCGGGCAGCGCCGGCCGGGCCGAGCCCTCCAGCGCCGCCAGCGTCTCGCGCCAGTCGGGGATGGTGGCATCGGACACAAAGAACGGGGTCGGCTTGAGGTGGAGGCGCACCTGGCGCGCCAGCCCCTCCGAGAGGAGGAACGCCACCAGTCCCAGGTCTACCAGCAACTCGGGGCCGGCGTTGTCGGCAACCACGTCGACGCGGTCGATCCCGCGTGACAGCATGGACCAGGCCTCAGCGGTGTGATCGATGAGCAACCCGGCGCGAGCCGCGGCCTCGAACGTCCCCCCGCTCACCGCCACGTTGGACAGGTCGGCGCGGTTGCCCCATAGGGCGCGGTGGAACCAGAGGGCAACGCGCTCTCGCCGGTCGGCCCCCTCGGGCAGCGCTGCGACAAAGGCGCCGAATTCGGCGAGACCCTCGGCGAGGGCGGCGCGCTTTTGCGGCGCAAAGGGATCGACGCCCTCCCAGGGGCCGGCCTCCAGGTAGCACGTCGCCTCGAGGATGAGCCGGTAAAAGTACGTCTCGGCCAAGAACCACGGCAGCTCATGCCAGGTGGCCCCCTCCCACGGCGCCCACGCGTCCTGCCAGAAGGCGGCGTCTGGGAGGTGTGGGCGGGGCGGGGCCACCGGCCCAGCCGGCAGGGCGGCGCGCAGGCGGGTCAGGTTGGCGACGATGTCGGACGGGTAGGCGTTGCCGGCCAGGACGTCGTCGATGATGCGCGGCATGCGGTGCGTCACGGTGAACTCGGCGAACGAGCCCGGCTCCGATACCATCAGCGGTGGGGGGCGATCGTCCACGGGGGACTCCTTCTCTTGGGGAATGAGCTACAGGTTGCAGGTCACAAGTTCCAGGTTACAGGCTGCGGGGGGAGCGCGCACCCGCCACAGCTTGTAACCTGTAGCCTGGAACCTGGAACTCGGTGCACGGAACCATTGTTCCGCGCCGTCACGCCTCGCCGAGCAACTCTTTCGCCCGCGCGATTTGCGCCTCCACTGCGGCGCGCGCCGTGCCGCCGCGCACGTCCCGCGCCTCTACCGAGGCCTCCATATCGAGCGCCGCGTAGAGGTCTTTGCCGAACGCCGGCGAGATGGCGCCATACTCCTCCGGCGTCAGCGCGCTGAGGGGCACGCTGCGCTCCTCGCTCAGCCGCACCGCCCGCCCCACGAGGTGGTGCGCCTCGCGAAAGGGTACGCCCCGCTTGACGAGGTAATCTGCCAGGTCGGTGGCCAGCATCGCCTCCACCAGTGCCCGGCGCATCGCCTCCCCGTGCACCTCCAGCGTGGCGACGACGCCCGACACGATGGGCAGCAGGAGGTGGAGGGTATCCAGCGTGTCGAACAGCGGCTCCTTGTCCTCCTGCAGGTCCTTGTCGTAGGTGGACGGCAGCCCCTTGCTCACCACGAGGAGCGTCGTCAGGTTGCCGATCAGCCGGCCCGCCTTGCCGCGCACGAGTTCCATGCTGTCGGGGTTGCGCTTCTGCGGCATGAGGCTCGAGCCGGTGGTGTAGCGCTCCGCCAGCAGCACGAACCCCCACTCGGCGCTCGACCAGAGGACGAGGTCCTCCGCCAGGCGGCTGAGGTGGACGCCCAGCATGGCGCCCCAGCTGAGCGTCTCGAGAATCATGTCGCGATCGCTGACGGCGTCCATGCTGTTCTCGGTCACCGCCTCGAACCCCAGGTCGTGCGCCAGGGCGTCGCGGTCGATGCCGTAGGCATTGCCCGCCAGCGCGCCCGCCCCCAGGGGACACACGGCTACGCGGTGGCGCAGGTCGCACAGCCGCTCGCGGTCGCGCTGCAGCATCCAAAAGTAGCTCATCAGCCAGTGGCTGAAGCGCACCGGCTGGGCGGGCTGCAGGTGGGTGTACCCCGGCATGAGGAGGTCGATGTGCGCCTCCGCCTTGGCGACCAGGGCGCGCTGGGCGTCGCGCAGCGCATCGGCCAGGGCGTCCAGCTCGGCCATGAGGAACAGGCGCACGTCGGTGGCCACCTGGTCGTTGCGGCTGCGGCCGGTGTGCAGTTTGCCCGCCAGCGGGCCGATGACCTCCCCGAGCCGGCGCTCCACGGCGGTGTGGATGTCCTCGTCGCCGGCGGCATAGGCGAACGCGCCCGAGGCGAACTCGTCCGCCACGCGTTCCAGCCCCGCGACGAGTTCATCCACCTCCTGAGCGCTCAGCACGCCGGCGCGGCCCAACGCCCGGGCATAGGCGATGCTGCCCGTCACGTCCGCCGCCGCCAGCCGCCGGTCGAAGGAGATGGAGGCGTTGAACGCCCACATCACCGCGTCGGTGGCGCCCTCGAACCGTCCGCCCCACAGCCTGCCGGCGGCCCCGGAAGAGTGTTCTAGTACGCCCATGGGTACTCCTATACTATCGTCCCGACCGCGGCCGGGAACCGGATGGAACGCGGATCGACGCGGATTTTGCGGATACGCGCGGATCAATGCAGGTACTCACCACAGAGGCTACGGAGATCCGATATAGGAGGTCTTGAGGACCTCTCCTCGATCTCCGGGCTGTGTTCTCTCTGGTCTATGGCCTCGATCCGCGTACATCCGTCAGATCCGCGTTCATCCGCGTTCCTTCCTAGTCGCGCGGGAAGGTCGAATAGTCGGGGCCGCCGTCCTCTTGGCGGACCCCCTCGATCGCCAGGAGGGCGCGTACCTTCATCGACAGGCCAAAGAGGTTGATGAACCCCTCGGCGTCGGCCTGGTCGTAGACGCTGTCGGCGCCGAACGTGGCATAGTCCTCGCGGTACAGGCTGTACATCGACTTGCGACCCACCACGGTGCAGGACCCCTTGAACAGCTTGAGGCGGACCGTGCCGGTGACGCACTGCTGGGTGACCTTGACAAAGGCGTCCAGCGCCTCGCGCAGCGGCGTGAACCAGCGGCCATAGTAGACCATCTCGGCGTATTTGAGCGCGACTTGGTCTTTGTAGTGCATCGTCTCGCCGTCGAGGACCAGGCTCTCCAGGCCCTGGTGCGCCTTGTAGAGGATCGTGCCGCCGGGGGTCTCGTACACGCCGCGCGACTTCATCCCTACGAGGCGATTCTCCACCATGTCGACCCGGCCGATGCCGTGCGCGCCGCCCAGCCTGTTGAGCGCCGTCACCAGCTCCACCGGCCCCATGCTGACGCCGTCGAGCCGCACGGGCACGCCCTGGCGAAAGTCGATCTCGATGTAGGCCGGCTCGTCGGGCGCCTCTTCCGGCGAGACGGTCAGGACGAACATGTCCTCCTCGGGCGCCGCCCAGGGGTTCTCCAGGCATCCGCCCTCGTGGCTCAGGTGCCAGATGTTGCGGTCGCGGCTATAGATGGACCGTCGGCTCTGCACCACCGGTACGTTGTGGGCGGCGGCGTATTCCAGGGCGTCCTCGCGGGAGCGGATCGACCACTCGCGCCACGGCGCCACCACCGTCAGCTTGGGGTTGAGCGCCTTGAAGGTCAGCTCAAAGCGCACCTGGTCGTTGCCTTTGCCGGTGCAGCCGTGGGCCACGGCGTCGGCGCCCTCGAGTTCGGCGATCTCGACCATGCGCTTGGCGATGATGGGCCGGGCGAAGGAGGTGCCGAGCAGGTACTCGCGCTCATAGACGGCGCCGGCCATCACGGTGGGAAAGACATAGTCGGCGAGAAACTCGCCGCGCAGGTCCTCGACATAGACCTTGCTGGCGCCGCTGGCCAGCGCCTTGGCCTCCAGGCCGTCCAGTTCGTCGTCCTGACCGAGGTTGGCCGTCATGCAGATCACTTCACAGTCATAGTTCTCGCGCAGCCACGGCACGATCACCGACGTGTCGAGGCCGCCGGAATAGGCCAACACGCACTTGTTTACGTCACTCTTCTTGGGGCTCATCGATGCTGTCCTCCGAATCGTCGGGGCTCAGGTCCAACGTCATGGCGATCTCGTCACAGTTCGGGAACTTGGGGCAGTTCAGGCAGTCGCCCCAGATCTTGTGGGGCAGCGATTCGTGGGATACGACCCGGAACCCCGCGTGCGCAAAGAAGGCCTGGCGATAGGTCAGGGCAAAGACGTGGGGCAGGCCCAGGTCACGAGCCTCGTCCAGCAGGTGCGCCAGCATGAGGCGGCCCACCCCCTTGCCGTGCCACTCCTTCATCACGGCCACGGAGCGCACCTCGGCCAGGTCCTCCCACACCACGTGCAGCGCGCCGCAGCCGATCACCGCGTCGCCGTGGGTGGCCACGACAAAGTCGCGGATGTACTGGTAGAGCTGGTGATGGCTCTTGGCGAGCATGATCCCCTGCGAGGCCCAGTGGTTGATGATGCTCGCCATAGTGGGCACGTCCCGCACCGTCGCCTTGCGCACCTGGACGGCGGCAGGGGGCGATGCGGGAGTGACATCCGCCCCCTGGACGCTCACGCCCACGCCGCTGGGGGCGGGTGCACCGCCCCCTCGCTCGGGCGCCGGCGGGCTAAAGCGCGGAAAAGGCATGGTCGAGTATGGCAGTCGCTTCGTCAATGTCGTCCTCACTTACTACCAGCGGGGGCAGCAGGCGCAGCACGTGTGCCCCGGCCTTGCACGTCAGCAATCCCTCGGCGAAACCGGCCTCGATGGCCGGCCCCACGTCTACCGTGGCCTCGATCCCCCAGATCAGGCCGCGCCCACGCACTTCCTTGACGCAGGGGTAGCGATGCTGCAGCTCGAGGAGCGATTCCTCGACGTAGGAGCCCATGGCCCGCACGTGCTCGAGGAACGCGGGCGCGCCGATCTTGGTCATCACCACCTGCGCCGCGGCGCACACCACGGGGTTGGCGGCAAAGGTGCTGCCATGGTCGCCCGGCTCGATGGCGCTCGCCACCGCGTCCGTCATCAGCGTGGCGCCGATGGGCAGCCCGCCGCCCAGGGGCTTGGCCAGGGTCATGAGATCGGGCGTCACGCCGTACGGCTCGTGGGCCCACAGCGTGCCGGTGCGCCCCATGCCGCACTGCACCTCGTCAAAGATGAGCAGCGCACCGTGGCGGTCGCACAGCTCCCGCAATCTCTTGAGGAAGGCGGGATCGGCGGGGTACACGCCCCCCTCCCCCTGCACCGGCTCGACGATGCAGGCGCAGGTGTCGTCATCGATGAGCGCCTCAGCGGAGGCCAGGTCGTTGTAGGCGCCAAAGGCGGCGCCGGGGATCAGCGGGCGGAAGGGGTCCTGGTAGCTGGGGCGCGGCGTCAGCGACAGGGCACCCATGGTGCGCCCATGGAAGGCGCCCTCAAAGGCGACGAACCTCGTCTTCTGATCGGCGTGGTTCTTCTTGGCCCACTTGCGGGCGAACTTGAGCGCCGCTTCCACCGCTTCGGTGCCCGAGTTGCAAAAGAACACCTTGTCGGCGAAAGAGCGTTCCACCAACATCTGGGCCAGCTGCGCCTGGGGTACCGTGTGGTACAGGTTCGAGATGTGCATCAACTGCTGCGACTGCTCCGCCACCGCTGCGAGCACGTCGGGGTCGCCGTACCCGAGGGCGTTCACCGCGATGCCGCTGACGAAATCGAGGTACCCCTTCCCCTCGGTGTCATAGACGCGCACCCCCTCGCCCCGCTCGATGACAAAGGGCGCCCGCGCGTAGGTGTGCAGGACATAGCGCTCGTCCAGGGCCTTGATCTCTTGTCCGTTCATGCTTGTCGTCCCCTTTCGGCTTGGGTGGATGCGGGCCGCGTGCTACGCCCGAGCTACGACGCGTGTTCCGTTGCCGGCGGCCAGTCCCGCCAGGTTGGTGATGTGTGCCGCTCCGACCCCGCTCGCGATGGCCGTCAGCGCCGACTTGACCTTGGGGATCATCCCTCCGGTGATGACGCCCTCGGTGATCATGGCGTTCACCTCGGCGTCCGTCAGGCCGGGGAGCACCTGTCCCTCGCGCATGACGCCCGGCACGTCGGTGAGAAAGACCATCTCCGTTACGCCCAGCGCCTGGGCGATGGCCAGCGCCGCGTGGTCGGCGTTCACGTTGTAGGGCCTGCCGTCGCACCCCAGCGAGATGGGGGAGATGATGGGCGTGTATCCGAGGCCGACGAGTTCCAGCAGGCACTCGCTCCGCACCGCCGTGATCTCGCCGACACGCCCCAGGTCACCCGCCGGGTGCTTTAGGCAATCCGCCTCCAGGAGGCCGGCGTCCACGCCGCTGAGGCCCAGCGCCTTCACGCCGCGGCTCACGAGGCGGGCCGTCAGGCGCTTATTCACGCTGCCCGAGAGCACCATCTCGGCCACCCGCAGCGAGGCCTCGTCGGTGACGCGCAGCCCCTCGACGAAAGCGGGCACCAGCCCCAGGCGCTGCTGGAGGTCGGCGATCTCGGGCCCGCCGCCGTGCACCACCAGCAGCGCGCCGCGGGTGGCCATGGCGGCCAGGGCGTCGGCCAGGCGCTCCAGGTCGTCCCCCTCCTTCAGTTCCGCTCCCCCGACCTTGATCAGTGTCAGCGGTTCCATGGGCGTACCTCCACATAGTCCCCTCCCATAGGTCGCGTCATGGTATGGGCCGGGCGCCGCACCGGCCCGCTACGCACGGCCTTTGGGAGGGAATGCGTCGGCGATGTCACAGCAGCCCTGCCGTCTCGTCTAGGCCGAACATTACGTTCATGTCCTGCACCGCCTGCCCTGCGGCGCCCTTGACGAGGTTGTCCAGCGCAGTCACCAAGATGTACTCTCCCTCGGCGCCGGCGGGCGCCAGGGAGAGGGCGCAGCGGTTGGTGCGCACCACGTGGGCCAGCGTGGCCAGCTTGCCCGCGCCCAGCACCTGGACAAAGGGCTCGCCGGCGTAGGCGTCGCGCCACAGGGCCACCAGGCGCTCGGGCGTCCACGACGGATCGACAGAGATATAGATGGTGGAGAGGATGCCGCGCACCACCGGCAACAGGTGCGGGCTGAACACCACACGCACCGGGCGCCCGGCAAAGGCGCACAGCTCCTGCTCGATCTCGGGCACGTGACGATGGGTGTGGCCGATGTTGTAGGCGCTGAAATTCTCGGACACGCTGCAATAGTGGGTCTTGGCGCTGGGGGTGGCGCCGGCGCCCGAGACGCCCGACTTGGCGTCGATGATGATGCGCTCGTCGGCGACGATCCCCTCGCGCAGCAGGGGGTAGAGGGCCAGCAGCGGGCCGGTGGGGTAGCACCCGGGGTTGGCCACCAGCCGCGCCCCGCCGATGCGGTCGCGGTACACTTCGGTCAGCCCATAGACCGCCTCGGGCAGCAGGTCAGGGACGGGGTGCTCGCCATACCACTGCTCGTATACCGCCACGTCGCGCAGGCGGAAATCGGCAGAGAGGTCCACGCACTTGCAGCCGGCGTCGAGCACGCGTTTGCCGATCTCGGCCGAGGCGTGGTGGGGCGTGCACAGGAAAGCCACGTCGGTGCGGTCGAGGGGCACGGCGTCGGGCGCCACCAACACGTGCTCGTGGGCGCAGGGATAGACGTCACTGTAGCGCTGGCCGGCGTACGTCTCCGAGGCAGCAAAGGCGACCTCGACCCCCGGGTGGCGCGCCAGGATGTCGAGCAACTCGTGTCCCGCATACCCCGTGGCACCATAGATCCCTGCTCGGATCATCGCGCTTCCTCCGCGTCTGCTGGTGGGATAAAAAAACCAGCCCTCCTGTCTGGAGAGCTGGGGGGTGGTTCGTCTTCGATATCCGCCCAAGCGCCACTATCCAGACCAATGGTCCGGCTGCGACCTGGGGCTCCTCCTCATGGGGTATGCGGGTACGTTCACGGTTGCGACCGCCTACGCAAAGTTGGCGGGAGTGTACGCCAAAGCGGAGATACTGTCAAACGCCGCGCGGCGTCTCCGCTCCCCCTCCCGGTACTCCGGAGGAGCGTGGGGGAGGGGGTGCTCTGACGCTTACTGGTTGAGTGGGCCTGTAAGCCGAATTCTGTGTCCTATCCCGAAGGACAGAGTCCGAGGGATAGGCGGCAGCCATCTATCTACGGCGACGGTTGCCCGCCGCCTCCAGCGGCCTACCCGGGACAACGGCGAGCAGCCGCTGTGCGTCGGGCCGAAACCCGCGCACCTGCCCCTTGCTTGGCCTTGCTCCCGATGGGGTTTGCCTGGCCGGCCCAGTCACCTGGGCCGCCGGTGGTCTCTTACACCACCCTTTCACTCTTACTGAGCCCAAGCTACTGCTTGGGCCAGCGACCTGCTCTCTGTTGCACTTGCCGTCGAGTCGCCTCGCCTGGGCGTTACCCAGCATCGTGCTCTACGGAGTTCGGACTTTCCTCGTGGCGCGGCCGAAACCTCGCCCCGCGGCTGCCCAGCCCACTCATCTGATAGGATAACACGGGCCAACACCCACGTCAAAACGGCAGGACAAAAATGGGGACTGGACAGAGTCCGATGGTACGCAGATTTCGCTGATGGCACGCAGATTCTCGCAGATCCGAAAAGGACGGACCTCCGTGCCCTCCGTGTCTCCGTGGTTCTTCCTCTCTTCTCATGACGGTGTTTGACACGCCCCTGGCGCCAAGCTATCATCGATGGGGATTGGATGCGAGGAGTTGCTCGTGGTGGAATGGCGGCAGATCGCCGCGGCGCGCCGGCTGCTCGAGAGCGAATCGGGCGCCGTCATACGGGACTGGGGCGGACGCGTGCCCGTCGTCCTGGCCTACCCCAACAGCTACGCCGTCGGGATGTCGAGCCTGGCGGTGCACGGCCTCTACGGCTGGCTCAACGACCTCCCGGGCGTGGTCTGCGAGCGCGCCTTTGCGGGGCTCGGGCGCCGCGTGTCGCTTCGCGACGAGCCGATCACCCTCGAGTCGCAGCGGCCGCTGCAGGACGCGGCCGTGGTCGCCTTTTCGGTCTCCTTCGAGCCCGACTATTTCAACGTCGTCGCCATGCTGCGGGGCGCCGGCATCCCTCTCCGCGCTGCCGAGCGCGAGGATGGTGATCCTCTGGTGATCCTGGGCGGGCCCGCCGTGGCGGCCAACCCCGAGGTCCTGGCGCCTCTGGCCGACGCCATCGTCATCGGCGAGGCGGAAGATCTGCTGGAGGACCTCATCACGCCGGTGCGCGAGGGGTGGGGGCGGGAGCGGCGCGCCACGCTGGAGGCGCTGGCGCGGATACCGGGGGTGTATGTCCCGCTCCTCCATGACGGGCGGCCCATCCCGCGGCGCGTGGTGGACGATCTCGACGCCTATCCGCTCGCCACCCGCATCTATGCGCCCGAGGCCGAGTTCGGCGACATGGCGCTCATCGAGGTCTCGCGCGGCTGCGGGCACGGCTGCCGCTTTTGTCTGGCGGGCTACTGGTATCGGCCCGTGCGCGAGCGCAGCCTGGAGTCGATCGTCGCACAGGCTCGCGAGGCGCTTCGTCACCGGAACAAGGTGGGGCTGGTGGCCGCGGCGGCATCCGACTATGGCCCGATCGACGAACTCGTCGGCGCGCTGCGCGACATGGGCGCTGCCATCTCGGTATCGTCGCTGCGCGTGGACCCGCTCTCACCGGTCCTGGTGCGCGCTCTGGCCGAGTCGGGCTCGCGCACCATCACCCTGGCGCCCGAGGCGGGCACCGATCGCCTCCGCCGCGCCATCAGCAAGGGGATCACCCACGACGACATCCTGTCGGCGGTGGCGCTGGCCGCGGGGGAGGGGTTCGAGGCGCTCAAGCTCTACTTTATGGTGGGGCTCCCGGGCGAGACGGAGGGCGACGTAGAGGGATTGATCGACCTCGTCCGCGAGATCAAGGGGGCCTTTCCCCGTAACGTGATCGTCAACGTGACGCCCTTTGTGCCCAAGGCGCACACGCCCTTTGAGCGGCGCGCCATGGCGACGGCGGAGGTCTTGCGCGACAGGTTGGCGCGTGTCGCTGCGGCGATGGCGGCGCTGCGGGTCGCGTTCCGCGCCGAGGACGCCGATGCCTCGCGTTGGCAGGGGGTGCTGGCGCGCGGCGACCGGCGCTTGGGCGAGGCGTTGCTGGACGCGGCCAGGCCGACGCCCAAGGGCCTATCGCGGGCCATGGAGCGCCACGGCCTCGACCCCGAGACGTACCTGGCGGAGCGCGGGCCGGAGGAGCCCCTGCCGTGGGATTTCGTGGGCATGGGCGAGCGCGACTGCCCGTAAGGAGAATCACCGATGCTGCGCGTGGAAAAGAACGGGTTGGTCTGGTACACCCTCGCCTCGTACACCGGACTGCCGGTGGTGCACGGCGCCTTCACGCGGTTGGGCGGGTTCAGTCGGACGCCGTTTGCCGACCTGAACGTGGGCGGCCACGTGGGCGATGACTCCGCGGCGGTGGCGGCCAATCATCGCGCCATCTATGCCGCCCTGGGGGTCGACCCCGCCCGCGTCGTGTCGGCCCGGCAGGTGCACGGAGATCGCGTCGCCCGGGTGGGCGCCCCCGACGCAGGGAGCACCCTCGATGCGACCGATGCCCTCATCACCGACACGCCGGGCCTGTTGCTGCTGCTGCGCTTTGCCGACTGCGTCCCCGTCTGGCTGTACGACCCTCGGCGCCGCGTCGTCGGGCTGGCCCACGCGGGGTGGCAGGGGACGGCGCGCTGCATCGCCGCCAAGACAGTGTGCGCCATGGGCGAGACGTTCGGCTCGCGCCCCGAGGATATCCTCGCCGGCCTTGGCCCCGCCATCGGCCCCTGCTGCTATGAGGTGGGGAGCGACGTCATCGAGGCGCTGCGCGTCGCCGTGACGGACGTCGAGGGGCTGCTCGGCGACCGCTCCACCGGCACGGCGCACCTGGACCTCTGGGAGGCGAACGCGGTCCAGTTACGCGCGGTGGGGGTGTCGCACATTGAGAAGGCCGATATCTGTACCTCCTGCCACGTGGACGCGTTCTACTCCCACCGACGCGAGGAGGGGCGCACCGGGCGTTTTGCCGTGGTGGCCGGGTTGGAGGAGGCGTGACAACACCTATTGCCGTACCCGAGGGACTGCAGGAATGCATCGGCGCCAACCTGGCTGCCGTGGAGCAGCGCATCACCGCCGCCTGTGAGCGGGCCGGGCGGGCCCGGGGCGAGGTGACCCTCGTCGTCGTCACCAAGACGCGCTCCCTGGAGGAAATCGTCGCCGCCTATCGCTGCGGCGTACGCCATTTCGGCGAGAACCGCGTCGAGGAGGCGACGGGCAAGGCGCCGGCCTTGCGGGCGACGTTCGAGGCTGATCCCGCCGCCTGGCACATGATCGGCCACGTGCAAGGCCGCAAGGCGCGCGACGTCGTCGCGCTCGCCGATGTGGTGCATTCCGTCGATTCCGTGCGGCTGGCGACGCGGCTCGATCGCTTTGCCGGGGAGGCGGGCAAGCGCCTGCCGGTCCTCCTGGAGGCCAACGTCTCGGGCGAGGAGAGCAAGTACGGCTTCTCCGCCTGGGACGAGGCGGGCTGTGATGCCCTGATGGCGGCGGCGCGCGAGATCGCCGCCCTGCCGCATCTCGACGCCCGCGGGCTCATGACCATGGCGCCCATCGTCGCCGACCCGGAGGAGGCGCGCCCCGTGTTCGCCCGGCTGCGACGGCTGGGCGAGGCGTTGCGCGACGCCACCGGCCGCGCCTGGCCCGACCTCTCCATGGGCATGACGGACGACTATCCCATCGCTGTGGAGGAGGGCGCCACCATGGTCCGCATCGGCCGCGCGATTTTCCATATGAAGAAGGAACGCGGATGAACGCGGATATTGCGGATTTTGGCTGATTATCCTATTCAGATCCGCGTTCATCCGCGTTCTAACGGACTACCCTGGAGGGTCTTTTATCTCGATGAGCGACATCACTGACACGCGCATCGCCTTTGTGGGGGGCGGTGCCATGGCCGAGGCATTCATCGGCGGGTTGCTGGTCAAGGGGCTGGCGGCGCCGCAGCGCATCATCGCCAGCGATCCGTTACCCGAGCGCCGACGGCACCTGGCGGGCAGCCTCGGCATCGCCACCACCGCCTCGAACCGCGAGGCCATGCGCGGCGCCGACGTCGTGGTGCTGGCCGTGAAACCCCAGGTGGCAGGGCGCGTGCTGGAGGACCTGGCCGGGGGCGAATTGGCGCCCGAGGCGCTCCTCATGACCTTTGTCGCCGGGGTGCGCATCGCCACCCTCCGCGCCGCCCTCGGCGAGCGCCCCGTGGTGCGGCTGATGCCCAATACCCCGGCTCAGATCGGCGAGGGGGCCTCGGCGTGGACCGCCACCCCCGACTGCAGCGAGGCGCAGCGCGCCCAGGCCCAAGCCATGATCGGCGCGCTGGGCGAAGAGGTGTACGTCGACGACGAGGGCTATCTCGACATGGCCACCGCCCTGAGCGGCTCGGGGCCGGGCTATGTGTTCCTGTTCATCGAGGCGCTCATCGACGCCGGCGTGCGCATCGGCTTGGCGCGGCCGGTGGCGGAGCGGCTCGTGCTGCAGACCGTCAAGGGGGCGGCGCTCTATTCTCAGCGCAGCGGCCAACACCCCGCTGCCCTGCGCAACGCCGTCACCTCGCCGGGGGGGACCACCGCCGAGGGATTGCATCAATTGGAAAAGGGTGGGCTGCGGGCGGCCGTCGAGGACGCCGTTACCGCGGCCTACCAGCGGGCCAGACAGCTGGGAGGGCCTGAACACGCATGAGAATCCTCTTTACCTTTGTCAACATCCTCGCTCAGGTGCTGAATATCGCCATCCTGGCCCGCGTGCTCCTCTCGTGGATACCGTTGGATCGTGACAACGCCTTTGTGCGCATCGTCCACGAGATCACCGAGCCGATTCTCGGGCCGATCCGGCGGGTACTCCCGCCCCTGGGAGGGCTGGATCTCTCGCCCATCGTGGCGCTGATCCTCATCCAGGTGCTGCAGCGCGTGCTGCTCACGGTCATCGCCGGCTTGGCGTAACGGTTCTTGACACTCTTCTCGGGCGTTGGGTATAGTCAGCGGGCGATACGTTTCTCGGCGAGGGGGTAGCGTGGCCGTCGGTTCCGCCGCCGGCAAGGCGATACTGCTGGGGGAGCACGCGGTGGTCTATGGCCGGCCGGCCGTCGCCGTGCCGTTGAGCGATTTGCGCGCCACCGCCGAGGTGCAACCGGCGGGCGATGGCCGCGACAGCAGCGGCCGCGACGTCGTCATCCGGGCGGAGGACCTGGGGCGGGTTTACCGCCTCGCGGAGCGGTACGACGATGACGCCGCCGAAGGGCTGCAGGCCACCGTGCGGAACGTGCTGGCGCACCTGGGCGTCGACGCCGCCGGTGAGGGCCTGGAGATCGTGGTGCGCTCTCGCATCCCCGTGGCGCGGGGGCTGGGGAGCGGCACCGCCGTGGCCACGGCCATGGTGCGCGCCCTGGCCCGGCAATATGGCCGGGATCTGCCGGCGGCCGTCGTGTCGGACCTCGTCTTTCGCACCGAGGTCATCTTGCACGGGACGCCCAGCGGCGTGGACAACACCGTCGTAGCCCACGAGCGCCCCGTCTGGTTTCGACGCGGCCTCGAGCCCGAGCTGCTTGATTTGCACGCTTCCCTGGTGCTGGTCATCGGGGACACCGGGGTGCCGGCGAACACGCGCGAGGCGGTGGCGGCGGTGTGCGCCCTGCGGGAGGCGAACCCGGACACCATCGACGCGCGCTTCGACGCCATCGGGGCGCTGGCCGAGGCGGGGCGCGCGGCGTTGTGCGAGGGGGATATGGGGCGGTTGGGTGCCCTCATGACGCGGAACCAGGAGCACCTGTGCGCCCTGGGCGTGTCGACGCCGGGCCTCGACCGCATCGTGGCCGCCGCCCTGGGGGCGGGCGCCCTCGGCGCCAAGCTGTCGGGTGGCGGGCGTGGGGGATGCGCCATCGCCCTGGTGACCGAGGCGGCGCGCAGAGTTGTCGCAGCCGCCATGGATGCCGCCGGGGCCGCTCAGGTGCATGCCACGGAGGTGCGCTCGGAAGCCGGCGGAACAGCGTGCACTCCACCGCATTCCGCAACGGTCGTGCCGCCATGTTGATCGGAATCGACGCCAGCCGCGCGGTCGCCGCCGAGCGAACCGGCACCGAGAACTATGCCCTGCACCTCATCCGGGCGCTGGTGGCGCTCGGGAGCGCGCACCGCTTTCGCCTCTACTTCAATCAGACCCCCTCGGACGACCTCCTGCCCCAGGGCGACGGCGTGGAGTGGCGGGTGATCCCCCTCCAGCGGCTCTGGACGCACTTGCGCCTCGGCTGGGAGGTGGCGATCCACCCGCCCGACGTGCTCTTTGTGCCGAGCCACGTCCTGCCCCTCATCCATCCGCGGCGCTCGGTGGCCACGGTGCACGACCTGGGGTACCTGTACCACCCGCGGGCGCATACGCGTCGGTCGCGCTGGTACCTCGGGTGGGCCACGCGCCACAACGCCCGTGCGGCGCGCCGTGTGATCGTCGATTCACTGGCCACCCGCGACGACCTGACACGCTGGTATGGGGTGAGCCCCGCCAAGACGGTATTGGCCTATCCCGCCGGCGTGCGCGACTTGGCGCCGGTGGCCGACCCCGACGAGGTGGCCGCGGTGCGGCGGCGCTACGACACGGGGGCGCGCTATGTGTTGTACGTGGGCACACTCCAGCCGCGCAAGAACGTCGAGACGCTGGTGCGCGCTTTTGCGCGGCTGGCGCGCCGGGGGCTCTTGCCCGGCGACACGCGACTCGTGTTGGCGGGCCGGCGCGGCTGGCTCGCCGAGGGGATCGATCGCGCCATCGCCGCCTCAGGCTGCGCCGAGCGCATCGTCATCCCCGGGTATGTCGCGGGGGAGGATCTCGCGGCGCTGCTCAGCGGCGCGCTGGCTTTTGTGATGCCGAGCTGGTACGAGGGGTTCGGGCTGCCGGTGCTCGAAGCGATGGCATGTGGCGCGCCGGTGGTGTGCTCCCGCGCCGCGTCGCTGCCTGAGGTGGCGGGCGACGCAGCACTCCTGTTCGACCCCGCCGACGAGGGGGCGCTGGCGGAGGCGCTGGCGCGCCTGGCGGCGGAGCCCGCCCTGCGCGCCGAACTCGCCGTACGGGGCATGCGGCGCGCCCGGGCGTTCACCTGGGAGCGCTGTGCCGAGATCGTGTTGTCGACGCTCGAGGAAGTGGCAAGTGAGGGTGCACGTGGAACGTAGGGTAGTGGACATCCTCGGGGTGTGCATCGACGACGTCACCATGGACGAGACCCTGGCGCGCATCGAGGCGTTCATCGCCCAGGGCACGCCGCACCAGATCACCACCGTCAACCCCGAGTTCGTTGTCGAGGCGCAACGCAACGCCCCCTTTCGCGTAGTGCTTGAGGGGTGTGACCTCGCCCTGCCCGACGGCGTGGGCCTGCTGTGGGCGGCTCGCGTGTTGAGGCGGCCCCTTCGCGAGCGCGTTGCCGGGTCGGATCTGCTGCCGGAGCTGGCGCGCCTGAGCGCGCGGCGCGGCTATCGCCTCTACCTGCTGGGCGCGGCGCCGGGGGTGGCCGAGCGGGCTGCCGAGGCGCTGATGCGCGATTGCCCCGGCCTGCAGATCGCCGGCACCTACGCCGGGTCGCCCTCGCCGTGCGACGAGGACGACATCGTGGCGCGCATTACCGCCGCCGAGCCCGACGTGCTCTGCGTGGCCTATGGCGCCCCCCGGCAGGATCTGTGGATCTATCGCAACCTGCACCGCCTGGGCGTGCCGGTGTGCATGGGGGTGGGGGGCGCGCTCGATTTCATCACGGGCGTCGCCGTGCGCGCGCCGGTGTGGATGCGCCGCGCCGGGTTGGAGTGGCTCCACCGGCTCTGGCGCCAGCCGTGGCGCTGGCGCCGCATGTTGGCCTTACCCCGGTTCGTCGCGCGCGTCACCGCACAGAGACTATCGCCTGACGCGAGGAGGTAGTGAGCATGCGTCGTATCGTACTGGCGTGCCTGATGGTGCTGGCCCTGTTGACGTTTGTGGGCGGCGCCCTAGCTCAGGGCGATCCGGTCACCATCAACAACGTCGACGTCTATGTGGTCGTGCTCAGCGATGGCCGCCTCGATGTGCGCTACACGCTGACCTTTACCGAGAACGAGGCCGGGCGTGATCGCATCACCGAGATGGGACCCTTTACCCAGCCCCACACCATCGTCTCCGCCAGCGGCAGCGGCCCCGATGGCGCTTTTACCGTGAACCTCACGCGTGGCCCCGAGTTCTACCAGTTGAATTTCGAGCGGCCCACGCGTCGCGGGGAGCAGTACGAGGTGCAGGTGCGCTACGAGATCGACCGCTCCGTCTTTGACGACACGCAGATCGAGGGGCAGCCCTACCGTGTCATCGGCTGGGCGCCGTTCGAGTGGTCGCTGCCCATCGAGCGGCAGGAGATCCGCTACATCCTGCCCATCGAGCTGCCCGAGGGGGTCGACGTCGCGGAGGAGGTCACCGACGAGATCGTCGATGCCACCGGCCTGGTGACGGAGGACACGTCGCAGTACGACCGCTGGGTCTATTTCGCCACGCCCGATGAGCCGACCGGCAACACCTATCTGTCGATATTCGTGCGCGAGGACAACCTGGCGCCCCAGCAGACAATGCGGCCCGTGTTCTACCTGCCGGCGGCCGTCATCAGCACCACCCAGGCGACGCCCATCCCGCTCCGCCCGACGCCAGGCGAGCCGATGCCGACGCCCACGACTGGGCCGCTCCTGGCGCTGACGCCCGAGGCGCGCGGGCTGGTGGGCTGCGTGAGCGCGCCGGTGATCCTGGGAGTGTTGGGCGCGCTCGCCTGGGGCCTGCGCCGGCGCAAGCCCGAGGCCACCTATGAGCCGCCCGAGATCGAGATCGAGACGTTTCAGACCACGGGTGTGGTGCCCAGCCTGAACGCCATCGAGACGGCCTTCTTTATGGGCAACTCGGCCAAGACCATCACCCTCATCGTCATGGCGCTGGAGCGTCGTGGGGTGGTCAACATCGCGAACCGCGTGCCGCTACAGCTCGAGGTGCTCCAGCCCGACGCGCAGATGAACGCCTACGAGCGCGCCCTGGTGGCCGCCATCCAGCAGGACGGCACCATCGACAAGGCGCAGATTCCCACCATCCTCCAGGCGGTGGCATCGGTGGTCCAACCCAAGATGTGGAACGCTGACCCCGACGCCACGCGGCGCACCTACCAGAAGCACATCGACAACGCCTGGGACGAGTACCAGCGCGAGTGGCGGCGCAACCCCACTCCCACGGTGCGGCCGGTGTTCGTCGACTGGATCTTTCTCAGCGGGCGACCGCTTCCCAGCACGACGGCGGCCGGCGGTGGAGGGGCCATGGCCGGGCCGCGCGAGCCCGGCCCCACGGTGCGTGCCGCCGAGGAGGCAATCCGCCCGCTGGAGACCATGGCCAACGACCTGGCGCAGGGCGTGGAACAGACGATCACCGGCACCGTGCAGCGTATCGAGGAGGGGGTGGGAGGCCTCTTTGGCGAGACCCCTCAAGCGGGCGAGGCGGGCTACGACGCCTGTCATTCGGCCTGTCACAGCGCCTGTCACTCGGCGTGCGTCCACGACGCCTGTCACTCGGCGTGCGTCCACGACGCCTGCCACAGCGCCTGTCACTCGGCGTGCGTGTGCCACAGCGCCTGTCACAGCGCTTGTCATTCGGCCTGCGTGAGCCGGTTCTAGCGGGTCGTTGATTCGAGGTACAGAACGAATGAATTCGTCACTACATAGTGGCTGCCCTGCCTTCGCCGTAATGCATTTGCTCGTCAATGCTACCTGGCACCCAAAAACATCAGTGCCGTTACCATGTGACAGGAGCGACCCTTTGTAGTAACGAATTCATTCGTCATCGTCGTACAGCGGAAAAGAACGACTAATGTCGTTACCAGGCGGCAAGGCCGCTCGTTTGTGATGATGAATCCATTCGTTCCCTGCGTATGGCAGGAAGGACGGGAATGCCCGATCACGGCGGAATCATGGACCTGCAGCGCTTTGCGGCGGAGTTGGTGGGCGCCACGCGGGAGTACATCTATATCCGGCCCGAGGATGGGCTGATTATCCTGCGGCCGAACCGGCTGCACTACCTGAACGAGACCGCCACCCTCATGCTCGACCGCCTGTACGGCGACCCCGACGGGCCCAACGTCGAGCGAGTGGTGGCCGAGGTGGCGGATCGTTTCGGCGCCGATGCCCGGCGCGTCCGCGACGACCTGCGCAAGCTGCTCATCAGCATCTCGGCGCTGCTCAACGACCAGGTGTGCGGCGCGCCCAGCGTGCGTCAGACGCCCTTTGGCAGCCACCGGCGCGAGCTGCCGGTGCTGTCCGAGATTGCTGTGACCTACCGCTGCCAGAACCGCTGCACCTTTTGCTATGCCGACTCGCCGGAGCGGGGGCGCGATGTCGTCGAGATGACCACCGAGGAGGTGCGCACCATCATCGACCGCCTCTTTGACGAGGCGCACTGCCCCACCGTGTCGTTCACCGGCGGCGAGCCCACCTTGCGGCCCGATCTGCCCGAGTTGGTGCGCTATGCCAAGGACAAGGGGATGCGCGTCAACCTGATCACCAACGGCGTGATCTGCGGCGACGCGGCCTACATCGAGACGCTGGCTGCGTCGGGCCTCGATTCCGCCCAGGTGAGCGTCGAGGGCGGCTGCGCCGAGGTGCACGACGCCATCACGCGCCATCCGGGCTCGTGGGAGCGCTCGGTGCAGGCGGTGCGCAACTTGCGCGGCGCGGGCATCCACACCCACACGAACACCACTATCTGTGGCGGCAACCGCGAGCGCCTGATGGAGCTGGTCGATTTCATCGCCGAGGACCTGGGCAGCGAGTACTTTTCCATGAACATGGTCATCCGTACGGGCACGGCCCTCGCCAACCCCCAGGATGACGTGTGCTACACCGACATCGGCGACATTATCGAGGCGGTGCAGGAGCGGGCGCGCCAGCGCGGCGTGCGGTTCGTGTGGTACTCGCCCGTGCCGTACTGCCTGTTCAACCCGGTCCAGGCGGGGCTGGGCTCGAAATCGTGCGCCTGCGTCGACGGCCTCATCTCGGTGAGTCCCTCGGGGCAGTTGCTGCCGTGCTCGAGTTTCGAGCGCGGGATCGGCGACCTGCTGCACCGGCCCTTCCAGGAGGTGTGGTACTCGCGGACGGCGCGCTATTGGCGCAACAAAGAGTTCATACCGCCCATCTGCCAGCGTTGCGAGATACGCGACATTTGCTGCGGCGCCTGCCCCCTCTACTGGGACGAGCGCCAGAGCTTGGCCGAACTCGAGCCGGTGGCGCCGGGCGGGCCGCCCTGGGCCGGCGCGGTGTGGCGGTTGAGGAAGGCGCTCTGGTCGGGCACTCGGGGCGTGGGGCTGGCGAAACGCTGAGTGACGGAGGTGCATATGGCGGCCGCTCGGGAACGGATCTATCGCATGTCGCTGCGCGACTTTTATCGCTATCTCGATGACAAGCGCTCGGAGCTGGCGGCGGCCTACAAGGACGTCGAGGAGGTCCAGTTCGAGTTCAACGAGATCTTTCGCCAGGAGATGGCTGCCTGGCAAGAGGCGGTGTCGTTCTGCTTCCCACGCCTGGTCACGCAACGCGACGAGCTACCCGCCGACTTTGTAGGGCGCATCGATCGGGTCGAGGAGGAGGAGCGTGTCCGCATCCGCGCCGAGATCGCCGACCTCGAGAAAAAGATCGCCGAGCTACAGGAGCGCTCGGACGCGCTGCTGGGTCAGGGGCAGGAGGCCACGGACAGCCTCAAGCGGATGAACCCGGAACTCGACGCCCGCGAGGAACAGCTCAAGGCGCGCATGGCCGCCTACCAGACGGATTACGCCGAGGCCTACGAGCGCCTAGAGCGCCTGGATGGGTCTCCCCTCGGTTGGTTGACGAATGGCGGGGAGATACGCAAACTGAAGCGAGAGCAGGCGCGCATCAAGCGCGAGCAGGCGCTCACCCTGAACGAGCTGCGGCAGGTGCGCCAGGCGTGGACCACGCGCCTGCAAGAGATCAGTAACGCGCAGGCCGAGCTGCGCGAGCAGTGGCAGGGGGTCAGCGTCGAGCTGGCGCAGGCGCAGGCGCGTCGCGATCACCTGCAGGGCAACCTCGACGTGCTGGCGCAGCAGGCGGGGCTGCAGCGCGTCCTCGAGGAACTGGATGAGGCGCCGCCGGTCGCCGGCGAGCTCGGCGAAAAGCTAGTCGAGGTGGCGGCGCGCAACAAGACGCGCAAGGAATACGAGCAGGGGCTGGCGGCGGTGGCCGAGACCCTCGGTCTCACCAAGGGGGTGGGCGAGGGGATGGCGCGCTTTCAGAAGAGCCTCGGGACGGTGCTCGAGGAGCAGCGGCGCTATAACCTGAAACAGGTGGACGTTGTTCTCCCGGAGCAGGTGGTTGCCCTCAACGAGGTCTGGTCGCAGCTCGGCGCCAAGGTGCGCGACGAGAAGGCGATGGGGCGCAACCCGCTGGAGTTCAGCCGCATCGTCAAGGGCTACATCGACCATTACCTCTCCGACGCCCAGATCCAGTCGCTGTTCGAGACCATGGGGGAGGCCCTCAACCGGGCCACCAAGGCGTGGGGCTGAGCGCTATTCGGAGCGAACCGCGGCGGCGGGGCGGCAGCTCTGCTCGCCCTCATAGCAGATAACTGGAGTGTACGCATGAAGAAACTGGGCGCCTCGATCGTCGTGCTGGCGTCGATCCCGTTCTTTATCGTTGGTATCCTCTTTCTGATCGCCTCCGTTTCCCAGGCCAGCCGCATCCTGGTGGCGCTGGCCTTTTTGGCGATCGCCACATTCCTGCTCATCGTGGGGCTGCGGCGCCTAAGGCGACTGTCCGAGATCAGCCCCGAGGCGCTCAAGACGGGCGCCATCGAGCTGGCGCGCCGTCTCGATGGTGAGCTGACGGTGGCGCAGTTCCGCGCCGAGTATCGCATCTCCGAGCAGCAGGCCACCGAGGTGTTGGAGGAGATGGTCGCCGAGGGCGCCGCGGAACGGGAGCAGCGCGAGCAGCGCGTGGTGTACGTCGTCACCGGGCTCCTGCCCTCCATGGTGCAGAAGCAGTGCCCCTACTGCGGCGCTGAACTGCCCGTGCGCACCGCGCTGCGCAAGTGCCCGAACTGCGGCGGACAGCTCGAACTCACCAAGACCTGATGACGCCTCGGCGCCGGGGACCGGCCGCGACCGCTTGGCTGGCGTTGGTCGCGGCCCTCGTGTTGCTGGTCGCCTGCGGGCGTCCCGAGGCCCGCGCCCCGCTCGACGCGCCTGTTACGGGCGCGACTGCGGCCCGCGCCACGCCGCCTCCTGGCGGGCGAACGACCGGTCGCCCCAACGTTACCGCGACCGTCACGCCTACCCCATCGCCTACGCCGTCCCTCCCCGAGCGCCTGGCGGCCAACACCATGGCGCCGCGCGACTATGTGGCGCTGGTATCTGCGTTCGGTGGCCACGAGGAGCCCATCCCCCGCGTCGTCCGGCGCACGCCCGTGCCCCTCGCCGAGGGGGATGCGCGACGCTTTTGGCTGGGCGACTCGGACACCTCGCGCACCTACGAGATCACCGCGACGCTCGCCGTGCTCTCGGAGCACACCCAGATGTGGGTCGAGGAGGGCGTCGAGGTGGATCGCGAGGCGCTGCTCGCCTCGGCCCGCGCCTTTGACGCCCACACCTATCCCACGCTGCGCCAGGCCTTTGGCGCCGAGTGGAACCCCGGCATCGACGGCGACCCCCGCATCGTGATCCTCAACGCGCGCTTCACTGGGGCCATCGGCTACTTTTTCAGCGCCCACCAGTACTCCCGCCTCGCCAACCCCTACAGCAACGAGGCCGAGATGGTGTTCATGAACGTCGACGCCCTGGCGCCCGACACCACCGCCTACGACGCCGTGCTCGCCCACGAGTTCCAGCACATGATCCACTGGCACCTGGACAGCAACGAGGACGCGTGGCTCAACGAGGGCGCCTCGGAGTTGGCGGAGGTGCTCACCGGCCTGGGCAGCGACGCCGGCACCGTGGCGGCGTTCGCCGCCGACCCCGACGTGCAGCTGAACACCTGGGGCGAGGAGGGCAATGTCGGTGCCCACTATGGCGCCTCCTACCTCATGGTCCGCTACCTCATGGAGCGTCTCGGCGCCGACGCCCTGCGCGACGTCATGGAGAGCCCGGCCAACGGCATCGCCTCCATTGATGCGGTGCTGGAGGCGCGGGACAACGGACTGACGTTCCGCGACCTGTTCGCGGACTGGGCGGCGGCGAACCTTCTGGACCGTCCCGACGTGGCCGGCGGCCGCTGGGGCTATCGCGGCACCGACCTCAACGCCAGCCCGGCCGAACGCGTCGATGTAGGGGCGATGGGCGACGGCGGAGACGGCGGGGGCACGACCGACACGTCGCCCGACGGAGACGAGGGTGCGGTAGGGGCGACTGGCCGGTCGCCCGATGGAGACGAGGGTGCGGTAGGGGCGTCCGGCGGGTTGCCCGACGGAGACGAGGATGCGGTAGGGGCGACTGGCCGGTCGCCCGATGGAGACGAGGGTGCGGTAGGGGCGTCCGGCGGGTTGCCCGACGGAGACGAGGATGCGGTAGGGGCGACTGGCCGGTCGCCCGATGGAGACGAGGGTGCGGTAGGGGCGTCCGGCCGGTTGCCCGACGGAGACGAGGATGCGGTAGGGGCGACCGTCGGGTTGCCCGACGGAGACGAGGGTGCGGTAGGGCGACCCAGCCGGTCGCCCGATGGAGACAAGGATGCGGTAGGGGCGACCGTCGGGTTGCCCGACGGAGACGAGGATGCGGTAGGGGCGACCGGCCGGTCGCCCCTACGGGGCACCGTCGCCCAACACGCCACGGATTACATCGCGGTCGCCCCGCCACCCGCGGGCGGCCGCCTGCGGCTGTCGTTCGAGGGACAGCCGACGGTCCGCCTCGTACCGAACGCGCCGGCGGCGGCACCGCTGGCAGTGGTGGTCGAACCGCGGCGATGCGAGTCACTCCAGCCTCGAGCGCACCCTTGACCTGACGGGGGTATCATCGGCTACCCTGTCGTTCGATCTGTGGTACGACATCGAGGTGGGGTGGGACTATGCCTACGTGCGCGCCTCGGCGGACGGCGGTCGGACGTGGGACGCGTTGCGCGGCGCGCACACGAGCGCCTACAACCCAAACGGCAACGCCCTGGCGCCGGGCTACACGGGCGTCTCGGGGGCGGACCCTGAGGGGGACGCTGGGAGCGCCGAGCCCATCTGGGTGCGCGAGGAGATCGACCTGACCCCCTATGTCGGCGGGTCGGTGCTGGTGCGGTTCGACTATGTCACCGACGACGCCGTGAACGCCCCCGGGCTGTGCCTCGACAACTTGCAGGTGGATGCCATCGGCTGGGTGGATGACGTGGAGGCGGGGGAGGACGGCTGGCGCGCCGTGGGGTTCGTGCGGCACGACAACGTCCTGCCGCAGGACTGGATCGTGCAGGCGATCATGCCGGGAGAGGAGCCGCGCGTGGAGCGGCTGGAGGTCGGCCCGGACGGCCGTGGCGAGTGGCTGCTGCCGCCCATCGCCGAGGGGGGCGAGGACCTCATCCTCGCAATCTCGGCCCTGGCCTCCACCACCACCGAACGCGCCGAGTACGCGTTCAGCGTCATACGGGACCGCGGATGAAAACCGGTAACCACAGAGACCGCAGAGGGGGCTTTTGTTCTTCTCTCCGCGCTCTCTGTTCTCTGTGTACTCTGTGGCTAGATAACCTCACGTAGGCGCGCTATTAGCGCCTCTTCCTCGCGGGGGAGGACGGTGCGGAGGTCGAGGAGCAGGAGGTCGTCTTGCACGCGCGACACGACGGCGGGGTCGCCCAGACGCAGCGCCCGGGCGGCGTCGCTGGGGGCGCTGATCTCCACGGCGATGAGGGCCGTGGGCAGCGTCTCTTCCGGCAGCGACCCGCCGCCGATCATCGACTGCCCCAGCACCACCTCGCAGCGTGCCCCCGCCTCGCCCAGCGCGGCGATGAGGGCACGCGCTCGCGCCGCGACCTCGTCCGCCGTCGCGGCGATCATGCGCCAGATGGGGACCTCGCGCGTCGCCTCTCCCTTGACGTAATGGAGCAGGTTGGCCTGGATGCCGGCGATAGTCGTCTTGTCCACCCGCAGAGCGCGTGTCAGGGGGTGGCGCCGCAGCTGTGCCACGAGGTCGGCCCGGCCGACGATGATGCCCGCCTGCGGCCCGCCCAGCAGCTTGTCGCCGCTAAAGGTGACAATGTCGGCGCCGGCGGCGATGCTCTCTTGCACCGTGGGCTCGTGGACCAGGCCGTAGGGCGCCGTGTCGAGGAGCGTGCCGCTCCCCAGGTCATCGATGAGGGGCAGCCCCCGCTCGTGGGCCAGTGCCACGAGTTCCTCGAGCGTCGGTTGATGGGTGAAGCCGATGACGCGAAAGTTGCTCGAATGCACGCGCATCAGCGCCGCGGTCTCGTCGGTGATGGCGGCCCGGTAATCGCTGGCGTAGGTGCGGTTGGTGGTGCCCACCTCCACGAGCCGGGCGCCGCTCTGGGCCATGACATCGGGGATGCGGAACCCGCCCCCGATCTCGACGAGTTGCCCCCGCGAGATGATGATCTCGCGACCCCTCGCCAGCGCCGACAGGGCGAGCAGCACCGCTCCGGCGTTGTTGTTCACCAGCAGCCCCGCCTCGGCGCCCGTGAGACGCGTCAGCAGCGCCTCGGCGTGGACGTAGCGCGAGCCACGCTCCCCCGCCGCGAGGTCGTACTCGAGATTGCTGTACCCCTCGCCGGCGCGGCGCATGGCGTCGAGGGTCGCCTCGCTCAGGGGGGAGCGCCCCAGGTTGGTCTGGATGACGACGCCGGAGGCGTTGATCACCGGCCGCAGCGTGGGCTGCACGGTGGCCTGCAGGCGCGCGACGACGTCGGCCCACAGGGCCTCCTCGCCGGCGTATGCCTCCCCGGAGAGGACGCGACGCCGCTCAGCCTCCAGGGCCTCGCGACACGCCTCCACAACGAGATCGCGCCCCAGCGCGGCAACCCAGCGCGACGCCGCCTCACCCTGCAGCAGGCGGTCAACGCTCGGCAGGCGTCGCAACGCGTCCTGGCTAGATCTCGTCCCAGCCATAGGCCCTCAGATCGATGTAGTCCTTCTCGTCGAACACGATCCCCTCATCCTCCAGGAGCGCGCGGTGGAGCGCCCCGTGGTCCGTATGACATCCGCCGCTGATGGCCCCGCGGGCGTTCACCACCCGATGCCACGGCAGCCCCGGGGGGCACTGGCGCAGCGCCCAGCCCACCGTGCGGGCCCCGCGTGGCATGCCGATGGCCAGGGCGATCTGCCCGTAGGTCACCACCCGCCCCGCCGGTACCCGCGCCAATACCTCGTACACGCGGGAAAAGATGTCGTCGCTCATGGCTCACTCCACGGAACAGAAGTGGTCAGCCGTCAGTGGTCAGTAGTCGGTCACTGGCTGTTGGCCATTGGCTCTTGGCCAGGAATGGCAAGAGCCAATGGCCAACAGCCAGTTGCCGATGGTCAACCGCTTACACCAGCCTGAGGCTCGGCACTACGTCCAGCGACAAATCCGAACGCTTGCCCGCCACGTACAGGTAGTAGCCCGCCATGGCGACCATGGCGGCGTTATCGGTGCAAAAGTGGATGGGCGGATAGCGCACGGGCACCGGCACCCGCCGACGCATCTCGGTGCGCAGCAGGACGTTGGCCGCCACGCCTCCGGCGATGAGCACCTGGGCCGCGTGGTAGCGCTCGACGGCCTCGGCCGTCTTGGTTACCAGGGCGTCCACCACCGCGGCCTGAAAGCTGGCGGCCAGGTCGGCGATGGGCAAGTCATCGGAATTGCCCGTAAGCGCCGCCTCGGCGAGCTTTTCGCCGCGCTCGGCGACCTCCTCGCCCCGCTCGCGGCGCAGCTCTTGCACGAGGCGCAGCACCGCCGTCTTGAGCCCGCTGAAGCTGAAATCGAACGGCCCCACGTCCAGCGCCCGCGGCAGGTCGTAGGCGGTGGGGTCGCCCCCCTCGGCGGCGCGCTGGATGGCGGGACCGCCCGGGTACCCCAGCCCCAGCAGGCGGGCCACCTTGTCGAACGCCTCGCCGGCGGCGTCGTCGATGGTGCGTCCCAGCAGGGTATAGTCGTGGTGCTCGCGCATCAGGATGAGGTCGGTGTGGCCGCCCGAGACGACGAGGCACACCAGCGGGAGGGGCGGCGGCACGAACGCCGCGGCCTCCTCCACGGCCTTGGCCGCGCCGTTCGCTGCACCGTCACCCGTTGGAAGCCAGTTGGCATAGATGTGCGACTCGAGGTGGTTCACACCCACCAGGGGGATGCCGCGGGCGAGAGACAACCCCTTGGCGGCGTTCAGTCCCACCAGGAGCGAGCCCGCCAGCCCCGGCCCCTCGGTGACGGCGATGGCGTCCAGGTCATCCCAGTCCTTGCCCGCCTGTGCCATCGCCTCGCGGATCACCGGCGTGATCGCCAGCACGTGCTGGCGGGAGGCCATCTCGGGGAACACGCCGCCGTAGCGGCGGTGCAGGTCGATCTGCGAGGCGACCACGTTGGAGCGGAGCGTGCGCCCGTCCTCCACCACGGCGGCGGCCGTCTCGTCACACGACGTCTCGATACCCAGGATGGTGATCATGCTCTTCCGATCTAGGGGGCGCCCAGCGGCGGGATGTCGCTCAGCCAGAGCGTCCTGCCACTGAGGACATACATGCGCTGCCGCTCCTCATCGACATAGATGCTGCGCAGCCCGCGGAACTGGCTCTGGTCCGGCTGCGCCATGAACTGCCGCAGGAACGCGCCGTTCTTGTCGAACTGCAGCACGCGCTCGTTGCCCGAGTCCGTGATGTACAGGTAGCCGTGGGCATCGGGCTTTTGCTCGCCCGACACAAAGAGGGTCGTGGGGCCGCGCATCGGGTCGGGCAGGCCCGTCAGGGCGAAGGGCTGCTCCGCGCCGTCATAGAACTTTTTCACGGCGCCGTCGGCAAACAGCACGTACATGTTGCCGTCGATGGCCAGATCCACGGCCCCCGTGAGGTCGATCCCCAGGCGCGGGTCGAGATAGTCCGAGGGCGGCGCGGTGTAGGCGTTGTCCACCGGCACGTATTTCATGATGCGGCTCTGGAGGGGGTCCAGCACGTACAGGTTGCCGAAATACCCCCCGATGGCCGCCGGCTTGATCCACTTGTCGCTATCGGCCACCGGCAGCACGTCGATCCCTTGCTGGACATCGTAGGCCAGTAGCGAGCCGCCGCTCTCCAGCGCCATGAAGGTGCTCAACGAGCGTTGGCCGCCCGCCTCCACCCAGGCGATGTCGACGAGTTGCCCCACCTGGATGCCGCCGCGCAACTCGTCCCGCGCCATGAGCATCGGCTCGGAATCCTGAGGCTGCAGCGCGTCTCCCGCGTCGTTCAGGATGAACTTGTAGACGTGGTCGCTCCCGCGATTCAGCAGGAATACGTCCCCCTCGTGGAGGATGATGCGCCCCGAATCGGCGGGCGTGTCGACGGGCTCGCGCAGCTCGGCGAGTTGCCAAAAGTGGAAGAGACGCTGGACGGTGTTGATCTCGTCCAGGCGATGCTGGATGCGCCGCTGCAGCGACAGCAGTACGTCGTCGTTCGGGTTGAGGGCCAACCCGAGATCGATGGTGGCCAGCGCCTCACGCAGGCCGGCGCGTATGGCGGTCGGGTCGCCCGTGGACGTGGCCGTATCGTACAGCGCCTGCGCCTCGGTCTGGATGGCATCGAACTGCGCGCGACGGGTGCTCTCGTACTGCACGCGCGTCATCACCACCATCACCAGCGTCACCAAGGGGATCGTCAGAGCCACGGCCACGAGGGTGTGGCCGCTCAGCGTCGCGGCGAGCTGCGCCGTGCTCGATCCACGCCGATCGGACAGGCTGTCAGACTGGGCGGGCATCGCGGCTCCTTGGGCTCACGTCTCAGGGTACTGAGATGGGCCTCAGGCTAATAAGGCCCATCGGCCGCCTCGCGCGGGCTCACTCCCACTCGATGGTGGCGGGCGGCTTGCTCGAGATGTCGTACACCACGCGATTGATCTCGGGCACCTCGTTGACGATGCGATTCGAGATGCGCGCCAGCACATCGTAGGGGATGCGCGCCCAGTCGGCCGTCATGGCGTCCTCGCTGGTCACGGCGCGTACGGCCACGGTATGCGCGTAGGTGCGGCTGTCGCCCATCACCCCTACGCTGCGCAGCGGCGTGAGCACGGCAAAGTACTGCCAGATCTCGCGATCCAGGCCGGCGGCGGCGATCTCGTCGCGGACGATGGCGTCCGCCTCGCGCAATACGGCGAGCCGCTCACGGGTCACCGGGCCGATGAGGCGCACGGCCAGGCCGGGGCCGGGGAACGGGGGCCGATAGACCATCTCCTCGGGGAGCCCCAGCGCCAGGCCCACGCGTCGCACCTCATCCTTGAACAGGAAGCGGAGCGGCTCGATGAGCGCCATGCGCATGTTCTCGGGCAGGCCGCCGACGTTGTGGTGCGTCTTGATGCGCGCCGCCGACTTGTTGGTGGGGGTGGCGCTCTCGATGACGTCGGGGTACAGCGTCCCCTGCGCGAGCAAGTCCACCTGCCCCAAACGTCCGGCCTCTTCCTCGAACACCTCGATGAAGGTGTTGCCGATGATCACGCGCTTGCGCTCGGGGTCGGTCACCCCCTCGAGGGCCGACAAAAAGCGCTCCGAGGCGTCCACCGCCACGACCCGCGCGTCGAGGTAGCGCCGGTAGCGAGAGACGCATTCCTCCGCCTCGCCTTTGCGGAGCAGGCCGTGGTCGACAAAGATGGCCGTCAACTGCTCGCCGACGGCGCGGCTGACGAGGGTGGCCACGACGGTCGAATCTACGCCGCCGGAGACGCCGCAGATCACCTTGCCCGTGCCTACCTGCTCGCGGATGGCGGCGATGCTCTCCTCGATGAACGCGCCGGTGGTCCAGTCGTCCCGGCAGCCGCAGATGGCGACGCAAAAGTTGCGCAGGATCTCCATGCCGCGGGGCGTATGCATCACCTCGGGGTGGAACTGGAGGCCGTAGAGCCGGCGCTCCTCATCGGCCATGGCGGCCACGGGCGAGTTGGCCGAGTGTGCCAGGGCGTGAAAGCCCGGCGGCAGGGCGTCGATGCGGTCCCCGTGGCTCATCCAGGCGTCGAGGGCGCCGCCCAGTCCGGCAAAGAGGGGCGAGTCGGATCGGTCGATGGTGACGCGGGCGGGGCCGTACTCGCGGGCGGTGGCCGGGGCCACGGTCCCGCCGAGGGCATGGCTCAACAACTGCATGCCGTAGCAGATGCCCAGGATCGGCACGCCACGCGCCAACACCTGAGGTGTGAGGGTGGGCGCACCGGCCTCGTAGACGCTGTTGGGCCCGCCCGAGAGGATGATGCCCTTGGGATTCAGCGCATCGATCTCTTCGGCGGTGGCGTCCCACGGTAGCATCTCGCAGTAGACGTTGCTCTCGCGAACGCGGCGGGTGATGAGCTGGCTGTACTGCGAGCCATAGTCCATGACGGCGATGGCATCGCGCTGTCCGATCAGGCTGCGGTCGTTCGTCATTGGTTTCACTATTCTAGGGTGGATTTGAAGGCAGATGCGCCAGTATAGAGGAACATGGTTTCAACGATTATAACGCCGACTCGGCCCTCAATCAAGTTGTGGTGGAACAAAGACAGCGTGGCACAGCCACCGCCTAGTTACCGCCTGTTGGCCCGTTGACAATGTGTGAGAGTCGCGTATAATGAGGTTAGCTGAAGTGAGAAGAAGGTCTGCGCGGGCCAGTCGCTTGTAGGTGAAAGCCGGCTTCATGCCGTGCGCTCGGGACACCGAGCCTAGCCTACAAGGGGCTGGCCTTTTCGATGCTGAAGGGGTTCCGACGGCTGTACCAGTTGTGTGGGTATCGAGCCTTGTCGTACAAATCCACCAGCAGGCTCACCTTGTCAGCCACGTGGGCATAGTATCGCATCTCTCGTCTCACGAACGCTCGGTAGACGGCCCAGTTCATATAGTCGACAACCTGCAGACAGGGCTCCCCAACCCCCGTCTGAGATTCGACTGATATGTTGCTCCGGATGCTCTTCCCCCAGCGCTCCTCGAATCTTTGTATGCCACGGTTAATCGCCTCTTGTAGCCTCGACTGCCTGGTACGGGATCCTCGCCGCGAGAAGCAGATGTGATTCCGCGGATGCCGATGCAACACATCCTGAAAGAGCCTGCTCACGAGGTAGTCGTAGAACTCGTCCTCACGCGCGTGGAACGTGCCCCGGAAGACTCGCTCAATCTTGCGGGCCACGATGAACTGAGCGCGGAACTCCATATCCCTAAGGCAGCGGTACACGAGATAGCGGACTTCGGGGGTATCATCCTTGGCATGGAAGGAACGGTTTGTTTTGTTGATCGATGGGATGGCCTGCAGATAGCTGTCATGCGCGATTTCGTTGTGGAGACAAGCGAGGGCGCGTCGAATGCTCCAAGGATCGCCTGTATCGATGAACCCGAGGGCGAGGATGGGTGAGCAGCCCTCGTGACCGACGATCAGGCTTCCGTGACGATCATAGAAGACGGGGTCGCCGGTCTCGTCGACAAAGTACCAATGATCGTCTGCGCAGGGTGTTTGCATGAGGCCATCCAACCTGTCGAAAGACGCGGCGAGGCAGCGATGGTGCAACTTGGCAGCTAGACTAGCGGGACGGCGGGCCCAGTGACACATGCTGCCGAACTAGGCATAGAATACAGAAAACCGCGATGCGCCGCAAGGCGCATCGCGGTTCGCCCGTCTCCTGCCAGAGGACCCTATCGCGCCGCCTGGAGCACACGTTGGCCGGCGCCGGCGAGGCGCTTTTTGATGTCCAGGATCTGGTGGCGCATGTCGTCGTCCTTTTCAAAGAGCGCCGAGATCTTGTCGCAGCCGTGCATGATGGTGGTATGATCCCGCCCGCCCAGCGCCTGGCCGATCTGCGGCAGCGACATCTCGGTCAGGTCGCGAGCCAGGTACATCGCCACCTGGCGCGCCACGGCGATGTTGCGCGTGCGGCGCGGGCTCAGGAGTTCATCGATGGCCACGTCATAGAAGCCGGACACCTGGTTGAGGATGTCGTCCAGCGTCACCTTGGTGGCCGGCGTCACGAGGTCGTTGAGCGCCTTCTGGGCCGTCTGCACCGTGAGGGGATAGTCCATCATGCGCGCCAGCGCCACCACGCGGTTGAGCGCCCCCTCCAACTCGCGGATGTTGCTGTCCACCTGCTGGGCGATGAACTCGATCACCTCATTCGGTAGGCGCAGCCCTCGCGCTTCCGCCTTGGCCTCCAGGATCGCCATGCGCGTCTCCAGGTCGGGAGGCTGCACGTCGGCCGTCAGGCCCCACTCAAAGCGCGAGCGCAGCCGCTCCTCCAGGCTCAGGAACGCCTTGGGGGGGCGGTCGCTGGAGAGGACGATCTGCCGGTTCTCCTGGTACAGGTCGTTGAAGGTGTGAAAGAACTCTTCCTGGGTGCGTTCCTTGTTGATGATGAACTGCACGTCGTCCAGCAGCAGCACATCGATGGTGCGGTACTTGGCGCGGAATTCCTCCGTCGTGCGGTTGCGGATGGCGTTGATCATCTCGTTGGCAAACGTCTCGGCCGAGACGTAGAGCGTCCGTTTCTGGTCCTGCAGCACGTGGTTGCCGATGGCGTGCAACAGGTGCGTCTTGCCGAGCCCCACGCCGCCGTAGACAAAGAGGGGGTTATAGGCCATGCCGGGGTTCTCGGCTACCGCCAGGCAGCCCGCGTGCGCCAGGCGGTTCGCCTGGCCGACGATAAAGGTGTCAAAGGTATAGCGCGGGTTGACGCGCGCGTACTCGCTCTCAGCCGGCGCCGACGGGCTCGTCACGCGGGGCGCCTCGGGGAGGTCGAGCAGTTCCACGTCCGGGGAGATCTGCGAGCCGTTGCGCCGCACGATAAAGCGCACCGAGGTCGTTCGTCCCGCCGTGGCGGTCACGGTGCGCTGCACCTGTCCGTAGAGTCGATTCTCGAGCCAGTCCTTGGCGTACGCTGAATGCACCCCTACGACCAGCACCCCATCCTCGTACGAGATGCCCTGGGTGTTCTTTACCCACGTGTCGAAGGTCGGTTTGGCAAGCTGAAGCTGCAACTGGCCGAGCGCCGCCTGCCAAAGCTGTTGTGCATCCATAGAAGGCTCCCTGAGAATCCTGAGATGACTGGCAATGGTCGCCTATCGGCACCAGCCCCTGGAACGGGGATCCGTGATCGAGGCAGGAGCGTACACTACGCAGAGACACGCCAACGACAGGGACAGCAAACACGCCGGAGGCGTGGTCGACCGATCCCCCCAGTCCAGGTATTCGGTTACGTGAAGGTGTTGATCGTAAGACAGGTATGCAGAGGGCGCCGCCGCCCCGTCAGCCGTGCGCCGTGGTGTCAGGGCAGAGGATGGGTGTTTGGATGGCCACGTCGAGCAGGGTTTTCGGTGGCGCTGCGCAATGTGGTACCGCTTGGAGGAATCGCCTCGTCAGCAGTGTGCTGCAGCTGGTGCGAATGAGGGGTTCACCCAAGTTGCCTCACCCACGGCTCTGCGGACATTCTAGCATCCTCTCCTGGGTTTGACAAGGACGGATCGGGTTGGCCATCCGGCATCAAACCCCCCTTGGCGCCTCACACCACAACCTCTTGCGTCTCAGCCCTGGCTGAACGCCTACAGATAGTGTCGCGCAAAGCTGGAATCGAGCGCCGGGAATCAACAAGACCTGCATTGCGTCTGGCGCATCCCCCTGGGGCGCCTTCGGGTGTTGAGCCATACCCCGGCCCGGACGGGCCCTGCCGTCCCCAAAGGCCGATACATCTTGGCGCTACGTCACCACCATGTTACAATGCCCGCCACTCTACCCCAGCACAGGAGCAGGTGCAACGCATGCGAAACGATAGACATCGCGCGCTACATAGTCGTTTGGGCTTTTGGGGGGTCGTGCTGCTGATCGCCGTCGTCGGGTGCAGCGCCGGCCGGCCGGTGGTGTCGGGCCGAGTATCCGATGCGGTGAGCGGAGCGGCGCTGGCGGGCGCACAGGTGCTCGCCGGTGACGAGTCCACCACCACCAACGCCGACGGCGAGTTCAAGTTGCGCCTGGCGGCCGGGAGCTACCAGCTCGGTGTCTCCAGCGGCGGCTATGTGACCCAGGAGGTGGCCGTCACCCTCGACGAGGGCTCGGACGGTCACCAGCAGGACGTAGCGCTGCAGCGGCGGCGCCTGGCCGTCCACGTAGTGGATGGGGCAACCGGCGAGCCGGTGCCCGGCGCCCGGGCGGCGTTGGGAGGGAATGAGGCCCTCTCGGACGCTGCCGGCGATTTGGAGGTCGAGGCGCACGCGCCTGGGCCTCTGACGGTGGCGTGCCTCGGCTACCTGCCCCTGGAGGTCCCCGAAGCAGAGGTCGAGGCGGCGTTCGAGCCCGCGGGCGTCCTCGGGGAGCCGCTTGCCGTGACCCTCAGTCCTCGGGTGCTCGAGGGCTCCGTGGTGCTGAGCGACGGCGCCCCGGCCGTCGGCACGACCGTCGCCGTCGGCGATGCCACCGCGACCACCGACGCCCAGGGGCGCTACCGCGTCGAGCGCGTCGAGCCGGGCTTCCCCATGGTCGTGGACGGGCCATCCCACCGCCCGGTGGAGGGTCTGGTGTACGACGGGCAGGAGAGCCAGGATGTGACGGCGGAGCCCTGGATGCTGACGCTGACGGTCACCGACGACGCCGGCGAGCCGCTGTCCGGGGTAGCCGTCTCCTCTGGCGAGCGCTCCACCACCACCGATGACACCGGGCTCGCCCAGCTGCAGCCTCAGCGAGGACTGTCCATCACCGTGTCGCTGGACGGCTATGCGCCGGCAACGCCGGTGTACGAGGGGCAGGAGGCGTTGAGCGTCGCGCTCTCCAGGGCGCGCCTAGAGGCGAACGTGCTCAACGCGGCCACCGGCGAGCCCGTGGCGCGGGCGCGCGCGCTCGTGTACCGCGAGGGGCAGGAGCTGCCCGACGTGCTGCCCATCGACGCCGAGGGGCGCTTTGCCGTCGAGGAGGTCCGCGGCGTAGAGAGGGTCCTCATCAAGGCGCCGGGCCATCGCGTGCACGAGGTCCCTGTGACGCCAGCCTCTGGCCTCGACATTGCGCTCGAGCCGTTCGAGGCGCGAGCCCTCTATGTTCCCTTTATGCTGCTCGCTCTTCCCGATCGCATCAACGAGATCCTCACCCTGGTCGACGATTCGGAGGAGTTGAACGCCGTCGTGCTCGACGTCAAGGGTGATCAGTCGTACATCGCCTGGGAGAGCCAGGTGCCGCTGGCCCAAGAGGTCGATGCCCACTATCGCGGCCTGATGGATCTACGCGAGTTCCTCACGTTGTGCCACGACCGCGACATCTATGTCATCGCCCGTATGGTGATGTTCAAGGATGAGGAGCTGGCCAAGACGCGGCCCGAGTGGATGGCCACACACGCCGACGGCCGCGCCTACGTCGACCTCGAGGGGCTGCGGTGGGTGGATCCCTTCCGTCGCGAGGTGCGTGACTATAACCTGGATCTGGCCCGCGAGATCGCCCTGATGGGCTTTGATGAGGTGCAGCTCGACTATGTGCGCTTTCCGTCGGATGGCAGCACCCGCGGCCTGACCTTTAGCGAGGAGAGCACCTTCGAGTCGCGCACGCGCGCCATCGCCGAGTTCTGCACCGAGATGCGGGATACCCTCGCCCCCACGCCCGCCTTTTTCTCTGCCGATATCTTTGGCCTCGTCATGTGGGTCGATCCGGGGCGCGACATGGGAATTGGGCAGCGCATGGAGGACGTGGCCCCCTTTGTCGACTATATCTCGCCGATGCTCTACCCCACGACCTTTGGTCCGGGGAATCTCGGGTACCAGAACCCGGGTCTCTATCCCTACGAGGTCGTCTATCGTAGCGTGCGCAAGACGCAAGAGCGCACCGACACGCTCGTGCGCCCCTGGCTGCAGCACTATTCCATCGGCGGCATCAACTATGGCATGCTGGAGCTTCTGAAGCAGAAAAAGGCCGCCGAGGATCGCAACAGCAGTGGTTGGATCTACTGGAACTCGCGCGGCCTGTACGAGCGCGAGCTGTTCATGGAGGGGACCGAGGAACGCTACGCCGATCAACTCCCTTCGGCGGAAGAGTTCGAAGCCCAGGAGGACGCCGCCCGCGCGGCGCAATAGCGGTACCCCAACACCTCCCGATGGTCACCCGCGCCGTGCAGATCGCTGGACCTGCAGGGCTAGCGCGGGTGATCATCGGGAGGTGTTCTGTGTCGGGGACGTATGGGAGGTGGAGGGAGACTAGACGACGGCTTGGCCGTACACCTTCATCCGCGTGCGATGGATGGGCTGTCGCCCCTCGGCGGCTTGCTCGGGCGTCGGGATCGACGCCTCGTCCGGCTTGTCCGAGATGCCGAACACCAGCACGCCCTGCGCCGCCAGGTGAGTCGCCAGGCTGGCGACCTCGGCGGTGATGACGATCTCGCGTGCCAGCACATCCTCGGCCGCGGCGTCGTCGGGGAGCGCGTCCATGCGGCCCACCGTCTCCAGGTACTCGCGCCGGCGGAAGCCCTTGAACGGCGTGGGGTCCTCTGAGGAGATGCCGTCGCGCACCTCCCGGTGCGCCGCCAGGAGCCCCGGCGCCATGCGCTCGCGCCTCGCCTCGCAGCGCTCGGCGAAACCCTCGATGGTCGATAGCGCGCCCGACCGCAGATCGGCCCACAACTCCTCGGCGGGGTAGACGCCGCCCACCACCATGAGGCAGATGTAGGCGAGATAGTCCTGGTTGTCGGCGGTAAAGGGGTGATACTCGGGCTGGTTCAGTGGGTCGTACACCGCGCGGAAGGTCGCCAGGTCAAAGGCGTCCCCCAGGGTGGACTGCATGGTGTGCTGCAGCGCCGCCACTCGCGCGGCGTCGATCACCTTGTCGTTGCGGCCCCGCGCCCCCAGGCAGGTCTTGTCCAGGTCCAGGAGCAGTGCCGTGCACTCGTTCAGCGGGGCGCCCGCCGATCGGACCCGCTCCAGGAACTCGCCCAGCGCCGACCAGCGGTTGGCCACCATGAGTTCGCCGCGCATCTCGATCGACTCGGGCTCCGCCGGGCGGTCGGCGCCGATGAACCCGACGATGGGCAGGTGCCTCCCGAGGTTCCTGGCGGCGGTGCCGTCGTTCATCAGGGTGTCGCCCACGAACAGGGCGCTCTGCAGCGGCGCGGCGACGCCCCTGGCCCGCTGAAAGTGCTCCAGGAACCGGTGCAGCGCCGCGGCATAGGCGGGCGACGTCTTGCGCGGGATATAGTAGTGGCCCAGCCCGAAGGCACTCCATGCCTCCCGCAGGCCGGGCACGTCGGGGTGTACCGGCTCGAGATTGCGATACACGATGGCGTCGCCCATGAAATCGGCGAGCGTGCCCCGTTGCCACGTCATGGGATCATTCCCTCCGCGATAGCGATCTCGGCGTTGAGGATGGCGCCGCCGGCGGCGCCGCGAATCGTGTTGTGCGACAACACGACGAATTTGACATGAAACACCTCACAGCGGCGCACGCGGCCCACGGTAACCGCCATCCCCCCGCCGGCGTCGCGGTCCAGGTAGGTTTGCGGCCGGTCATCCTCGTCGCGCACGACGAGCACCGGCTCCACCGCCGAAGGGCAGCCCAGGCGATGGGGCACGCTGCGAAAGGCGCGCAGCGCCGCCACGACCTCCTCCGGGGCGACCTCGTGCGCGAACTCGACGGACACTGTCTCCAGGTGGCCGTCGCGCGTCGCCACCCGGTTGCATGCGGGGCTGATGGCGATGTCGGCGGGGACGACCGCGGCACCGTCCGTCGTCAGCGCGCCGAGGAGCTTGAGCGGCTCGGAGGTCAGCTTGGCCTCCTCTCCGCCGATGTAGGGTACCACATTGTCCAGACTGTCCAGCGCGGACACGCCGGGGTAGCCCGCCCCCGAGAGCGCCTGCATGGTGGTGACGATCACCCGCCGTACACCAAAGGCGTCGTGCAGCGGCTTGAGCGCCAGCGTCATCCCGATGGTGGAGCAGTTCGGATTGGTGACGATGCATCCCTTATCCCAGCCGCGCGCCCGGCGCTGGGCGGCGATCAGGCGCAGATGGTCGGGGTTCACCTCGGGGATCAGCAACGGCACGTCGGGGCCCATGCGGTGGGCGCTGGCGTTGCTGAACACGGCGTACCCTGCCGCCGCCAGGCGCTCCTCGATCTCGCGCGCCGGCCCCGCCGGCAGCGCCGAAAAGACGACCTCGCAATCGAGCCCCGGCTCGCACGGCTGCACCGTCAGGTCACGCGTGGCGGGGGGAGGATCCCCGGGCAGACGCCAGGTGCACGCCTGGGCGTAGGGCAGCCCAACCGACCGGTCGGACGCCGCCAGGGCGGTGATGTCGAACCAGGGATTGCCATCGAGGAGCTGCACGAAGCGCTGTCCCACGGCCCCCGTGGCCCCCAGGACTCCCGCACGCAGTGGTCGTGTTGGTGCCATGGCTAGATCCTGTCCAGTGCGAATTCGCGGTGGATGGACCGCACCGCCTCGTCGACGTCCGATTGGGCCACCACCAGCGAGAGGTTGTACTCGGACGAGCCCTGGGCGATAGAGATGATGTTGATCTCGGTGCCCGCCAGGGCGCCGAACACGCGTGCGGCGATGCCCGGCAGGCCCTTCATCCCCGCCCCCACCACGGCGAGGATCGCCACATCGTCCTGGCTGACCACCTGATCGATGTCGTGGTGCAGCATCTCCAACTCGAACTCGCGCTTGACGGCGGCGACCACCGCGGGGCTGTCCACGGTGCGGACCACGAAGCAGATGTTCTGTTCGGACGACGACTGGGTGATCATTAGGATGCTGGCGCCGCTGCGCGCCACCGCCGTAAAAGCGCGGCCGGCCACCCCCGGCACTCCCTGCATCCCACTCCCCTCGACGCTCACCAGGCTGAGGTTGCGGATCGCCGTGATGCCCTTCACCATGGGCGACGACGAGCCGTTGGCGCATACCAGCGTTCCCGGGCGGTCGGGGTGGAACGAGTTCAGCACCCGCACCGGGATTCCCTTGCGCGCCACGGGCTCGATGGTCTTGGGGTGCAGCACCTTGGCGCCGAAATAGGACAGCTCCGCCACCTCGGCGTACGAGATGGTGGCCACGGTCTGGGCGTTGGAGACGATGCGCGGGTCGGCCGTCATGACGCCGTCGACGTCGGTCCAGATCCACACCTCGCTGGCGGGGAGGCAACTACCGATGGTGGTGGCGCTATAGTCGCTCCCCCCGCGCCCCAACGTGGTGGGGATCCCCTCGATCGTCGCGCCGATGAACCCCGTCACCACCGGTACGACCCCCTTCTCGATGAGGGGCAGGAGGCGCGCCCGGCTCTTCTCCGTCGTCTCGGCGATCAGGGGGGTGGCGGCGCCAAAGAGGTTGTCCGTGACGATCAACTCGGTGGCCTCGACGAGGTGCGCCTTGATCCCCTGGCTGAGGAGGGCGGCGGTGGTGATGCGCGCCGACAGGCGCTCCCCCAACCCCGAGACCGCGTCCAGGCCCCGCGGGGTGAGTTCGCCCAGCGTCGAGATGCTGAGGCACAGATTCTCGAACCAGTTGAGGAGCGTCTCGATCTCGGCCCGCAGGCCGCGGGCGTGTTCCGAATCGATGCCGCAGTCGCCGATCGCCTGTTCGTGCCGGAGCGCGAGTTCGTCGCGGATCAGCCGGTAGGTGCGCTTGTCGCCCGACGCGGCGGTGGTGGCCGCCCGCACCAGGCCGTCCGTCACGCCACTCATGGCCGAGACGACGACGACGGGCGGAGTGGCCGTGTCCTCGAGGACCCGCGCCGCGATGTGGGCGACGCCCGAGATGCGCTCTCCTGTTCCGACCGATGTGCCGCCGAATTTCATGACGATCATGGCTCGTGCTCCGCTTCGATGGTTGGGCCCGGAGGTTGGGCGACGGCCGACAGACAAAAACCGCCCCGGAGAACCTGGGGCAGTTCGCGGGGCGCCTCTTTATGTACCTGGGATGGCGCCAAGCGCTGTTCGCGTCGTTGCACGGACGGCCGGCGTTGGCACCCGAATACCCTCGGACGGCTACGCTGTCGGCGACGGGGGCGCGCATGGTGACGTCACCCCGTCGCGAGGGATTGTGGGCGATTATATAATGGATCATCGCGCTGGACAAACCGTTCCGTGCTCCTTATCATGAGCCATCTAGTCCGCGAGCGCCGCAGACCGAGGTCTGGCGCCAAGAGAGCGAAGCCCGCCTGCGCGGGCTCAGCCCCGTCGTCCCGAGCGGAGCGAGGGACCTTGACTCACATGGCCCGATGCCCCCTCGCATTCGCCCAGGCGAACCATGCCGGCACCGCCCAAAGCATCGGAACAGATCAGCGGATACCCACGCAACATCTGCGGAATCAGCGTACCATCGGATTCACGAGGTAGCGCCCATGCCCAAAGCCGACAAGACGAACGCCATGCGCCTGCTGGACGGGCGCAGGATCCCCTACGCTACCCACACCTTTTCGCCCGACATCCACTCCGCCGAGGGGGTGGCCGAGGCCGTGGGGATGCCGCCCGAGCAGGTGTTCAAGACGCTGGTCGTCCTCTCTCTCGCCGCCCGCCCCCAACCCTACCTGGCCATCATACCGGGCCATCGCGAGTTGGACCTGAAAAAGCTGGCCCAGGCGACGGGCGAGAAGAAACTGTGCATGGCCACCCAGCGCGAGGCCGAGTCGTTGACGGGCCTGCAGGTGGGCGGCATCTCGGCGTTGGCGCTCCTGAACAAGGGATTCAAGGTGTACCTCGACGCGACGGCGGAGGCGTTCGACACCATCCTGGTGAGCGCCGGCCAGAGGGGCATCAACCTGCAGCTGGCCGTGGCCGACCTCGTCAAGGTGGTCAACGCCCGCCTCGCCGACCTCTCCGCCCACCTTGACCCTCCCGCCCCCCGGATGGTATAGTTCCGCCGTCCACCGCGCGACATTCCGCCGGCCACGGCCGGAGCGCCCATCATCACAAAGGAGCGTCCCATGAGCAGCAAGTACGCCCTGGGCATCGATTACGGCACCGAATCCGCCCGAACCGTGCTCGTCGATCTGACGGACGGGCGCGAGGTGGCCTCGGCCGTCTATCCCTACAGTGACGGCGTCATCGACGAGCGGCTCCCCGGCTCCGGCGTGCGCCTGGAGCCCGACTGGGCGCTGCAGAACCCCATCGACTATGTCACGGCCGTCACCGACACCGTGCCACGAGTCCTGCAAGAGTCCGGGGTGGACCCTGAGGATGTGATCGGGCTGGGGATCGATTTCACGGCCTGTACCATGCTGCCCACCAAGGCGGACGGCACGCCCCTCTGTGTCTTGCCCGAGTACCGCGACAACCCACACGCCTGGGTCAAGCTCTGGAAACACCACGCCGCCCAGCCCGAGGCCGATCACCTGAACGCCGTGGCCCGCGAGCGCGGCGAGCCCTGGCCGTCGCGCTATGGTGGCAAGATCTCGTCCGAGTGGTTCTTTCCCAAGGCGCTCCAGATCCTCAACGAGGCGCCCGAGATCTATGACGCCGCCGACCGCCTGATCGAGGCAGCCGACTGGATCGTGTGGCAGCTTACCGGCGTCGAGACGCGCAACGCGTGCACCGCCGGCTACAAGGCGATCTGGTCCAAGCAGGCCGGCTTCCCCAGCCCCGATTTCTTTGAGGCCCTGCACCCGCGCATTCGTGACATCGTCCGGGAAAAGATGAGCGAGACGATCGTGCCATTGGGCGCCCGCGCCGGCGGCCTGACCGCCGAGATGGCGCGCCGCACAGGCCTGCGCCCCGGCATGGCCGTGGCCGTGGCCAACGTGGATGCCCACGTCTCGGTGCCCGCCGCCACCGTCACGGAGCCGGGCCGCATGGTGATGATCATGGGTACCTCCACCTGCCACATGGTGCTGGGCACCGAGCAGCGCATCGTGCCCGGCATGTGCGGCGTGGTGGAGGACGGCATCCTCCCCGGGCTCTTTGGTTACGAGGCGGGCCAGTCGTGCGTGGGCGACCACTTTGCCTGGTTCGTGGAGAACGCCGTCCCCGCCCTCTACCAGCAGGAGGCGCTGGAGCGCCAGGTCGGGCTGCATCAGCTCCTCGAGGAAAAGGCCGCCACCCTCCGGCCCGGCGAGTCGGGCCTGGTGGCGCTGGATTGGTGGAACGGCAACCGCTCGGTGCTGGTGGACGTGGACCTGACGGGGATGCTGCTGGGCGCCACCCTGGCCACCCGCCCGGAGGAGATCTATCGTGCCCTCATCGAGGCTACCGCCTATGGCACGCGGATGATCGTCGAGACCTTTGAGGAGAGCGGCGTGGCGGTGAACGAACTCGTGGCCACCGGCGGCCTACCCGACCGCAACCGGCTGCTCATGCAGATCTATGCCGACGTCACGGGGCGCGAGATCAAGGTTGCGGCGGCGCAGCAGGCGGGGGCCCTGGGCTCGGCCATGCACGGCGCCGTGGCCGCGGGCGCCGAGGCGGGCGGGTTCGCCGACATCACAGAGGCCGCGGCGCGCATGGCGCACCTGCGGGACGAGGTCTATCGTCCCATCCCCGCCAACAAGGCGGTCTATGACCTGCTGTACGCCGAGTACGTGACGCTGCACGACTATTTCGGCCGCGGCGCCAACGACGTCATGAAGCGCCTCAAGGCGATCAGAGCAAAGGCTCGCGTATAGCGAAGTCAGATGGAACGCGGATGAACGCGGGTTTCCTGGTGACAGGTTGCAGGTTACAGGGTATACCGCGACCATTCACGGTCACCTGTGACCTGCTACCTGTAACCTGCAACTCGATCGTTTCAGATCAGCGTCGATCCGCCTAATCCGGGTTCATCCGCGTTCCAATCCGTTCCTAACTTGGCATGTACTTTTCGTTGGGGTAGATCATCACCTTGATCTCTTGCTTGGCGTCGAGGCGCTCAAAGGCGTCGCGCCACCCCTCCAGGGGGATGTGGCTGGTGATGATCGGCTCCAGGGCGATCTTGCCCATGTCCAGGATCTTGAGCGCGCGCTCCCAGGAGTGCCAGCCGGCCGCCATGCGCACCGCCTGGTCGGGGTACTCCATCCCGTCCCAGCCCCAGGTGCCGCGTATCGTCAGGTTGTTGTAGGGGATGTTGTCCAGATTGGCCTTGATGTCGTGCCCCCACAGCCCGACGACGGTGATCCACCCCCCGCTGCGCACCATGCGCGTCGCCTGGGTGATGGCGGCCTCGCCTCCCGAGCAGTCGAACACCACGTCGGCGCCCTCGCCGCCGGTGAGACGCAGCACCTCGCGCACCGGGTCGTCCTCGCTGCACCAGACGCAGTCGGCGCCCAAATCGAGGGCCTTTTGCAGGCGCACGGCGTCGTCCCTCAGCCCCGTGACCATGACGGCGCGCGGGCTGTAGAGCTTGCAGATCTGCAGCATCGTCAGGCCGATGGGCCCCGGTCCGGTGATGACGACGAAATCGGCGGGGTGGATGCGCGTGCGGTACATGGCGGCGTGGCTCATGCACGTCACCAGCTCGACCATGGCGCCCTCGGCGAAGGACAGCCGATCGGGCAGGCGGTGGGCCAGCCGCGCGGGGAGCGCCATGCGCTCGGCGTAGGCGCCGTTGACGTGAATGCCGATCCGGCCGTCCATCGTCTCCAGGTCGCCGCAGATGCGGTCGCCCACCTGCCAGGCGTCGCCGACGCGCTCCCCCTTGCCGATGACGACGCCCGAGTACTCGTGCCCGATGATGACCGGTCGGCGGTGCTCGTGCTCGTCGCGCCAGAGGTGGATATCACTGCCGCAGATCCCCACGGCGCCCACCTCGATGAGCAGGTCGTCCGGCCCCACCACTGGCTCAGGCGCGTCGACCAGCCCCATCCCCTCGGTCCCCTCGGCCCATTTCTGTACAGCTCTCACGGCGCTGGCTCCTTTCCCGATCTGTGCACAAAGAGACACATATGGAACGCGGATAGACGCGGATTCAACGGATCCTCGCGGATTCTTTTGTTTGTATTCCGTGGTCATCCGGTCGATCCGCGTTCATCCGCGTTCCATCCTATAACAGTGACACGGGATCCACGTCGATGCGCCAGCCTACGGGGAGGCGCACGTCGTGGAGGAGGGCCGTGGGGTCGCGGCCGCGGACGACGATCTGCCAGCGGTAGCGTCCGCGTTCGCGCGCGTAAAAGGCGGGCGCCGGGCCGATGAGGTCGACCTCCGGCAGCCCTTCGCGCGCTATCTTGAGCGTGAGCATGCGGTGCAGCGCCTCGGCGTCGTGTTGGGCGGCGTCGGGATTGCTGCGCAGGCACGTCAGCTGTACCAGGCGGCTGAACGGCGGGTAGCGGTGCTCGCGCCGGAATTGGAGTTCGCGCTGATAGAACGCCTCATAGTCGTGCCGGCTGGCGGCCTGCACCGCCGGATGGTGAGGGGTGTACGTCTGCAGCACCACCTTACCCCCCAGGATGCTGCGCCCGGCCCGTCCCGCCACCTGCGCCAGCAGCTGGAAGGCGCGCTCCCCCGAGGCATAGTCGGGCAGGTTGAGCATCGTGTCGGCGCTGATCACCCCCACCAGCGTCACCCGCGGCAGGTCGAGCCCCTTGGCGATCATCTGGGTGCCGATCATGATGTCGGCCTCGCCGCGCACGAACGCGTCGAGGATCTCCTCGTGGGCCATCTTGCCGCCGGTGGTATCCAGGTCCCAGCGGATGACCCGCGCCTTCGGATAGGCCTCGCGCACCACCTCTTCCACCCTCTGCGTGCCAGCGCCAAAGAACTTGATTCTGCCGCTCCAGCATGACGGGCACTGTGGCGGCAGGAAGGTGGTATAGTTGCAGTGGTGGCAGATGAGGTCGTCCTCGGCCGAATGGTAGGTGAGGGGGAGGTCGCAGCGGGGGCACTTGAGCACGTGGCCGCAGTCGCGGCACATGACAAAGGTCGCCGTACCGCGCCGGTTCAGGAACAGGATCACCTGCTCCCTGGCCGCCAGCGCCACCTCGATGGACGCCTGCAGCCTGCGGCTGAGCATGGAGTAGTTGCCGGCGCGCAATTCGGCGCGCATGTCCACCACCTCCACCGGCGGGAGTTCGGTGAACATCGCCTCGGCGCCCTCGGCGGCGTCCTCGGTGTGATAGTGCGACACGGGGCTCTGCAGGATGCTGGCCTGCTGAGCCAGGGCTCGCGTGTGGCCCAGGATGCGCTGTGGCATCACCAGGCGCTCGTACTCGCCCCGCTCGGCGCGGTAGGCGGACTCGAGCGCGGGGGTGGCGCTGCCCAGGATGCAGGTCGCGTCGGTGAGGCGCGCCAGACGCACCGCCACGTCGCGGGCGTGATAGTTGGGGGTCTGTTGCTGCTTGTACGACGGCTCGTGCTCCTCGTCCAGCACGATGAGGCCCAGGTCGCGCATGGGGGCGAACACGGCCGAGCGCGACCCCACCACGAGCCGCAGGTCACCGGTCCGTATGCGCCGCCACTGGTCATAGCGCTCCCCCGGCGAGAGGCGGCTGTGCATCACCGCGAGCGTGGCGGGAAAGCGCGCCCCAAAGCGCCGGATCGTCTGCGGGGTGAGGGCGATCTCGGGCACCAGCACGATGGCGCTACGCCCCTGGCTCAGCGCCTGCTTGACCGCGCGGAGATAGATCTCGGTCTTGCCGCTCCCCGTGACGCCCTGCAGCAAGAAGGGCTTGCCCTGGGGCGACTCCAAATCGGCATGGATGCGCTGCCAGGCCGCCTCTTGCGCCGCGGTGAGGCGCGGCGCGATGGCCGGCACGAAAACGCGCCCCGCCAGGGGGTCGCGCCAGACCTCGCGACGCTCCTGCTCCACGACGCCTCGCTCGGCCAGGCTGCGCAGCGCAGCGGCGCCGGCGCCCGTCTCCTCGCGCACCTCCTCCGCCGGCACCCACTCGTCGCCCCCCTCACGCCGGGCGAGGAGGTACGCGAGGACGGCGCGCTGGCTGGAGGCGCGTTCCGGCAGCGTCTCGGGGTCGGCGTCGGGGGTGGCGCGCACCACCGGCGAGAGCTTGGGGCGGACGACGGGGGCGCGCGCCTCCTCGGCCTTGGTCGCCCAGCCGTGGCGCACCAACTGGTCCACCACGGCGCGATAGTTGCGCATCTTGGCCGAGCGGGCGATCTGTGGGAGGGTCAGCGGGCCGCGGGCGCGCAGCAGCTCCAGCAGCGCGCGCTGAGGGGGGGTGGCGCCCTCGGGCATGGCGTCGTCGGCCAGCATGGCCTCGTCCAAGCGCACCACCACATCTACCTTCTGGGTGACGCCGGGGGGCAGCATGGCGCGCACCACCATGTGCAGCGGGGCGAGATAGTACTCGCTCATCCAGGTGGCCAGCTCGACCTGCTCCGGCGACAGCACCGGCTCCGGGTCGGCCAGGCACAGGATGTCGCGCACCTTTTCCACCGGCGCGGCGTCGTCCATCTCGGCGACGACGCCTTGGAGTTCGCGGCGGCCGAACGGCACCCAAACGAGATGTCCGATGCGCAACGCGCCGAGGAGCGGCTCGGGAATGCGGTAGTGAAAGGTGCGTGTGAGGGGGTCCGCGTCCTCCGCCCCGAGGGGGACCTCCGTCGGGGCGACGACCTTGCGCTGGATGGGGGTCTGCACGATCACCACGGCATAGGGCCGCGGGGCCGCGCTGGTGGGTTCGTCGGTTTGCAGTGCCTCAGTCATCGTGGCTTGGCCATCACGTCATGAATACCACGGCGCCATACCCCACCATGTCCGAGGCCGGGCCCACCGGGGCCACCTCATGGCTGGTGGTATAGTGTGCGAGGTGCCCTCGCGTGGCGCCCGCGCTGGCGGCGTACCCGATGGTCGCGGCGACGGCGCCCGCGCCACAGGCGTTGTGGTGCGCCTCGACCTCACCGAAGATGTCGCCCCCCCGCATCTGGACCATCAGGTCGAGGACGCGGGCGTCGTTGGCGTGGATCCACTGCAGTGCGCTGGCGCCGACGCCGGCAGGAGCCAGGCCGTAGCGCGGGCCATAGTGCGTCAGGTCGGTGGAGCCGATGGCGATGGCCCTCCGCCCCAGTGAGCGCACGCACTCGGCCACCAGCGCGCCGATCTCCTCCGCTCCCGGCATGGGCGGCATGGCGATGGGCAGGATCTGCGCCTGCGGGCAGACGCACACCAGGAACGGCAACTGCACCTCGATAGAGTGCTCGTCCAGATGTGCCGAGGGGTCATCGGCCAGGGCGCCGTCACTGCAGCGCAGCACCTCGCGGGCGAGTTCCTCATCCACAGAGAGGTGCCCCAGGGGACAGCGCCACCTTCCGGCGCTGAACACGCTCGGCTTGGTCACGCGCCAGCTATGTACCGCGCCGAACAGCACTACCGTGTCCACCGGCCCCTGCTCGAGGAGGGGGGCGTAGAGGTGGGCGGCGGTCAGTCCCGAGAAGGTCCAGCCGGCGTGTGGCACGATGCCAGCCACGACCTCGCAGCCGTCGAGCGCGCACGATGCCTGCGCCAGGAATGCCTCTACCTCGCGCCGGCACGCCGCCTCGTGCGCGGGATAGAACATCCCGGCTACGATCGGTGAACGCAGAGGCATGTTCCACCTCCTCAGCCCATGGCGCGCTCGGATGCGCGACCTACCACCCGCCTCACCGGCGCGCACAGCGTGCGCGCCCTACAGACCCGGGGCCGCAGGGGCGTGTTGCATCCCCTCAGCCCGTGGCGCGCTCGGATGCGCGACCTGCCACCCGTCTCACCGGCGCGCACAGCGTGCGCGCCCTACAGACCCGGGGCCGCAGGGGCCGCGCACGGTTGCGGCCCATCTCTGGCGGCGCCCATCGGGGTACGCCTTACGGCGTTGTAGGGGCCGCACGCTGTGCGGCCCGCATCTCAGATGGCGCGCCCCGCCGTGCGCGCCCCACAGCCCCCACCCACATCGGCGCGCGACCCACAGCGCTGTAGGGGCCGCACGCTGTGCGGCCCGCACCTCGGACGGCGCGCATCGGCGTGCGCGCCCTACAGCCACCGCCAGGTGCCGAGAACGACGGCCGCCGCCAGCACGATGACGGCCAGCGCCGTCCCCACCCAGATGCGGACGGCCGGCGCGCGGTCCACGGCGCGCAGCGTCCCCTCCGGGGTCACGTCGGGCGGCGCCGGCGGGAAACGGGGGGCGGCATAGCGCGGGCAATATGCCCATCCCAGGGCCAGCCCCGCGATGAGGCCCCCGATGTGGCCCAGGTTATCGATTCCCGGTGCCGCAAACCCCATGACGAGGTTCAGGCCCACCACCACCAGGATGCTGGTGAGAGAGCGTCGCCCCGCCGTCCCCAGCCGATCGCGGTAGGCGGCATAGTAGGCCATGCTGGCCCCCGCCAGCCCAAAGACGGCGCCCGATGCCCCCGCCGACAGGGCTGGGCTGCCCACAAAGCTCGCCGTGGTGCTGGCGATGCCCGAGAGCAGGTACAGGGCCAGAAAGCGCGCCCTCCCAAAGCGCCGCTCCACCTCCAGGCCAAAGCTAAAGAGGGCGTAGGCGTTGAACACCAGGTGAGCGATTCCTACGTGCACGAACACAGCGGTCAGCAGCCGCCAGTACTGCCCGGCCAGGATGAGTGGGGTATACTTGGCTCCGAACAACACCAGGATGGCAGGGTTCTCGGACCCGCCCAGCGCCGTCATCGCCACCCACACCAACACGTTGGCCACCAGCAACACGTATGTCCACAAGGGGTCGTGCAGGGGGATTGCCAAGCGTAGTGTGAGGCGGCCGGTATCGATGCCGGCCGGCCGGTCCATCGGCCGGACCTCTGTGCGCTCGTCGTCCATCACGCGGCGGGCCGGCCTACAGCCGCACGGGCTCGCGCCCCGTGCGGCACTTTTCGGCCTTGACGATGGCCATCACCTGCGCCACCGTCGCTTCCAGCTCGCCCTCACGGTTGATGACGACATAGTCAAACTCTTGGATGCGCTCCAACTCGGAGAGCGCCGTCTCGAGCCGATGCCGCGCTTGCTCGGGAGGGTCGCCGGCCCGCCTGTGGAGGCGCTCCACCAGCGTGTCCAGCGAGGGGGGAGCGATAAAGACGGTAATGGCCTCGGGCACGCGCTCCCGGATGGTGGCCGTTCCCTGCACATCGAGCCGCATCAACACATCCTTGCCGCTCTTCAGGGCGTGCTTTGCGCCCGACTTGGGCACTCCCTTGTACTGCCCGTACACGCGCGCGTACTCGATGAACTCACCGCGAGCGATCATCTCCTCGAAGGCCGCGGTCGTGACGAAGCAATAGTCCTCGCCCTCCACCTCGCCTTTGCGGGGCCGGCGATCCGTCATGGTGACCACAAACTCGAATGGGTGCCCACTCTGGCGCAGCAGCTTGACGACGCTATCCTTACCGACCCCCGAGGGGCCCGACACCACCAGCACGATGGTGTGCGAATGGGTATAGCGCGCCAGGCTGGCGCTGGCCCGGCACGCCAAGGGCGCAATATCCCGCCTGTCCAACGGCGATCCTTTCCATGTCGATGGTCCGTCCGACGCGCCGAGGAGCGCCGGGTCGGGCAGGGCGGCTAGAATCGGATCAGCCGCTCGACGTCAACCACAAAGATGACCGCGCCCCCGACCTGCACCTCGACGGGATTGGGCATGTACAGCTCGCCCGGCTCCATCACCGGAGGGAGGGGGTTCACGTACTGCGTGCGCGTGTGGCAGTTCCGCTTGACGATGTCCAGCACGCTCGGGATCTGCTCCTCCTCCACACCGATGAGAATGGTGGCATTCCCCTCACGCAGAAAGCCGCCGGTGGTGCTGATCTTGGTCGAGGAGAATCCTCCTTCGCGCAGCGCCGTGGTCAATTGGTCGGCGTCGTCACTGTGCACGATGCTCACGATCAGCTTCATACTCATGGTGGCTGCTGTCCCCCTTGTGGTGGCGTGTTGTCCGGCCTACAGCATAGCATCGATGCGCTCGCGGATGGCCCTGTGGACCGTCTCGATCGACTGGGCTGCATCCACCACCAGCCAGCGCCCTGGCTCCTCGCGGGCCATGGTCAGGTATCCCTCGCGCACGCGCCGGTGAAAGGCGATCTCTTGCTGGTCCATGCGGTTCCACTCACCGCGTCCGAGGGCCTGCTCGCGCTGCTTGCGCTGCAGGCCCAACTCGACGTCGAGATCGAGATAGACCACCAGATCGGGCGTGAGCCCGTCGGTGGCGAATGCCGTGATGCCTCGCAGCGCGGCCATGTCGAGGCCGCGCCCATACCCCTGGTAGGCCAGGGTGGATTCGGCGTAGCGATCCGAGATCACGATGTCGCCGCGCCGCAGCGCCGGCGCGACCACTTGACGCACGTGCTGCGCCCGATCGGCCGAGTAGAGCAACACCTCGGCGGCCGGCACCATGGCCGTGTTCTCGTGGGCATGGAGCACGGTGCGAATCTGCTCACCGATGGCCGTGCCGCCCGGCTCGCGGGTGCACACCACGCGCAGACCTCTGGCGCGCAGGGCCCGATCCAGGAGCTGGATCTGCGTCGTCTTGCCACTGCCCTCCGGGCCCTCGAGCGTCAGGAACACGACCGACACCTCTCTCAGGGGGCGCGCCACACCGTTCCTCGAGGCCGCCGTTGCGATGCTACGGCGACCCCGAGGAGGGGGAGCGGGCGCGCATCCCTCACTGGTTGCTATAGATGGTGACGTGGCGCCGGGGTTCTGTCCCGGAACTCCGCGAGAAGAGGTTCGCCTCGCGCGCCAACTCGTGCTGCATGCGCCGCACGAACGACTCCTGCGGGGAGAGCCGGACCGAACTGCGCTGCCCGGCCGTCACCTGCTCGATGCCGGTGCGGGCCTCGTCCAGCGCCTGCTGCACCGTGTCGGTCTCGACGCTCAGGCCAAAGATCTCGGCCAGATAGCTCTCCATCTGTACGGCGGTGTTGTTGCGCAGCACGTACACCGGTGTGCCGCGGCGCTCGGCGTCGGCGATCACCTGCGGCCGCTTGCGATAGTAGGTGCGCAGGGTAAAGAGCGCGTCCGCCTCACCCAGGTCGTTCACCAGGATAACCGGCAGGTTCAGCCGGCGGCTGGCCTGTCGGATGCGGTTCTGGTTCAGGCCGTACGGATAGATGCGCAGCACCGAGGGCCGACCCTCGGGGACGCGCTGTCGCACCGGCGCCGCCACGAACGGCGACTCGGCGGGGGGCGCGACCCTCTCGGGCTCGGCGCGCATCGACTCGACCTCGCCTGACGGATGGCGCACGCGGATCTCTGGCGACAGGCTGCGCCCGCGCAGGATGGCGTCTACCGCCTCGGCGACGTCGTCGCGCAACGCCACGCGGTCCCAGTCCTGAATCTCGACCACCACGTCAAACGTCGGGGGCGACTTGCGCTCGAGCACCGACTTTTGCGTGCCGCGCCGCCGCGCCTCCTCGTCGCTCAGCGTCACCGTCTGGATGCCGCCCACGAGGTCGCACAGCGTCGGGTTCATCATCAGGTTGTCGAGGGTCTGCCCGTGGGCGGTGCCCACGAGCTGCACGCCGCGCTCGGCGATGGTGCGCGCCGCCGCAGCCTCGAGTTCCGTCCCGATCTCGTCGATGACGATCACCTCGGGCATGTGGTTCTCGACCGCCTCGATCATCACGGCGTGCTGCAGCGCCGGCGTGGAGACCTGCATACGCCGGGCGCGACCGACCGCCGGATGGGGGATGTCGCCATCGCCGCCGATCTCGTTGGACGTATCCACGATCACGACGCGCTTGCTCTCGGCCAGGATGCGCGCCACCTCCCGCAACATGGTCGTCTTGCCCACGCCGGGCCGGCCAAGCAACAGCACGCTGTTGCCCGACTCGACCACGTCGCGGATGATGTCGATGGTGCCGTACACGGCGCGCCCCACGCGGCAGGTGAGCCCGATGATGCGGCCGCTCCGATTCCGTATGGCCGAGATGCGGTGCAGGGTGCGCTCGATGCCGGCGCGGTTGTCGTCGCCAAAGTCACCGATGCGCGACACCACATAGTCGATGGCGTCCTGCCGGGTCTCCCGGTCGCTCAGCTGTACCTCGCCCGTCACGTAGCGGGCCTCGCTCGGCCTCCCCAGATCGAGCACTACCTCCAGCAACTCGTCAAAACGGTCAATGCTTCGCAACGCCGAGGCGATGTCGGGGGGTAGGACATCCACCAGGGCGTCGATATCGTCTGTTATCTCTAATGCCATGTCTTCTATGAATACCTCGCAGAACGAGCCGCTCGGGGCGATGGGCCCTAGCAGGTGAGTGGCTGCGACTCTTCCGGACGGCTGATGTGGCCCATGGGCCGTGAGACGTCGACACCGTGCTCCAAGCCCGGGACCATCAGTCGTCGCCGGGCCGATACCCGGGTGACGGTGTGCGCCACCAACAAGACCTGGCGCGTGTACGGTTCGAATCCCAGGGTTCGCAAGAGCCAGCTGAGCCCCACGGCATGGTCCGGCACCGGGCAGTACACCGGCGACGGGGCCGTCGGAGCTGCCCGCGTAAGCAGGTACCGCAGGTGAGGCAGCACCTCACCGCGCTGCTCCGGTCGCGTGAGAACCTCCATCCACGAGCCCTGGGCCGTCTTGGTCAGGCGTAGACACGCCAGCATGCGCCCCTTGTCGGCCCAAACGTACTGTTCGGTGGTACTTTGCCCGCGCAGGATCCTTCGCCTCGGCGCGATCCACCGCGGGTTGCACCCCTCCGCCTGTTGGATCACCTTGGGCACCACCTGATGGTAGAGTTCCTGGAGCGCCCATTCGTCCTGCGGCGTAGCGCGCCGCAGACCTCGCGGCAAAGGGGCCGGCTTGGCCTCCTGGTCCAGCGCGAATACCTCCTCGCGGCTGACCACGGTAAAGCCCGTGCGGCGAAACAGGTCCTCGGCCTCTGCATCCTCCGCCGAGCGCACGCAGATGCGCTCCACGCCATGCTCGGCGCCCAGCAGGATGAGGTGTCCCAGGATGCGACACCACGTGTTGCCGGCGTTCAGATCATAATCCAGGTTCGGCGCCAGATACGCCAACTCCCATTCGGCACCGGTGGCGCCCTCCGTGACCTGGACAAAGCCGCTCAGCCCATCTTCTTCCTCCGGCGACTGAAAGACGCAGGTAATCGAGCCGGCGTGGTGGGCGGTCAGGTACCCCACAAGGGCATCCCGCAGCGGCGACGTGTTGCGCAGGAGGTGCCGTCTCAGGTCGAACGCCACGCCCTGGGGCTTGAGGCGCCTGAGCAACAACAGGTCCCTGGGGTCGAATAACCTGAACACTGGCCTACCTCGTTGCGACACGACGCCGGCGCGCGGGCTAGCCCGCCAACGGCCAACGCCATGCTCTGGTGCGATGCCTGCGTCACGGTCATTGTACTCTTATACGGGATGCTTGGCAAGTGAAGGTGCCCACGCCATCAAGCAAGCCAGATAAACGCACTTGAATGCGATACCAAGACAAACAGGCATAACAGGAATGTTTGTACAGATAAATCCGAATATCCGGTCGTCAGGCGGGCGGCTCGTCGCCATCCACAAAGCGATAGGTGGTGCGCACGGGGGCCCGCTGGCGCTCGCCCTCCCACGGGCTCGCCTCCTCGCCCTCGGGCGCCTCCTCGAGGACCGTCTCCCCGCGGTACCTGGCTACCAGGTCGTTCGGCGCCAGGCTGATGAACAGCGACAGCCCCAGGAGGATCACCCCCAGATCATCGAGCTGCCCCAGCCCCAGCAGGGGATCCGCCAGGAAATCGAACGGAAAGATGACGTATGCCAGCGACAGCAACGGCACCCCCTTGACCCACAGGGGCACGCGCCGATCGCGCCACAACCGCCAGGCTAGGCGCGCCTCGCGCAGGATCCCCGGCAGCATCCCCACCGTTCGCGGCGTACGTGTGGTCATGGTCGCTCCATTCTCCGACACAAGAATCGGTAAACGTTCTTACCCTATTATACGCCGAACGCGCGTTTGGGTCGCACCGATGGGGGCAGGTTGTGGGTTGTGCGTTGCGCATCATCGCACGGTTGCAGGTGCCAGGTGACAGGTTACAGACTCGAGCTAACGGTCACGGCAAAGCCTGTGACCCGCCCCCCGGAACCTGCAACCCGACCAACGCCGACGCGCCCGCCCGCGCTTGCGTGTAGACTTGAGCCGCGCGCGGGGCGCCGGTATAATCGGGGGGTGTTTATGTGAGGTGTGACGAGCGTTAGGGATGAAGGACCTGTACCGCTGTCTCAACGAGTACCCCGCCGAGATGCTGGCCGGCGTCGCCCAGGCATGGCATGTGGACCTGCCCAGGGCCGAGCCCCGGGAGCAGGTCACGTCTCTGGCCGGGGCGATGCTTGCCCCCGGGGCCCTCGACGCCCTGGTGGCCGAGCTGAGCCCCGCTGCGCGGGAGGCGCTGGCCACCGTGATGAGCGAGGGCGGGGCGGTACCCGGCCATCGCCTCGCCGTGCGCTATGGCGCCATCCGCCGGCTCGGGCCGTCGCGCCTGGCCCGCGAGGAGCCCTGGGCGCGACCTGCCAACGCCGTGGAGGAACTCTACTACCGCGGGCTGATCGTGCGCACCTATGCCACCATCGGCGACCACTATGGTGAGGTATTCGCCGTGCCCGATCAGCTACTCCACCGCGTGCCGGCTCTGGAGGGACCCGCCGAGCGCTCCGGCAACCACGAGGTTCCTCCGCCAGACGTCGTCCACGCCGAAGGCACCGCCATGGTCGAAGACCTGCTGGCCGTGCTGGCGCATCTGCGCCAGCGGCAGGTGGAGCCGCGGCGCGAGGAGGGCGAGCCCGTTCACGCGCCCCCCATCCCCATGGCGCACGTCGATCTCGGCGCGCGCCTGCAGGGCGCACGCGAGCCCGCGCGGCTCGACCTCATCCGGCACCTGCTGTGGCGCCTCAAGTTGGTGCACGAGAGTCGCGGCGAGCTGCGGCCCACTCCCCGGGCGCGCACCTGGCTGCAGCTCGATGACCTGCGGCGCCACCAGGCCGTCGTGCTGGCGTGGCGCGACGATCCCCACTGGGACGAACTCCTCCTAGTGCCCTCTATCCGACAGGACGATGCCGACTGGGTGCACAATCCCGTCCCGGCGCGGCGCGCCATCCTCGAATTCCTGGGGCGCTACCGCGGCGCCTGGCGCGCGTTGGACGGCGTTATCGCCGACCTAAAGCGCGACCGGCCCGACTATCTGCGGCCCGATGGGGACTATGACGGGTGGCACCTGAGAGACGCCGCCACGGGGGCGTACCTGAGCGGTTTCGAGGCCTGGGATCACGTCGAGGGGGCGCTGGCGCGCCTGTTGCTGACCCATCCCCTCCGCTGGCTGGGGTTGGTGGAGATCGGCGACGACGCCGAGGGGAGGGCATCAGCCTTTCGCGTGACGCCCCTCGGAGAGGCGGTCCTCACGGGGCGGCCGGCGCCCGAGGCCGCCGAGACGGTGCCATCGGAGGGGACGGCGCGGCGTATCACCATCGATGATAACATGGTGATCGTCATCCCCGTTGCGGGCACTATGTACGAGCGCTACCAGATCGAGCGCTTTTGCGAGTGGCTGGGACAGGACGGCGAGGTGGCGCGGTACGCCATCACCGAGGACTCGGTCTGGAGGAGCCAGAACACCGGCGTGCGGACGGACCAGATCGATCACTTTTTGCGGCGGCTGACCGATGGCCAGCTCCCCCCCGCGCTGTCGCGTGATCTCCTCGCCTGGGGCGGGCGCTTTGGCCGCGCGTCCATGCGGCGCGTGGTCCTGCTCCAGACCAAGGACGAGGCCACCATGCAGCAGATTCGGGCGCGCCCCGAACTCCGCCGCCTGGTGGGGGAACTCATGGGACCGACGACCTGTCTGGTGGATGAGCGCCACGCGGACGAGGTGTTGGCCCGGCTCAAGGCCATGGGGATCTGGCCCCGCCTCGTGGGCGAGGGCCTGGGGAGCGGCTAGCTGGCCGCCAGCCGCTCGGAGGCCTGGGAGTCGAGGTCATGCGCCGTCACGTCGTCCTCACCCTGGTCGACGAACAGGCCGCAGTAGGGGCACACGTCCCAGTCGGGGTTCAGCAGCCGGCCGCATCCCACGCAGCGCAGCCGGAGCTGATGGTGGCACGCCGGGCACACGATATAGTCCGGAGCCACGCGCCGCTGGCACGACGGGCACAGTCGCCGCTCCTCCAGGTCCTGCAGGAGCGCCTCCTCCGCCAACGACCGCTCATACTCCTCGGAGAGCGGCGTCCGCGGGCGCAGGAGGGTGTACACCAGCAGCCCAAAGATGTTGAACACCGCGACGAGCAGGACGGACAGGATGGCGGCCAGGATATCGCGCGAGCGCGAGCGGATGTCGCGAAAGGTCCACACGATCAAGCCCACGTACACCGCAAAGAGGTAGGCGCCGATGACAAAGAGCGCCGCCGAGATGTACGCGTTGAGATTCTCTGGAATGGTGATTTGCGGCATGCCTGTGCTACTCCTCGGTGGCAAGGTCGCCGGATTATAGCATGTTCCCCTGGCGCTGTCACTTTGGGTTGGGCGAACGCGAGTGAGCTATGGGCTGTGAGTCGAGTCACGGGTTGCAGGTGACGGGTTACGATGGATCCACCGCCGGCAGGTAGCGTTCCTCGTCCCCCGGCCACGGCGTCGGGGCGGGTTCCTCGTCCGCCACGGACACCATCCAGACGCGGCCGTTGGCCTTGGTCCACGTATCATCCCCCTCGGCGCGGTCCGACAACTCATAGTAGACGGTGGTGCCGTCGCGGCCCCACGAAGCGCTGTCCGCGTCCCGGCCCCATTCGGCGGGACCTACCACGCGCGGTTCCTCCTCCTCGAGGCGGTACACCGCCAGCTCCGTCCGCGAGGTGTCCTCCTCCCAGAGGTGCCACTGGCGCAGGCCAAAGGCGATGTGGGTGCCATCGGGCGACCAGGCGGGGTTGGCGGCCGCCAGCAGGGCCTGGTCGGTGTTGGGTATCTCGACGATGGCGCCGACCGAGCCGCCATGGGCGTCCCAGCGCCATAGCCAGCCACCCTTTTCACCCGTTAGGCCGCCCACCAGGGTGTCGTCCACCGGCGACCAATCGAGGCCCATGAGGGTGGTGTCCTCCGGTAGCTGCGCCTCGGACAGCACCTGACCCTCGAGATTCGCGATGACGCCCGACGTGGTATACGACTTGGCCCCCTCGTCATCGAGCGCCCAATGGTAGTAGGTGCCCGCCAGGAGCGCGCCGTCGCGCGAGAGAGACACCTGCGTCCATCCGCGTCCGCGGGGCTCGACGGGGATCCCCACGGGTACCAATTCTTCTCCCGTCGTCTCCAGGTCCACGTCCCCCTGAAGCGGCACGCCCTCCGGCGGCTGGCAGATGGCCCGCGCCCAGGCGGCGGAGAGGGGTACGCCGGGCAGCTCGAACAGCCCGTCCGTGCCGGCGAGCACCGGGCTGGCCGCGCCCTGAGCGCTCACAAGGCAGTCGCCCTGTCCATCGACGACCTTGCCCCGCAGGGTGGCATAGGGGCCGGGCGCCCCCTCGGGGTCGATGTAATCCCCCGTCACCATACGCAACTCGGTGCCGTCGGGGCGCATCACAAAGACGTTGCGCTCGTTATTGCGGCTGTGCACGAAATCGTGCGCGCTGACGAACAGGATCCACTCCCCGTCGCGCGACCAGGTGACGTCGCTCATGTTCAGCGGCTCGACAAAGTGCGTCAGGACGACGCCCTCGGAGCCCGCTCCCGCCTGCAACACTACGTTCGCGGAACGATCCTGCCCCAGGCGCACGTAGGCCAGCCGGGCGTTCGTCTCGGCCGGGCCGCCGGTGGGCGAAGGGGTGGGCAATACCGTCGGCGTGGCCGTGGGCGTAGCGACCGTCGCCGTCGCCGTGGGAGGCACCGGCGTCGCCGTGGGGGTCCACGTGGGAGGCGCCTTGGCGGTCAGGCTGCCCTCAAGCTTGACAGCCACGCGCGTCTCGAGCGCCGGGATGTCGGGGGTCGGGGTGGGGGTGGCGGCCAGGCGGCCGCAGGCAGCCAGAACGACGGCCAGCACCATGCCGTAGAACGGGAGGGTGCGAAGCAGCGCCGGTGTCTTCATATCGTCTCCAGGTTGGTATCGTCGCTGCTGGGGGGGTGCCCGCCATTATGGCGGTGGTAGGGCCGCCTGTCAAACCGCTCCACGCACCTGGTGCGCTCTCCCTGTATCCGGGGAGATCTCCTGTACCCTGGGGCGAGGGTTCAGGGTGAGGGGGATACTTGACGGACGTAGGCGATGACGCTCTGCAGGATGCCGTCCAGGTCGATGCGCGGCTCCCAGCTCACGGCCCGTCGTATCTTGGATGTGTCGGGGATGCGTCGCCGCATGTCCTCGAACCCGGCCTCGTACGCCTCGTCGTACGGCACCGTGACGATGGGCGACGATGACCTCGATAGCGCCACGGTGCGTCGCGCCAGCGCCTCGATGGTCACCTCCTCGGTGCTCCCGACGTTGAAAACCTCCCCCTCGGCGGAGGGTTCATCCGACAGTGCGACGATGGCGCGCACCACGTCGGTCACGTGGCAGAAGCAGCGCGTCTGCTGGCCATCGCCGTACACGGTGATCGGCTCGCCGCGCAGGGCCTGCCCCACGAATCGCGGCACCACCATGCCGTAGCGCCCCGTCTGCCGTGGCCCTACGGTGTTGAACAGGCGCGCGATGACCACCGGCAGGGCGAACTGCTTAGCGTAGGCCAGCGCCAGGAACTCGTCCATCGCCTTGGAGCAGGCATAGCTCCAGCGGCTGCGCGTCGTCGGTCCCAGCAGGCGATCGGCGTCCTCGCGAAACGGCACCTGTTCGCTCTTGCCATAGATCTCGGAGGTGGAGGCGAGGACCAGCTTTTTGCGGTAGCGCGCGCCGATGCGCATCACCGCCTCGCTCCCCTTGATGTTCGTCTCGATGACCCGCACCGGATCGGTGACGATCAACTCCACGCCCACCGCCGCGGCCAGGTGGTAGATGATGTCGCACTCGCTCACCAGGCGGTCCATCACCGTCTCGTTGGTGATGGTCTCGATGGCGAAACGGAACCCGGGGCTGCCGACCATCCCCCGGATGTTGTCGAACTGCCCCGTGGAGAGGTCGTCCACCACGGTGACGTCGTCGCCCCTGGCCAGGAGCGCCTCGGCCAGGTGGCTGCCGATGAACCCGCATCCGCCCGTGATGAGAGCCCTCACATCCGTCTCCTCTAGCTGGGTATCGCCACGCTGTGAGCCTGATGGTACGCGGATTCCGCTGATGGCACGCGGATCTCCGCGGATCGGGCATGGGTTGATGCCTGGGCGCAGAGACTGACATCCGCGCGACACGCACTGCAGGCGATTCTAGCCGCCGACTCGAGAGCGGTCAACCCGCCCCATCTTGGCGTGGCATTCCAGGCACAGGCTCCAAGAGGTTCCAGGTCCCAGGTTGCAGGTTACAGACTACAACGCGCCACTCCGCCCAACCCTGTAACCTGTCACCTGGCACCTGCAACTGTGCGGTGACATGCAACCCATAACGCACAACGCGTCAACCTCTTGGTCCGCCGCGCGGCGCGTGGTAGAATGGGCCTCCATCCCTATCCATGGTGTGTGTGCGTTCAAGGCTCATGTCGCGACGTCTTGCGAGGCTCCTTCTCGGCCTGCTGGCCGTAGCGCTGGCGGCGACGGGGTGCGTCATCACCACCTCCGTTCCCACCGAGCGCCAGTATGCGCTGGCGCAGCGCGCCGATGCGGCGCTGGCCGTGCTCGCCGTCGATGACCCCCTGTATGACCGGTTCGATCGGCAGGTGCTCGTCGATCCGGCGCTGCAGCGCCTGCTGGCGCTGTTCGAGCACACCACGGAGTCGTTCCTCGCCACCAACGGCGCCATCCCGGCCCCGCGCACCGTCGCCAACCACCTGGTGATCGTGCTGGACAGTGAGGCGACCGGCGTGCTGCGCGACGTCCGCCTGGCCACGCCCGGCGGCCGGGCGCGGGTGGAGCTGGCCCTCGGCCTGGGGGAGGGGGGGCGCGTCGACCTGGAGGGGGCGCGGCACCGCATGGCGTCGGCCATGGGCCCGCTCCTGCTCGAGTTGGTCGGTCGGCGCCCTCCGGCGGGGTTCTCCCTGGCGATGGCGGCCGCCCCGGACGAGCCCGTGTCGCCCGAGGATGCCCTGTGGGCCGGCTACGCCCTGGCGCTGGAGGCCGAGCACGCCCGCCCCTTTCTCGGTGAGGCGTCCCTCGACGAGGCGCTCTACGCCCTGAACCCTCCGCCCGACGACCTCCTGGCGCGACAGCGCGCCGTCGCCGCCCTGGTCGAGCCTGGCGTGGGCACCCCGCGCGCTGCGGCGCCCCGCGCCGAGGCGGTTCGCACGCCATCCGCGGTGGCCGCCTTCCTCGTGGCCCTGCACCGCCAGGCGGACAACTATTACCCGCAGCACCACATGCTGTGGATGGTGTCCTACGAGCCGGAGGAGGTGCCGTACGGCAAGGTGCTCCTGGCGCTGATGCGCATGCCGCGCCAACGCGCCTCCGTCGAGGACCTGGTCGCCGCCTATGCCGACACCTTTCCCGCCGAGCGCGCATCGGTCTACGCCCTGGCGGATGACATCCTCGGGCCCGCGAACGGACAGTAGGGGCGGTCGGCTGTCAGCGGTCGGCTGTCAGCGGTCGGCTGTCGGCTATCAGCGGTCGGCGGTCGGCGGACTGTTCGGTTCCCGGCATCTGACTCCAGTCGCGCGCGGCCCCGAGTCTGTGCCCCTCCAACAATCGGACCATATCGACGCATAGCCTGTGCCCAACGCACCACCTGTAACCTGTAACCTGCAACTGCCCGTCTCAGAACCCGCAACCCGAAACCCGTAACCCGAAACCCACAACGCACAACCCACAACTCCCTCAACGCGTCGCCCTTTGCCGGGCCCCGCCACTCGACAGTATAATAGTCGTCCGAGCGCGCCACGGGGTGCGCGGTAGGAGGTGTAATGGCTGCGAATTTCGCCGTTCTCCAGTTGTCGGGCTGCGCGGGGTGCGAGGTGTCGCTCCTCAACGCCACCGACTGGATCGGCCGCCGTCGGCTCGACTATATGCCTCTGGTGCTCTCCAGCGAGGACCTGCCAGAGGTCGACACCCTGCTGGTGAGCGGGGCCGTGCGCACCGACGAGGACCTCTACCGCTTGCGCCGCGCCGCCGGCCGGGCGAAGGAGGTGGTGGCGGTGGGCACCTGCGCCATCTCGGGCGGGGTCGCCAACCTGGGCGACCGCGACGAGGTGCGCGCCCTCTTTTTTGCCGAGATGGAGCGCCGACACGTTCCCCGCATCCTGCCCAAGCTGCGACCGGTGGACGCCGTCGTGCCGCCTACCCTCTATCTGCCCGGCTGCCCGCCGACCCCCGAACTGTTCATGGCCGCGCTCTTTGAGCGGGAGGGGTTCCAGGCGGGCAAGACGGTGTGCATCGAATGCGGTCGCACCAAGATGCGCCAGCGCCCGGCGACGCTGCAGGGCTTTCAGCAGGCGGTGGTGGACCCCGAGATATGTCTCATCAACCAGGGTTATCTCTGCGTCGGATCCTCCACCCGCGGGGGCTGCCGGGCGCCCTGCACCCGCGCCGGGCACCCCTGCGTGGGCTGTCGCGGGCCGTCCGATGGGTTCATCGCCCGCTCCTCGGAGGAGTGGTTCCAGGCGATCCAGAAGGTGTTCGCGCGTATGACCGACATCCCGCCGGACGACATCGCCCGGGCGGTGCGCTCGCCGCAGCTGGCGCTCTTTGTGTTCCAGTTCGCCGACTATGCCGCGCGGCCGCGCGACGTAGAGAAGGTGCTCTGATGGGCACACTCACCATTCCGCTCAGCCGCATCGAGGGGCACGCCCAGGTGGTCATTGCCTTCAGCGGCAGCACCGTGTTGTCGGCGCACTTTCAGGCCACGGAGCTGCGCGGTTTCGAGTTCTTTGTACAGGGCGCGCCGGCCGACCAGCTGCCCGTCATCGTGCCGCGCATCTGCGGGGTGTGCTCCACGGCCCACCACATCGCCGCCGTCAAGGCGCTGGAACACGCCTACGGCGTCACGCCGCCCGAGCGCGCCGTGCGTATCCGCGAGTTGATGATGCTCGGCCAGCTCATCCAGAATCAGGCGACGTCGGTGTTCCTCTTTACCATGCCGGACCTGCCCGGGGCGACGGGCCTCCCCAGCGTGTTTCACTTTGGCGCCGAGAACGCGGATCTGGCCCCCAAGGCGCTGCAGGTGCGCCGCGCCGGCACCGACCTCATCACCGGCGCCGGCGGGCAGTTCATCCATCCCGTGCGCGCCACCGTGGGCGGCGTGACCTCCGGCATCTCCCGGGAGGTTGCCGTCGCGTTGCGCGCCCAACTACGGGACGCCCTCCCCCTGGCCCAGGAGCTGTTCGAGCGCTACTGGGAGCTGTTCATCGGGCTCAAGGACCGGATCGGCACCCTCGGCGATGACGAGCCCACCTACTATCTCGCCTCCGTGGAGCAGGGGCACGCCTACTATGGCGACACCATCCGCGTGCTGGCGCCCGACGGTCACGAGGACGCCGTCTTTCCGGGATGCGACTATCGGCTTTACCTTGACGAGGTGCCCATCGAGACGAGCTATGCCGATGGCACCCTCTACAAGGGGCAACCGATGCGCGCCAACTCGCTGGCGCGGTTGAATATGCTGCCGGTGCTCGGCACGTCCATCGCGGATGAGTACATGGCGCGCTTTCGCGCCGAGTGGGGGTATCCGGCCCACGCCATCCTCCTCTTTGACCTGGCCCGCGGCATCGAACTCGTGTACTGCCTGGAGCGCGCCATCGAGCTGCTGGACGATGACCTGACGAGCGACCCGCTGCGCGTGGCCCACGCGCCGCGCGACGGGGAGGGGTGTGGCGTCGTGGAGGCGCCGCGAGGGCCCCTCATCCACCACTATGTCATCGAGGACGGCCTGGTGCGCCGCGCCAAGTTTGTCATTCCAACGCAACATAACGTATTCGCCATCGAGCGCGCCCTGATGGTGGCCGCCCGGCGCTACATCACCGAGGCGGGCATCAGCCCCGAGCTGGAGCGCGCCGTGGGGCGCGTGGTGCGCGCCTTTGACCCCTGTATCGCCTGCGCCACCCACTGAACGGGTCTGGCGGTGTCCCCGGGGCACCTCCTGCGCGCGGCACGTACCGGAGGCTCCCCGCGGTGTACCCGGCGAAGGCGAGGGCTGTCGTGGGGGGACCTCTGGGACGTGCTCTGGATGTGCGCCGCGTGGCAGGCACATGCCCGGTTTGTGCCGCTTGGCGCCTATGCTATACTTTGATGGTGACCCGCCGATAACGGTTTCGAGGTGTACTCACAGTGAGCGGTCCCGACACGAGGCTTCATAGAGCGCGCTACGATTTCAGCCGGGCCAAGCGCCAGGCATCCATGCGTCGCATCTGGGCACAGGTTACGGGCCAGAACAACAACCTGATCCCCTTCGAGGATCTGCGCAAGACCCTGGGGCTGATCAACCAGCGTTACCGCGGCGTGCAACCCGTCCCGCTGGACCAGATCATCGGCAGCCTCGGGCGCAGCAACGATTTCGACCGCGTGTTCTTGCCGACGCAAAGGCACTCGCAGCGCAAGTGGATCAGCGTCGACTCGGCGCACATGGAGGGCGTCACCCTCCCGCCGGTGCAGCTCTACAAGGTCGGCGACGCCTATTTCGTCGTGGACGGCCACCACCGCGTGTCGGTGGCGCGCCAGAAGGAGCAGGCCTTCATCGACGCCGAGGTTACCGAGGTGCAGAGCCGTATGCCGGTGACCGCCGACCTGACCGTCGATGACCTGGACGCGCTGGCCGCTTATCGCGACTTTCTCGATCAGACCCGGCTCGACGTGCTGCGGGCCGAGCAGGATATCCGCCTCACCATGCCCGGCGACTATGCGCGGCTGCTCGACCATATCCGCGTGCACAAGTACTTTGTCGAGACGGAGCAGTCCAAAGAGCTGAGCTGGGAGCAGGCGGTCACCCACTGGTACGATCACGTCTTTAAGCCGTTGGTGCTGACGATTCGGCGCTACCGCCTGCTGAGCGATTTCCCCGGCCACACGGAGGCCGATCTGTACCTGTGGATCATCGAGCACGCCTATCACCTGTCGCGCCGGATGAACCAGGATCTCCCGCCGTCGGAGGTGGCCACCGATTTCGCCTCGCGATTTGGCCACCGGCCGCGGCGCATCTGGCAGCGGGTGCGACGGTTCATTGCGAACCTGCTCGTCCCCGACCAGCTGGAGGCGGGCCCGCGCGCCGGTAGCTGGCGCGAAGAGCGCGTGGAGACGCGCGAGTCGGAGCACCTGTTCCGCAACGTCCTGACGACCCTTACCGGCGCCGAGACGGGCTGGCGCGCAGTGGCGCAGGCCGCCGAGTTCGCCCGGCGTGAGGACAGCGTGTTACACGGCCTGCACGTGGCCACGTCAGAGGCGGACACCGCCCTGGCCTATGGCCGCCGCGTGCTCGACGAGTTCACCTTTCGCTGTGGTAGCCTCGGGATCAAGTCGTCGACGAGCCTCGCCGTCGGCGACGTGGCCGAGCATATCATCGAGCGCTCGCGCTGGGTGGACATGGTGGTCATCAATCAGCGCCGGGTGCATGGGCGCTGGGCGCAGCGCCCCCTGGGCACCATCTTTCAGACGGTGGCCGAACAGGCAATGTGCCCCATCCTGGCGGTGCCCGGTACCCGGGTCATGCCCCTGCGCCGCATCGTGCTAGCCTACGATGGCAGCCCAAAGGCGCGCGAGGCGCTCTTTGTCTTCAAGCACCTGACCAGTTGCTGGAAGATCGGCGGCGTCATCCTCACCGTACACGGGGGGCGCGCCGATCGCGAGGAACTCGATCGCGCCTGGGAGTACGTCCAGCAGGCCGGCGGCGCCGACGCCTCCACCCGCTACGAGGAGGGGCCGGCGGACCAGGTCATCCTGCGCGTGGCCGAGGAGGAAAAGGCCGATCTCCTTCTCATGGGGGGGTATGGCTATCAGCCCCTCATCAAGGCCTTCCTGGGCAGCACCGTGGATCGCGTCTTGCGCGAGGCATGGTTCCCCGTCCTCATCTGTCGCTGAGTTCACGCCTTCAGCACAACCCATCTCCGGTCGGCGCCCGGGAGCGGCCCGGGCTCAAGTGAGCAGGGTGCGATGGTGGCCTGGATCGTTCGCGCATTCGTCATTCTCATCGTTCTGGCCAGCACGGCCGTCCCAGGGGGACTCGTTGCCGAGGACCCCGTCTATGACGTGCCGGCTAGGTTTGCCCTGCCCTGGGCCTGTGGCGAGGGGTATGTCGTCACCTGGGATCCCGCCGGCCACTGGACCGAGCGCAAGGCGACCGGCCTGGCGTATGACTTTTCCATGCCCGAGGGCACGCCCATCTATTCCCCCGGCCATGGCCACATCTACTACCTGAGGGACGAACGCCCCTTTGACACAAACCTCGGCAACTATGTAGAGATCGTCGTCGAGGACGACTGGCTGGTGCGTCTGGCCCACCTCCGCGACCCCCAGTCCCGAGAGGGGCCGATCCGCGCCGGCGAGTTCGTCGGTTACTCCGGGCGTTCGGGCGTCTCGGCGGCGCACCTCCACATGGAGCTGTTCGTGCGCGACGGTGAGCGGTGGGTGGCGCCCAGCCCGGAGGAGCTAGAGCACCTCTTTGGGTTGCCCGTGGCCGAGTTCATCGAGGGGGCGGTGGTCACCAACGACGGTTGTCCCGCGCAGGTGGCGTTGGATGGGGCGGTGCGCCCCGTCGCGGCGACGGCGCGCCTCGGTGAGGCGGTCGATCTCGTGGTGCCCCTGCGCAACGACGGACTCGAGCCCATCACCCTCGACGTGGTGCAGGTGTCCCTCTCGGCGCCCGATGGCAGCCCGGTAGTAGCTCGCGCCGAGGGTGAGTGGTTGCTGGATGCCAAGGCGGGGGTTGAGGTCAGCGTCTCGGTGCGCCCGCCGCGCGCCGGCGAGTGGACCGTGGGGCGCGTGACGTATGGCGCCGGCGAGGTGGCCTCGGGACTTCCCGGCGAGGGCGCCCTGGCCGTCGAGCCCTCCGACCTGCGGCTGGTCGGCATCAGCGTGCCCCCGGAGGTGCGCACCGGAGAGCGCATCGTGCTCGAGGCGTGGGTGGAGAACGGCGGGGAGGAGGACGTGCACATCGAGGGGCTCGAGGTGCGAGGCGCTCAGCCCGATGGCCTGCCGTGGTCGGCCGTCGCTGCCTCGGGACGCGCCATCGCCGCAGGCGACGCGCGTCGTTTTGAACTGGAGGGCATTACAGTGCCCGAGCGGGTGGGCGAGTGGCGCATCGAGCATGTTGGCTACCGCGACGACCGCACCGGCCCCGATGACGACGCCCTTCTCTTTGCGGCGGACGGCCCCTCCTTCCAGGTCGTGGGGCCGGAGATGCGGGCGGCGAGTCTCAGCACCGACCTCGATGGCGGCATCCTCGGCGTATCGCTCTTGCTGGAGAACGTGGGGACAGAGACGGCGGTCATGGATCGCGTCGAGGTGTGGGGCTGGAAGCAGGACGGCGAGGAGGCCTTTGCCCTGGAGGCGAACGTCGAGCCCGTGGCGCCCGGCGAGTCCGCCGTCGTGCGGCTGGAGACGTCGCTGGGGGAGGATGAGGGGCTGTGGCGGTTCGTCGAGGCGGGCTATTGGGTGGATGGCGCCTACATTCGCGTGCGCCTGCCCGAGCAGCCCACGGTGGCTGCCACGGGCTCCCCGATCACCGCGCCTGACGGCGAGGTCGAGCCGCCGGATTTCGCGAACGTGACCGAGGCCTACCCCGCACCCTAGACGTCCACCGGCGGACCGACATGTTCCTCGATGATCTGCAGCAGCCAGGGCATCTCTTCGATGGTGCCCGGCTCGAAGCGGAGCACGCGCGGAATCCCGTTGCGGTCCTCGGCGCCCACCAGCTCGTAACAGACGGGTGGCAGGTCCAGGAGGCGGGCGCCGCGCACAAAGAACCGGCTCAGGCCCGAAATGCGGCCGAGCCGCGTCTGGCGAAAGAGGATCGGCTGACGGTTGTAGGCACGCACCTCGTCCCAGCGCAGCCACTCGTCGCCCCAGCGCGAGTGGCGGGCGATGCCCTCATCGGTGACGACGACCTCCTCCTCGCGCAGCATCAGCCAGTAGTAGACGCCGATGGCGATGGGGATGAAAAAGATGGCGAGGTAGAGCCAGATCCAGCCCGTGGCCGCCAGCCGGCGTAACGTCGGCGCGGGCCCAGGGCCGCCGAGGGTGGTGGCCAACACAAAGAGCACCAGGAGCCCCACCGAGATCGCCACGAGGGTGACAAAGTAGCTGCTCCCCTGCCCACTCATGGTCTCTTGCTCGGGGACGACGCGGCCACACGCAGGACACGGCGTTCCGCCCGGGGCGGATTGACGGCAATCGGGACAGAGCATCTGGCCTCTCTCGCGGCGCGGCGGCGCTCGTGCGATGCGCAGAAACAGCGGGAACGGTAGAGTAGAGTGATTATCAGTGTAGCAGAGAGCACAGAGCCAGTCAAAGGCTCATGCGCGGCATGTCAGGCGCCGTCCGACATCGAGCAGCGAGGTAGCGACGTGCACGAACACCTGATGCGGCGGACGCTCTCCCTCGCCGAGCGCGCGCTGCAGGAGGGTGAGTTGCCCATCGCCACGCTCGTGGTGCTCGGCGGCCGCGTTATCGCCGAGGCGTCTACGGGCGAGCGGCGCGAGGGGCGGCTCCTGGCCCATGCCGAACTCCTGGCCCTGGAAGCAGCGGACCGCGTCTGCCCGTTCGGCGAGTCGCGAAGGGACGCGGTCCTGTACACGAACCTGGAGCCGTGCCTGATGTGCCTGGGGGCCGCCATGTCGTTCCACGTGGGGACCATCTGCTACGCTCTCGAGTCACCGAGTGACGGCGCCGTGGCCCTGGCTCGGGGCTGGGCGCGCGATGAGGCCGCCATGCCGAGCTACCGGCTGCCGACCATCATCGGCGGAGTCCTTCGCGAAGTGTCCGTGGCGCTCTTTCAGCGCTACGTGGAACGCTATCCCGATGGCGGGCCCCTGTCCGAGTGGGCGAGTTCCCTCGCACGTCTCGTATAGACGCGCCGTGCTCCTCAGAGAGGCCAGGGCGCGGGGCCTCTCTCCCATGACGTCAGCCCGAGACCATCAGAAAGGACATCATGCCCGAGTTCGATCTGGCGGAGCACCCGCACCGACGCTACAACCCGCTCACGAAGCAGTGGATCCTGGTCTCGCCGCACCGTACCAAGCGCCCGTGGCTGGGGCAGGTCGAGGCGCCGCCCGTCGAGCGGCGACCCTCCTATGACCCTGACTGCTACCTGTGCCCGGGCAATGAGCGGGCCGGCGGCGCGCGCAACCCGCACTATACAGGTACCTATGTGTTCGACAACGATTTCGCCGCGCTGCTGCCCGGCGTGCCGGCCGGCGAGTACCGCCGGGGCGACCTCCTCGTGGCGCGATCGGAGCCCGGCTTGTGCCGCGTGGTGTGCTTCTCCCCCGACCACAGCGTGACGCTGGCCGAGATGGAGGTCGGCGACATCCGGCGGGTGGTAGACGTGTGGACGGAGCAATACGAGGAGATCGGCGCGCGCCCCGAGATCAACTATGTGCAGATCTTTGAGAACAAGGGCGCCATCATGGGGTGCAGCAACCCGCACCCCCACGGCCAGATCTGGGCGAACGCCTCGGTGCCCCAGGAGCCGGCGGTGGAGGGCGATTCGCAGGCCGAGTACTTGGCGCGGCACGGGAGTTGCCTGCTGTGTGACTACCTGGCGCTGGAGGTCGAGGCGCGGGAGCGCATTGTCTGCCAGAACGAGGGGTTCGTGGCGCTGGTGCCCTTTTGGGCCACCTGGCCCTTCGAGGCGATGATCGTCGCGCGCCGCCACGCCGCCGCGCTGCCGGACCTGACGCCCGAGGAGCGCGACGCCCTGGCCGACATCCTAAAGCGCCTCACCACGCGGTACGACAACCTGTTCCGGGTATCCTTCCCCTACACGATGGGCATTCACCAGCGGCCCACCGACGGCGCGGAGCATCCCGAATGGCACCTGCACCTGCACGCCTACCCGCCGCTCCTGCGCTCGGCCACGGTGAAAAAGTTCATGGTGGGCTATGAGATGCTGGCCAACGCCCAGCGCGACCTGACGCCCGAGTCCGCCGCGGCGCGGTTGGCCGAGTTGCCGGATGTGCGGGTGGGGTAGTGGTCAGTTCAGGCTGTTAGCTGTTGGCTTTTCGTTCCCCAGCCAGGAGCCAATAGCTAACAGCCCATACTGATGACTGAAAACTGATTACTGACCACTCTCTCGCGCCGCGAGAATCACGCCGCCGCTGCCGGCGCCGCGGCGCTCCTCCCCTTCGGGCTGCGCCTTCTCCTTCTCCTCCTGCTCCAGCGCCCGCCTGCGCACGCTGAGCTGCTCCAGGTCGGCCAGGTCCAGCCCATAGCCCGGCGTGCCCTCGAGCAGTCGGTCGATCAGCTCGCGCTCAAAGCGCTGCACGAACTCGTGGGGCGTATGGTATGGCTGCCAGCTCGCCTCGATGCTGTGGGTGAACACCGCCGCGGCGGGCGAGGCGATGCGCTCGACATTGCGAAAGGCGTAGGTGGTCACACCCGCCTCCTGGGCGGCGCGCCACTCCACCCCGATGGGCGCCGTGATGTCGGTGCCCAGCAGGATCACGTAAAAGTGGCTCTCGCGGAGCGCCTCCAGGTCGGGATTGGCGAGTTCATGGGGGCCCGGCGTGCGCTTGATAGTCCAGCGCAACGAGCGGGCCATGTTGGCCAGCATCTGGCCCAGCAACTCACACTCGGCGTCCATCTCGGTGGACGCGCTCACATAGATCGAGAGTTCAGCCGCCATCCTCCACTCCTCCGCCGTGCCGTCAGGCGTGGGGATCGATCAACGCCTTGACGGTGCGATAGTGTTCTACGTCGTCCAGCGCCGCGTTGGCCTCCTCCAGGCCGTAGCGGCGCGAGATAAAGCGTTCCCACTGAAAGCGGTCGCCATGCCTGGCCACGACCCGCAGCCCGCGCCAGAAATGGCTGAAATCGCTCCCCCAACTCCCCCGGATCTCCAGATGCTTGCGGTTGATGTCCAGGTGCGGGTTCACGCGAATGTCGCCGACGTCGGTGTACTGCCCCACGACGACATAGCGCCCCGCGTCGCGCGTAAAGCCAAACCCCTCCCGCACGGCGGCGGGGTTGCCGCTGGCCTCGATGGTCACGTCGGCGCCGCGACCGCCGGTGCGCTCGAGGATCAGCTCGCGCCGCTCCTCCTCGCTCGTCGTGGCGATGTCCAGCGTCAGCGTCGCGCCGATGCGCTCCGCCTCGGTGAGGCGCCGCGCCGGCCCCCCGATGACGATGACGTCGGTGGCGCCGCTGAGCTGCGCCAGGATGGCGCACGTCAACCCCACCGGCCCGCTGCCCTGCACCACCACCGTGTCGCCCAGCATGATGTCGGCGCGCTCGATGGCGTGTACCGAGGTGGGCAGCCCACAGCCTGCGCCGATAAAGCGCTCCGGCGGCACCTCTTCCGGGAGGGGCAACACCTTGACGCCCGGCTTGAGGTAGATCATTTCCGACCAGCCCCCCAGCAGCCCCTCGGAGGCGGCGTAGGTGATGCCGTACACCTTGCGATGGGGGCAGCGCGTCGAGGCCTTGGCCACGGTGCAGAACCAGCACTGGCCGCAGGTTTCGTGCACGTCGAGGAAGGTAACTACCTGCCCTTGGCGCAGGGGTCGGCCGTCGAGGTCCACCAGGTTGCCCTTGAGATCGGCGATCTCGCCGACGTTCACGTGTCCCGGGATGACGGGGTAGGGGACGCCGCCGAGGCGCCCGTGGTGCAGGTGCACGTCGGTGCCGCACACCTCGCTATAGATGGTGCGCAGCAGGATGGCGCCCTCCTCAAGGGCGGGTAGAGGGAACTCTTGCACGACGACGGGCGCGCCTGGGGCGGTCATGACGGCAGCACGGACCATTTCGGCCTCCGCGATCTCGGTTGATGGATATCGGTGTCAGCTTTCGGATTATAGGAGCGGAGTGTGGGCTGTCAACGGCAACCGGCGCTCGGCTTTCGGCATTCGGCGGTCGGCAGTCAGCGGTCAGCCGTCGGTGGTCGGCGGCCGGCCAGGCGTCGATACCCAACCGGTTCCGAGGCGCCCGGTGCATGTAGCGAGGCCTAAGGCGGGGCGCACCTCGGGCGAGGGATGGAGCGCGCCTCGGCGCGCTTGCGCCGTTCCAGCCGCCGGCCTCGGCCGCGGATGGCGTGGCCGCCCGCCGAACGCCCAATGCTGACCGCTGACTGCCGACCGCTACCTTGATAGCCTTGGCCGCCCCTGAGCGCTATAATGAGTTGAACGCCTCGCCCTGCCATCGCGTCGTTCTCGCGAGCACCGCCATCCGCCGGGGGATTCCTTTGCACACGCGACGCCTCCTCTCGCTCCTGCTCATGGTCGCCGCCCTGCTGGGGCCTGCCGCCTCGGCCGGATCGGCGGGCGCGCCGGCCGAAAGCGCGCTCGGCCCGCTGCCGCAGGCTCCACTGTCTCCGGGGGGACAGTCGGTGCCCCAGTCCATGTCGCCGGCATCCGAAGGGAATGCGTGCCTCTCCCTGGGCGACGCCTTGGTGGCGTCCGATACTCCCGCTCCCGGCGTCGACGATTGGCGTCGTGTGGCCCTGCCCGGGCGGGGCGTGCACGACATTGCCTTTCATCCCACGGACCCCAGGAGCGCCATCGTCAGCACCGCGGGGAGCGACCTGGGGCTCATGGTGACCCGCGACGGCGGCGCGACCTGGACTCAGGCCAACCACGACCTGCTCGATCTGGAGGTGCTGCGCCTGGCCCGCGAGCCGGGGGTCCCCTGGACCCTCTACGCGGCCGGCGTCGACCGCCTGTGGCGCTCGGGAGACGGCGGCTCGCACTGGGACGCCGTCGTCCTGCCGCGCTCGCCCGTGAGCCGTCTCTCGGCGATGGCGACCTCGGCGCTTCTGCCGGGGCGTGTCTACCTCACGACCTGGGAGTCGTGCCGGGTGACGTACGTCTCGTCGGATGGGGGCGTCACCTGGCAGGCGTACCAGGGGCCCGAGCTGTGCAGCTATGCACCGCTGGACAGCACCCTCGTGGCATCGCCGCGGAACCCCGCCGTCCTCTACCTGGCGCGCGCTCACGACCGGCCCGAGATCTACCGCTCCGACGACCGTGGGCAGACCTGGCGCCGTCTGGGCGATGTGGCGGGCGGGGTGAACGACCTGGCCATCGACCCGTGGAACGACGACCACGTCTTTGCGGCTACCTGGGGGTTCGGCGTCTATGAGACGGTGGACGGGGGCGATACCTGGCGCGTGGCCAGTCAGGGCCTCCCCGCCTCCGGGGCCGGCGCCGATGTGACGGCGATCTGGGCCGATGCCAGGCGCCACGGGGTGCTCTATGCCGCGGTGGCGGAGGCGGGCGTCTACCGCACCGTCGACGGGGGAAGCTGGTGGGAGCCGTACATCACGGGTATGGGGGGCGACGTGACGGTCAATCGCCTGGGTGCCTCGCCGGCCCGCCCGGAGCGGCTGTGGGCCGCCACCAGCGACGGCGTCTGGACGCGCCCCTTGCCCTCGCACGTGTGGCTGCCAGCGGTTCTGCGGCCGTAGGGTCAGAGACACGTTTGTCAGCGCGCCTTGCCTGATGGTATGCTAGTCAGGGCGACGGGCCGGTGTATGGAGAGGGTGATGCGGAATGTCAGCGGTGGACCTTCGCATTGAGGAACTGCACGAACTCTGCCGGCGCTTTCACGTAACGCGGCTGGAACTATATGGCTCTGCGGCGGAAGGGCGTTTCGACCCGGCGGCGAGCGATCTGGATTTCCTGGTCGAGGTCGAGGATCTGGAACCGGTGGCCTATGCCGATGCCTACTTGGCCTCCTGGAGACGTTGCAGACCCTCTTTGGGCGTCCTGTGGATTTGACCGTGGCTTCGGCGGTGACGAACCCCTACTTCCTGCGGCGCATCGCTGATTCGAGGGTGACTCTCTATTCAGCTTGAGTCAATGACGCTACAGATCTCTCCGCGTTCTCCGTGTCTCCGTGGTTAGCCCCTCGGAACGTTACGGCTCCATCAGTACTTCCACCCACGTCGTCTGCCCCGAGCGGATGGTGAACTCTTCCACGTAGGTGCGGGTGCCGCGCGTTACCTGCAGAAAGTACTCCCCCGCCTCCAGCTCGCCGGTGCAGAACGTCTCGCCCCAGGCGGGGTCCGAGTTCACCAGGCGGTCGGGATAGGTCACTACGTCGCGCACCGGCACCGTGCTCCCGGAGCGGAAGAGGAGCAGGCGCGCCTCCACGGCCGGGCTGCCGTCGGGCAACGTGACGCGGCCGGCCAGCGTGCCATAGCCGTCAAAGGGAGGCAGCCAGAGGAGCGGGTTTGTCGTGGCGCGATAGTCGTTCTCCCCGTAGCGCACCTCCATGTGGACGTGCGGCCCCTCGGCGATCCCCGTGGCGCCCACGAGCCCGACAACCTCCCCGCTCTCGACGCGCTGTCCCACCTGCACGTGGATCTCGGATAGGTGGCCGTACAGCACAAAGACCGGCCGGTCGTACAGGCGCTGGTCCAGCTCGAGGATGACGAGCTGCCCGTAGAACCTGGAGCGGGCGCCGTATACCTGGATGTCGTCGGTCCCCGCTACGACAGTCGTGCCATCGCCGGCGGCCAGCACCGGCGTGCCGAGGCGGTTCACGAACTCGACCCCCGTGTGGATGGGGTACGAGCCGTCGGCGCGCGAGGCGTAGGGGTAATAGTACGAGATCTCGTCCGTACCATCCGGGCCAATGGGCCGGTGCAGCCAGTAGTGGTCCACGCGGGGCGGGGGAGTGGGCGTGTAGGCGGGCGTGGCCGTCGGCCGCAGCGTCGGCAGGGGAAGCGTGGGGGATGGGCTGGGGGTGGGGCTGATGGCGGAGGTCGGCCCCGGCGTGGGCGTAGGCGCTACGCGGGTGCGCACCGCCGACACGACGCCCGCCAGCGAGATGCGCGGCAACTCGGGGCGCTCGATCCGCGTGCCCTCAGCCCGAGTACTCCCGGGCAGGACCCGCGGCCCATCGCCGCTCCCCTCGGGCACGGCGCCCGCGCGGATGGCGGCCACCAGGGCGATGAGCGCCACTGCCATCGCCGCGGCGAACCAGAGTTGCTTCGGGAAGCGTGGGACGGGGTCTCGGTACAAGGCGGCTCTCCCTCCAACCTGCGCCAAGTATAGCATCGCAGCCGCGGCGCGCAAACGGCGCGGTTGTGCGTTGTGGGTTGGGCGTCGCGGGCCGCAGCCGTTCTCCGTTACAGGTTGCAGGTGGCAGGTTACAAGCTGTAGGAGCACCATACGCTGGAGCCTGTAACCTGTCACCTCAAGCCTGTAACCCTCAACTCGGGTTGTCCCGCAACCCGCAACCCACAACCCCCAACCCCCAACATTTGCGCCGCACGCCCCCGCCGCGCTAGAATACCCGCACGTGAGGAGACCACCCATGCATTTCGATATCCTGACCCTGTTTCCGGGGTTGTTCGACTGTGTCTTTGGCGAGAGCATCGTGCGGCGCGCTGTGGAGGCGGGGCAGGTGACCATCGCCATCCACAACATCCGCGACTATGCCACCGACAAGCACCATGTTACCGACGACACGCCCTACGGCGGGGGCGGCGGCATGGTGATGAAGCCCGAGCCGATCATCGCCGCCCTAGAGGCGGTGGTGGGGGCCGACCTCGTGGCGCGGCAAAAGGCTACCGGCGATGTCGAGGTACCCATCGTGCTCCTGACGCCGGCGGGCCGCCCCTTTAGCCAGGAGACCGCCCGCGCTTACGAGCGTCACGGCCGGGTGGTGCTCATCTGCGGCCGTTACGAGGGGGTCGACGAGCGCGTCAGCGCGTTGGCCGTCACCGACGAGGTGTCCATCGGCGACTATGTCTTGTCGGGCGGCGAGATACCCGCCATGGTCATCGTGGAGGCGGTGACGCGCCTCGTCCCCGGCGTGCTGGGCGACATGCGCGCCATGGTCGAGGACTCGCATTCCTCGGGGCTGCTCGAGTACCCCCACTATACGCGGCCCGCCGAGTTTCGGGGGCTGGGCGTGCCGGAGACGCTGGTCTCGGGCGACCACGCCCGGGTGGCGCGCTGGCGCCGCGAGCAGGCGCTGCGGCGCACCCTGGAGCGCCGCCCCGACCTCCTGGCGCGCGCCGAACTCAGCGATACCGACCGCCGCTTTCTGGAGCGCCTGCGTGAAGAGGAGGGGGGAGGGAACACGGATTCCGCGGATGAAACGGATTGACGCGGATCGGATCTGCTGGCAATTCATGCGCGCGAATCGCGGTGCGGTCGATCGCGTGCAGCGCGCGCCGGCGTGAGCGCCTTACAGCGGTGGAGACGAACGGCGCATCTCGACCTTACCGGTAGGGGCCGGACGCCGTCCGGTCCGCGACGCGGCGCCGCCGCCCTGGCCACCTTGAGGGCGCACCCCGTCGGCTCCCGCGAAGGGCCTCGATCCGCGTGTATCCGTCGCTATCCGCGGAATCCGCGTCCCATTCTCCCCGGAATTTTGCGCCGTTCCGCGGATGTGTTATAATCGCTTTTCGTGACCTGGAGCGAAAGGCGGAAACCAGCCATGTCCGATCTAATCAATTCGCTAATTCCGGAACCGAACCCGAATATCCCCAATATCCGGGCAGGAGATACCGTCCGTGTACACGCGCGCATCGTCGAGGGGCAGCGGGAGCGCATTCAGGTGTTCCAAGGCACCGTGATGCGGCTTCGCAAGGGGGGCGTAGATGCCAACTTTACCGTGCGGCGCATCGCCTCGCACGGCGTCGGCGTCGAGCGCACCTTCCTTCTGAACTCACCGCGCATCGAGCGGATCGAGATCGTGCGTCGCGCTCGCGTGCGTCGCGCGCAGCTCTACTTCCTCCGCCATCAGCGCGGCAAGGCCGCCCGCCTCAAGGAGGAGCGCGTCGGCCCTCGGCGCTGATCCCACGGGGCAGATGCGGGGCGCCCGGTCATGGAGGCGCGAGCCGTGAGTCGTGAACCCGACCTGAGCGTCGAGCAGAGGTTGTGGGCAAGCGGCTATACGCGAGTTGCTGGATTGGATGAAGCCGGTCGCGGCGCATGGGCAGGGCCCGTAGTCGCGGCCGCTGTCATTCTCGCGTCAAATCGGCCCGACCTCCTCGATTGCCTCGCGCCGGTGCGCGACTCCAAGCTGCTGAGCCCCGCCCAGCGCGAGCGCTGCTACGGCCTGATCGTCGAGAATGCCCTTGCCTATGGCGCCGCGGCGGTCCCCCCCGGCGAGATCGACCGCATCGGCATCGTCCCAGCCACCCGGCGCGCCATGGCGCTGGCGGTGGCGCGGTGCTGTCCGTCCCCCGACTATTTGCTCATCGATGCCCTGCCGATTCCCGAGGTCGATACCCCCCAGTACGTCACCAACAAGGGTGATCTGCTGCACCTATCCATCTCGGCGGCCTCCATCATCGCCAAGGTCACCCGCGACCGCATGATGGTGGGGCTCGATGCTCGCCTCTCGGGGTACGGCCTGGCCCGCCACAAGGGCTACGGCACGACGTTCCACCGTGAGGCGTTGTGGGAGCGCGGGGTCTCCTCGGAGCATCGGCGCAGCTATGCCCCGGTGCGCGAGGTGCTGGAGGGGCACGATGGTTGACCTCGCCGCGCGCATCGACCAGGTGCCCCTTGCCTACGTGGACGTCGAGACCACGGGCCTCAGCCCACAGGGCGGCGATCGCGTGTGCGAGGTGGCCATCCTGCGCTGCCAGGGCGGGCAGGTGCTCGATGCCATGCAGCAACTCATCAACCCGCAGCGCCCCATGGGCGCCGGCGCGTACGCCGTGCACGGCATCAGCGACGATATGCTGCGCGACGCCCCCACCTTTGACGCCGTGATGAACGACGTGCTCGAGCTGTTCGCCGGCGCGGTGGTGGTGGGCCACAACACGCCTTTCGACCTCGGCTTTCTCGCCGCGGAACTCGCCTTGCTGCACGTGCCGATGCCGTCCCTCGTGGCGCTGGACACGCTCCGCCTGGCGCGACGGAACGTCGCGTCGCCGCGCTACTCCCTCGGGGTGCTGGCCGCCACGTTGGGCGTTGAGGTCGACGGGCGGGCGCACCGCGCCATGGTCGACGTGCTGACGACGCGGGCGGTGCTGCAGCGCCTCGTGGAGGGGCTGTGGCCCGCGGGCGTGCGCACGGTGCAAGAGTATGTCGCCGCCCAGGGCGGCCCCATCAGCCTGGAGCGCCGGCGACCCGTGGTCGACGTGCCGCCGCTGATCCTGGACGCCCTGCGCCGCCACCGGCCCCTCTTGTTGCGCTACCGCTCGGAGCGCGGAGAGGTCACCGAGCGCATCGTGGAGCCCTTGGGCGTCAGCGACCGCGGGGGCTATGCCTCGCTGATCGCCCACTGCCACCTGCGCGACGCCCAGCGCTCCTTTCGCCTCGACCGCATCATCGCGATGGACGTCGTCGAGGCGTTCGAGTGAAGGGGTGTGGATTACGAGTTCCGGGTTAGGGGCCGCTGCTCGCCGTTGTTGAGGGTGCCAGGTTGCAGGTTACAGGCTCCAGATACTGCATGCGCTAGAGCCTGTAACCGTTCGGCTAGCAACCCGCAACCCGGAACTCGTAACCCACAACTGCCCACCCCAACACTACAGAGACGAGGAACGCCGATGCCCGAGTTGCCCGACTTGGAGATCATCAAGGACGTGCTGGCGCGGCGGTTGGTGGGGCGGCGGGTCGCCGAGGTGGTGGTGCTGCGCCCGTTGGTGGTGCGGGTGCTCGACCCTGACACCACTCCCGAGGCGTTCCTCGTGGGCCGCACCGTGACGGAGGTCTCGCGCGTCGGCAAGTTCCTGCGCTTTGCCCTGGACGACGGCGGCTGGATGGCGATCAACGCCATGCTGGCGGGGCGCCTGCGCTACACGCCGGCCGCGCAACGCGCCCGCGTGCGCGACTATGTGCGCATCCGCTTTGACGATGGCGCCACCCTCTCGTACCACGACCTGAAGGGGATGGGCAAGGTGTATCTGACGCGCGACCTGGATGCCGTGCCCGCCTACCGCGACACGGTGCCGGACGCGCTCGACCCCAACCTGACGGTCGAAGCGTTCCTCGAGCGGCTGCGCCCCTTCCGGGGCGAGATCAAGGGGATCCTCACGCGCGGCGAGGCGGTGGGCGGGATCGGCAATGCCTATGCCGACGAGATCCTGTTCGAGGCGGGCATCTATCCCTTCCGCAAGCGCTCCTCCCTCTCGCGGGACGACCAGACGCGCCTCTACCACACCATGCGCGACGTCCTGGAGCGGGCCATCGACGTGCTGCGCGAGCGCGTGGGCGATCGGATCGACGTCGAGGTGCGCGACTTTTTAGCCGTCCACAACAAGGCGGGCCGCCCCTGCCCGCGTTGCGGCCACCCTATCTCGGAAGTCAAGGTGGCCAACCGCGCCACCAACTTTTGTCGGTCGTGCCAACCCGGCACGCTCGTCCGTAACTGAGGAGAGATGAACCACAGCGGCCGCAGGGGCCACAGAGGAAACGCCGAGAACGCAGAGGACGAGGTGCATCCCTTCTCTGTAGCGTCCCTCCTTTAGGCTTGCTGTGTCTCCTTTTGGTCATCCGCGTGTATCCGCTGGATCAGCGGAATCCGCATCCCATGTTCTACCGCCGAGTTGCCACCCGCCCGACGGGTTGGTATAATCAAACAAATGTTCTGGGGTGAGGTCGGCGCTGTGCCGCCTCGCGCTCATCCTGGAGGTACATGCCGACATGCCGCGCACTCCATGGCGAACCGCCCTCGACCAGCTCAGACGCGACAATCGCTCCGGCGCCTCCGAGATCACGCTCGACGCGCTGAACATGCTCATCGACGCCGTAGGCGATTCTATCCCGGGCAGCGCCGGCGCCTACCTAAAGTGGCTGGTGCGGACCAGCCGCGAACTGGTGGCCGCCCAGCCCGCCATGGCGTCGCTGTTTCGGCTGGTGAACGACATGCTGTGGGAGGTCGACGCGGCGGCCACGGGCGAGCGCATGCGGCAGACGGCGCTCACCTATCTCCAGAACTACCAGGCGCGGAACGAGGCCGCCCTCGATGCCCTGCAGCAGAGTGCCCTCGAGTTCCTGGCGCACCATACGAGCATCATGACCTACTCGCGCAGCGTGACCGTGGCGCGCGTGCTGCGGGCGCTCCGCCAGGGGAACCGTAGCCTGCGCGTCTTTTGCAGCGAAGGGCGCCCCGCCCTCGAGGGGCAGGCGCTGGCCAGCGAGTTGGCCTGGGCCGACATCGACGTCACCCTCGGGGTGGATATGGCCCTGTTCGGCTGGCTGGGCGAGGCGCGCGCACTGGTGGTAGGGGCCGACAGCCTCTCCGCCTCTGGGCTGGTGAACAAGATCGGCACGGCATCCTTGATGCGGGCGGCGGCGGAACGGGACCTGCCGCGCATCGTGCTGTGTACCGGCGCCAAGCTGCTGCCCGGCGACTATGTGCTGCAGCAGGGCCTCCGCGGTGGCGACCCGGAAGAGATCATGCCCGTCTCCAGCAAGCACCTGAGCGTGCGCAACGTCTACTTTGACGTCACGCCACTGGACCTCGTGTCTACCGTGATTACGGAGCGCGGGCCGCTGGGGCACGCCGACCTATTGGCGGAACTAGCCGACTTGCGCACCTACCCTGGGCTGCGGGGGAAGTAGTGGTGGCGGCGCCCGTCACGGTCGAGATCGTCGCCGTGGGCAACGAATTGCTGCTGGGCGACGTATTGGATACCAACAGCCACTGGCTCTGCCGCCGGCTCACCGGCCTTGGCGCCCGCGTGCGCCGCGTCACCATGGTCGGCGATGAGCAGGCGGCCATCGAGGGGGCCGTGCGTGACGCCCTGGGGCGTGGGGCGCGGCTGGTGATCACCACCGGAGGGCTCGGTCCCACCGACGATGACCTGACGCTGCGCGCCGTGGCGTCGGCGCTGGAGCGCCCGCTCGTCGAGAACACGGCCGCCCTCGAGATGGTCGCCGGGACGTACGCCGCGCTGGCCCGCCGGGGTCACGTGGCCTCCGCCGAGCTGACGGCGTCCCGTGCCAAGATGGCTCGGCTCCCCGAGGGCGCGGAGCCGCTGGCCAACGGCGTCGGTGCGGCGCCGGGCTCGCTGGTGCGCCTCGACGACGGCGGACGAACGCCGTCCGTTCGCGCCATAGTGAGCCTTCCCGGCGTGCCCGACGAGCTGTACGATATCGTTCAGGGGGCCCTGCGCCCCTTCCTGGCCGATCTCCTGGGCCAGGGCGCATACGAGGAGTGGCGCGCCCGGGTGGCGTGCGGCGACGAGTCTGTGCTCGCGCCGCTGCTCAGTGAGGTCGCATCGCAACACCCCGACGTCTATATCAAGTCGAGGGCCAAACGTTTCGGATCGGATGTCACGTTCATGGTGAGCCTGTCGGCGCGGGGCGACGACCCCGCCGGCGCGCGATCGCGGCTCGAGGCCGCCTGGGCCGCGCTGCGACAGGCCTTGGATCGCGAGGGGATCACCGCCCACCTCGAGGAGGGCTCGGGCGGAGGAGACGGTGGGGCTGCATAGGTCGCCGCGATAGCGGCCGGGGCGCCTCCCAAGGATCCTCCACAGCATCCTACACGCACATCACACGCACGGTGGAAGACCTTTGAGAGGTGCTCCCCGTGTGTACCGCCTGGGACGTGGCATCGTGGCACCATAGATGGAGGACACATGGCGGACGAACGCAGTCCGTTCGCAGACACTGCCCCAGTTGAGGGCGTCCAGCGCGTCGACATCGATCACAAGATGCGCAGCGCCTACCTGAGCTACGCGATGAGCGTCATCACCGCCCGGGCGCTGCCCGACGTGCGTGATGGCCTCAAGCCCGTCCAGCGGCGTATCCTGTACGCCATGGGCGATATGGGGCTGCGTCACGACCAGCCCACCCGCAAGAGCGCCCGCATCGTCGGCGAGGTGCTCGGCAAGTACCACCCCCACGGCGACTCGGCCGTGTACGACGCCATGGTGCGCATGGCGCAGGATTTCTCCATGCGCTATCCCCTCGTCGACGGCCAGGGGAACTTTGGCTCCGTGGACGGCGATGGCGCGGCGGCGCTGCGCTATACCGAGGCGCGCCTGTCGGCCCTCGGCGAGGAGCTGCTGCTCGACCTGGACAAGGACACCGTTGATTTTATCGACAACTTTGACGGCCTCCTCCAGGAGCCGACCGTGCTCCCCGCCAAGGTCCCCAACCTGCTGATCAACGGGGTGGGCGGCATCGCCGTCGGCATGGCGACCAACATCCCGCCCCATAACCTGGGCGAGGTGGTGGACGCCATCTGCTACCTCATCGACCGCTATGACCAGTCCGACGACGTGACCGTCGATGACCTGCTCAAGCATATCGTCGGGCCGGATTTTCCCACCGGCGGCAGTATCCTGGGTCGTGAGGGGATTCGGCAGGCGTATGCCACCGGGCGCGGGCGCGTGGTGGTGCGCGCTCAGGCGCACGTCGAGGATATGCGCGGCCACGCCGCCATCATCGTGACCGAGCTGCCCTACCAGGTGAACAAGGCGGGCCTCGTCGAGCGCATCGCCGACCTGTGGCGCAACGGCCGCATCGACGGCGTCAGCGATCTGCGCGACGAGTCGGACCGCACCGGTATGCGCATCGTCATCGAGCTAAAGCGCGGCGTCGATCCCTCGCCGGTGCTCGGGACCCTGCTCAAGTACACGCAGATGCAGACCACCTTTGGCGTCCACATGCTGTCGCTGGTGGACGGCGAGCCGCGACTGCTGTCGCTGAAGCGGATGCTGCTGCACTACATCGACCATCGCCACGACGTCATCGTGCGGCGCTCGCGCTACGAGCTGGAAAAGGCCCGCGCCCGGGCGCACATCCTCGAGGGGCTGCTGGTGGCCCTCGACAACCTCGACGCCGTCATCGATACCATCCGTCGCTCCCAGACCGTCGAGACGGCCGAGAAGAACCTATGTAAAAAGTTCCAACTCACCGAGATTCAGGCGCGCGCCATTCTCGACATGCAGCTGCGCCGCCTGGCGGCTCTGGAACGGAAAAAGATCCAGGAGGAGTACCAGGAGATCCTGGCGCGCATCGACTACCTGCGGGGTCTCTTGGCCAGCAAGAAAAAGATCCTGGCCCTCATCAAGGGTGATGCCCTCGACCTGAAGAAGCGCTTTGGCGACGCCCGCCGGACGCGCATCACCGACCACGAGGAGACGGCCGAATTCGCGGCCGAGGACCTGGTGCCCGACGAGGACCTGTGGGTGGTCGTGACGCGCAAAGGGCTGGCGCGGCGCCTGCCCGTTGCCCATCGCGCCAAGGGGGGCGGCGTCCCCGGGATGGCGGTGGGGGACCGCGACACCGTGCACTCGGCGTTCGCGGCCAACTGCCGGGAGAGCATCGTCTTTCTCACGGACAGCGGCCGCGCGCTCAAGCTGCCCGGTCATCAGCTTCCCGATGCTACCCAGCAACCCCGTGGCCTGACCGTATCGAACCTGGTGCGGCTGGCGGCCGATGAGCATATCCTCGCGACGCTGCACCTGGACGAGTCCGAGCCCACCGGCTACCTGACCCTGGGCACGCGTCAGGGCAAGGTCAAGCGCCTCGAGGCGGGCGAGATCGCCACCATGGCCAACGGCGGCGCACAGGTGATCGGCCTGGCCGATGGCGATGCCCTGGTGTGGGCGACGTTCACCTCGGGTGAGGACGACGTCGTCCTCGTCACCGCCCAGGGGCGCGCCATTCGCTTTCAGGAGGACACGGTGCGCCCGCAGGGGCGCTCGGGCACCGGTGTGCGCGGCATCAGCCTGATCGACGACGATGTCGTCGTGGCGGGGGATGTCGCCCGCGCCGGCGGGGAGGTCGCGCTGGTGACCGAGCAGGGCTATGCCAAGCGCACCTCGCTCGACGACTACACCTCTCAGGGCCGCGGCGGTCAGGGCATCATGGCGGTGGATGGCAACAAGCTCGCCATGACGGGCCCCGTGGTGGCGGCCCGCACGACGCTGCCCGGCGACGAAATGGCCTTTGCTACATCCGACGGCGCCACCATTCACTTGCCCGTGGCCGACCTGGCATCGCTGGGACGCACCACCTGGGGGCGGCTCGTGACGCGCACGCGACGCGGTGCCCTGATCCAGGATGGCGCCATCGTGTGGGCGGCGCGGCTCGAGGCGCCGGCCGTCGAGACGCCCGCTCCCGCATCCAAGAGAGCAGCCGGCGGATCGACCGCCGCGTCGGGCCGCCCGAGCGCGCGGGCGACGCGCGGCAACGGCCGGGCGACGGCGACGCGCTCGCGGACGCGATCCGCCAGGGCTGCCAAAGCGAGCACTACCGAAGCGACGGCGGAGGACGCGGCGGCGACGGAGGCCAAGGCGCCAAAGAAGGCTGCGAGCCCGCGCCGTCGGAGCGCATCGCGGCGCGCTACCGCATCCGCGGGGGACGGCGCCGAGGGAGGCGCCGCCGCGGCATCGTCCAAGCCCGCCGCCAAGCGCGGGCGTTCGACGCGCGCCAAGGCGGCCCCGAAGGATGCGGTCACCGACGCCAAATCCGAGGCGGCGGCCAAGGCCCCCGCCCGGCGCTCGTCGCGTGCCGCCGCGACCCGGGCCAAGGCGAAAGCGGCCGCCGAGGCTCCGGGTGAGGATGCCGTGACGGGCAAGGCGACCACGACGACTCGCCGGACCACCCGTTCGACACGGCGCGCTGCGCCCAAGGCGGAGCCGGATGAGGCCGCGAAGGCGGGGGCGCCGAAACGGGCCTCGCGCTCTAGGTCACGGGCGACGGGCAAGCCGGCGGCCGACGCCGAGGCGGCGCCGACCAAGAGGGCGTCCTCGCGACGCACTCGGACGTCGAGCGATGTGGCGAGTGCCTCGGACGCCGCGTCCGAGGACCCCAAACCGCCCTCGCGCCGGGGGGCGACGCGCGCCCAAGCCGGCGCCGAGGGGGCGGGCAAGGCGGCCAACCCGGCCGAGGGCCCGGAGCCGGGCGGCGCCGCGTCGCGCACCGCACGCCGCACCCGTCGCGCCACGCCCACCCGCCCGCCCAGGCGCAAGACATCGCGCACCGAGGAGTGAAGAACGCTGGCCGTCGACATGAGGGCGCCGCGATCGGTCGGCGCACAGTCTAGTCAAGGTGATGCCCAACGATGCTGCAAGTGTGGAAGCGTTTCGGACTCGTACTCCGCCTGGTGAGCATAGCCATCATCCTGGGGCTCCTGGTGGTGATCGGCTACCAGTTGGTCGATTTCTATGAGGACAAGGTGGGCTTTACGCCCAATCGTGCCATCGAGGCCTACTTTACGCACCTGGCGCAAGGCAACTTTGATGAGGTCTATGCCCTGACGGACAAGGAGCATCTGACCGACATCTATGGCCGTCCCGTGACGGAAGAAGAGTTCATTCGGCAACTCGAGGCGTTGACGGGTGAGCGACGCATGCCGTTCCAGACCATCACGGTGACGCGTCTCCTCGAGCGGCAGGGGGTGCGTTATTACCTGGTGGAGCTGCGCTCCGTCGTAAGTGGGCGCTCGGGCACGAGTCGTCTGCTGCTGGAGGTGCGCCGCCAGGGAGGGAGCTGGGTGCTGACCTATCCCTTTGCCATCGTGCTCTGATCGTCCACGCCCCCATCGCTCCATCGAGGGAGAGCCATGAGCGTGCACTCGCTGTTGACGCAACGGCCCGGCCCCATGTTGGCGTTCGTCCCCGAGCCGGACGCTGTGCGTCTCGCCCAGTGCCTCGTGGCGCTGGCCAATTCGGCCGGCGGCACCATCGTCCTCGGCGCTGACGAGAACGGCACGGTGTATGACGACGTGGGAGATGAGGTCGAGCCCGTCATTGGCCGCGCCCTGCAGATGCTCCAGCCCCCCTTGCGCGTGAGCGATCTCCCCGAGGTGCTCACGGAGGAGACGCCCAGGGGACGCGTCACCACCGTGGTGGTGCGTCCTGCCTCCTATCAGCTCAGCGTCGAGGGGCGCGAGGTATATGTGCGCGTGGGCGCCACGAACCTGCGCCTCACCCCCGAACAGGTGGCCGGCGCCGCCGGCGCGCGTGAGCCCCGCGAGTTCGAGGATGAGGTCGTACCGGGCGCCACCCTGGCCGACCTGGACGACGACGTCATCGACGAGTACCAGCGCAACCGCCTGCGCCGCGGCCCACGCGGCGAGGCGCTCACCCATACGGAGCTGCTCCGCGAATCGGGCGCCGTCGACGCCGCCGGGCGCGTGACCCACGCCGGCCTGCTCCTCTTTGGCCGACAGCCGCACCAGTTCCTCCCTCAGGTGGGGGTGGTGGTGGTGCGCTTTCGCGGCACGAGCATGCACGAGACGGTGGCGGCCAACGAGCGCTATGCCCGGCGCGTCGAGGTGGTGGGCCCGGCGGCGCGACTGGTGGAGCGCACCTGGGAGGTGCTGTTCGAGGAGATCGCCCGCGAGCCGGTGGTGCAGGGCCTGCAGCGCCGCGAGTCGTACGCCTACCCCCTGGAGGCGGTGCGCGAGGCGGTGGTGAACGCCATCTGCCATCGCGACTATCGCGTCCTGGGGCAGCGCATCGAGATTCGCCTCTTTGACGACCACATGGAGATCATGTCCCCCGGCGGGCTGCCCGGCCACATCACCCTGGACAACATCCTCGACGAGCACTATTCGCGCAACCCGCGCCTCGTGCGGGGGCTGTACTACTGGGGCTACATCGAGGAGTTGGGGCAGGGGGTGGACATCATCTATGAGGCGATGCGGCGCGAGCATCATCCGCCGCCCGAGTTCCGCGACACGGGCCGCGCCCTGACGGTGACCCTCTCTAGCGCCGTGGACGACATCGAGGTGCAGTACGGCGAGCAGTTCAACCCGCGCCAGGTGCGCGCCCTGCGCTGGCTGGCCACCCGCGAGCAGATCACCAACCGCGACTACCAGCAGCTCTGCCCCGACGTCACCTCGGAGACGCTGCGCCTCGACCTGCGCGACCTCGTGGAGAAGGGGATCCTGCTCAAGATCGGCGCCAAGCGCGGGACGTACTATGTGCGCAAGTAGGGGGGAGGGAACGCGGATTCCCGCGGATCGCGCGGATGAACGCGGATCGCTTGGGCTTTCCGTGCCCCGTCGCAGGCCCGGCCTTCTCCGTCGTCCCGAGCGTAGCGAGGGACCTCGACCCACGAGTGGGGCTGTTCTGCTCCACGCTACCTGAGCCGCCGGGGACGGCGGCGCTCCGCACAAAAGGCCCCGACCGATCCGGTCGGGGCCCTTATCCCAAACATTAACCCAAATAACCCAAATGCCTACGGCGTGGCGGCGCGCGCCTCCTCTGTAATGAGGTCCACCAACCAGCGCGGCAGGCGGCCGCGCACGCGGGTGCCCTGGGGAGTGTACGTCTCTGCCTCCACGATCCCTTGCCGGTGCCAGAGGTTGAGCAACTCGCCCGCCTGGTAGGGCACCACCACGTCGAGTTCCACCATCTGCTCCTGCAGCACCTCCTCGATGGCGCCCTGTAGCTCGTCGATCCCCACACCCTGCTCGGCCGAAACGGCCACCACGTGGTCATAGGTCTCGAACAGCTCGCGCACCGGGTTTTGGCGCATGGCAAACCGCCCGTCCGGCGCGGACGACAGCGCGGCCTCGGGATCCTCCAGAAGATCGACCTTGTTCAGCGCCACGATGATCGGTTTGTCGTCCGCCTCGATCTCGTGGAGCACCTCGTTGACGGCCGCCACTTCCTCGAGCACGTTGCGGTTGGTGATGTCCACCACATGCAGGAGGATGTCGGCCTCGTGCACCTCCTCCAGCGTGGCGTGGAACGCCGCCACGAGCTGGGTGGGCAGCTTTTGGATGAACCCCACCGTGTCGGTAAAGAGCACCTCCTTGCCGCTGGGCAGGGCCATCCGCCGGGTGGTGGGGTCCAGGGTGGCAAAGAGCATGTTCTCCGCCAGCACGTCGGCGTGGGTCAACCGGTTGAGTAGGGTGCTCTTGCCGGCGTTGGTGTAGCCGACGATGGCGATCACCGGCAGGCCCGCGCGGCGCCGGCGGCGGCGCTGTAGGCCACGGTACTTGCGCACCTCCTCGAGTTCGGAGCGCACCTGCGCCATGCGCCGGCCGATCTCGCGCCGGTCCGACTCGAGCTGCGTCTCGCCTGGGCCACGCAGGCCCACGCCGCCCACCCCCTGCCGCGACAGGTGGGTCCACTGGCGCGTCAGCCGCGGCAGGCGGTAGGCATACTGCGCCAACTCTACCTGCAGCGCGCCCTCGCGCGTGTGGGCGTGCATGGCAAAGATATCCAGGATCAACGCCGTGCGGTCGAGGATGCGGACCTCCAGCGCCTTCTCCAGGTTGCGCAGCTGCGCCGGCGAGAGTTCGTCGTCAAAGATGACGATCTGGAACCCCGTCTCGGCCTGGAGCGCCTTGATCTCCTCGACCTTGCCCGTGCCGATGAACGTGCCGGGATTTACCGTGTTGAGGCGCTGCGTCTCGCGCCCCACGACCTCGATCCCCGCCGTCCTGGCGAGCTGCTCCAGCTCGTCCAAGGAGTCCTGAAGGGTAAACAGCCCCGCGTGACCCTCCACCCGGGCGCCCACCAGGAGCGCCCGCTCGGGGCCGCGTGGTGGCCCCTCCGGGATATCCACGTTACCCATGGTATCTACTAGACGTTTGATAGCCTTTCTCCTGCCTCAGCCAGCCGCTCCTCCGGGGTGCACAACGAGATGCGCAGGTACCCCTTGCCGCACTCGCCATAGGCGTTGCCGGGCGTCAGCCAGACCCCCGCCTTCTCGAGCATCTCGGTGGCCCACGCCTCGGCGTCGGCCCCCTCGGGCAGCTTGGCCCACACGTACAAGGCCCCCTTGGGCGGGCGCGCCTTGAGCCCCACCTTGGGCAGCCAATCCATCACAATGTCGCGTCGCCGCTGGTAGATCATGTTCCGCTCGACGATCCAGCTCTGATCCCCGTTCAGCGCTACCGTGGCCGCCTCCTGGACCGGCAAAAAGACCCCGGAGTCGATGTTCGTCTTGATGACCGATAGCGCCTGGATCGCCCTGGCGTTCCCAACCGCCATGCCGATGCGCCAACCGGCCATGTTGTAGGTCTTGGACAACGAGTTGAACTCGACGGCCACGTCTTTGGCGCCGGGTACCTCGAGCACGCTGGGCGCGACGTACCCGTCAAAGGTCAGATCGCAGTAGGGATTGTCATAACATAGCACCAGGTCGTGCTTGTGGCAATAATCCACGGCCTCTTGAAGGAATTCGAGCGGTGCCCCGACACCGGTGGGGTTGTTGGGATAGTTCAGCCACAGCACCGTCGCCCTGGCCGCCACATCGTCGGGGATGGCGCCGAAATCGACGAGGAACCCCTCGTCCTCGAGCAGCGGCATGGGGTACGAGTCGCCCCCCGCCATCAGCGGGCCCATGCTGTAGGTAGGGTAGCCGGGGTCGGGCACCAGTGCCACGTCGCCGGGGTCGATGAAGGCGAAGGCCATGTTTGCCAAGCCCTCCTTCGACCCGATGAGAGGCAGCACTTCCCCGTTGGGGTCCACCTCCACGCCAAACCGCCGCTGGTAATAGCCGGCGATCGCCTGCCGCAGGGCGGGCGTGCCGAAATAGCCGGCATAGCCATGGGTGTCCTGGCGCGACGCGGAGCGGTACAGCGCGTCGATGATGAATTGCGGTGGGGCCAGGTCGGGGCTGCCGATTCCCAGGCTGATGACGTCCACCCCCTTGGCGCGCATGGCGCCCAGACGCTTCTCCAGCGAGGCAAAGACGTAGGGCGGGAGGTTCGTGACGCGGTCGGCGATCTTCATGATAGTCTCCTCTATGGACTGGCGGTGTCCTGGCCGCCGGCTATATCCCCGGGCAGCGGTTCCTGCTCGAGGAGGGTCTCCAGGACGTCGCCAATACGCTGGAGGCTATCGGCGCTGACTTTATCCAGCGTGTCGTGCTGTGTGTGCCAGTAAGGGTAGTCAAAGTCGATGACCACGGCGGCGGGGATCCCCCACTGGAAGAACGGCGTGTGATCGTACTCCAGTTGGTGGCGGTACTCGTCGGCAAAGTGCTGGCCGTACCCCTTGTCGTCCGCGATGCGCCACACCTTCTCCAAGAGCCAGAGCGACGATGACCACTCGTAGTAGAATCGTTGGTCGGCATCTCCCACCATATCGATGATCAGGGCGTATTCTGGCCGCACCGAGAGGGTGTTGGCCATCTCCCGCGCGCCCACGCACCAGGGCCAGGCGTTCAGCCCTCCCTGGTCCGAGGCGTCAAAGAAGGCGAGCCAGATCTCGACCTCGTCCGTGGCAGAGCGGTCGAGCACGCGGGCCAACTCCAACAGCACGGCCGTGCCGCTGCTGCCGTCGTTGGCGCCCAGCACCCCGCCCGACCGGTCGGCGGGGTCGCGATCGGCCACCGAGCGCGTGTCATAGTGCGCGCCCAGGATCACCATCGGCCCCGAGCCGCGCTTGCCGATGATGTTGCGGATCCTCTCCCCGCGGTAGCCAAACTCCTGGAACTCGACGGTCCAGCCGTACTCCTCGAGCTTGCGCGCGATATAGTCGCCCGCCTTCAGGTTGGCCTCGGTACCCACTGGGCGGGGGCCCAGATCGCACAGCGCTTTCACGTGTCCCAGCGCCCGCTGCCCGCTGAAGCGGTTGATCGCCCCGACCTGCCGGCAGCCCGCCGCCAGCAACAGGAGCACCGCAGCGACGCATAGGGCGCCCACACCATGCGCACCGGCGCGCTCATGCGAGCGCGCCCTACACCCTGTCTCTTGCTCCCTCTCCCCGTACTCGGGGAGAGGGCTGGGGTGAGGGGTCTGAGGGACCTCTCCCTTACGTTTGATCCTCAACCACGTCATCCAACAGCGCCTCGGCGGCAATGAACGCCTGCAGGTCGGCCAGCGACCTCTCGGCGTAGGCGGCGTTGCGTTCGCGCTTTTTCCGATGCGACGCCTCCAGCGAGGGCAGCAGCCCCATGTTGGGCTTCATTGGCTGGAACTGCCCCCCTTGGGGCGTCGAGACGTAGTGGGCCAGCGCGCCGAGCATCGTCGTGGGCGGGAACACGACCTCACCCAGGCCCCGCAGCGCCCGCGCGGCGTTCACCCCCGCGAGGAGGCCGCTGGCGGTCGAACCCACGTACCCCTCGGTGCCCACGATCTGTCCGGCAAAGTAGAGCCCCGGGCGCGTCCGCCAGCGCATGGTCGGCTCGATCAGCGCCGGCGCGTTGATAAAGGTGTTGCGGTGCATCTGCCCGTAGCGCACCCACTCGGCGTTCTCCAGGCCGGGGATCATGCCAAAGACGCGCTTTTGCTCGGGCCAGCGCAGGTTCGTCTGAAAGCCCACCAGGTTGTAGAGCGTCCCCGCCAGGTTGTCCTGCCGCAGCTGCACCACGGCATAGGGCCGGTGCCCGGTGCGCGGATCGCGCAGCCCCACCGGCTTGAGGGGGCCGAACGCCAGGGCGTTGTGGCCGCGGCGCGCCAGCACCTCCACCGGCAGGCAGGCCTCGAAAAAGCGAGCATCCTCGCGCTCGAAATCGCGCAAGGGGATCGTCTCGGCCGTCACCAGCGCCTCGATGAAGCGATCGTACTCTTCCCGCGTCATGGGGCAGTTGATGTAATCCGCCTCCCCCCGGTCATAGCGCGAGGCGCGAAACGTCTTGGTCTGATCGATGGATTCGAGCGCCACGATGGGCGCCATGGCGTCGTAGAAGGAGAGACGTTCCTCCCCCGCCAGCGCCACGACCTCTTCTGCCAGCGCGTCGGAGGTAAGCGGGCCGGTGGCGACGATGACCATGTCCTCCGTTGGCAGGCGGGTGACCTCCTCGCGCACCAGAGTGATGCGCGGATGGCGCTCCACCGCCTCGGTGATGGCGCGCGAGAACGCCTCACGCCCCACGGCCAGCGCACCGCCGGCGGGCACGACATTGGCGTCGGCGGCGCACATAACGAGAGAGCCGAGCCGCCGCAGCTCCTCCTTGAGCAGGCCTGGCGCCCGATCGGGAAGGTTCGAGCCCAGCGAGTTGCTGCACACCAGCTCGGCCAGCAGGTCCGTCTTGTGGGCCGGGGTGGTGGCCCGCGGCCGCATCTCGTACAGCGCCACGTCGACGCCCCGGATGGCCGCCTGCCAGGCGGCCTCGGAGCCGGCCAACCCCCCGCCGATGATGGTCAATGGCGGATGATGCATCGCGTTCATTTCTTGAGGATATTAGCATGGAACCCCACCCCACGCAAGACGTTTCGCCTTACCCTCGGCGCGCCACGCCACCGCACGCCGAGCCGTAAACGGCCCGTCTGAGCCGGCAAGCCCGCCGAGGCGGGCTCATGCGTCCTCAGCGCGCCTGGGCGCGCTTGTGAGCCCAGTACTCTGGGCCAGCCAGCCGCCGGCCTTGGCCGCGGGTGCTCGTCACGGGTACGGCTGCTCCCTGCCACCGCACGCCGAGCCGTAAACGGCCCGTCTGATCCGGCAAGCCCGCCGAGGCGGGCTCATGCGTCCTCAGCGCGCCTGGGCGCGCTTCCGAGCCCAGTACTCTGGGCCGCCAGCCGGCCTGGGCCGTCCGCCGCCGGCCGGGGCCGCGGGTGCTCGTCACGGGTACGGCTGCTCCCTGCCACCGCACGCCGAGCCGTAAACGGCCCGTCTGATCCGGCAAGCCCGCCGAGGCGGGCTCACGCGTTCTCAGCGCGCCTGGGCGCGCTTGTGAGCCCAGTACTCTGGGCCAGCCAGCCGCCGGCCTTGGCCGCGGGTGCTGGCCGCGGGCGCCTTGCCCTTCCCGCGTCACGGCACTATACTGCCGCCCACACGTTCCCGTTCGCACACCACACGCCTCAAGGAGGGCCCCGATGCCCAAGATCGCCGTCGTCGGCGCGGGCAGCCACGTGTTCGCGCGGCGCCTCGTGACCGACGTGCTCACCTGGCCGTCGCTCCGTGACAGCACCATCACCCTGATGGATATCAACGAGGCAGCGCTCGCCCCCATGGCCGCCCTGGCGCGCCGCATGGTCAAGCAGGCCGGCACGAGCGCCACCATCGAGGCCACCACCGACCTCGAGGAGGCCCTGCAGGGCGCCGACTATGTGTCCGTCTCCATCCGCGTGGGGGACAGTGACAACCACGTCACCATCCCGCTCAAGTATGGCATCGACCAGGCCGTGGGCGACACCGCCGGCCCCGGGGGCGTGTTCTACTTTTTAAAGAACGCCCCCGCCGTCATCGAGATCGCCCGCGCGATGCAGCGGGTATGCCCGGACGCCCTGATGCTCAACTATACGAACCCCATGGTGATGCTCTCCTGGGCGGTGAAGGAGCTGGCGCCGGTGCGCTATGTCGGCCTATGCCACTCGGTGCAGGGCACCGCCATGCACCTGGCCGAGTACATCGGCGCCCCCTTTGACGAGGTGGCCTACTGGGTGGCGGGCATCAACCACATGGCCTGGTTCTTGGAGTACCGCTGGAAGGGCCAGGATGCCTACCCCCTCATCACGAAGGCGATGGAGGACCCCGCCATCTATGGGCGCGACATCGTCAAGTGGGAGGTGATGAAGCACTTTGGCGCCTTTGTCTCCGAGTCCTCCATCCACATGTCCGAGTACGTGCCCTACTTTCGGCGCACGCCGGAACTGATCGACCAGCACACCAGCGAGGCGATGTGGGGCGTGGGGACCAAGGGGGAGACGCGCGCCCAGCGACGCGCCCGCTATGCCGAGCGCAGGAAGGCGCAGGACGCCGAGATCGAGCGCCTGGCGTACGGCGACGAGCCGATCGAGATCAGCCGCAGCCACGAGTTTTTCGCGCGCATCCTGAATGCATGCGAGACGAACACCCCCTATGTGTTCAACGGCAACGTGCCCAACACCGGCTTGATCAGTAACCTGGTGCAGAACGGCGTCGTCGAGGTGCCGATCCTGGTGGACGGCTGCGGCCTGCACCCCTGCCACGTGGGCGACCTGCCGCCGGCGCTGGCGGCGCTGAATCGTGGCAGCCTGAACCTGCAAGAGCTAGCGGTCAATGGATTCATCGAGCAGGACCGCGAGGCGATCTATCGCGCCATCCAGCTCGACCCGCTCACCGCCTCCAAGCTCTCTCTGGCCGAGATCCGCTGTATGGTGGACGAGATGTTTGCGGCGGATGGGGCGTATCTTTCGTTCTAGCTGTCGCCTGTCAGCGGTCAGCTGTCAGCTGACCGCTCGCAGCTAACAGCCAACAGCTAACGGCCAAATCCATAATCTCAACTGAGGAGCGACACCATGCGTATCACCAAGCTCGAAACGTTTCTCGTCAAACCTCGCTGGCTCTTTCTCAAGATGCACACGGACGAAGGGCTCGTAGGCCTCGGGGAGCCGATCCTCGAGGGGCGCGCCCTCACCGTCGCCAAAGCGGTGGAGGAGCTGGAGCCGTACCTCATCGGCAAGGATCCCACCCACGTGATGCGCCACTGGCAGGCGATGTACAAGCACGCCTTCTACCGCGGCGGCCCCATCCTGACCAGCGCCCTCTCGGGCGTGGAGCACGCCCTGTGGGACCTGGCGGGCAAGGCCGTGGGACTGCCGGTGTACCAGATGCTGGGCGGCCCCCTGCGCGACAAGATCCGCATCTATGCCCACACCCATGGCGCCACCAATGAGGAGGTGGCCGAGGTCGCCCGCCAACGCGTGGCCGAGGGGTATACGGCCCTCAAGACCGGCGTCGTGGGCGGGCGGCCGGCGCGCATCGTCGAGAGCCCCGCCGTTGTCGAGCGCGTGGTGGAGCGCTTTGCCGCCATCCGTGAGGCCGCCGGCAAGGACGTGGACATCGCCATCGATTTCCACGGCGCCGTCAGCCCCCAGACCTCCATGCTGCTCATCAAGGCGCTGGAGCCGTACCAGCCGATGTTCATCGAGGAGCCGGTGCAGTGCCAGAACGTCGAGGTCTTGGCCGACCTGGCGCGCAAGACGCACCTGCCCATCGCCACCGGCGAGCGCGTCTACACCAAGTGGGGTTTTCGCGAGGTGCTGGAAAAGGGCGCGGCCTCGATCCTGCAGCCTGACATCGCCCATGCCGGCGGCATCTTTGAGGGGCGCATCATCGCGGGGATGGCCGAGGCGTACTATGCCGCCATCGCGCCGCACTGCCCCCTCGGGCCCATCGCCCTGGCGGCCTGCATCCAGCTCGACGCCGCCATCCCGAACTTTCTCTGCCAGGAGCAGGTCAACCTGGGCGACGGCTACCTCAAGGAGCCGTTCCAGGTCGTCGACGGCTTTGTGCCGCTGCCCACGGGTCCCGGCCTGGGGGTGGAGCTGGACGAGGAGGCCCTGGCGGACAAGATCGGCCACGACTGGCGCAACCGCGAGTCGTACCACCCGGACGACGGCACGCCCGTCGACTGGTAACCGCGTGCAGTGAGCATCGGGCGGGCCGACGGGCCCGCCCGTGCCTCGTCTCGGCGCCGCTGCCAGACGCTATCGACGACGATCCGAACGGAGGTGCACGCCATCGTGGATGCTTTGACGATCCAAGGGGCGGGCCGGCGCGTGCGCGAGAACGTGGCCCGCGTCATCGTGGGCATGGACGACGTCATCGAGCTGCTGCTCGTCGCCCTCCTCTGCGAGGGGCATGTGCTCATCGAGGACGTGCCCGGCATAGGCAAGACGACCCTCGCCAAGGCGCTGGCGTGCAGCCTGGGGTGCACCTTTCGCCGCATCCAGTTCACGCCGGACCTGCTCCCCACCGACATCACCGGCGTCAGCGTGTTCAATCAGGCCACGCTGCAGTTCGAGTTCCGCCCCGGGCCCGTGTTCAGCCAGGTGGTGCTGGCCGATGAGATCAACCGCGCCGGCCCACGCACCCAGAGCGCCCTCCTGGAGGCGATGCAGGAGCGCCAGGTGACGGGCGACGGCGTGACGCGCCCCCTGGAGCGCCCCTTCCTGGTGCTCGCCACGCAGAACCCCATCGAGCTGGAGGGCACCTTCCCCCTCCCCGAGGCGCAGCTCGATCGCTTTCTCCTGCGGCTGAACCTCGGCTATCCGGAACCCGATGAGGAGCGCGCCATCCTGCGGCGCTACCGCGCTGAGGACCCGCTGGTCGACCTGCAGCCGGTGCTCTCGGCGGAGGAGATCGTTGCGCTCGCCGCTCAGGCGCGCCAGGTGTTCGTCCACGAGGCGGTGGAGGGCTATATCGTCGACCTGGTGCGCGCCACCCGCGACAGCGAGGCGCTGTCGTTGGGCGCCAGCCCGCGTGCCACGCTGGCCCTCTATCACGCCGCCCAGGCCCTGGCGGCGCTGCACGGGCGCGACTATGTCCTGCCCGATGACGTCCTGGCCCTCGCCGAGCCGGTGCTCGCCCACCGCCTCATCGCGGGGGCGCGCATGCGCCTGCACGGCGAGGGAGTCGCCGGGGCGCTGCGTGAGATCGTGGCGGGGGTGCCGGTGCCCGTGGAGGAGAACTGGGCCGGGAGGGTATGACGTGAAGGGCGGCCTCTGGTGGGCGTTTCTGGGCGCCCTGCTGATCCTGGCGGTGCTGAATCAGCGTGGCACCCTGGCCCTGCTGGTGCTGGTACTGGCCCTCGCCTCCGGCGCGTCCGAGCTATGGGCGCGCCACTGCCTCACCAACGTCACCTATCGGCGTCGCCTGGGGCGCGACCACCTCGCCTACGGCGAGGCGACCACCCTCACCCTCGAGTTCACCAACGCCAAGCCGCTCCCCCTGCCCTGGCTCCTGGTGCGCGACCGCTACCCCGCGCCGGTCACCCTGCCCGACGCGGCCGGTGGGAGTGGGCGGCGGCCCGACGGTGGCGGGCGACAGCCTGAGGATAGTGGGCGACAGCCTGAAGATAGTGGGCGACAGCCTAAAGATAGTGGGCGACAGCCTAAAGATAGTGGGCGACCGGCCGGTCGCCCCTACGACGTCGATGCGGCGCAGGGGGGGGCGCTCCCGGCGGCGCCCAAGCCGTTCCTCGACTCGGTGGTCTCGCTGCGCTGGTACGAGCGCGTCACGCGCACGCACCGCATCCGGGGCGATCAGCGGGGCTACTTTCGTTTCGGGCCGGCCGAGATCTCGTCGGGCGACATGTTTGGCTTTCGTCGGCGCCAGCGCATCGATGACGACACCGATGAACTGATCGTCTACCCCCGCGTGGTGCCCGTGGAGGCCCTGGGCCTCCCCGCCGGGCGGCCGCTGGGGGAGTGGCTCGCCCGCCGACGCGTCCACACCGACCCGCTGCGTTTCGCCATGGTGCGCGACTATGCGCCGGGCGACAACCCACGCCACGTGCACTGGCCCGCCTCGGCCCACGTCGGGCGGCTGCAGACCAAGCAGTTCGACCCCAGCGACACGCTGGCGCTGATGCTGGTGGTCGACGTGCAGACGCTACAGCGCACCTTCGAGTACGTGCCCGAGTATCTGGAGTACGCGATCACGGCGGCGGCATCCATCGCCATGGAGGCGCTGGCGCAGCGACACATGGTGGGCCTGTGCGCCAACGCGCTGGGCGGTGAGGGGCAAGATTGGGTGATGGTGCGCCCCGGCCGGCACCCCGACCAGGCGCGGCAACTGCTGACCGCCATGGCCATGCTGAGTCCCTTCCCGGGCCTGTCACTCGCCGAGACGCTGCGCCGCCTGCGGCCCCGGCTCCCCTACGGCGCCACGGTGGTCGCCATCACCGCCCGGCCCGGGGAGGAGGTCTACGAGCGGCTGCTGGCCCTGGACACGGCGGGTCACGGCGCCATCTTGCTCACGGTGGGCGACGAGGCGCCCGATGTGCCCGAGACGTTGCGCCACCACCACCTGGGAGGTCGTGATGCGGCGTTGTCTTCAACGGCGCTGGCATCCGCGGCGTTGGCTCCAACCGGCTAGACGCCGCAACCGTATGATGCGCTTTCGTTGGCTCGAGTCGGGGCTGCTGCCCGTGGCGTCGGCCGTGATGCGCGCCTCGTGGCTGACGCCGCTCATCGCCCTCCTCTTTGCGCTGCCCATCGTCGCCCCGTGGCCCGGGCGCTACCCTGCCTGGCTGGTGCTGGTCCTCCTCGTGGGCGCGACGGCGCTGGAAGGGGCGCTGGGGACCCGCTCGGGAGGGCGCGTCCTGCTGGTGCTGGCCGGCCTGATTGCCGTGGCGGCGGCGACGGCCTACCTCTTTCGCTTTGACGCCGCGGCGCCGGGCGCGTGGCTGCGCGGGCAGTATGGCGCCCTGGCGGATCTGCGGGTGACGGTGCCAGCGAACCTGGTTGTCATCGTGGTCAGCGCGGCGCTCTGGTATGGCGGGTTGTCCATCGACTGGGCCGATTCATCCGCCCTCTGGCGCAACTTTGTGCTCGGGGTGCTGGCCCTGGGCGGCATGCTGCTCTTTGATCTCGGATCGCTGGAGGGGATGGCCAGGGTGGACCTGCGCGCCGCGACCCTGACCTTTCTCGTCAGCGGCATGCTGGCGCTGGCGCTCCTCTCGGCCTCCGAGATGCTGAGCCTGCAGCGCGCCCGCGGCCGTGCCGCGCCCTTTTTGAATCGCTACTGGCTCGTCTCGGCGGGTAGCGTGGTGGCGGCGATCCTCGTGGCGGGGTGGCTGCTTACCCAGGTCGTGTCGCCTCAGGCGGCGAGGGACGTCCTGCGCGCCGTGGGGGGCGTCATCGGCGCTATCCTGGACGCGGTGGGCACGCTCATCGCCTGGCTCGCCTTTGCCATTCTGTGGGTCATCTGGCCCCTCATCATGGCGTTGCGTGGCCTGCTCGTAGAGGGCGAACTGCTCCAGACCCCCGAGTCGGGCGAGCCGCAGGAATCGCCCTTTGGCGACATCCCTATCGAGCCGCGGGCGCTGTCGCCGGCCATGCAGGACATCCTGCGGGTGGCGGCGGTGGTCGCGCTGGTGGCGGGGATCGCCCTGGCCTTCTATCTGGCCGAGCGCCGGCGGCGCCGCCGGCCCCCCGAGCAGGCGGAGCAGCGCGAGTCGATCCTGTCGGTGGGGCTGCTGCGGGCGCAGTGGGACGCATGGCGCCGGCGGCGGAGGCGCGCCCCCGCAGAGCCCTTCCTGAGCCTGGAGGGGGTCGAGGCGTCGCGTCGCGCCGTGCGCGAGGCCTACCAGCGCATGCTGGCCCGCGTCGAGGCGCTCGGCCTGGGGCGCTCGCCCGGCGAGACGGCCCTTGCCCACGAGCGCACCCTGGAGCGCAACCTCCCCGCCGTGCGCGCCGACCTGCGTGCCCTCGGAGACGCCTACCAGGTGGCCCGCTATGCCCCCTCGCCACCTAGCGCCGAGGAGGTCGAGGCCGCGCGTCGCGCCTGGGAGCGCCTCGACGCGACGCTGGGCGGCACCCCCTCAGCCCCCCGGCGTTGAACCGCCGGGCTAGGGTAGACGTAGCCCCCTTCGGGGCCGGCACCGCCCTCCCCGGGGGTGAGCCGCCGAAGAACGTCAGGCCGCTACGGGACCGAGGTAGGCCAAGCCCGCCCAGCGTGGAACCCTCGGGCTACGCCAGCCCGCCCGGCGTTGAACCGCCGGGCTAGGGTAGACGTAGCCCCCTTCGGGGCCAAGACAGCTCCCACGGGGCTGAACTGTCGCACAACGCCAGCTCCCAGGTTGCCGAGAAAGCCCGTAAGGGCTTCCATCTGAGCTAGCCGGAGGGCTTTAGCCCCCGGCGTTTCCCGCGTAGTCGGCGGTCTACCCACGGCGCCTCTGGCACGGCCTAAGGTCCACCCCCGGCGCGTCCTGCGCGACCGGACGGCCACCCGCGGCCCTTCCCGCGTAGCCAAAGGCCGTTTACCTCCCAGCCCGCCGTGCCCAAAAGATGGCGCGGCCCGACGCGTCGGTGTACGGCGCGCCCTGCCGGTCGCCCCACAGCCCCTCGACCTCGAATCCGTGCCGCGCGAGCCAGGCGCGCATCTCGGCGGTGCTCGGCGGGTGCTTTTGCTCCACCCACTCGCGCTGGGTCGTGGTGCCGTCGGGACGCGTGATGGTGACCGTGCGCCGAATGCGCACCAGCCGCGTCTGAGCGTCGAAGGCTATCGTCTCCGTCGTGCCCTGGACGACGGTGCCGTCGGCGCAGCGGCCGGTGGGGAAGCGGTTCACGTTCACTCCCGGTTCCCGCCACGAGGCGGCCAGCCCCCCCTCCATGTGATTGTTGTCCAGATAGAGGTACCCGCCGGGCCGCAGCGATGTGGCGGCGGCGCCGATGCACGCCTCCTGTTCCTCGGGCGTCGCCAGCTCGTACAGGCAGTTGCCACCCAGGATGACGACGTCGAACCCCTGCGGCCACGGCGCGGTCAGCACGTCGACCTGGCGCAGCGTGATGCGCTTTCGCACCTCCGGCGGCAGGGCGGCTAGCTTGGCGTGCGCCGAGTCCAGCATGGGGGGCGACTTGTCCAGCCCTACCAGGCGATGGCCGTCCTGAGCCAGGGGGATGAGGATGCGGCCGTTGCCGCAGAACGGCTCCAGGATGCTCGATCCCCCCTCCCCGATCTTTTCGCCGCGTCTGGTGAGAGGGAGCGGGAGGTGCACCAGGAGGCGGCGGATCAGTGCCACGTCCTCCATCTGGGTCTCGGTCTGGTCATAGATCTCGACGATGCAGGAATCCACGTCGTAGGATTTTAGATGACTTGGCTCCACGGCACTACCTCCTCGGGACGCCACCACGTCGCCGAGAGCATACCACCGTGCTTCTCCACCCGCCACCGAGCCTGTTGACGTCCCCCTGCTCCTGCGTTACAGTGCTCGCACAACCATCCAGCGCGCCGTCGCGCAGAGGAGAGTAACGACCCATGAAGATCACCGACCTCAAGTGCGCCATCATCGGCAACAACCCCGTGGTGCGCATCACCACTGACGAGGGGATTCACGGCCTCGGCCAGGCAGAGACCACCAAGCCATACCTCAAACCGCACGTCATGTTCTACAAGGACATGATTGTGGGCGAGGACCCCACCGACGTCGAGCGCGTCATGCTGCGCATTCGCCGTCTCGGAGCGTTCAAGCCATGGGGCAGCGCCGTGAGCGCCATCGAGATGGCGCTGTGGGACATCGCCGGCAAGGCGGCGGGCGTCCCGGTGTACAAGCTGCTCGGCGGCAAGGTGCGCGACAAGGTGCGCGTCTATAACGGCGCCATCCGTTTTCCGATGAAGGGCCACTCGCCCGACGACTATGCCGAGAACATGGCCAAGATGAAGGCCAGCCCGGAGGGATTCTCCATCATCAAGCAGGCCGTCGGCTTTCACTCCTCCATGGCGCGTGAAGTGCCCGGCTTTTTCTACGGCGAGGTGCAGCCGCGCGGCACACGCGGCCAGATCACCGAGCGCGGGCTCAAGCACGTCATCGCCTGCGTCGAGGCGATGAAGGGCGTGCTGGGCGATGAGGTGGGCCTGGCCCTCGACTGCGGCCCCGGCTGGATGGTGCCCGACGCCATCCGCCTCGCCAAGGCGCTGGAGCCGCTGAACGTCATGTGGCTGGAGGACCTCTTTACCGGCGACTATACGCCGTACGTGCTGGCCGACGTGTATCGCGACATCACCATGAGCACCTCGACGCCCATCCACACCGGCGAGCAGATCTACCTGCGGCAGAATTTCCGCGAGCTGATCGAAAAGCACGCCGTGAACATCATCGGGCCCGACCCCGAGGATGTGGGCGGCATCGCCGAACTCAAGTGGATCGCCGAGTACGCCGACCTGCACGGCATCCTCATAGCGCCCCACGGCGTCTTTGACGGCCTTATCGGTCTGGCCGCCCACGTGCACGTGGCGGCGACCATGCCGCAGAACTATATCGCCTTCGAGTACCCCATCGGCAACCCCTCGTGGTGGTACGACATCGTCAGCGGCCTCCCCAACCCGGTGGTCAAGAACAGCATGATCGACGTCTGGGATGCCCCGGGCCTGGGCGTGGACATCATCCCCGACAAGGCGGAGCAGTACCTGCGGGAAGAGGACAAGGGGTTCTTTGACGACTAGCGGTGGTCGACCCGGTCGACGCGTTGGGGCATACCAAGGTATGTCCCGCACGGACGACCGCGGACGGGGGCAGTGCGCCCTCGCTATACCCGGATCGCGGGTGTCTTGAACAGGAAAGAGGGAACGATGAAGATCACCGACCTGAAATGCGCCGTGTTCGGTAACAACCCCGTGGTGCGCATCACCACCGACGAGGGGATCCACGGCCTCGGCGAGGTGGAGGCGAGCAAGCACTACCTCAAGCCGCACATCATGTTCTACAAGGACCTCATCGTTGGCGAGGACCCCACCAACGTCGAGCGCGTGATGATGCGCGTTCGACGCCTCGCCAGTTTCAAGCCGTGGGGCAGCGCGGTGAGCGCCATCGAGATGGCGCTGTGGGACATCGCCGGCAAAGCCGCCGGGCTGCCGGTGTACAAGCTTCTCGGCGGCAAGGTGCGCGACAAGGTGCGCGTCTATAACGGCGCCGTTCGCTTTCCCATGGCCGGCTCGACGCCCGACGACTATGCCGAGAACACGGCCAAGATGAAGGCCAGCCCCGAGGGGTTCTCCATCATCAAGCAGGGGATCGCCTTCCATAGCGGCATGCCGGGCCAGGTGCCGAACCTGTTCTACGGCGACCTGCAGCCGCGCGGCTTTCACAGCAACCGCGGTCCGCTGACGGAGCGCGGGCTGAAGCACATCATCGCCTGCGTCGAGGCGATGAAGGGGGTGCTGGGGGACGAGATCGGCCTGGCGCTGGATTGCGGCCCCGGGTTCATGGTGCCCGACGCCATCCGCCTCGCCAAAGCGCTGGAGCCGCTTAATATCATGTGGCTCGAGGACATGATCACGGGCGACTATTATCCCTACGTCATGGCCGACGTCTACCGCGAGGTGACCATGAGCACCTCGACGCCCATCCACACGGGCGAGCAGATCTACCTGCGGCAGAATTTCCGCGAACTCATTGAGGGGCACGCCGTGAACATCGTGGGGCCCGACCCCTGCGACATCGGCGGGATCGCCGAACTCAAGTGGGTGGCCGAGTACGCCGACCTGCACGGCATCCTCATGGCGCCCCACGGCACGGGGGATGGCGTCATCGGCCTGGCGGCGCTGGTGCAGGTGGCGGCCACGCTGCCCCAGAACTATATCGGCTTCGAGTACCCCGTGGGCCGGCCCGATTGGTGGTACGACATCGTCACCGGGCTGCCCGATCCCATCGTCAAGGACAGCATGATCGAGGTGTGGGACACGCCGGGCATGGGTGTGGACCTCATCCCCGACAAGGCGGAGCAGTACCTGCGCGAAGAGGACAAGGGGTTCTTTGACGATTAGGCCCCGTCGATCGCGACCAAGGCCTTGATGCGTATCGGGGGCAGGCACGCAGGTCTGCCCATACGCCGTGGCGGAACACGTAGGGGCGACCGGCCGGTCGCCCCTACGCTACGTGTTTGTCGCCCCGAACGTATTCGGGGGCCTCGCTGAGCTAGACAAGGCTCCTCGCTGTGTTCGGAATGACTGGCACGGTGCGTTCGGAACGACAGTGTCTGTACGTTCGGAACGACGCGCACGGCACGTCGTCCCGAACGTAATGAGGGACCTTGACTCACACTACGAGGCCCCTCGCTCGGAATGGCGGGCGTGGCGCCGTCACCGCGCGTACTCGTATGCTACCTCGATGATATGCCCGCGCCAGTACGGCAGGCGCCGCCCCTCGGGCTGCCACGCGACCTCGCCAGAGGTGGGGATGCGCATGCCGTCGCGCTCGACGTAATCGCCAAAGCGGCCCTCCCACGGTGTGGGCACGGTCTCACCGCCCACATCGCGGGGGCGCGCGTCGGCAAACACGCTCGACACGAGGCCGTCGGCGCCAAAGGTAAAGACGAGGGATACGGACGTCTCGCCGTCCACCAGGGTGGCGCGGGCCCGCTCGTCGTCCATCGGCTCCCAGCGCACGCCCTGGCTCGGGAGGAGCGCCGTGGGGATCCAGACGCCCTCGGCGAGGTAGCGCATCAGCTCTCCCTCGGCGACCTCGGGCGTCCCGCTCATGTCGACCACCGTCACCAGCCCCAGCAACGCCCCCTGCAGCACCCCCTCCCCGCCGATATAGGCGTCGTGGACGTACACGGACATGCCGGGCGCGGCCTGGCCGCGGGCATCCCACAGGAAGCCAGGGGGGCGTGGCGAGAACGTCTGGGTGGCGGTAAAGGGTCGCCAGCCGTCCTCGGCCTCCCCCAACAGGATCTCGCCCCGCTGAGTCAGCCGGGCACGCGCGATGATGGGGTGGCCGTCGCGCAGTGCCGCCCGAAAGTAGCGCTGCACCGGCGCGGGGAGCCCCTCCAGCTCCGTCTCTGAGTAGGTGGCGAGTTCCGGCGCCTGGCGCAGGGCGTCGAGGCGGGCCAGTCGCTGGCGGGTGATCCCCCGCCAGCGGAACTCCCCCACGGCCAGCGCCGCGCCGATGGCGAACAACACCCCCACCAGGACGTACAGCGCGATCCGGAACCCGGCGCGCGCCCGCGCAGGACGATGGACGTTCATGAATGCTTCCCTCCCTCGATGGCGGCGGTCACGCGCTTTGCCGGGCCTCCAGCGCTATTCCTCGTCCTCGATGTCTTCCTCTTCCTCGGGCATCGCCGAGTAGTGGCTGTGGATCAACCCCCACCGGTCGCCCTTCTTGAGAAAGAGCAGCGTGGCGCGGCTGGCACCCACCTCGTCGTCGAAGCGCAGCTCCTGGATTGCCGTGGCATAGGCGACGGTGGAGGAGAGGAGGTGGACGTTGATGTCGGTGAAATGGACATTGTCGCCCGGTTCGGCGTTCTCGCGCGTCCAGTCGTGAATCTGGCGCACCACGTCGGCGCCAAAGGGTTCGGGCACAAAGTCCTCGATCTCGGAAAACCGCTCGTCCTCCAGCCACATCACCGCCTCAGCCTTGCTGGGATCCGCCTCATTCGAGGCTTCCTCGAGGGCCTGGATGATCGCCTCGATTTGGCGTGTGTCCTCTCGCTGGTCTACGTTACTCACCATGGCGATATCGACCTCCTTCAGACAGCACCGGCGTCATGTCGTGAAGCCCGCCGTTGCTCAGCCAACCATCACATGTCCTGCACGAACCCCGCAGGCCCACCTTGGTCATCGCGCCGCCTCCGGTGGCGGGGCCACCGTCGTCTAGGCCATCGTCGCCATCATCCTCTCGAGGGCTGCCTGGTCCGGTCCGATGAACGAGGGGGCGTCGTGCGCCTCGCGCAGGAACCCCAGCAGCGTCTTGGTCATCCCCCTGGCCGGCGGCAGGTGGCTGCTCAGGACGACGGAGGCGTCGAGTTGGCGCACGATCTCCAGCGACCGGCCAAAGCGCTCCTCGTCCACCATCTGCAGCCAGGGGGCATCTACCGTCGCCCACGTCACCAGGCCGTCGCGCAGCTGCGCCTCCGGGATGTCCGCCGCGGTTGCGGCGGGCTCGCTCATGAGTGCGCCAAAGCAATCGACGCAAAAGAACGCCCGCGTCTTGGAGTCGATGAACCCCGTCGACTCGGGGGCGTCGAACGACGGCGGCTTGATGGCCACGATCTCTCGATCGCCGATGCTCATGCTCTGACCGGGATTGACCAAGTATACGCGATCCACCGGGAACCCAAAGAGCCCCAACTTGCCCGTGCCGAGAAAGGTGGTGATGATGCGGGCGTTGGGGGCCTCGGCCATGATCGCTGCCAGGCTGCCGATGTGATCGGGGTCGGTGTGGGTGAGCCACAGCCAGCGGATGTCGGCGGGGTCGATGGCGGAGCGCAGCGCCGACATAAAGGCGTCCTTCATGACGATGGCGCCGGTGTCCACCAGCAGCGGCTGCTCGGCCCGAACGATGAACGCGTTGACGGGTAGGATGCCGAACCCCGGCACGGGTACGTAGGACCCGAGCGATTCCGTATCCTCGTGCACAGCACGCACCTCGACCATCGGTTGGCCTTCCATCTCGCCCTCCAAATCACTGAATACTGGCGTTCTCTCTTGCCCTCAGAATGGGGGCTGGGATCACGGTAGCTTATATAGTTGATATAGTAACGCGTGAATACCTTCCTGTAAAGGCTGGGGCAGTTGGAGGTCTCCATAACCTTGGGAGGCACATCGACGACCCAGCGGCCGGGTTTGACGCCCCGCCACGGCGATGGTAAAACCACCCCGCCCGAGCCAAGCCGCCGGCTTGGCCATCGATCTGGACCAAGGGAGGTCGCATGAAAAAGGCACTCATCGTTCGCGGCGGCTGGGAGGGACACGAGCCCTTCCAGGTGTCCGAGATCCTGGCGGCCGCGCTGCGCGAGAACGGCTTTGACGTCGAGATATCCGAGACGCTGGACAGCTTCAGAGATGAGGCCAAGCTCGCCGGCCTCGATCTCATCGTGCCCATCTGGACCATGGGCAGCATCGAGCGGGACCAGCTCAACGGCCTGCTCGACGCCGTGCGAAGCGGCGTGGGGATCGCCGGCGTCCACGGCGGCATGGGCGATGCCTTCCGCCAGGAGACCGAGTTCCAGTACATGGTCGGTGGGCAGTGGGTGGCCCACCCGGGCAACGACGGCGTGCGCTACACCGTCGAGATCACCGACGTGCCCAGCCCCATCACCGAAGGGCTGCACGATTTCGAGGTGCGCTCCGAGCACTATTTCATGCACGTCGACCCCGGCAACACCGTCCTGGCGATCACACGCTTTGGCGACACGGTGATGCCCGTCACCTGGACCAAGATGTACGGCAAGGGACGCGTGTTCTACTGTTCCCTGGGCCACGTGGCGCAGGTGTTCGAGCAGGATCCCCAGATCCTCACCATGGTGACGCGCGGGATGCTCTGGGCGGCCGAGGGCAAGGCCCTGGCCGAGGCCGCGAGCTGAGCGGATCATGCGCATCGACGCCGCCGCCATCGGCCGCCTGGAGGATGTGGCCTACGACATCCGACGGCTCAGCATCGAGATGATCACTTGGGGGTGCTGGGGCCACGTGGGTGGGGCGCTCTCCGCCGCCGATATCCTGGCCTGCCTCTACTTTCACGCCATGCGGCTGGACCCCGAGCGCCCCGACTGGCCCGAGCGCGACCGCTTTATCTTGTCCAAGGCGCACGCCTCGCCGGCGCTGTACGCCGCCCTGGCGCTACGCGGCTTTTACCCCGTAGACGAGCTGTACTCCTACTGCGAGCTGGGCGGGCGCCTCGAGGGGCACACCGACATGCTCAAGACACCGGGGCTCGAGTCCTCCGGCGGCTCCCTAGGGCAGGGGCTCTCCATCGCCGTGGGGCAGGCCCTCGGCTTCCGGCTGCGCGAGAACGCCTACAATCGCGTCTACTGCCTGTTGGGCGACGGGGAGTGCAATGAGGGGCAGGTGTGGGAGGCCGCCATGATGGCCGCCCACTACCACCTGGATAACCTGGTGGCCATCGTGGACTATAACAAGGTGATGGCCAAGGGGTTCGTCTGGGACCTGATGGGGATCGAGCCCCTGGCCGACAAGTGGCGCGCCTTTGGCTGGGAGGTGCTCGAGGTCGACGGCCACGACGTGGAGGCGCTGCTCCAGACGCTCCACCAGGCGCGGCACGTGCGGGTGCACGGCGCGCCCATCGCCGTCATCGCCCACACCGTCAAGGGGCGCGGCGTGCCCGAGGCCGAGTTCAACTATCAGTGGCACACCCACCCGCCCGAGCCCGATGTGGCCGACCGCATGCTGCGCGCCCTGGCCCGCGAGTATGGTCGTCCCGAGGAGGGCTATTCGCGGCTCGCCGAGCAGACCAACAAGGAACTCTTTTACGGCAAGGAATGACCGGCGGCGCCCTGGCTGGCCGCCTCACGGGGTCAGACACGCAGGTTCGCCCCTACAGAGCCGCCGCAATGCCCGCCCGAGTGTTGTAGGGGCAGACCTGCGTGTCTCACCACCGGCGCGCGGACGCCACAACCATCCGATACGCACGGGCAGGACCTTGTGTCTGCCCCTCAGGAGCTTGTCATGCCCGACGAAATGCGCGACGTGTTCGGCCAGACGCTGGTCGACCTGGGTCGCGAGTTTCCCGAGATCGTCGTCCTCGACGCCGATCTGAACACGTCCAGCAAGACCGTCCTGTTCAAGGATACGTTCCCCCAGCGGTTCATCCAGTGCGGCATCGCCGAGCAGAACATGTTCGGGGTGGCGGCGGGGCTGGCGATGCAGGGCTACATCCCATTCCCCAGCACCTTTGCCGTCTTTGCCGCCAAGCGTGCCCTCGACCAGGTGACCGTCAGCATCGCCTACCCGCGCCTCAACGTCAAGATCGCGGGGAGCTATGCCGGCGTGCCCACCAGCCGCGCCGGCGCCTCGCACAACGCCATCGATGACCTGGCCGCCATGCGCGCCGTCCCCAACGTGCGTGTCGCCGATCCTGGTGACAATCGCGAGCTGCGCGGCATGATGCGCGCCGCCGTGCTCACCCCCGGCCCCATCTATTTCCGCGTGACGCGCGTTACCCTGCCCGACCTCATGTCCGCCGATTACGCCTTCCAGTGGGGCGTGGGGGTGCGCCTGCGCGAGGGCGACGACGTCTCGTTGGTGGGCACCGGGATGATGACCTCCCTGTGCATCGAGGCGGCCGACCTTCTGGCGCGGGACGGCGTCCGCGCCGACGTGCTGCACTGTGGCTCCATCAAGCCCATCGACGCCGACCTGCTGGCCGACTCGGCCGGGCGCACCGGCGCGGTGGTGACGGCCGAGAACGCCAGCATCCTCGGCGGCCTGGGGAGCGCCGTGGCCGAGGTCCTGGGGGAGCGCGCCCCGGCCGCGCTGCGCCGCATCGGCGTGCGCGACCAGTTCGTGAGCAGCGGCGGCACGCAAGAGCTGCTGCACCACCACGGCATGACGCCTCAACACATCGCGACGGCCGCACGCGAGGCGATGGCGGCCAGGGATGGGAAGAATGCCTGACGACGTGCGTCTGTTCGACGACTATTTGCGGGTCACCGGCGTGGCCCATGTAGGCCCCGAGCCGTACGAGGGGGAGTTGCCCTATCCGGGGCTGCGCGGCAAGCGCCTGGGCCTCATCAACGGCAGCTCGTGGATCACCCTGTGGTGCAACGCCTTCGGGCGGCGCTACCTGCCGGGGGTGCACCTGGTGAACGTGGGCAACGAGGCGGTGCAGCTCAACTTTATGCAGGCCCACGCCGAGGGGCGCCCCTGCCCGCCTCAGGCCAACATCGACGCCTTCAAGCGCTACGCCCGCGATCTGGCGGAGCTGGCGGCGGTGGACGCCGTGATGATCACCTGCTCGACCATGAACCGCGCCTATCGCCAGGTGCAGGACGCCCTGGCGGGGGAGGGCGTGCCGGTGCTGCAGATCGACCTGCCGATGATGGAGCGCGCCGTGGAGACCGGCGGGCGGGTGCTGGTGGTGGCCACCCACGGCCCCACCGTGGCCAGCACCCAGGCGCTCCTCCGCGAGACGGCCGAGCGCATGGGACGCGAGGTCGCCTTTGACGGCGTGGACGTCCACGAGGCGTGGGAGCGCCTGGCGGCGGCGGACGTGGCAGGGCACAACGCCGCCATCGACGGCGCCATCCGCGAGGCGCTGTCGCGCGGCTCTTTCGGCAGCGTCGTCCTGGCGCAGCTCTCCATGAGCACGGTGCTGTTCGACCACCCCGACCTCGAGGCAGAGTACGGCCTGCCGGTGCTCACCAGCGCCCAATGTGGGTTCGAGCGGGCGCGGGAGGTGTTGTTGGGGAAAGGGTAGAGGGCGACGTCGCGAGGGCGTCTGGATTGCGGCGATCCGGGGTACCAGATCGGGGCGCGAAAGAGGCGAAAGCCGCGAAAGGGGTCGCCGCGCGAGAGGTACGCGCAGCGCCGGTGCGCGCCCGGCGTGCGCGCCCTACATCGATCCCACGGCGCACCCGCACGGCGTAGCGGGCCGGACGCCGTCCGGCCCGCGATGCGGGGCCCCGCGTCTTCCGCGCGGAACGCACGTACCACCCGCCCGGCGCGCACCGGCGTGCGCGCCCCATCGACCCCGCGGCGCGGTGTAGGGGCCGGACGCCGTCCGGCCCGCGATGGGGCCGCGTCTTCCGCGCGGAACGCACGTACCACCCAGCCCGGCGCGCACCGGCGTGCGCGCCCTACATCGACCCGGCGCACCCGCGCGGTGTAGGGGCCGGACGCCGTCCGGCCCGCGATGCGGGGCCCCGCGTCTTCCGCGCGGAACGCACGTACCACCCAGCCCGGCGCGCACCGGCGTGCGCGCCCTACATCGATCCCACGGCGCACCCGCACGGTGTAGGGGCCGGACGCCGTCCGGCCCGCCATGCGACGACATTAGCCTGGAGCCGAGGGGCCGTGTCAACCGGTCCTGCGCCCTCGCCGCGTGCATCCCTTACGCGGCGTGTCCTTTCGCGTTTTTCGTCCCTTCCGCGCTTCCGCGATCCAGAGACCCACGCGATCCAGACGCTCTCTACGGCACCAACCTAAGCGGCGCCGCTCCCACGCCCCACGCGATCCTCGCCCACAGGAACAACCCCGTCGCCACGACGATGGCCACCGTCCAGACAGCGTCTACCCAGCGGTAGTGCAGCTGGCGAAAGTAGGTTCGCCGCACGCCGGCGCCCAGGGCGCGCGACTCGAGCGCCCGCGAGAGGTTCTCCGCCGTGCGGAGCGCCGTGATGAGCATCGCCACCACGATGGGCAGGTAGGCCTTGGCGCGCGCCACGAGGTTGCCCCGCGTCAGGTCGAGGGCCCGCGCCTGCTGGGCGTCGCTGATGACCCGGAAGGTCCCCGCCATGGTCGGCAGGTAGCGCAACGCCATGGCGAGGATTAGCCCCCAGGGGTGGGGCATCCCCAGCGCCACGAGGCTGCGCACCAGCGTGGCTTGATCGGTGCTGAACAGCCAGGCGAACACGGCGAACGCCAGCGCCCCGATGCGCAGCGCCATCGCCAGCCCCTCGGCCACGTTCTCGGTCGTCACTCGCAGGACCCACACCTCCACCCAGGCGGGACCGCGCCCGGGGTAGAGTGCCACCCACAGCGCGGCGATCAGCGCCATGGTGGGCAGGGTCACCCGCCACACCCAGGCGATGCGGCGCCCCGCGATGCGCGCGCTCCACAGCGCCGCGTGGACCGCCGCCAGGGTCGCCAGCATCACCCACACGTTGCGGCTCGCCAGGAGCACCACCGAGGCGCTCAGGACGAACAGCAGCTTCACCCGGGGGTCGAGCCGGTGTAGCCACGACTCGGAGGGCTGATAGAGGTCGTAGACGGCGCTCATGGCTGCCCCCCTTGCGTCGCCGCGCCGAGGGCGGCGTACGCCGCCACGAACTCGTCCGTGGTGAGCACGTCGCACGGCATCCCCTGCAGCTCCAGACGCCGGGCGAGTTGCCCCGCCTGGGGGGGGGCCAACTGGGCGAGGGCCAGGTCGTCGGAGCGGCAGAACACCTCCCGAGTGGGGCCGTAGGCCAGGGCCCGCCCCTCGTGCATCACCAGCACTTGGTGGCAGCGCTCTGCCGCCAGGCGCATGTCGTGGGTCACGAGGATGATGGTGTGCCCCGCGCGGTGCATGGCGTCCACCCGCGCCATGAGGTCGGCGGTGCTGCGGGCGTCCATGCCGGCGGTGGGCTCGTCGAGGATGAGGATGTGGGGCCGCATGGCGAACACCGCCGCCAGCGACACCTTGCGCCGCAGGCCATAACCCAGCACGGCGGGAGGCGCCTCGGCGTGGGCCGTCAGGTCGAACGCCGCCAGCGCCTCGTCGGTGCGCCCCCGCACCTCGGCGGGACTCAGCCCCAGGTTGCGTGGGCCGAATCCGATCTCCTCGCGCACGGTGGCGCCGAATATCTGGTGGTCGGGGTTCTGAAAGACGTACCCCACGCGACGGGCGAGCCGCCCCACGGAGGTCGTGCGCGTGTCGACTCCCTCCACCCACACGTGGCCGCTGCCGGGCTTGAGCAGGCCGTTGAAATGCTTAACCAAGGTCGTCTTGCCCGAGCCGTTCTGCCCGATGATGGCGAGGTAGGCGTTGTCGCCGATGGTGAGGTCGATGCCGTTGAGCGCGGTGCTCATCTCGTCGTACTGGTGCGTCAGGGCCTCGACGCGGATGGGGGGGGGCGTCTCACCCCTAACCCTCGCTCCCGAGGACCCCTCACCCCTACCCTCTCCCCGAGTACAGGGAGAGGGGGAAAGAGACCCCTCGCCGCCAACCCTCGCCCCAGAGTACTGGGGTTCTCCCCGAGTACGGGGCGAGGGAGTAAGCACCCCTGTGTAGCCTGGAGCCTGTAACCTGCAACCCATCCGGCCCGGAACCCGCACCCCGGAACCCGCAGCCTCTTCCCCCAGCGCCTCGGCGGCTGCGTCGAGGGTGGCGAACGAGTAGCGCGTCCCCAGGCGCCGGTTCAGCCCGAGGGCCAAATCGCAGACCTGCGGCGCGGCCAGCCCTGCGCACGCTAGCAGGTCGGCGTCCTCGAACACGCGCAGCGGCTCGTCGGCGCGGGCGATGCGCCCCTCCACCATCACCGCCACGCGATCGGCGAACTCGGCCACCTGCTCGGCGTCGTGGCTGGCCATGATGATCGTCGCGCGACGCTCGCTGCACAGCTTTTCCACCACGGCCAGCACCTCGCGCTGGCCCAGAGGATCGAGGGCGGCGGTGGGCTCGTCGAGCACGAGCACCTCCGGCAGCATGGCGAGCGTGGCGGCGATGGCCACGCGCTGCTTCTGCCCGCCGGAGAGCTGCGATGGCGCTCGCCCGCGATGGGCGGCCATGTCCACCACGTCCAGCGCCCACGCCACGCGTTCGGCGATCTCGCGCGGGTCCACGCCCAGGTTCTCAGGCCCGAAGGCGACCTCGTCCTCCACGGTGGTGGAAAAGAGCTGGCTCTCCGCGTCCTGGTAGACGATCCCCACGCGCCGGGCCAGCTCGGCCACCGGCGTCCCTCGGGAGTCGGCGCCCAGCACCGTCACACGTCCGCTGATGACGCCGCCGGTGCTTTGCGGCACGATGCCGTTGAGGGCCATGAGGAGGGTGGACTTGCCCACCCCGGTAGGGCCCATGAGGGCCAGGAACTCGCCGCGTTCGACGGTTAGCGAGAGGCCGCGCAGCACCTCGACGGAGGCGCCGCCGGCCCAGAGTGGGGGGTAGGCGTAGCGGAGGTTATCGATCTCGACGGCGGACAAGGGGCGGCCTCACTTACGTTCCTCATGATGCGTCGCACTCGGTGGCGCGGGAACATAGCACGGCGACCGGCCCCGCCGGTCGCCGCACGCACTGCTCGGTGGGCGATCAGCCCTCCTGCCATCCCTCGGGCTGCGCCAGGCGGATGACGGGCGGATAGGCCCGGCGCACCGCCAGGTACAGCGGGATGCCCACCAGGCCGCCCGCCACGTTCTGCAGCAGGTTGAACGGCAGCTCGGCGATGGCGGGGCCCCAGCCGGTGAGCACCAATCCCTCGCCCAAGAGATAGATCCCCGCCATGGTGACGGTTCCGGCCGCCCAGGCCACGATGAGCCCCGGCAGCGAGCGTCCGCGGGCCAACACGCCGGCTACCACCCCTTGCAGCCCATGGGCCAGGAGCGTCAGCACGGCGAACTGGGCGTACCCGCCGATGACGTCGGCCAACGCGGCGCCGATGCCGCCCGCCACGAACCCGATGACAGGGCCGAAGGCAAAGGCGGCAAAGTAGGTGGCTACGTCCGAAAAGTTGACGTAACCTTGGGTGGCAGGGATCGGGATGCGCACGAGCAGCGTAAAGACGGCCGTCACGGCGATCATGACGGCGGCGATGGCGACGATGCGAGCGCGCGGTGTGAACATGATGCCTTCTCCATTGTGCCTGCACGAGAGTCGATTGTCGGCAAGGCAGGGCTCGATGGCATGCAGATTACGCTGATAGAGCGCTGATTTCCGCAGCCAGAAAGAAATGAAAGAGATCAGCGTAGATCCGTCCCGATCCGCGGAATCCGCGTTCCATTCCCCTGGCTCGAGTCTAGGCTCCCCTGTCGCGCGTCTCGGCTTCCTTGGCCTCGTCCCAGAGGGCGTCCATCTCCTCGAGAGTCATCTCCTCGAGGGGACGGCCGATATCGGCGGCGTGGCGCTCGATGGTCTCGAAACGCCGCGCGAATCGCTGGTTCGCCTCGCGCAACGCGCTCTCTGGGTCGATGGCGTGCCAGCGGGCCAGGTTCACCAGGCTGAAGAGGAGGTCGCCGAACTCGGCGCTGCGGCGCTCCGGGTCGGGGGCCAGACGGAACTCTTCGATCTCTTCCGCCACCTTGGCCTCCACCGGCTCGACGCTGCCCCAATCGAACCCCACCCGCGCGGCGCGACGCTGCATCTCTAGCGCCTGGCTCAGCGACGGCAGCGCCCGCGAGATACCCGCTAGCAGCGAGGCGAAATGCTCACCGCGCTCCTGGCGCTTGATCTGCTCCCAGGCGCGAAGCACCTCGTCCGAGTCCTGTACCTTCTCGCCGCCGAACACGTGGGGGTGGCGTCGGATCAGCTTTTCCATGACGTGCTGCATGGAATCGACGAGCTTGAAATCGCCGTCCTCCACCGCGATCTGGGCGTGGAGCAGGATCTGGAGCATCAGGTCGCCCAGCTCCTCGCGGAGCTTGTCCATGTCATCGGTGTCGAGGGCGTCGAGCACCTCGTAGGTCTCTTCGAGGAGGTGGGTGCGCAGCGTCTGGTGCGTCTGCTCCCGGTCCCACGGGCAGCCATCGGGCGCCCGCAGGCGCGCCACCACGTCCTGAAAGCGCGCCACGGACCCCGGCTCGGCCAGCGCCGGGATATAGAGCGACGTGAGGTGATCCAGGTCCCCCTGTCGATCCAGCTCGTACAGCGGCAGGTCGCGCACCGACGCATCGGGCGTGCCCGCGGCGCGCACTAGCCGTACGGGATGGTCGTCATGGTACAGGCTCATGAGCGTCAGCTTGACCTCTGACGCCAACTGCCGGTTGTACACCTGTACCACCAGCGCCGCCACGTCGGGGTCGAGGTTGGGGTGGTGGCGCAGCGCCAGGGCGGTGGCGTCGGCGATCTGCAGCCCGTCAAAGGGGTCGATGCCCAGCGCGACGGCCGTCGGCTCCAGGAAGCTGAGCCCCGCGATGATGCGCACGGGCAGGGCGCGTTCCGCCGCCAGCTCCAGCGCGCGCCGCACCGAGGTCTCGCCCATGGTGGGGTGCCCGGGCACGGCATAGACCACCCCCTCGGGGCGCTCCGCCAGGGCGAGGAGGCGCTGCGCCATCGCCTCATAGACCTCGGGGAAGGAGTCGTGCGCCTCGTAGAGGTCGTCGAAAGAGCGGTAGGCGGGCCCGCGCGGCAGCGTCTCTACCACGGGATGGCGCAGGGTGCGCAGGTACACCTCCTGGGAGCCCTCGAGCGCGCGCCACGCCTCGAGGGTGATCTGTTCCGGGTTCCCCGGCCCGAGGCCGATGATAGTGATGCCGGGCATAGCACTCCTCACGCGAACGATGCGGTATTATTGGTACAGCGATATGTGTATTGCCATACCGATATGGCGATTATAGCCCACCGCCCACCCCGAACCAAGTTTCCGCCGCGCGGGCCGCCGGGCCGGCAGCGCTCCGATACGGCGCCGGCCCACCCGTGAGCGGACGGCCACCTGCCCCTACGCCAACCGGGGGCAATCCAACACACAACCCACAACGCACAACCTGGAACCCTTACCCTTGTGCCCTGAAACCTGTCACCTGAGACCAGTGTGGTTCACTTGACACTCCACCACCCCTGCCCTATAATGGTGGACAATCACGCGGGTGTAACTCAGTTGGCAGAGTGTCTGCTTCCCAAGCAGAATGTCGTGGGTTCGAATCCCATCACCCGCTCACAAAGACCGCGCTCAAGGGCTCCCCTGAGCGCGGTTTTGGTTTGACAGCCTCCCAGGCGTCGACTAGCCCTCCTCCTGCTCCCTCTGGTCCCCCCTTCGCTGCCGCGCCTCCCGGCGGCGCGCGCTCACCGCGCGCAGCGGCGCTGCGTCCGGGGTATGCTCCGCACCGTTCAGGTGCGCAAGCTCCCACTCGAGCAAAAAGTTCAGCACCGTGCGGATGGTGATCAGCACCGCCAGAAAGAGGACGTCGTCCCAGGCTGGGTTGGCCGCGGTGCGCAGCACGTCCGCCGCCACCTGGAACTCGAGTCCCACCACCATGCTCTGACCCAACTGTACCCGCAGCGGGGCGACGGCGATGCGGCCGTGGCTAAAGTAGCTCTGGACATAGGCGACGATGGCGCGTCCCACGCCCAGGATCACCACCAGAGCGCCGCATGCCTCCACGACGGGGATGATGTATGACAGGATCCGGGCCAGAGCGCTCTCGATCTCGGGCATCGCCACATGCCGTCCTTAACGCGTGCATCGCCTTTGCCTCTATCCGTTGATTGTAGAGTGGTGTGTCTGCAGGCGCAAGGTGCTCGCTAGGCCTGCCCGTTGGCGGCCCGGGTGAGGGGGGAGGCCTGGCCGCGGATGGCGGCGATGAGCGCTTCGGCCGGCCCCCCCTTGTCGAGGTAAGTCACGGCGCCGGCGGCGCGCATGGCGCCGGCGATATCCGGCTGGGCGTGAGCCGACAGGCCCACCACGCGCATCTCGGGCCACTGCTCCCGCAGGCGTCGCGTCGCCTCGATGCCGCTCATGCCGGGCAGCGTCACGTCCATCACCACCACGTCGGGGTGCAGGCGGGCGGCGAGTTCCAGCGCCATGGGGCCGTTGGTGGCCTCACCCACCACACGGATGCCGGGCTCGTGGTTCAGCAACGCCGCCAGCCCCTCGCGCACCGTGCGATGATCGTCCACCAGCAGCACGCTGACCTCAGTGCTCAGCGAAGGCGCGGCGACCTCGGCCGGTCGAAGGGGCTCGACGGCGGGCTCGGCGACACGTGAGGGGGTGGCGGGAGCATAGAGGGTTACGCGTGTGCCCTGTTTGGAGGAGCTGACGACCTCCATGCGACCGCCCAGCAGTTGCAGGCGCTCACGGATGCTGAATAGTCCGAACCCACTGGGGGGGATGAGCGCCTCGTCGGAGGGCGAAGCAAACCCCACTCCCTCGTCCGCCACCACGAGTTCAATGAGGTCGTGATCCACGATGCGCATCCCCAGGTACGCCCGCTCGACCTGCGCGTGCTTGACGACGTTGAACAGCAACTCGCGGGCGGCCTGGAACAAGAGGATGCGTACGTCGTCGTCGGTGGGCTCGGCGTGGGGATCGAGGCGGGCCACGACGTTCAGTCCATGGCGCTCCTCTACCCAGTGGCCGAGCCAGGCGAGGGCCTGGGCGAGGGTGCCCTCGTAGAGCACGGGAGGTGACAGCTCGACGGTCAGGGCACGCGTGGCGGCGAGCGACTGCTCCAGCAGGGCGACGATCTGCTGGAGGGCGACGGCGAAACGCTGGCTATCCGCCTGGTTGCGCAGGGCGATGACGTGCATCTTGGCGCCCACCAAGAGCTGCTGCAGATGATCGTGCAGCGTCTGGGCGAGGCGGCGCCGCTCGCGCTCCTCGGCCTGGGTGAGTTCTGTGGCCAGGGCGGAGAGCTGCTGTGCGCGGCGCTCGACCTCGCGAAGCAGCGCCTCGCGCTCCTGCTCGGCGCGGCGCTGTTGGGTGACGTCGCGCAGCACCGCCAGCCGCCCCGTCAGGCGCCCCCGCCCATCGTACAGAGCGCTCATCCGCGCCTCGTAGCGGTGTCGCACGCCCTGGGGGCTTAACAGCTCGATGTCGGCCTGCTGCTCGCTGCGGGTTCGCAGCAGTTCAACGGGCGCCGGTAGGAGGTCTGAGATCGGGATGCCGATGGATTCCCTGAGCGTCCTGCCCAAGATCTCTGCGGCGGACTCGTTCAAGTCCACCAGGTGGTTGTCGGCGTCCATCACCAGCAGCGCATCGCGCATCCCCTCGACCACCGCGTCGCGCGCGGCGGGCACCACGTCCAGGATGCCAAAGCGGCCCAGCCCGTAGGCGATCATGGCTCCCGTGACGGCAAAGCTCATGGGCGTCACGTCGACAGGGATGACGCTGCGTGGTACCACCAGGTAGACGATGTTGCCGAGCAAAGGGAGCAGGCTCGCCACCAACAACGTCATCGCCTGCCGACGGTACAGGTATGGGGAGCGCACCAGGACGCGCAGCAGCAAAACCCCTCCCGACAGAATCAGCAGATAGGAGTACACCGTGTGCACGATGAACCAGGGACCAAAGTCGCGCCGGACAATGGCGGCGCCGTCCAGCGAGATGAGATTGGTATTCTGACGCATCAGGGCGTGATTGGGGCCGGTCCAGACGAGGGCCAGCGTGGTGGCCGGGACGATGCTCAGGGCGATCAGGTGTCGGCGCGATAGGTGGCGGCCCCCGACGGCGTACTCGAGGGCAAAGACGACCCAGAGTACCGGCACGCTGACGATCCCGACGTAGGCCAGGTTGGCGAAAAGGAGCTTGGCCTCGCGGGACGGCGCGACGAGTTCCAGGGCGCTGCACGCCGACCAGAAGGCCAGGGCGAGCATCACCCAGGCGAGACTGCGCGCGCCGACCCGCTCGTGCCGACGCGCGACGATGGCCGCGACGGCCAACGCCAAGAGGGTGGAGGCCACGAGGGGCAGCAGATATGGAGAGAATGTCCAGTTCACGTCCGGCCTTCCCAGTTGAGGAGGCTCGGCCGTCCCAGACGCTCACGTTCGCGGCACTGCCGGTGTCGATGCGGCGGCGGCCCACGAGGCGTCAGAGGGGCGCAATGCGTGGGGGCAAGGCCGTACACGTGCAACGGAGGGCAGCCAACAAGCCTAATCTTGAGCCCATCCGTACGATACCTTGACATATCGCATGATGCGGCCAGAAGTATAGCGCGTTTGGCGAAACATGGCAACCGCGAGAATCGTACCGGGTCACCACGGCCCGGCGCAGAGCATGCGCCGTCGCGCAACGAGGGTCGCAGGGGGCGGAAGAGCGCGCGATCGACGCAGAGCGCGAGGTCGGCTCAGGCTTCCCACGGGTGATGAGGGGCGGGGTTGCCGCGAATCGCGGCGATCAGCGTCTCTGCCGGCTCCCCCTTGTTCAGGTATACCTCCGCTCCCGCCGAACGCATCGCCTGCGCGATATCCGGCTGTGCGTGCGCAGAGAGCCCCACCACCCGCATCAGCGGCAAGGCCGCCCGCAGCCGCCGCGTCGCCTCGATACCGCTCATGCCGGGGAGCGTCACGTCCATCACCACCACATCCGGCCGCAGTCGCGCCGCCAATTCGAGCGCCATCGGCCCGTTTGTCGCCTCTCCGACCACCCGTATTCCCTCTTCACCCCGCAGGAGCGCCGCCAACCCCTCCCGCACCGTGCGATGGTCGTCCACCAGCAGCACGCGCACGTCGCGATCTGATGCTTGTGCATCTGCCTCCACGGGCGTCGAGCGCTCGGGCTCCCGCGTATGAACCGGCGCGGGCGTGGCCGGCGCATACAGCGTCACCCGCGTCCCCTGCTGCAGCGCGCTCTCGACCTCCATGCGCCCCCCTAGCAGCTGCAGCCGCTCGCGAATGCTGAACAGCCCGAAACCGCCCGGAGCGGTCTGGGTGTCCTCTATTGCCGGTTCCGCGAACCCAACCCCCTCGTCAACCACCTCCAACTCGATCCGGTCACCCTCGACCAGCCTCATGGCCAAGTAGGCACGCTCGGTGTGGGCGTGCTTGACCACGTTAAAGAGCAACTCGCGCGTCGCCTGGAACAGGAGGATGCGCACGTCGTCCCCGGCGGGCTCGGCGTGCGGATCGAGCTGGGTCACCACGGTCAGCCCGTGCTGCTCCTGCACCCAGCCGGCGAGCCAGGCGAGCGCTTGAGCCAGGGTGCCCTCATGGAGCACCGGCGGCGAGAGTTCGACCGTGAGGGTTCGCGATGCGGCGAGCGACTGGTCCAGTAGCCCCATGACCTGCTGTAGGATGGGCGCCGTGGAGGACCCCCTGCTCTGATTGTGCACGGCAGTCACGTGTAGCCTGGCGCCCACCAGCAGTTGCTGTAGGTGGTCGTGCAGCAGCTGGGCGAGGCGGCGTCGCTCACGCTCCTCCGCTTGGGTGAGTTCAGTGGTCAGGGCGGCGAGTTGCTGTGCGCGATGCTCCACCTCTCGCAGCAATGCCTCGCGCTCTTGTTCGGTCCGACGTTGTTGCGTCACGTCGCGCAGCACCGCCAGACGGCCCACCAGCCGCTCTCCTGCTTCATACAGCGCGCTAACGCGCACCTCGTAGCGCGGCCGCTGGCCGTCCACCTGAGGCAGCTCGATGTCCTCCTGCTCCTCGTCGCGGGTCAGCAGCAACTCGGGGGGAGCCGGCAGGATATCCGAGAGCGGCACGCCGAGGCATTCCCCGCGCTTTCGGCACAGAATCCCTTCGACGACTTTGTTCATGTCCACGACGCGGTTTCCGGCGTCCACCACGAGCAGGCCGTCACGCATTCCCTCGACGACCGCGGCTCGCGCCACCGGCACGATGTCCAACAACCCGTACCGGTACACCCCGAATGCTACCACTACCCCGGACACCGTAAAGCTCACCGGCGTCAGGTCGATGGGGACCTCGGCTCGGGGCGCCAACAGGTAGATGGCGTTGCCAAGCAGGGGGAGCAGGCCTGCCAGCAGGAGCGCGAGCGCTTGTCTCCGATACAGGCGTGGTGAACGCAAGAGGATGCGGACCATGAGCGCGGCCCCGATCAGCATCAAGGCGTACGAGTACACCGTGTGCACGACGAACCACTGACCACGCGCCTGCACGATGAGGCCGGCCGCTGCGTCGGAACCGCGACGCAAGTACTGGCCGATCAGGTTGTGGAACGGGCCCGTCCAGAGGAGCAGCAATGTCGTGACGGGAACGACAGCCAGGAGCAAGGTGAGACGGAGCGAGGGCGCTTGGCTGCGCCCCGAGTACACCAGTGCGAACAGCAGCCACAACACTGGCACCGCTACTATGCCGATGTAGGACACGTTCGCCCACAGAACCTTGTCGGAGGGAGCGCTGCTGCCGATCTCTAGGGCGTTCATCGTCGACCACAGCACTAAGCTTAGCCCAATGTAGACGATGAGGCCCGAACCGCGGTGCGTGGCCCGTCGCGCCATAAAGACGGTCATCACCAGCGAGACGAGCGCCGATATCAGGAACGGCAGCTGATATAGTGATGTAGCTCGATCCACGACCGGCCTTTCCAGGCGATGGAGTATGGCCAGCCCATGCGTTCACGGTCACGGCAGTGCCGCTGGTGCGGCGCGAAACCCACGGAGCATTAGGGAGGCTAACGTGGGGAAAAGGGCCGTATCCGTGCAACGGAGGGCAGCCAGCAAGCGAAACCTCAAGCCCGTCCGTCCGATAGCTTGACATAGTGCTTGATGCGACCTCAGTATAGCGCGAAACCACGCTAGATGGCAACTTATGTATAGAAGGGTGCCGGGGACGCCGGGAGGCGTAACGGGTCTCGGGTATGCGTGCGCGGGTGCTGCCCGCTGCGCCTCCCACCACCGGGAGCCTACTGCGCCGCAGACCCGTTTGTTCCGCCCTGCCCCGCGGGGTATACTGCGTCGGCGTCCTGTAGCTCCGTGGGCGCGCCGGCTCAGCGAGGGAAGGTGACGAGGAGCATGGTACGGGCGACGACAGAGGAGGGCGCTGCCACCCCCACGGTGCCCACGCTCAGGCAGCGCGAGGTGCTCGTGGCGATGATGGGCCAGGTGTTCATCATCATGCTCGGAATCGGCATCGTGGGGCCGGTTACCCCCCTGTACGCCCAGTCTTTTGGCGTCGGCGCGGCGATGGTCGGCGGTCTCACCACGTCGTTTGGCATCGCGCGCATCCTCATGAACATCCCTGCGGGCACGCTCACCGAGCGCATCGGCAGGCGCCCTCTCCTCATCCTCGGCCCCCTGATCACCGCCCTGGCGGCCCTGCTCACCGGCCTCGCCGCGCAATTCGGTCAGTTGATCGTTTTCCGGTTCCTCCAGGGGCTCGGATCCGCCGCTCAGACCACCGCCGCCATGACCGTGATGGCCGACATCACCAACCGAGAGGGGCGCGGCCGCGCCATGAGCTTCTATCAGGGGAGCCTGTTGCTCGGTTCGGGCATGGGCCCCACCGTGGGGGGGCTTGTGGCCGAGCATTTCGGGTTTCGCGCCCCGTTCTTTCTCTACGCGGCATTGGCGGCCTGTGCCGCCCTCTGGGCGTTGCTGCGCGTCCCCGAGACGCGCGGTTTTCAGAAGGAAGCCACGGCGCGCCCCGGCCGGCGATCCGCGGCTCGGCCGGGCGACGTCCCAACCGGCAGGGTGGTGTGGGAACACCTCACCGACCTGAATTTCGTCCTCATCAGCCTGGTGACGCTGGCGATCTTTTTCACGCGCACGGGCAGCCGGTCCACGGTGCTGCCCCTTTTCGGTGACAATCGCCTGGGGCTCTCACCGGGCCAGTTGGGCATCACCTTTACCGTCATCGCGGCCTTTAACCTGCTGACCATCAACTGGTCGGGGCTCCTCTCCGACAAGTACGGGCGCAAAGCCGTGATCGTGCCGGCGGCGGTGCTCTCGGGACTGTCGCTACTGGCCTTCTCGTATTGCCGCAGCTATGCCGCCTTCCTGTGCAGCGGCGCGCTGCTGGGGTTGGGCACCGGCATGGCGGGTCCCGCCCCGGCCGCCTATGTGGCGGACCTGGCCCGCCCCGGGAGCTATGGCCTCACCATGGGTATCTACCGCACCTTTGGCGACGTGGGCGTATCCGTCGGGCCCGTGCTTCTCGGCTGGATCGCCGACCGGTTCGGCTTTTCGCCTGCCCTGTGGGCTAACGGCCTGCTGTTCGTCGTCGCCGGCCTCGCCTTTGGCTTGTTCGCCCGCGAGACGGTGGCGCGACCCAGCCCTCAGTTATCCGTGATCAGTCATCAGTCTCGGAAGTAGATCGCACCCAATCAGCCGACAAGACTGACAACTGATGACTGACTACTGACGGCTACGGTCCGCGAGCGCGAGCCCCACCCGCTACGACACCTGCCCTGCCACCTGGGCGAATTCCTCTTCGCTCAATGCCCGCATGGTGCTGGTGGTGAGCTGGCCCGTCTTGGCCAGGCCGAGGGCAAAGCGCGCCATCGTCGCGTCGTCGGGCGCGTCGGCCACGATGGCGGCGTCGTAGGCGCCCATGGTCACCCAGATCCCCACCAGACGAATGCCCAGCGACTCGGCGTTCGAGCGGGCCTGCTTCAGCTGATCGGGCAGCTTGCCGATGCCGCCGACGGCTTGCGGCGTGAACTTGCATAGGCAGACGTATCCGGCCATGGTATCCCTCCCCTGTCACGGCTCCTGGCGCGCGGTGACGCGCCGAACACGACTTTCGGGCTCGCGCTCACGACTTGGACACGTTGGGGGCGTGGTGGTCAATACGGGAGATGGGGGTACGGCGATGGGGCGCGTTCATTATACCCCGCCTTCGCCGCATCGCAAGCACCGCAGGAGAGGCGAAACGGCGCGCATAAAGGCATGACCCCCTCTCCGACGGAAAGGGGGTCCCCAGCCTCTTGTGCTATAATGGGCGCGTCAGGGTAGTGTGCCCCAGGAGGGAGTCGAACCCCCGACCAAAGGTTTAGGAAACCTCTGCTCTGTCCTCTGAGCTACTGGGGCGCAGGATGTAGGGCCTACACGCCGACTGTACCACTACCCCTTGTGTTTCCCTCGCTGTTCTCGCTGCTGACAGCATCCTGACAGCATCGCCGGGGCATGGAAAGGGAGTGAAACCATGCCCCGGAACACACGCCGCAGCCCCGGAGAAGGGACCCTCACCCAACGGAAAGATGGGCGCTGGCAAGGCGCCCTGCAGGTGGACGGCAGGCGGCGCACCGTCTACGGTGCTACCCGCCAGGAAGCCGCCCAAAAGCTGGACGTCCTGAAGCGGCAGGCAGCGTCCACCGGCGGCCTGCCCAACCCAGCCAAGCGCACCCTCAACGATGTGCTAGACGCCTGGCTGGACGCCAAGCGCCCCATCTGGAAGCCCATCACCCTCGACTCGTACACCAAGGTTTGCACTCACGACATCCACCCCACGTTGGGGCGGCTGCCCATCGGCAAAGTCTCCCCCGAACGTATTAGTCGTCTCTTGGCGGCGCTACAGCGCCAAGGCAAGCACCGCACCGCCCTCAAGGTGTATCGGGCGCTGTCTCAGGCGCTGGGCCTGGCCGTCAGGTGGGGATGGCTGGCACACAACCCCTGCGATAGGGTGGACGTGCCTCGCTATCGGCCTGAACGCAAGCAGGTGTGGACGCCCAAGGAACTGCGACGGTTCCTGGGCGGCACGGTGGACCATCCCCAGTATCCCCTCTGGCTGTTCCTGGCTACCACCGGCTGCCGCCTCGGCGAGGCACTGGCTCTAGAATGGGGCGACGTCGACTTGGGTGCTGGCACGCTGTCGATCACCAAGTCGGTGCAACGGGTGAATGGCAAGTGGGTGACGAGCGAGCCCAAGACGGCGGCGGGGGTTCGCACCATAGCTCTGCCGTCAGAAGCGGTGGCCGCTCTGCACCGTCAGGTTGCATGGCGCCTCGCCCACGGGGCGGGTTCTCTGGTGTTTGCCGGTGAGGGGGGACAGCCCATACACGCCAGCACGGTGGAACATGCCATCACCCGTCAGTGTGAGCGGCTAGCCCTGCCCCGCATCACACCCCATGGCTTTAGGCACCTTCACGCATCGCTGTTGCTGGCCGAGGGCTTACCACTGCCAGAGGTGTCGAGGCGGCTGGGTCATGCTACACCTGCCATCACGGCCCAGGTGTACGCCCACACCGTCCGTGACGATGCCCCCGCGGTAGCCGCCATCGAGCGGGCGCTAGGAGGGGGGTGAGGCCATCGGCTCCGGCACCTTGAGCGCCTTTGTACACCACTGAACCACAGGAGGACATCATGGAACCAGCCGATGAATGGAGAGAAGCCGTTGTTGGCTTGTGCGCTCAACACCGTGCCAGCATGCTGGCCATCAACGATGCCATGGACGCAGCCGAGCGACATCCCGTTAACGGGAGAGAACTACGGGAGCGCCTGCTGCACCTCATCGACGCGCGAACCGCCACCCCAGCCGCCATGTGGGCACTACTGGAGGAATGGCAGGGGGAGAATGAGGGTTAGCCAGGCAGAAGTCCGAGGGGGGGTAGTTCGCGCTCAGGCAACTAGGAGCGCACAATGGCTAAGAGAATCGGGCGACGTCGTACGTATGCTGTTGAGCACCTATGAGCCACGCCTCAATGGGCATTGTAGGTGATTCTACAATCCCACCAGTGTGTTAGAATACCACAAAGGAAAGCCCTGCGACGAGCCAACGCCCAGGATAATGTCTCAGGAAGTGGTGTAAAAGGCGACCTGCGAATTTGACCATGAAGGTCATCGCGTGCTACTCCTTGCAGTGCGACCAACACTTTCAGGAGGCGCAACGCGATGACCGACCCTACTATGGCACTGTTGGAGTACCTGGGCAAGTTCGGCCTGCAGCTCGACGACGACTTGATCCGCGAAGGGGTGCGCGCCGTGATCCAGGCCGTCATCGAGGCGGAAGTCACCCAGCGCATCGGCGCTAAGCCGTACGAACGGACCACCGAGCGCGTCACACAGCGCAACGGCTACCGCGAACGGCCCTACGAGACGCGCGTGGGCGAGGTGACGCTGTTGGTGCCCAAGCTGCGGGAGGGCAGCTACTTCCCCTCCTTCCTGGAGCCGCGGCGCCGAGCGGAGAAGGCGCTGTTGGCCGTGGTGCAGAGCGCCTACGTCGAGGGGGTGAGCACCCGCAAGGTGGACACCCTGCTGCAGAGCCTGGGGCTCACCGGCATCGACAAGAGCGCGGTGAGCCGGGTGTGTCAGGCGCTCGATGAGCCGGTGCAAGCCTTCCGGGAGCGGCCGTTGGAGGGGGACTACCCCTACGTGTGGCTGGACGCCACCTACCTCAAGGTGCGCCAGAACCACCGCGTCGTGAGCATGGCCGGGGTCGTCGCCATCGGGGTGCGGGCGACGGGGGAGCGCGAAGTGCTGGGCTTTGCGGTGGGGGCCAGCGAAGAAGCATCCTTTTGGCTCGAGTTCCTGCGCAGCCTGGTACACCGCGGGCTGCAGGGCGTGCAGCTGGCCATCAGCGACGCCCACGAGGGGCTCAAGGCGGCCCTGGGCCAGGTGCTGAGTGGCGCGAGCTGGCAACGCTGCCGGGTGCACTTTATGCGTAACGTCCTGGCGCACGTCACCAAGGCGGATCGCTCGGTGGTGGCCGCGGCGCTGCGCACGATCTTCGCCCAGCCTGATCGTCCCTCGGCGGGCCAGCAACTGGCGTTGGTGGCAGAGAAGATGGCGCCGCGCTGGCCCAAGGCGGCGGAGCTGCTGCGGGCGGCGGAGGAGGAAGTGCTGGCCTACATGGCCTTCCCCGAGGCGCACTGGACGCGGCTGTACTCCACGAACCCGTTGGAGCGGCTGAATAAGGAGATCAAACGCCGCACCAACGTGGTGGGGATCTTTCCCGATGTGGCCGCGGTGGAACGCCTGGTGGGGGCGGTGCTGATGGACATCGACGACGAATGGCAGGTGGACCGGCACTACTTTAGCCAGGAGTCGATGCACGCCCTGTATGCGCCGGAAGAGCAGCAGCGCCTCAGCGCCTCGCTGCATCTGGAGCCGATTCACTAGACAGTATCCGACGCCCTGCAAGGGAGGCACTCCTTTTACACCACTTGACGAGACGCAAACACGCCCAGGGCTACGGTCGCGCCTGGCATGGCGGCCCGACGGGTTCATTGTAGCCCCCAAGGACCGTCCGTACAAGAGGGGAAGACACAATGAACCCACGAGAACCGAAGCTACAGATTGAGGGAGGGGGCGCCGCCTGGAAAGAGTGTGAATCCTACCGCTTCGACTTACACATGCAAAAGGTGGAGGCGCTGATTTGCCATGTCTCAGAGTCGGGGGCTGCTTCATGGACGCCCCAGGATAGCTGGCCGCAGTGGGACACCGAAGCTGTGGCCGCAGTGGGGATAGTGCCAGGAAAGGGGCTCAAGCAATATGGCCTCTGTGTTACCAGCCAGATGCCCGGCGACAGTGTGATAAGGGCTATCGCAGGGGTCATTGTCATGAGTATGGCATTCCACACGAGCGGTACTACGGCGACGCTTTACTTCGAGCCAAGCATCATGACGGCTCCCCTCGTGAGCCGCAAAGGGCTTCTGAATATCTCCATGATGCGCTTCTGGCGGAAGTTGGTCGAGGCTTACGAGCGTCAGCTGACGGAGCAGACAGAACCCGCCTCCCCGTCCAGCGAAGTCTCCCAAGGTGTACCCCCGCCAACAGAGACACCTCCGGTACAGTCTACCACTCTGTCGACTGAGGCGCCCCAGGGGCAGACCATGGCACTGGGAAGGCTAGGCACCCAGGGAGGCACTCTAGAGCGCGTGAAAGAGGCGCGTGGATTAGTCGAGAGCGGAATCCCCAAGACCGAAGCCTGCAAGCGAGCGCACACTGACCCCAGGACCTATGACCGTTACGTTGCAGAGGTCATGGACTGGTCGATTGATGACGAATAGCCCCTAAGTTCCCGGAAAACCTAGCCCTGGTACTGGAGAAGTGCCACTTCTCCAGACTCCATTTGCTATGCTGAGGATAGCTTATCAGCATAGCCTTTTTGTTGTCGGGGAGGAAGCCATGGGACTAAAGATCGTCTTGCTGAAGCACGAGGCTGCCTTGCTGCATCGTCTCGCCGAATGGCAAGGATTGACGCCAGGAGAGACGTTACGGGCGCTGATTGTCACCGAAGCGTACCGCTGCGGCGTGGCAGAGCGAACCGAGTGTATGCCCACACAAGAACCCAAGAAGGTGCACAATGACAAGGTACAGTAAACGCGCAAACCCGCCTGGCGGGGCGGGCTCGGCTGAGACGACGGCGGCTAGACCTTTATCTCGTCCCCAACGTAACACACCGCAGGCCCACCGTCAAGTGGTGCCCACCGCACAGGATCGCCCCCACTTGAGGGACAACTGCGTCTACCTGGGGGACGTGCCATGCGGCACGCTGCGTGATGGTGTGTTCTCTCGAGCTTTCGACAGCACCCGAAATACGCTTCTGTGGGGCACCCATCTCTCGTATCGCGTCGATCTACTACGCCTTCTAGAGCGCGAGGGCACCCATACGTTGCACGCCAACGACACGGCCACCCGCGAGCGATACGCTGTCTCGCTAGCCGATTTCCTGCGCAAGGCGCGGCCTTTCAAAAGCACCAAGTACGGCGATCAGCTCGCGCTCGATCTCAAGCTCTGGCAGTGCAAGCCCCCCGTTGGTGGCCCGATCCAACTAGGGTTGTTCGGCGGGAGCGCAGCCTAATGGCTGAGCAGCACAAGATAGAAAATCGGTGGGGCGGCAAATGGGATTGGCCCATAGATTCGGGGCGGCGACTTGTCATCTCGGATGCTGTAATGAGCGGTGGACCCGGGCGTGGACTGGCAATCACGCCGTGGGCGCTCAACCGCTACGAGCGTGTCCTGCGCCTCAAACCTGGCGAGACATGGCTTCTCAAGCGGCTACTGGCGCTCGCCTGGACGTTCAACGGCCACGCCTATCCCTCGTTCCGCAAGATGAGTCTGGAGAGCGACTGCTCACCCAACACGCTCCGAAAGTACGCCCGGCGGCTGGAGGAACTCGGGTACATCCGCCAAGTCGATGCCTCAAACCCTTGCGACTCGCGCAAGCACTACAGCGTGGCCGGGACCTATGCCGCTCTCGCGCTCTGCGTCGCGGCAGACCCCACCTCACCGTGGGCCAAAAGGCACGGCGGAGCACTCAGCCCGGAATGGGCCTCGACACTCGCCTTCAGCGGACCCGGCTACGAGTCTGCCCCCGCCGCCTTCGACCTCGATTGGGGAGCCCTGAATAAGCTGACGAATCGGCACAGGCTCGTGAGTAGCGCCGAAGACGACGACCTTTCTCCAGACGACGTTCTTTCCCTCGAAGCGTGGGAGGAAGCCGATAGCTACCTCGATGCCGCGCCCGAGTAGCACCCAGGGGTGGCGCAAAAAGGGGGTGGCGCAGAATGTGAACCCCCCTGCGCAGTTTCTGCGCAGGGGGTGCCGAAAGAATTGCGCAGGGGGTGGTGCAGAAACTGCGCCACATAAACGTATGTCTCTATCCGGATATCTCTATCCGGATGTTGCTAACCGCCGAGACAGCTTCTTAAGCTTCAGCGGTGCGGCAAACAGCGCCGCACCGCGGGTGGTGGCAATCACGGCACTTATGCAGGCACTCAAGCCACCAGATGACTGCCATAGTGCATCGGAACATACGCAATAACGCCAGGCACTCACCGGGTGGAACTGGTGGCCGAGCAGGATATGGTAGGCCAACATAATGGAAGGTTCTTACTGCCCTCCAACAGCATCCCCATCGGGCCACGCTCATTTGGGGAGGCAGAAGGTGCCTCCCGAAAGCTGCGTATCACTTGAATGCGCAGGCAGTTCGTAAGCTCTGGTATCAGCTGCCATGTGATCACAGTGGCAACTTGCCATCACGCGCTTGTCGATATCGGGCAGGACGGCGCGCAGGGTGTTCACGGCGTCGGCGAACTTGCCATCGCGCTTGATGGTAGGAGCGCTGACGCCAAGCTCGGCGGAGAGGCGGTCAGCGGTGGTTGGTTGAGTATCAAAGTGATACTCAACCTCGCTGTGCTGGTTGACGCCCTTAGGGTTGGGCACACGCGCCTTCTGCATGTTGTACAATCGCCCGCGCATCAGGCTTGCCGCGTCGGGGTGTAGGTTGCGGCGGCCCAGTTGGTTGCGCAGGATCCAGTCAGTGGCGGCAAGGTGCTACCATGCGGGATGGCTTGCGTCTCGTACAATGCGCTTTCCATCATGGTAGAGGCACGCAACCGGCGAGTCGTAGATCGTGTCGCCCGGCTCGTCGGTAACGTAGTAGAGCCCCTGGGGCGTCCAGCATGGCTGAAAGCCGTTGATACCGAGCCAGTGGATCGCACCGTCCCAATAGCCGATCTGCCACTTCTGCCACTCCGTCGTGTTGAAGTACAGTCGCCCATCTTTGCCCCAACTCGGGCTGTCGGCGTCCACGTAGTCGATCAGCGTGTGCGTCGCCCCGTCCCACACATAGATGCGATCCGTCGCCCCCTCGCTCACCCGATACGCAATCCGGCCATCCTCTGCCAGCGAAGGATCGCGCCCTTTGAACAGCCTTTCCTTCTCCCCATCCCTCAGCCGCCAGATGTAGTAGTCCGCATAGTACACCACATCCTCCACGCACGACGGATGCGACTCCCGTTCAACGGTGACATCTATCCGCACCCCGTCCCGCCATAGGTCCCCCTCATGCACGTACACGATAGAGCCATCACTACACCGTGTCGGGGACGTCCCTTCCCACAGCTTCCCACTCGTCAAACCGTAGATGTACTGATGGTGGACATAGAGAACGTCCGGTTGGGGCTCCACCGGCCCCATCAGCACCAGCACTAAGGGTAGCATCACGCGCCACATGTTGCCCTCCTGTTAGTGAAACCACGATGGACAGCGCCTAGATTTAGCCCGTCCATCCCGTCAACGGGATACACTATCGGGAACCGTGCAGACTGTGGCCGTTGTAGTCTCTACCCTGACGCCGCCAGCCTCTTGCGCGGGCGACTCTACAACCGGCAGAAGCAACCCGTTGGGGGGCAGATTCCTGGCACAAGGGTGGATCACTTTGATCCACCGTCTACAGCCGAACGCCTCTCTGCCGAGTTAGGCGTCTCTGCCCCCACCTATCAAGCGCGACGGCAAGTTTGCCGAAGCGGTGGTCACGTTGCGGCGCTACCGTCGCTTGCTATCGGCCCACACGCCCACCACCAGCAGCACAAACGACGCAAGCCCCAGCCCACAGCACATCGTAACAAGCGCGCCGATGTAACAGAGAATGGCCAGCCCTCTCATGGCGCACGCCTCCTGTCGCTCAGTAACCCGTGATACTGCGACCCTGTCTCAAGTATCATGGGATAGTGAAGGTGATAGTGCCTGAGGAGCGTCTGGCAAGAATCCCTGGAACGAGGCGATAGCTAGAGCTGCTTGGCTCCACGTCATAGACAACAACCACGTGCGCTGAGGCATCGGGGTTGATGTCTACCCCAAAGTCTGTCTGGTGGGCTCGCTGCGCGACGCTGCTCAACAGGCTATCCTGTGTAGATCGCGTTGTGGAGGTATCCATGACATCCAGCGTGCCGATGGCCACGAAGGTGTCAGGGCGAAGGCCTCTATTCGTTACCTGAAGGAACACCAGCGCGAACACCCCAGCCGCTTTGTAGGTGCTGCCGTAGCTACTCATGGATGCTTCCGTAATGACGCGCTCAAGCTTGATCTCCCAGTCATCTACCTGCATGATGGCACTGTCAAGAGGCTGCGCGCTATTGGTCACCGCTGGAGGCACCTCTCCTACTGCCACCTGCACGTAGACGTTGGGGCCTACAGCGCGCCCGGCGCCATCGCGCAACTGCCACTCACCGCGAAAGATACCAGGTGTCATGGGTGCTTGCATCGCCACAGAGAGGTCCGCACTTTGGCCAGGCTCGGTACGGGGCACTGGCGCTGGCGCTGTCACGCCGAACCGCTCGCCTGAGACGTGCACAAGGCCAAAGCCATCATCCCATGGGCAGTCACCAGTGTTCTTGAGGCGCCATGTCTTGGTGAATGACTCGCCAGGCAGCAGCCTTGTTCCATCCGGCACGGTGACGTCAGCCTGAAAGATCGCGTCGTACACCACATCATGCGCTAAGCGTGTCGGCGTCGATGGAATGCCTGTACCACCTATCTGACTGGGCACGGGTGTATCAGTCGGTCCGGCGGGCGCATCTGTAGGCCGTGGAGCCACCGCAGTCAGAGTGCCCACGACCGCCACGTGCACGAGAGTCTCTACGGGAGCAGAAGCCATCTCTGGAGATTCCGCTGCCAGCGTCGCATCGGCAGCTACAGCCACCGCTACACGCGTTGCCACTTGGTCGGGTGTTGGCGGCGCGGGCGCAAGGCCGCACGCACACAGGGATAAGGAAAGAGCGGCATAGAACAGGCAGCGTGATACTTTGCGCATGCTTGTCACCCCATGTACACCAATACGCGATGGATTCAGTAGCCTGTGATGCCAACGACCTCAAACTTGGAGGCATTAGGGGCTGTGACCAGCGCTTCGAACCGCCATACGGTACCAGCAGCGAGGTTAAGCACGTTGTCCAGGGTGCTCCCCACCTGCTCGCCCTGTGCGTTGTACAGATTCACTTCCACTTGAACGTATGAGTAGTCCCTATCACTTATGTTGCGAATAGCGCCAACGACATACAGCGAGCCCCTTAGCCTCTTCGATGAGTACTCGGTCAGTACAAGGTCCGGGTTGCCGAAATGCGTCCCCTTCTCCTTGGTGGGTGTGCGGCGACGCGTGGGCGTGAGTCGTGTCTGGAGTGGTTCTGGGGTCACCGAAGGCGGCGCGGGTGTTGTCAGCTTTTCTGCCGACTGCGCCGCAATTGACGTGAGCGTCGCTCTGACCGCCCTCTCAATCGCAACCTCGGTTGACACCAAATCAGGCGTTGGGCTGGGCGTACCGGCAGTACATGCAGAAACTGAGGCTAGAAGAAGTAGCGCGAGGCATCCAGCGAAGTACTTCATTGCGCCCCCCTTGAGATTGGACCACGACTGGGAAGCGTAGATGCGAACCAAGGAAAGATACATCATGTCGGAATGCATCACAAGCCAACGCGGAGGCCAGATGTCCTCAGAGAACGCCAGAACTCGCAAGCCCCGCGGCGTCCCCACCACAGCCGCCGCGGGCCGCAGGCCTTTCGCTCTCCCGTTGGCGGGATAACCCCCCTAGCGGAACTCTCTTCCGTAAGGGGCAAGGCCCCCCTCGGCGAAAATCCCCTTCGTACGTCTCGCCCACACGTGCCAAGAGACAAGTGCCGTGCGATAGCCCAAGATGCCCCCTACGGCGAAAGAGGCAACCCCCCTCCACCATACCCCACACCCTCTACGGAATCGGTCCAACCGTTTGGCGTATTGGTAGGACAATAGGCGAGCCCGACTCGGGATAACTCGGGTCCGTTTGGGATAGCTTGGGGAAACGCATCCCGTCACGGGGAGACGGCTCAGTTGCTACGGCCTATGTACCACACTTTGCCACGTGCAGTATGCTCTGCATTCCCTTCCCATAGGGGCGCCGCCTGTGCCTCATGGATTCCCTCCCCCCTGGCGGCGCATCGGTTCTGCGGGATTGACGGCGCATTGGCGCTGTGATAGGATGGGGCCAACAATAGAAAATGCCCCGGCGGTGCTGGAACACCCCAGGGCGTGGCCAAGCCGGTATCAGCGGCCTGACGGGGAGAGTCTATCACAAGCGCCCCGCTCGGACAACCGGCGGGGCGCGTCTCTTGGGTACAGCATCGTGACAGCAAAGGGCCGCAACGGGAAGAACCCCGTGTGGCCCAGAGGAGCGCAAGGAAAGACAGCTCGGTGTAACAGAGTGTGCCCCAGGAGGGAGTCGAACCCCCGACCAAAGGTTTAGGAAACCTCTGCTCTGTCCTCTGAGCTACTGGGGCGGCAAACGGCGGCGGAACGCGCTGCGTTCCGCAGTATATCACACCCACCGGAGCGTGACAAGACGCGTGCGTATCGCACAGCACCTCTCCGGGCGTTCCCTGGGCGGGCGGGTGGCGCAGGTCTTTTTGAGGCTCGCCGTTCTCCTGGCCCTCGTGGGGATGCTCAACAAGCTTCCCAAGCGGCTGGTGGTCTATGGCCCGCCGCAGACCGTCGAGACGACCAACCCCATCATCGGGGTGCACACCCGCCTCACCGATGAGGTGGACGACTGGAAGATCCAGCGCACCCTTCAGATGGTGCGCGAGATGGGCAGCCCCTGGATCGTCGAGTACTTTCCATGGGGCTACTATGAGCCGCAAGAGGGGCGCTACCAGTGGGGCCACCCCGACACGGTGATTAACCACGCCGTGGCCCAGGGACTCACCGTCATCGCCCGCATCGATTTCGTCCCCGAGTGGGCGCGGCCGCCCGAGACCACCTATCGCCACCTGGATCGCGACCATTACGATGACTATGCCGATTTCGTGGCCGCCTTTGTGGAGCGCTACCGGGGGCGTGTGGAGCACGTGGTCATCTGGAACGAGCCCAACCTGAGCTTTGAGTGGGGCTATCGTCTGCCCGATCCCGAGGCGTACACCGAACTCCTCTGCACCGCCTATCGCAGCGCCAAGGCCGCCAATCCCGACGTGCAGGTGTTGGCCGCAGGGCTGGCGCCCACCCTGGCGCCGCCGGGCAGCGAGTGGGGCATGGATGATCTCGTCTTTTTGCAGCGCATGTACGACGCGGGGGCGGCCGCTTGCTTTGACGGCATGGCCATCCACGCCTACGGCCTCACCTTTCCTCCCGATGACCCGGCCGACCCGCAAGAGATCAACTTCTCGCGGGCCGAGCTGATTCGCGACCTCATGGTGCGCAACGGCGACGCCGCCAAGCCCGCCTACGTTACCGAGGGGGGCTGGAACGACAACCCCCGCTGGACCAAGGCCGTCTCGCCGTACCTCCGGCTAGAGTACACCATCCGCGCCTATGAAAAGGCCCGGGAGGAGTGGGCCTGGGCCGAGGCGGTGTGCCTGTGGGCCTTTCGCTACCCCTGGCCGCAGCGCACCTACCAGGACAGCTATTCCTTTGTCACGCCCGAGTTCATCCCCAAGCCGATCTACCTGGAGACGCGCAACTATGCCCTCGGCCTCCCCTTCGAGTTCCTGGAGTCAGCGCCTTGATGGCCGCCTGGCGTGACCTCTGGACGCGGCTGCCCCACCCGGTGCGTCGCTACGCCCCCCTCTGGGGGTTGGTGGTGGTCGTGGTGCTGGGACTCGCGGCGCTGCGCGCTTACGGCGGGTTGGCCGGCGTCGACCCCACCTGGGAGCGCATCCATCGCGAGGGGGTGGTGCGCGTGGGGATGGATGCCAGCTTTCCCCCCTTTGAGGTGGTGGACGACGCGGGACGCTTTTCGGGGCTCGACGTCGACCTGGCGACGGCCCTGGCGGAGCGCTGGGGCGTCGACGTCCAGTTCATCAATGTGCATTTCGACGGGGTGTACGACGCCCTGAGCAAGGAAAAGTTCGACCTCATCATCTCGGCGCTGCCCTATGACCGCACCATGACGCGCGACGTGGCCTATTCCGTGAGCTACTATGACGCAGGGCAGGTGTTGTTGGCGCCGCGGGGCGAGGCGGGCGTGCAGTCGATCGCCGACCTGAGCGGCGGCCTGTGCGGCGTCGAGCTGGGCTCCGAGGCGCACCAACTCGTGCGCCGTGTGGCGCGCGACCGGGGGTTGACTATCGAGGTGGTGGCGGCCCGCGAGGCGGGCGAGTTGCCGGAGCGGCTGCTGGCCGGGGAGGTGGACGGCGTGGTGTGCGACAGCCTGACGGCCCACGACTGGCTGTCGCGTTGGCCCGACCTGCGAGTGGCCGGCCCGCCACTGACGAGCGACCCGTACGTCATCGCTGCGCGCCCTACGAGCCCGGAACTCCTCAACCAGGTGAACCTCGCCATCCATGCGTGGCGCGCCGACGGTTACCTCGAGGACCTCCATGCCCGGTGGTTCAGCGGCGGGTAGTCCCTCTCCCTGTACCCGGCGAGAGGGAAGGGTGAGGAGCTGGCTGCCGAGGGCGACGCGCCAAGTCAGACAAGATCCCTCGCTCCGCTCGAGATGACGGAGGGAAGCGGCGGGGGGGGCGGGGGGGGCGGCGGGTGCGCCCCTCTCCCTGTACCCGGGGAGAGGGAAGGGTGAGGGGTCCGCTGCCGCGGGGCGACGCGCCTCAGCCAGACAGGATCCCTCGCTCCGCTCGGGATGACGGAGGGAGGCCGGGATGACGGAGAGAGGCCGGGATGACGGAGAGAGGCGTCGGAATGACAGAGGGCAAGACGGGGACGGGGGCCAGCGTTTGGACTGCCCTTCTCGCCGTGCTATACTCGGCGCCGCAGCATCCTGCACGAGGCACCAACTCCAGCCTTGGAAGGCGGATCCCATGTTGACAATATCCAGGGGGCGAACGCCCCTCGCGACGCGCATCGGTTTCCTGTGCCTGGTCCTGGCCATGGTCGTGCTGGCCGGCACGTTGTCCTCGTGTGGGGGCGACGACGCTACCCCACCCCCGCCCACCGTCATCCGCGCCGACGAGACGCCGTCGACCGATGCCGCCACCGCTACGCCCACCCTCACCCCTACACCTACGCCCGAGGAGGGCTACCCGGCGCCACCGCCCACGCAACCCCCGGCGGAGGAGGGCTATCCGCCAGCCACGCCCATGCCGACGCCGGACGCCTATCCCGCGGAGTAGCGGCCCGACGGCAACGGACACACGCAAACAAGAGCGGGGGAGGAGATGGTCTCCTCCCCCGCTCTATACTTCGGTCGCTGGCCCCACCTCCCGAAGGCGCCCCCGCGGCAGTCCGCCTACATGCAGGCTCTCGTGGGAGCACCTTCGGGAGGTGGGAGCTATGATGCTCTCACGGACGTGTACTTCGGCGCGGTGAGCAGGATGCCCAGCGCCATGGAGACGAGCTTGGTCACGTGCGAGTCAGACCGGGATGTGACGACGATGGGGGCGCATCCTCCCACCACCACGCCGGCCATCTCGCCGTGCCCGAAATAGGTGATCGCCTTGGCCAGCAGGTTACCGGCCTCGACGCTCGGCACGACGAGGATGTCGGCCCGCCCTGCCACCGGGCTGCGGATCCCCTTGATCTCGGCGGATGCCATCGAGATGGCGTTGTCCAGCCCCAGGGGCCCGTCCACGATCCCGCCGCGAATCTGGCCACGTTCGGCCATTTTGGAGAGGTTGGCCGCATCCACCGTGGTCTGCATCTTGGGGTTGACGAGTTCGGCCGCCGCCAGCACGGCCACTCGCGGCTGATCGATCCCCAACTTGGCCGCAACGTCGATGGCGTTCTGGACGATCTCGACCTTCTCATGGATGTCGGGGGCGATCACCACGCCGGCATCGGTGATCAGCAAGAGGCGGTTGAACCCGGGGATCTCGAACACTGCCACGTGGGTGAAGAGCCGCCCGGTGCGCAGGCCGTTGTCGCGATCCAGCGCCGCCCGCATGAACTCGGCCGTCTCGAGGGAGCCCTTCATCACCACGTCACCATCGCCGGCGCGCACCATGGCGCAGGCGCGGTGGGCGGCCGCATCGCGATCCGCCTCGGCGATCACCGTCATGTCGGCGATGTCGATGTCGTGTTCCCCCGCGACGCGCGCCAGGCGCTCCGGGTCGTCCACGAGCAGGCAGTGCGCCATATGGAGGGACTGGGCCTCGCGCGCGGCGGCCAACACCTCGGCGTTCGCCGCCGCCGCGATCACCACACGCTTGGGCCCGAGCCACGTGGCCTCGTGCTTGAGCTGCTGGAAGGTGCGGATCGGCATCGGTCCCTCGGTTTCGAGTGAGTGATGTGCGGCGGGTTGTGGGTTGTGCGTTGGGGCTACATGCGGGTCACAGGTTACAGGATGCAGGTTACAGGCTCTGTTGGCTGGTTGCTCTAGAGCCTGTAACCTGCAACCTGTGTCTTGCTACCCATTACCGAGTGACAACGCACAACCCGCCATCATGGCGCTTACGCGCGTCGTGCGGCGGCTGCTTCGGGGCTGAGGCCCTCGCGCAGGCAGCAGTTCTTGTACTTTTTCCCGCTGCCGCAGGGGCAGGGGTCGTTGCGACCCACCTTGCTCGCGCGGCGCTGCGCCGGCGCGGCGGTGCTCCCCGCGCTGCCGCCCGTGGCGCCCGAGAGGCGCGTCGGGCGCGGCATGGTCGGCTGCGCCTGTATCCGGGCGTTGAGCACCAGGGCGCTGACGTCGCCCTTGATGGCGTCCAGCAGGCTGGCAAAGGCGTCGAACGCCTCGCGCTTGTACTCCACCAGCGGGTTGCGCTGCCCGTAGGCGCGCAGCCCGATCCCCTCGCGCAGTTCATCCAGCGCCGTCAGGTGGCGCACCCAGCGCTGATCGATGGAGCGCAGCATGACAAAGCGCTCCACCTGCCGCAGCACTTCGGGCCCGAGGCTCTCCTCCTGGGCGTCATAGCTCTGCTCCAGGAGGTCGTGCAGCTCGGTGACGATCTCCTGGCGCGACATGTCGGCCCAGGGGGCGGGCGAGTGCCCGGGGGGCAGATGGATCATGCGGTCCACGGCCGCGTGGAGCCCCCGCAGGTCCCACTCTTCCTCGTCGTCCGAGGCGGTGTATGCCTGCACGAGGTCGCCCAGCTCCTCCCGCATGATCTCGGTGATCGTCGAGCGGAGGTTGGCCTCCGAGAGCACCAGGCGTCGCTGGTCATAGATTACCTGGCGCTGCTGGTTGACGACGTCGTCGTACTCGAGGATGTGCTTGCGGAGGTCAAAGTTGTGCCCCTCGACGCGGATCTGGGCGTTGGCGATCGCCTTGGTCACCAGGTTGTGCTCGATGGGGATGTCCTCGTCTACCCCCAGGCGATCCATGATGTTGGCGACCGACGCGCCGCCAAAGCGCCGCATGAGGTCGTCCTCCAGCGACACATAGAACCGCGACGAGCCCGGGTCGCCCTGGCGGCCGGCGCGCCCGCGCAGCTGGTTGTCGATGCGTCGCGCCTCATAGCGCTCTGTGCCCAACACGTGCAATCCACCCGCCGCGAGAACCACCTCGCGCGACGCGGCGCATTCTTGCTCCGCCTTGGCCAGCGCTTCCTCCCAGACGGCGGGATCCAGGGTCGCGAGGTCTTGCCCCTGGCGGCGCAAGGTATCGCGCGCCAGCCCCTCGGGGTTGCCGCCCAGCAGGATGTCGACGCCGCGCCCCGCCATGTTCGTGGCGATGGTCACCGCACCCGGCTGCCCCGCCTGGGCGATGATGTGCGCCTCACGCTCGTGGTTCTTGGCGTTCAAGACCTCGTGGGGGATGCCCATGCGCCTGAGGCGGTCGGAGATCATCTCGGAGGTCTCGATGGCCAGCGTGCCCACCAGCACCGGCTGCTGCGCCGTGTGCCGCTCCTCGATCTCTTGCAGGGCGGCGCGGTACTTGGCCTCGGCGGTCTTGTACACCAGGTCCGGATGGTCATCACGGATCATCGGCTTGTGGGTGGGGATCACCATGACTTCGAGATTGTAGATCTGGGCGAACTCTTCCGCCTCGGTCTCGGCGGTGCCCGTCATGCCGGCCAGGCGGCGGTACATGCGAAAGTAGTTCTGGAACGTGATGGTGGCCAGCGTGAGACTCTCGCGGCGCACCTGCACGTTCTCCTTGGCCTCGATCGCCTGGTGCAGTCCCTCGGAGTAGCGCCGGCCGTACATCAACCGCCCGGTGAACTCGTCGACGATGATCACCTGCCCGTCGGCCACGATATAGTCGCGGTCGCGATGGAACAGCACCTGCGCCTTGAGGGCGTTCTCCAGGTAGGGCGTCAGCTCGAAATGCTCGGGCGCGTACAGGTTGTCGATCCCGAGGGACCGCTCCACCTTGGTGATGCCGTCCTCGGTCAGGGTGGCGATGCGCTGCTTCTCGTCCACCGTATAGTCGGCCTCGAGGCGCAGCGTGCGGGCGATGCGGGCAAAGCGCTGGTAGTTGCTGGTGGCATCCTCCGCCTCACCCGAGATGATGAGGGGCGTGCGCGCCTCGTCGATGAGGATGTTGTCCACCTCGTCGACGATGGCATAGTGCAACTCGCGCTGCACGCACTGGTTCAGTTCCCACACCATGTTGTCGCGCAGATAGTCGAACCCGAACTCGTTGTTCGTCCCGTAGGTGATATCGGCGGCGTAGGCCTCCGCCCGGCTGCACGGCCGCAGGTGCTGGTAGCGGTCATCGGCGGTGGGATAGTGCGGGTCGAACACGAACGAACTCATGGCCGGGTCCTGGCCCATGGACTGGACAACGCCGACGCTGAGCCCCAGCAGGTGGTACACCTGGCCCATCCACTGCGCGCCGACCTTGGACAGATAGTCGTTGGGCGTCACCAGGTGTACGCCGCGCCCCGTGAGGGCGTTCAGGTACAGGGGCAGGGTGGCCACGAGGGTCTTGCCCTCGCCGGTCTTCATCTCGGCGATCTTGCCCTGGTGCAGCACGATCCCGCCGATGAGCTGTTCATCGAAAGGACGCAGGCCGATGGCGCGCACGGCCGCCTCGCGCACGGCGGCGAACGCTTCGGGGAGGATCTCGTCGAGGATGGCACGCTCTTGCTTGTCCAAGCGCTCCTGCAGGTTCCCGATCGCCAAGCGGAGGGAGCGACGCTCGTCGTCGTCCGGCTCGCGGTCAAGCTCCTCCTGCAGGTCGCGCAGCTCGGCGCGGCCCTGCTCGGTGGCCTGGCGCAGGCGGTCCTGAAAGCCGCGCGTCAGCGCCTGCAGCTCGGCGTCGCTGCGCCGCTGCATCTCGGGCTCGAGGGCATTGATGGCGTCCACCAGCGGCTGCAGGTGCTGCAGCTCGCGTTTGTTGGGGTCGCCGAGTAGGGTGCGTAGCACGTTCTTGAGCATGCCGTAGGGATCTCCAGGTACATCACTACACGCCGCAGCCGACACGGCGTTCGATGGGCTACGACGTCACAGACACCTGTCCATTATACCATAAGGGGCCAAGCCGAACGGCATTTCCGTTTCGGCTCGCGCGTGGTCAGGATTCCCGGGGCCCAGTGCCTGACGGCGCGCCCCCTCTACGAATCGAACTCGGGCAGGTACTCCCCGATGGTCTTGCCCACCGACAGGCCGCGATGCACGGCGTCGATGATGCTGGCCATCCACGGGCCGAGGTGGATGATGTGCATATTGGGGAGCCGCTTCTCGGGCGGGATCGGCTCCGTGTTCGTGCAGACGATCTGCCTGAGGTTCGCCTTGGCGAGGCACTCGACGGCG
>JAXGNH010000008.1:0-246888 GCA_040768165.1 Anaerolineae bacterium
CTGCTGTCCATGGGATACGCCTCGAGCCCCATGGTCTTGAGGGCCGCCATGAGGCCGTACCCGTGGGCGGGCTCGTGGTGGAGCTTCATCAGCAGCGCCGTCTCCACCAGGCGGCGGATGCGCCGGGGCCGCCCTCCCTCGCCGGTAGTCGCGCTCGTGGTGCTCATCGTCTGCCCCATCCTCTCACGTCGCGTGCGGCCTGATCTCCCATGCCCACGGAAGACTAGGCGGGCGCGGCCGCGGCGTCAAGCGTCGCTCCGGCGAGGGGCAGCCGCGCTCGCCATCCCCAAGACGCGCAAAAAGGCGATCTTGGCGCGCTGGACGCCCTTGCCAAAGCGCGCTATAATACCAGATCGACTTACGATGGAACCCCCTACGGGTTTGTTCAACCACGGGCTGGATGATGAACGCGATTCTACACGGCGCCTGGATTGCCGATCCCCAGGACAACGCCGACGAGGTGTTCTTTGTGTGGGCCGAGCGGGCGGCGCGGGCCCCACGCAGCAAGGGACAGGGCTCCCGAGTGCGGCGACACCCCTACGCCGCCACGACCATCGAGATCGCCGACCTCCTCGCGGCGTACGTGCCCGATGTGGACTGGCGTGCGGCGGAGCGGCTGACGCGCGTGGCGGTGCTCCCCTCCACCGAGGGGGCGCCCGTGGTGCCGCGCTGGCTGCTCGATGAGCCGCCGGAGGATGACGGCGATGTGGCGCTGGTGCCCTGGCGCGTCGAGGGGATCGGCGTGCCGGTGCTCGACATGCTCTACGTGCTCGCGGCCCTACCCCTCGGGGGGCATAATCTCCCGAGCCCGCACCGGCTGGGCACCGACATTCGCTTCTGGGGGCAGGCGGCCAAGTTCGCGCTCGAGCTGTTGGCGCGACAGCGCTTTCTGCCCGGCCTGCGCGCGACCAACGGCAGCATGCGCGCCGTGTGGCTGCCGGTGCTCGACGACGCCCACGACATGGAGCGGGCGGGCGCCCTCGTGCGGGGGATGCCCCCCGCGTGTCGCGCCCTCTACCACGAGCGCGACGTGACCGCCGGCCGCGCCGATGGCCGGTCCCACGTCGGTCGGGCGCAGGTGGTGCTGCAGAGCTTTATCGAGCACCTGGTGAACAGCGCGGTGCGCGAGTGGTCGGGCGAGGCGGCCCCGGAGCGGCGCACCAACGGCCAGGGGCCCGCCATCGCCTCGGCGTGGTGGCGCGCGCTCTGGGCCGAGAGGGGCCAGGTGGATGTCCCGCCGGCGCGGCAGCGCGAGCTGACCCGCTTTTACCAGGCGTGGCAGAGCTGGACCTATCAGGAACAGCCGGCCGCCGACTCGACCTTCCGCCTCTGCTTCCGGCTCGAACCCCCTGAATATGACGGGGAAGCCGGCCGGGTGATCACGCCCTCATGGACGCTGCGCTACCTCTTGCAGGCGCGCGACGATCCCAGTTTGCTGGTGCCCGCCAGTGACGTGTGGCGCGAGCGCGGCAACGTGCTGAGCTACCTCAACTATCGCTTCGATCGGCCCCAGGAAAAGCTTCTCGAGGGGCTGGGGCGCGCGGCGCGCCTGTGCCCGCCGGTGCAGCGCAGCCTCAGGGCTCAGTCGCCCGAGTCGGCGACGCTCACCGCGCAAGAGGCATATACCTTTTTGCGCGAGACGGCGCGGCTGCTGGAGGACCTCGGGTTCGGCGTCATGGTGCCTCCCTGGTGGAACAAGCCGGACGCGCGGCTGAGCGTTCGCGCGCGGATCAAGGCGGCGCCGGATACCATCAACTCGGGCATACTCAGTATGTCGTCCCTCGTGGCCTACGACTGGGAGCTGGCGCTGGGCGACGAGACGCTCACCCGTGAGGAGTTCGAGCGGCTGGCGGAACTCAAGACCCCCCTGGTGCAGGTGCGGGGGCGCTGGGTGTTGCTGCAGGCCGACCAGGTGGAGGCCGCCATCGCCTTCTGGGAGCGCCAGCGGGATCGCGGGGAGCTGCCGCTGCGCGAGGCGCTGTCGTTGGCGCTGGGGGCGCAGTCGGACATCGACGGACTGCCGGTGGGGGAGGTGCTCCTCGACGACTGGCTATCCGATCTCCTGGACACCCTCTCCGGCGACGAGCGGCTGGAGGCCGTGCCGGCACCGGAGGGGTTCGTCGGCGAGTTGCGCCCGTACCAGGCGCGCGGCCTCTCGTGGTTGGCGTTCCTCTGGCGCTGGGGCCTCGGGGCGTGCCTGGCCGACGACATGGGCCTGGGCAAGACGATCCAGGCCATCGCCCTCATGCTGCACCAGCTCGAGAATGTGCCGGGCGTTGGCCCCACCCTGCTCATCTGCCCGACGTCGCTGGTGGGCAACTGGCAGCGTGAGGTGGAGCGCTTTGCCCCCGGCCTGCGCGTGATGGTGCACCACGGCACCGGCCGCGCCGAGGGGGAGGATTTCGTCGAGCGCAGCCTCGACAGCGACCTGGTGATCAGCACCTATGGCCTGGCGCGTCGCGACGTGGACGACCTGTCCAAGCTGCGCTGGAGCGGCATCATCCTGGACGAGGCGCAGAACGTCAAGAATCCCGTTACCAAGCAGGCGCGCGCCATCCGGCACCTGGAGGGCGACCATCGCCTGGCGCTGACGGGCACGCCGGTAGAGAACCGCCTGTCCGAACTCTGGTCGATCATGTCGTTCCTCAATCCCGGCTTCCTGGGGTCGCTGGAGCGCTTTCGACGTGCCTTTGCCGTGCCCATCGAGCGCTTTCAGGACGACGATGCGTCGGCGCGGCTCCGGCGGCTGGTGCGGCCCTTTATCCTGCGCCGCCTCAAGACCGACCCCAAGGTCATCCAGGACCTCCCGGAGAAGGTCGAGTACAAGGTCTACTGCAACCTGACGCGGGAGCAGGCGACGCTGTACGAGGCGGTGGTGCGCGGCGCCATGGACGAGCTGCGCGGGGCGGATGCCGGCCCCCGCGACCTGCGTCGACGAGGCATCGTGCTGGCGATGCTCACGCGCCTCAAGCAGGTCTGCGACCACCCCGCCCTCTTTTTGGCGGACGGCTCCCAGACCTCCACGCGCTCGGGCAAGCTGAATCGACTGACGGAGATGCTCGAAGAGGTGCTATCGGTGGGCGACAGGGCGCTGGTGTTCACCCAGTTCGCTCAGATGGGCAACCTGCTCCAGCGACACCTGCAGGAGGTCTTTGGGCAGGAGGTGCTCTTTCTCCACGGCGCCGTGCCCCAGCGGCAGCGCGACCGGCTGCTGCTGCGCTTCCAGGAGGACGAGGACGCGCCGTCGATCTTTGTGCTCTCCCTCAAGGCGGGCGGCACAGGCCTGAACCTGATGCGCGCCAACCACGTGTTCCACTATGACCGCTGGTGGAACCCCGCCGTCGAGAACCAGGCCACCGACCGCGCCTACCGCATCGGGCAGAGCCGCGACGTGCAGGTGCACAAGTACATCTCGGTGGGCACGCTGGAGGAGCGCATCGACATGCTCATCGAGAGCAAGCGAGCCCTGGCCGAGAACGTAGTGGGCACCGGGGAGTCCTGGTTGACGGAACTCGGCACCGACGAACTGCGTGACCTGATCACGCTGCGGACCGACGCCGTGGAGGCGGACTGAGATGAACCATCCCGACGAATACCGGGCCAGCGGCAACGGCCACAGCCGCGGCAACGGCCGCGGCAACGGCGGCGGCAACGGCGGCGCGGTCCGCGGTGTGGGGAGTGGCGCCCATGCCGAGAGTTGGTGGGGCAGCCGCTGGGTGCGCGCGTTGGCGCAGTTGCTGAACCCGCGTCTGTTGGCGCGAGGGCGCATCTTTGCCGGCACCGGCCGACTGCTGGACCTCGATATCGGTATCGGCGTCGTGCTGGCCCAGGCCCAGGAGGACGATGGCGCGGTGTGTCACCTGCGCATCGAGTTGCAGACCTTTGACGACGACACCTGGGAGCGCGTGACGGCCACCATGGCGGGACAGGCGATCTATGCCGCACAGCTGTTGAATGGCGAGATGCCCATGGATATCGAGGCGGTGTTCAACGCCGAGGGGGTATCGCTGTTCCCCGCCTCGCGCCGCGAGTTCCACGCCCAGTGCTCTTGCCCGGACTATGCACGGCCGTGCCAGCACGTGGCGGCGGTGCTGTGGGTCATCGGCGAAAAGCTCGACGACGACCCCTTCCTCCTCTTTGCGCTGCGCGGCCGGACCAAGGAGCAGTTTCTGGCGGCGATACGGGCGTGGCGCTCCATGACCAACGAGGGGGCGGCCCGAGCGGAGGCGGCCGGCCCTTCGGCGGCTCCGGCCGACCAAGTCGTGGCGCCGGAGGACGACATCGAGGGGTTCTGGCGTCTCGGTCCCGAGGTGGAGTCACTGCAGCTGCGCGTGGCCCCGCCCGAGGTCGAGATGGAGGTGGTCAAGATCCTCGGCGATCCCACCTTTGCCGAGGATGAGACCTTCCTCGATCGCCTCACGCGCATCTATCGCGCCGTAACCCGCAAAGCGCAAGAAGTAGCGTTCGACGAATAGCCAGACCGATGGTACGCTGATTCCGCTGATAGAACGCAGATCTCGGCAGATCACTCGAATGTCTGTTCATCTGCGGTAATCAGCGTGGAATCAGCGCAATCAGCGTACCATCGGTCTATCACATCGCCTGCCTCTCGCTCCTAGCGCGGAGCGATGTCGTAGGAGCGGCGCCAGGTGGGGAAATTGCCGCCCGATTCCTCCCAGACCTCACTGGCAAAGGCGCTGGAAAGCTCGCCGCGCTCCTCGGGCGTCATCTCCCAGTCGAACCCCTTCAGGTTCGCCTCCAACTGCTCCATGGTGCTCACGCCGACGATGGGCGCGGTGACTGCCGGGTGGCTGCGCGCCCAGGCGATGGCGCCGTCGGCGGTGGTCAAGCCCCGCTCTCGCGCCATCTCGGCCAGCCGCGTGATCCCATCGCGGTAGCGCTCGGTCCACGGCGACAGGCGCTCGTCAGAGACGCCGCGCGACTCCTCCGGTACCCCCTCCAGGTACTTGCCGGTGAGGGCGCCCGCGCTGAGGGGACGGTAGGTAACGATCCCCACGCCCAGCGCCATGGCCGCCGGCAGCACCTCGACCTCGAGCCCCCGCTCGATGAGGTTGTAGGGGTACTGCCCCGCCACCATGGGGACATAGCCGGACACATCCTGCAGCCACATGCTGCGGGTGAGCAGCCAAGCGGGAAAGTTCGAGAAGGCGGGGTAAAGGATCTTGCCCTGACGGATGAGGTCCTCCAGGGCGCGCACCATCTCCTCGAGGTTCATGGCCGTCATCGGCCAATGGATGTAGTAGAGGTCGATGCGATCGGTGCCCAGCCGCTTGAGGCTCGCCTCCACGGCGCGGACGATGTGAAAGCGCGAGATGCCCATGTCGTTGGGGCCCTCGCCCATCTTCATGCCCACCTTGCTGGCGAGCACCACGCGGTCGCGAATCCCCTGCAGCGCCTGTCCCACGATCTCTTCGCTGCGCCCCGCGTTATAGACGTCGGCGGTATCGACAAAGTTGACGCCGGCGTCGACGGCGCGACGGATGATGCGCACCGACTCGTCGGGCGCCGTCTTGCCGCCGAACATCATGGTCCCCAGGCAGAACTCGGACACGAAGACGTTGCTGTTGCCAAGATGCACGTACTTCATAGCCTCACCCCTCTCTGTCGGGCCCGCGGCCGGGGTCGGTCATTCGTTGACACCTTCTCGCGCGGGCATATAATCAGAGGTGTCAACGTAGGCCGCCGCGCGGGAGGCCGGCGGCCGTTCGGGAGCTGACACCATGGCCGATGAGACGATCGAGCGCCAGGCGCTTTTCGCCGGCCTCGTATACAACGAACAGGGCGAACCCGCCGAACTCCGCTACATCGGCGGCGTGGCCCACTATGCGATCCCTGACGGTGGATTCCTGCGCCACGTGGAGGCGGTCTCTGTCGATGACGCCGTACTCGCGATGATCAAGGAGCAGATCACCTCGATGCAGGACGAGGTGGTGCGCGGCATGCTGGCGATGATCGGCAAGGACGACATCTTTACCAAGGCCGCCATCGATGCCTCGATCCGCAACCTCGAGACCAACGTCCGCCGCTCGGACCCCAACCAGTGGCTGCCGTGGCTGCGCCTGCTCGGTTTCCGCGTGGTCGTCAACGTCCACGGCGAGGTCACGCAACTGATCTACCCCGAACAGCCTTACGGGGACGGCGACGACGACTAGGCGGCTGTGGGTTGCGAGTTACGAGTTCGGTATTTCGAGCCAAACGGGTACCCGTGACAGGTAACAGGTTTCAGGGTACAGGCAAGCGAGCCACAGCAACGTGTAGCCTGCAACCTGTAATCTGTGACGGGTGGTCGTTCGGCCCGTAACCCGGAACCCGCAACCCGGAACCCACAACCAGGTTCAGTCGAGCACCGTCTCGTCCTCGACGAGGTCCTCGTCGATCTCGATCCCCAGGCCGGGGGCGGTGGGCAGGGCGATGACGCCGTTCACCGGCTCCAGCTTGTGCTTCAAGAAGAACTGGTGGATGGTATTCCACTTGACCAGGTACTCCTGGATGAAGCACAGGTTGGGCGGCAGCGCCGCGCTCAGGTGCGCCGTGGCGTGGGTCGAGTGGCCGTGCGGGATCACGGCGATGTCATAGACTGACGCCAGGGTCGCGATCTTGACCACCTCCGAGATGCCGCCCGCCCAATAGATATCGGGCTGCAGGACGTCCTGCGCGCCGATCTCCAGCAGGTGCCGGAACCCCCAACGCGTGTATTCGTGCTCGCCGTTAGAGACGGGAAAGGGCACCGCCCGTCGAATCTGCGCCACGACGTCGGGCTTGTCGGGCAGGGCGGGTTCCTCGATCCAGCGCGGGCTGTACGGCGCCAGTAGTGGCGCCATGATCTGGGCGTAGCGCAGGTCCCACGACATCCAGCAGTCGAGCATGAGATCGTGGTCCGGGCCGATGGCCTCGCGCACGGCGCGCACCAGGGCCACGTTGCGCTCGATGCCGGCCGGGCCGTCGGCGGGGCCGGCGCGGAAGAACCATTTCTGGGCGCGATACCCCTTGGCCGCGTACTCGCGCGCCCGCTCGGCGGCCGCCTCGGGCTCGACCGAGAACCCCAACATGCTGGCGTAGGCGGGGATGCTATCGCGCGTGGGGCCGCCGAGGAGGCGGTACACCGGCGCGTCCGCCCACTTGCCGCGAATGTCCCACAGGGCGCAATCGAGGGCGCTGATCGCCATCATGCTACTCCCCTTGCGACCGTGGACGGCCGAGCGGTACATCACGTCCCACAGCAGTTCCACGGCGAGGGGATCGCGGTCAAGGAGCAGGTCCTCGAACTCGGACATGATGACGCGGGCGATGCTGCTGCTGACGGGGCCCGACACGCCGGTGATGCCCGCGTCGGTCTCGACCTCGACAAAGACGGCGCGCATGCGGTAGGTGTCGGCGCCCAGCGGTTCGAGCCATTGGGGGCCCTCGGCGCGGTGCTCCGGATAGATGTCGATGGGGCGGGAGAGTCGCTCTTCCCAGAACGTCCCCGGATGCTCCATCGTGCCGCGCAGGTCGCGGCACTTGATGTTGGTTATCTTCATCGCGCTTCCTTCCATGGGCTGCAGAGGCACCCGACGAGATACGCCCGACGGGATATGCCGTCGCATTCTAGACGGGCCTCGCATGGGGCGCAAGCGTGATGCGTCCAGGGACGGGCGCTCACCCGGGGGTGCTGCGGCAGCTGGCGCGCTGGCGTTGACGCGCATCACGTTGTACAATGGCACCACCGCGTGCACCATCCCTCCCCGTTGCTGACGCGGATTCGGATCTGCTACGGCCACCCACGACCCTGCTCTCACCGCACCTCGCCGCCACCACCGATACACCGCATGGACGCTGTCATATCCCTCCTGGGTGCCGTCGCGCTGTCGGCCACCCGTGGGCGTTGCACGCCGCACGGACGATGACCGAGGAGGAGCCTAGAGTGTACGCCTATTCGCCCGGCGAGAGCAGGGGCGCCGGCCGGCCGGCGCCTACCCCAACAAGCGGCGCACCGGGCGCCGCATCCCTATAATGCGCGCGCCGGTGCTTGGCCGGCTCACGACCAGGTTGCTCATCGTGCTAGCGGCGATCCTCGGCGCGACCATCGTCGGTGCGGCCCTCGTGATGATCATGGGCCCCGAGGTCCTGCCGCGCCATGCGCCCCCCGAGCCGACGGCGCTGGCGGCGGCGGGGACGCCCTCGGGCGGCAGCTTTATCGTCTTTGCCGACCTACCCACACCTACGCATACACCTACCCGTCCCCCTCTGCCCTCGGCGACGGTGCTGATACCGTCGCCAACCCCCTCACCCACGATCACACCGATCGCCTCGTCTACCGATACGCCGCCACCCACCGACACCGCCGTCCCGCTACCGACGTCGACGCCGATCCTGCCAACCCTGACACCGACGAACCCGCCTCCACCGACGCCCGTGCGCTTTGCGGCGCCGCCGCTCCTCGGCCCGTCCACGGGCAGCTCCTTCGCTGAGGGGGATACCATCGAACTGGCCTGGGGGTCTGTGGGGACGCTGCCTCCAGGCGTCTTCTATGTCATCACCCTGGCTTATCCCCACGAGGGCTCTACGTGGTACGACGAGACGCCCTGGACCCAGGCGACGAGCTGGGTGATGAGCGAACACCGCTATCTGCTGGACCTGGCGGACGGCGGCAACTTTTGGTGGTCGGTGCAGGTGAGGCGGCGCACCGGCGTGGGCGCCGATGGCAGGCCGACGGGTGTGCCCTTGGGTCCCGAGAGCGAGACGTGGACGCTGACATGGGGGCGCGCCTCAGGCGGGGGCGGGGGTGGCGGCGGCGGGCGCAGCACGCCAGAGCCACCCCCGCCGTGAGACGTCTGACACGGGGCAGCAGTGACGGGACTGGCCGAGGAGTGCTGTGGGAGCCGCAGGGTGCATGAGGCGACGAGGTGTGTGGCATGATGGCAAGCAGGAAGCGTTGGGCCTGGGCGCTGGCCTGGGCGCTGGTTCTGGGGTGTATGGTCTCTTTCGTCCTCCTCGGGCGCGTCGCGGCGGATGACGATGACGATGATGACGATCAGACACCCGAGGTGATCATCACCGAGACGGGGGGGGACACGCGGGTCACCGAGGGAGGGGCCGGTGATGTCTACACCATCGTGCTCAGCGACATCCCTCTGGCGACGGTGACGGTCACTCTGTCCGCCCCCGGCGAGATCGACGTCGAACCCTCGTCAGTGGCCTTTACGCTGCTCAATTGGGATTCGCCGCGGCAGATCACTGTGACGGCGGTGGACGATGATGTCGCCGAGGGCATGCGTTCCCGTGTGGTCGCGCACGCCGTGAGTAGCCTGGACTCGCGCTACGACGACGCCGAGGTTCCCCACGTTGTGGTCCAGATTACCGACGATGACGTGGCGGGCGTGAGCGTCGAGCCTCCGAGCCTGGCCATCGCTGAGGGCGGGCCGGCCGGCAGCTACCGGATGCGGCTGACGAGCCAGCCCAGAGGTGCGGTGACGGTGATGGTGGAGGCTGATGGGGCGGGGCTGGCGGCGAACCCGGCGCAGTTGGCGTTCGATGGCGACACCTGGGCCACTCCGCAGAGCGTGGTGGTGACTGTCGCCGACGACGAGACCGCCATGGGCCCTCGCGACGGCGTGGTCCGCCACGCGGCAGCGAGCGCCGACGCCGGCTATGACGGCATCGCCATCGCCGCCGTCGCGGTGTCGGTGAGCGACGACGACCTCGCCGGCGTATCCGTGGCGCCCACCACGGTGCAGGTGGAGGAGGACGGCGCCACCGACAGCTATGAGGTGACCCTGGCGAGCCGGCCCACGGCCGACGTCACCATCCGCGTCAGCAGCGACGGCCAGACGCGCACCAATCCCACCGCGCTCACCTTCGTCCCTTCCGCCTGGAATGCCGCCCATCAGGTGACGGTGACGGCGGAGGACGATGGCGTGGAGGAGGGCGACCACCAGGGCATCATCGACCACAGCATCGAGAGCGCCGACGCGGCGTACGACGGCATCGCGGCGCCGTCGGTGACGGCGTTGATCCTCGACAAGAAAAAGCCCGGCGTGCGCATCGTCGAGTCGATCGGCAGCACGCGTGTTACGGAGGGGGGGCAGGGCGATACGTACACCATCCAGCTGCTGACTGAGCCTCGCGCCAGCGTGCTCGTCACCATCCAGTCTGATACCCAGGTCACCGTGGAGCCCTCGGCGATCACTTTCCATCCCTGGGATTGGGACGATGCCGAGACGATCATCGTGCGCGCCGTGGATGATGAGGTGGCGGAGGGCACCCACACCTCCATCCTGCGACATTCTGCCAGCAGCTTTGACGACGGCTATGCCGGCATCGACATCGCAGACGTGTCGGTCAGGGTGACCGACAACGATACCGCCGGCGTCAGCGTGCTCCCCACATCGCTGCAGGTAGCGGAGGGGGGCGCCACTGCTCCGTACCAGGTGGCGCTGACGAGTCGACCCACGGCCGATGTAACGGTCCGCATCGCCACCGACGGCCAGACGCGCACCACCCCGACGGCGCTGACCTTCAGCCCGTCGACGTGGCGCACGAGCAGGATTGTGACGGTGGCGGCAGACGATGATGGCGTGGTGGAGGGCGACCACCAGAGCACCATCAGCCACAGCGTCGAGAGCGCGGATGCGCTGTACGACCGGATCGGCGTGGCCGCGGTGACGGTCGCCATCGCGGATAAGGTCACGCCGGCAGAGGTACTCATCAGCGAGTCGGGCGGCAGCACGCACGTGACGGAGGGAGGTCCGGGAGACTCGTATGAGGTCGAATTGGCCTCGCGGCCCACGGCGGACGCCACCATCCATATCTCCACAGACGGTGAGACGGAGGTCGAGCCCTCCCAGATCACCTTCAACAGCACCAACTGGCGCGACGCGCGCCTGGTGGCCGTGTCCGCGGCGGACGATCGCCGCGCCGAGGGCGCCCACGCCAGCACCATCCGGCACAGCTGCACCAGCGCCGATCGGGCGTATGACGACATCGCCATCCCCGACGTGGTGGTGACCGTGACGGACAACGACGTGGCGAGGGTCTCGGTCTCCCCGACGCAGATCGATATGGTAGAGGGGGATGCGGGCGCCGGCTATGCGCTGACGCTGGAGAGCGAGCCCGCAGGCTCGGTGACGGTGCGCATCAGCACCGACGGCCTGACGGCCGTCAGCCCGTCGGAGGTACGCTTTGGCCCCGAGGACTGGCAGGAGCCCCGGTGGATCGCCGTCACCGTCGCAGACGACGCGACGCAACAAGGCACGCGCGTGAGCGAGGTGCGTCACAGCGTAGAGAGCGACGACGCCGTGTACGCTGCGCTCTCTGTAGCGATGGTGGCGGTAACCGTGCACGACAACGAGCGGGCGGACGTGATCGTCTCGTCGAGCGTCGACGACATCACCGCGCGCGACGGCAGCACGAGCTTTGGCGTGCGGCTGGCCAGTCGACCAGCGGCCGATGTGATGATCCCCCTGGTTGCCTCCTGCGATCGGGTACATCTCTCCCTCAGCGCCGTGCGGCTGACGCGCGACACGTGGCAGGCGGGCGTGCAGGTGATCGTATCGGCAAACGTCGACCCATCCTGGTACGGCGAGGAGGTCTGCACCATCGCCCTCGGCCCCACCAGCAGCGCGGACAAGGCCTATGACGGCCGCGATCCCGAGGATGTGGTGGTCAGGCTGAGGATCGAGGGATCCATCCAGACGCTGTGCATCCCGCTCTCGCTGAGGGCGTGGCCGCCGGTGCCGGGCGTACCGGCGCTGCAGGCGATCGACAACGCCGACGGCCGGGGCGACTATACCGTCGCCTGGTCGGCCGCCGACCGCGCCGACGGCTATGTACTCCAGGAGGCCGTCGACGCCGGCTTTGCCACGGCGCAGGAACTCTATGCCGGCCCCGACGTGGCGCACTCGGTGAGCGGCCGCGGCCCCGGGCGCTACTACTATCGCGTGGCGGCCACCAACGCCTGGGGCATGGGCGCCTGGTCGGGCCCCGCGGCGGTGGATGTGCGGTGGGAGCGCGAGCCGAACGACGACGCGCTGACCCAGGCGAACGGCCCCCTGGTGCCGGACGTGACCTACCATGGCGCTCTAGCGAGCGGCAGCGACGTGCAGGACTACTATCGCGTCGAACTGGGCGCCGCGGGGCGCATCGAGGTGTGGCTGGACGGCGTTCCTGCCGGGCAGAACTATGACCTCGTGGTACGCGACGCGTCGCTGGGCCTCGTCGGATACTCGGCCGAACTCGACAACGCGGGGGAACACATTCTCACCGGTACGCTGTCCGCGGGCACCTACTACTTCCAGGTATATCAGCGTAGCGGCGGGGGAAGCGGTGAGCCGTACGCGCTGCGCTATGCGGTTCGTTAGGCGTCGGCGCCTGGCGCCGGGTGGCCCGCCCGCGATCCAACGACTCGCGGGCGGGCTACTGTCTCCGCCACTCGCGCTGCGGTGTGGGGGCGACCCAAGCCGACCACAGGCAAGTGTGGCGCGCCCCGCCCGTGGTGCGTTCGTAGCCGTGGGATGCCCAAGATGAACCGCCCTCCCTCGCCGGAGCGCGATCGACTCGATAGCGAGCTATGGCAATTCCTCGACCAGCTGGAGGGCTGGCTCGAGGGCCCGATGGTGGCCCTGGGGTTCGTGTGGCTCGTGCTCGTCGTGGCCGACCTGCTGTGGGGCCTGGGGGGCTTTCTCAGCGCCCTGACGACGGTGATCTGGGCGCTGTTCGTCCTCGATTTCCTTCTGCGGCTGGCCCTCGCTCCCAAGAAGGCGATCTACCTGCGGCGCAACTGGCTCACGGCCTTGTCACTGGTGGTGCCGGCGCTGCGCGTGGCACGCGTCGTGCGCGTCATCCGTTTGGCCCGTCTCGCGCCGGCGACACGCACGTTGCGCCTCGTCTCGGTGGTGGGCTCGATGAACCGCGGCATGCGCGCCCTCCGCGCCAGCCTCGGGCGCCACGGGGCGGGCTATGTGCTGGCCCTCACGGTGATCGTGGTGCTGGTGGGGGCGGCGGGCATGCTGGCTTTTGAGCGGACGCCGGAAGGCGAAGGTATGGACAGCTATGGTGAGGCGCTGTGGTGGACGGCGATGCTCGTCACCACCATCGGCTCCGAGTTCTGGCCGGTGACGCCGGAGGGACGGGTGTTGGCGCTGGTCCTCTCGGTGTACAGCCTGGGCGTCCTCGGCTTTGTCACCGCGACGCTGGCCAGCTTTTTCGTTGGCCGCGACGTGGAGGGTGGCGCCGGCGACCCGCGTGGCGAGGTAACGATGCGCGATCTGCGCGACGAGATCGGGGCGCTGCGCGAGGAGCTGCAGAGGCTACGGAGGGGTCCACCGTCCGGCAGCGCGGGCCCCTGATGCCGGGCCCTCGCCCGCGCTATCCCGGCTCGCGACCCTCGGTATTCAGAGCATGTTGAGAATGCTCAGTATCTCGTGCGCTCATAGGTCCAGCGCCATGTCATAGTTCAGGATCCGGTCGTCCCCGTGTCCCGTGTAAAAGTCCCCCATGCGACGGAACCCCAGGCGCGCGTACAGGCGCCGGGCGCGATAGTTCGTCGCCTGTACGCCGCCCATGAGGATGACGCGGCGCAGGCCGAGCGCCCTGGCGGCGCGCAGCACATGCGCCGCCATCTGCGCGCCGATCCCCTGGCTCTGATAGGCGTCGGCCACCGAGGGGGCGAAGCAGCCGCAGGCGTCGCCCAGCGCTCTCCCGTAGCGCCGGCGGTCGCCGTCCCAGATGGCGCGCGTGAGGATCATGTAGCCGATGATGGCGTCCCCCTCCGGGCCGGGCAGCACGGCGACGAACCGCGTCGTCTCGGGATCGTCGGCCGCGGCGCACAACGTCTCAGCGGTGGCGCGATCGAAGGGGTGGGGGCCGTAGCGCCGGCGGGTATGCTGCGACAACCCCAAGAAGTAGGCGCTGAGGGGCTCCACGTCTGTGGGCTCCAGCGGTCGCACCAGGGCGCGCCGGCCGTCACGCAGGGTGATGGCTGTGCTGAGGCGTTCGTCAGGCATCGCGTTCCTCCTGCTGGCGCAAACGTGGCGGCTATTCTATACTGGGCGCGCTGCGCCGCCAAGGATGTGTGGCGCAAGGAGCGCCGGAGGGGGAGCATGGAAACCAGCAGATTGGCGATCGACGGTGGGCGGCCCCTGCGCGCCGAGCCGTACCCCGCTTGGCCCCACTGGGACGAGCGCGAGGAGGCGGTGATCCTCGACGTTCTGCGGTCGGGGGAGTGGTGGGCGGTAGGGGGCAGCCACGTCCAACGGTTCGAGGCCGAGTTTGCCGCCGCCCATGAGGCCGAATATGGTGTGGCGGTGACCAACGGCAGCGCCGCCCTCGAGATCTGTCTGATGGCCGCCGGCATCGACTGGGGCGACGAGGTCATTACCTCGCCGTACACGTTCATCGCCACTGCCTCATCGTGCCTCCTGGTGGGCGCGGTCCCGCGGTTCGTGGACGTGCTCCCCGACACATGGAACCTGGACCCCACGCAGGTTGAGGCGGCCATCACCCCGCGCACCAAGGCGATCATCGCCGTGCACCTGGGGGGAGAGCCCGCCGATATGGACGCCCTGCGCGATATCGCCCGGCGCCATGGGGTGCTGCTCATCGAGGATGCCTGCCAGGCGCACGGGGCCTCGTGGTGCGGCCGGCGCGTGGGCGCCCTCGGCGACATGGGCTGCTTTAGCTTTCAGGCGAGCAAGAACATCACCGGCGGCGAGGGGGGTATGATCCTCACCAATGACCCCACGTGGTACGAGCGCTGCTGGTCGGTGCACAACGTGGGGCGGCAGCGCGAGGGGCAGTGGTACGGGCACGTGGCGCTGGCCAGCAACTATCGCCTCTCCGAGTGGGCCGGCGCCGTGCTCCGCGTCCAGTTGACGCGCCTGAACGACCAGGCGGAGCGCCGCGCCCGCAACGGCGCCTTCCTGGCGGATGCCCTCGCCGAGGTGCCGGGGCTCAGCGCCGTCCCCGGGGACGCACGCGTCACCCGCAATGCCTACCACCTGTTCAAGATGTGGTACGAGCCGTCCTTCTTTGCCGGACGCGACAAGGCCGCGTTCGCCCAGGCGATGCAGCGGGAGGGGATCCCCATGTCGGTGGGCTACCCTCGCCCCCTGTCACAGGAGCCCGTGATCCGCAACCGCGCGGCGGTCATCGCCGACCGGCTGGGGCTGGAGGCTCCTACCGAGGAGCACTGCCCCGTGACGGAGGACGTCTGCGCCCGTGGCTTGTGGTTGCCGCAGAACGTCCTGCTCGGCTCTCAGGCCGACGCGGAGGACGTCGTACGCGCGGCGCTCAAAGTGCAACGCGCCTGGGCCTAGCGTCTCGAAGGCGCGATTGGAGCGCGCATTCGCAACGCGCTATCTGAAAGCCTGATCTCACTCCGGGAGGTGCATGGCATGGCCGACAAGTTGACCGTCCCCGACCTGCAGGCGCGCGCCGCCGAGGGCACGCCCCTGAGCATGATCACGTGCTACGACTATCCCATGGCGCGCGTGATCGACCGCGCCGGCGTCGACATCGTGCTGGTGGGCGACTCCGTGGCCATGACGGTGCTCGGGTACCCCAACACGCTGCCCGCCACCATGGACATGATGGTGGTGTTCGCCGGCGCCGTGGCCCGCGGCTGCGAGCGCGCTTTCGTGCTGGGCGACATGCCCTATATGTCATACCAGGTGTCGGTGTCCGAGGCGGTCCGCAACGCCGGGCGCTTTATGGCCGAGTCGGGCGTTGACGGCGTCAAGCTGGAAGGGGGGCGCACCATGGTGGCGGCGGTGCGCGGCATCGTGGGGGCCGGCGTGCCCGTGATGGGCCACCTGGGTCTGACGCCCCAGAGCGCCTCGATGATCGGCGGCTACAAGGTGCAGGGACGCAGCGGCGCCGCCGCCATCGCCCTGCTGGAGGACGCCCTGGCGCTGCAGGATGCCGGCGTGTTCGCCATCCTGCTGGAACTCGTGCCCGCGCGCGTGGCCGAGATCATCACGCAAAAGCTGGACGTCCCCACCATCAGCATCGGTTCGGGCGCTGGCTGCAGCGGCCAGTGCCAGATCCTGCACGACGCCATCGGCATGTTCGAGGCGTTCACGCCGCGTCACGCCAAGCGCTATGCCGAGGTGGCGGCCGCCATCCACGGCGCCATGGAGCAGTTCGTGGCCGATATCGGCAGCCGCACCTATCCGGGGCCGGAGCACAGCTTCAAGATCGGCGGTGAGGCGCTGAAGGAGTTCCAAGAGTACGCGGGCGGGCGTTAGTGGCGTGATGTCAGCTGATCGAGGTTCCAGGTCACAGGTTGCGGGCATGAGGGCGACTACGCTTTCGAGCCTGTAACCTGCCACCTCGGGCAACCTGCCACGCTTTCATGGTCCGGCCCAGAACCCGCCCGCGGACGCTGGCGCGGCGTGCCTTGACGCGCGGGGGGCGTTGCTGTATGATGCCGTGTCTCTCGCGGCGGCCGATTCCCGGCTGCGCCGGGCCCGCTGTCAGAGGTGCCACATCGTAGAGCCAGGAGGAGTCACGGATGGGCGAAAATAAGGTACGCGTAGCCATCATCGGCGTGGGGAACTGCGCGGCAGCGCTCGTGCAGGGAATCCACTTTTACCGCAACGCCCCGGAGGATCAGTTCATCCCGGGCCTGATGCACCCGCGCGTGGGCGATTACCACGTCGGCGACATCGAGATCACCGCGGCGTTCGACATCGACGCCGCCAAGGTGGGCAAGGACCTGTCCGAGGCGATCTGGGCTGGGCCCAACAACACGATCAAGTTCTTTGACGTGCCCCACATGGGCATCACCGTCTCCCGCGGCATGACGCACGACGGGCTCGGCCGCTATCTGAAGGATCGCATCCAGAAGGCGCCCGGCTCCACGGACGATATCGTCGGCATCCTCAAGGATACCAAGACGGACGTGGTGGTGAATTTCCTGCCCGTCGGGTCCGAGATGGCCACCAAGTGGTACGTGCAGCAGATCCTCGACGCGGGGTGTGGCATGGTGAACTGCATCCCCGTGTTCATCGCGCGCGAGAACTACTGGCAGCAGCGCTTCAAGGAGCGCGGCCTGCCCATCGTGGGCGACGACATCAAGAGCCAGGTGGGCGCCACCATCACGCATCGCGTGCTGACCCACCTCTTCAAGGTGCGCGGCGTGCGCCTTGACCACACCTACCAGCTGAACTTTGGCGGCAACATGGACTTCTATAACATGCTCGAGCGCGACCGGCTCGAGTCGAAAAAGGAGTCCAAGACGAACGCCGTCACGAGCCAGTGGGATACCGAACTGCCGCCGGAGGACGTACACGTCGGCCCCAGCGACTATGTGCCCTGGCTCACCGACCGCAAGTTCTGCTACATCCAGATGGAGGGCACGACGTTCGGTGAGGTTCCCCTCAAGGTCGAGGTCAAGCTCGAGGTGTGGGACTCGCCCAACTCGGCCGGTGTGGTGATCGATGCGGTGCGTTGCTGCAAGATCGCCCTCGACCGGGGCGTCTCCGGCTCGCTGGTGGGCCCCTCCTCTTACTTTATGAAGTCGCCGCCGCAGCAATTCGACGACGATGAGGCACGACGCCGCGTCGAGGCGTTCATCTGCGGCAAGGACTAGCCACCGGCGGCGGATGGCGTCGCCGCACACATGACTTGCTCGCGAGCCGGCCCCTTCGGGCCGGCTCGTCGCGTCCCCTTGACCGGTGTCCGCCGGCGGGGTAGAGTCAAGGCCATGACGCGTTGCGAGGAGGCGCATGACGGACTCGGTGGAGCGCGGCGGGCGGCACGGGGAGATGGCCTTTCCGCCACCTCGCTATGAGACGCTTGAAGCCTGGGAGCGCCGGGCGGCCTGGCTGCGGGAACACCTGCTGGCGGTGCAGGGGCTGTGGCCCTTGCCGGACCGCGAGCCGGTGCGCGCCACGTTCACCGGCCGGCTGGAAGGGGACGGCTACACCGTCGAGAACGTCTATCTGGAGAGCTGGTCCGGCTTTTACTGCACGGGCAACCTCTATCGCCCCGGTCGGGGCGCCGGCCCCTTCCCCGGCGTGCTCCACCCCCACGGCCACTGGAGCCGGGGCAGGCTCGAGGATCAGCCCCTGGGGTCGATCCGCGCGCGATGCATCGCCATGGCGCGGCTGGGGATGGTGTCATTCGCCTACGATATGGTGGGCTACAACGACAGCCTGCAGGTGCCGCGCCATCGCTTCGCATCGTTTCGAGGGGCGCTGTGGGGCATCTCGCCCATGGCGCTGCAGACCTGGAACAGCATCCGCGCGGTGGATTTCCTCCAGTCGCTGCCCGACGTCGACCCGCACCGCATCGGCTGCACCGGCGCCTCGGGCGGGGGCACCCAGACCTTCTTGCTGGCCGCCGTGGACGAGCGCGTGCGGGTGGCGGCGCCGGTCAACATGATCTCGGCGCACTTTCAGGGCGGCTGCGTGTGCGAGAACGTGCCGGGGCTGCGCATCGATACGTCCAACGTCGAGATCGGCGCCCTCATGGCGCCGCGGCCCCTGCTCCTGGTCTCCGCTACCGGCGACTGGACGACCAACACGCCGACGGTCGAGTACCCCGCCATTCGCGCCATCTATGACCTCTATGGCGCGGGGGATAGGGTGGCCTGGGCGCAGGTGGATGCGCCGCACAACTATAACGCCGCGAGCCGCGCCCACGTCTATCGCTGGTTCTGTCGCTGGCTCCTGGGCGATGAATCGCCGGCGGACGCGTCGTCGACGCGCGGCGCCGAGCGCCCCTTTGCGGCGCATGGCGATGAGGAGCTGCGCGCATTCCCCACCGGGCAGCTTCCGGCCGGCGCCGCCACGGGGGCCGACCTCGTCGCGCTCCTGGAGCGCGCGGCGCGCCATCGCCTGCTCCGCATGGTGCCCACCGGCGCCGACGAGTTGGCGGGGTTGCGGCTGGTCGCCCGGCGGCGGCTGGAGCACGTCCTGGGCACGCGGGCGGTCGACCCCAAGGAGGTCTCGGCCGAGGCAGGGGAGGAGGAGCGGTCGGACGGCTGGAGCCGGCTCCTCCTGACCATCGCCCGCGCGGGTGACGGTCAGGGCGTGCCGGGCACGCTGTACACCCCCGTCGAGGCCGGCGGGCGGGGCGCGCTGCTGCTGCACGGCGCTGGGCGCCAGGGGCTGGACGATGCCTACGGCGACCCGGGAGGGCTCGTGGCCGGCCTGCTCGCGGCCGGGTACAGCGTGCTCGGCGTGGACGTCCTCGGGGTCGGCGCCGCGCGTCCCGCGTCCCCGCGGCGCGACGACGACTGGTTCTGGGCCACGTTCAACCCGTCGCTCCTTGGCGAGCGGGTGCGCGACGTGCTGACGGCCGTGGCGTACCTGCGCGGCGTGGCGCCGGGTGGGGTGGCCGTCGTCGGGCTGAGCGGGGCGGGCCCGTGGGCGCTGTTGGCCACCGCTGTGGATGACGGCATCGCGGCCGTCTGCGCCGATGTGGGGGCCATGCGGTTCGACGTGGATGACGCCTTCTTGGGCGAGGGATTTGTACCCGCGCTGCGCGCCTACGGCGACCTGCAGGTGACGCCGGCCCTCGTGGCGCCGCGGCCACTGCTGCTGGCCAACACGGCGCGACGGTTCCCCTGCACCTGGGGCGAGGCCGCCTATCGCCTCCTCGGCGCGCGCGACGCCATGCTAGAGCGCGCGAACCCCCTCGATGACGACGAGATCCTCGCCTGGCTGCGCGCGGCGATGGAGCGGGACGGATAGCGTAGATGGACGATAGCGCCGGCGCACCGAGCATCGAGATCACCCCCGATCTGGCCATCCCGCAGGCCGAGCTGGAGTTGCGCTTCTCGCGCTCCGGCGGCCCGGGGGGGCAGAACGTGAACCGCACCTCCACGCGGGTGGAGCTGCTCTTTGACGTGGCTGGCTCCCCCAGCCTCAGCGAACACCAGCGGGCGCTGATTCTGAGCCGGCTGCAGGGCTACATCGACCGGGAGGGGATACTGCACCTCTTTTCGCAGGCCACCCGCAGCCAGTGGCAGAACCGCCAGGAGGTAATGGAGCGGTTCCGCGAACTGCTGGCCGGGGCGCTGCGCGTGCGGCGCCCCCGACGAGCGACGCGCCCGTCGAGGGCGGCCCGCGAGCGCCGCCTCCAGAAAAAGCGCCAGCGCGCCGAGAGGAAACGCTGGCGGGGGCCGGTGCGCCACGACGAGGGGTGATCGTGCGGCTGGGGCGGGCGTGTGCCACGACCCAGGGATTGTTCCCTCGGTAGGTCGAGCGCGCCTTGTACCGGTGGGCGCTCCCTGGTATAATCGTGTCAAGTCACCATCCAGCAAGAGGAACGCATGCCTGTCCTGGTAGCCTTTGCCAGCCTGCCCTTTGGTCTGCGCGGCGGCGATTACGAGATAGCCATATCGGAGCGGGAGACGGTTGTCGCGCACGTCTCGGAGCGGGCCTACAGCCCCTTTGTGACGATCTCCTCGCGGCCCGAGTTGGCCCAAGCGATCCCTCAGGACGGCGAGACGGCCGGATTCACCTCCTACACGTGGTACGATCACCCCTTTGTGTTGCGCGTGCTCTTTGGCCGCAACGTGGCCTCGTTGGGCTCCATCAATTCGTGCGCCACCATCATTCGGCCACTTCCCGACGGCTTTGACCTGGAGAATCGGGCGCGGCTCAACGGCTTGCGCACGACCTTTTCCACGTCATCGCTCGATGCGCTGAACACGCTCATCGCGGCAGTGCGCCACAAGGCGCGCCTCTACCACGTGTTCGATCTGCGCCGCGACGACATCGACATCTCGGTGCGGCGCGAGGACGGCAGCCTGCTACTAGAGGACCCGCTGCAAGCCGAGCTGACGGCTCAAGAGGAACGCGAGAGCGACAGTTTTGACCTCCAGGGGCGTAACGAAGCCTGGTACCAGGAACTGAGCGAGGCGCTGGGTGAGCCAGAGCCGGTGGGCCTGGCCGACGACCTGCTGATGGAGGCCGACCGCGCCCTGTCGCAGCGCTTTCCGCGCCAGGCCATCACCACCTGTCACACGGCGGTGGAGACGGCGGTCTCGGCCCTGCTCACCCGCGGCATGGTGCGGCGCAACGTGCCCGATCGCGAGATCGACCACACCCTCTCGACCCGCAGCCTTACCTCCAAGCTCGATGCGCTGCTGCGCATCTACACCGGCTTTACCCTCAAGCGCGACAACGCACCCCTCTGGAAGTCGTTCAACCTGCTGAACGACCTGCGCAACGACATCGTCCATCGGGGCAGGCGGCCCACCGTGAGCGATGCCGAGGGCGCCCTGCGCACGGCTAGGGAGCTGATCGCCTGGCTGTTGATGGTGCGCGGCCGCAACAAGTAGGACGTGGTCGCGGTCGCGTTGTTTGACCATCGTCGCCTCCACGGATATAATGGAGATTCGGGCGTCGGGCCGGCCGCGGTCGATGGCTGTGGCCGCGTTCGGTCGCCGGCGGTGTGACTGCCGGGTGGGGGCTCTGCTCCACCCTTGACGCTGACAGTTGTGGAGGACGAGATGCCAACACAGATCCCACTCTCGGCACAACCGAGGGACGAGACCAAGACTCCCCGTGCCCTGCGGCGCGAGGGCGTGGTGCCCGGCGTGCTGTACGGCCGTCGTTTTGAACCCACCAAGCTCCAGTTCGGCCACCAGATCCTGGCGCGTGTTGTTAGCCAGGCGGGCTTTAGCCACTTCGTGGGCATTGATGTCGATGGCGGCGAGCACCACGAGGCGCTTTTCCGCGAGGTCCAGCGCGATCCGGTGACCGGCCACATCCTGCACGTGGATCTCTATCGCGTGCTGGCGGACGAAAAGCTGCGCAGCACGGTGCCGCTGATGCTGGTCGGCGAGGCGCCGGCGGTGGAGGAGGGGGGCGTGCTCGTGCAGCAGCTCGACTATATCGAGGTCGAGTGCTTCCCGCGCGACCTTCCCGAGGGGATCGAGGTCGACATCAGCGGGCTGGTCGAGTTCCCCGCCCACATCGCGGTGGCTGACCTCAACGTGCCTGAGGGCGTGGACGTACTCACCGACGATGATGCCGTGGTGGTGCAGGTGAGCGTGCCGCGTGCCGTGGTGGAAGAGGAAGCCGAGGAAGAGGAACTCGTCGTTGGCGAGGCGGCTGAGGCCGAGGCTGAAGAGGGCGAGGAAGCCGAAACTGGCGAGGCCGGCGAGGCCTAGAGCCCCTTGGCTGTCTGGAACTCGATGCCGGTTCCGCGGCCGAGATAGATGCAATGAAACCCCGGATCCCTGTGGATCCGGGGTTCTTGCTACCCGCGGCTGGTTGGGCTAGTGAGGTAGACGACGTCTACCTGTCATAGTCCGACATCTCACGCGGCCCGCGGGTGCTGCGCGGCGGGCGAGGATTCGCCTCCGCGACCTTGATGGTGCGCCCGCCCACCTGGGCGCCGTTCAAGTCCTGCAGTGCCGTCTGGGCCCCCGAGTCCTCGGCCATCTCCACAAAGCCAAAGCCCTTGGAGCGGCCGGTGTCGCGGTCAATGACGATGGCGACATCGGCGACCTCGCCAGCCTGGGCGAACACGTCTGCCAGTTCCTCCTCGCTCATGCGATATGGCAGATTCCCCACGTACAGCCTCTTCCCCATCTTCCAGTTCCTCCGAGATTGCATGCTGCTCCGGTGGCAGCGACAACAAAGAAAAGAACCGATGGTAACTGGATGCGCAACCTCACGATGCAAGGCAGGAGCTTGCCACCAGTGGTACCCACGAGCAGCTCACACCGGACCGATGTGAACGGAATAGCTGTACGAAATAACCGAGACAAGCCTTTCGTCGTCCCAGACTGCTCGGGAAGAGGAGCGGGGAAGAGACTGAGCCGGCAGACAGATCGGGGGCGCAACGAACGTCACACCAAGGCCGATGACCGCCGGGGCCTGACCCTACAGGCGTCATTCTAACATGCTTCTTCTACCGCGTCAATAGGTAATACGCAGATTCTGTCCCCAAGGAGACAACGGCCGGGCGAGGGACACGTTGACCGCCGCTCGTCGGCGGGCCATAATGCCGCCGGTGTGTTGCCCAATCCCCACGGCGCGAGAGGGTCACGTCCGGCGCGCGCGCGCCCGCGTTGGCCCCGTGTGCGCCCGCGCAGACAAGGAGTGTGAGCATGAGGCTCGGTTATCTGACACCGCTGTCGCTCGAAGCGATCGCGAACGCCCGGCGCCTCGGGTACGATGCCATCGAGGTGGGCGCGGGTTGGCTGAGCGGCCCGACCCTGTCCGAGATCGAGGCGAATCTGCCGCGGCTGACGGATGCCCTGCAGGAGCACGGTATCGCCGTGAACGCAGTGGCGATCTATGGCGGCACCGTGGAGGCGCCCGTCGCCGAGGCGATAGCGTACTGGGGGCGGGCCATGGGCGTCGCCAAGGCCATGGGGTGCTCCGTCGTCGCCGGCATGACGGGCCGCGACAATCGCCTTACGGTGGACGAGAACCTGCCCCTCTTCCGCGAGCGGTTCGAGCCCATCGCGCGCCGTGCGGAGGACGAGGGGGTGCGCCTGGCCCTGGAGCCGTGGCCAGGGAGTGTGCTCGGGCACGGGCCGTACCGCTGGACGAACCTCGCCACGACGCCCGAGCTGTGGGATAGGCTCTTCTCAGAGGTGCCCAGCCCGGCGCTGGGGCTGGAGTACGACCCGTCGCACCTCGTGTGGCAGGGGATCGACTACCTGCGCGCCATCCTCGACTATGGTGAGCGCATCCACCACGTGCACGCCAAGGACATCGTCATCGATCAGGCGCGCTTGGGCCGCGTGGGCGTCCATGGGCGCGGGTGGTGGCGATTCGTCGTGCCCGGCCTGGGCGAGATCGACTGGCCCGGCCTCTTTAGGAACCTGCGCCTCGTGGGGTACGCCGGCGACATGAGTTTTGAGCACGAGGACAACGTCTACCTGAACGAGCGCTGGGATGAGGGCCTGCGCCTGGGGCTGAGCTTCCTGCGGCCGTTCGTAGCGGCGTACTGAGAGAAGGCCGTTGGCCGTTGGCCATTGGCCATTGGCCATTAGCCGTTGGCTGCTGCCCGTTGCGACCGAGCGCACGCCACCAACACGGCCGGGAGGGAGCCGCGCAGGAGTGCGCGGCTCCCTCCCGGCCAAGAGCTAATAGCCAAAGGCCAACAGCCCTCAGGCGAATATCTTCCCCGGATTGAGAATGTGCTTCGGATCGAACACATCCTTGATGCGCCGCATGATGTCGACCTGCACCTCACCGAGCGCCTGCGTCAGGTAGCCTTTGCGCGTGGCGCCGATGCCGTGCTCGCCGGTGATGGTGCCGCCGAGGGAGAGCGTCAGGTCATAGATCGCCTGGCGGGCCTCCACCAGTCGCTCCTCAAAGACCTCCTGGTCCAGGTCGCACTTGAGCAGGTTCACGTGCACGTTGCCGTCGCCGGCGTGACCAAAGCAGAGGGCGCGGATGCCCACCCGCCGGCCGATCTCGTCGATCCCACGGAGGAGGGGCGGGATGTTGGCCCGCGGCACCGAGACATCCTCCATGTGGTTGATGGGGCTCTCGTGCTTGAGCGCCTCGATGATGAGGCGCCGCGCCTCCCACAGTCGGTCGCTGGTGGCGCGATCGGGCGCTACCAGCACGTCGATGGCGCCGTGGTCCAGGCATAGCTCGCCGACGCGATCCATATCCGCCTCGACCTCATCGTCGCGCTGGCCGGTGAGCTGGATGAGGAGCTGTGCCGTCGCGTCGCTGAACGGGACCTCTTTGCCCATGAGGTTCTCGCACGCCTTGACGGTGTCGCGTGTCATGAACTCGATGGTGGTGGGGATGATGCACTCGGCGATGATGGCCGAGACGGTGTTGGCGGCCTGCTCCAGGCTGTCGTACGGCACCAGGAGGTCGATGCGCGCCTTGGGCAGGGGGAGGAGGCGCAGCACGATCTTGGTCACCACGCCGAGGGTGCCCTCGGATCCGATCATGAGCTGCACGAGGTTGTAGCCCGAGACATCCTTCACCAGCTTGCCGCCCAGGTCCATCACCTCGCCGCTGGGGAGCACCACCTCCAGGCCGGTGACATAATCCTTGGTGGTGCCGTACTTGACGGCGCGCGGCCCGCCGGCGCCCTCGGCCACGTTGCCGCCCAGGCAACAGGAGTCGAGGCTGGCAGGGTCGGGCGGGTAAAAGAGCCCCTCCGCCTCCACGGCGCGGTGCAGGTCGCCGGTGATGACGCCCGGCTCGACGGTGACCATCAGGTTCTCGTGGTCGATCTCCAGGATGCGGTTCATGCGCTCCACCGACAGCACGATGCCGCCGACGATCGGCACCGACCCACCGCTGAGGCCCTGCCCGCCGGCGCGCGGCGTGACGGGGATACAGCGCTCGTTGGCGTATCGTAGGATGGCGGCGATCTCGTCCCTGCTGCCGACCTTGACCACCACCTCGGGCTGTCCCTCCAACATGGGGGTCTCGTCGTGGGTGTAGGCGGCCATCGCCTCCCCATTGGTGAGGACGTACCCCTCTCCGACGATCTCGGCCAGTCGCGCCAGCGCCTCGGCGTCCACTCGAGTGTACATGCGAACCTCGCTTGTCAGTGGCGATTTGCTTGCATCATATCGAGGCAGGACGAGAGTGTCAACGGCCCGCCAGCGTGCTGGACAGGCGGCATTCCGTGCGCTAGAATGCCGCCGTCATCGACACCACGCCGTCCGGCGAAAGGAGTCTACCATGGCATTCCCTCCCTTGTGCGCGCAGTTGATCGTCTTCAGTCGACAGATGGGCGTTGCAGGCAACATCGAGAGCGTCCTCGATGCCGTCAAGGCGGCCGGATTCGACGCCATCGAGTGCGGCTCCGGCCTGGGCGCCGACGACCCGAGGGGCTTTGCCGCGCTGTTGGCGCGCAAGGGGATCAAGATCGGCGGCTTTCACGGTGGGGTGAGCACCGACCTCAGCGAGACCTTTCGCATGGCCGACATCTATGGCGTGCGCGACCTCTGCTTCTCGAACATGGGGGGATGGGAGAACACCTCGGCCGACAACTATATGCGCGACATCGAGACGGCCAATCACATGGGCGACGCCTGTGCCAAACGCGGCATCCACCTCCACTACCACAACCACGCCTACGAGTTCGCGCCCAGCGACCGGGGGCCGTCGGGGATGGATCTGATGCTCGACAACCTCGACTCCAGCGTCGACCTGTGTGTCGACGTGGCCTGGGTGCACATCGCCGGCCACGACCCGGCGGCGTTCCTGCGCGAACACGCCGACCGCGTGGGATACGTGCATCTCAAGGATACGGCAGGGGGTCGCCAGTGGGTGCCCCTGGGAAGGGGCGTGGTGCCTCTGGCGGAGGTGATGGAGGTGCTGGGCGGGCTGCGCCGCGCGCGCTGGGTGGCCTACGAGCAGGATACCTCAGACCTGCCGGCGGCGGAGGCCTGCGCTATTAGCCGACGCTATCTCGCCGAGACGTTCGGGTACTGAGGCCAGCGCCGGCTTTGGCGCTGGCCCTCTGAAGGCGAACTCTGTTGGATGCACGTTTCGCCCGCACCGCAGTGTCGCGTCAGGGCGATGGACGGGGGCGCCGCGGCGGCGCTTCCGGTTGGCGCGACGAGATCGAGTCTAGGCCAGGAGGTGGCGTGCCATGAAAGCAGTCGTGATGGCCGGCGGCGCCGGATCGCGCCTGAGGCCCCTGACGATCAACCACCCCAAACCGATGGTCCCCATGGTGAACAAGCCCGTTATCGGGCACATTCTCGATCTGCTCAAGCGCCATGGCATCACCGACGTGGTGGTGACGCTCCAGTACATGGCCGAGGATATCCAGGACTATTTCGGGGACGGCCAGAGCCAGGGGATGAACATCACCTACTCCATCGAGGAGACGCCGCTGGGCACGGCGGGAAGCGTCAAGCAGGCGCAACAGTACCTGGATGAGACCTTTATTGTCATCAGCGGCGACGCCGTCACCGATATCGATCTCTCGGCCGTCATCGAGTTCCACAAGGCTCGCAAGGCGCTGGCCACCATCACCCTCTATCGCGTGCCCGAGCCGCTGGAGTATGGCGTGGTGATCATCGACGAGTCGGGCCGCATCCAGCGCTTCCTGGAGAAGCCGAGCTGGGGCGAGGTGATCTCGGACACGGTGAACACGGGCATCTATGTCCTCGAGCCCCAAATCCTCGACAACTTTGAGCCCGGCATCCCCTACGACTTTTCCAAGGACCTCTTTCCGGCGCTGCTGGAGCGCGGTGAGCCGCTGTACGGCCACGTGGCCGGCGGGTACTGGTGCGACGTCGGCAACCTGCAGGAGTATATGCGCGCCAGCAACGACATGGTCGAGGGGCGCGTACAGGTCGCCGAGATGGGCACGCACCTGGGCGGTGGCGTGTGGGTGGGTGAGAGCGTCGACATCGCGCCCGACGCCCAACTCCACGGGCCGATGTACCTGGGCACGGGCGTCAAGATCAAGGGGAGCGTGGTAATCCACGGGCCCAGCGTGGTGCTGGACTATAGCGTGGTGGACGACAACGCCCAAGTGGACCGCAGCATCGTGTGGCGCAACTGCTACATCGGCGAGGGGGCGGAGCTGCGCGGTGCCATCATCGGGCGGCAGTGCTCGCTCAAGCGCAAGGTCGTGGTGTTCGAGGGCGCCATCGTGGGGGATTCGTCCGTCATCGGCGAGGGCGCTGTCATCCACCCGGGGGTCAAGATCTGGCCCGAGAAGGAGGTGGAGGCGGGTGCGACCGTCAAGACGAGCCTCATTTGGGGCGCCCAGGGGCGGCGGGTGCTGTTCGGCCGCTATGGCGTGACGGGTCTGGTGAACGTGGACCTGACGCCCGAGTTTGCCGCCCGGCTGGGGGCCGCCTTTGCCGCCACCCTGTCCAAGGGGGCGACGGTTACCATCAACCGCGACCCGCACCGTAGCCCGCGCATGCTCAAGCGCGGGATCATCTCGGGCGTGCCCTCGGCTGGCGTCAACGCCCTGGACGTGCGCTCGGTGCCCATCCCCGTGGCGCGCTACATCACGCGCGACTCGAGTACGGCTGGCGGAGTGCACGTGCGCCTCTCGCCCTATGACAGCCGCGTGGTCGATATCCGCTTCTTTGACGCGCAGGGGCAGGACCTGACCAAGGACGCCGAGCGCAACATCGAGCGCGTGTTCTTTCGCGAGGATTTCCGCCGGGTGTATCTCGACGAGATCGGCACCATCGACTATGCCGAGCGGGTGCGCGAGCGCTACAACGAGGCGTTTCTGGCCAACATCGACATGGAGGCGATCCGCCGCGCCGAGCCCTACATCGCCGTTGACTTTGCCAACGCTCCCACGGCGCAGGTGCTGGCGCCCCTCCTGACGCGCCTGAACTGCCGCGTGGTGGCGCTGAACGAGGCGGTGGACGAGAACAAGATGTCGATCCCCAGCCACGAGTTCCAGAGTTCGCTGCGGCAGCTGGCCACCATCTGCGAGGTGCTCGAGACCTCTATGGGGGTGCGGCTGGACGTGGGGGGTGAGCGCATCTTTGTGGTGGACGATCGGGGCGCCATCGTCTCGGGGACGCTCCTGGCAGCGGCGGTGGCCGTCATGGCGCTGAGGGCGCGCGGCGGCGGCACCATCGCCGTGCCCGTGTCGATGCCCAGCGTCTTTGAGACGATCGCCGAGCAGCACAACGGCCGCGTGGAGCGCACCAAAGCGAATTCCCAGGCGCTGATGATGGCCGCCCGCAGGCCCGATGTGGTCATGGCGGCGGACGGCAACGGCTCGTTCATCTGGCCCGACTTTCAGCCGGTGGTGGACGGGATGATGACGGTGGCCCGCCTGCTGGAGTACATGGCGACGCAGAGCACCAGCCTGTCCCAGGCGACGGCGGCCGTGCCTCCGTACTATACCTCGCAGGGCGAGGTGAGCTGCCCGTGGGAGGCCAAGGGGACAGTAATGCGGCTGCTGAACCAGCAGTACAAGGACCGCCTGGGGCCGCAGATCGACGGCGTCAAGATCCACCTGGGCAACCACGAGTGGGTGCTGGTGCTGCCCGACGCCGACCAGCCGCTGTTCCACATTCACGCCGAGGCCCGCTCCTTCGACCAGGCGCAGGACCTGGTAGCCAAGTACGAGCGCATCGTCCAGGGCCTGCAGGAGTAGGTCAAAGAACGCGGATGAACGCGGATCTTATGGATTCAAGCGGATCACAAGGAGATTTGCCACAGAGGCCACAGTGGAAGGAACACAGAGACCACAGAGGAGAGCTAAAAATCGCCTCTGTGGTCTCTGCTGTCTGGCAAGTCTCTGTAGATCCGCGTCAATCCGTAGAATCCGCGTTCATCCGCGTTCCACCAATCTCCCGTAGTAGCATCATCGGCACCTTGTCGCGGTTGGCGAGGGTGAGGGTGACCGTGGTGGGCGCGAGGGTGGCCAGGCGGGCGGCGAGGGTCTCGGCCAGTGAGGGGCGCACGAGGATGACGGCGCTGTGGCAGCGGGCGCATGGCAGGCGCTCCAGGACCGGCGCGTAGCCCTTGCCCTGGAACAACTCGAGCGGTCCGATCTCGTCGATAATGGCCACGTCCAGCGGGCGGTCGACGGCGGCCAGCAGGACCTCTAGCGCCCACGTCTCTACGGCGGGATCGAAACGGTACTGCCCCACGGTGGCGCGAACAGCGTCGCGCTCGACCACCGCCAGGGAGCGGCGCTCACATCTGGACACGTCCACCACATCGATGCCGACCTTGGTGCCCGCGGCATCGTAGCGGGCCGGCGCCACGATGCCGCCCGCCGCACGCCCCGCTCCGCGCGCCAACTCGACCAATCGCAGGCAGGCCGTCGTCTTGCCCGCCCCCCGTTCCGCCGCTAGCAGGATGATCTTCACGATGCGCTCCCATGCGATGTTAGGCGCCGATTCTATGGCCGCGCCGGGGAGACGTCAAGAGGAAGCGGCGGGAACGCGGATTCCCGCGGGTTCAACGGATGCGCGCGGATCAGAACAACACAGAGAACGCAGAGGGCACAGAGAACACTGAGAAAGCAAGGGCCGTGTTCAGCCCTCCGCGGTCTCTGCGCTCTCTGCGGTGATTGCCCTGCCCAAGGCGCGGGAATCTACGACGGTCTGCTTTTGCCAGCGGAGTCGGCGGTGTGGTATAATCGGGGCCTACGCGGAGAGGTCGCATAGTCCGGTCGAGTGCGCACGATTGGAAATCGTGTACGGGGCAACCCGTCGCGGGTTCGAATCCCGCCCTCTCCGCCATCGCTTTGCCTCGCGGGGGCCTCGTCCCCCGCGAGGGTTCGTCCTCTGATATGCCTCGTCAGCCAAGTCTGTCCGCTAGCTTCTCTCCTTATCGCGCGTCCTGTCGATAGTGAGCCTTGGGGGGCTGGGGGCCGCGTCGCGTCGATAGCGCATTGGTCTGACATCGTCGTTCACCGTGCCAGACGCGGAGGGCTCGCCATGCCCACTCATCGCGCGCATCGCCGCCGGCCTTTGTTTCCGCGGTGTCAGTCCGTCGCGGCGCTCCTGGGCCTGATCGTGCTTGTGGCCATGCTGTCCGGCTGCGGCGACGCGAAAGCTCCCCCGGAGGTAGCTGAGTCGCTTGCGGCAGCGACCGCCGAATCCGCCCTCCCGGCGCCCAGCACCACCCCGTCGGTAACCGACACAGTCGCGGTCGCGCCCTCTGCCACCCTTACCCCGACCGCCAGCCCAACCGCCTCAACCGAACCCAGCCTCACCCCCACGCCTGCCGCCAGCGCCACACCGACGCTCCCTACCGCTACGCCCACCGCGACAGGCACGGCCACTGCCGAGCCTGCCCCCACTCCCACGCTGCCCGTCTATGACGCCGCCTACGTGGCCGACGTGTCGATCCCCGACGGCACGGCCATCGAGCCGGGAACCCCATTCACCAAGACGTGGCGCCTGCGCAACACCGGCAACACGCCCTGGGACGAGACGACGTCGCTGACATTGGCCGTCGGGGAGGCGATGGGCGCGCCCGAGGCGGTGCCCGTGCCCGCCACGGCGCCCGGCGAGACGGCCGACGTCTCGGTGCCCATGGTGGCGCCCGCGGCGGTCGGCGAGCACAGTGCGGCCTGGCGACTCTGTCGGGCCGAGGGGTGCTTTGGCGGGGCGGTGACGCTACAGATCGTCAGCCGTTCGGCGTTGGCCGTCCGGGGCCCGGCGATGGAGCTGCCGCCCGCGGAGCCGGCCGCGTGCAACTATATCGGCAACCGCAACCCAACGTCCATGAAGTTCCACCGCGCCGACTGCCGCTGGGTGCAAGAGATGTACGAGGGGAACAAGGTGTGCTTTGCGACCAGGGAGGAGGCGGTCGCCGCGGGGTATGTGCCGTGTAAGGTGTGCAAGCCGTGAGGGCAAACGCTGGCGTTGGTTCCTTCGGCTTATTCGCTCGTGCCGTTGGTGTTGAGCCGACATGTGATTGCGATGGCTACGAACGACAGACCATACCACGAAAGGAACCACCGTGACCTTTGATCTGAGCGTCCACCTCCAACGCGCCCTCACCATCGCCATGCGGGTGCCCATCCCCGCGGACACCGCCCAGCGCCGTCACGCCCTCCGCTCCCGCGCCTGGGTGGCGGGGCTGGCCGACGAGTTCCGAGCGCACTACGGCGCCGACCCCGACCTGCGCGTGCTGAGCAAGCACGATCCCTCGAATCGTGGTGAGTTTGGCCTGAACGAGCTGCTCTACGACGTGCTGGTGTGTCGCGTGGGCACCGCGCCGGCGGCCATCCGCCCGGGCACCATCACCTTTGTGCGCGAGGCGCTGTGGCAGGTCGAGTCCGAGTTCAAGCCGGACAGCCAGGCTGCCGCCAGCGACCTGAGCAAGCTCGTGCTGGGGGCAGCGCCCCACAAGCTGTTCGTCGGGCCACAGGTATCGAAAGAGGCGCGGTTCCTGGCCGCCCTCCTCCCCGCCGCGCGCTGTTGCTCGGGCGAGGTCTACGTAGCGCTCGTGCCGCATCCGCGAGAGTGGGATGACTGTGAGGCGGTCGTCAGGGTGTGGCGACTCGGTGACCGCGGGTGGGAGGGACTGACAGGGAGGTCCTAGCGATGGAAGCTGTTGTATGCGTTGGTGCACTCGTGCTCTGGATAGTCATCCCCGGGGTGCTGCTGGCCATTGCCTATGCCCTGCGAGGTAAACGACCTCAGCGAGGACAAGAGGGGGTCACAACACCACCCGGTCAGACACGCCGCCGAGTCAGCGATCCTCCAACTGCACTTCAGACCACGCGTGTACGGCACACGTACACCGCTGGGAAGCTGGATCCCCGGTCTAGTGTCAGGGGCACAGTGAAGCGCTGTCCCCACAATAGGCTACCGGGCGAAGACTGTTGGCACTGCCGAACAGGACACGCCATGCCGCTCGCCGAGTACCGCAGGAGGTATGGTGAATGGGAGGATGACTAGTACCCTGCCGTGCTCGCCGTCGCATCCTCTACCCGCTTCGTGCCTTTGCGATCCAGATACTCACTGAAACACACCAACTCGCCCACATGCTGCCGCGGATTCCAGGGGGATAACCTGCGAAAAGACCTGGCTATCAGGCGGGCACTCGATTCGTGTGCGGGCCGTGCCGCCGTCGACGATGGCGACGCCCCTGTCGCGCAGCACCTGCTCGCATTCGCCCAGTTGCTCAAGCGTACTGAGGTAGAGCAACGTTGCCTCGCGGACATTGTCCAGAGCCTCCTCCTCGGAGGCTCCAAAGCTCGACGTTTCGAGTTCCAGGCAGTCCGCGACATAGTGCTCACCTTCGCGGTGCACGGCGAGGGTCACCATGGCATATCGCATCGGCCAGTCCCTCCAGCGGGTCGCATTCAGCACATACTCGCATTATAGTGCCCGGCAAAAGATGAGCAAGCGGGAGTCGGGCGCCCGGGCAGCCACGCCGGTCTGCCCCTATACATCAGCATAGATCAGCGTCCCATCAGCGCAACCAGCGTACCATCGGTCTCCCGTAGCAGCGACGCCTCACGCTTGCGCCCGCCCCGCCCATCCCGTATCATCCGCCCAACCGAGCCGCCTCACCGCAAAGGAGCGCCCACCATGTCCGAACCCATTGCCCCCCAGACCGCCGAACGCTGGGGCATCTACGAGCTGACCCTTACCGGCCCCACCGACGGCAACCCCTTCACCGAGGTGGCCTTTGGCGCCGCGTTCAGCTACCGCCATCGCACCGTCGACGTGGACGGCTTCTATGATGGCATCGACGCCGACGGCCGCGGCGTGTATCGCGTCCGATTCATGCCCGACACGCCCGGCGCGTGGCGCGTCGTCACTCGCAGCAACCGCCCCGAGCTGGACGGCGTCGTGGCGGCCTTAACCTGTACGCCGGCGTTGGCCGGCAACCACGGGCCGGTGGCGGTGGCAGGTGGCTACCATTTCGCCTACGCCGACGGCGTGCCCTACCACCAGGTGGGCACCACCTGTTACGCCTGGGCCCACCAGGGGGATGCGCTGGAGGAGCAGACCCTCGCCACGCTGGCCGAGGCGCCGTTCAACAAGCTGCGCATGTGCGTCTTTCCCAAGGACTATACCTATAGCAGGAACGAGCCCGCCTACTACCCCTTCGAGCGGGGGGAGGACGGCGACTGGGACTGGGCGCGGTTCAGCCCCGCGTTCTGGCGGCATTTCGAGGCGCGCGTGGGCCGGCTGCGCGACCTGGGGATCGTCGCGGACCTGATCCTCTTTCACCCCTACGACCGCTGGGGGTTCGCCGACATGGGCGCCGAGGCCGACGATCGCTACCTGCGCTATGCTTGCGCGCGGCTGGCCGCCTACCGCAACGTCTGGTGGTCCATGGCCAACGAGTACGACCTCATGCGCACCAAGACGATGGCCGACTGGGACCGCTTCTTCCGCATCGTCCAGGAGAGCGACCCCTACGGCCATCCGCGGTCGGTGCACAACTGCCGCCCGTTCTACGATCACAGCAAGCCGTGGGTCACCCACCTGAGCGTGCAGCGCTCCACGGTGGAGCAGACGCGCGAGTGGCGCGAGCAGTACGGCAAGCCGGTGGTGATCGACGAGTGCTGCTACGAGGGCGACGTCCCGCAGCGCTGGGGCAACATCTCGGCGCAAGAGATGACGCGCCGCTTCTGGGAGACCACGGTGCGCGGCGGCTACTGCGGCCACGGCGAGACCTACCTGCACCCCGACGACATCCTCTGGTGGTCCAAGGGGGGCGTGCTCCACGGCCAGAGCCCGGCGCGCCTCGCCTTTCTGCGGCAGGTGTTGGAGGAGGGCCCCGCCGAGGGGCTGGATCCCGTCGACGGCGTCGTCGGCTCTGGCTTTGCCTGCGCCGGGCGCCCGGGCGCGTTCTATTTGGCGTACACCGGCCTGCATCAGCCGGCCCGCGTCACGCTCAACCTGCCGGAGGAGGCGCGCTTTCAGGTCGACGTCATCGACACCTGGGCGATGACGGTGGAGCCGCTGCCCGAGCCGGTGAGCGGCGCCGTCACGGTCGACCTGCCGGCCCGCCCATACACCGCCATCCGCGCCCGCAGGGTGGGGGAGTAACCACCAAGCCACCAAGGGATATTTACCACGGAGACACGGAGGACACGGAGCTTTCACGAGAGATCGCAGAGAATGGAGAGGTGGGAATTCTGGCCTACGCCGCTGATCCTGTGCCCCTCAGCAGGCGTACAAAGCCTCATCCGCCTCCGTGGCTCCGTGGTTATTCCTCCTTGGTGTCCTTGGAGCCTTGGTGGTTAGAACATGGAGGGGGAGATGAGCGAGGGCCGGTTTCTGGCTGCGCCGTGCGGGCTGTACTGTGGCGTGTGCGGCAGCAACGTGATGAGCCACGAGTGCCACGGCTGTGGGTGTGACTGCGGGGCCTGCGCCGGCGCCACCCACGCCGAGGGCTGCCGCATCGCGCGGTGTGCCGCGGACAGGGGCTATGCCACCTGCGCCGAGTGCGACGACATGCCCTGCACCTACCTCACCGAGTTCGCCTTTGACGCGGTGTGGCGTACGCACCTGCCGGTGCTGGAGCACCTGCGCCGCATCCGCAGGATCGGCGTGGACGAATGGGTGGGGGAACAGCGCGCCTACTGGGCCGACGAGCGCCGGCTGAAACGGTGGCTGGCGCTGTACGCGCAGTGCTCCGAGGCATCGCGCCGCGAACGAACGTAGCGCGGCCATCCCGAACCGACGTGAGGGACCTCGACAAGCTGGACAAGATTCCTCGCAGCGCTCGGAATGACGGATCGGCCCAGCCCGCGCAGGCGGGCTTCGCTCTCTTAGCGCCAGGCTTCAGCCTGCGGCGCTTCACAGCGTACCGCGCCCATCACGCCGTGCCACGCCCGCCGCGGGCGCCCACGCTCGTGCGAGACCAGGTTCCTCGCTACGCTCGGAACGACCGAGTGGTAGAGGGTGGCTCGACGCGTCAGCGGCTCGCAATCACCAGGGGAAAAGTGACCACGTGCGCGGCGTCGGGCTCGGTCACCACGGGGGTGGCCGCCGGCGGGTTGGGGATGTCGCCCGGGGTGTCGATGGGCGTGGCATCGTTGGGGGGGCGCGTCGGCGTGGGCGCCGGCACGGTTGGCGCCTCACGGGGCGTCGCCGAGGGCTCGGGCGTGGCGGTCGGGGTAAGCGTCGGCACGGGCGTGTCCGTCGCAGTGGGCGTCGGGTCGGGCGGCAGCGCCGCGGCCAGGTTCAACCGACCGACGCCGTAGGCGGGGTTCCAGCCCGTGGGCACGCACACGTTGTCCAGCAGGTAGCCGCTCACCTCCGCGGCGGAGAGGGACGGCGCCAGCGACCACACCAGCCCGGCGGCGCCCGCCACCACCGGCGAGGCCATGGACGTGCCCGACCAGGGCTCGTAGGGTTCCTCACCCCCAACGACGGACCAAGTGGGCACCGTCGAGAGGATGCTGACGCCGGGCGCGGCGATGTCGCCGTACTGCGAGAATCCGGCGGGGAAGTCGTGCGCGTCGGTGGCCGTCACCGCCAGCACGCCGCTTAGCGCGGCGGGATAGTTGGGCGGCATGGGGCCGTCGTTGCCGGCCGCCGCCACCACCAGCGCCCCCAGCCCCTGGGCGTACGTTACCGCCTCGGCCACGAGGGCCGAGTATCCGCCGCCCAGACTCACGTTGATGACGGTGCGCTTGCCGGCCTGGCTGCCCCAATAGGCGGCATAGGCGATGCCGTCGGCCACGTCCGAGTTCCATCCCCGGCCGTCGGCGGCCAGCACCTTGATCGCCAGCACGTCGCACCCGGGGCACAGTCCGGCCACACCAAGGCCGTTGTCGGTCGCCGCGGCGGCGATGCCGGCCACGTGGGTGCCGTGGCCGTTGTCGTCCCAGGGGTCGTCATCGTCGTTGGCATAGTCATAGCCCCACAGGAGGGAGGCCGGGCCGTCGGGGTGCAGGTCGTCCACGCCCGTATCCACCACCGCGATCCACACCTCGTCGCCCATGGTGCGGTCCCAGGCCGCCGTGGCGCCGATCACCGGCAGCGCCCACTGCTCGGCCAGACGCGGATCGTCGGGCAGGTAACCGGCGACGACGGGCGTGTCCTCCTCCGCATAGGCGACCTCGGGCAGGGCGCGCAGCCGCGCCAGGAGGTCCGCCATCGATTCACCTGGCGCCGGTGACACGCGCCACCAGCCTCGCGCTCCCACGGCATGCGCGTCGTCGCTGCCCTGTGCCCCCAACGCCGCTGCCAGGCGGGCGGGCGCGATGTCGTCGCGCCGCCGGACGAGCGCGCCGGGCCCCTTGGGAGAAGCGGGCGCTCGCGCCTCGGGCCGGGCGCCGCCGCTGAGCCGTGGCCCGTTGTGCACTGCGACGGGGGCGGGCAGGCAGCGGCCGTCCTCCAAGCCGAGGCAGGGGGGCTCCGCTTGCGATGGCGGGAGCGCGGCGCCGGCGCACCACGCCGCCAGCGCCACGATGAGGAGCCATCGCCACACGGGCCGCTCATACCGACCGAAGGGCATCGGGGCACACTCCAAGTGTCCACACGACCGATCACTTGGCGTAGTATACGCCCCCAGCGTTACAGCTGCGTTACGATTGGGTTAATGTCTCATCGGGTGGATCACTTGCGAGCGTTGTTGCCCGGCGGCTCAGAGTGCAGTCGACATAACAGTCGGCGAGCCAACTCGCCCTGGTGCAGTGACCGTCGGCCGCAGCGTATCGAGCCAATCAGCGGAGATCAGCGTTCCATCCGCGAGATCAGCGTACTATCGTCCTCCGCCTCAAGCGCCGCTCACTCGCGCGCGCCCAGGCGCAAGATGCTAAAGACCTTGGCGCGCACCAGGCGCACGAGGAACATCCCCTGCGCGAGAAGGAGGGCTGCCGTCATCGTGAGGGCGATGAGGGCCGAGCGCTGGCGATCGATGAGGGGGATGTAGGGGGGCACGGGCACGCCCTCCACCTCGGAGAGCTGGACCAGCGGCACATAGAGCCGCCCGCCGAGCACGCCCAGGGCGATCCCCGTCGCCACGGCAAAGGCCAGCATCAGGCCGTATTCGACCATCATGGTGAGCACGACGCGCCCCCTCGTCAGGCCCAGCGCCTGCAGCACGGCGAACCGCACGGCGCGCTCCTGGGTCGCCACGCCCCCCTGCAGGAGGAGTGCCAGCGCCGAGAGGATGGCGCCGGCGACGAACGACACCGACAGCATGCCAAACATCCCCACGCGCTCCAGGCGCGCCTGGTCCTCGGCAAGCGTCTGGGGGAGGTTGCCCGTCGCCTCCAGCGCCTGCAGCACGCGGCGTTGTACCGCCAGGGCCAGCTCCTCCGCCTCGGCGCCGTCGAGCCCCGGCTCCGTACGTACCCAGATGCCGTAAGGCAACGCGCCGCCGGTGAGGTCCTGGAGGTGCTCGTGGTTCGCCACGTACACGGGCTTGTCTTTCGACAGCATGGTGGGAAAGTAGTCGAACACGCCGACGACGGTGAACGCCATGGGCGCACGCTCCTGGTCGTTGAACGACACGTTGAGGCGTACGCGGTCGCCGACGCCGATGCCCATCTCGGCGGCGACGCCGGCGGGGATGAGCACGCCGTCAGACTGCGCCGCGAGGCGGTTCATCAGCTCCCCGAGCGGCTGAACGGCATAGTCGCCGCGAAAGTAGGCGACCTCGGCGAAATGGGCGCGATCCACCGCCAGCAGGCGACCGGCGGCAAAGGTGCTGCCCTGGGCCAGCGTGGCGCGATACTCGCCCACGGGCGTGGCGGCCCGCACCCCCGGGATTGCCTCGTACTCGCTGATGGGGATCGCGACGAGTCCGTCCTCAGCGGTAAAGGCGCTGCCAGGTTCGCCCTCCAGTCGGGGGCGGAAGGTCAGATCGGCGCCAATCTCGTAGCGCCGCCGATCGACGAGCCAGACGTCGGCGCTGTAGGCCAGCGAGGCATAGAACACACTGATGCTCAGGCACAGCAGCAACATGTACACCGGTGTGCGGTAGCGCCCCCCCTCGCGCCCCAGATGGATGCAGCCCAGGTACGCCTCCACGGAGCGGAGCAGGCGGCCCGCCCAGGACACGGGGCGGATGAGCATCACGAATACCTCGGACAGCAGCAGAGGCGCCGTCAGGAAAAAGAGCGAGGGCGCCAGCAGGAGCAGAGGGTCGTGGGTGGGGCTGTCGGGTCTCCAGCTCACCAGGCTCAGCGACCCGCGCAGCGCCAGTTGCCGGTACGAGTAGGCTGTGGCGGCGGCCAGCACCCCGACCAGCAGGAGCCGCCCCACGCTGATGACCAGCGGCCGGCGGGCGCTCTGATGCTCGTGCTGGACGATGGAGCGCCGTGACGCCACCCAGGAGGGCCCGAGGCGGAAAGCGATGGTTAGAGCCATGCCCACCGCGATGAGGCGCCAGTCGATGGAGGCATAGTTCACCTGCAGCGGCTCGCGCGGCACAAAGTGCAGGAAGCTGAACGAGTAACCCAGCAGGCGGGCCAACCCCATGCCGATGGTGATCCCGGCCGGTAAGGCGGCCAGAAAGACGAGTAGCGCGTCCAACAGCGTGATGCCGAGCACCTGAGAGCGGCTGGCGCCCCGGCTGGTCAGGAGGGCGTACTCTTGGGCCTGAGAGGTGGCCAGCACCGCCGACACCGCTCCCATAAAGTAGAGCACGATGGCCAGCAGTGGCACGTTGAACCCGAAAAAGATGATGGAGAGGAGCGTCTTGCGCTCCTGCCCCCGCTCGAGTTCCATGGTCGGCGCCGCCTCCATCGAGCCCAAGGGGATGCGCTCCCCCACCTCCCCCGCCACCGTCTCGAGCGCGGTGATATAGTGCTCGCCGCGGCTCAGGTTCATGCGCGTCTCGTCGAATATATAGTACCAGAACACGTGTTTGGCGCCGGAGGACAGCTTGGGCTGGATGTGCGCCACATAGTCGGGGCGGCTCACCAGCAGGTTGCGATCGAGGTGCCACGATGACTCGGCATACCAATAGGATGCGGAGCGATCGACCGCTTCCCAGATGCCGGCGATGCGCACGGTGATCGGCTCGACGCTGGGATCATAGGCGTCGCCCAGGGCATAGTGCTCGCCCACCTGGAAGGCACGCTTCTCGGCAAAGCTGCGCTCCACCCAGAGGTGCATGGGGCTCGACGAGGCCGTCTCATCGTAGGGCTCGCCCTCGATGATGCGCATATGATCGGCGATGCCGCCGCTAAAGAACACCGAGGCGCTGCCCAGAGAGATCTCGGAGTAGCGGCTGCGGTCCTGGCTCAATGGCAGCAGGTCGTAGCGACTGCTGCTCACCTGCATGATGGTGGTCTCGACGGGGAGGCCGACCTCGCGCTCCAGGCGGTACGCGATCCAGTCGCGAAACATGTCGGCGTCTTCTACCGAGATCGGGCGGCGCATGGAGGCGGAGCCGGTAAAGCGGACGGCAAATGGGGGGCGGCTCTGGAGGCGGTCGAACCCCAGCTCCTCCTTCATGATGGTGCGGCTGACGGCGTCGGCGAACACGGGGATGCAGACGATGATGGCCACCGTCATGGCGTTGGCGAGGAGCAGGAGCGCAGCCAGGCCCATACGGCTGCGTAGTCGTTTGATCGCCATCGCGAGGAGCGCAAACCAGCCCATGCCACCGGCCTTCTCTATCGCATAGTGGACTGGCCCCCATTATAGGGATCGGCCCCGCCATGCCAACCGCGCCGTTCGGCGCCCGCCATGCCACGCGGGAGGAGCGGTGTTCGCCGCCTCACCGGGCGCGACGAGGCGGTGTGGCCGGCGGCTAGGGCTGCTCCGATGTCGGCTCCTTGGGGCAGATGCGCTCGGTGACGTCGGTGACGATCCCCAGCACGGCGGGCTCGCCCTGGTGGCGCACTTCACTGGAGACGACCTCCAGCCAACGCTCGCCGTCGAGCGTCGACACCCGCACCACCCGCGGGCGCAGCGACGCCGGCTCGCGCGCCAAGCGATCGGTGAGGCGTCCCGATGCCGCCCCTCCGTCGGCGACGTCGCCATCAGGGGAGGCAAAGGTCGAGGACCAGGTGCGGCGCACGATGCCAAAAAGAGTCGGGTTGGCGTAGAGGAGCTGCCCATCGCGCGCCAGGTAGATGCCCACCGGCGCGTTCTCGGCGAGGGTGTAGTACTTGCTCTCGGATTCGAGGGAATACCTGCGAGACCGCAGGAGCGTCTCGACGCGCGCCAGCAGCTCCACGCGCTCGATCGGCGTCAGGATCAACTCGTCAACCACGCGCCAGAGGTGGCGCGTGGCCATGCCCACATCCTGGCGCGACGACACCAGCAGGAACGGCAGAAAGGTGGCTCCCTCCGCCTCCCGCCGGCTCTGGATGTTCTCCCAGTAACGATCCAGCGCCAGGCCGTCGACGACGCCCAGGTCGAACGACTCGTCGAGGGCGTCGATGGTCGTCTCCTCGAGCACCTCGTAGCTCTGTGAGAGCAGATCGCGCATCAAGCGTCGATTCTGCCTGTGCTCCAGGAGGAGCAGTATCCTGCGCATGTTCGTATCCCTCTGATCCGAGCACCGGCTCTCACAACACCCTCGCGCGGAGGGACGGGTGAGGCGGCGGCATGTATCCAGCCGAACATAGCTCGATCTTGGTGGGGCTCATGAGCGAGCGCTCGGATCCGCGCGCGATAGAGCCCGCATCGTCGCCATAGATGCCCTGCGGCGCGCAACCGACGCAGCGGTCTAGGCGCGGTCGGCCATCAGACCGCGGATGAGTGCTATCAACTCGCGGGCGCCCAGAGGCTTGACGAGCACAGCCCTTGCCCCTCGCGACAGCCCATCCTGGTAGAGCTGCACGCTCTGCCGCGGCGAGATCACGAGAAAGGGGATGCCCGCTTCCTGAAGGCGCTCACAACGCGCCCAGATGCTGCGATCGAACCCCGCCAGGTCCAACAGCGCGACGGAGACGGTGTCGGCTTCTTCGATCGCCTGATCCAGTTCCTCGATGCTCATCGTGGCACGAACGTCGATCCCCTCACGGTTGAGGAACTCGGTCAATAACTCGAGATTCCGGCGATTGCGGTCCAGCGCCAGGACCACCGGTCGGTCAGGCATCGCCTAATCCTCGTCCTCTGAGCCATCCCAGGACGTTCTGCCAGACAGGATGCCGCGCACGTGGGTGAGCGGCCTGCCAACCTTGACGCCGTAGCGCGTGATCCCGATCTCGCGCAGCGAGCGCTCGAAATCGGTCAAGCGCATCTTGAGCACGCCGATGGCCTTGCGCAACTCGCCGCGCAGCTCGATGTAGCGGAAAAAGATGATGTTGTCCGCCATATAGCTGATGCCGACCTCGGTGGCCCGAAAGTCCCCCGTAATGGCCTCCACCTCGCTCACCAGCAGCACGGTCACGCCCCTGTTCGCGGTGTACTTGGCGAGGGCGTGGAGGTGGGCGACGAGGTCGGTGCCACGCAGCGACAGCCTGTAGCCCGCCACGCTGTCAATCATCACGATACGCGCGCCGCGGTTCTCTACCTCTTCGCGCACCATGTGGCCGAACTCGTCGGGGCTGAAACGCAGCGGCTCGACTTTGACGACCTCGAGCGTGTTGCGCTCCACCATCGCCTTCACAGGGATGTTGATTGCCTCAGCCCGACGCATCAGGACCTCGGGCTCCTCCTCAAAGGTATAGACCACCGACCGTTCGCCTCGACCGGCGGCCTCCTTCATGAACAGCAGCCCTACGGTGGTCTTGCCGGTGCCGGTTGGCCCGGCGAGGACCGTGATCGTGCCGCGCTGGAGGCCGCCGTGCAGCAATTCGTCGAGTTCGGGAACGCCGGAAGGGATCGTCTCCGTGGGCATCTCCTCGCTCAGGTTACCTGGCACGAGCCTCGGGAAGACGCGCATGCCGCTGGACGAGATGCGCAGGGCATGCCACCCACCCGCAAAGTCGGAACCCCTGAGCTTGACGATTCTCACCGCACGGCCGCCGGGAGTGAACTGAAGCTCCATGACGCCATCGCTCAGAAACTGGAGGTCCTCGTCGGGCGCCTCGCTGCCGGCCTCTGACGCAAAGAGCACCGTCGCCTCCAGTTCCATCAGGAAGCGCAGAAACGACACGACCTGTTTGCGGTACTGGAAGGCGTCCCTGGCGAGGTAGCGGAGTTGGCTCATGGAATCGACAAAGACGCGCCGAGGCGTGAGTTCGCGCACCCGCGCCACGATGCCCTGCGTCACCGGCTCGCGCTCCACGTCGGCCGGCGAAAAGAGGTCATAGCTCTCCGCTTCGACAAAGTAGTCGGCCGTGGGACTGAGGTCCAGGAAAGCCACGCCCGTCAGGTCCAGACCCATGGCGGCGGCGTTCTGGCGGACCACCTCCTCCGATTCCGTCAGACTGATGAACAGAACGCTCTCGCCCCGGCTGGCGCCGGCAGCCAAGAAGTGGAGGCCGAGGGTCGTCTTGCCCGTCCCGGGCCCTCCACGCACCAGGTACGATCGCTGCGGGATGAGCCCGCCGTCCAGCACCTCGTCGAGCCCGGGGATGCCGGTGGATGCCCGGGTGGGCGCCGCGTCGAGCCGCAACGCCCTGGTCGCTACACTACCTTCACTCATCTCTTACCTCACGACCGGTAACACCTGAACATGGACGGCGCCTCGGGCCCGCCCACGCCGGAACCTGCTCCTCAATGCCTATAGGATAACAGGTCAATCTATACCCATTGTAGGGTCTGCTTCCTTTTGCGTCAACGTATGTGCTCGGGCGCGGCAGTCACGGATGGCGGCCAACAGGGCCGCCATGTCGCCGCTTTTGGCCACATAGGCGCAGGCGCCGGCGGCGCGCATGCGGGCGGACATGTCGCGTTCGTCGTGCATGGAGAGGCCGATGATGTGCATGGCCGCGAACTCGGCCTTGATGCGGCGCGTAGCCTCGATCCCATCCATCTGAGGCATACTCACGTCCATCAGCACGACGTCGGGCACCAGTGCGCGCGCCAACTCGATCGCCTGGCGCCCATCCGCCGCCTCGCCAACGACCTCGAGGTCGCTCTCGCCCGCCAGCATGGTCATGAGGCCGTGGCGCAGGATGGCGTGGTCGTCGACCAACAGGATGCGCACCCTGTTGCCGCCATCGACGTCCGCACGGGCTGCGGGGCTGGCGACTTCCAGGTCCCTGCTCGCTACCTCGCCCGAGGGCGACTCCTCCCGCTCGGAGGGCTCTAGAGGCACGCGGAGGATGATGCGGGCGCCGCGGCCCGGAGCGCTGTCGATCTCGAATCCACCACCCAACGAGTCGAGGCGCTCGCGGATGCTGAACAGCCCAAAGCCGGCGCCCGTCATCGAGGCAGAGACGCGATCAGGCTCGAAGCCGGCCCCGTCATCGGCCACCGTGAGCACGATCTCGCCATCGCGACGCCGCAACCGCACGTGAGCGGCATCGACGCCGCCATGCTTGACGACGTTGAACAAGAGTTCGCGCGCGGCCTGAAAGAGCAGCACGCGGAGGCTGGTGGCCTCGGGGTTCGCGTCGTCCTCGGCGTCTACCTCGACAGCGAGCCCATGGTTCTCGAGCATCCACCGTGCCAACCAACCCAGCGCGGCGGGAAGCCCCAAGTCGTACAGCACGGGGGGGCTGAGTTCCACCGTCAGGGACCGCGACGTCTGGATCGCCTCGCCGAGCAATCCGTCCAGTTGCTGAAGCGGTCGCAGCAGGTCCCCCGTGGAGACCTGGTTCAGGAGTACGCTGGCGTTGAGCCGCGCCGCCACGAGGAGTTGCTGCAGATGATCGTGCAGCATCTGGGCCAGGCGCCGGCGTTCGCGCTGCTCGACGTCGATCAGCTCGGCGGCGAGCGCGCGGAGCTGTATCGTGCGCTCGACCACGCGCTGTTCGAGGGTAGCGTTCAACTCCTCGAGCTGGCGCTCCACGTCCCGGCGGTCCGAGATGTCGTACGCGATCCCCAGGACCTGGCGAACGGCCCCCTCGGGCTCGGGCAGCGGCACGAACTCGCGCATGAACGTGTTCCCGCCCATCGCCTCGGGCAGCGTCTGCTCGGTACGCTGTACCTCGCCGGTGGCGAGGGCACGATCGAGGAGGTGCTGATACTCGGCGGCCACCTCGAGTGGAAAGGCCTCGTCCTCGCGGCTGCCCAACACCTCGCTCTCGGGCCGGCCCGAGAGGCGGATGCCGACGCTGTTGATGAACTGGATGCGACCATCGGTGTCATAGATGGCGAGCACCCCCGGAAAGTGGTCGATGGCCGCGCGGAAGCGCCGCTCGCTCTCACGTAGCGCCTCCTCGGCGCGCTTACGCGCCGAGATATCGGTGAAGGTGCTTACCGCCGCGATGATGTTGTGCTCCGAGTCATAGATCGGGCCACAGGTGACCGCGAGCACCACCTGCGCGCCGTCGCCTCGACGGTAGACAACCTCTTCACCCTGAATGATCTCACCCTGGCGCAGTGAGCGGGTCTGCGGGTACTCCTCGACGGCATACGGCCGGCCGTCGGGGCGCCTTGCCCCGTGGATGGCGCCGCCGACGCGACTGGCGAGGTCGCGCCACGGGCGCCCCAGGATGCGCAGCGCCTCCTCGTTCACCATCATGAGGTTCCCCGTCGCGGCATCGGTGATGGTCACGCCGAGGGGCATCTGCTGGACGACCTGCTCCAACCGCTCGCGAGAGGCGACCAGCGCCTCGAGCAGCTTCTCTTGCTTGGCCTGGACGCGCTTTTGCTGGGTCACGTCGCGCATCGAGCCGGCCAGAGCTATCGCCGCCCCCTGCGCATCGCGCACTACGGCGCGGCTGTCGCTGAGCCAGCGGTACTCGCCGTCAGCATGGCGAAAGCGCACCTCGAGTGCGTCGTCCTGCCAGCCCTCGCGGTCGGCGATCAGGGCCTCTGTGCGTTCCAGGAACTGCGCCCGGTCGGCTGGGTGGATGCGCTCCCAGAATCCCTCGATTCCCATCTGAAGCACCTGATCGCGAGGGAATCCCGTAATCGCCTCGGCCGACGCGCTGAGGCAGTCATAGCTTCCGCTGCGCAGGTTGAGGCGATAGATCAGGTCGCGCGAGTGCGCCAGGTTGTCCTGTAGGTGCTCGTGGGCGGCGCCGGAGGTCGCCCGGGTGGACTCGTCCTGGCACCTACTCTGGGCGATGGCCGCGACACCGGCGACGGCGCCGTCAGTCGCGTATTCGGGGGTGAACGCGACCAGCCAGCACACATCGCCGCTCGGCGTGGATACCGTGCATGTCGAATATACCGGCGCCCGCGTCGCGATGACGGAGCGACAGGCGCGGTCCCACTGCGTGGCCAGGTCGTTTGGCAGGCGCACCACCGCGACGGGCCTGCCGATGGGATCAGCCATGTTTCCCGAGGCCGCCTCACGGAGGGCCGGGGAGAGGTAGGTATACCGCCCCTCCCGGTCCGCGCGGAGGATCAGGAGAGGCAGGTTCGTCAAGGGCATCGCCGGCGATAGCTCCTTACGTCAAAGATAAACCCCAACCGGTTGCTCCGGTGCGGGTTATCGACGATGGTCGGTCACGGGGCGCCCGAAGACGAGGCTCCGAGCCAAGCTTGGGTTCCGGGAGGCACACCTCTACCATACCCATGGCGTGGGCGAGCTGTGGAGAACGCGACGGGGGCAACCACACACCTGGCTTAGGTTACCGCATTATGCATAACTAGTCAATTATCAACTCAACCGAACTCGTACGCCATCTGCTGGAAGCCTTACGACGACTGGGCGGCTGCCCACTGGGCGGCACCCACGAGCTAGGATCCTGGACACATCACCGGATAGACGCCGTGGCTATTTCATGCTAACATTCTCATAGAACTGAAGAATAGACGTGGAAGCTTGAAGCGAAGGGCACCGTGATGCCGCGCGGCCGGCCACGAGGTCGCGCCCGCCGGTGCTACTACGGTCGGCCCAGGCGGAGAGCAGTCTGGGAAAGGAGTAGCGATGCAACTCCGCCCACGAGGTCTTGTTCCCCTGGTCATCTGGCTGGTCGTTGTGCTGGTCTCCACCTCCATCCTCCAACTCGCGACGTCGGCCAAGGTGGATTACGCGCGGCAGACGGGTCAGCCGTGCGTGGCATGCCACCTGAGCCCCGAGGGGGGCGGTGCGCTTACCTCCCAGGGAATCGCCTATGCGCGCGGCGGCTACCAGTGGCCCATCCCGGAGGGCGTCCAGGCGTGGGAACCCTCCGGCCTGCTGAGGACGGTGCGGCTCATCCTCGGCTACGTGCACCTCATGGCCGCCATCGCCTGGTTCGGCGCCATCCTCTACATCCACGTGATCGTGCGGCCACAGCGGCTGACCACCGGCGTCCCCAAGGCTGAGGGGACCTTTGGCTGGATCGGCATCGGCGTGATCGCCTCGTCGGGGATCGGGCTGACGATCTTTCGCTACCTCGAGACCGGCTCGGTCTTTGCCGGGATCTTTGGCGCGGTGTTCATCGCCAAGCTCGTCCAGTTCGCCGCCATGGTGATCCTGGCGTTCGTCGCCACGCGGGTGCTGACTCGCAGGCTGCGCGCCGGCGGCGCACCCCCTGCGCCCGACGGGGCGACGGATGCCATCACGGCCGCGACGCTTCCCGCCTTCAACGGGCAGGAGGGTGCGCGGGCGATCGTGGCGGTGAGCGGCAAGCTGTACGACGTCAGCGACAGCCGCCTCTGGCGCGAGGGCGTGCACGTCAGGCAGCACCGGGCGGGCCAGGACCTCACCGAGGCGCTGGCGAGGGCGCCCCATGGCGTGGAGGTCCTCTCGCGTGTGGCCGAGATCGGCGCGCTGGCGCCCGCGGGACGAGCGCCTCGGCGGCCGGCGCCTCAGAGGACTTTCGTCGCCTTTACCTACGCCAACCTCGTGTTCACCTTTGGCATCATGCTGTGCGTCGCCTGGTGGCGCTGGGGATTCTCCCCCTCCCCGGCGGCGGTTCCTGCTGCGCCCGAGATGGCCGCCGCGGGGGTCCTGTCGGAGGCCTCGGCCGACTGCATCGCCTGTCACACCTCCAGCGGCCTCGTGCAAGCGCAGATCGCCGAGTGGGAGCGGAGCACCCACGCCATGGCGCAGGTGGGGTGCTACGAGTGCCACCAGGCGCAGGCGGGCGACGTCGACGCCATGGACCACAACGGCTACACCATCAGCGTGCTGGTGACGCCCCAGGACTGCGCCGCCTGCCACGCCGACGAGGCGGGGCAGTTCGCGTCGAGCCGCCACGCGCAAGCGGGCGATATCCTGGCATCCCTGGACAACATCCTCGGCGAACGGGTGGAGGGGGTTGCGGCCGCCGTGGCGGGCTGCCAGCAATGCCACGGTGCCCCCGTGGAGGTGATGGCCGACGGGACGCTGTCACCGGCGAGCTGGCCCAACACCGGCATGGGGCGCATGAACCCCGATGGCAGCCTCGGCGCCTGCTCCACGTGCCACACCCGTCACCTCTTTAGCGTGGCCGTCGCCCGCGAGCCGGCCACCTGCGGGAACTGCCACCTGGGGCCGGACCACCCGCAAAAAGAGATCTATGAGGAGAGCAAGCACGGCGTCGCCTTTCTCGCCAACCGCGAGGAGATGAACCTGGACGCCATCCCATGGGTGCTCGGGCAGGACTATACTGCGGCGCCGACCTGCGCCACCTGCCACATGAGCGCACTGCCCGAGCTGGATGCCAACCACGACGTCGGGCTGCGCATCGCCTGGACGCTGCGACCCGCCGTGTCGGTGTACCTGGAGGATTGGGAAGCCAGGCGCGAGGAGATGACCCAGGTCTGCCGCCAGTGCCACACCCCCGGCTTCTACAAGAACTTCTTTCAGCAGTACGATGACGCCGTCGCGCTGTACAATGTAAAGTTCGCGGTTCCCGCCACCGAGATCATGGCCCGCCTGCGCGAGGCGGACAAGCTCACGGACCTCGACTTTGACGAGCCCATCGAGTGGACCTACTTTTACCTGTGGCACCACGAGGGGCGGCGCGCGCGCCATGGGGCGGCGATGATGGGACCCGACTATGTGCAGTGGCACGGGTTCTTTGAGGTGGCCGACCGCTTCTACAACGATTTCGTGCCGGAGGCGGAGGAGCTACTGCCGGGCGTGACGGAGCCGTACCTGGAGGATGAACTCCACCAGTGGCGGGAGGGCGCCGCCCAGGAGCCATGAGGCGCCGGCCGCCGCCGCGCATGGCGAGCCAGCGCATGCAACGCGGGTGGTGGAGACGCTACGCGATGTCGAAGCAGCACAACGCTTGACAGACGGCCCGCCTTGGAGTAACATATCGATGGTCGTGCTAGACGGGGAGCTAGCGGTGCCCTGAACCCGCAACCCGCTATAGCGGGGTCGAATTCCCTCTCGCGGGGCGGATCTGGGTAGGACTGTTCGGCCAAGTGGTGTTGAGGATTGGGTCCTGCGCGGCGGAGGCCTGTGAACCCCGTCAGGTCCGGAAGGAAGCAGCGGTAAGCGGGTACCTCCGGGTGACGCAGAGAAACCTGGTCTGAGCAGGCTAGTCTGAACAAGCTGTCGAGACCGCAACAACAGAGGGTGCACGACCTTCTGTGAACTCGAGGCGGGCATCGTTTGGCCCGCCTCTCGTTTTGAAGCCTTCTTCTTCCGCCGTAGGCGGACGCTGGAATCGCGATATCACAACTCGGGTTGGGTGCATGAAGCACGGCATCGTCGTCGTGGGGGCGGGGGCGGCCGGGCTGATGGCCGCCGGTCGGGCAGCCGAGTTGGGCGCCGACGTCCTCCTCCTCGAGAAAACAGGTGGCATCGGCAACAAGCTGCGCATCACGGGCAAGGGCCGCTGCAACCTCACCAATGACTGTGAGATCCGCGAGTTCATAGCGCATTTCGGCCCTACGGGCCCCTTCCTGCGGAACAGCCTGGCGCGCTATTACGTCTCCGACCTCATCCAGTTCTTTGCGGCCCATGGCGTGCCCACGGTCACCGAGCGCGGCCAACGCGTCTTTCCCGCCTCGAACGAGGCGGAGGATGTCGTCAAAGCGTTGCGTCGTTACTGTCTCGATCACGGCGTGCAATTCAGAACCCATGCGCCGGTCGAAGAGATTCGGGTCGTTGAGGGGGCGCTGCGCGGCGTACGTGTGGTCGGTGGAGCGACATACGACGCTCGCGGCGTGATCATCGCCACCGGGGGGCTCTCGTACCCCGGCACCGGATCGACCGGAGACGGTTATCGCCTGGCACGCGCCGTGGGGCACACCGTCGTAGAGCCACGGCCGGGGCTGGTGCCCCTCGTCACCGCCGAGCCGTTCGTGGAGCGCTTGCAGGGGTTGAGCCTGCGCAACGTGCGGGCGACGCTTTGGCAGGGCAACCGCGAACTGGGCGGCGAGTTCGGCGAGATGCTCTTCACCCACTTTGGGGTGTCCGGGCCTATCATCCTGACCCTCAGTCGCCTGGCGACTGAGGCGCTCGCCAAGGGGCCCGTTCGCCTCTCCATCGACCTCAAACCAGCCCTCAGCGCCGAACAGCTCGATGCCCGCATCCGCCGCGACATCGCGGCGCTCGGGGCATCCTCTTACCCAGCCCTTCTGAAGCGACTACTGCCGCGCCTCCTGATCGCCGTCTTTCAGGAGCGTAGCGGCATCGCGCGTGACCGGGCGCTGAGCCAACTCACCGCCGACGAACGCGGGCGTATCGTCACCCTCCTCCAAGCCTTCGACCTGACCGTCGTCGCCACACGCCCCATCGCCGAGGCCATCATCACCATCGGCGGGGTGAGCACTCGGGAGATCGATCCGCGCTCCATGGAGTCGCGGCTCCTCCCCGGGCTGTACTTTGCGGGCGAGGTGATCGACGTGGCGGGCGACACGGGTGGCTTCAACCTCCAGGTTGCCTTTACCACCGGCCGTGTCGCCGGCGAGAGCGCCGCGCGTGCGGCGCAGCGATCCGACGAGCCCCCGGTGAACGGGGCCGCCGCATCGCCGCATCGCCAAGCCGCCAATCCCAAGGAGAGAGGCAAGTAGAGGTGAATCGAAGGTCCGTACGACGTGGCGGCCCGCTCGGGCCGCGCCTGGGAGGCTATCTGAGGGTAGGGGCCGGCTTTCTGGAACCCCTCCGGCCCTCCGGCAGCGCCGTGGCAGCCGTCGCCCTGGTGGGCGCGCTGGCGCTGTTGGCCACTGTGTACGTCACGACCCAGCACACCGCCGTACTCGACATCAATGGCACGATGATCCAGCACCGCACCCACGAGCGCTCGGCCGAGGGGATCCTCCGCGAGGTGGGTGTCCAGCTCGAGGCGGAAGATACGCTCCAGGCACCGGCCGATGGGACGCTGGAGCGGGGCGCCCCCATCAGGATTCGTGTGGCGCGGCCGGTGGCCATGGTGCACGACGGCTCCGTGGCGCGGGCGCGCACCCAGTCGCGCGTCCTGGCCGACGTGATCGATGAGTTGGGCGTGGCCGTATCGACCAACGACGTGCTGTACGTGGCGGGTGAGGTCGCGTCGCTGGAGGCCGAGCTGCCGCATCCCGGCGCGGCGGCGGGGCTGAGGCCCAAGGCACTCGTGGCGGCGCTGCGGCGCCCGGTGCAACTGGCGGTGCGTCGCGCGGTGCCGCTGACGGTGCAGGACGGCGCCTTGCCGCTGACGTTCCATACCACCGCCCGCACGGTGGGCGAGGCGCTGTTCGATCGCGGGTTCGTCATCTACCAGGGCGATCGCGTCTTTCCCGGGCTCGACGCCGAGATCACGCCTGGGCTGGCGGTCACCATCGACCGCTCCAAGCCCATCGTCCTGACGCTGGAAGGGCGGCGCCGTGCCCTGCGCACCCGCGCCAAGACGGTGGCGGGCTTGCTCGAGTCGGAGGGGGTGGAGCTGGGGCCCAAGGACTATGTCCTGCCCGACCCCGAGACGACCATCACGCGCGACCTCGAGGTGGACGTCGTCAGCGTGTACGACGAGTACTATATCGAAGAGATCCCCATCCCCTACGACGTGCGCTGGGTGGGCGACCCCGAAATGGAGATCGACCAGGAAGAGGTAACCCACTGGGGTGAGGAGGGCGCCAAGCGACGCCGCATCCGCGTGCATTACGAGAACAATCGCGAGATGTATCGCGTCGAGGAGGAGGAGTGGATCGCGCGGGCCCCGCAGGATCGCACCTATAGCTATGGCACCAAGGTGGTGCTGCGCGACCTGGAGACGGCAGAGGGCACATTTACCTACTGGCGCAAGATTCGCATGCTGGCCACCTCCTACAACGCCCCCACGGCCGGGGTATCGCCCAGCAACCCGCACTATGGCTACACGCGGCTCGGGTGGCGGGCGCGCAAGGGGATCGTGGCGGTGGACCCCGACATCGTCAAGCTCGGGGTGGAGGTGTACGTGCCCGGCTATGGCAAGGCGGCGGCGGCGGATACCGGCGGCGCCATCCGCAACCGTCGCATCGACCTCTGCTACGACGACGACAACCTGGTGCTGTGGCACAAGTGGGTGGACGTCTATCTCCTGGCGCCGGCGCCCCCGTCCAGCCAGATCAACTATCGTCTGCCCAACCTTCCCGTGGAGAAGAGCTGAGCCGAACTCGGAGCGCCGCCGTCCCGGCGGCAGGGCGCCGCACGCCAAAGCAGCCCGTCGTTTCGAGCGGAGCGAGTAACCCTGATGAGCTGGACAAGGCCCCTCGCTTCTGCGCGATGCGACAGCGTTACCCGCGAGTGTGCCTGAACGCCTCGTCTGGCAAAGAGACCCTATGGATCCCCTGCAAATCCTCAAACGCTACAACATCCGCCCGTCAAAGGGCCTAGGGCAGAACTTTCTCATCAGTCAGCGCGCCTTTGACTGCATCCTCGAGGCGGCGGAGCTATCCCTAGCGGACACCGTGCTCGAGGTGGGCCCGGGGATCGGCTCCCTCACCCAACGGCTCGCTGATGGCGCCGGCCGGGTGGTGGCCATCGAGTTGGACCGCAAGATGCTGGCGGTGCTGGAGGAGACCCTGACGGGCCGCGGCAACGTCCACCTGGTACAGGGCGATTTCCTCGAACTCGATCCGGTGGCCACGCTGCGGGAGGCGCTCTCTCTGGCAGAAGACGCTCCCCTCTCGTTCAAGCTGGTCGCCAACCTCCCCTATTACATCACCTCGGCCGCCCTGCGCCATGCGCTGACGGCGTCGGTGCGCCCCGAGCGCCTGGTCGTCATGCTGCAGCGCGACGTGGCGCGGCGCATCGTGGCCGCCGACGGCAAGATGAGCCTGCTGGCGGTGAGCGTGCAGGTGTTCGGCGACCCCGAGATCGTCTGTACCGTGCCCGCCGGCGCCTTTATCCCGCCGCCCAAGGTGGACTCGGCGGTCCTCCGGGTCGTTCTGCACGAAGAGCCTCGCGTGCCCGAGGAAGAGCTGGATGGCTTTTTTGCCGTGGTGCGGGCAGGATTTCGGGAGAAACGCAAGCAACTCCACAACAGCCTGACGCGCAACCTGCCCCACGGCCGTGAGCAGGTGAATGACGCCCTGCGGGCGGCGGGGGTGGAGCCGACGCGCCGCGCCGAGACGCTGTCCATCGACGAGTGGCGGAGGCTGACGGAGGCGCTCGGTGGTGAAGCGCCATGTATCGCGTCCGCTTGACGCTTTTTGCGCCACAGCCGCGGATGCGCTATAATCTCGCCTTGGTAACGCAGGCTACCTCACGCGGTCCGGCCAGTTGGGGCCGCAGCGTTCAACTCGATGGGAGGTGATCGCCCTATGCCGACCTATGAATACAAGTGTGACGAGTGCGGCATCGTGTTCGAGCGGTTCCAGCACTTTTCCGAGGAACCCCTCAAGACGTGCCCCGAGTGCACCGGTGCGGTGCATCGCGTCATCCAGCCCGTGGGCATCATCTTCAAGGGGAAGGGTTTCTATATCACCGACAACAAGGGCAACACCTCTTCCCTGATGCCCAAGGCGGAGCCCAAGGGCGAGAGTGCCGAAGGTTCCCGCCCCGAGGCCAAGGAAAAGAGCGCTGCTCCCAAGGCCGAGAGCAAGGCCGCGGCCACGTCGGACGACTAGCCGCCGCGAGACGCCAAAAAGCGCCGTCGAGTGCACTCGACGGCGCTCTGTTGTATATCGCTTGGCGGCGGATGAGCCGCTAGATCTGGAACCCGCCCGACGCCTCGACCACTTTGTAGCGTAGGTCGACGACGAACTCCTTGAGCTTTTCCTGGAACTCTTTCCACTCGTCGCTGGCCAGGGCGTGCTCCATCGTCTCTACGTCCTCGGTGACGCCGCCCGCCAGCACCTGTGGCCCCTTGCCCCAGACGGCGTACCAGGCATCCGTGGGGTGCACGTTCATGGCCATCAGCGAGCGGGTGAACTCGCGGTTCAGGAACTCGAGGTACTCGGTCTCCTTGCCCTCGCGGATGTTCCAGGTCATCAAAAGCTTGATCATACCCTCAACCCCTACTCCACACCATAATAACATGACTATACCAGAATGGGCTCGCCTTCGCAAGTATTCTGCAGCTGACAGCGTCTCCAGCAGCACCGCGCAAAGGTCCCGCCCACGGCTGACCCGGCATACGCGAGGGCTGCCGCAGTGCGCCCTTTGGATGCTGCCGAGGGACGCTGGCGAGGAGGTTTCGCGATGAGAGCCGTCGTGCAGCGTGTGACCCATGGCGCCGTCAGCGTGGCCGACTCCGCCGGCGGCCGCGAGGAGCTGGGCCGCATCGATGCCGGGCTGGTGGTGCTGGTGGGCGTGCGCGAGGGGGATGGCGAGGAGGAGGCGCGTTGGCTGGCCGGCAAGGTGGCCAACCTGCGCATCTTTGAGGACGACGAGGGCAGGTTCAACCGCTCGCTCCTCGACGTGGGGGGCGGCGCCCTGGTGATCTCCCAGTTCACCCTCTACGGCGACGCCCGCCGCGGCCGGCGCCCGTCGTTCACCGAGGCGGCCGCGCCGGAGGCGGCCGCGCCCCTCATCGAGCGTTTCGGCGAGTTCCTGCGCCTCGAGGGGGTGTCGCGTGTCGAGACGGGCCGCTTCCAGGCGCACATGCTCGTCGAGATCCACAATGACGGCCCGGTGACCATCATCCTCGACACCGACGTCTCTCGCCGCGGCAATCCCAAGTGACGCGCCCAGCGAGACCGATGGAACGCGGATGAACGCGGATATGGCGGATCAACGCAGATAGAGACGGATACTAGACACAGAGACCACAGAGACCGCAGAGACCACAGCGAAGACATGGAAATCCATTCTCTCTGTGCCCTCTGTGGTCTCTGTGGTTCATCCCTCTTGGATCAGCGCAGATCCGCGCCCTATCTGCGCAATCTGCGCACTATCGATCCCTGCCAGGGCGTCACTGCTTCAGGAGCCAGTCCTTCTCGGAGCAGAACTTGAAGTCGCAGCCGTCGGGCGCCTGGGTTACTTGGTTGAGCCATAGGGCGCGGTAGCCCTGGGTGTACTTGGGCGCCGGCGGCTGCCAGGCCGCCAGGCGGCGCTGGATCTCGCGCTCGTCGACCAGCAGGTTCAGGTTGCCGTTCATGGCGTCCAGCTCGACCATATCCCCGTCCTGTACCACCGCCAGCGGGCCGCCCACCGCCGCCTCGGGCGCCACGTGAAGCACGACGGTGCCGTACGACGTGCCGCTCATGCGCGCGTCGGTGATGCGCACCATGTCGCGCACGCCCTGACGCAGCAGGTGGACGGGCAGGCCGCTGGGCCCCACCTCCGGCATGCCGGGCGCGCCCACCGGGCCCATGTTGCGATTGATGATGACGTGATCCGCCGTGATGTGCGCCAGGTCCCGGTCAATGTCCTCCTGCCGCCGGCTGGTGAGCACCGCCGCCGGTCCGGTGTGCTTGATCAAGTTGGGCGACGCGGCGGCCACCTTGATCACGGCGCCGTCGGGCGCCAACGAGCCGCGCACGATGCGCAGGCCGCCGTCGGGGCTAAAGGGATCGTCCAGCGGACGGATGACGTTGCGGTCGAGCACGCGCACGTCCGCCAGGTTCTCCTTCATCGTCTTGGCGCTGGCCGTCATCACCGAGGTGTCGAGCAGCGGCTCGATCTCTTTCATCACCGCCGTGACGCCGCCGGCGCGCCACAGCTCCTCCACCGTGCAGGCGCCGCTGGGCTTGACGTTGGTGATAAAGGGAGTCTCTTTGCTGATGCGGTCGAAATCGTCCAGCGTCAGGGGCACGCCGGCGCGGCGTCCCATGGCGATGAGGTGGATGACCAGGTTGGTGCTGGCGCCCAACGCCATGAGGGTGCGGATGGCGTTCTCGAACGCCGGCCGCGTGAGGATGTCCGACGGCTTGATGTCCTTCTCCACCAGTTCCACGATCTTGATGCCCGTCGCCTCGGCGATGTGCAGGCGCTGGGCATAGACGGCCGGGATGGAGGCGCAGCCCGGGAGGGTCATTCCCAGCGCCTCGGCGATGGACTGAACGCTGTTGGCGGTGCCCATCACGCCGCAGGCGCCGCAGGTGTTGAAGAAGCCGTTCATCTCCACTTCGCGCATCTCGGCCTCGCCGATGGCGCCCGCCTTGTAATCCCACGAGAACTTTTGCGTGTCGGTGGAGCAGGCCACCGTCTGCCCCTCATAGTACCCGGCCAGGCGCGTGCCGCCGGTGACGATGATGGCGGACTTGTTGGCCGTGGCCAGGCCCATGATCTGGGCGGGCACGTCCTTGTCGCAGGTGGAGAGGAGCACCACGCCGTCCACCGGGACGGACGAGATGAACTCCTCCGTATCGATGGCCATGAGGTTGCGGTAGATGAGGGTCGAGATATTGTGGAACACCTCGCACATGGAGATGGTGGGGTATTCCAGGGGAAAGCCGCCCGCCGCCCAGATGCCGCGCTTGACGGCCTCGCCCAGCGCCTTGAAATGCCAGTGGCCGGGGTTGATCTCGCTCCAGGGGTTGATGACGCCGATGACGGGGCGCTGCATGTCGAAATCGGTGAACCCCATGGCGCGGATGTGCCCGCGTACGGTGAGGTTCAGGGGATCTGTGGGATCGAGCCACTTTCTGCTAACGAGCTCCTTGGCCATTGCGGTGCTCTTCCTCCGATGATAGGGGTGATAAGGGTCACGACAGCGACGCGTGGGGGGCATTGTACATGCAGAGACAGGAGAGCGCCATTCTGAGGGTGCCGCCTGTCGCGCCGCCACGCGACGCCCACAGGTGCATCAGCCGCTCAGCCCCCTTTGTGCTATAATCCCCGCGCACCAGGACGCGCCGGTGCGCGATGTCTGAGCGTTGGCAACTCGAGAGGGGGCACGGTCCATGCATAGCAGGGAGCGCTTGGTGGCGGCGATTCGGAGACAAGAGGTGGATCGCGTGCCCGCGAATATCACCTACTATACCCAGGATTTCTCCCAGGCCCACTTTCCGATGCGGGAGGGGCAGGATCGCCGCGAGGCGCACCTCGAGGCGTATACGCGCTTTGGCTTTGACCCCCTGATCGGCGTGGGGGGCGGCGAGGCGCGTCCCTGGCGGGTCTCGGACCCCGGCCGCTGGGAGGTGACCGAGGAATCGCGCCAGACGCCGGAGGGATACCTGCAGATCCACTATCGCGTCCAGACACCCGCCGGCGACCTGGACACGGTGTACACGCAGGAGAACCAGCTCTCGGGGTGGCAGGAAGAGCCGCTCGTGAAGGACGAGGGGGATTTGGCCGCCCTCGCGTACCTGCCACGGCCCCACGTCGACGTCGAGGCGGTGGATGCCGCCGTGGATCGGCTGGGTGATCGGGGCCTCGGCTACATCGGCGTCAACGGCCTCTGGCAGCAGGCTTGTTACCTGCGCGACATGGCCGAGATGGCCATGGACCCTCTCATCCGCCCCGAATGGGCCGAACGGTACCTGGGGATCGTGGGTGACTATCTCGCCGAGCAGGCCGAGGCGCTGTGCCGCTCCAAGGCGGAGGCGTTCTTTATCAACGAGTCCTACCTGGGGATGGGGATGTCGCCGCGCATGTTCGACCGTTTCGTGCGGCCGCACGACGGGCGGTTGATCCAGATCGCCAAGGACGCCGGCAAGTTGGTGCTGTACCACGACTGCGGACTCGGGAGGGCGCTCCTGGAGCGGTTCGCCGACATGGGCATCGACTACCTTGAGACCCTCACCCCGCCCGGCGCCCAGGGCGATATCGAGCTGGAGGACGCGCGCCGTCGCATCGGCGATCGCGTCTGCTTCCGCGGGGCATTCAATCAGCAGGTGCTGGAGACGGGTACGCCGGCCGACATCGAGGCGGAGGTGCTGCGCTGCCTGGAGACGATGGCGCCCGGCAGGGGCTATATCCTCTGCCCTTCAGGCCCCATCCTGGGCAGCGTGCCGATGGACAACCTGCAGGCATTCGCCGATGCGGCGCGCGAGCACTGCGGGAGGTACGGGCACGCGTAGACGCGGGTTCCAGGTTCCAGGTGGCAGGTCACAATAGCTGTTGTGGGGTGCATGTACCGCCGGTCGCGCTCTGCAACCCACAACCTGACCTGCAACCCCTCACCTGCTACCTTGTGTGCCGTCTAGCAGGCCAGCAGCCCCTCCACAGACAGGTCTTCGTCCAACTCCTCCCAGTGGATGCCGATGCCCCGGCCGATGAGGCGCCAGTTTGCGCGCTGGTCGGCCGTAGCGTCACGTAGCGATGGAAACCACTCCAGAGGAACCCCAACCTCTCGGCCATCGCTCAGTTGGACATAAAGCATGTCGCTACTGAACCGAACGCTGACGGCCAATGCACTAGCCGCGAGACCGAGACTGCCGAAAGTGCTCATTCCACCTCTCCAGGAAATGGGCCCTATGTTCCTCAACAAGCTCACGCAATGCGCGTATCTCCACTGCATTGTAACCAGCCGACGACGCAAGTCCAACGGGGTTACGCCAGAACTTGGCATAGTTGTCGCCCGACTCAACATGCATGTGGGCCGGCTCGCGTGACTCGTCGCTGAAGAAGAAAAAGCGGTAGCCTCGAATGCGCAGTACAGTCGGCATCGCTTCACCCCTGGCCAGCGTCTGTGTAGTGGTTAAGCATGTCGCTCGGCGTTGAGGCCGGACCTTGTCTGGGGGCCAGCTCCCTGTAAAGCGGCACGACACAACAACGTGCAAGCGCAACCATTTGCTACAGTCTGTAACCTGTCACCTGTAACCTGCAACGCGCAGCCCGGAACCCGCACCCCACGCTCATAACCCACAACGCACAACCCGAACCCCGCAACCTGTCACTCGGCCAAGTACGGCCGCAGAAGGTCGAGGGCGTACGCGATCTCTTCGTCGTCCACCGGATCGAGGGTGATGGGCCCGCTGTTGCGGGCGGCGTTGCACGAGATGACGCCGCGCCGCACCAGAACCTCCTTCTGGGCCTGAGGCGTCGGCAGATTGCTGAGGGTGTTCTCCAGCACCATCTTGTCGGCGTACACCCGGCGCGCCTCGGCCTCGTCACCCGCCTCGAGCAGGTTCCAGATGCGCGCATCCACGTCGGGGATGTAGCACGCTGGCAGCACACCCGACACGCCGCGGCGGTACTCTGGAATCACCCACAAGAGGGCCGATCCGGAGAACACCCCCTTCACGGGGCCCGAGGGGTCCGGCGGGCACAGGTCGATGACCTCGCTCACCGAATGCCCCTGAGGAGGCTTTTCCTCCTTCAGGTACTGCACGAGGGGTATCTCGCGGCAGAGGTCGACGACAAAGCTGCCGGGGAGGGCGGAGCCAAGGGGCGCGCCCGCGTTCTGGACGAACACCGGCACGCCAGCGGCGTCGGCGATGGCGCGATAGTACGCTACGATCAGGTCGCGCGAGCGAATCTTGACGTGCCAGGGGGGCATGGCGATGACGGCATCGGCCCCGGCCTCGCCCGCCTCGCGGGCCAGACTGACGGCGCCGTGGGTGCTCGTATCGGCCACGCCGATCACCACGGGCACACGGCCGGCCACCGTGCGCACCGCGCGGCGCATTCCCTCGACGCGCTCGGGATACGAAAGCACGGTGAACTCGCTAGCCATCACGGGCCACACGAACCCGTGGGCGCCGGAACGCGCGATGAAATCGCACAGGCGCTCGAAATCGTCCCATACGAGGTCGCCCTGGGCGTTGAACGGTGTCTGCAGGATGGGAAAGATGCCGCGGAATGGTTGGCTCATGATCGTCTCTCCTGTCATGGGGCGGCGCCCCCGCTAGACGGCAAAGTAGGGCGCGACGCAGCCCATGGCATAGTCCAACTCGGCGAGATCGGTCTCATCGAGGGGCGTGTTGGCGCCGTACCTGCCGGCGGCGTGGCTGAACACCCCGCGCCGCACCAGCACCATCTTTTTCCCCATGCGCGGCGGCATCCCTCGCACGGCGTACTCGAGCACCATCTTGGCCTTGTGCACCTCGCGCGCCTCTGTCACCTTGCCCTCCTCCAGGAGATCCCAGACGCGGGCATCGACATCGGGGATAAAGCAGCCGGGCATGTTGCCCGCGGCGCCACGCTTGTGCTCCGAGATGAGCCAGTAGCACGAGGCGCCACTGAACACGCCCTTGAGGCTGTCATCGGCGAGGGCGATCAGCTCGCTCACCGAGTGCCCGATGGGGTGCTTTTCCTCCTTGACGTACTGCACGAGGGGGATCTCGCGGCACAGGTCGGCCAGGAAACTCGCTGCCAGGGCCGAGCCCAGCGGCGGATCGCAGTTCTGGATAAGGACGGGGACGCCCGCCGCCTCGGCGACGGCGCGGTAATAGGCCAGGATGGCGTCGTTGTCGGCCATCTTGGTGTGCCAGGGGGGCATGGTGATGACGGCATCGGCGCCCACGCGCCCTGCCTCGGCGGCCAGGCGCACGGCGGCGTCCTGCGTCGTGTCGGCCACGCCGATGACTACCGGAATCCGGCCGGCCACCACATCCACCGCCCGGCGTACCCCCTCCATGCGCTCCGGATACGACACGACGGTGAACTCGCTGGCCATGACGGGCCAAACGAATCCGTGGGCGCCCGAGCGCGCGATGAAATCGCACTCGCGCTCGAAATCATCCCACAGCAGGTTGCTGTCGCCATCGAACGGCGTCTGCGCGATGGCAAAGATCCCTCGGAATGGTCTGGTCATTGCGATCTCCCTTTCATGCAGCGGCTTGGTCTGGTGCGGCGCCGCTCGTGGACCCTCAGTATGCTCTCCGCTGGTCGCTACGTCGTGCCGAAGGCGACGATAGGCCTGAGCACCTGGCATGGGTCAACCGGCCAAACCATGCTGCCGAGGCGAACCAGCATCAACACACCTCGGCCGGAAGGTTCGGCGAGGTCATCCCTCCGCGGCGTCCGACGCGAGCATCCGCAGGAACGCGGGCCAGTCGGCGGCCTTGCGTCGTGCCATCTCGGCCTCGACGTCGCGGTAGATGATCTCGGGCGCGCTGGGCTCGACCATCAGGATGCTGTCGAGTTGGACTGCCACGGCGCCCGCCGCCAGGTGCGCCAGGGCATGGGCGGTCTCGGCGATGCCTCCGCGGGCGATGATCGGCAGGCTCGAGACGGCGCGGACGCCGTAGATGCGCTCGGTGTAGAGTGGGGCCAGGGCGGGGCTGTGAAGGGGGCCGTAGGCCCACGATCCATCGCCCGAGGGCGCCCTACCCATGGGCGGCGCGGCCACCACCAGGGCATCGACCCCGGCCTCGGCTACGGCGCGGGCCGTCTCTGCCGCCGATTCAAAGGGCACCCGCGCGAGGCACGGGACGGCGCTCTCGCCCACGGCCAGGCGAGCACCCTCGTAGGCCTCGTCGGGCGTCACGGTGTGGGGCAGGTGGAGTTCGAGCGCCTGCAGGTGCTCGCATTCCGAAGCGCCGGCGGCCAGCTCCGCCAGGTCAGCGGGATGCCGCGCGTACAGCGCCGCGATGATGGGGATTCCCAGGCGCTCCCACGCTCGGGCGTAGCGACGGATGGCGCGGCGCAGGCCCGGGTTGCGCCTCCCGGTGTGGAGCACGTACCCCGCCGTCGTGCGCGCCAGGCGGGGCGGGCCCGCCTCAGAGACCGGGCTCCAGGTCAACGGCGGCGTCACGATGGCGCCAACGTACTCGATGGCGGGGAACTCGCGCCGACCGGGGGCCATGCCGAGGGCGCCGGCGGCCACCAGGAGTAGGCTCTTGAGCGCCAACTCGCGTTTGCGTGGACCGCCGAGCAGGATAGTGCCCTCGATCACGGCACCCCTCCCGAGTCCTCCGCGGCTTCGTAGTACGCCACGACGGCGTCGGCGTACGCCTCGGCCAGGGCGCGCAACGCATCCGGGTCGCGCGCCAGCTCTCCCTCGCGCCAATGGGTGATGAACAGCGTCTCGCTCAGGACGGCCGGCATCTCGGACGGGCGGGCGGTGCGCTCGGTCTCGGGGCCCAACAGGATGAGGTGTCCGCCCAGCGCCATGTCGACCTCGACGCCCCGGTCGTCGACATCATGGTCCAACACGTCACGAAACGTAATGACCAGAGAGTCCTGGACGAGCCGGGCGAATCGCAGGCTCTCGTCGCCAAAGGGGCGCTCGGCGCAATAGTAGGTGATGACGCCCCCCACACCCGAGCTGTCGGCGCCGCTGCGGTAGTAGAAGGCGTTCTGGTGAATCGAGAGGAGCAGGTCGGCGCCCTCGGCGTTGACGAGGTCGATGCGCGCCTGGAGGTCGTCGGCGGTGTCGATGACGCCGTCGCCGTTCGTGTCCTCCTCAAAGTCGTTCAGCATATAGTCGCCGTCGCGCACCAGGAGGACGCGGTAACCGCGCGCCTCGAGGGCATCGCGCACCAAGAGCGCCAACTCGAGGTTCACCGTGCTCTCGTGATAGTCCATCTGCCCCCGGGCGTCGAAATGGCGCGCCCCGAGATCGGTGCCGCCATGACCGGCGTCCACGGCGATGAGTGGCGCCGCGGGCGTGGGTGTGGCCGTCGGCGCCGCGGTGGGCGTGGCGGTTGGGGTGACGGTTGGGGGCGCCGTCGCCGATGGGGCCGCGGTGTACGTGGCCGTCGGTTCGGCGGTCGGATCAGCGGGGGGGACGGCGCGCGACACCGGCGTGGAGCAGGCGCTGGCGAATGCCAATAGCAGCAGCAAAGCGACGAGGCGGACTGGGCGATGATTGAAGGCGCCCATCTACGCCAGCACCAGGTCGACGAGGTTGAATGCGGGGCCGTCGGTGCAGGCGTGGCGAGGGCCTTGCTTGGTCTCCACGAGGCAGCCGTCGCAGACCCCCATGCCGCAGGCCATGTCGACCTCCACCCAGACCTGGAGCGCGTCCGGCTGGGGGCGCAGGCGCGTCGATTCCCACACGCGCAGCAGTTGCCGATAGAAGGGGGTGGGGCCAACGGCATAGACGTGGTTGGCCCAGCGACATGCAGCCGTCACCGTCTGCCAAAAGGCATCGCCCTGGGCGAGGCCGATGTGGGGGGCGTATTCCACCTCGGAGGGGAGCAGCTCCCTGGGATAGGCCTGGGAGGCGGTGGCCGCGCCGAGGATGAGCTGGCTCGGGCCCGCCACGCGATCCAGGATCCCGATGAGTGGGGCGAGGCCGGTCCCCTGGCAGATGACGGCGACGTTGGCGACGCCGGTGGGGAGGGCGAACCCTGCTCCGCCGGGCCCCAGCAGATCGAGCGTATCGCCCGGGCGGCGCGCGCTCAGCCAGGCGTGGCCCGACTGCGACGGGCGGTAGAGGAGCGCGATGCCGTGCTCGCGGAAGCGGTGGATCGGGAGGGGCAGCCGCAGGTAGGGATCGCGCCCCGCGCTCGCCCGCGCCATGACGAACTGGCCCGGTCGGGCGCCCTCGGCGAGGGTGGGGCACTCGAGCAAGAGGAGACGATACCCCGGCATGGGCTCCGCCGAGCCCTCGATGACGGCCAGATGTTGCCTCACGACGATGGCCCCTTGCCCATGGACCCTACCGCCCGACGTCGCGGGGGCGACGGTGGCGCAGCGCCCAGCGATAGACGCCGACATACTTGAGCGCGGCGGTGCGCCACGACACATCGTGTTCCATGCAGCGCCGCTGCAGCGTTCGCCAGATCTCGGGATGGCGATAGATCTCGACGGCCCGCACCACGGCGGTGTAGAGCGCCCAGGCGTCGAACCGCTCGAAGCGAAAGCCGTTGGCCGAGTCCCTGGCGGCGTCATAGTCGCGCACGGCATCGGCCAGACCGCCGGTGGCGTGCGCCACCGGCACAGCCCCATAGTGCATCGCCAGCAAGTGATGGGATCCATTGGGCTCGAGTCGCATCGGCGCCAGGTAGATGTCGGAGCCGGCGTAGAGCAGGTGCTCGGTCTGCGGATCCGAGATGGCTATGCGGCGGATGCAGCCGGGGTAGCGCCTGGCCAGTTCGGCGATGCGATCCTCGTAGACCTGCTCGCCGGCGCCCACCACGGCCACCTGTGCTCCCAGGTCGGCCAGCATCGCCTCGAGCATTTCCGAGAGCAGCTCCCAGCCTCGTGCGGCGTCGAGGTGCGAGATGATGCCGATGAGCGGCGCCCTGTCGTCCTGCTTCAGCCGCATCGTGCGCTGCAGCGCCGCCTTGTTGGGCGCGCGCCGCCCCAGGGTCTCCACCGTAAAGGGCGAGGGGATGAGCGCGTCGTTGCCCGGGTCATAGGCCTCAGTGTCGGCGCCGTTCAGGATGCCCGCCAGGCGCTCACCCAGATCTCGAAACAACGGGTCGAGCAGTTCGCCGTACTCGGGCGACCGTATCTCGCGGGCGTAGGTCTCGCTGACGGTGGTTACCGCGTCCGCGTGGACGACGCCTCGCGCCAGGAGGTTCACGAGTTCCGACAGCTCGGGTATCTCGGGATGCGTGTAAAAGCCGTACGCGCTCAGGCCGGCGAGTTCCAGCACGCGGTAGCCGAGGAGTCCCTGGCGTGCGAGATCGTGAATGGTAAAGACCGTCGCGGCGTTCGCCAGCGTCGGTTCGTCGCGGTACAGGGTGCGAAGCCAATTGGGTACCAGGCCGGCCTGCCAGTCGTGGCAGTGGACGATGTCGGGTCGCCAGCCGATCTCCGGACGCTTGAGCAGTTCCATCGCGGCGCGCGAGAGAAAGACATAGCGCTCCCCCTCGTCTACCAGCGGGTAGGTGACCTCGCCGCCAAAGTAGCGCGGGTTGTCCACCAGGTACACGGTGACGCCGTCGGGCAGGCCGGCGCGGTAGACGGTGGCCACCTCGCCGCGGTGATTCATGGGCACGGCAAAGGGTTGTACGTCCCCCCTGGCCTCGATGCGGGCGAGGTCGATGGAAGCATATCGCGGCGCGACGATGCGGACGTCGTGCCCCAGGGCGGCGAGCGCCCTGGCGAGGCAGTTCACGGCAACACCCGTGTCGGTGCTGTGACCGTCGTGGCCGCTGTGGCCGTCGCGGCGCGTGAACGGCGCCAAGTGCGCTGATATCATTAGGATCCGGAGCGAGGCGGGCGAGTCTGTGGTCACGGTTCGGTCCTATCTATCGATCACGGGGCTACCAAGAACGCCATGAGAGTGCGTTGCGCAACGGTGCAGGGCCGATTCGGCGTGTCTGGCGCGGCGAGGTGCCTACTCCCAAGAGATGATCCAGGCGCAGGCGCCGGCGAGCCCGATGCATGAGACGACCAGCCACGCCAGCTGACTGGGCTCCAGGCCCTTCCCCTGGGATGCCCACAGGAGCAGGGCGACCATGCCCACCGCCAGCACGAGCCACGTGGCCAGCCGGGGATGCCGCGCGAGGTACGCGGCAAAGAACCCTCGGAATGCGATCACGTGGCCCTCCTCGCGCCGGGCTCGCGCGCCGCAGCGGCGCCTGTCGCAGGGATGGCCCGCCAGGCGCGCAGCACCTGGGCGCGCGTCTCGTCCAGGCTGCCAGAGTTATCAATGATCACGTCGGCGCGGGCGGCCTTTTCGGCTTGCGGAGGTTGGGCGTCGATGCGCCTCTCGGCCTCCGCTCGGGCCAGGCCGCGCGTGCGGATGAGGCGCTTCAACTGCTGCTCACGCGGCGCCACGACCACCCAGACGGCGTCGCAGTGCCGATGCATCTCTGCCTCGAGCAGCTTGATCGCCTCGACGACGCGCACGGCGGCGGCGGACGCCTCCAGCAAGCGCAGCGTGAGGGCGACCACCGGTGGATGGACGATGCGTTCCAGGTCGGCCAACGCCGCAGGGTCGGAGAACACGATGGCGCCGAGGGCGGCGCGGTCGATCTCGCCGTCAGGCGCCACGACGTCGGCGCCAAAGCGCGCGCTAATGGCGCGATGCACGTCGGTTCCGGCGCCCATCACCGCGTGCGCCAGGCTGTCGGCGTCGATGGTATAGGCGCCGAGGTCCGCCAGCATGCGCGCCACGGTGCTCTTGCCCGTGGCGATGTTGCCGGTGAGCCCAATGGTGTACACGTCACTCCACCTCGGCGGCGCTGGCGCACGCTTCCCACTCGTGTAGCCTCTCCGTCAGACGACCCTCGGTACGGCGGTACTCCTCGCTGAGCGCCTGCACACGTTCCACGTCGCGGGCGGCGCTGGCGGTCTCGATGCCGTCTGTCAGCTGGGCCAGGGCTTCCTCCAGGTCGGAGATCTCGCGCTCCAATTCGTGAGCGCGCTCGGCGCGGCGCCGCTCGTCGCGCTCTTGGCGGCGCTCGCGACGGCGAGCCTCCTGGCGCCCGTCGGGTTGGCGGCGCTCGCGCGAGGGCTGGTCGCCGGCGGTGCGCTCGGCCTCCAACGCCTGGAGATAGGCGCTGTAGCCCCCTGTAAAGCGGCGCATCCGCCCCTCGCGGATGACCCATACGTGGCTTGCCAGCGCATCGACCAGGTAGCGGTCGTGCGAGACAAAGAGGATCGTCCCCGGGAAATCGGACAAAACCCGCTGCAGCACCTCCTGAGACTCCAGGTCCAGGTGGGTGGTGGGCTCGTCGAGCAGCAACAGGTTGGCGCCCCGGACGGTCAGGAGCGCCAGCGCGAGGCGCGAGCGCTCGCCGCCCGAGAGGGCGGAGATGGGCTTGTCCACGTCATCGGCGGCAAAGAGAAAGCGGCCCAGAAGCGCCCTGGCCTGCTCCAGCCGCAGGTCGGTGACGGCGAACACCTGCTCGAGCACCGTCTTGTCGCCGTCGAGCCAGTCCTGCGTCTGCGGCAGGTATCCGACGCGCACGCTGGCGCCGATGCGGATGCGCCCCTCGAGCGGCTCGGTCTGCCCGAGCACGGCCCGCAGAAAGGTCGTCTTGCCGGAGCCGTTGGGGCCCAGCAGGGCGACGCGCTGCCCCCGCTGCATGAGGAACTCGCCCGTCTGAAAGAGCACGTGAGGCGTCCCGCCGGAGGCCTGGCAGCCATCCTCACCATCGGGCGTCTCGCGATAGCCGATGGCGGCGCCGTCGCTGCGCAGGACGTTGTCGCCGGCCCGCAGCGAGGTGGAGAGGCGCAGATGCATCTGCCGTCGGGTCTTGGGCGCCTCCACGCGCTCCAGGCGCGCCAGCCGCGTCTCGCGTCCCCTGGCCTCCTTGCTGCGCTGCCCCGCCTTGAAGCGGCGGACGAACTCTTCCGTCTTGGCGATGGTGGCTTGCTGCTCCTCGTACTCGCGACGCCGGCGCTCCAGCAGGGCCTCGCGCTGCTGGACATAGCCGTCATAGTTGCCGCGGTACGTTTCGAGGGCGCCCCACGACAGCTCCCACACCCGCGAGACGACCTTGTTGAGAAAGTAGCGATCGTGCGACACGACGAGAAGGCTCTGACGCCAGTCTTGGAGGTACCCCTCGAGCCACTCGAGCGCCTCGAGGTCCAGGTAGTTGGTGGGCTCGTCGAGCACCAGCAGATCGGGCTCCTGGAGCAACAGGCGCGCCAGCATCGCGCGGGTGACCTGTCCACCGCTCAGGATGGTGATGGGCTGCTCATAGCTCTCTGGCCCAAAGCCGAGGCCGCTGAGCACGCGCTGGATGCGGTTCTCGTACTCGTATCCGCCCGCCAGCTCGAAGCGTTGCTCCGCCTCAGCATAGCGCGCCATCGCCTCGGTGGGGTCGTCAGCCTGGGCCATCTCGTGGGCCAGCGCCAGCAGATCCTGCTGCTGACGGCGGAGCGCCGAGAACACCTCCAGCATCTCGCCATGGAGGGTGCGCTGGCTGTCCAAGGAGGGGCGCTGGGGCAGGTAGCCGCTGCGCAGGCCGCGAGCGCGATGCACGCGCCCATCGGTGGGCTCTTCTAGGCCCACCAGGATGCGCAGCAGCGTCGTCTTGCCGGCGCCGTTGGGGCCCACCAGCGCGATCTTGTCGCCGCGGGCAATGGCAAAGCTGACGTCGGCAAAGACGTCCTGGGCGCCGTATGACTTGGCCAGACCTTCAACGGTGACAATGGACATAATACCACTCGAGGCGCGAAAGGATCGATACGAGTCATTATACCATAGGTATGGGGACTGACCAATGGACGTGCGTGGAAGGGCGTTGTGCAGTGTCAGGTTGCAGGTGGCACGTTGCAGGCGTCAGGGGACAGGTTACAGGCTCTAGGGGGGTGCAGACGGTGGAGCCTGTAACCTGCCAGCTGTGACCTGAACCATCCCGCGCGTCACCTGCGACCTGTCACTTGTGACACATCGCGGGTATAATGGGCGCCGCATTGCATGATACGATCGACGGGAGGAGGACGCCATATTATGCGCCATCGCGCCCTCGTGGTGCTCATCGGGTTCTTGGCGGCGCTCCTGTGGGTGGCGCTGTTGGTGCTCATGAACCGCAAACCGCCCACCCCGCTGAATCAGGCCGTGTTTTTGCTGCTCTGGGGTGGGGCGGTGACGTGCAGCGCCATCCCGGCCGCGCTGGCGATGCAGGAGCGGCGGTCGTTGCGCGTGGGCAAGCGCGTTGCAGGTTCGGGATGGGGCACAAGTCCCGGGCGCGCCGGACGTCAGGGCCTGCTGGCGGGGATGCTGGCGGCGGCGCTGATGGCGCTGCAGTTCCTTGGCATGCTGAACGTGCTGCTAGCGGTGTTCCTCGTGCTGGTAGCGGTGATGATCGAGATGCTGGCGAGGACCCGCGAAGGATACTGATGCGCGAGTAGGGGCGGGACAAGAAACGAGGGGGTGGATCTCCACCCCCTCGCTATGTGACCGTAGCGGTGACGGTTAGCGAACCGCCATCTCCGTGTCGCGGTCAAAGACGTGCATGTTGTCCATGTTGAACAGAGTCTCCACGTCCTGGCCAACGCGCGCCGAGGTGCGCGGGTCGACGCGGGCGATGCAGGACTTGTTCCCCCAGGCCAGGTAGAGGAAGATCTCGTTACCCATCAACTCGGTAACGTCCACCCGGGCCTTGACGGGCGCGCCGGTGATGTTGGGCGGCGCGTACTCGGGGTCATGGACGTCCTCAGGACGGATGCCAAAGACGACCTGCTTGCCGAGGTACTCGGTCAGTGCCTGCGAGCGATGGCTCGGGACCTGCACCTTGAAGAACCCGGCGTCCACGTACATCTCGTCGCGCGTGCCCACCAGGGTCGTGTCAAAGAAGTTCATGGCGGGGCTGCCGATAAAGCCGGCCACGAACACGTTCCCCGGGGTGTTGTACAGCGCCTGCGGCGTATCCACCTGCTGCAGGATGCCGTCACGCATGACGCAGATGCGGGAGGCCATGGTCATAGCCTCGACCTGGTCGTGCGTCACATAGATAAAGGTGGTCTCGAGGCGCTGGTGCAGCTTGGACAGCTCCGAACGGGTCGCGACGCGCAGCTTGGCGTCCAGGTTCGAGAGCGGCTCGTCCAGGAGGAACACGGCCGGCTCGCGCACGATGGCGCGACCGAGGGCCACGCGCTGGCGCTGGCCACCGGAGAGCTGCTTCGGCTTGCGGTCGAGCAGTTCCTCGATGCCGAGGATGCCGGCTGCTTCCTTCACGCGGCGGTCGATCTCGGCGCGCGGCGTCTTGCGCAGCTTCAGGCCAAAGGCCATGTTGTCGTAGACGCTCATGTGGGGGTACAGAGCATAGCTCTGGAACACCATGGCGATGTCGCGGTCCTTGGGGGCCACGTCGTTCACCAGGCGATCCCCAATGTAGATATTGCCCTCGCTGATCTCTTCGAGGCCAGCCAGCAGTCGGAGCGACGTCGTCTTGCCACAGCCGGAGGGACCAACAAAGACCAAGAACTCTTTGTCGGCGACTTCGATGGTGAGGTCATTCACCGCGATGACGTCGCCAAAACGCTTGGTCACATGGTCGTACGTTACGCTAGACATCTAGGTCTCCTTGGGATGGACTGAATGAGCGGATGTCCGCACCCCGTGGATGTCCATTCGTCTCACGGGGCTTGTGGCTCACGGGCGGCAGAACCGTTCGGTCGTCGATGGGAGCCCAAGAGGCTGTGCCCTCCCATCGGCGGGCTCAGGGCCAAAACCGTCCACCCATGAACCCGTGCCTTACAAGGCGATACAACAATCCGGACGGGCTCGGTTCGTTGCCACCTCCCTTCGACCATTGAAAGGAGCCGACCGGACATCCGCCGCCCAAGGATCCGATGGCGGGGTTGTCTTGCTCCGGCTTCAGGCACACCCCAAACAAAGGGCGCGCCCCCACACGGGCGAGTATAGCATAGCCAGACAGCTGCGTCAATAGCTACATGCGCGACCAACAAGGGCAGACAGCCGATCCAATGCCAGCCAACCGCATCCAACCTCTCCCGAGCGCTACTCCGTGTCGGGGCCCCGGCGCTGCTTGTAGCGGTACACGATACGGCCGCGTGTCAGGTCGTAGGGAGATAGCTCGACGCGCACGCGGTCGCCGAGGAGGATGCGGATATAGTACTTGCGCATCCTGCCCGAAATATAGGCTAGCACCTCGTGGCCGTTGTCGAGTTCCACCTTGAACTGCGTGTTGGGCAGTGCCTCGACGATGGTGCCCTCGACCTCGACCTTCTGTTGACTCGTTTTCGCCATAAGCCTTGCGCTCTCCTCCAGGTTCCGAGACTGCCCCTTGCGGGTCCACACATGCTGCGAGGTGGCCGCCGGGCTCGCTACTGGAACGGCCGCGACGGTGATAATGCAGACCAGTCGTGCGGGGGTGTCTCGCGCGGTGGTTTCTGCCCTTGATCGACAGAGTATACCAGTCACGATAAAGAGCGTCAAGCGCGTTGTGCGCGGGTGCGCGCCGAACGGAGCGAGGCGGCGAGGCGCAGGCGCCGCGTCGAGGCGTGCTGCGCAGGAGGCGCCGCTGGCTAGAGCCCTTCGGCTATCCAGGATGGAGCCCCCTTCGGGGCTTGGGATCCGCCTCGAAACGGCCGACGTCGCGCCATGCATGGCGCCGTAGCCCGGCGGTTCGACGCCGGGTGGACGTGGAAATCGGCCAAGGAGGGCACGAGCTACCCGACGGTTGACCCTTGGGCGCGACCCATGTACACTCTGCGCGGTTCGGCGTCGAGTACGACGTAGCGTCGAGTACGACACAGCGTCGAGTACGACGGAGCGTCGAGTACGACACAGCGTCGGGAACCACGCAGCGTAGCGGAGCGTACCATGCCATCCATCGCCCCCCCATCCCGTTCGGATCGCTCGCCGCTGGGAGTGCTGGCCGCCATCATACGCGTGCCCCTGTACGTCGTCCTCGGCGGGCTGGTGTTGCTGGCCCTGTCCGAGTTGCCGCCGTTCGCCGGCTGGCTGGCGGGAATTGGCGGGGAGGGGACACAGGTTGGCTTGCTCGCGGGTCACTGGCAGAGCGACTCGGGGGCGGTGTGTCCGGATGGATTGCAGGAGGTGGACGTCAACCTGGCCGTCGCGCGCCGGGTGGAGGCGCTCCTGCGCGCGGAGGGCTACCAGGCCGAGGTGCTGCCCGAGTATGCCCCCAAGCTCGTCGGATTCCGGGCTCGAGCTTTCGTGGCGATCCATGCCGACTCGTGCCTGGGCGACCTGTCCGGGTTCAAGGTGGCCCACCATGCCGACGCTGATCCCCTGGGCCCCGGCGCGCGCCTGGCGGCGATCCTGTCGCGAGAGTACGCACGCGTCACTGGCCTCTCCCCCCATCCGAACACCATCACCGACGACATGCGCCTCTACCACGCGCTGCGCAAGATAGCGCCCGACACGCCGGGCGTCATCATCGAATGCGGCTTCTTGAGCGGCGACCGCGACCTGCTGACCCGCGATCAGGACCGGGTAGCCGGGGGGATCGCTGCCGGCGTGGTGGCCTTTCTCGAGGCGGAGGAGGCGATGCGCCCCTGATGCCGGGGGGCGTGCCATCGCGGCCGCGATGGCGGCCGCATTGCAGTGCGCTTGACATGACCCATCCGGTGACATATCTTCCTTGGGGTCCTGCACCCTATCCGAGGGTAGACTCGCAACGCCATCGTTCAAAGGAGACTCTGCCATGAAGGTGTTGATCGGTCCGAATGCGTTTGGCCTCGAGCGCTGCATCGACGAGCTATCGCCCCAGTACCCCGATATCGACTTTGTGTTCTGCAAGGCGCCGGCCGAACTCAAGGACGCCATTGCCGATGCGGACGTCTATATGGGATGGATGAACCGCGATATCTTTATGGCGGCCAAGAAGCTCAAGTGGGTCCAGTCGCCGAGCAGCGGCATCAACTATTACCTCGCCATCCCCGAGTTCGTGGCCGGCGACGCCCTGCTCACCAGCGCCCGCGGCACCCATGGGGCCTGCCTGGCCGAGCACACCTTTGCCATGATCTTTGCCTTCACCCGGCACATCCGCGAGTACGTGGAGCACCAAAAGAACCACACCTGGTCGGCGCGCGAATTGCGCAGCAAGATGCTCGAGTTGACCAAGTCGACCATGGGCATCATCGGGTTCGGCGCCGTGGGGCGCTCCATCGCCAAGCGGGCGGCGGCCTTTGACATGAACGTCGTGGCCGTGGACATGTTCCCCCAGAACAAGCCCGACGATGTCGCCAGCCTCGAGGGCCTCGACGGCCTCGACACGCTCCTCAGCCAGTCCGACTATGTGGTGGTGACGGTGCCCTATACCGAGCAGACCGACAACATGATCGGCGCCGCCGAGATCGCCAAGATGAAGCCCTCCGCCATGCTGGTGGGCATCTCGCGCGGGGGGATCATCAACGAAGCCGCCCTGGTAGCGGCGCTCCGCGAGGGGCGGCTGGCGGCCGCCGCGCTGGATGTCTTTGACCAGGAGCCCCTGCCCGCCGAGAGCGAGTTGTGGGACATCGAAAATCTGCTCATCACCCCGCACGTAGCGGGCGGCAGCCAGTACGAGTGCGACTATATCCTCGACATTTTCCGCGAGAACATCGGACGGTTCGTTCGCGGTGAACTCCCCCTGCGCAATCAGATCGACAAGCAGCGCGGCTTCTAAAAGGAGACAGCATGTCCGTCACGAACCCGGAAGAGGCACTGAACCACGTCAACACGTACTCCAAGCCGTCACAGCTTCGCATCACCGACATGCGGATCGCGATGCTCGAGCGGCGCCCGCTGGTCAAGATCTATACCAACCAGGGGTTGGTGGGCTATGGTGAGGTGCGCGACGGGGGGAGCAAGACCTACGCCCTGATGCTCAAGAGCCGCATCCTGGGCGAGAACCCCTGCCAGATCGACAAGATCTTTCGCCGCATCAAGCAGTTCGGCCACCACGCGCGACAGGGCGGCGGCGTCTGCGCCGTGGAACTCGCGCTGTGGGACCTGGCCGGCAAGGCGTACGGCGTGCCCATCTACCAGATGCTGGGCGGCAAGTTCCGTGACAAGGTCCGCATCTACTGCGATACGGACGTCCGCGGCCGCAACACGGGGCAGGCCATGGGCGAGGCGCTCAAGAAGCGCATGGAGATGGGCTTTACCTTCCTCAAGATGGACATCGGCATCCGCATGCTGCGCGACGTGCCGGGGGCGCTCAGCGCGCCGCTCGGGTTCATCGAGCAACTGATGCCTCGCGGCGAAGAGGGGCGCCCGCGCCACGCGCCGGGGGCTGATCCCGAGGTCGCCCGCGCCATGCGCAGCCGCTGGTACAGCGCCAACAATATCATGCACCCCTTCACCGGCATCCACGTGACGGAAAAAGGGCTGGAGTATATGGAGCAGTACGTGGCCGACGTGCGCTCGGTGATCGGCTACGAGGTGCCCCTGGCCACCGACCACTTTGGCCACATCGGCATCGAGGATTGCATCAAAATCGCACGGCGCCTGGACAAGTTCAACCTGGCGTGGTACGAGGACATGGTGCCCTGGCAGCTCACCGACCAGTACGTGCGCCTGGCCCAGTCGTGCACCACGCCCATCTGCACCGGAGAGGACATCTACCTGAAGGAGGGGTTCAAGCCGCTGCTCGAGTCGGGCGGCGTATCGGTGATCCATCCCGACATCCTCACCTCCGGCGGCATCCTGGAGAACAAAAAGATCGGCGATCTGGCCCAGGAGCACGGCGTGGCCATGGCGATCCACATGGCCGAGTCGCCGGTGGCGTGCATGGCGGCGGTGCACAGCGCCGCGGCCACAGAGAATTTCCTGGCGCTGGAGAACCACTCGGTGGACACGCCCTGGTGGAACGATCTCGTCACCGGCCTCCCCAATCCCATCGTGCAGAACGGCCACATCGATGTGCTAGACAAGCCGGGCCTGGGGATCGATGAGCTGAACGACGAGGTCATCAAGGAGCACCTGATCCAACGATCCCACCATGGAGCCCACTGACGAATGGAACGACGAGTTCTACCAACGATCGACTTTGAGCGACGCAGCATCGCGGGGCGCGCACAGCGTGCGCGCTCGCGAGTGACGCGAAGGTGAGGGTCGGACGCCGTCCGACCGGCCCGCGGCATGCACAGCGAGCGGCCCCATGGCGCCAAGTGACGCGAAGGATGTAGGGGTCGGACGCCGTCCGACGCCCCCGCGGCGTGCACAGCGCTGGCCCTACGGCGCCAACGCGCAGGATGTAGGGGTCGGACGCCGTCCGACCCGCCCCGCGGCGTGCACAGCGAGCGGGCCCTACGGCGCCAAGTGACGCGAAGGTGTAGGGGCCGGACGCCGTCCGGCCCGCGCCCGGTGGGGCGCTGATGATGCAAGACACGGGGGCGCACATCGGTGCGCCCCCGCCCGTTAGGACGCGCGGGCTCGCGATCGAAGAATGGGGGACGGCCATGAAGGTCAACGGCGTGGACTATCGTACGGTCTGGATGCGGGGCGGCGTGGTGCGCATGATTCACCAGCAGCTCCTGCCCCACGAGTTCGCCATTATTGACCTGCCCACGCACCGCGATACTGCCGAGGCGATCCGGACCATGGTAGTGCGCGGCGCCGGCGCCATCGGCGCGGCGGCCGGATACGGGATGGCGCAAGTGGTGCTGGAGGCGCCCGATGGCGCGGGGTACGAGGAGTACCTGGCGCGCGGCGCCGAGACGTTGCGTGGCACGCGCCCCACGGCCCAGGACCTGTTCTACGCCGTGCGCCGCGTCCTGGCGGCGGCGCAGGCGGCCGGATCGGTGGACGCCGCCCGCCGCGCGGCGGTGGCCGAGGCCGAGGCGCTGGCCGACGAGAACGCCGCCGCCGGTGAGGCGATCGGGCGGCACGGCGCCGACCTGATACCCGACGGGGCGCGCGTGCTCACCCACTGCAACGCCGGTTGGCTCGCCTTTGTGGACTGGGGCAGCGCCCTGGCGCCCATCTATGCGGCGGCGCGCCAGGGAAAGCGGGTGTTCGTGTACGCCGACGAGACGCGCCCGCGCTGCCAGGGGGCCATGCTGACGTCGTGGGAACTCCAGGGGGAGGGGATCGACCACGCCATCATCGCCGACAACGCCGCCGGTTTCCTCATGCGCCGCGGCGAGATCGACCTGGTGATCGTGGGGTCGGACCGCATCGCCGCCAACGGCGACGTGGCGAACAAGATCGGCACCTACGAGAAGGCGCTGTGCGCGGCGGCCAACGGCGTCCCGTTCTATGTGGCCGCGCCCACCAGCACCATCGATCCCGACTGCGCCAGCGGCGACGACATCCCCATCGAAGAGCGCAGCCCCGACGAGGTGCTCTACATCAGCGGCAAGACGGATGCCGGCCAGGTCTGTCGCGTGCGCATCGCCCCCGAGGGGGTCCAGGCACGCAACCCCGCCTTTGACGTCACCCCCGCCCAGTACGTCCGCGCCATCATCACGGAGCACGGCGTGCATGCGACGGATGCGTTGCCGCGGCCGAGGTGAGGCCGCACTCGCGTGAGGACGTGCCGAGGCGGGCTATTGGCTGTTGGCTATTGGCCTGCAGCTCGCGCGCACTCGCTGACCCGCAGGGAGCCAAAGGCCAATAGCCAATAGCCCGTCCCTAGCGCTGTGCTTCGTACACATAGTCGCGCCCAGCCTCCGCCAGCCGCGGATGCCGCCGGTCGCGATCCGAGAGGATGGGGGCGTCCGCGGGCCAGGCGATGGCCAGGGCGGGGTCGTCCCAGGCGATGCCGCGCTCCAGGTCGGGCGCATAGTAGCTGGAGCACTTGTAGAGGAACTCGGCCACCTCGCTGGTGACGCAAAAGCCATGGGCGAATCCCACGGGGATGTAGAGCTGGCGCTTGTTCTCGGCCGAGAGTTCCACCCCCACCCACTTGCCAAAGGTGGGCGACCCCCAGCGTATGTCCACCGCCACATCGAACACCGATCCCCGCGCGACGCGCACTAGCTTGGCCTGGCCCGGCTCGGCCTGGTAGTGCAACCCCCGCAAAGTGCCCCGCACCGAGAGGGAGTGGTTGTCCTGCACGAATGTATCGCTGATGCCGTGTTCGGCGTACTTTTGCAGGCTATAGCTCTCGAAAAAGAACCCCCGCGAGTCCTCGAACACGTCCGGTTCGACGATGAGGACGCCGGGCAGCGTAGTCTCGATGACGCGCATCGTGTCTCTCCCGTGGTGCGTGATGACGGCCTGGATGACGCGGCGTCGCATCCGGCGCGCCCGGTACGACGCGGCGCCGACGGCAACGCCTTCTGCGGGGCACTTTAGGGGATGCCGGATGGCGTGTCAAACGGCGATTGGCCGTGGCCTCTTCTGCTGCCCCGCAGCGCGTTGCCCTGCTCATGCAACCTCGCCCTCTGCTTTGGATGGCTGCCCCTGCGGTGCTACAATAGCGCGCGAACGCCCCGCCGAGGCGCTACGGCGCCCCGTCCGGGGTGTGTGTGCGCTATCACATCTCTTGGCGGGCCCGCCTGTGCGCGGCCCGCGGTGGATGAACCCCATGACTACGCCGATAGCCGTCGGCCTGAGCACCCTGCGGCGCTGGGCCGAGAACACATCCATCCTAAAGCCACGCGATCAAGAGGATCGCAACGCCCGCCTCCTCTACCTCAACACCGCCCTCGTGGGGGTGGAGGCGGGCGGCATCATGGCCTTTCTGGCGGTGTTCCTGGCGCGCCTGGGCGCCACGCCGACGCTGGTGGGATGGCTCACCTCTGCGCCGGCGCTGCTCGCCATCCTGCTCCTCATCCCGGGCGCCATGGTCGCCGAGCGCTACACCGATCAGGTGCGGGTTCGCAACACCTATGTGGCTTGGGTGCGCCTCGGCTTTGCCTTGTGCGCCCTGGCCCCCTGGATCGTGCCGCGCGAGCACCTGCCCATGGCGCTGGTGCTCATCTGGACGCTCAAGACGCTGCCCGACGTAGTGGCCATCCCGTCGTGGACGGCCGTCATGGCGCGGGCGATCTCGCCGCGCCGCCGCGCGCAGATCAACGGCACGCGATGGGCGCTGCTGAGCCTCGTCTCGGCGGCCAGCAGCGCCGGCTTTGGCTGGCTGCTCGATCAGATCGCCTTCCCGCTGAACTACCAGATCGTCTTTTTCATCTCGTTCGCGCTGTCGAGCCTCGACATCGTTTTTTTCGCTCGCATCAAGGTGGCGCCACTGGAGCGGCTCGCGCGGGGGCAGGCGCGCACCGTGTGGGGGCGCTTTGCCGATTACCTGCGCCCCGTGGCACACTATCGGCCCTTTGTCGCCTTTCTTGCCGCGACGATCCTCTATCGCGTGGCGCTGAACCTGCCGGCGCCCCTTTTTAGCCTCTTTTGGGTGAACGAGCTGCGCGCGCCCGACACCCTCATCGGGCTGCGGGGGACGGTGGGACACGGGGCCCTCGTGGCGGGCTATATCATCTGGGGGCGCCTGGCCGGCCGCCTGGGCCACCGCCGTGTGCTCACCTGGAGCGCCTTGGGGCTGGGGCTCTATCCCATCCTTACGGCGCTCTCTCCCTCGGCGCCCTGGCTCCTGCCGGTGGCGGCCGTGTGGGGGATCACGGCCGCGGGCGTCGACATCGGGCTGTTCGACTTGATGCTGGCCGCTTGTCCCGAGCATCGCCAGCCCCTGTTTGCCGCCGTATGGAGCATGGCCGCCAACGCCGCCGTCTTTGCCGGCCCGTTGCTGGGCGCCGCGCTGTCCAACGCCACCACCATCGCCACGGCGCTCATCATCGCCGGCATCGCCCAGTGGGTCATGACGCTCCCCTTCTCGACGCTGCCGCGCGATGTCTGATTCCAACGGGAGGCGAGCTGGCTCCTGCAGGTTTCAGGTTACAGGCTCTTGCTGGCAACGGGTTGCGCGCCAGCTGCAGGTTGCAGATTACAGGCGCTAGCAGGATCATGCGCCAAACCCTGTAACCTGCCACCTGTAGCCTGTAACTGCCTCGGCACGCACAACCAGCGTGGCGCTGCACCCTGGACCCTGTGACCCCACACCGGATTTCGGCTTCGGGACGAGGGGGCGATTCGTGGTAGAATACGGTGAGACCGAAGGACATTCGGACGAGGGAACCGATGCCTATCTACACCTATGAATGCCTCAACTGCGGCGAGCGCTTCGATCGCCTGCGGCCCATGAGCAGCGCTGCCGAGGATAGCCCGCCGGCGTGCCCCGCCTGCGCCAGCGCCGAGACGCGACGCGTTGTCGCGGGGTTTGCCGTGCACGGCCCCGCCGGCCCGGATCACCAAGAGATCGCGGCGCAGCGCGCGCAAGACCAGCGCATGGCGTCTATCACGTCCAAGGACACCATCGACAAGCTGCGCCCCACCAAAAAGTAGGGCAGGGAAGCGCGGGGCGCGGCGGTGCCTCGCCTATCCGAGCAGCTGGCGCCAGAGTTCTTGCACCGCCTGTGGGTGCCGGTCGATGTCGGCGCGCAGGCGCGCCAGGTCCCCGCCGTACGAGAGCCGTCGCGCCAGGAAGGCGTACTCCTCGCCGTCCACGGGCGGTACCGTCAGGTCCCTGGCGTTGCCGCGCACCATGCGCAGGGCGTCGATGAGGCGGCGCAGAAAGGCGTAGGCCGCCTCCAGGCGCTCATGGACCTCCGCGGAGAGTACCCCGGCCTTGGCCAACGCACCCATCGCCTCCATGGTGTTGGTCACCCGCAGGCGGGGATCCCCCCGGCCGTGGGCGATCTGCAACCCCTGCACGAGGTATTCGCAATCCACCAATCCCCCGGGGCTGTACTTGGCATTGAAGGTGCCACCCGCCACCAAGTGCCTCACCTGGCGTTCGCGTATGGCGCGCATGGCCGTCACGTTGGGGCCCTCGCCCGAAAACACATAGTCGTCGCGCAGCGCGACGAGACGCGCGCCCAGGGAGGCGTCCCCGGCGATGGGGCGCAGCTTGATGAGCGCCTGGCGCTCGTAGGGCCATGCAGGGCCGTCCGGGGCAAAGTAGCGGCGGAAGGACGCTAACGGCACCGCCATGCTGCCGGCGTCGCCGTAGGGGCGCAGACGCAGGTCGATCTCGAATATCCCCTCGCGCCTGGCGCGAACCAGGTCCAGGAAAGCGACTACCACCTGCTCATAGAACTCGGCCGTCGAGATGACCTCGGGCCCCGTGGTACGGCCGTTGGCCTCATAGACGAACATCAGCTCGATATCCGAGGCGAACCCCAATTCGCGGCCGCCGCACTTGCCCAGGGCTACTACGCTCAGCGGGCAGGGGCTGCCGTCCTCCTGGAGGGGCGTCCCGTGCGCGACACTCTGGCGCGCCACGCACAGCTGCTGCGCCGCGTCGACCACCACCTCGGCGAGATCGGTCAGCTCGGCAGAGAACCGGCCGAACCCGTCGATCAGTCCCTGGATGTGGCGCATGTCGATGCGGAACATCTCGCGGTCCTTGAAGGCGTTCAGGGCGTCGCGCTGGCGCTCCCACCCCTCCGCCGCGCAGAGGTCGGCATCGAGTTCCTGCCGCAACTGCTCCCTCGCTTTCGCCTCCGCCAGCGCGTCCAGATCGCGAACCAGGGGGAAGAGGTTAGCGTGCTGCATCCGCAAAAAGTCGTCCCAGAGAAAATCGCTCACGCCCAACAGGCGCGCCAGGGCGGCGAGCACGCCCGGGCGCTCGAGCGATGTCAGTTCACCGGGCCACTCGGGCCGTGCGAGGAGCTGGCCGAGGAGTTCGTGAAAGTGGAGCAGCGCCGACTCGGGGTTTGGGGAGTGGGGCAGCAGGTGGGCAAAGTGCTTGGTCAGCACCGTAGCGACGCGTAGCTCGCGCTGCGCCTCGGGCGCGAGGATCTTGGCGCCGTGGGCGTCGGTGAGGTAGAGGGTGTCGCGCGCGCGGCTGCCGACCGAGTCCACGATCACCTGGGCGATATGGTATCCTCCCAACGCCAGGGCGCTGGTGAACTCGTAGAGAAAGCCGGGGGTATCGGCGGCATCGATGCGCAGCAGCGTGTACCGCTCGGAGGCGTCGTTGTCGATCTCGATGTCGATGGGCTGGAGCGTCCCCATCGCCGCCGGGGCGTCGCCCAGCTCCAACGCGACGCGCTTGGCGAGTTCGCCATGCGCCTCACGCCGGCGTCCATGCCGAAGGATCTGCAAGAGCCCGGCCAGGTCATCCTCGTAGAAGGGCCAGAGGTCGGGGGGCGCCTCTCCGGAGATGGGCCGCACCGAAAACACATCTACGATCTTGAGCCGGTCGTCGTGGCGGGGTTCCGCGGCTCGGCGTCGCGCGCGGGAACTCCATGCCGAGGGGGACGGGGCCTTCTCGAGTGGCTCGTAGGTGTAGACATGGCCGTCCTCGATGCTGAACCCGTACGCCAGGAGCAGCCCGCAGATGAGCGACAACTCGCCTGCAAAGTCATAGCCCACGATGGTCACGCGCCAGGCGCCACCCTCCATGGGCGCAGCGTCCACCTCCACGGGGTGGGCGTCGTCGATGCGCTCCGCCATCTCGGCGTGACGCAGGATCTCGCGCTCGCTGAACGTCGTCCGGTAGGACGGCGCCATGCGCCGCACGTGTCGGGTAACGTCGGGTATCGGAGCGTCCTCGTCCAGAGTCATGGTCGCGCCCTCGCCTGCATCGCTAAGCAGATGGCGCTCGTAGGCGGTGCGGATCGCCGCGCAGTGCTGGCCGTAGCGGGCCAGGAGGGCGCCGCCCGCCTCGTCGCCGCGAAAGCCCAGCCGCCGCGCCAAGAACCCCATCTCACGCAGGTCGGTGGGCAGGCGGTGCGTTTGGCGGTGGTCGAGCAGCTGCAGGTGGTGCTCCACCGCCCGCAGCAAGGTATACCCCTCCGCCAGCGCGCGATACTCGTCACTCGAGAGCAGCCCGCGGGCGCTCAGCGCATCTAGCGCCGCCAGCGTGTTCGCCTCTCGCAGCCCGTGGTTTCGCGGCCCATGGCGGAGCTGCAGGTACTGCGTCACGAACTCGACGTCGCGGATCGATCCCCGCCCCAGCTTGACCTCGCCCCACGCCTCGCCATCGGCGTCGAGCCGCGCCTCGATGCGCTGCTTCATGACGCGCACGTCGGCGCGGGGGTCCGCCCCGGGGACGAACAAGAGCGCGTCGGTGCGCGCCATGAACGCGTCGCGCAGCTGCTCTTCGCCGGCAACGACGCGCGCCTTGAGCAGCGCCTGGCGCTCCCACGGCCGGGCGTGGTGCTCCATGTAGGCCAGGTAGCCGTCCAGGGACGAGACAAGCGGGCCGGCGCTGCCCCACGGCCGCAGCCGCATGTCGACGCGATAGAGAAACCCCTCTCCCGTCACCCGCGCCAGGGCGTCGATGAGTCGCCTGGCAAGGGGCGCCTGCCGCGGGGCGTCGGACGCGGCGACAAAGATCAGGTCGATATCCGAGCTATAGTTCAGCTCCCGCCCGCCCAGCTTGCCCATCGCCACCACGGCGAGGTCGCCCGGCGCCGCCCCGACCTCCTCGCTGGCGACGTCCAGGGCGGCGCGGATCAGGCCGTCGGCCAGGTACGACAGCTGAGTAGTGACCGTGGGCAGGTCCCACAGACACATCATATCACAGGCGCCGATGCGCAGCAGCTCCCTGCGCTGGTAGCGCCGCAGGGCGTCGATACGCGCATCAGCATCGTGGGTGCCGCCCAACGCCATCAGGGCTCGTTTGTAGGCCGTGGCGGCGTCCATCGGGGCGGCCATCGCCTCGCGACCGCTGAGGACGTCGAGCGTCGCCGGGTCGCGCAGCACGATGTCGGTGAGAAAGCGGCTGCCGGCAAAGAGGGTGACCAGCGCGTCCACCAGGTGAGGCGAGCCGGCCAGCAGACGCGGGAGCGCCGCGGGGTCGCCCAGGGCGGAGGTCAGGCGCTCGAGGCCGAGGAGCGCGCGCCTGGGGTTGGCGGCGGCGCGGAGGGCCGCCGCCAGGCGTGGCAGGCACGCGTCGCGGTCCGGGGCCTCCGAGGGGAGGAGGCCCCGCAGGCGGTCGATGGTGTTTTGGCTAGCCTGTGGATGGCGGGTGTCGGTCACATCACCGTGGGCCTTTCGCGTGGGTCGCGGCGCGCACCGGCGTGCGCGCCCTACATCGATGCACACGCCCTGCGGGCCGCGGCGCGCATCGGCGTGCGCGCCCTACATCGGTGCACACGCCCTGCGGGTCGCGGCGCGCATCGGCGTGTGCGCCCTACATCGGGACGCGTGCCGAGAGGCCACCATGCGGTGGCCTCTCGGATCATCCTCTACGAACCTCTAGACGTCATAATACAGCACGAACTCGTACGGGTGCGGGCGCAGGCGCACCGGGTCGACTTCCATCTCGCGCTTGTAGGCGATCCAGGCGGCGAGCGACTCCTCGGTGAACACGTCTCCCCTGAGGAGGAATTCGTGGTCCGCCTCCAGGGCGTCCAGCACCTCGGCTAGCGAACCCGGCACCTGCTTGACCTGCTTTAGCTCCTCGGGTGGCAGGTCGTACAGGTCCTTGTCCATGGGTGCGCCGGGGTCGATGCTGTTCTGCACGCCGTCCAGGCCCGCCATGAGCAGCGCCGCGAATGCCAGGTACGGGTTGCAGCTCGGGTCGGGGGGCCGGAACTCGACGCGCTTGGCCTTGGGGTTCTTGGAGTATACCGGGATGCGGCAGGCCGCCGAGCGGTTGCGCTGCGAGTAGGCCAGGTTCACCGGCGCCTCATAGCCCGGCACCAACCGCCGGTACGAGTTGGTGGTGGGCGCCACGATGGCCAGCAGCGCCGGCGCGTGGTTGAGCAGGCCGCCGATGTAGCAGCGGGCCAGGTCGGAGAGCTGGGCGTAGCCCGCCTCATCATAGAAGACGTTCTTGTCGCCCTTCCAGAGGCTCTGGTGGACGTGCATCCCCGACCCGTTGTCGCCGAACAGCGGCTTGGGCATGAACGTGGCGGTCAACCCGCTCTGCCGGGCGATGTTTTTGACCATGTACTTGTAGATCATCAGGCTGTCGGCCATGCGGCACAGGGGGCCGAAGCGCATATCGATCTCGGCCTGGCCGGCGGTGGCCACCTCATGGTGGTGCACCTCCACCTGGACGCCGGCCCCTTCCATGGCCAGCACCATGCGGCTGCGCACGTCCTGCAGCGTGTCCGTCGGGGGCACGGGAAAGTAGCCGCGCTTGGGCGGAATCTGGCCGCCCATGTTGGGCACGCCCCCCTTGCCGCTGTTCCACCACGCCTCCGGGCTGTCCAGGTAGTAGTAGGCCGCCTCGGTGCCCGCGCCATAGCGCACATCGCTAAAGATGAAAAACTCGGCCTCCGGGCCCCAGTAGCTGCAGTCGGCGATACCGGTCTGCATCAGGTAGGCCTCCGCCTTGCGGGCGATGTAGCGCGGGTCGCGGTCGTACGGCTGCCGCGTGATGGGGTCGTACACGTCGCAGATCAGGACGAGGGTGGGCACCTCATAGATCGGGTCCATGAAGGCGGTGGCGGGGTCGGGCACGAGCAGCATGTCCGACTCGTGAATCATCTTGAAGCCGCGTATCGACGAGCCGTCGAATCCGATCCCCTCCTCGAACAGCTCCTCCGTCAGGTCGCGCACCGGGATGGTAAAGTGCTGCCAGATGCCGGGGAGGTCGGTGAAGCGGAGATCCACCATGGTGGCTGCCTTGGCCATCGCGAGGACGTCTGGGACTGTCTGTGCCATTTCTGTCGGCCTCCTGTCGTCTCTCCCTGTGGGAGTGTGATCACCGGAACCGGTAAGCCACGCGTGTGGCGCGAGCTGTCTCCAGGCGTCGTCCTGACGCGTCGCCCCGATGTGCTCGCTCCGGCCGCCCTGTCGCGGCCCACGTCCCACGCGTACCCAGCGCGCCGTCCGCCTCACCAGTGGGAAAAACGACTCGGCAGTGGCGCCGCCGGGGCCGGATCAGCATCCGGGGCCTCTGGCGCCACTGCCGAGCGAATGGCCGATAGGTTCGTGCCGCGGCGTCACCGCGCGCCGGCGGCTAAAAGGTGCGCAGGTAGCGTTCCGTCTCCCAGGGCGTCACCTCGAGGCGATAGTCGTCCCACTCCTGGAGCTTGGCGTCGACGAACCGCTCATAGATGTGCGGCCCGAGCGCCTGCTGCACGACGGTGTCCTTCTGCAGCTCTTCGAGTGCCTCGTACAGCGTGCCGGGCAGCGTCGGAAGCCCCTGGCGCGCCAGTGCCGACTCGTACAGGTTCTCCTCCGTCGGCTCGGGCACGGGCAGGTCGTTGACGATGCCGTCCAGGCCGCACTTGAGCATCACAGCAAAGGCGAGATACGGGTTGCAGCTCGGGTCCGGGCAACGCAGTTCCAGGCGATGCGCCGCCGGTATGCTGGCGCGGGGCACGCGGATCAGCGCTGAGCGGTTGATGCGCGCCCAACTGACGTACACCGGCGCCTCGTAGCCGGGCACCAGGCGCTTGTACGAGTTGACCAGGGGCGCCAGGATGGCCGTCATCCCCCGGGCGTGCTTGAGCTGGCCTGCCAGGAACTGCTTCGCCAGCTTGGACAGGCCGTACGGATCGCCGGGGTCGTGGAAGGCGCTCTCGCCCGTCTTTAGGTCCCACATGCTCTGGTGCACGTGCATGCCCGACCCCGCGATGCCGCGGATCGGCTTGGGCATAAACGTGGCGTACAACCCGTGCTGCCGTGCGATCGCCTTGAAAACGTACTTGAGGGTGACGGTGTTGTCGGCGGTGCGGATGGCGTCACCGTAGCGAAAGTCGATCTCGTGCTGGCCGGAGGCCACCTCGTGGTGCCCCGCCTCCACGGCGATGCCGAACGCCTCCACCGCCGTGACCATGTCGTCGCGCACCAGGGTGCCGCGGTCGGCGGTGGCGTCAAAGTAGCCCGCCTGATCGTGCGGCACCAGCGCGTCCGGCGCGCCGTTGGTGTCCGTCTCGAATAAAAAGAACTCGAGTTCGGGGCCGACACGGAACCCATAGCCCAGGTCGGCGCACTCTTGCATCACCCGCGCCAGCGCCGACCGCGGCGAGCCGGGGAACAGCTCCCCGTCAGTAGTGTAGACGTCGCAGATGAGGCGCGCCGTAGCGTGCCGCTCCGTCTGCCATGGGATGACGGCAAAGGTATCGAGGTCGGGCACCAGCAGCATGTCGCTCTCGCTGATGCGCACGAACCCCTCGATGGACGAGCCATCGAACCACATGCCGTTGTCCAGCACGCTGTCCAGTTGGGCGGGGGTGATGGTCACGCTCTTGACCATTCCCACGATGTCGGTGAACTGCAGGTTGATGAAGCGGATGCCCATGTCGTGAATCTTGCGACGGATGTCTTCTTGGGTGTTCTCTTCCATTGCCTTCTTCTCCTACGATGCGACTGTATGGCGTCCGTGTCAGAGATCCCCACAACTCGAGCTTGACGAGTCATACCCGGCGCACGGCATCCAACTGTCTGTCACTATAGCAGATCGAGGACGACGTGCCTTTGAGTGGCCTGCACAGCGGCGTTGGCTTTGCCCTTGTGCAGACTGCACAACGCGGTACTAGCTCGAGAGGTGGTCGATCTTGAGCGCCAGTTGTAGCGCCAAACGCGCCTCGGCGTCGTCGAGGTCGAGCCCCGTGATCTCGACGATGCGCTGCAGGCGGTAGCTCAGCGTGTTCCGATGGATGTACAACGCTCGGGACGTCTGGCTGGCGTTGGCGTTCTCGGCGAAAAAGCACGCCAGCGTGTGCACCAACTCGGTGCCGTGGGTGGCGTCGTAACGCGCCAGGGGCCCCAACGTCTCCTCATAGAAACGCTTTAGCTCGCCCCGCGAGCGCAGGCCGGCCAGCAGGCGGCAAAGCCCCAGTTCCTCATAGTAGTAGGGGCCGTCGCGCCCCTCGATGCGCCGGCCCAGGGCGCCGGCGTCCAGCGCCTGTGCCACGGCGATCCTGAGCCCCGCTACGTCGCGCACAACGCGGCTTACACCCGCGGTGCAGCGCCCGTCGGCCGCCGAGAGGGCCTCCTGCAGCCAGGCGCGCACCCGCCGGTCGGGGAGCGCGGCGGGGAAGGAGCAGAACGCCATGATCTGCTCCCGGTAGCCGACGGTGAGGACCGCCCCTCCGTCGCGCTGGGCCGCCCAGCACAGGTCGCGGGCCGCATGCTGGCAGTCGTCGGTCTGACGGCCGTCGCGGCCCGGCCCCAGCGCCACGACGAGATGGCGACGGTCGGGGCTCAGGTCGTAGCCGAGGCGCGCCAGCCGCGAGGCGAGGGTCTCCTCCCCGTGTTCGTCGTCCAGCAGCTGTTCGACGAGGTCGGCGCCGAGACGGTCCTCGGTCTCTTGTCGGGCGAGGCTCTGGAGCATCTCGATGCCACAGACCTCGGCCGCCTGCCGGAGGTAGATGCTGTCCAGCGGGTTGCAGTCGGCATCGGCGAGGCGCACCACCAGGTTGCCGAGAAAGCGGCCCGCCACGCTCACGGCAAAGGTCGTCTCGACGGCCTCCCCCTCCACTGGCGCGCCGGCGCGCTCCACGCGGGTCCCCGACCTGTCGGTGAGGAGCGCCTCGCCGCCGGCGCGCTCGGCCACCGCTTGGAGGACAGCAGCGAGGCCTCCGCGGCCCATCACCCGCTGCAGGCTCTGGCGCGCCGCCATCTCACGGCGCGCCAGCTGTCCCTCGTGGTCCACCAACGTGCGGAGGATGTCGCGCTCGACCTCGTGCTGGTCTGTGCCCGGCGGCAACACCAGCAGGGGAAGCGACAGCGCATCGGCGCGTGCGACGGCCTCCGGCCCCACCGGCTCGTCCACGAGAAGGGCGACGACGCCGGCGCGGTGTAGCTGGTCGAGCAGGTAGGGGAGGGCGAGGCGCGGGTCGACCTGGCGGGCAACCTCCAGCCGCGCCAGGGCCATGTAGCCGTTCTCCAGGCTGCCAAAGAGGGGAAAGGTCGCGCGGAGGGAGGACACCCACTCTACCGGTCGGCACAGTCCCGTCCGCCCTCCCGCCAGGAGGGTGCCTGGGGGGAGGGCTACGTTCCAGATCTCACCGACGGTGACTCGAACCTCCGACGGGGACATCACTTCACTGCCTGACTAGACCAGCGCTCCTGTAGGCTCTGCACTTCGAGGCCCCCCGCCTTGAGCGCGGCGATGGCGAGGGCGGCGGCCTTGGCCGCGGAGAGGGTGGTCAACACGGGCACACCGTGGGCGATGGCCACCTGGCGCAGCATGTGCTCGTCGCTAAAGGAGCGGCTGCCGAGGGGCGTGTTGATGACGAGGTGGATGTCGCCGTTGATGATGTGGTCGATGCCGTTGGGCCGCCCCTCGCTGACCTTGCGGATGGTGTCCACGCTCAGCCCCGCGGCGCGAAGGGCAGCCGCCGTGCCGCGGGTGGCAATGAGCGAGAACCCCAGGTCGGCCAAGTCGCGTGCGATGGGCAGTAGGTTCTCCTTGTCGCGATCGTTGACACTGAGGAACACCGTCCCCGAGGTGGGCAGGGCGTTGCCGGCCGCGATCTGGGCCTTGGCATAGGCCATGCCAAAGCTCTCGTCGGTCCCCATCACCTCGCCGGTGCTGCGCATCTCCGGGCCGAGCATGGCCGGCTCGCCCGGGAACTTGACAAAGGGGAGCACCACTTCCTTCACAAAGTGGCCCGAGAGGCGTGGCTCGTCGGGGATGCCGAGTTCGCTCAGGGTGTGCCCCTCGATGAGTTGGCAGGCGACGCGCGCCCAGGGCACGCCCGTCGACTTGCTCACGTATGGCACCGTGCGGGAGGCGCGCGGGTTCGCCTCGATGACGTACACCACGCCGTCCTTCATGGCATACTGCACGTTGAGGCATCCCACGGTGTGCAGCGAGCACGCCAGCCGCCGGGTATAGTCGCGCAGCGTCGCCAGCGCGTCGTCGTCCACCATCACGGTGGGAATGACGCAGGCGCTATCGCCCGAGTGCGCGCCGGTCAGCTCGATCTGCTCCATGATGGCGGCGATGCGCACGTCGCTGCCGTCACACACACAATCCACGTCCATCTCGAACGCGTCCTCCAGGAAGCGATCGATGAGGATGGGCGTGTCCTCGGCCACCTGCACGGCCGAGCGGATGTACTGATCGAGCTGGGTACGGTCGTAGACGATGGCCATGGCCCGGCCACCCAGCACGTACGACGGGCGCACGATGACCGGATAGCCGATGTCGTCGGCCACGACGAACGCCTCCTCCGCGGAGCGCGCGATGCCGTGGTCCGGCATGGGAAGGCCGATCTGCTTCATCAGCGCCCCAAAGCGCTCGCGGTCCTCCGCCAGGTCGATCCCGTCCGGCGACGTCCCCAGGATGCACACGCCGGCATCGGCCAGCTTGCGCACCAGCTTGAGCGGCGTCTGCCCGCCGAACTGGACGATGACGCCCTTGGGCTGCTCGATGTCACAGACGTTCAGGATGTGCTCCAGCGTCAGCGGCTCAAAGTAGAGGCGGTCGCTGACGTCGTAATCGGTCGAGACCGTCTCGGGGTTGCAGTTCAGCATGATGGTCTCGTAGCCGAGTTCCTGGAACGCCATCGAGGCGTGCACACAGCAATAGTCGAACTCGATCCCCTGGCCGATGCGGTTGGGGCCACTGCCCAGCACCATCACCTTGCGGCGGTCGCTCGGCTCGGCCTCGCACACCGACTCATAGTTGCTGTACAGGTACGGCGTGTAAGCGGGGAACTCGGCGGCGCAGGTATCGACGCGCGAGTACACGGCGCGGATGCCGAGGCGCTTGCGGTAAGCGCGCACCTCGAGTTCGGGCACGGCGGGCGAGAGGATACGTCCGATGTAGGCGTCCGTCAGGCCGGCGCGCTTGGCCTCGCGCATCAGGTCGGCGTCGATCTCTTCCAGGGGCCGACCGACGATGCGGTCGCGCAGCCCGCGCAGGGCTTCGAACTCGCGCAGGAACCAGCGGTCGATGTACGTTGCCTCAAAGATCTCGTCGATGGTCATGCCCGCGTCCATGGCGGCGGGCACATAGTGGATGCGGTCGGGGTTGGGCACCAACAGGCGCGGCATGATCTCGTCGCGGGTGGCGCCCTCGGTGGCGGGATCAAAGATGCTGTCGCGGCCGTCCTCGCGGGCGCAGAGCGCCTTCTGGAGGGCCTCGTTGAACGTGCGCCCGATGGCCATCACCTCGCCCACCGACTTCATCTGCGTGCCGAGGGTGGCGTCGGCCTGCGGGAACTTTTCCATGTTCCAGCGCGGCACCTTGGCGACGACGTAATCGATCACCGGCTCAAAGGAGGCGGGCGTCTCGCGGGTGATATCGTTGGGCAGCTCGTGCAGGCGGTAGCCGACGGCCAGCTTGGCGGCGATCTTGGCGATGGGAAAGCCGGTGGCCTTGCTGGCCAGCGCCGAAGAGCGCGACACGCGGGGGTTCATCTCGATGACCACGGTGCGCCCCGTATCGGGATGGACGGCGAACTGCACGTTCGACCCGCCCGTCTCGACGCCCACGCGTACCATGATGCGCTGCGCCATGTCGCGCAGCACCTGGTACTCCTTGTCGGTCAGCGTCTGGGCCGGTGCCACGGTGATGCTGTCACCCGTGTGGACGCCCATAGGATCGACGTTCTCGATAGAGCAGATAACGACAAAGTTGTCGTCCGCGTCGCGCATGACCTCGAGTTCGATCTCTTTCCAGCCGATGACCGACTCTTCCACCAGCACCTGGTGTACAGGGCTCTGGTCCAGGCCATGCGCCGCCAGGCGCTCGTAATCCTCGCGGTTGTAGGCGATGCCGCTGCCGGTTCCGCCGAGGGTGAACGAGGGGCGTAGGATGGCGGGGAGGCCGATCTCTTCGAGGATGGCCCGCGCCTCATCGAGCGAGCCCACGATGTGGCTGCGGGGCACCTCGAGGCCGACTTCCGTCATGGCGCGCTTGAACAGCTCGCGGTCCTCGGCGATCTCGATGGACGGGCCGCGCGCGCCGATCAACTCCACGCCATAGCGCTCCAGGATCCCCTGGCGGTGCAAGTCCATACCCAGGTTGAGGCCCGTCTGGCCGCCCATGGTGGGCAGGATGGCATCGGGGCGCTCGCGGGCGATGATGCGCTCGAGGACCGACACGGTGAGCGGCTCGATGTAGGTGGCATCGGCCATCTGCGGGTCGGTCATGATGGTGGCCGGGTTCGAGTTCACGAGGATGGTGCGGTAGCCCTCCTCGCGCAGCGCCTTGCAGGCCTGCGTGCCCGAATAGTCGAACTCGCACGCCTGGCCGATGACGATGGGCCCGGAGCCGATGATCAGGATGCTGTGAAGGTCGGTTCGCTTTGGCATGGGTCTCTCTATGCAACCTTGGCTGGTCGTGGCGTTGGAATCTGCGCACAGGGAAGGACGAGGGATCCAACGCGGGAGGTTGGCGCGAGCGGCGCTGCCCGTTGTGTAGGGAATTCTAGCGATCCCTGTCAGGTGGTGGACGCCGACAGCGAGTCGTCTACTCGCCCAGCGAGTGCACGAACTCGCGCAGCAGGGACAGGCTGTCGTGGGGCCCGGGAGAGGCCTCCGGGTGATACTGGACGCCACTCACGGGGTATTGCGTGTGCCTCAACCCCTCGATGGTGCCGTCAAAGAGGTTCTCGTGGGTGATCTCCACGGGCAGCCCCCGGAGCGATTCGGCATCGATGGCATAGTTGTGATTCTGGGCCGTGATGGCCACGATGCCGGTGCGCCGGTCCAGCACGGGGTGGTTGCCGCCGTGGTGGCCAAAGGGGAGCTTGAACTTTTTGCCGCCGCAGGCGAGGCCGATGACTTGGTGTCCGAGGCAGATGCCGAACATCGGCACGCGTCCCAGTAGCCCGCGCACGGTCTTTACCGTCTCGGGTACCTGCTCGGGGTCGCCGGGGCCGTTGGTGATCAGGACGCCGTCGGGCGCTTGCGCCAGCACCTCCTGGCACGAGGCGTCGGACGGCACCACCGTGACGCGCGCGCCCAGGGTCGTCAGATGCCGGAGGATGTTGTGCTTGACGCCACAGTCGATCACCACGATGTGGGGGGGACACGCCGAGGGGCCGTGCTTCGGATCGACCAACCACTGCTTGGGGACGACGGCCTCCCAGATGCCGCGCTCGGAGCAGGTTACCTGCTCCACCGGTGTCAGGCTGCTCATCTCGGGGGCGGAGCGCGCCATCTCTACCAGGCGCTCGGGGTCGAGGTTCACGGTGGACAGGGCGCCGCGCATGGCGCCCTTCTGACGGATGGTCAGCGTGATGAGGCGCGTGTCCAGGTCGGTGAGCGCGGGGATGCCGTGTTCGCGTAGATAATCGGGCAGCGACTGCTGCGCGCGCCAGTTGCTCGGCACGTCGCAGATCTGTCGCGCCAGGACGGCGCGCACCCACGGCCTGCTCGACTCGACGTCATCGTGGTTGATGCCCACGTTGCCGATGTGCGGGCAGGTAAAGACGACCATCTGGCCCCAATAGGAGGCGTCGGTGATCACCTCCTGGTAGCCGGTCAGGCTGGTGTTGAACACCACCTCGCCGGTCCACTCCCCCTCGGCCCCCACGGATCGGCCGAGGAAGGCGCTGCCATCCTCCAGAACGAGCATCCCCATGCGCAGGTCAGGCATTGTTGTCTCCGGTACACAGGTCGGCCCTGCCCTCCACCGAAAGCGCGGGTGGCTGGCAGAGCTTGAAGGCACTGAGGCGCATGCGACGCTGGATGGCCTGAACGGTCTCGATGGCATATCCCCGGGCCACGATGGACGCTTCGTCCTGCCCCAACTCGGTGAGCAGATAGAGGATCCGGTCCGCCTCGTCGTAGGTAAAGCCCAGATCCCCCTCGTCCGTCTGACCCTGCCAGAGGTCGGCGCTCGGCGCTTTGCGGAGTATAGCACCAGGCACCCCCATGTGTCCAGCCAGCGCCCTGACCTGACACTTGTACAGGTGCGCGATGGGCTTGAGGGAGCAGGCGCCGTCGCCAAAGATGGTAAAGTATCCCAGGAGCGTCTCGGTGCGGTTACTCGTCCCCGCGACGAGCGCCCCGAGCTTGGCGGCGCGATCGAACAGCACCATCATGCGGGAGCGCGCCATGACGTTGCCCTTGCGCCGGTCGTCCATGGTGGGGTCGCCGGCCGCCATGGCATCGACCATGGGGCTGATGTCACAGCACTCCCAGGACAGCCCGAGCCACGCGTTTACGAGGAGTGCGTGTGCCGCGCTCTCGGGGTTGCTGGTGCGATGGGGCATGACGATGGCGTGAACGTTCTCCGGCCCGATGGCGCGGGCCGCCAGCGCCCCCACGAGGGCGGAATCGATGCCGCCCGACATACCCAATACGAGCCTGTCAAAGCCCGCCTCGTCGAGCCGCCCGCGCATGAACGCGACGATGCGGTCGCACTCGCGAGGGCAATCCAGTTGCAGTGAAGGTATCATGACCCTCCGAACCTCAGTAGGCGTACAGCCGGCCGTAGGGGCGTCTGGTCAGCGGCACGAGTTTTACGTATGGTGCATGGATGAGCGGCTCCGGGTCGACGCCGAAGCGGGCGCCGAACTCGCGCACCAGCCCCTGCACGAGCCACTCGTCCTCCGCCCCCATGGGGACGAGCCCTACCTCCTTGCCCAGGAACGTGGTGGATACGGCGCCGCGCATATAGATCACGCCGCCGTGCATGCCGGTGCCGACGTAGCGCGAGGGGTGCGGTTGGTCGGGCGCCAGGCCCATGCCGAGCACGAGCATCACTCCGCCGGCCATGTACTCCCCCAAAAAGTGCTGCGCCGTGCCGCCGATGACGATGGACGGCCGCACCGCCTCGTATTCCTTCATGTGAATGCCGACGCGGTAACCCACATTGCCGCGCACGAATATCTTGCCGCCACGCATCGAGTGCCCCACGATGTCGCCCGCCGAGCGGTGGATGATGATCTCGCCGCTGTTCATCGTGTTGCCACACCCGTCCTGGGCGTCGCCCAACACCTCGAGGTGTGGGCCGTCCATGAACGCCCCGAGATCGTTGCCGGGGACGCCGTGGACGGTGATGCGCACCGGCGCCTGTAGACCGGTCCCCAGGTAGCGCTGCCCGGCGACGCCCCGCAGCTCGATCGCCTCGGCCCCGGCACGCACCAGGGCGCGCAACCGCTCGTTGAGATCGCGATAGTGCACGCCGGCGGCGTCGACGGTGATGGGCTTGGCCTCGGGCGCCTCCACGTCACGTCGCGGGGCCAACGTCACGGCCCTAGCGGGCATGACTCGCCTCCTCCTGCGCAGGCACGCCCCAGGCGTCGCCGGCCTCTGAAAAGCGAGGCGTGACGCCGAGTCGGCCGATCACCGGCTGTCCGCCCTGGGGGATGAGCACGTCGTCCACCTCTGGCTCGACCACGTACACGGCCGACAGCTCGGAGGAGACGTACAGCACATCGCTTTTGATGGCGGCCACCAGGGGACGAAGGCGAATGCGGTCGCCGAGGCCCATCATCTCACCGCTTCGCGCTAGGATAACCGTAAATGGCCCATTCATCAACAACTGCCCATACGTCTGTCGGATCGCGCGATAGAGGGCCTGTACGCGGGGCGTCATATGCTCCAGCTCGTTCCACAAGGGGCTGGCCATCACCGCCGCGGCGGTCTCGGACGGGAGGGCGTGGCGCCGCATGAGGAGGTCGGCGGCATAGGCAAACACCTCCGTGTCGGTGCGCATGGTGCAGCGGTAGCCGTGCATCTCCACGTAGCGACGATTGATGCCGTAGGACGAGATCTCGCCGTTGTGCACCACCGACCAGTCGAGCAGGCCGAAGGGGTGTGCGCCGCCCCACCAGCCGGGGGTGTTGGTGGGGAAGCGATTGTGGGCCGTCCACATGTAGGCCTCGTACTCGTGAATGCGGTAGAACTCGGCGATCTGCTCCGGGTGGCCCACCCCTTTGAAAATGCCCATGTTCTTGCCGCTGGAGACGACGAAACTCCCCTCCAGGCGTGTGTTGATGGCCATCACCTGGTGCACGATATAGTCCTCCTCGGAGCGCCCCACCATCTGGGTGCTCAGGGGAAAGAGAAAGTAGCGCCACACGATGGGCGGATCGAGGATGCCGCGCACCGTGCGGTGGGGGATCGGCTCGTCGTGCACCACTGCAAAGTGCCGCCGCAGGTAGTCGTCCAACTCGATGCGTGCCGCCTCGCTCTGGCACATGACGTGAAAGGCATAGTGCTCACGAAAGTCGGGGTACAAGCCATAGGCGGCATACCCCGAACCCAGGCCGTTCCCGCGCTCCTTCATGCAGCCGATGGCGGTGGCGATGGCCGCCCCATCGTGGCGGCGCCCGCTCGTATCGATGAACCCGAACAACCCGCAGGCGTCGAACACCTTGTCGTCGTGGTAGCGGTTCTCGCAGGTAGCCCAACTCATGGGTCTCGTCCTTTGACAGTGACTTCCCGGGAAAGGGCTGTTGGCCATTAGCTCTTGGCGTTTGGCTCTCAGCTCTCGGCTTTCGGCGGTCGGCTAATGGCCAACAGCCAACAGCTAGCGGCTGACCGCTGACAGCCGACTGCTACACCTCTATCCCCGCCCCCGTCACGATATGCTTCCGATAGTGGGCCGGCAGGGAGAGGAGGCTCATGCGCTCGCTCATCAGGCTCTTGCGATAGGCGCTGACGTCGAGCTTGTTGCGGATTAGCCCGGTATAGATTCCGGCGCGGCTGACGTTGCCCACCAGGATGGCGCCCACCAGGCGGTTGCCTTCGAGCACGAGCCGCTTGTACACGCCGCGCCGCTCGTCGAGTTCCGCCAGGACCTCGTGGCCGTCGTCCTCGACGTTGGCGTTGCCGATGGACATGGCCGGGACACCGCACACCTCCACGGTATTCATGGCGATGCCGCCCTGGTCGGTGCGCTGCACGCCGGCCATGTGCGCGCCGGCGATGGCGCCCTGGCGGTAGGCGTTGGGCCAGATGGCCACGGTGCGGTTCATATCGACCACCAGGTCGTACGCCTCGGCCACGTCGCCGGCGGCATAGACATCGGCGGCGGAGGTGCGCATGTACTCATCCACCACCACACCTCGGTTGACGGCGATCCCCGCCTCCTTGGCGAGGGAGGCATTCGGCCGCACGCCGATGCCGAACACCAGCATCTGGCAGGCCACATCGCGCCCCGAATCGAGCGTTACCCCGGCGATGCGCGGTTCACCCGCCGATCCCTCGCCGCCCTCGGCATGGATGGCCGCGACGGTGGCCTGCGTCACCACCTCGACGCCGGCATCGTTGAGCACGCGCGTCATGAGGCGCGAGGAGGTCTCGTCCAGCGCCGCGCTGAGGATGCGCGGCGCCAACTCCACGAGCGTGACGCGCAGCCCGCGCTTTATCAGGGCGTCGGTGGCCTTGATGCCGATCATCCCCCCGCCGACGACGACGGCGTGCTCGACGCCCCCTTGCTCCAGGTAGCGCAGCATCGCCAGCGTCTCATCGAGTCGGGTGAAACTGAATACGCCGCCGCTCTCGATCCCTGGCACGGGCGGCACGATGGGCGAGCCGCCCGTAGCAATGAGAAGCTTGTCATACCTGAGGCCCTGTCCCGTGGCCAACTGCACCGAGTGGCCGTCCACGTCGATGGCGGTCACGCGCGCGTTGAGGAGCGGCCGCACATTGTGGCGGCTGTAGAAATCGGCCGGGCGGTAGGACAGGCGCGGCCTGTCGATCTCACCCGCCAAAAAGTGGGACAGCATGGGCCGGGAGTAGATACCATGGGGCTCTTCGGACACCACCACGATCTCGCAGGCCTGGTCGTGCTGGCGGATCGATTCGACGGCGCCGACGGCCGTGGCCGAGCTGCCGATGATGACGACTCTCACGATAGCGCCTCCCTCAGATCTCTTCATACGTGAGGGCTTCGTTCGGGCAGTTGGCCACGCATGCCGGCATCTCTGCCCCGTAGCATAGGTCGCACTTGGACGCGATGCGCGTGCCCTGCAGGTTCTGCTGGATGCTGCCCGTGGGGCACTCCATGATGCACATCCAGCAGCCGACGCAGCGGCTCTCGTCGCACACCACCGCGCCCGTCTCCTCGTCGCGATGCATGGCGCCCGAGATGCACGCCTCGAGGCAGCTCGCTTCCAGGCACTGCCGGCACTGCAGGGCGAACGAGACGGGGCCGCTCTCCTCCACCAGCACCCGCGACATGACGCGGGGCTGCTCCACCTTGAACGCTTTGATGATGTCGCGCGACTTGGAGTGCTGCACGAGGCAGTGCACTTCGCACAGGCGGCAGCCGATGCAGTACTCCTCGTGGATGACGATGCGCTTCACAGTGACGTCTCCTTGCGCCTCAGAAGCCGGCCGAGCGGATGCCCAGCGCGTCCAGCTCTACCTGGTTCAGCCCCACGCCGCGCAAGTGGTCGCGGTTCCCGCGCAGGCTTTCCACCGAGTTGATGCCCATGCCGCCCATCATCTCCTGGATCTCTAGCGCCCAGGCGCGCAGGAGGTTGGCCAGCCGCCGGGCGCCGATGTTGGGGTTCAGGCGCTTGGTGAGATAGGGGTCTTGGGTAGCGATGCCCCAGTTGCACTTGCCCGAGTAGCAGTTCTGGCACAGGTGGCAGCCCATGGCGACGAGGGCCGAGGTGGCGACATACACCGCGTCGGCGCCCAGCGCCAGCGCCTTGACCACGTCGGCGCTGTTGCGCACGCTGCCGCCCACCACCAATGAGGCGCGGTGGCGAATCCCCTCCTCGCGCAGGCGCTGGTCCACGGCCGCCAGGGCCAGCTCGATGGGGATGCCCACGTTGTTGCGCACCATGGTGGGCGCGGCGCCGGTGCCGCCCCGTAGGCCGTCGATGGCCACGATATCGGCCCCCGCCCGCACGATGCCGCTGGCGATGGGGGCGATGTTGTGCACCGCCGCCACCTTGACGGACACCGGCTTGGTATAGTGGGTGGCCTCCTTGAGGGCGTAGATGAGCTGCCGCAGGTCCTCGATGGAATAGATGTCGTGGTGGGGCGCAGGCGAGATGGCGTCGGTGCCCTCGGGGATCATGCGGGTGCGCGAGATCTCGGGCGTCACCTTTTCTCCCGGCAGGTGCCCGCCGATACCGGGCTTGGCGCCCTGGCCAATCTTGATCTCGAGAGCGGCGGCAGCGTTCAGATAGTCCAGGTGCACGCCAAAGCGTCCCGAGGCCACCTGGGCGATGGTGTTGGCGCCGAACTGGTACAGGTCGGGGTGGAGGCCGCCCTCGCCGGTGTTATAGTAGGTGCCCGAGGCGCGCGCCGCCCGCGCCAGCGACAGGCAGGCGTTGAAACTGATGGAGCCGTACGACATGGCCGAGAAGAGGATCGGCACGTCGAGTTCCAGCTGCGGACTGAGCTGCGTCTTGAGCTGCGGGCCGCCCTCACTCACCTCGAACGTCAGCCGCTCCGGCTTGGCCCCCAGGAATGTCTTGAGTTCCATCGGCTCGCGCATCGGGTCAATGGAGGGGTTGGTCACCTGGGAGGCGTTCAGCACCATGTGGTCCCAGTAGATGCGGTAGGGCTGGTCGCAACCCATCCCCGTGAGCAGCATGCCGCCCGTCTCGGCCTGCTTGTAGATCGCCGTGAGGGCCGAGGCGGTCCAGTTGGCGTGGGGGCGGAACTCGAGGGGCGTGGTGCGCACGTTCAGGGCGCGCGTCGGGCAGAGAGTGACGCAGCGATGGCACCCCACGCAGCGGGCCGGGTCGCTGGCCACCTCACCATCTCCAGTGACGACATAGTGAACGTCGTTGGCGCACTGTCGCACGCACACCTGGCAGGCGATGCAGCGCGTCTCGTCGCGCTCCACGATAAAGCTGGGTGTAGCCAGCGAAAGAGCCATCGGGACCCCTCGTGCGGAAATAGAACAAGCCGCCCAGTATCCTGAGCGGCTTCTGTGCCATCGTGGGAGCGGCTGCTCCACGCGTGGTATGCGCCACCGCAACCATGCATGAAGAGCATAGCACGTCGGGGGAGGGGCGTCATCCTCCATACGGAGGATTTGTGGAACTATCACCGACACCAGTGGGTCGGGTACGAGAGCAGAGTTGTATGAAACTCACAGCAGGTCCAGAAAGCTTTGGACGTCGATCTGGGCCTGCTTCAACACGTGTGAGAGAGTAGAGCGCTTGACCGGGTTGTGGGCGGGCACTGTTATCTTCAGGGTCTCATTCGCCACGCGCTTCTGCAAGCGGATGTGGCTTCCACGCTGTCTTACCACAGTCCAACCATCTCGCTGCAGCGCGCGCACTATCTGCACGTACGAGAGGCTGGGGAGCTTGGTCATAGCTCAATTTCTAGAACTGATGCATCCTCGTCGAGCACCAGTTCGTCTTCGACTGGCTCGAGGTACAGGGCAACCGCCTCACGGATATTGTCGAGGGCTTCCTGCCGGGTCTCTCCCTCACTGATGCAACCCGGCAACGACGGGACGTAGACAGTGTAGCCGCCCTCATCACTCGGCTCGAGGACTATGGCAAGACGCATTGGTCGAACTCCTGTAACTAGCCCCACGCCACGATGTTTCTCTAGTTCCTATGCCTGGCCAACAGGCGATCGCGAAGCCCCTCGGGGGCGAAATGGCTCTCGACGTCGCGCCGCACCGCGGCCGCCACGTCTCGGCGGCGCTGCAGGTACTCTTCCACGTCGGACCGGCGCCGCAGGTAGTAGGCGATTACGGCATAGGCGTCGGCCAGGCTCACCGACGGGTACTGCTGCACGATCTCTTCGTCCGTGGCGCCGCGACCGAATGCAGCGACGAACGAATCGAGCGTGACGCGCGTGCCTCCGACGCGCACGATGCCGTCGGCGTGTATCTGCAGGGGGATCGGTTCGGCGTCAATCGTTAGTGCCATGGCGGCGCCTCCTTCGGGCTTATTGTATACTAGCCCTCGGCGTCAGTCCACTGCACGAATTCCCCGTCGCGCACCTGAAAGATATAGATCTGCTGGTTCTCGAGGTCGCCGCGCTCGTCGTAGGTGATCTTGCCCACCAGGGTGGTGAGTTCGCCCTGTTTGAGCGCTCGGCTGATGGCGGCGGTATCCAGCGATCCGGCGCGCTTGACCCCCTCGGCGAGGACCGTCATGGCGCTGTAGCCGGCGATGCTGTAGGTGCCGGGGTTGCGCGATTCGATCTCCTGGTATTCGCGCCACCACTGCGCGTCGGCCACCACCTTGGGGTCGGGGGTGATGGCGCTGACATAGGCCCCCTCGGCGGCGGGGCCGGAGCCGTCGATGAACTCGTACAGGAAGCAGCCGTCGCTGGCCATGAAGGTGACATCGATCCCCGCCTCGCGCAGCTCGGGGAGCAGGACGTATCCCTCCGTCTCGTAGCCGGCGAGAAAGATGGCGTCGGGGTTGGCGTCACGAATGGCGGGGATCACGTCGGCGTAGCTGACCGCCGCCTCCTCGATCTCGATCACCGCCACGGCCGGGCGGCCCAGGTCGGCCAGCGCTCTCACGATCTCTTGCTGCAGGCCGCGGCCATAGTCGTTGTTGGCGTGCACCACCACGATGCGCTGCGCGCCAAGCTCGTTGACGAGAAAGCGGGCATCGTGGGGGCCCTGGGCGGCGTCTGTGGCGTTCACCCGGAAAAAGTTGCCATAGCCCTGCGCCGTCAGCGAGGGGTCGCTGGCCGTCGGGGTGATGACGATGATGGGCAGATCCTTGTAGATGGGCAGCGCCGCGGCAGCCTGGCCGCTGTTATAGTGGCCGATGACGCCCAGCACCGGCTCGCCGCGCTGTACCGCCGCAGCGACCTCGTTGGCCACCTCCACCGCCACCTCGGAATCCGCCTCATCGTCCAGCGCCACCACGTTGACGCGGTAGCCCAGCAGCCCGCCGCGCTCGTTGATCGCCTCGGCCGCCAGCCGGGCGCCGCCCACCACCGTCTGGCCGCCGTCGGCCTGCCAGCCGGAGAGGGGCGCGGCCACATAGACGGTGAGGTCGCCCTTGGTGGGGCGCGCCCCGCAGGCGATGAGCACCGAGACCAGCACCACGACGGCGATAACGCGCACAGTGTGCGATACGACTCGAACCATACCTGGGATTCCTCCTCGAACGCCGCGCTACTCAGAGGTACGTCGTCTTGCGAGTCCGATGGTACGCTGATCCTCGCTGATGGACCGCTGATCTTCACGGTTTTAGAAGTCCGAGAAATCAGCGGAGATCAGCGCCCGATCAGCGGAATCTGCGCACCATCAGGCTTCCCTTACGCGCTCAACCCTCACGGCGTGCGCTGGTAGACCTCGTCCATGCTGGTGAGCAGGTCCTGGAGCCGCTGAACCTGGCCACCGATGTCATCGGATAGGTGCCGCGCGCCGGCGCTGTCCATGCGTTGGGCACGGATGAGCTGGTACTGGGAGTAGACCGTGCCCAGCGACGTGAGCGTCTCCTCCAGCCGAAAAGAGGCCTGCTCCATGCGATTCTCGAGGGCGCGCAGGTTGTCCAGTTGTCCCTGCTTGGCTTTGAGGGTCGCCTCGATCTGTCGGCGCACCTGCGGGTCGGTCTCGCGGGCGAGGGCCTTCTCGAGTTGCGCCACGTCCCCCGGCACCCGCGCCATGTCCTCGTGGAGCAGCGCGTCGCGCTCATAGACGTCAAGCCGCCGCGCGATGGCAAAGATGTTGCCGATCCAGTCGGCGATGCCGGCCGTCGAATCGAGCAGGTGATCGCGCAGCACGCCCCCCGGCATCTGGGAGACGATCTCCTCGATCTGGTCGCGATAGGTGAGCGCCTGGCGCACCTTGTCGCGATAGGCGCGCGTTTTGACCGTGCCCGGGTCATAGCGCTCGTGCAGCAGCGCGGCCACTACCTGCTGGCCGGTGCGGGCATCGGTGAGGCTGGTGTAGACGATGAGCGCCTCGGCGGCGACACCCAGGATGATCCAGAACCACCACCGCCACCAGTCGAAGGGGCGCGGCATAAAGAATGCCAGCAGGATGGTGAGTGCGATGGTCAGCGCGCTCTCCAGCCGGTAGAAGGCGTGGGCCACCATCGCCCGTCGGGCCCGGAGTTTGAGTTCGTCGGTGGTTGTCATGGCATTCGGCATTCGGGTGTCGGCATTCGGCTGTCAGCTGTCGGCATTCGGCTGTCAGTTGTCGGCTATTGGCTGTTAGCTCTTGGCTTGTTCCGTTCGCCGTCGGGTCGTGCACACTCCAGGCAGTTCGCGATTGGCTGGTGCGGGATAGGCAGGAGCCAACAGCCAATAGCTAACAGCCCATAGGCAACGGCTGACCGCTGACAGCTGACAGCCGACCGCCGACAGCTAGAAATACGTCGACAACGTCCTATACAGCTCGCGGATCGTCTCCAGGTCGCCGTGACGGGTAAAGCCGCCGGCGGCGCTCGAGATCTCTTCCAGCGTCCGCATGTCCGCGTCGCGGCCGTAGGCGATGCAGAACACCACGATGGGTGTGTCGGTGCCCTGCGTCCGACGGAGGCGCTCGGTGAGGGCGCCCAGGTTCACGCGGGAGCGGTTCTCCTGGCCATCGGTCATCACCACGATGGCGTTGATGCGCTCGGCGTCGTTCAGGTCCTGCAGCTTGGTGGCGGCCAGATCGACGCCATCGAGCAGCGCCGTGCCGCCCGTGGCCACGAGGGTGTCGATGGAGCGATGCAGCGCCTCGCGACCGGAGCCCAGCTGTGTCAGGGGCACGGGCTCTTCCACGTCGCTGGAGAAGGCGATCAGCCCCACCCGCTCCTCGGCGTTCTGTATCTGGTCCACAAAGATGCGCAGCGCCGCCTGGGCGTCCTCCAGCTTTTCGCCGGCCATGCTGCCGGAGACGTCGACCACCAAGTAGATGTTGGTGCGGCGCTTGGTGTACTGCCAGGCGTTGCGCACCACGTCGATCACCGAGGGGCTCGGGATCTGCAGGGTGGTGTAGGGCTGGGCCGGGTCGGCGCCGTTCTCCGGCGTAATGGGCGAGTCCGGGCCGTCGAGGCGTATGGAGAGGTCCGTGGGCCGGTACCCGTAGCTCAACACCAGGCGCTGCGTGTCCGGCGACAGCAGGAAATCCTTGAGGAGCCCGAACGCCTGGCGTTCCTCGTCGGTGCGCTCCGGGTGCTCCAACAACACCAGGGGGTGATCCTCCCAGAGCGTCCCCTCGATGGGATAGATCGCCACGAGCTGTCGACCGTGCTCGCGGTTGTACTGCACCACGAGTTGTTCCTGCACCACAAAGGCGTCGAGGTAGGCCCGCCCCTGCGCCTCGATCTGCTGCATGACGGCCAGCTCACCCTCGCCGTAATGCTTGACGGTCTGCTCGAGACGCGTGACATAATCGATGGTGGCCTGAGTGGTGGCGTCCTCTTCGGTCATGCCGCGGGTGGTGCCCGAGCCGGCGTAGAACAGCGCCAGCGTCGTGAGGAGGCCGCTGGCGGAACTGGTGGAGGGGTGGCTCCAGCGGAACTCGGGGTTTTCGGCGGCGGCCTGAAGCACGTCCTGCCAGCCCAGGTCCCTCGCGGGGTGGCCCAGCGACGCGGCCACGTCGTCCCACATCGCGATGACCACCGGGCTCACCATATAGCGCACCGTCTCGCCCACGATGCTCTGCCCGACGCCACTGGCGCCGCTCGAGCGCCGCTCGATCTCGCCCAGCCAGATGGAGGAATCGGGGCTGATGGCGTCGTAGGCGTTGGCCTGGGCGCTGTCGATCATGGCGTCCGGGCTCACACTGGCGACCACCACCTGCACGGGCTTGCCGTTCTCCAGGCGCGGCCGCGTTTCGGCAAAGGCCTGAGCCAGGCGCTGGAACACCTCCTCCTTCTCGGGGGAGTAGGCGATAGTGAGGGTCACGTCGCGGGTGGGGTTCTCAGTGGTGAGGCGGCGCAGGACAGCATAGCCGAGAAGGCACGCGATCAGCCCGACGCCGATCATGCCGAGGACGATCCAGGTGAGGAGGTTGCCGCTACGCGCGCGTCGCGAGCCGTATCGTCTGGACACGCTTCCCCCTATCGCTCACCGACGTTGAGGTCGAACCAGCGCAGCAGCGCCAGCAGCACCTCGCGATCTGGCGAGTGCATGCTGGTGGTGCGCGGCACGACCGTCATCGCGCCCTGCTCCTGCCATCGCACAAAGGGGCTGCCCTCACCGGTGATGGGCACCTCGGTGTTGGCGGGCCGCAGCCCGTGCCCGATGGAGAGCTGCTGCACCTCGGGGCTGAGGAGGTAGCGCTCGAACTCGAGCGCGGCGTTCTTTTCGAGGGCGGTGGTCTCGTCACCCATCCAGATGGTGTAGGGGAAATCGAACCAGGTGAGGTAGGTGGGGTAGCGGATGACGATCGGTTCCACCCAGCGCGTCTGGATGCCGGCCATGTTCACCAGCAGGTCGCTCTCCAGCAGTTGGCCGCCGTCGCCCATCGAGTAGCCAAAGAGGGCCAGGTTCTCCACCGAATAGGAGCCGAGGCTGGAAAAGTCGGTCACGGCGCCCATGAGTTCGGCCAGCCAGGCCTGGAACTCGGGATTGGTGACGTCTGCCACCTCGATGCGCGTCTTTTGGTAATACTCACCCGCCGCCGCCACCATGGCCATCAGCCCGCCCACGTTGCGACGCGGGTTCGGCACGACCAGCTTGAAATAGCCCCACTCGGGCTCGCCGCCCAGTTCGGGCCAGCCGCCCGGCGCAATGGCGGCGTCGTGGATGGCGCTCCAGGTGATCTCGTCGCCAAAGCGCTCCCGCAGCACCCGGTCGCGACTCTCCCAGATGCCCCAACTGAATAGGGATGTGGCGATGGGGCGCGTGCGGTACTCGCCGCCGGTCAAAAAGATGTCGCGGCCCCGCTGCTCCTTGAGGGTAGCGTTTACCAGTTCGACCAGATAGCGACTGTCGGGGATCCAGACGGTGGGGAGCGGGTCCATCTCGCCGCGGTCCCAGCGGCCCATGGCCACCAGGCCGTCCATCGGCGTGACGACCACCTCGATGGGCTGTCCCTCGAGGGTGTGGCGCTCGGCGTTGAACTGCCTGGCCGCCTCGGACACGAACGGCTCCACCGGCAGGGCGCACACGATGCGCACCGTGAGCGTCTCCGTCCTGGCGATGATGGGCGTGCCCTCACCGCGCTGGCTGAGGTACGACGCGCCGACGATGGCCAGCACGATGAGGATGACGACGGTAAAGACCACGCGTGTCTTGGTCACTGATATCCCCGCTCTTTCGGAAAAGGGCCGAGCAACGCATCCACCGTGTACCATACGAAAGATACGACGGGCAGGTTGTGAGTTGTGGGTCGTGGGTTACTGTGTCAGCGTCTCCACGCGCTGGAGCCGCAAGCCACAACCCACAACTCAGAACCCACAACCCGCTATGCGCGCGCCCTCATCATGCTACGACGTTCGGGCGGAAGCCGGTGTTACATCCCCAACCGCCGCTTCCGCTCCGACAGCTGGGCGTCGAGGGTGTTCTCTTCCAGGACCTCGGCCATCTGGTTCTCCAGGCGCGAGGCGTCGATCTCGCCCTGCGCGGTGGCCTTGTCCAGCCGGCGTCGAATCTCGTCGCGCATCTCGCCGATGCCGGCGTCGGCGGTGGTGGTGCCGGCCACCCCCTCGACGACCTTGTGGGTGAGTTCCTTCGACTTGGCCAGGTCCAGCATGGCCTGCAGCTCGACCTTTTCCTGCTTGATCTCGGTGAGCTTGGCCTCGAGCTTGAGCTTGGCATCGAGGAGTTTCTGGTACTCGGCCTCCTGCGCCGTGGCCTGCTCCTCGTACGTCTCGGCCAGGCGGGCGATGGTGTTGTAGCGGCTCTGCGCCGCCCGGGCGAGATCCTCCTTGCCCTGCTGCAGGAAGAGGTCGATGTTGTGGTCGAGGTCGTCCGCCTTGGACTGGAACTCGCCCTGCTTGCGGCGCAGGCCCTTGGCCTCACCGCCCACCGTCGCGGCGGCGTCCTCCAGTGCCTCGAGGTTGTCCTCGACCTTGCGGATGTACTCCTCCACCACCGCCATGCTGTTCGCCTTGAGGGCCTTGCTCACCAGATAGTTGAGGTTGGCCGAGATGAGGGTTCCGACGCGTTCCAGAAGCGATGCCATGAATGTTGTCTCCTTTCAGAGCGATCTCGAATGCTCTATGCTGATTATACCGCGGCGCAGGCCGCGTGTCGTCACGGCGGGCTGACAGATCGCCCACAAGATGCATCACAGGCCCCCCCTCACCCTAGCCCTCTCCCCGGAGTACCGGGGCGAGGGAACATGGCGGCCGCAGTGCTGGGCGGATCGGCATACGGTAGGTGTGCCCCTCACCGTAACCTTCTCCCCGAGTAGAGAGTGTTGCACGGATCGGTTTTCGGCTGACGACACCACAACCTGTGGGACAGGCTGGCGAGCTGCATACTAGGGGCTGTGGTCTGCATTGATAATGTCTCAGGAAGTGGTGTAAAAGGCGACCTGCGAATTTGACCATGAAGGTCATCGCGTGCTACTCCTTGCAGTGCGACCAACACTTTCAGGAGGCGCAACGCGATGACCGACCCTACTATGGCACTGTTGGAGTACCTGGGCAAGTTCGGCCTGCAGCTCGACGACGACTTGATCCGCGAAGGGGTGCGCGCCGTGATCCAGGCCGTCATCGAGGCGGAAGTCACCCAGCGCATCGGCGCTAAGCCGTACGAACGGACCACCGAGCGCGTCACACAGCGCAACGGCTACCGCGAACGGCCCTACGAGACGCGCGTGGGCGAGGTGACGCTGTTGGTGCCCAAGCTGCGGGAGGGCAGCTACTTCCCCTCCTTCCTGGAGCCGCGGCGCCGAGCGGAGAAGGCGCTGTTGGCCGTGGTGCAGAGCGCCTACGTCGAGGGGGTGAGCACCCGCAAGGTGGACACCCTGCTGCAGAGCCTGGGGCTCACCGGCATCGACAAGAGCGCGGTGAGCCGGGTGTGTCAGGCGCTCGATGAGCCGGTGCAAGCCTTCCGGGAGCGGCCGTTGGAGGGGGACTACCCCTACGTGTGGCTGGACGCCACCTACCTCAAGGTGCGCCAGAACCACCGCGTCGTGAGCATGGCCGGGGTCGTCGCCATCGGGGTGCGGGCGACGGGGGAGCGCGAAGTGCTGGGCTTTGCGGTGGGGGCCAGCGAAGAAGCATCCTTTTGGCTCGAGTTCCTGCGCAGCCTGGTACACCGCGGGCTGCAGGGGGTGCAGCTGGCCATCAGCGACGCCCACGAGGGGCTCAAGGCGGCCCTGGGCCAGGTGCTGAGTGGCGCGAGCTGGCAACGCTGCCGGGTGCACTTTATGCGTAACGTCCTGGCGCACGTCACCAAGGCGGATCGCTCGGTGGTGGCCGCGGCGCTGCGCACGATCTTCGCCCAGCCTGATCGTCCCTCGGCGGGCCAGCAACTGGCGTTGGTGGCAGAGAAGATGGCGCCGCGCTGGCCCAAGGCGGCGGAGCTGCTGCGGGCGGCGGAGGAGGAAGTGCTGGCCTACATGGCCTTCCCCGAGGCGCACTGGACGCGGCTGTACTCCACGAACCCGTTGGAGCGGCTGAATAAGGAGATCAAACGCCGCACCAACGTGGTGGGGATCTTTCCCGATGTGGCCGCGGTGGAACGCCTGGTGGGGGCGGTGCTGATGGACATCGACGACGAATGGCAGGTGGACCGGCACTACTTTAGCCAGGAGTCGATGCACGCCCTGTACGCCCCGGAGGAGCAGCAGCGCCTCAGCGCCTCGCTGCATCTGGAGCCGATTCACTAGACAGTATCCGACGCCCTGCAAGGGAGGCACTCCTTTTACACCACTTGACGAGACGCAAACTCTGCATTGGCCGTTTGGTATTCGTGCAACACTCTCAGTACAGGGAGAGGGAGCCGGTCGCCGTCGTCCCGAGCGGAGCGAGGGACCTTGATACGCTGTAGCAGGTATCCTCCTACGCCGGCGGCTCTGGGCCCTCCAGCTTGTAGCCATAGCCGCGCACGCTCACGATATAGCTGGGGTTGGCGGCGTCCGGCTCGACCTTTTCCCGGAGGCGGCGCACCAGGCGCTGCAGGGCGGGATCGTCCTCTGGAATATACTCTCGGCCATAGACGGCCTCGACAATAGCCTCCTTGGTGCAGACGCGGCCCAGATGGCCGTACAGCATCATCAGCAGGCGGCTCTCCAACGGCGTCAGGTAGGGCACCGGCGTGCCGTCGACCCACACCTCGCCCGTCTGCACGTCCATGCGCACCCCCATGGAGGAGGGGCGTCGCGCCTCGCGCTGCCAGACGATGTGCCGGCCCCAGATGGGGGCAAAGGGCGCCAGCCCCGGACCGCCCTCGGCGGGAGCCCGCACCGCCAGCAGTCCCTTTTGCGTGAGGCTCTGGAGGGCGCCGGCGATGCGCGCGGTGCCGGTGCGCACCAGCTCGTCCAGGGCCTGTCGCTCGCCGAGGGGCAGGTCGTCCCACAGCTTGAGGCATTCGCCGCGCACCGTCTCGTCGGCGGCGAGGGCGTCGGGGAGGGCGGCCAGACGCGCGTCGGCGCCCCTGCCGGGCTCGGCGCGCAACCGCGCCGCCCGGTAGGCCGCGGCCTCCAGCAGGCCGGGATGGCCCCCCACCTGCGCCACGACCTCGCGCAACCACTCCTCGGGCAGGCCGAGGTCGGCGTCCTCGGCGACCTGACGGACGAAGCAGAGCGCGTCATAGGACGTCATAGGCCGCACGTGGTGCTCGCGCGCGGCGAACAGCTCGCAGAACTCTTCCACGCCCATATCCTGGCCGTCGCGGATGAGGCCGAGCCGCCGGTCGGTGGAGGTCACATAGCTCAGGCGGTCGCTGAACTGGTCGCGCAGGGCGCGCAGGTTGAGGAACACCCGCCCCTCCAGGCGCGCCAGGGGATCGTCGAACTCGTCGAGCAACAGGCAGATGCGCCGCTCAGCAGCCTCGGCCAACGCGGTGATGCCGCGGTTGAACGCCAGGGGGACCGCAAAGGCGCTGCTGGGCTGCACCACGTCGGCGTAGGCCTTGTCCAGCAGGCGCGACAGCTCGGGCGTGGCGGCCTCGGGGCGGTCCGACAGCCACTCGCGCAGGCAGCGTAACACCAGCTCATAGAGCCCCTGCTCGCTGGGGTGCAGCATGCGGTTGAGGTCGACATAAATGAGCGCTAAGCGCGCGGCGGCCTCGCCAAAGCGGGCGTCGAGGAGTTCCGGGCGGGCCACGGTGCGCAGCAGCGACGACTTGCCGACGTTGCTCACGCCGACGACGCTGCAGCACTCGCCGCGCTCGACGCGATCATAGAGCGCCGCGACGTCGTCCGCGCGGCCGGTGCGTGGTGCGATGCTTTCTGCTCTCTGCATGGTATCCTCTTGCTGCTGGGGCCGTTGTAGTGGTAGCCCGATGGTACGCAGATTCCGCTGATGCGGCGCTGATATTCGCAGGTCTATGGGGGTTGTGCGACATCTGGCGGCATGTCATCCTCGACGCCAAGAGATCCTGGACCGATCAGCGGATATCAGCGGTCCATCTGCGTAACCAGCGTACCATCGATCTCACGCCGCGGTCTCGCCTATGTGGCGGGGCGGATCGCCTGGACGACGAGTTGGAGCGACGTCTGTCCCTGCCAGACGTTCAGCGTCGGGCGATAGACGAGGTCGACCGTGTCGCCCTCGGCCAGGCTATCGGCCAGGTGACCGAAGCGAAAGGCGATGGCCGGCAGCGCGTGCCCCTTGTCGGCCACGAAAAGGCGCAGGTGCTTGCCACCCTGGCCGACGGCGCGCACCTGTCGGATGGTCAGTCTGCGCGACGCCAGGGCCGGCTCGGGGTTGCCGGCGCCAAAGGGCTCCAGCATCGCCAGGGCCGCGGGCGTGTCGATGGTGATCTCGCCGAGTCCGATGATGGCGTCCACGTACTGCTTGGGGCCATCGCCGACGCCGTCGAGGTGCGCCTCGCAGTAGGCCGTCAGGCGCTCCTCCAGGGCGTCCAGGTTGGCCGTTGGGAGGGTGACTCCCGCGGCCAGAGCATGCCCACCCCAGCGGGTGAGGAGATCGGCGCTCTCGTCCAGGGCGTGAGTGATGTGGACACCCTCCACGCTGCGCGCCGAACCGCGGCTGATCTGCCCTTCGCGGCGCAGCACCAGCGAGGGCCGATAGTACGCGTCGCTCAGGCGGCTGGCGACCAGCCCGACGATTCCCTCGTGGAACCTTTCGTCGTGGACGAACAGGAGCGGGCGCCCCTCCGCATCGCCGAGGGCCTGGCGCGCGTGGGCCACTTGCTGCTCTAGAAGCGCCTGGCGCTCGGCGTTCACCTGGCTCAGCTTTTGCGCCAGATCACGCGCCCTCTCCATGTCATCGGCCAACAGCAGGTCCAGCGCCAGGTGCGCGCCCGCCTGGCCGCCGTTGTCGTCCTTCGTCAGCAGGCGGCCGGCGGCGTTGAGGCGCGGCCCGAGCCGGAAGGCGATATCGATGCTGTCCGTCTTCTCGCGGGCGATGCCCGCCGCCAGCGCCAACGCCTCGATGCCCGGCCGGGCGGAGGAGCGGATGCGCGCCAGGCCGCTCTGGGCCAGGACACGGTTCTCGTCCAGCAACGGCACGATATCGGCCACCGTTCCCACGGCCACGAGATCGAGGAACTCGGTGGCGTCGGCGGCGCCTCGAATGGTGAGTCCCGCGCCGGGCGCGGCCTCGTACAGTGCCTGGGCCAGGCGGTACGCCACGCCGACGCCGGCCAATTCCCTGAACGGATAGGCGCTGTCCTCGCGCTTGGGGTTGATGACGGCCACCGCGGGCGGCAGCGCGCGGGGCACCGAGTGGTGGTCGGTGATCACCATGTCGAGGCCGAGGGATCTGGCGAACGTCACCTCTTCCACGGAACGCACGCCGCAATCGACGGTCACCACGAGGGCAGCGCCCTCGTCGTGCAGGCGTTCGAGCGCCTCGTTGTTCAGGCCATACGCCTCGTCAAAGCGGTCGGGGATGTAGGGCGTCACCTCGCCCCCCAGCGAGCGGAGGGCAAGGGTCAGCAGGGCGGTGGCGGTGACGCCGTCGGCGTCATAGTCGCCATAGACGGCGATGTGCTCCCCCTCACGCAGCGCCCGGACGAGGCGATCCACCGCCTGAGGCATGTCGGCCAGGGTGAATGGGTCCGCGGCGTCCTCTCGGGGAGAGAGGAATTCACGGGCCAGGGACGGCGTATCGATCTTGCGCGCATAGAGCACTTGCGCCAGGAGCGGGTCGAGGCCGGGCAGCTGCGCGGCCAGGTCCTTCCTGCCCTTTCGCTTCAGAATCCACGTCTGTGAGCCGGGGTTGTGCGAGAGCGCCACCGTTTCTCCTTCCACGCTATGGGGTCATTATAGGGCAGGGAGGGCGGCGCGCCAAGGATTCCCGGTGTGTCGACACACGGAAGGCCCTCGGTGGACATGCCCGCGCATGCGCGAGACTTTGCCGAGGGCCTTCGGGGGGCTAGACCGCACGCGCGGTGCTGATGGCGCCGAGGTGTCTACAGCCAGTTGTTGTCGCGCAGGAACTGGGTGAGCCACGGGATCTCGGTGCGCTTGCCCTGGAACGCCAGCACGCCATAGTAGATCAGTACGGCAAAGGGCGCCAGGAACAGGATCCACGTGAGGCAGGTCAGCACCGGCGCGATGGCGCCGAGCACGACAAAGACGATCACGGCGACCAGCGAGTAGATGACCGAGGCCACAAAGAGGGCCAGGCCGTGGACGGCGTGAAAACGCACGAAATCGCTCTTTTTGACCTCGTCGGTGAGCATCAGGACGACGGGCAGGACGGCGGGCACGACGATCTGGCTGAGATAGCTCAGGCCGGCCAGCAGCCGCTCGTTGTCGGTGGTCGCGGAATGCGGCGCGCCCTGCGCGGCGCCCTGCGGCTCGTCGACGCCAAAGGGCTCCTGTGGGCCGCTGTTGGGCTGTCCCTGATCCATCGGTTTCCTCCTCTTGTGATGGGTGTCGCACGGCAGTCTGCTTACTCTACGCGTCGCGACACACCGGGTTGCGGCGCGTCCTCCTTGTGCCGCGCACGCCGCTGTGCTAGAATCCCCGGTAACAAACAAGACGCGACGGGAAGGACGTATGGCACGCGTGGTATTCCTGGGGACTCCCTCCTTTGGCGTCCCCGTGCTCGAGGCGCTGGTTCGCCATCACGAGGTGGTGGCGGTGGTGACGCAGCCCGACCGCCCCGCCGGCCGCGGCCGCCGGACGCTGGAGGCGCCCGCGGTCAAAATCGCCGCCGAACGGCACGGCCTGCCGGTGCTGCAGCCGATCAGCCTGCGCCGCGATCGGGAGGTGGTGCGGGCGCTGCGCGACTTTGGCGCCGACGTGTTCGTGTTGGCCGCCTTTGGTCAGATCCTGCGCCAGGAGGTGCTGGACATTCCACCGCACGGCTGCATCGGCGTACACGCCTCACTCCTGCCCAAATACCGTGGGGCGGCGCCCATCGCTGCCGCCATCCTGCACTGCGAACACGAGACCGGCGTCACCCTCATGCGCACCGACGCGGGCATGGACACCGGCGACATCGTCGCCCAAGAGGCGCTAACCATCGCCGCGGACGACACCACCGAGACCCTCACCGAGCGCCTGGCGCACCTCGGCGCGCGAATGGTCATCGACACGCTGCCCGCCTGGCTGGCGGGCGAGATCGAGCCGCGCCCGCAGGACGATGCGCTGGCCACCACCGCCCCGATGATCTCTCGCGATGACGCCCGCATCGACTGGCGGCGCTCGGCTCGCGACATCGACTGCCTCATCCGCGCCTACACCCCCTGGCCCGGCGCCTATACGACCCTCGACGGCCAGGCCCTCAAGGTGGGGCGCGCCCACCCGGGGGAGGGTGACCGGGCCCCGGGCCCACCCGGCACGGTGGTAGAAGTGAGTCGCGCCATCGGTGTGTGCACCGGTGAGGGGCTGCTGGTGCTGGACGAGGTGCAACTCGCTGGGCGCAAGGCGATGGACGCCGCGGCGTTCGCCCGGGGCCGCCGCGGGTTCGTGGGCGCCGTGCTGGGCGCGTCCGACGCCCCGGCGGAGGGCTAGGCCGTGGCGCGTACGGTGTCGGTCGTCCACCTGGGGGTCGAGCCCTACGGCCCCGCCCTGGAGCTGCAGCACCGGCTGGTGGCCCTCCGCCAGGAGGGTCGCATCGGCGACGCCCTGCTGTTGCTGGAGCACACGCCCGTCATCACGCTGGGGCGCCGTGCCGACGAGAGCCACATCCTGGCGCCCCCCGACGTCCTGGCGAGGGAGGGGATCGCGGTGCACCGCGTCGAGCGCGGCGGCGACGTGACGTACCACGGTCCCGGGCAGCTCGTGGGCTATCCCATCGTGCACCTGCCGACCCTCGGCCTCGGCGCCAGCGACTACATGCACCACCTGGAGGATGTGCTGGCCGCTACCCTGGCCGAGTGGGGCGTCATCACGCAGCGCCGCGAGGGCGTTATCGGCGTGTGGGTGGGCGACAACAAGATCGCCGCTCTCGGGGTGCGCGTCAGCAAGGGTGTCACCTATCACGGGTTCGCCCTGAACGTAGCGCCCGACATGCGTCACTGGGCGACCATCATTCCCTGCGGCATCACCGACGGCGGCGTCACCAGTCTCTCCCTGGAACTGGGTTCCGCTCCCCCCATGGCTGCGGTGCGGGCGCGGGTGGCGCGGCACTTTGGGGCGCTGTTTGGCGCCCACATGCGCGAGGCCTCCCTGGCGGCGCTCCTCGGCGAGGGGCCGGCCCAAGAGGCCGCTACCTGATGGCTAGCTGGCGTCGACGATGCGACCGACGCGTCAATCAAAGATCAGAGGTACATGCGATGGAGACCTCACCCACGGCTCGGCGGCTGGCGCGCCTGCGCGCCAGCATGGCGCGCGACGAACTGGACGCGTTCGTCACCTCCCAGCCCGAAAACATGCGCTATCTCAGCGGATTTACCGGCGGCGAGGGCGTGGCGCTGGTGAGCGCCGAGCGCGCCGTCCTGGCGAGCGACTTTCGCTACTATGAGCAGGTAAAGCAACAGGCGCCCGCCTTTGCTCTGGCCGAGGTCACCGGCCCGACCCCGCCGGTGCTGGCGGCGGTGTTGGCCGACATGACGGCGTGGCGGGTGGGGTTCGAGCCGCACCAGGTGACCGTCGAGATATTCGAGCAGTGGCGAGCGGCCGCGCCGGGCGTCGAGTGGGTGCCCACGAGTGACGTGGTCGAGGGGCTGCGCCAGGAAAAGGACGCCGACGAGGTGCGCGCCATCGAGGAGGCGGTGCGCATCGCCGACGAGGCGATGGTCCACCTGATGTCCTGGATCAAGCCCGGCGTCACGGAGCGCCAGGTGGCATGGGAGGCCGAGGTCTATATGCGCACCCACGGCGCGGAGGCCCTCTCCTTCACCAGCATCGTGGCCGCCGGCGACCACGGCGCCATGGCCCACGCCATGACCACCGACCGCGCAATCGAGCGCGGCGACGCACTGGTGATCGACATGGGCTGCGTGTACCACGGCTACTGCTCTGACCTGACGCGATCTTTCTGCGTCGGCGAGGCGAGCGACGAGTACCTGGCGGTCTGGAACACGGTGCTCGAGGCGCAGGCGGCGGCGGAGGATGCCATTCGCGGCGGCATGCCGGGCGTCGACGCCGATGCCGTGGCGCGCAAGATCATCTATGGCGCCGGGTACGAGGGCAAGTTCGGCCACGGGCTGGGGCATGGCGTCGGGCTGGCGATCCACGAGAAGCCGCGCGCGTCTCTCACCTCTACCGACGTCCTCACGCCGGGCACCATCGTCACCGTGGAGCCGGGCATCTATGTCCCCGGCTGGTGCGGCGTGCGCATCGAGGATATGGTGCTGGTCACCGAGGATGGCTGCCGAGTCCTGACCGGCTCGCCCAAGCAGCCTGTCATCTGACGGGATGGGGTGTGTGTCGCATCCCCTTCCGTCCGGCTGTTGCGGCTGCTCCTCTTTCGTGTTAGAATCGGCGCAGTAACAGATATTGGCTCGGCCCGACCACAGCCGGCGCCGGTCAGGTGGTATTCGCCTCGGTGCGGCGCCCCCCACCGCATCGAGACCGCAGCAACATCGGCGGCAACCCACATCGATGACATCGAGGGAACAACATGGGCGACGGGTTCAAGACGACGGTGCAACGCCTGGCGGTACCGCTGATCGTGAGCGGCTTGGTGGTGGGCATCCTGCTGGGGCTCCTCCTCGGCTGGGTGGTGTGGCCGGTGCAGTGGTACGACACCGACCCCTCAGATCTGCGCCTGCAGCACCAGGCGGACTATGCGATCCTGGCCGCTGACTCCCTCGCCGTTACGGGCGACATCGAGGCGGCCGCTCAGCGCCTAGCGGAACTCACCGACGGCGATACCACCTGGCACCAGGTCGCCGATCTGGTGGAGCGGATAGCCGCCGAGAGCGAATCCCAGGGTGATCTGGCCGCGGCGCTGCGCCTGCGCCGCATGGCCCAAGCCACCGGCCTGCCCTTGGCGACCTCCACGGACTTTAGCCCGCGATCCGGCGCCGATGGATCCTCGACGCTGCTGTACGTCGTGGCGGCGGTCGTGCTCGTGGGGATCGGGGTGGCTGGATACCTGTACCGCATGCGGCTTGCGCCGGCGCACGCCTCGAGCCGGGCCGTCACGCGCGCCGCGCCCCGCGCTTCCGCCCGCGCCTCCACGCCCGCGAGCTGGCTCGATCGTGCTGCGCCCGCCACTTCCAGTGGCGCGCCCGGCGTGCCGTCGAGCACCCTCGACCTCCAGGGTGAGGAGGATGTCGACATCCTGGACGACGATGACGTGCTCCTGGACGACGAGGGGGACGACCTCGACGACCTGATCGATGAGGGTGAGCTGGACGAGGACTGGGAGGACGAGGAGTCTTCCCTCGAAGTGGCCGTCTCCGTGGACGTCCAGGTGGAGGATGAGGACGACGATCCCGTGGCGGCCAAGGAGCCGGTGACCGTGGTGCACCCGGGGAACGGCGACGCCTTCCTGGGCGATGCCGCCGATGACGATGGCAAAGACGACTGGGAGGACGACGACGCGCTCGACGCCGACACCGGGGCAGAGTTGCCCGAGCCCGAGCCGAGCGCCGCGCTCATGGCCGCGCCGGAGCGCATGGAGCGGGGCGTTACCGTGGTAGATGCGGACCGACCGAGCGCCGTACTCGGCGCCACGTCCGACGATATCCCTCCCGACGCCCTGGGGGTGTTCGAGGCGGAGTATATCCTGGGCGACGACGATTTCGACGCCTCGTTCACCATCGAGTCGCCCGATGGCGAGTTCCTCGGCGAGTGCGGCGTTGGCCTGACGGACGTGTTGGACGTGGAGAGCGGCGTGCAGCGCGCCGATGCCTTTGAGGTGTGGCTGTTCGACAAGGGCGACATCCGCACCGTGACCAAGGTGCTGGTGAGCGAGCAGGCCTTCCGCGACGAGGCCCGCAGCGCGCGCCTGTCGGCCAAGGGAGACCTGGTGATCGCCCAGCCGGGGCTCGAGGTGACGTTGGAGACCCTCTCGCTCCGCGTGACCGTCACGCTCCGCGACTGCGAGTTCGCCGAGGGGAGCGACGGCCCCGAGGGCTACTTTGTGCGCCTCGACCTCGAACTCTTGGCCGAGTCCAGCGACGCCGTGCCGTGAAGATAGATGGGACGCGGATGAACGCGGATGGAACGGATTCACGCGGATCGGAAGAGCACCAATACGATCCGTGAAGATCCGCTTGATCCGCGTTCTGTATCCATATTCATGGTCTGACGCCGGGGTCGAACATCTTGCGGTACTCTTCGAGGGCAAAGCGGTCCGTCATGCCCGCCATATAGTCGCAGACCACCCGCTCTAGGTCGTCCTCGGCGCCGATGCGCACCTGCACCTCCTCGGGAAGCTGAGCCGGGCTCTCCAGATAGGCCTCAAAGAGGCTGGTGAGCACGCGCTTGCTTTTTTCCGAGACGCGCATCACGCGCCAGTGGCGGTAGAGGCACTGGAAGAGCAGGTCCTTCAACTGCCGGTTCTTGACCCCTAGCCCCTCGGAGAAGCCGATCAGGTCGTGGGGGAGGCGGCGGACGGCGTCCACCGAGTCGGGGGCGGCCTCCTGCAGCCGCGCCTCGCTGGCATTGATCACGTCCGATACCTCGGCGTTCACCAGATACCGCACCACGCGGTTGCGGTCCACGTGCGAGAGGACGTCGCCCCGGATGCCCAGCGCCGCGAGGGCCTCTTGCCACAGGCCGAGGCCGCGGAGCTGTCGCTCGTCGATCAGGCCCGATCGCAGGCCGTCGTCGAGGTCGTGCGTGTTGTAGGCGATCTCGTCGGCCACGTTGATGACCTGCGCCTCTAGGGTCGCCCGCAGCCCCGGCTCATAGGCGTTCGCCTCGGGCGTGTCGTACTCGGTGGCATGCTTGACGATCCCCTCGCGCACCTCCCAGGTCAGGTTCAGGCCGGGGAACCCCGGGTAGCGCTCCTCGAGCTTTTCCACGATGCGCAGGCCGTGCGTGTTGTGGTTGAACCCGCCGCGCCCGGCCATGAGGGTATGGAGCACCGTCTCGCCCGTATGCCCAAAGGGGGTGTGCCCCAGATCGTGCGCCATGGCGATCGCCTCGACGAGGTCCTGGTTGAGCATCAGCGTGCGCGCGATGGTGCGGGCGATCTGCGCCACCTCCAGCGTGTGGGTCAGTCGCGTGCGATAGTGATCGCCCTCATAGTTCACGAACACCTGGGTCTTGTACTCCAGGCGGCGAAAGGCGGTGGTGTGGAGGATGCGGTCGCGGTCGCGCTGGAACGCAGCGCGATAGGGGTGTTCCTCCTCAGGGTAGGCGCGACCCCGCGAGGCGCTGCTGCGCATAGCATAGGGCGCGAGTTGCGCCGCCTCGATCTCCTCCAAGCGTACCCTGGTCAGCAACATGGTTTCATCCCCCTGGCGATGTCGCGAGCCGGGCGGGAGCGATGGGTTGGTCTGGCTCTGAGGGGATTGTAGCATGCGCGAGGGCGCTATCCAACCGCTCCGAGTTTTCAAGCCTCTGGCGAACACCTCCCGGTATGCCGGATGCATTCTGCTATAATGTGATGGATGGTGGGGCACCTCCCAAGGGCCCCCAGGCAACGGCAAGTCGGGCCGAACGGCGTTCGGCCCCTACCTACCGGGGCGGTAGGCCACCGGAAGACAGGTACCCGACGCCGAGGCCGTTCGGCCCTTACCAGGGCGGTAGGGCGCGCACGCTGTGCGCGCCGCACTCGCTACCAGAGGATCCAAGCGATAGCGTGTCTGGCCGAGCGGCGTTCGGCGTTTACCATCAGGGCGGTAGGGCGCGCACGCTGTGCGCGCCGCACTCGCTACCAGAGGATCAAGCGATAGCGTGTCTGGCCGAACGGCGTTCGGCGTTTACCATCAGGGCGGTAGGGCGCGCGCGCTGTGCGCGCCACACTCGCTACCAGAGGATCCAAGCGATAGCGTGTCTGGCCGAGCGGCGTTCGGCGTTTACCATCAGGGCGGTAGGGCGCGCACGCTGTGCGCGCCGCACTCGCTACCAGAGGATCCAAGCGATAGCGTGTCTGGCCGAACGGCGTTCGGCGTTTATCATCAGGGCGGTAGGGCGCGCACGCTGTGCGCGCCGCACTCGCGCGATTGACGCGGACAACGCCTACTATCAGGCATCCATGGAACAGCACGTGAAGCACCATTCAACCCCTACCCAACCCGCCGACACGCCGGCCCGGCGCTGGATCGTGCACGTCGACCTCGACGCCTTTTTCGCGTCGGTGGAAGAGATCCTGAACCCCGCGCTGCGCGGCAAGGCGATCATCGTCGGTGGCGACCCATCGCAGCGCGGCGTGGTATCGTCCGCCTCGTATCCCGCCCGCGCCTGTGGCGTGCACTCCGCCATGCCCATGGCGCAGGCGGTGCGCCTCTGCCCCCAGGCGGTGGTCATCACGCCGCGGCACCACGAGTACGGACGGCGCTCTCGGGCGGTGATGGCCATCCTGCGCGAGATCACCCCCGCCGTGGAGCCCCTCTCTATCGACGAGGCGTTCCTCGACGTGACCGGGTGCGAGCGTTTGTGGGGGCCGCCGCTAGAGGTGGCGCGACGCATCCAGCGGCGCATCCTCGAGGAACAGGGCCTTCCCTGCTCTCTCGGCATCGCCACCACCAAGCTGGTGGCAAAAATCGCCTGCGACACCGGCAAGCCCCGCGGGCTGGTGTTGGTCCCTGCCGGCCAGGAAGCCACCTTCCTGGCGCCGCTGCCCATCGAGCGCATCTGGGGGGTGGGTCGTGTCACCGCGGAGCGCCTGCGCTCCCTGGGGATCGAGACCATCGGTGACCTGGCGGGTTGGCCCGAGGAGGACCTGGTGCGCGCCTTTGGCGATGCCGGGCGGCACCTCTACCGCGCGGCGCGGGGGATCGACGAGAGTCGCGTGGAGACCGGCCGCGAGCGGCGCTCCATCAGTCAGGAGCGCACCTTTGGGCGCGATGAGGGGGACCGACGCACGCTAGAGCGCACGCTGCTCGGCATGGCGGAGAACGTGGCGGCGCGCCTGCGGCAGCAGGGGCTGGTGGCCGAGACGGTCCGGCTAAAGCTGCGCACGCCGGCCTTTGTCACCCACACGCGCCAGGTGAGCCTCGCCCAGCCCACAGACCAGGGGCAGGTGATCTATGCCGCGGCTCTGCAGCTGCTGCACGAGAACTGGCGCCAAGGGCAGCAGCTGCGGTTGCTCGGGGTGGGGGTGAGTGGTCTGCTGGACCACTCGGGGTACCAGCTCAGTCTCTTTGACCGCAGCGACCAGCGGCGCACGCGTCTGAACCGCGCCGTCGACGCCATCAGGGATCGCTACGGCCACGACGCCATCACCCGCGCCTCCCTCCTTCGTACCGGCCGCGAGGAGGAGGGCGACTGAGGCCACCGACCGATGGGTGCGTAAGCCGGGCCAAAGGCGTTTGAGCTTCTCTACGCGATATAAAGAACGACTAAAGTCGTTACTACATAGTACAGCCTTTGTAGTAACGACTTCAGTCGTTTGTTTTCGTGAGGGCGAGCAGACCGAGCATTGCACGGCCGTATGCCCATGTCGGGTCGGCGCTACGCGGCATCCCTCACCGCGACGGGCGCCTCCAGCCCCTCCCACAGGCCGAGCTGCCGCGTGGGCGCGCGGCCGTCGAGCAGGATGTACGGCGCGGCGCGCCTGGCGCCCGCCTCACCCATCCCGAGATCCCGCAGGTCGCGCAGGGTGGCGGCGCGGCGGCGCCCCAGGATGCGCTGTGCCGAGATGGGCCCGATGCCGGGCACGCGCAGCAGCGTCTCCAAATTGGCGCGGTTTACCTCCACAGGAAAGAACTCGGGATGGCGCCAGGCCCACACCTGCTTGGGGTCGGCGTCGCGCGGGAGGTTTCCCTGAGCGTTGAAGCACAGCTCGTCGAAGCGAAAGCCGTAGCGCCGCAGGAGGAAATCCACCTGGTAGAGGCGCTGCTCGCGCCACGTCGGCGTCGGCGCCAACCCCTCCAGCGGCGTGTCGCGCACCGGCTGAAAGGCGCTATAGTAGGCGCGGGCCAGGCCGAGGTCGCGGTAGAGGCCGGTGGTGGTGGCGAGGATCTCGCGGTCCGCCTCCCCCGCCGCGCCCACCACGAACTGGGTGGTCAGGCTCACCGACGGGCCGACGACCCGGCGGATGCGGTCGGCCTGGCGCAGTGGCGCAAGTAGCTCCCCGCGAAAGTCCTTCGAGCGGCTCAGGGCCACCAGCCGTTGGGCGTTGGGCGCCTCGAGGTTCACCGAGACGCGATCGGCCAGGCGCACCGAGGCCTCGATGGTGGCGTCGTCGGCGCCGGGCAGTATCTTGAGGTGGATGTAGCCGCGAAAGGCATAGCGCTTGCGCACGAGTTCCACCGTGGCCAGCATGCGCTCCGAGGCGCGGCCGACATCGCCGCACACGCCGGAACTCAAAAAGAGGCCCTGGCACAGCCCCCGGCGCGCCATGCGGTCAAAGGTGGCCGCCAGTTCCTCCGGCTGGAACGCGCTGCGCCGCGTGTCGCGCCCGCTGCGGTTGGCGCAGTAGGCGCAGTCGCGCTCGCAGACGTTCGTCTGAAGGACCTTGAGTAGGGCGACCCGCGTGCCGTCGGGACGCACGGCGGGATACACCCACCGCCCGATGTCGTCGCGCGTGCGGTTGGTGTGGGTGCCGCACCCGCGGCACACGTCAAACTGCGCGGCCTCGCCGAGCAGGTCGATCTTGCGCTCCATCTCCATGGCTAAACCCCACCTGAGGAATGGGATGTGAGGGGAATGAGACACCCGCATCGTAGCACAAATGTTCTATGGCGTCAATTGGGAGATGGAACGCGGATGAACGCGGATCTAGCGGATTGGCGCGGATGCATCCAGGAAATCAGAGATCGCAGAGCGCGGAGAAGCGAAAGAAAGCCGAATATCTGTGATCTCTGGCCTCTGTGGTCTCTGTGTTACACCACGCGGGGGACGCGGGCGAGGATCTCGGCGACGACCTCATAGTTGATGGTGCCGAGGCGTTCGGCGACCTCGTCGACGGTGATGGCGTCGGCGCCCTGGGCGCCGATGAGCACCACCTCGTCTCCGGCGCGCACACCGGGGATGTCGGTGACGTCGATCATCGACTGGTCCATGCACACCCGCCCGACGACGGGCGCGCGCCGCCCGCGCACGAGAACCTGCCCCCAGTGGGCGGGCGCCCGACGAAAGCCGTCGGCATAGCCCACCGGGATCACGGCGATGCGCGAGGGGCGCTCGGTGCGAAAAGTGCAGCCATAGCTGACATAACTTCCCGCCGGCATCTCCTTCACCTGGGCGACCTGGCAGGCAAAGCGCAGCGCGGGACGGAATTCCGGCGGCACGGGGACGTCGCCGGACGGGTTTAGCCCGTACATCGCCAGCCCCACGCGCACCATGGTGTAGTGACTCTGGGGGAAGCGCAGCGTGGCGGCGCTGTTGGCGGCGTGTACCCGTGGGGGGAGGATGCCCTCGGCACGCAGGGCCGCCAGCACCCCCTCAAAGCGCTCCAACTGCCACAGTGTGTAGGCCGGATCGGCCTCGTCGGCCGCTGCCATGTGGGAGAAGATCCCGCCCACCTCCAGGCCGGGGAGGGCCACGACCTCGCGCGTGAACGCCGCCGTCTCGTCGGGCAGCAGCCCCAGGCGCCCCATGCCCGTATCCACCTTGATGTGGGCGCGCGCCATCCGTCCCAGGTCCACCGCCGCACGGGAGAGGGCCTGAGCCACCTCCAGGGAGAACAGCGTGGTGACGGCGTCCGCCAGAACCGCTTCCCGCGCCTGCCACGGGGGCGTGTAGCCCAGCGTGAGGATCGGCGCAGATATCCCGGCGCGCCGCAGCCCCAGCGCCTCGCCGAGGCAGGCGACCCCCAGCCACGATGCCCCATTGTTGAGCGCCGTGTGCGCGATCGGCGCCGCGCCGTGGCCGTAGGCGTCCGCCTTGAGCACCGCCATCACCTCGACCGCCGGGCCGATGCGCTCGGCGATGGCGCGCACGTTGCCGGCCACAGCCTCCAGGTCGATCTCTACCCAGGTCGGGCGCCCGGGCCGCCCCAGGCGCACCTGCGTCCAGCCGCGGGTCTGCCGCGGGAGGACCTCGCCCGCCGTCTCGGGGTGTCGCAGCAGCTCGCGGGTGACGAACTCGAGCCGCGCCTCGGCGCTCCCCTTGATGAGGATCAAGTCGTCGGGCGCCGCCAGCCCGGCCAGCACCCGCGCCGCATCGGTGGCGCTGTAAGTGACGTGGACGCGCTCCGCCGGCATCCCCGCCTCCATTGCCTCCTCGGCGGCGAGGCGCGCCAGGTCCCCCTTGGTCACCAGGTGGTCGGCGACCTCGGCGCAGCGATGACCCACCCGGTGGTGCCCCTCCAGCGCGTAGCCACCCAGCTCGGCCATGTCGCCCAACAGCACGAGGCGCCGGCGAGCGGGGAGCGCCCGCAGCGTCTCCAGGGCGGCCAACGCCGACGCGGGGCTGGCGTTGTAGCTGTCGTCGAGGATGCGGCTGCCGTTGACGCCCTCCAGCAGGCGGGTGCGTCCCGGCATCGGCCGCACCCGCGCCAGTCCCCGGGCGATCTCGTCCCACGATAGATCGAGTGCCAGGCCGACGGCCGCCGCCGCCAGCGCCGTGTACGCGTGGTGCGCTCCGATGAGCGGGATCATCAGCGGCGCCGTCTCCTCGTGCCAGCGCGCCTCCAGGCGGGTGCCCTCCGGCGAGACCTCCACGAGGCGCCCCGCGAGGTCGGCGGCTGGATCCAGCCCGTAGGTGATGACCCGCGCGCCGGTGAGCGCCGCCATGGCGTGCACGCGCGGATCGTCGCCGTTCAGGACGGCGGCGCCGTGGGACGGCAGCGCCTCGATGAGTCGCCCTTTTTCCCGGGCGACGTCGTCGGGTGTGCCGAGGTATTGCGCGTGGCTGTGGCCCACCTGGGTCACCACGCCGACGAGGGGCTGTGTCACCTCGGCGAGGACGCGAATCTCGTCCAGGCCGTCGCACGCCATCTCGAGCACGGCGATGCGTGCCTCGTCGTCCAACCGGCCCAGCGAGATGGGCAGGCCGAACCGCCCGTTATAGTTGCCCTGGCTGCAGAACACGGGGTAGCGTTCGCCGAGCACCGCAGCGATCGCCTCCTTGGTGCTCGTCTTGCCCACGCTCCCCGTGACGCCCACCACGGGGATGCCCCGCGCGCGGAGGATGAACCAGGCATAGTCCAGCAGCGCCTGTTGCGTGTCGTTCACCACGATGCACGCGGCGGGCAGGGGGCCGTCCGGCGGGCGCTGGCAGAGGACGCCCGTGGCGCCGGCGCGGCAGGCGTCGGCGATATAGTCATGGCCGTCGCCCGTCTCGGTGACCACGGCCACAAAAAGCTGCCCCGGCTCGACGATGCGCGAGTCGTAGCAGAAATCAGAGAAGGCGTCGGCGGTGGCGTCGGCCAGCAGGCGGCCGCCCGTCGCGGTGAGGAGATCGGCCAAGCGGATCACGGTGGCACCCTCAGCTATCGGTTGGCTCTTCGGGTCACTGACGCCGATTGTACCACGGCCACAGGGCGCGACCAAGGTGGGGGCGAAAGCACCATGGCACGAAAGCGGGGTGGCTCCTGAGAGCCACCCCGCTGAGGCGCTGCCAATGGGCGACAGAGGCCCGATCAGGAGGGGTATGCCGTGGGGGGCGCCACGGTGGGCGCCGGTACCGTGACGTCTGCCGTCGGCGTGGCGGTGGGCGGCGCAACGGTCGGTGTGGCCGTGGGCTCGGCGGTAGGCGTGGCGGTGGGCGGCGGGACCGTCTCCTGACTCGTAGGCGTCGGCGTGGCCGTCACCACGATGATGATGGTGCGTGGCGTCGGCGTGCGCGTCGGGATGATGGGCAGCTCGATGGTGGAGAGGGTCGACGGGCGCGTCATGATAAAGGTGCGCTCTTTGCTGTAGGGGCTGGTCTCGTCGCCGCGCGTCTCGTCATACCCCTCCACGACTACCACGCGCCAGCGATATCTGCCCGGAAGCAGGTGCGCCGCGGTGATGCGCCGGGTGGTCTCCTTGAGCCAGGTAAAGACCGAGGGCTCGGCGTCGGGGGTGTCGGGCCAGATCTGGAGTTCGTACCACTCGTCCGGCCCCAGGCCGGCCTCCCACTCCCACATCAGGTCGAACAGCGAGGCCTCCAACCCGTCCGGAGGAGCCAGCAGTTCCGGACCCTCGGGGCCTTCGGGCTCGGGCGTCGCCGTGACCACCACCTGCACCACCACCGGCGTGGCGGTGTCAGCGACGGGGACGGGCGTCGCAGTGGCAGGCACGGGCGTCGCCTGCGTCTGGGCCGCTGCCACCGGTACTACATTAGACTGCGGCGTTGGCGCGGGCGTCGGCGTCTCGGGTGGGGCGCACCCCACGATGAGGCCCGCGATGAGGCCTAGTACTACCAGTAGCTGCACGGTCCGGCTGATCATGTTTGGCTCCTCTGTCCCGCATCCAGCATGATGTGCCCGCATGAGGTTAGTATGGCTTTGCAGGTCGAGCCCATTATAGCCGAACTAGTTCGCTTTTGCAACGGCTGTGGTAGTCTTTTCCGGTTGCCGTTTCCGATCTTTATGCTATAATCACGCTATTGCGGCATAATGCAATTGTCAGGGAGGACGCAATGTACCAGAAGCTCATCATCATCGGCAGACTCGGACGCGACCCCGAGATGCGCTACACTCCTGACGGCACGCCGGTCACAAGCTTTAGCGTGGCGACCGATCGCCGCTGGACCGACGCGAACGGCCAGCAGCAGTCGCGCACGGTGTGGTTTCGAGTGACGGCCTGGCGTCGCCTGGCCGAGACCTGCAACCAGTACCTGACCAAGGGGCGGCTGGTGATGGTCGAGGGCGAGGTGATGGAGCCGAGGGTCTACCAGAGCCGGGACGGCGAATGGCGGGCGTCGCTGGACGTAACCGCGAACGCCGTCAAGTTCCTCGGTGGGCGCGGCGATACCGGCGCGCCCGGCATCGAGGAGGAGACGGCCGGCGGCGCGGGCGAGACGATGGACGAGGAAGAGATCCCGTTCTAGGCCGCCCGGCGCCTGCATGCCAGAGTGCACCAGCCGGCGGGGTGCCCGCGAGGCGGGCGTTTCGCGGAAGGGACATGACTGCCCAGCGGGGGCGGCCCTACGAGGCCGCCCCCGTCTGCTATGGTGCTGGATACATGATGCTGGATGAATGACGCTAGATGAACGGGGGCGTGATGATCACCATCGATGACGCGCAGTGTCGCCGGATCGCCGAACGCCTCGACCGCGTGGAGGTGCGCCCGGACGCCTTTGCCGTGCGCCCCGCCACGGCCGAGGAGCGGCGTCGCGAGGCGAACCTGCTCTTCTACCTGGTGGGAATCTGCCAGTCGACGCGTACCCTGCAGGGCACCCTCGACGGCCGCTGGTACCGGGGCTGGGACTATATGGTGCGGGCCGCCCGCCGCGCCCTGGCTGCCGATCCGGAGGCGTTCAGCGCGGAGCGGCTCGCCGCCATCTCGGGCGATGCGTTGCGCGCGATCTTGGCCGACGCGGGCGACCCGGCGTCCTCCACCCTCGATCGCATCGACGAGCGCGTTGCCCAACTCCATGACGCCGCGCGGCTGATGCTCGACCGCTACGGCGGCGATGTGATGGCGCTCTACGAAGCCGCCGGCCGGCGCGTGGAGGGCGAGGGCGGCATCCTGGCGCGCCTGGCCGAGTGCCACGCCTACCGCGACCCGGTCCGCAAGAAGGCGTTCCTGCTCACCATGTTCCTGGTCGAGTCGGGGGTCTGGGAGGTGCGTGACCTGGAGAACCTCCGCGTGGCCATCGACTACCACATCATGCGCATCGCCCTGCGTAGCGGCATCGTGCGCGTCGAGGATGCCAGTCTCGCGGCCCGCCTGCGCGGTCGCGGGCCCGTGAGCGAGGAGGAGGACAACGCCATCCGCGAGGCGGTGCGCGAGGCCTGCCACCGCATCGTGGGCGCCTCCCGCCAGACGGTGTTCGCGGTGGACAACATCCTCTGGAGTATGGGCCGCAACTGCTGCTTTTACGATTACGACCCCATCTGCGGGCCGAACGCGTGTACCCGCCGGGACGTGTGCACCTTTGTCACGGGGATCGACTATGACTGTCCGGGGCGCTGCCTGTTCGATGGGGTGTGCTTGGGGAGTCGTGAGGCGGACTACCGCGCCTACTGGGAGACCAACCTGTACACCGACTATTACTGACGGTAGCCGCTTTTCCTGCGAGGGATCGGCCCGGGGGCATGGCTCCCCCGGGCCGACAGGGGTAGCGCGCCGCGGGGCCCATCGCCGGGCCCCGCGGCACGCGCGTCCTACTCCTCCGCCCGGTGTCCTCGGTGCAGCCGCGAGGGTAGTACCACCCACATGAGCACCAGCACCACAAAGGAACCCAGTGCCAGCATCGCTTCCATCGGCATGTCGTCTCCCTCCGTCCGTAACGTGTTCTCCCGCGGGGCCGCCCATGGCGGCGTTCGCTCTGCTATGCTCGCCATCATAGCGCTCTTGAGGTGCCTCTCCATCGTCAACGCTCACGAGCCTCTCGACATCCGGCCTGTGCACTCTGCACAGGGGGCGCCGCGCCGTCAGCCCAACGCCGCCTCGGCGGGGTAGGCCTCGACGCCGTGCTCGGTGAGGTCGAGCCCCTCGCGTTCCTCGGTGGCCGAGGCGCGCAGGCCCATGGCCGCCTTGATGCCGGCAAAGAGGGCGAACCCGGTGCCCAAGGCCCAGACAATGACGGTGGCCATGGTGATGAGTTGCGCGACGATCTGCGCGCCGTTTCCGGCCACCAGGCCCGCCACGCCGCCGTAGGTGCCGTCGGCAAAGATGCCCACGGCCAGCAATCCCCAGAGGCCGTTGGCGCCGTGCACCGAGATGGCGCCCACCGGGTCGTCGATCTTGAGCCGGTTCTCCACGAACCCCACGCTGGCGATCATGAGCAGGCCCGCCACGCCGCCGATGACTACCGCGGCCCAGGGAGCGACGTAGGCGCAAGACGCTGTGACGGCCACCAAACCCGCCAAGCAGCCGTTGCAGGCCATACCCAGATCCGCTTTGCCGGTGCGCGTGAGGATAGCGTACATCGCCACCACCGCGCCGGCCACGCCCGCCAGAAAGGTGTTGACGGCGATCACCGAGATGCGCAGGTCGGTGGCGGCGAGGGTGGACCCAGGGTTGAACCCGAACCAGCCCACGAACAGGACCATCGTTCCCAGCGCCACGAATGTCATGTTGTGGCCGGGGATGAGGCGGGGCTTGCCGTCGCGACCGTACTTGCCCGTGCGTGGGCCTACCATCATGGCGCCGGTTAGGGCGATCAAGCCGCCCAGGCTGTGCACCACGCCCGACCCGGCAAAGTCGCGGGCGCCGGCCCCAAAGGGCAGGGTGCTCAGCCAGCCCCCGCCCCATACCCAGTGGCCAAAGACGGGATAGATGACGGCCGACACGATAAAGGAGTACGCCATGTAGGCCGTGATCTTGGTGCGCTCGGCCATGGCGCCGGAGACGATGGTCGCGGCGGCCGCGGCGAAACACATCTGAAAGAACCACATGGCCGCGGTGGTCACGTCATAGGCCGCGCCGCTGAGGAAAAAGCCCGAGTATCCCAGGATGGCGTTTCCGACCTCGGTTCCCGGCGCGATTCTCGACCCGCCGAACATCACGGCAAAACCGAACGCCCAGAAGGCAAGCCCGCCGATGCAGAAATCCATTACGTTCTTGGTGAGGATGTTGACCGTGTTCTTGGCGCGGGCAAAGCCGGCCTCCACCAGGGCGAACCCGGCCTGCATAAAGAAGACGAGGAACCCGGCGATTAGCACCCAGACGAAATTCACCGCTGCAGACGGATCGGCCGCCAGCGTGGCGGCCCCGTTCGGGTCGGCCATTTGAGCTGAGACGGCGGTGGCGCCGGCCAAAAAGGCGGTGAACGCAAGTAGCACTGCAGCCAGACGACGCTTTGTGTACACGATGCACTCCTCCTGTTGTGGGATACGAATGGCCTCGGAGGCGGCGCTAGCGCGGGGGTTGGTCGGACTCACCCCGCGCGCGATTGCCCCGTGCCTCCGGGTGGCACAGACTATCGAGTTGGCGGTCGACGGAGCGGACAAAGTGAGCCTGGATCAGGGCGAGGATCGCCTGCATCGTCGCCAACGCCAGCAACAACAGCACGACTAACAACGCCCAACTCACGTGTACCGTCACGGCGCCCTCCTCGTCTCGTCGCGGTGGTCATCTCCCCGATCGCCCGGAGCCCTGCGTTCACACGCAAAGGGCACGCCGCTCGCCCCGGGGCCGTCCCCGGACGCGCAGGTGCCCTACCTGCCGTACAGCGGTACCATATCATCGCCTCACCCAGGGGTCACTGGTCAGGGAGGCCAACCGCGCTCGTGTGTTTGGTGGACAATGTGCACAAGGGCGCGCCGTCGGCAGCCACAGCTGCTGGCGATGACCAGCTCGATGTGCTATAATGCCGGTTACTATTGCGCCGATTGAAGGGGAACCCGTGACAACCACCCGCCTCTACCACACCGACGCCTATCGCACCCGCTTTGATGCCACCGTCGTCGAGGCGCTCCAGTACGACGAGCGGCCCGCGGTGCGGCTGGACGCGACGGCGTTCTATCCCACCTCCGGCGGCCAGCCCCACGACCTCGGCACGCTGAACGGCGTGGCCGTGGTGGAGGTGGTCGAGGTGGACGGCGATATCCTCCACCTGCTGGAGGCTCCCGTCGCCCCAGGGCCTGTCCACGGCGAGGTGGACTGGGCGCGGCGCTTTGACCACATGCAGCAGCACACGGGGCAGCACATCCTCTCCCAGGCGTTCGAGCGGGGGTTGGGCGCCGAGACGGTGTCGTTCCACCTCGGCAACGAGGCGAGCACCATCGACCTGAACGTGGCGTCGCTCGATGACGGCGTCGTGGCGCGCGTCGAGGAGGCGGCCAACGCCGTCGTCCTGGCGGATACGCCCGTCGGCGTGCGGGAGCACGACCGGGACGGCCTCCGCGAGCTGGCCCTACGGCGCGTGCCCGAGGTCGAGGGGCCGTTGCGGGTGGTGCGCGTCGGCGACTATGACGTGTGCGCCTGCGGCGGCACCCACGTGCGCGCCACTGGTGAGGTAGGCGTCATCCACGTGAGCCGTTGGGAGCGCCGGCGCGACCAGGTGCGCGTCGAGTTCCTCTGTGGCTGGCGCGCACTGCGCGACTATCGCCGGCGGGACGCCATCCTGCAGGCTGTTGCCGCCCGCTTTAGCGTGGGCATCGCCGATCTGCCGGACGCCATCGCGCGCCTGGCCGACTCGGACGCCGAGGCGCGACAGCAGGCACAGGCGCTTCAGCGGCGGCTACTCGATCTCGAATTGGTGCGCCTTCAGGGGCAGGGGGAGCGGATCGGCGCGTGGCGCCTGATCGCCGGCGTCCTGGACGGTCTCGACGCGCCCGCCATGCGCTACCTGGCGCAGCACCTCGTCACCGAGCCCGGGACTGTGGTGGTGTTCGCCGCGAGCGAGCCCTCGCCGCAGGTGTGCTTTGCGCGGTCGCAGGACGTGGCGCTGGACGTCTCGCGGCTGCTGCGCGAGGCCGCCGGCGCCTTTGGCGGACGAGGCGGCGGGCAGCCGCACATGGCACAGGGGGGCGGCGTTTCGGCGGACGACCTGCCGCGGGTGGTGGACGCGGCGGCCGAACGCGTGCGGGCGGCGGCACAGTGAGGGCGTAGCGAGGGAGCGCGGTGGTGCGAGAACTGGCGGACAGGGTCTATCTGGAGACGGGGTTCGAGGGCGGCAACGTAGGCGCGATCCTCACGGAGCGGGGCGCCCTGCTGGTCGATGCTCCTATGCTGCCGCCGGAGGCCAGGGCTTGGCGCGCGACCGTCGCCTCGCTGGACGGCGGCGTGATCTATGGCGTGGTCAACACGGACTATCACCCCGAGCATTTTATCGGGAACGCCGCCCTGATGCCGACGCGCGTCTGGGGCCACGAGGCGGGCGCGCGGCAGATCGCCAAGTATGAGACCTCAACCCTCGACCAGGTCGCCGCGACGTTTCGCAAGGAGCGTCCCGCCCTCGCCGAAGAGATCGCCAACCTCCAGATCTATCCGCCGGAACTCACCGTGGGCGAGCGGATGGCGTTGCATCTCGGGGACCGTGAGGTACACGTGCTCTACCTTCCCGGCCACACGCCGGCGTCGGTGGGCGTGTACTTGCCGGAGGAGCGCATCCTCTTTGCCGGCGACAACATCGTCAACAACGAGCACCCCACCATGGTGCAGGCCGACACCCTGGCGTGGATCGATACCCTGCGCCGCATCCAGGAGATGGATGTCGATCTGCTGGTCCCCGGCGTGGGCGAACCCTGCGGCAAAGAGGTCATTGAGCCCCTGATCGCCTATATTACCGAGATGCATCGTCGCGTGGCCGAGCTGTTCGAGGCCGGCGCCAGCCGACGCGAGTCAGTTGATAAGGTTGGCATGTTGGACTATTATCCCGTGCCAGAGAACCAGGCGGCGCGCATCAAGCGCCGTCGTCGCGAGAACGTAGAACGCGTCTATACCGAGATCCGCACGGCTCAGCGCCGCCGCTGACGGTCGCCATGCGTGACGATTTCCGCGGGCTGCCGGAGCTGGAGGCAGAGGTCGCACGGCTGGGGGTGAGCCTCCACGGGTACGCCGACGTGGCGGGGCTCTTCTCGGGGGAATGGGGGGAGTGGCCGCGGGCCATCAGTCTGGCGTTGGCCCTGCCGGTCGAGGAACTGCGGGAGGTGCGGTCGGGGGGGCCGACACCCGCGTATTACGATGCCTACCTGGCGGCCAACGCCGCGCTCAACGCAGCGTCACATGAGGTAGCGCGTTTCGTACAGCATCTGGGCCATCGCGCCAAGCCCTACCCGGCCACGGTCTCGGCGGGGGAGCTTCGCTCCGATCTGGGCGAGGCGCTCACCGCCCCGGTGCACCACAAGTCCGTCGCTACGCGCGCCGGCCTCGGCTGGATCGGTCGCAGCGGATTGTTAGTCACGCGCACGTTCGGGCCGCGCGTTCGCCTCGCCACCGTGTTCACCGATATGCCTCTCCCCGTCGCCGCGAACGGACGGCGTTCGTCCTCCCCCATAGTTGCCGGCCAGTGTGGCTCGTGCAGGCGTTGTGTCGATGCCTGTCCCGCCGGGGCCATTCAGGGCAACGCCTGGACCCTGGGCACGCCCCGGGAGGCCCTAGTTGATGTGGCCGCCTGTCGCAGCATGGCGGAGCGCCTGATGCGCGAGCGCGTCGGGCGCGATGATGTCGTCTGCGGCGTATGCATCGTCGTCTGTCCCTTCTCTCGCATGCCCAGCGACGACTGACAGCGCTGAGGGACCCGCGGCGCCACGGCGTCCCCCGGCCACCCTCGCCACCGCCCACACCCCCTCGGCCACGGCGGGCCGAGGGCATTCCCGCATCCTGGAAAAAGGACTCGAGCGACACACCATGGCAGGAAACGGAAAACGCGGGCTCTTGGTGGATAACGTGCAGATTGCTTCCTCGGTGGAGGAGGCCCTGGCGCACCTCGCCGCGCATCGCGGCAACGCGCAGATCATCGCGGGAGGCACGCTGCTCATGCCGCTCGTGGAGCGCGGCGAGTGCCCCGCGACGCATCTGGTGGACGTGTCGCGCGTCTGCTCCATGAAGCGCATCACCCAGAGCGAGGGGCACGTGATCATCGGCGGTTCCGTGACTCTGGCGGCGCTCGCCGAGAGCGCTGTGGTCCGGTCCGAGGTGCCGATGCTGCGCGAGGCCGCCCTGGCGGTGGAGGGGGAGGAGGTGCGCGCGCTGGCCACCCTCGTCGGCCGTCTGGTGGCCGCGCAGGGGAGCGCCGAGGTGTCTGTGGCGCTCGTGGCGCTCGACGCGGAGGCGCAGATCGCCAACCTTACCGGCTCCCAGTGGATGCCGGTGGATTCGCTCTTTGTGCGGAGCGGCGTCTCGCGGGTCGACAGCACCTCCGAGATCGTCACCGCAGTGCGCGTGCCGGCGATCGACCATAGCACCGGCACGGCCATCGGGTGGATCGAGCGGCCCGAGGCGCACGAGCCCTCGCCGCTGGTCCTGGCGTTGGTGCTCTCTCTCTCGTCCGATCACGACTCGGTGCGGTGGGGAGCGGTGGCCATGGGCACGTCGGCGGGGGTGCCCGCTCATGTGCGAACCGCCGAAGAGGCGCTGACGGGCGCATCGGTGGCCGATCCCAGCACGCGCGAGCGGCTGGCGCGCCTGGTGGGGGCCGCCGGCGCCGACGCCATAAGCGTGGACGAGGCCTCGCGCACCGCCGTGCGCGAGATGGTGGCCCGGCTCGCTCAGGGGTGCTACGACCAGGCCCTGGCGGCCGCGACGCGGGGCGATCTGAGCGATGAGCACGCCACCGCCTGACGCCGCGCCGGACCGACCTGCCGGCGTCTACCTGCACGTCCCCTTCTGCCGGAACAAGTGCGCCTACTGCGACTTTGCCTCGTTCTCCGGCCTGGAGGCGCTCCACGGGCGCTACGTCGCCGCCCTCCTGCAAGAGATCGCCGGCGTGCCCTCCGACCGGCTGGCCAGCGGGTTCGACACCCTCTTTGTCGGGGGAGGGACGCCCACCGCACTGCCGGTGGACGCCCTCGTCGGTCTATTGCGCACCTGCCGGCAGCGCCTCGGCGTGTCGCGGACGGCCGAGGTCAGTCTCGAGGCGAACCCCGGCACCGTCAGCCCTGCAGATCTCGCCGCGCTGCGAAGCGCGGGCTATAACCGGCTCAGCCTGGGGGTGCAGAGCTTGCGCGGCGACGAGCTGAGCCTCCTGGGGCGCATCCACAGCGCCGAGGAGGCCGTGCAGGCCTACCACTGGGCCCGTGAGGCGGGGTTCACCAACGTGAACCTGGACCTCATCTACGGGCTTCCGCGCCAGACCGTTCCCCAATGGCGCGAGTCGCTGGAGCGCGCGCTTGACCTGAGCCCCGACCACCTCTCTCTCTATGCCCTGTCGGTGGAGGAGGGCACGCCTTTGGAAGAGTGCGTTGCCCGCGGCGCGCTCCCCGCCCCGGACGACGATGCGGCCGCCGACATGTACGTACTGGCGGAGGACCTCCTGGAGCGGGCCGGGTATGCCCACTATGAGATCTCGAATTGGGCGCGCCGTGGGCCGGACGACGCTTCGCCGGACATGCCCGCTCTGGCGTGCCGCCACAACCTCAAGTACTGGCGCAACGAGCCCTACCTGGGGCTGGGCTCGGCCGCCCACTCGTACGACGGACGCTGCCGGCGCGGCAACGTAACCTCACCCATCGAGTACGTGGAGCGGGTGGAGGCGGGGCGCGACCCGACGGCCGAGGTCGAGTGCCGCGATCGCGACCAGCGCATGGACGAGACGATGATGCTCGGCCTGCGCCTCGTCGAGGGGGTGGTATACGCCGAGTTCGCGCGGCGATTCGGGGTCGAGCTGGGGACCGTGTATGACGCCCAGATTGCCGAGGCCTCCGAGGACGGCCTGCTGGAGGTGGATGCTCGCGGCATTCGCCTCACCCCCAGAGGCCGCCTCCTCGGCAACCGCGTGTTCAGCGCCTTCCTGCGATAGCCCGATGGAACGCGGATTCCGCAGATGGATCGCGGATCTACGCGGATCAGACAGGTAAAGGAACCACGGAAATACAGAGGACACGGAGGGAATACCGGTTCCCTCCGTGTCCTCTGTGTCTCTGTGGTTATTGGTTCCGTTCTGCTCTGATCCGCCTAATCCGCGTTCATCCGCGCCCCATCCTACGCCCTCAAGATGGTGATCTTGGCCTGGACTTTGCCTCGGACCTGGCGGAGGTGGTCCAGGAGGTCGGCGTCCTGGCCGCGGCGCTCGAGTTCTGCCACGTACTCGTCATAGAGCGTGAGGAACTCGTCGTTCAGCAGGCCGCGCGACTCCTCCAGGATCCGATCAGCCTCCTCGACCCCGCTTGTGCGCAGCAGCCGATTCATTAGGCGCTCCGCCGGCGGGAGGTTCTCCTCGATCATCTCCAGCGCCGCCTCGAGGAGGGCTCCCAGCCTGGCCGCCCGAGCCTCGTCCTTGCGCGCCGCCGTAGCCTGGAGACGCGCCGTCACCATGAGGAACACGTCATCGATCTCGTCGCGGTGCTCGCGGATGGCCGTCCGGAGATCCTGGGCCTCCAGCAACTGCATCACCAACAGGCTGGCCTCGTCCTCCGCCTCGCGCACCATGCGGTTCTGGGCGTCCAATTCCTCCAGGATGCGCCCCCGAAGCGCGGTGAGCGCCTCAGCGGCCTCGGTATCGCCCGCGTCGCGGGCGGCGTCGATGCGCGCCGTGAGCGCCTGGAAAAAGCCATAGTCGAGGCGCTGACGGTTGATGGCGATGGTGGTGCGCCACGTCTTGGCGGTATCCTCCGAAGAGAGCATGTCGATCAGCTCGTCATAGCTGGCGCTCTGGGGTGCCGAGCGAGGCATGGCCGGGCTGACGCGCTGCAGCAGCTTCTCACGGAGTTGCGCCATCCCCGCCACGTGCTCGTCCGCCTCCCCTTGCTCGTCGGCGTCGATGAGGTTGCTCAGCAGCAAAAAGAACTCATAGTCCAACTCGTCGCGGTGCTGCTCGATGAGCGTATCGAGGGTCTGGTCGTCCTCCACCGCCGCCAGCAGCTCGTTGAGCAGGCGCAGCTTGGCGCGCTGCCCCTCCAACACCTCGCGGCTGATGCCGTCCGCCTCCAGGATGGCGTCGAACAGCCCATCGAGGGTGAGGGCGGTGCGGGGCTGCAAAAAGTACCCCTTGCGCTTCTCCGCGGGGAGCTTGTTCATCACGGCGTTGACCAGCCCACCGACCACGTGCTCCTGCTGGTCGGCGGTATAGCCCGTCTCGGGCGGGATGTACGAGATGAGCAGCTCCTTCTCCGGATCGTGGTACAGCAGCGGTGAACTGAGCATGCCGCCGGCGCCGCAGTTGGGGCAGCGGGCATAGTTCACTTGGCCGCGCAGGAACTGCTCCTTCAGCTCGGGCTCTTCCCCCACGTCGACGATGGTGCGCACGTCGACGACAAAGGAGGTATTGCACTGCGGACAGCGGATCGGTGTGGGCATGGGTGCAAAGGGCATGGTAGCTCTCCCTGGTCAGGTACGGATGGCCGATGATGGCTCAGGCGATGACGCGGTTGGGCGGCAAGAGGACCTAGCGCGCCGCTAGAATGCGCGCCAATAGGGCGCGCGGGTTGGTTAGCGTAGCCTCCAAGACCTGCGCCTCACTGAGGCCGGCGCCCGCCGCCACACGCTGAGCGAACGCCAGGTCGACGAGGTCGTCGGGGTCATGGCTGTCGGTGTTGACCACCATGGGCGCGCCAGCTGCCAGGCAGGTGCGGGCCACGTGGCCGTTGGTCAGCGCGTGCCCCTTGCGCGTCGTGATCTCGACATAACGCCCCCGCGCCGCCGCGATGCGGGCCTCCTCGAGGGTCAGAAACCCGGGATGTGCCAGCACGTCGACGGCGTCGCACTCTACGGCGGCGCGGTTCGTCCCCGGCGCCACCGGCTCGACGATCGTCTCACCGTGCACGACCACCACCTCGGCGCCGAGCGCCTTGGCCCGACGCGCCAGGCCGTCGATGCTGCCGGGGCCGACATGCGTCAACTCGACGCCGACCAACAGGGTGACGCCGAAATCGTCGCGCTGCTCGGTCACCACGCGCTGCAAGGCCTCGATGATGCCCCGCAGGTTGCTGGCGTCGGCGTGGTCGGTGATGGCGACGGCCTCAAAGCCGCGCACGGCGCAGCGGCGCAGTAACTCGGACGGCAGCAGCGCGCCGTCGCTGAGGAGAGAGTGGGTGTGGAGGTCGATTCTCTTGGGCTCGTTCATCGTTCCATAGAGTATAGCCAGCGCAAGGGGAATGTCAACGTACGCGCGGCCGCCGCTCCGGCTTACCCCTCGGGAGTGTTCCCGGAGGAGGTTTTGGTGGGGTAACGGTTGACGCGCCTCTGGCGGCATCGTACAATCAACCCAGACTATCGGGCAACGCACCCTGATGCCCGATCCTTTGGTTTCCCATTGGAAAGGTGATCGTGGCGGCTATGGACGATGCGCTAGAGGCGAGAGAGCCCCCGGCTGGCGCCCCGTGGGGGCTCCGCGATATGATCGTGGCAGGGCTCGCGACTATCGGCCTGGTGATCCTCGGCGTCGTGATCTCGGTGGCGCTGTCCTTCGCCTGGTCGGCGTTCGGGCTCCCCGAGCTGTCGCAGGGCGCCCAGGTGTTCCTCATCTTTGGGCTCGAAGCGCTGCTGGTCGTGCCGGCCTGGATCTGGGGGCCGGGCAAGCATGGCGGGGGGTGGGCGCGTCTGGGCCTGCGCCCCTTCCCGGCGCTGCAGGGGATCGCTTGGGTCATCGGTGGGCTGATCGCCATCCTGGGGATCAACGTCGTGTGGGAGGGGATTCGTCAGCAGCTCGGCTGGCCGGGCCAGCCCGACTTTTTGCCCATCTTTGGCGAGGGGATCGGGGGGCTGGTGCTGGCGCTCTTTTTGGGTGGCGTGGTGGCGCCCATCGCCGAGGAGGTGTTCTTTCGCGGCTATCTCTATGCCGGCGCCCGACGCGTGTGGGGCGTGGTATGGGGCGCCGTGGCCTCATCCATCATCTTTGCCGTGGTGCACGTCGTGCCCGGCGTGCTGCCGCCCATCTTTGCCATGGCGCTCGTCTTTGTCGTCATCTATGAGCGCACCCGCTCCATCTGGCCCTGTATCATCCTCCACGGCGCGGTGAACTCGTTGGCGTTCATCGGCGCCTTTCTCGCGGAGCGCTTTCCCGAGATGATGGGGTAGGGGCGCTCGGATCGCCGGGACGTCTGGATCGCGCAAGCAAGAAAGCTCGCGAAAGGCGCGAAAGGGGGCATCCGCAGAGGTGGTGTCGTCGCAAGGGCGACAACCTGCTGCAGAGCGAACCCCTTTCGCGCCTCTCGTTCGTTTCGCGCTATCGCGATCCAGACGTCCCGCGAGTCCTACTCTCCCACGTTGAACACCGACCCGGCGCTACGGCCGAAGACGTCCGCGGTGTACATCTCGTAGGCGGTTGCTGGCATTACCACGTACTCGCCGGGGGTGGTGCAGCGCACGCTGTAGCTGTACTCGTACGTGCCACGCGCGAGATAGCTGGCAAAGAGCGCCACCTTTTCGTCGCGCAACTCGGTATGGGTGGCCCACCAGCCGCCCCACCACCACGCCTCGCGCCCCTCCTCCTCGGGCACCTTGCCCAACTCGGGGCCCTCGGCGTAGCGGCTGGTCGTCTGCAGGCTGGTGTCGATCGCCTCGCAGCCGGCCGGCAGCGGGTCCTCGAGCACCAGGTAGTGCAGGTCGTTGGGGGCGACCATGGTCAGCTTGACGTTGACCACATCGTTCACCTGCGCTTCGCTCACGGGCCGCTCGGGGTCGTCCTCCAGCGTGTACTCGCGATGCACAATGATGCCGCGGTTGAGCGCCGGGATGCGGTCGCCGGGCAGGTAGTAGTGCAAGAAGGCGCTGTAGTAGAGCTGTCCGGGGCCCTCGCTGCGCTCCAGGATCACGCTGTTGTTCTCCCCGCGTTGTAGCGCGCCCACCGGCAGCCGCACGGCCACCGGCTCGCCGACGCTGTTCGAGTCGACCGATCCGCCGGCCTCGTTGATGCCATTCACCCACAGGTCAAAGTCGTACTCGGCGATGAGTTCGCCCGTCGAGGCCATATAGTCGGTAAGCGCCAGGACGGACCACACGTTCTCCTGGGTGGTCTCCCACCGGCCACTGGTGCGCGCCAGCATCAGCCAACGCGTCGCGTTGGAGACGATGGCGTTGTCGGGGGTCAGGTGCACCAGAGCCTTCAGCACGATGGCGGTGGTGCGGGTGTCGGTGTTCATCGCCCAGGGGCTGCGCTCGACCTCCTCCCAGTGGGCGCCCGTGGCCGTCACGATCGCCTGGCCCATCAACTCGCTCGCCAGCGTGTCCAGCCGCGTCGTCTCCTCGGGGTCGAGGAGCTGCAGCGTCATGGCGAGGTACGCCTTGGCGTAGAGCGACATCCCCTCGCGCCGGTCAAAGAGCGCCACGGTGCGGCCCAGGTCGCCGCGGTCCGCCACCGCCAGGGCATGGAGCACCGTCGCCCGGCGGTCGCGCTCCTGCAACGTGTCGCTCCGGGAGCGGTTCAGCCACTCGTAGAGATACTCCGCGGCGCGATCCATCGCGCCGGCGTCCACCGCATAGTCGGCGGCGCGCGCCTCGGCCATACCCAGCAGGACGTAGGCCGTCAGGTCGGGGGAGCTGGGCTCGTTGGTCCACCATCCCCAGCCGCCGTCGAGGTTCTGCAGGGCATAGATGCGCTGCAGCCCCACGCCCACCTGCTCGCTGAGGTTCACGTCCAGGAGCGGCCTCGAGATGCCCAGCTCACGCAGGGCGCGGTAGGTGACCACGTTGGGCAGGAAGCGACTCACCGCCTGCTCGATGCAGTCGTAGGGATAGGTGCGCAGGTATTCCAGCCCCTCGCGCATACCCGCGGCGAGGGACGGCTCCATGGTGATGGCCAGCTCGCCCAGGGCCGGGTCGGCCTCATCGGGCAGGCGCACCAGTTCGATGGTGCGGTCGTCCACGGAACCCGACGTGCCCACCGTCTCGGGCGTGCTGGGATGGTACACCGGCAACCGGAGCTGCACGGCGTCCGAGTAGGCGCCGGCGTCGACGCTGAAGGCGAGCACCGCATCGAGCGTGTTACCGACTTCGGACGGCCAACGCACCGTCGCGCGGCCATGAGCGGGCACCGCGACCGTCTGTTGGCCCTGGCTCACCGTCACGCCCTCGCCCCCCAGGCGCGCCACCATCGACAGGTCCTCGTCGGTGTTGTTGTGCAGCACCGCGCCCAGCACGGGCTGGTCGCCGATCACCATAAAGCGCGGCACGATGGGCCGCACGAGCACGTCGAGGTTCGTCACGATGTCGGCCTGCGCCTTGCCCACCTTGGTATCCGCCGTGACGGCCTGCCCGCGCATGCGCCACGTCGTGAGGTTGTCGGGCAGCTCCACGGTAACCCGCGCCCGGCCGTCGGCATCGGTGCGCACCACCGGATCCCAGAAGGCGGTATCCGGAAAGTCCTGGCGCACCATATCGGCGTCTATACCCGCGCCGCCGCCTCCCTTGCCCTCACGGGCGCGCTCCAGGGTCAGGCGATCGGCCGAGGTTACCAGCGTGGCGGCGGTGTTCACCCCCAGGCCGCGCTCGGCATAGAACACCTGCACGATGTCGCGGGGGTCGGCGCCGGTGAGCGACTCTACCGCCAGGTCGACGAGCTGCAGCGAGACCTCAGCCTCGACCCCCTCGCCGGCATAGTCGGTCACCCGCACGTCGTACGTGGCGCGCTCCCGCGGTTTGTAGTCGTCACCCCGGTCGGGGGTGATGGTGACCGACAGTTCCTGCTGCTCGACAGAGACGGGCAGCATCACGTACCCCATCTTGAACCCTGCCATGGGGTAGGTGTCGTCGGCGCCCTTGGAGATCAGGATCGAGATATAGACGTTCGGCGCATACTCTGGTTCGATGGGCAGGCGCAGGACCTCGCTGTTCCCCTCGAGTTCCAGGATGCGGTGCTCCAGGACGTGCCCGCGCTCGATGGTCAGGAGCGCCAGCGTCGCTCCCTGGTAGGGCGAGGGGATGAGGATCTCGGCGGTGTCGCCGGGGCGGTATGCCTTTTTGTCCGCGATGAGTTCGATGCGGTCGGTGTCCTCCTGGCCCCAGTTGATGAACGCGCGATCGCTCACCCACACGTACGTGGCGCTGCGCACGACGTTCTCGAACTCGTCCATGCCCGTGGCTAGCACCTTGTAGGTGCCGCCCTTCTCGGGGACAAAGCGCACCAACGCCTGTCCCTGGTCGTCGGTGGTCACCGTCTGTGTCGCGACGGCGGTGTCGCGCACCTTGTTCACCCAGTAAAAGTTGCCGTCGTCCGCCCGCTCGCGGACGCTGTACCACTCGTGCTCATAGATGACGACCTCGAGCGCCTGCTGCGTGACGGTGATCCCGTCGGTATCGACGGTGATGGCGCGCACCGACATCTCTTCACCGGCGGCGCCGACGTACGACACGGGCGCCAGCCCGATGTAGAAGGTGCCCTTGTGGATGATGGCCGTGGCGCGGGTGCTCACCGCCTGGTTGTTCAGATCGGTGATGGTCGCCTCGATGGTGTAGCGCTGGCTCTGCTTCCGCTCGCTGATGTCGGCGGGGAGCGCGATCACAAAGCGCCCATCGGCGTCGGTCATGCCCGATCCCTGGCTCAGGAACTCGCCGAACCGGCCCAGCTGGCGCTCCTCATACTCCCAGTCGGCCCAGTCGTAGTACCCCGTGCCCTCCCAACGGTCAAAGTAGTAGGGGTCGCTGGTGACGGTCCAGTTGACCTCCGAGTTGGCCACCGGGCCCCCAAAGAAGTAGCTGGCCTCGACCACGGCGTTGATCTCGTCGCCGTGGATATAGTCGTCCCGGTCGAGCGTCATCTGCGCCTGGAACTCGGGCTTGCGATACTCGGCCACCTGGAGATCGGTGCTGAAGGACTGCTCGCCGTACACGGCCTGGAGCTGATAGTACCCCAGGCTGGCGCCCTCGCTCAGCTCGAACTCGCCATGCACCGTGCCCATGTCGTTGACGGCCAGGGCGTCGCGCCACACCTCGCGCCCCTCGGCGTCGTACACCGTCACGGGGATCTCGGTCCCCTCGGGGACGGGGTTGTAGCGGGCGTCGTCGTCCTCCCGCAGGATCCCCTTAAAGTATACCCTTTGCCCGGGCCGGTAGATGCGGCGATCGGTGTAAAAGTAGCCGCGATAGCGCTCCTGGTAGGGGTACCCGTCCAAGCCAAACTCCCATGGACTGATCCCTTGAGACCAGTCGCGCATCACCACCGCCACGGCGCCGTCGCGCTCGCCGACGGCCGTCAATTGCGCCCAGGGCTCCTGCCGGGGCAGATCGGTCACCGCGACGCCATCGGCATCGGTGCTCGTCTCGGCGATGGCGCGGCCGTTGGCGTCATAGACGGTGAGGGTGACGTCCGCCACCGGCTGCCCGTCCTGCAGGTCGGTGGCCCAGATCAGCGCCTCGGTCTGCGTGTTCTTGAGCGTCAGGTTCGTGTCAGTCACCACCAGCAACTGCCGCGAGGTGTTCCGCGAATCGGGCGACGACATCTCGAGGTAGTAGAACCCCGAAGCGAGGCTGCCGCCCCGCGGCCCGGCGAGCGGGCTCGCCGTCAGGGCGTCGTCGTTCAAGGGCGCCTCGAGGGGCTGCACCCAGCGGCGGACCAGCGCCTCGGCATCCGGGCGATAGTCCTGCCACTGACGCCAATTGTCGGGGCCGGTGAGGGTGATAAAGGTCTCGCGATCCAGTTCATACAGCGCCAGGTCGGCGCGCGAGGCGTTGACGTGCCGCACGTGGACGGTGGGCGTCAGGTAGGTGCTGTAGGTCGTGACCATGTGCGGCCCATCGAGGTACACCGACGGGTCGAGGGCGCGCGTGCGGAAGCGGAGGGTGACCGCCTCCTGCAGCGGGTCGCCATAGCGCCCCACGACAGTGGTGGGGATGGTCACGGTATAGTCCGCCGACGGTTTGAGGTATGCCGAAACGTTCGCCACCGTGTCGCTGTCGCTCCAATAGGTGTACAGCTCGGTGGTGGGCGAGATCACGATCTGCTCTTCAAAGCTCGTGGGGCTGATGGGGCTCGAGAAGACGATCTGCAGCCCGTCATAGACCCCCAGCGAGGTGTCGTTGTTCCTGGGTTTGGTCGAGACCACCTCGGGCACCGGCGCCACGGTGAACGTCCAGCGCATCTCGTCGGCCATGGACACCTCGCCCGTGGACGCCAGCGCCCCCTCCCCAAGGGTCGCAACGTACTCGACGCCCTCGACGAGGGGCTGCGTCGGCGTGTACACCATCGTGGCGCCCTCGGGCCAGGAGAAGCGGCCCGGGAGCGACGACTGCGCCCCTCTGGCGACCAGCGTAAAGCGCTCCTGCACGGAACGCCGGTCCATGGGCTGGTTGAAGGCGATGGTGATGCCGGTCTTGGCCGACACAAAGCGCTCGCCCTCTTCCGGCGAGACGCTCACCACGGCCGGCATCTCGGTGGTAAAGCTCCAGGCATAGTCCTCGGGCAGGACGCCGCCCGTGGTGTCCGCCAGGCCCGCCGGGATGTAGGCCGTGTAGCGGGTGCCGGCGAGCAGCGGCTCGCTCGGCTCAAAGGTATAGATGGAGGTGTTCGTCCACGATCCCTGCCCCTCGATGGAGGGGGTGAAGGTCAACGGGTCGGGCAGGTCGCCCATCTGGTCGATTCCCGTGAGGGGCACCACCGGCCGATTGAACACCACGCGGATCGGCTCGTCGACGGCGACGCCCTCGCTGTCGGGCATCGGGAAGGCGTTGGCGACCTCCAGGTACCCCACGGTGCGAAACTCGAAGGCGATGGGCTGCTCCATCGCCAACCCGACGGCGCTCTCGGCCTCGGAAAAGACGCTCACCCGATAGGTCGTGTCGCGCTCCCACCCCTCGCCCGCCGGCTGATAGCGCAGCACCGCCCCCTCGGCATCCCACGTAAAGGTGCCGGGGACCGGCGGCTCGATGGCAAAGGCCTCCTCCACCGTCGACGTGGCCATCGCCTGATCGAAGCGCAGCTCTAGCGGCGCGTCGGGGCGCTGCTCCTCGCCCCTCGCTGGGGCGCGGCCGAGCAGCCGCGGCGGCTGTGGCGGGAGCGGCGTGGACGTCGGCGTCGGCTGGGGGCTGGCGGTGCGCGTCGGCGCCGGCGTCATCTCGGGCACCGGCGTGACGATGGGGCGACCGCTGCAGCCCGCCAGGGCGCCGCCAACGGCGGTCGCCAGCGTGACGACGGCAAGGAGCACGCGCAACACGGTGGCTATCGGGCGTCGCATTCTCATGGGGAGGTCCTTTCTCGCGTTGGTTCGCCATGCACGGTAATGTGAACCGGCGTACTGCTCACGATATCGCCCTGCGGATCCACCCCCTGCAGCACAAACTCGTGGACGCCCGGCGTGAGGGGCCAGAGGGCCCGGTAGGGCGGGTGGTTCCACGAGCGCCAGGAAGCGTCATCGACGTACAGGGTCACCTCGCGCAGGTGCGCGCCGGCTGAACTTGCTCCAACGATCTCGATGCGCTGCATCGCGGCCGGTATCTCGTCCGTGATGGCATAGCTGCCGTTCTGCGGCGGGCTCGACATAAAAAGGATGTCGCCCGAATCGGCGGCGAGCGTCACGCGCGCGTCGCGCCCCGGCGCCGCCGAGGCGCCGGATGCGCCGGCGCCGCTGGACGGCCGCGAGGCGGGGGGCAGTGGCAGCCCCTGCTCTTGCGCCCATGCCAGCGTCTCCGGCGGCCAGTAGGTAACGCGCCGCACGAGGCGCCGCTCCTGCGGCGTGTCCTCGTCGGCCGGCTCGCCGGAGGCTGCGTCAACCTCCAGCAGGCCATGGAGCGCGCACGTCTCGGTGGGCGTGTTCTCTTCCAAGAACAGCTCGCGACGGCGATGGACGCAGGCGGGCCCCGGCAGCTGCCCCGAGTCGGCGCACACCTCGACCTCCGCCAGCCCCTCGGGTCGCGCAAAACCGGCGGGTCGAACGGGATGGAGATCGCGCATCACGCCACGCCAGATGGGCGCGGCGCCGTCGACGCCCGATATCCCCCGCATCGGCTCGTTGTCGGCGTTTCCCACCCACACCCCCACCACGTAGCGGGTGGTGTACCCCATCGTCCAGTTGTCGCGCCACTCGGTAGTGGTACCGGTCTTGACGGCGGCCGGCAGGCCCGGGTCGAGCGCGCTCCCCTCGCCGAACGCCGGCGCGCGTGCCACGGGATCGGCCAGGATATCGGTGATCAGGTAGGCGATGCGTTCGTCGATGACGCGCTCTCGCCTGGGGACGGGCGCCTGGTAGAGCACCGTCCCGTCCTCCGTCGTCACCTCCGCGATGAGGTACGGCCCGACGGGGTAGCCGCCGGTGGCCAGCGCGCCGTAGGCGGCGGTGAGTTCCAGCAGTCGCACCTCGCCGCTGCCCAGTGTGAGGGCCAGGCCGGTGCTCTCGGCTCGCTTCAGGCTGGTGATCCCCACCTCGCTGGCCAGGCCCGTCAGCGCGGGAACGCCGATGCGGTCCAGGACCTTGACGGCGACGACATTATAGGAGCACGCCAGCGCCTGCCGCAAGAGCACCGGCCCGTGAAAGCGATAGTCATAGTTCACCGGCACGTACGGCTCGCCCTCGCGCGTAGTGAACGCCGTCTCGACGTCGGTCATCATCGTGGCGGGCGTGAGGCCCTGGGCAAAGGCGGCCGCATACGTGAAGGGCTTGAGGGCCGAGCCGGGCTGTCGCAGCGCCACCGCGGCGTTGACGGCGCCGTCGATGCGCGCGTCAAAGTAGTCGGGGCTGCCCACCATGGCGACGACGGCGCCGTCGGCGTGGTCGATGACTACTACCGCGGCGTTGCGCACGTTGTGGCCGGCGTAGCTCTCGCTTTCCTCGTTCAGGCGCTGCAGGTGCAGCCTGACCTGCGCTTCGGCGGCGCGCTGCGTATCGAGGTCCAGGGTGGTGCGTACACGTAGCCCGCCGCGCACCAGCGCCTCCTCACCGACGAGCGCGGTGAGCTGTTCGCGCACCAGCATGGTAAAGTGGGGCGCCTCGATGGCCAGGTGGCCCCCGCCGAGGTGCAGAGGCTCACGGGCGGCCAGCTCGGCCTGGTCGGGGGACAGGTAGCCCGCCTTGACCATCAGTCTCAGCACCACCTTCTGGCGCGCCTTGGCCGCTTCCAGGTTGGTCAGGGGGTTGTACCCCTCGGGGGACTGGGGCAGCCCCGCCAGCAGCGCGCACTCGGCGATGTCGAGTTCGGCCACGGGCTTGCCGAAATACCCGCGCGCCGCCGCCTCGACCCCGTAGGCCAGGTTGCCAAAGTAGGTCTCGTTCAGATAGAGCGCGAGGATCTCGTCCTTTTCCAGGGTGCGCGTCATGTGGAATGCCAGGATCGCCTCGCGCACCTTGCGGCTCCAGGTCTGCTCGTAGCGCTCGTCAGCGCTCATGAGCAGGTTGCGGGCCAGCTGCTGCGTGATGGTGCTGGCGCCGGACCGAATCTCGCCGTACCGGAGGTTGGTCCACAGGGCGCGCGCGATGGCCAGCGGATCGAACCCCGGGTTCCGAAAGAAGGTCGCGTCCTCGGTGGCCACCACCCCCTGCCACAGCGCCGCCGGGATCTCGTCCAGGGGCAGCGGCCGGTGCGAGCCGGCGTGCGGGTCGATGATCTCGTACAGCACCCGCCCGTCGCGATCGAGGATCAGGCTGGTCGGCGCCATGGCGCGCGAGCGCACGGCATCGGGCGAGGGGAGAGCCGCGCAGGCGCTCTGGATGAGCGCCACGACGCCCCCCACGAGCGCCAAGCTCGTGAGGAGCAGGCAGCACCATAGGATTCGACGGCGGCCTCGGGGCCGGAGCATGGGGCCTCGCTCTCATCTCGGACGGTGGACGCACGCGCGTCACCGCATAGACGCTACAGTAGCGGGTAGGGTTCCATCACACCATGGCGACGTGGGGGCATCGACGGCGCGGCGCCAGGGCGCCGCGCAGAGGGGCGCCGCGATCAAGTCGCTCGGCCCACCAACGAGAGAGCCAACTCCCGCAACCCCTCGTGAGCGGGGCCGCTCCCGCCCGACTCCACTAGGTGTCGGAGGGTGCGCTCGATGTGGGCCCCCGCCCGCTCCTCAGCAAAGGCGCGCGCGCCCGCCTCGTCTAGCAGCTGCAGAACCCGGGGGACGTCGCCCTCAGCCAGCGAGGGCTGGGCGTAGAGCCGCGCCAGAGCGTCGTCGCCGCGGTCGCGCTCCCACGCGAGGGCGTGCAGGGTGGGCAGCGTCTTTTTGCGGGCCAGGATGTCGCTGGCTGCCGACTTGCCCGTCACCGCCGGGTCGCCCCAAATCCCGAGGATGTCGTCCGTGATCTGGAATGCTAGCCCCAGCTCGCGGCCGAAGGCCTGGTACGAGGCGACGGCGCCATCGGGCGCCCCCGCCAGGATCGCCCCCGCCCCGAGGGAGGCCGAGAGGAGCGCGGCCGTTTTGCCGCCGATCATGCGCATATAGTCGTTCAGCGATACCTCTCGCTGCTCCTCGAAGGCCAGGTCGAGGTACTGGCCGGCGCACAGCGCCACGCAGGCCTCGTCGAGGGTGGCCATCACGCGCAGCACGCGTTCGGCGGGATGCCCCAGCGCCCCCAGCCGGTGGCACGTCAGCCGCGCCACCGCCCACATGGCGTCGCCGGTGTTGATCGCCTGGGGGATGCCCCACAAGCTCCACACCGTGGGGCGATGGCGGCGCGTGTCGCTGTCATCCTCGATGTCGTCGTGGATGAGGGAAAAGTTGTGCACCAGCTCCACGGCGCTGGCGGCCGGCAGGGCCGATCGCCAGTCGCCGCCGGCCGCCTCGCAGGCCAGCAGGCACATGAGCGGGCGCAGCCGCTTGCCGCGCGGCGCCTCGGCGGGCGCCAGCGTGGCATCCAGCCAGCCCACGTGATACTGCATCATACGGTAGAGGGGGGCGACGGGCCCTTCATCCGTGGCCAGGGTGGCACGCAGGTCGGCCTCGATGGCGTCGAGGTAGGGTTCAGGATCCAGGCTCATGGCGATGTATCGCTCCAGGGTGCGAGGTGAGAGGCGTCGAGATCGGCGAGCGTGCGGGCGCCGGTACAGAACATGGCCACGCGCAACTGCCGGATGATCACCTGCAGGCGCCGCACCACCGCATCGACGGAATCGGCGGCGGGGCGCAGCAGCGTGGCGGCCATCCCCGCGAGGTCGGCCCCCAGCGCGAGGCAGACGGCGGCCTCGACGCCGTCGAGCACGCCTCCGCTGGCGATGACGGGCAGGCCCGGGCAGGCTTCGCGCACCTGGCGCAGCGACTCGGCGGTCGGCAGGCCCCAGGCGACGAACGCCTCGGCCACGGCGATCTCTTCTTGCGTGGCGCCGCGGCGGCGCTCGACCTCGCTCCACGAGGTGCCGCCGGCGCCGGCCACGTCCAGCGCTGCCACGCCCGCGTCACAGAGACGGGCGGCCACCTCCGCGGAGAGACCCCAGCCCACCTCCTTGACGATCACCGGTACCTCCAGCCCCCGGCAGACGGCCGCGATGCGCTCCAGCAGCCCGCCAAAATCCGTGTTGCCCCCCGGCTGCAGCGCCTCCTGGAGGGGGTTCAGATGGAGCACCAGGGCGTCGGCTCCGACCGCCTCCACGGCGCGCCGGCAGTGGTCGACGCCGTAGCCATAGTTCAGCTGCACGGCGCCGAGGTTGGCCAAGAGGAGCACGTCCGGCGCCACATCGCGCACCTGGTAAGTGCGCATGAGGGACGGGTCCTCCAGCGCGGCACGCTGTGAGCCCAGCCCCATGGCGACCCCCAGCTCCTGTGCGGCCGTCGCGAGTCGCCGGTTGATGTCGCGCGCCTCGGAGGTGCCGCCGGTCATGGCGGAGATGAGCAGCGGCGCCCCAAGGCCGCGCCCGAGAAAGGTCGTCGCCGTACTCACGCCATCGAGCGCCATCTCGGGCAGGGCGTGGTGCACGAGGCGATAGCGCTCCAGGCGATTCGTGACGCCGGAACGCACATCGTCGTCCAGACAGATACGCAGGTGTTCCTGCTTGCGTTGCTCGTGCACCGCCAACTCCAGTTCCTTCCACTCAGCTTCGGGGGAGTGTATCCGGCGCGCCGGTGAGTGTCAAGATGCCACGGGGCCGCGGAGCACAGACTGCGAAGGAGTCGCCCTCCGGCCCGTAACTCGGAACTCGTAACCCGCAACCATCCGGTGTCGGTCGCCTTCGTTCGCGGGCGCAACTCTACGCGTGGGCGGGTGTTCTACCATCGCAGACGCGGCACTGCCGCTGCCGACCGGCCCATGCGCCGATCCATGATTGACGAGGGGCAGCTGCAACGCTATAATGCGCATCGATCCGGCGACGGCACGATGCCGCGGCGACGCCATACCGCACACGAGGAGGAACGGCACAGTGAGCACCTTTGATCGCGTGAAGAAGATCATCGTGGATCAGTTGGGCGTTGACGAGGACGCCGTCGTCATGGAGGCGAGCTTTCGGGAGGACCTGGAGGCCGACTCGTTGGACCTGGTCGAGTTGATCATGGCCTTCGAGGAAGAGTTTGGCGGCTCCATCTCGGACGAGGACGCCCAAAAGATCAACACCGTCGCGGACGCGGTGCGTTACCTCGACAGCAACTCCTAATCAGGGTTGTCACGCCGGGGCGCCGGCCGGTCGATGCCGGCACCCGGCGGCACGGTATGGCGATTGCACGGTCTGCGCTGGGCGTCGGGGCCTGATCGGGCCCACGGGCGGGCGTTAGCCCCTCGGCGGTGGCGCCGGATAGGAGGCCCCGATGTCGCGTGTGGCCATTGTAACCGATAGCACGGCCAGCCTGCCCGGGCCGATGTACGAGCAGTACCAGATCGCCAAGGTGCCGTACTATGTCCACGTCGCCGACCAGGTGCTGCGTGACACCGTGGACGTGTCGACGGCCGAGTTCTGCGAGTACCTGTCCGGCCTGCCGGACGACAGCCGCTTGCCGACCACGGCGTGCCCCGGACCGGGTGACTATCTCGAGGCGTTCGTGGCGGCCGCGCGCCGGGCGCGCGCGATCGTCTCTCTCCACATGACGTCCATCGGCAGCGGCGCCTACCAGGCGGCGCAACTGGGCCGGGAGATGGCACTGGAGCGGCTGCGCGACGTCGACATCACGGTCATTGACACGCGCAACGTCTCCATGTGCCAGGGTTGGCTCTCGCTACAGGCCGCGCGCGCGGCGTTGGATGGCGCCTCCCTGACCGATGTCGTGGAACTCGTGCGGCGGCTCATGCCACGCACCCGCATGTTGCAGACCGCCGACACGCTGCGCTACCTCTATATGGGCGGACGCATCGGCCGCGCCAAGCACTTGGTGGCGTCGGTGCTGAACATCCGTCCCATCGTGAGTATGGAGGACGGCGAGATCACGGCCCCCGGCATCGCGCGGTCGCGATCGGCGAGCCTGCAACGCATCGCGACGCTCGTCGAAAAGGCGGTCGGGCTGGGGCAGCGGGCGCGTATTGCCCTGACGCATGCGGCGGCCCTGGCGGACGCCGAGGACCTCCGCGCCAGGCTCGCCCGGGTGATCGAGCCCGTGGAAGTGTTGATGTGCGAACTCTCGCCCGCGCTCACCGTGCACAGTGGCCCCGGGACGGTGGGGGTGTGCTACCTGGCCGAGCGCGACTGAGGACCGAGGGTCGGGGTGCGTCCCGGCCGCCTGTCGTGCATTTACCGGGGGCCTCGCGGCCCCCGTCTTGCTGTACGGGGAGGAGTTGTGGACGAAGCGCGAGCGCCCGCGAGCGCGGTGGTGCTGGCCGGCGGCCGGGGAAAGCGATTGGGGGGCGACAAGGCCGCCGTCGAACTCGCGCCCGGCGAGACGCTGTTGCAGCGGGCGCTCACGCTGGTTGCGCCCCTCTCAGATGACGTGATCGTCGTGCGACGCCCGGACCAGCGCCTCGCGGCGCCGGGCGCCCGCATCGTTACCGACCAGCCCCCGTTCGAGGGCCCCCTGGCGGGCATCCTGGCCGGGCTCGAGGCGGCCCGTCACGAGTGGTCGCTCGTGGTGGCCTGCGACATGCCCTTCCTCAGTGCCCCCGTGGTGCGCTACCTGATGGCCCTGCGTCCCGGCCACGACATCGTGGTGCCGCGTTTGGAGGTGGGCATGGAGCCGCTGCACGCCCTATACCACCGCCGGGCGGCCGCGGCCATCCGCGGCGCGCTGGAGCGGGGCGAGCATCGCTTGATCAGCTTTTACCGCGCGCTGCGCGTGCGCGCCGTGACCTCCGACGAGTTGGCCCCGTTCGACCGCGAGGGACGCACCTTCTTTAACATCAACACGCCGGAGGACTTGCAGCAGGCCCGCGCCTGGCTAAAGGCGGAGGAACCCTCACCCTGACCCGCGCCCGTCAGAGGGGCTCTTCGGCCAGGGCTTGGATGATGGTGGAGGTCTCGCGCCAGGAGATGCGCGACAAGCCGAGGCGCTTGCGCAGGCGCTCGGGGTCCATGCCGGCGCGGTGGCAGCGCACCGCCGAAGTCCAGCGCAGCATCTCAAAGGTGAGGGGCTCGGGTAGGCCCGTCACTACCGTGAGGTTGTGGAGCACGTACTCGAGGTTGCGCGGCGTGCACTCAAAGAGGCGCTCGCGAGGCTGGTAGCGCTGCAGGTAGGCCTGCATGGTGGGCGACCAATCGGTCGGCAGGGCCAGGCGCCGCGCCTTGAAGCGCTGGCGTGGCCGCTCATAGTGCACATAGAGCACCGGATGCTCGGGATCGCCATAGTTGATGTGGTCCAGCGCGATGCGCATGCATTCGGCCTTTTTGATGCCCGTGGCCAGCAACAGCGTTACCAGGAGGTGGGGCCGGGCATCGGGTGCCTCGTCCGCGTCGCGCATGGAGCGCGTCACGGTCAGAAGGCGCTCGACCTGCGCATCGCTCAGGATGTGGGGCAGGGGCGAGGTGGCCCCGCGGTGCACCAGCGGCGCCGCCGGGTCGCTCTCCAGGACGCCCTTCTCGGTCAGCCACCCAAAGAACACCTTCAGGGTGGTGATGCGGCGGTCGAGCGATTTGGCGGAGCAGGGCACCCCGCGCCCGTGCTGCAGGTGCTCGGTGAACTGGCGCAGCTTGTGCGTCGAGCACTCTTGCAGCGGGGTCTTGCCCCCGGCGAACTCGATGAACAGCTTCAGGTCGTTGAGGAACGACTTGACGGTGTTCTCGGCGAACTCTTTTTGGCGCATATACTCGGTAAAGGGCTCGAGGGCGCCCTCCAGAGGATCGCCGGCCGCCAACGCCGGCTTGGGCGGCGGCTCGGGCGCCGGATAGCCTCCTGTGGGAAACAGCTCCAGTTGGTGTCCCGCCACGTCTCGCTCCGTTCCTCCATTGCCGATCAGCCCACAGGCTAACACCCTGCTGACGGAGTGTCAAGGCAGCCGCCGCCGGCCTCCTGGTCGCCGGCTCCCGCGCCTGCCGACGTCAAAGCCGGGCGCGGCCGGCGAGATGGGGAGGATGAAGCGGAACCGCGTCCCTTGCGCGTCGTTCTCGGGCATCCACAGGTGCCCGCCGTGCGCCTCGACGATCTTGCGGCAAAGGTAGAGCCACAGCCCCGTGCCGACCGGATCATCTGGCGAGGCGCCGTTGGCGCGGTAGGCCCCCTGAAAGATGCGCGCACGCGCCTCCATGGGAATGGCTGTGCCGTCGTCGGCCACCGTGAACGTCAGCTCCTTGGGGTCAGCCTCTCCCGTGATGGTGATCGACCCGCCGGGCAGCGCGCGATGGATGGCGTTCTCCCCCAGGTTCAGCAGTACGTGGCGCACGCGCTCGCGGTCCAGAGGTGCCCCCGGCAGACGCACCGGGACCCGGATGGACATCGCGGCGCCCTTGCGCGCGGCCGCCGGCGCCAACTCGGCCGCCACCTCGTCGAGCAAGGCGCCCACGTCGACCGCCTCGGTGGACGTCTCGAGGGTGTTGAGGTCCGCGGTGCAGATGTCCGCCAGGTCGGCTACCAGGCGCAGCAGGCGGGCACTCTGTTCGTGAATGTGAGACACCCAGTCGCCCACCGGCGGCGTCAGCAGTTCCGGGCGGCTCATGAGCAGCGTGGCATAGCCACGGATCGATTCCAGCGGGGGGCGCAGCTCGTGCGAGGCGGCCGAGATAAAGCTCGTGCGCGCCCGAACGAGGTCCGACTCTTCGGTCTCGTCGTGCAGCACGGCGATCTGGCCCCAGTTGCCCTCCTGGTCGAGTACCGGCGAAACTTGCACGCGGAGGATGGCGTGGATCGGCTCATCGATCTCGACCTCGCGTTCATAGCTCTGTCGTAGGTCGCCGGGCCGCTCGCCCAACAGGCGCGCCAGCAAGCGCAGCCCCTCCACAGCACTGCGGGCATCCACCTTGCGGCCGATGATGCGTGCCGGGTCCACGCCCAGGATGTGGGCCAGGGAGGGGTTGTAGCGCAGCACGCGGCCCTCCGCGTCCAGCACCACCAGGCCGTCAGCCAGGTTATCGATGATCGCCTCCACGTGGTGCGTCTCGCGCTGTGAGGCGGCGTAGAGCTGCGACTGGTAGATGGCGGCGGAGGCTTGCGCGGCCAGGGCGGTGACCAGCATTTCGTCGCGTCGCGAGAAGGCGCTCGGGCGCTTGCTGTTGAGGCTGATGGTGCCCAGCGCCTTGCCGTGGGCGTGCAGCGGGGCCACCATCAGGGCGCGCAGATCGGGGCTGGAGTGGAGCGGCAGGAAATCGCGCTCCCGGCGGACGTCGTTCACCACCACGGTGCGGCTTTCGGCGAGCGCCTGTCCGGCAATACCGCGATTGGCCGGCATCCCCAGGGTGCGCTCCCAGTCGGGGCGCGACGAGTAGCGCGGGAACAGCCGGCGTCCACGCTCGTCGAGCAGGTGGATGACGCACTTGTCGGCCAGTGGCACCGACTGCAGGATGGTGCGCACGATGTGGTCGAGCAAGTCGCCGAGTTCCAGCCGCGTAGCGAGCCCCTCGCTGATGGTGAGGAGGATGTGGTCCTGCTCGATCATGCGTTGTGACTCGCGGTACAGCAACAGCGAGACGGCGCCGATGAGCAGCGCGGCGCCGAGGGGCGCCAGGGCGACCAACAGGTAGCCGCGGGCCAGCGTTACGAGTACACCAGCGGTCAGTAGGCAGAGTGCCGCGCCGGTGAGGAGGTACCAGTGGATGCGCTCGATGCGTGCCATGGGGAAGCCTCGATGCATGTCGTGAGCGTCACGCGGCCGGTGGGGCCGCGCGTCCCGTCGGCGAGTATACCGCGGGTGGTTGGATGAGACAAGGATCGTTTGCGACGACCTCGCGGCTATGGTACAGTCGGATCGACACCATGCGCCGCCGAGGCAGAGTGAGGGACGAATGCGCCGTAGCGATGTGCCCGATGTCGTGATTCGAAGGCTGCCGCTCTACCTGCGGTGCCTGACCTATATGGCCGAGCGCAACCAACGCGTCGTCTCGTCGCAAGAGTTGGGCGCCTGGGTCGGGGTGAGTTCCGCCCAGATCCGCAAGGACCTCTCCTACTTTGGCGAGTTTGGCCGCCAGGGGCTGGGGTACGAGGTGGCCTATCTGCGCGACCAATTGCGCAGCATCCTGCAGGTGGACAGAGAGTGGCCCATCGTGCTGGTGGGCGCGGGCGCCCTCGGCCACGCCCTCGTCAACTATCGCGCGTTCGAGTCATGGAACTATTACCTGAGCGCGGTGCTGGATAACGACCCGGGCAAAGTGGGGCAGCCCATCGGCCACCTGCGCGTGCGCCCCATGGACGACCTACCCGCGGCGGTGCGCGACACGGGAGCCGAGATCGCCATCCTTGCGGTGCCCGCGGAAGCCGCCCAGGAGGTGGCCGAGGACCTCGTGGAGGCGGGCGTTCGCGCCATCCTCAACTATGCTCCCATGAACCTCGTCCTGCCGCCCGAGATCCATGTCGCCTACATCGACCCCATCGCTAGCTTGCAGAGTACCACCTATTACCTCTAGCGAGTGTGTAGAGAGAAGAGGGCCGCGCTATCGCGCGATAGCACGGCCCTTCGATGTCTCGGTCACATATGGCGCGCAGCGGGCCGAACAGCGTTCGGCCCCTACAGTGGTGAGAAGCACCACGCGTCGGGCGATGTAGGGCGCGCACGCCGGTGCGCGCCGCCCCCCATCGCGCGGATGGGCGCCAAACGGGGCGGGCCGAACGGCGTTCATCGACTCCAACATATTCTGGGAGCAGTTGCCATAAGGGCGGCGCTCGGGTACGATGGCGCCTCATCCTTCCGAGACGCGAGGTACCCATGTCCACTGTGTCCTTGCCCGACGGTGAGGCGCTGCTCACCGACATCGAGACCTTCCTCCAGCAGACGACCGCCACCCTGCTGCCGGAGGAGCCGCCCCGCCGCGGCCCCGGTCGGCCGCGCGTGCTGCCGGCCTTGTGCCTGTGGGCCGGGCTGCTGGTCTGCGTGCTGCGCGGCTTCAGCAGTCAGCTCGCCCTGTGGCGGCTGCTGAGCGTCACCGGGCTGTGGCGCTATCCCCGCTTTCCGCTCAGCGATCAGGCGGTCTACAACCGCCTGGAGCGGGGGGGTACCGCGCCCCTGGAGCAGCTATTCCGCCACGTCGGCACGCTGCTGGCGGCGCGCGGGGCGCCCTACGCCCCGCACGACCTGGCCCCCTTCGCCCGGGAGGTGGTCGCCCTGGACGAGAGCACCCTCGACCAGGTCGCGCGCCGCTCCGGCCCTGCGCCCGGTGCCGGCGCGCGATGAGCGCCTGCTGGCGGGCAAGCTGGCGGGGCTCTTCGACCTGCGGCGCCAGCAGTGGCGCGCGGTGCGCTTCGTGCCTGCGCCGCGCCAGAATGAGAAGGTGCTGGCCCGCGACCTCGTGGCGGGGCTGCCGGCGGGCAGCCTGGTGCTGGCGGACCTGGGCTACTTTGGCTTCGCCTGGTTCGATTGGCTGCAGGACCAGGGCCAGCACTACATCTCGCGGCTGCGCGGCAAGACGAGCTACACCGTGCGGCACGTCTTCTACCAGCAGGGCGATGTCTTCGACGGCGTCGTCTGGCTGGGCGCCCACCGCGCCGATCGCGCGGGGCACGCCGTGCGCCTGGTGAGCTTGCGGGTGGGCACCAGCACCTACCGCTACATCACCGACGTGCTGGACCCCACGGTGCTGAGCGTGGCCGAGATCGCTCGGCTGTACGCCCGCCGCTGGGACATCGAGCTGGCCTTCACGTTGGTCAAGCGGCACCTCAAGCTGCACCTGCTGTGGTCAGCCAAGCCGGTCGTCATCCAGCAGCAGCTGTGGGCGGTGCTGATCATCGCCCAGATCCTGCAGGCGCTGCGCCTGGAGATCGCCGGACGGGCGGGGGTGGACCCGTACGAGGTCTCCATGGCGCTGCTGGTGCAGTACCTAGCGGAGGTTGCCCGGGAGGGCAGGACCCCATCGCCGTGTTCGTGGAACGGGCCGGCAGGCGCGCTTCATTCGCCCTCGACGCACGGTGACGCGGGCGCCGACGATTCCCCCCGAGCAGATCGTGCCGCTACCGGCCGGGATGTCCTTGCAGCGCACGCCGCGCCATGCGCAGAAGGCGTAGCGGGGAGCACCACGAATATGTTGGAGTCGATGAACGGCGTTCGGCCCCTACAACGTCGCGAAACACCGCGCGTCTCGGGCGGTGTAGGGCGCGCACGCCGGTGCGCGCCGCCATCCCATCGCGCGGATGGGCGCCAAGCGGGGCGGGCCGAACGGCGTTCGGCCCCTACAACGTCGCGACACCGCGCGTCTTGGGCGGTGTAGGGCGCGCACGCCGGTGCGCGCCGCCATCCCATCGCGCGGATGGGCGCCAAACGGGGCGGGCCGAACGGCGTTCGGCCCCTGCAACGTCGCGAAACACCGCGCGTCTTGGGCGATGTAGGGCGCGCACGCCGGTGCGCGCCGTTCCGTCATCCCGAGCGTTAGCGAGGGATCTCGACTCTCGCCGGCGGCGACCCCTATGTATTCTCCACGGCGCGCCGCAACAGCGGCAGCTGCTCGATGCCGCGCCCCGCGCCCAGCGAGGTGCACAACATGGGCTCCTCGGCCACGTGGCACGGCACGCCCGTCTCCTTGGTGAGGAAGCGGTCCATGTTGCGCAGCAAGGCCCCGCCACCGGCCATCACCATGCCGCGATCGATGATGTCCGAGGCCAGTTCGGGCGGCGTCTTTTCCAGCACCGCCTTGACGGTGCCCGCGATCATCGACAGTGGCTCCGCCAGGGCCTCGGTGATCTCGGATGAGGTCACGGTGATGATGCGCGGCAGGCCGGCGACCTGGTCGCGTCCACGCACCTCCATGGTGAGGTCCTCGTCGAGGGGTAGGGCGCTGCCGACGGTGACCTTGATCTGCTCGGCGGTGTGCTCGCCGATGATCAGGTTGTACTTGCGCCGCACGTACGCGGTGATGGCCTCATCCAACTTGTTGCCGGCCACACGGACCGAGTTCGAGACCACCACGCCGTACATCGAGACGACGGCCGCCTCCGCTGAGCCCCCGCCGATGTCGACGATCATGTTCCCCGTGGGGGTGTCGATGGGCAGGTTGGCGCCCAGCGCGGCCGCCAGGGGTTCGGGAATGAGGTACGCCGTCCGCGCGCCGGCCTGGATGGCGGCGTCGCGCACCGCGCGGCTCTCTACGCTGGTGACGCCCACCGGCACGCTGATCATCACCTCGGGCCGCCGCTCGAAGCGGTTGCACACCTTGGAGATGAAATAGCGCAGCATCGCCTCGGTGACGACGTAATCGGCGATGACGCCATCGCGCATGGGGCGCGCGACCTCGATGGTCTCGGGGGTGCGCCCCAGCATGGCGTGCGCTTCGTTGCCGACGGCGAGAATGCGGTTGTCTACGAGAGAGATGGCCACGACCGAGGGCTCGTTCAGCACGATTCCTTTGCCGCGGACATAGACGATGACGTTGACGGTGCCTAGATCGATGCCAATCTGCTTGCCGAACATCCGCCCTCCGGATGGTGAATCAGCGATGCGCGTGAGCGCCATAATAGCATAAACAAGCTGAGCACACAACTGGGGGATTCTGGGGCTGTGGCGGCCCGGCGCCGCGAACACCTCCCCACGGCCACCCATAGCATACCTTGCGCATCCGTGGCTCACCGCGGGTGGCCTTGGAGGCGTTCCCGGAGACTCCCCAGTCTCCTGAGCTGGCCCTCCCGCGCGACACGTCGGGCGGCCTGTGCTATACTGCGGGAAGCGGACTGTGCCTGTCCGCTATACCATGCCACCCGTCCGGGAGGAGCGCGCGTGAACCATCGGCCCATGGCCCTCGTGACGCTCTGTCTGCTGCTGTTCATCGCCGGCTGCGCCCGCGTCTCCCCCGCCTCCCCAGCGGCTGCCCGCGCAACGGTGCCCCCGACGCGTGAGGGGGCGGGAGCGCGTGCGTCGGCGGAGCCACCGGCCGCGTCGTCTCCGTCGCCTGCCGCCGGGGACACCGATACGCCGGCTCTCACCGGTACTCCGGTGCCTACTGGTACCGCGACAGCCACCGCGACCGCGACGCGCACCGCCACGGCCACCGCCACGCCGACGCCCGACCCCTACACCGGGCTGACCATCGACGACCTGACGGCGCGGCCGTACGGCCAGGGCGAGATCACGGTGATACAAGAACTCGCGGCGGAGGCCGCCTTCAGGCGCTATCTGATCACCTACCCGAGTGACGGGCTGACCATCCATGGGTTCATGAACGTGCCGACCGGCGAGGGGCCGTTCCCGGTAGTGGTGGTGCTCCACGGCTACATCCCGCCGGAGCAGTACACCACCCTGGCCTACACCACGCGCTACGTCGATGCCCTGGCGAGGGCCGGCTATGTGGCGCTCCATCCCAGCCTGCGCAACTTTCCCCCTTCTGATGAGGCCCTCGATCGCTTCCGGGTGGGCGGCGCCATCGACGCCCTGAACCTGGTGGGCCTGGTGCGCCAGCATGGCGGACAGCCCGGGCCTCTGGAGCAAGCGGACGCCGAGCGTATCGGGATGTGGGGGCACAGCATGGGGGGCGGCATCACCATCCGCGCCATCACGGTGGACGCGGGAATCAAGGCGGCGGTGCTGTACGGCTCGATGAACGCCGACGAGCGGACCAACTATGAGCAGCGCCGCGTGTGGTCGGGCGGGAGCCACATCGAGGAGCTGGCCGTGCCGGACGCCGATCTGGCGCGCATCTCGCCGGCGACGTACCTCGACCGCATCGTCGCGCCGGTGAGCATCCACCACAGCGAGGACGATGGCACCGTGCCGGTGGAGTGGTCGGAGGAGCTATGCGCGCGCCTGGAGGAGTTGGGCAAGGAAGTGGAGTGCTTTTTCTACTCTGGCGTGCCCCACACCTTCAACGGTCCGCTGGACCGCACCTTCATGGAGCGCTACGTGGCCTTTTTCGACCGCCACCTGAAGCCGGCCGAGACGTCCTAGGCGCGCGAAGGGGCTGCCTCACGTGAGGCAGCCCCTCAGGGGAAACGGGAGAACGCGGGCGGTCAGCGACGCACCAACCCCACCAGGAGAAGCAGGACGACGGAGCCGAGCACGGCCACGATGAAACTCCGCAGGTTAAAGCCAATGTCGAACCCCGTCCCCGACAGAAGCTGTATGATGAACCCACCCAGTAGGGCGCCGACGATGCCCACCACGATGTTGAGAATGCACCCCTGACGCTCGTTCCGCCCGGTGATGATGCTCGCAAGCCAGCCCGCGAGCGCGCCAAAGACGACCCAGGCCAACAACCCCATGGCAACCTCCTTGCCCTGTGGAACCGACGTGGCACGCTCTCGGCCACGTCACGATATTCGGTCCGGGCTCAGTCGGTGTCGATGTTGGTGGCGCGTTCGGTGCGATTGCTGGCGGCTTTGTTGAGTCCGGCGACCAACAGCTTCCAGACCTGCGGCCGCGTGTTCTGGCAGTCGTCCAGGAGCGCTTGCAGCGAGGCCTCCGACTGCCGGGCGGCCAGGCCGGCGGTCGTCTCGGGGATGTGGTAGCGCACCGAGGTGAGCACCCTTAGTGCGCGCTGTTCCGATGCGCGCAGCAGGCCTCGCGCGGCCAGATCGCCCTTGGTCCGCTCGATGAGCGTCTGCCAGGGGTTGACGCTGTCCTCCCGGAACAGGGTGTGGACGATGTTGGCGATCTCGTTCTGTGCCTTGTCCTCCGCCCACTCGGTCGCCAGGCCGAACAGCGACCCCTCGATGCTGGGCTTGGGCCAGGCGTAGCCGCCATCCCCCGGCTCGGCGTAGAGGGTGTCCACCGTGCGCAGCCCAAAGAACGCTCGCTTGGGGCGCACCTCGAGTCGCACCGTCCCCACGCGCTCGCAGGCGAGAAAGGCCACCGCCACCATGGCTTGACCCAGTTCGGCGGCCGATACCTTGGCGTCGACGTGCAGCAAGTCGATGTTGCCCATCGCGACGTGTTTGGCAAAGTGATCGCCCTTGAGCAGGACGAGTTCGCTGGCGGTCAAGGGGTACGATCCCGACGACATCGATGCGCCGCCTTTCATCGTGTGGTGTGATGGCTCCCACCGGTGGTGGCTCCCACGCGCGTAGGGGCTGGCATCAGTATAGAAGCTGTGGCAGCGGTCGTCAACGTCCACGCCCCCTCCCCGACCCTCCCCCGGGGTAGAGAGTGTTGCACGAATACCAAACACCCAATGCAGACCACAGCCCGTAGTATGTGTCTCGCCAGCCCGCCCCACAGGTTGTGGTGTCGTCAGCCGAAAACCGATCCCTGCAACACTCTCGGTACCGGGAGAGGGAGCAGAGGCGCCGCTGCACGGGGGCTTGGTGCGACCACATGGCGCTGCGTGGGCGCCCCCTCCCCCGGAGTTCCGTGAGAGGGAGCAGGCCTCCAGCCCGGAACCCGGAACCCGCAACTCGGAACCCACAACGCACAACCCACAACCACCCCTGTACTCTGCAACCTGTCACCTGTACCCATTGTCCGCTATCACTGCCGATAGCGCTCCTGGTGCAGTTGCGCGTCGTACGGCGAACGGCGGCCGGGGCAGTCGGACCGGGGGCAGAGCATGCAGCTCTCGAACGTCTCCTCGGCGGCGAAGCGAATCCCCGATACCGTCTTGCTGGGCACCATGAGGTTGCTCGACAGCAGCTGCACCCCCACCAGCGCCTCGGTGTCGCCAAGCACGCGAAACAGGGGGCGCTGTTGCTGCAGGGGCCAATCGGCGAGGGAGCCGGGGTTCATGGCCGAGGTCTTGCCGGGTGCAAAGGTGGCGTTCAGGTGCTCCATCAGCGCGGCGCTCGCCGCCCGCAGCGCCGCCTCGCGGATCGCCTCGGACCAGTACGACTGGAGCATGTCGTCCAGGCCCTCGCCCCAGGCCTCGAGTTCTTGGCCGCAAGTGGCGGTGTAGGGAAAGATGCGGTGGGCGTCCCCGACGTTCACGCGTAGCACGCGGCTGGTGAGGCGCTCGCCGTCGACCACGACATAATCGTCGCCGCGCTCCTCGATGAAAGCCACGCCATAGAGCGCCTTGGGCCGTCCGATGGCCTCGGCGTGCTCCACCATGGCCAGCACCTCCGGCCATGCCTCACTGTCGGGTGAGAGGCGCAGGCGTCTGGCCAGCGCCTCGCGGTCGGCGCGAAAGGGTATTTGGTCGAGTACGATGGGTTTCACCGATTCCTCCCTATCGATCGGTCGTTATCAGTCGGCGCCAAGAGCGGGGGATGATGCCCCCCGTGCGCGCCATGTAGGCGCGATAGGCGTCGCCGAAGCGGTCGAGCATCATGCCTTCCTCGGCGGGGACGCGCGTCAGGTACACGGGCAAGTAGACGGCCAGGCCCCCCAGCCCCACGAACCAGTTGTCGATCATCAGCACCTGGGCGATGACGGTCAGCCATACGGCGGCATAGATCGGATGTCGGATTGTGCCATAGATTCCCTCGGTCACCAAGTGGTGCTCTGTGACGATCTCGAGGGTGGGGGACCAGTTGCGCCCCAGGTCGGCGTGGGCGCGTACGAGCAACCAGATGGCGGCTGCCAGGCACGCGACGCCGATGAAGCCACCCCAGGCCGGCAGTTCATACTCGGCGAAGCCGAACCAATCGGTGAAGGCGTAGAGGATCGGGGCCAGTAGCGCACCCCACAGGTTGAGCGTCATGAGCACCGATTCGACGGCGCCGATGCGGTGCTCCTCGATGGCGCCGCGCCGCCTGTCCATCTTGTTGCGGTAGCGGTGCGGCGCGCGGATGATCTCCTCTATGATGATGCCAACGACAAAGAGATAGACGAACGGGCTGCGCATGGTGGCGGTGGACCTCTTCCTAGGCTGGCGTAGTGGGTGCGCCCTCGGGCGCGTCGCCCAGGAGGTGCGCGACGCTCGCCCAGATGGCGGTGTCCATGAGCAGCAACTGGTCCTCGGCCGGCGTGAGGGGACTATTGTTCTGTATCTCGGCCACGAGGTAGGGGCCGGCGGCCTGCAGCTCGTGCCAGACGCCACCCATGCCGCGTCGGTGGAGTCCGGCGCCGGCGGGAGGCCTGTCGGCGATGCCGCGGTCGATGGGCGTGGGGCTGCCGCCCGCGCGCCTCCAGGCGGTGTTCAGCGCCTCGGCCCAGGAGGTGTCGGCCCGCTGCAGCGGCTCCGGCAGCTCCGCCTGGATGCCCGGCAGCATGGCCATGCAGTTGTACCCCTCGCGTCCCTCGAACTCGGTCTGGTGCAGGGCAAGCACATGGTCTAGGGCGTAGCGCTCCCCCAGGCGGCGGATGGCGCGTGCCAGGGTGGCGCGATCGTCGCCGCGCCCGGGCTCCACATAGTCGTACTCGTCCACCTGCTCGTAGGCCAACCCGATGCGCGCCGGCGCCTCCTCGCGCACCGAAAAGGCGGACACGCGCTTGAACGTCTCCCAGCGCGGCTTGGCCGGCTCGGTGGAGTAGAGTGCGCCGATGCCAAAGACCATGTTGATGAACTCGCGGTTGTTGTAGCGCCGCCCCTCCCACACCGGCTCGGGGCAGCGGGAGCGGCCGTAGGGGTTTCCGTCGGGAATGAAGAGCAGCACCGCCGCCTGCAGGATTCGCTCGCGATCCAGCGTGCTCGGGGCGCCGTCCAGGTGACGGCCCGAGACGAGCTGCTCGATGGCGTTCATGCACCCGGCGGTGCCGGCGGGCTCGTGGGCGTGGGGCACGCAAAAGAGGATGGTGCGCTTGGCCTCGGCGGGCGCGCTCCAGTCGCTCACCGCCACCGACCACACCTTATGGCGCGTGTACTGCTCCAGCGACTCGGCCCGCACCGTGTCGGGATGGCGCTCCAGCCACCGGGCGACGCGCGCGTCCACCTGCCAGGGGTACACCAACCAGTCGCGACGCTCCATGCTCTCCTCCCCGCCCTCAGACTCGAATTGCGATGATCTGCTTGGTAGTGGGGGATATGTGCGTTACTAGCCGTGCAACGAAGAACAAACGACGGAAGTCGTCACTACATAATGGAAACGCCTCTTCTGTTCTCTACATCGGCTGACTATGGTTGGGGTGTGTCCAGAATCCTGGGAGAACGGCGCGTTACCGAGCGTCCGCCGCGGGCTGAAACCCGGCGCTAACCGTCCCAAGGCGAAGCCTTGGGCGCCAAGTCCACCTGCGTGGACTTCAGCCCGCGAAGGCGGGCTTCGCCGGGCTCAGTACCCTGAGCCAGCGCCTGACCTCGGTCAGCGGCGTGCTCGCCCGGCTGAACGCCTAGGATCCTGGACAGACCCCTATGTTTGCAGCGCGACGCCAAAGGCATCGGTGATGGGCGTGGTCTCGCCCTCGACATGGAATAGGCCGGCGACGCCCTCGCTGCCGGCGCGCCCCACGGGCTGCCCGCCGCCGACGTACACCTGAAACGCGCCCGGCTCCACGGCCCAGCGGCCCGCCTCATCCACCAGCGCCATCTGGCGCGGCTGCAGCTCGAACGTCACGACGCGCGACGCACCCGGCGTCAGGTGTATGCGCGCGAAACCCTCCAGGTGGCGCAGCGGCACGGGCACGCTCGCCTCTAGGTCGCTGACGTACAGCTGGACCACCTCATCGCCGGCGCGCTCGCCGACGTTCTCGACGCGCGCGCTCACGCGCACCGCCTGCCCCGGCCGCACGACGTTGGGCGTGATCTCGAGGTCCGCGTAGCGAAAGTGTGTGTAGCTCAGGCCGTAGCCAAAGGGGTAGAGGGGCTCGTCGGCCATGAAGCGGTAGGTGCGCCCCTCCATGGCATACTGCTCAAAGGGCGGCACCTGGTCGAGGGAGCGGTAGAAGGTGATGGGCAGGCGCCCCGCCGGGTTATAGTCACCAAAGAGCACGTCGGCCAGCGCCGTGCCCCCCTCCTCGCCCGGGTACCAGGCCTCCACGATGGCGGCGGCGTGCTCGTCGGCCCAGCGCACGTCCACGGGGCTGCCGTTGAGCAGCACCACCACTAGGGGGACGCCGGTGGCGTGGACCGCCTCGAGGAGCCGCTGCTGCACCCCCGGCAGGCCGAGGCCGGTGCGGTCGGCGAGGTCGGAGGCGCCCTCCTCCCCCTCCACGCGTTGCGACAGCCCCACACAGGCGACGACCACCCGCGCGCCGCGGGCGGCCTCCACCGCCTCGGCGATGCCGTCCGTCGACCGCCCCATGACCTCGCACCCCTGGGCGTAGCGCACGTCGGCGCCCGCCCCGAGCTTGGCGCGGATGCCGTCCAGCGGCGTCACGGCGGCCGACGGCGTCCCGTTATAGTTGCCCAGCAGCACCTCGACGTCGTGGGCGTTGGGGCCGATGATGGCGACGGGCGAGGTCCCTCGGTCCAGCGGCAGGATGCCGTTGGCGTTCTTGAGCAGGACGATTGATTCCCGCGCCACCCGCAGCGCCATCTGGCGGTGTTCGGGCGAGTCGTTCACCTCGTAGGGGACCTGCGCGTAGGGCACCCTCTCGGGGGGATCGAACATCCCCAGGCGAAAGCGCGCCGTAAAGAGGCGCTCGACGGCCCGGTCGATCTCCTTCTCGTCCAGAATCCCCTGTCGCACGGCCCGCACCAGGGCGGGGTACGTCGCACCACAGTTCAGGTCGCAGCCGTTGCGCACCGCCAGGGCCGCCGCCTCCTCGGCCGTCTCGACCACGCGGTGATGCTTGTGTATGTCGGCGATGGCGCCGCAGTCCGACACGACATAGCCGTCGAACCCCCAGGCATCGCGGAGGAAGGCGCCCAGGAGCGTGGGGCTGGCGCAACACGGCTCGCCGTTGGTGCGGTTGTAGGCGCCCATCACCGAGGCGGCGCCACCCTCCTGCACGCACGCTTGAAAGGCGGGAAGGTACGTCTCCAGCAGGTCGCGCCGGCTCACCACGGCGTCGAAGGCGTGCCGCTCCGCCTCCGGGCCGCTGTGCACGGCATAGTGCTTGGGCGTGGCCACCACCTTCAGATAGTTCGGGTCATCGCCCTGCAGCCCCTTGACAAAGGCGACGCCCAGCCGCGCCGTCAGGTAGGGGTCCTCGCCGTAGGTCTCTTGGCCGCGCCCCCAGCGCGGGTCGCGAAAGATGTTGATGTTGGGCGACCAGAAGGTGAGCCCCTTATAGATCCCCCGATCCCCCTGCCGGACGAACGCGTGGTGCTTGGCGCGCGCCTCGTCCGACGTCGCCACGGCCATCGCGTGGATCAGGTCGACGTCCCAGGTGGCGGCCAAGCCGATGGCCTGGGGAAAGACGGTGGCGATGCCGGCGCGCCCCACGCCGTGGAGGCACTCGTTCCACCAGTTGTACTCGGGGACGCCCAGGCGCTCGATGGCCTCGGCGCCGTGCACCATCTGCGAGACCTTTTCCTCCAGCGTCATGCGCCCCACGAGGTCGCGCACGCGCTCCTGGATGGGCAGCGATGCGTCGAGGTAGGCGAGTCCGGATTCGGTCGCTCCTGTACTCACGCTTGTCCTCCCTCTAGACCGGCGGTGACCTGCCACGCATCGGTGCCATCGGCGTACATCGATCATTCAACCAGCCGACGCCGCCGGCGGGGGCAGGTCGCGGTCGATCTCGTCGACGCGATAGCCGTAGCCGGGGCCTCGCAAGCTCGACAGGTCCACCATCCCGCGGCGCCGCCGGTACAGCCCCGGATGGACGGCCTCCTCGGGGCGCGAGGCCTCGGGGTAGAACTGCATGGCGTTCGTCTCGACCCCCATGATGGTGCCGGCGTGCGCCGCCAGCAGCACGTGGGGTATCTGCGCCAGCATCGGGTTGGTCAGGTCCTGCACCATAAGCGTCATGCCGTGGGCCTTGGCCCAGCAGAGGGCCAGGATGGCGCCGGTCTGCGTCTTGCACGTCTTGAGCGCCACGCCGCTCCAGCCCAGCGACCGTCCCAGGCGCACGAGGCGCCAGTCGTGGGCGCTCTCGTCCATAAAGAGGGGCTTGCGCGCAGAGACGGCGTGCACGTCGATACGGTGGCGCTCCAGGTCGTAGGGGAAGGGCTGCTCGACGTAGAGGATCATCCCATAGATGCGCGGCTGTTCACGCACCAGCCGGTCGAGGATGTCGGTCACATAGGCCGGATCGGTGACGGTGCAGTTGAAATCGGCCGTCAGCCAGTCGACGCCCTCCTCCATGGCGATGCGCCCCACGCGCTCCAGCCGCGCATAGTCCCAGGCAGCGTCGGTGCCGCGCAGCTTGACCTTGAGGCAGCGCAGCCCATCGCGACGGATCCAGTCGCGCAGCAGCACCGGATAGCCGTCACCGGGCGCGCCGCCCGAAAGCTCGTCGCCCGAAAGCTCGTCGCCCGACACCTTGTCGGCCTCCAGCGGGTCGAGGCCGCCCACCAGGTGCCAGGCGGGCAGCCGCTCGGGGCGCGGCGAGACGATATAGTCGGCGGGGTAGCGTCCCGCGAAGGCAACGTCCGAGCCCTCGGCCGGCGCCAGGTACGCCACCAGGTCGCGGCTCATCCACTCGGGGCCGTAGGTCTCGTACACCGTGCGCCCGTGGAGCACGCCGTAGGCATCGTGCAGGGCGATATCAAAGGCGGAGCAGCACACCAGCGCCGCCAGCCACGGCATCGGCTCGGCGGCGGCGCCGCGTTCCGCGTTCAGGGCGCTCAGCGCCTGCGGAAGCACCTCCTCGATGAAGGCGTGCCCCACCTCCAGGGGGTGGCCGTAGACGTCGAACCGCGCCCAGGCGTCGGTGAGGCGCACGCACAGCCGGCGGAGCGCGCCGTGGCGCTCCTCGTACGAGAGGGCGCCGGGCCACACCCACTGCACGCTGAGGGGCGTCTCGCCCCAGCCGACGGCGCGCCTCCCACGACGGTCACACACCTCCAGGCGCACGCGGGCGCAGGTGACGTGGGTGAGGGTCTCGGGCCCGAACTTGAGCGGGACCCGCGTCTGTACCGGCACAAAGTACAGCTCGGCGCCGATGGGGCGCACATCCGTGTCCAGGGGCATCAGGCGCCTCCCGCGGTTTGCTGTGCCAGGCGCTCAAAGGTCTGCCAACACATCCACAGGGCGCGCGGCACGTGGAAACACCCCTTCCAGCGGCCCCCCTTGTAGGACTGGAGCACGTCTCCGCGCCGGTCCAGTGCGCTGTACCACTCGCCGTAGGCGGGGTCCGGAAAGTGCGCCCAGGTATAGTCGTGGACGCGCCGGAACCATCGCAGGCAGTCGTCCCTGCCGGTGCGCTCGTACCCCATGGCCAGCGCGATGAGCGCCTCGGCGTGCACCCACCACACCTTCTGATCGCTGCCGGGCCGCGAGGGGGGCGCGCCGGAGGTGTCGACGGAGGAGTACAGCCCGCCATAGGCATCGTCCCAGCCGGCCGTCACCGTGTTGAGCGCCACGTCAGCGCAGGTCGCCAACAGGTCACGCTCGCCGCGCCGCCGGGCGATATCCATCATGATCCACATCGCCTCGACGCCGAGCCCTACCGTGATCGGCCCACCGCCGGACGCCACGCCCTCGTGGAGCAGGAGCCGCTCGCGGTCGAGATGGATGCCCATCACGTGGCGCAGGCAGGCGCCCAGCGTATCGGCCACGGTGGCGGCATCCAGCACGCCGTCCAGCTCGAGGGTCGCGTTGGCGAGGATTGCGGGCAGCGTCAGCGTCGGCGGCGCCGAGGCGCCGGCTGCGGCGCCTCGATTCTGTCCCGAGGGGCCGTCCCAGTTCCGTAGGATATGGCCATAGGTGGCGAGCGCCAGCTCACGCGCCGCGTCGTCGCCGGCGGCCAGGGCGAACTGGCCGAGGGCCATGGCGACAAAGCAGTCGCACACCAGGTCGCGCGGCTGCGCGAGCGGCTGCCCGGCGCTGTCGAGGCCGGTGTACCAGTTGCCGGCGGCGTCGCGCCCGTGGGCGGCGAGGAAGGCGGCGCCGTGGCGCGCCGTCTCTAGCCAGTCAGGGCGCCTCTCGAGGCGGTTCACGAGGGCGGAGAACAGCCACACCTGGCGCGCCTGCATCATGACGTACTTTTTCTCGTCATAGCTCGCGCCGACGCGGTCGAGACAGGTGAAGTAGCCGCCGCAGGCGTCGTCGATGGAGTGGCGCTGCCAGAAGGGGATCACGTCGGTGAGCAGGGCGTCACGGTACTGTCGGGCAAGGTCGGAGAACACCGCTTGATCGTGCATGTCTCCTCCCAGGGAGGGAACGAGGTCAGGTCGCACGCGCTGTCGCGTGCGCTGTCGCGTACGCTATGGACGTTTGCGTACTTTGTACCACAGCGGCGACGTGGTCGCAAGGAGCCCGCCGGGACGGCGGCGCTCTGGTGGCTGGGCCGGAGTCTGGCAGATGGCCCGGCGGCGGCCTTTCGCGCCTTTCGTTCCTTTTGCGGTTTCGTGGGCCGGAGGCTCCCGGTGGCAGAGAAGGGCCCTCGGAGGCCGGTTACCGGCCTCCGAGGGCGCCGTGATGGCGAATCGTCCGCCGGGGCGTCTAGCCGCGCCGCAGGAGCGCCGGCAGGTGGATCTGGTGCGCGCCGAGCGGCGGGCTGGTGGGTGGTGGGTTGGAGGGTGGTGGGTCGGCGGGCGGGGGGTTCGTGCCGGGCTCATCGTCCGGCGGCACGTACACTGACCCGGAGCTGCCCGTGCCGACGGCAAAGATGCTGCCGCCGTTCGTCTGGTAGTAGATGGTGCCATCGTGGATGATGGCGTACCGACCCTTGTAGCCGTCGCCGTAGGTGTTGCCGCCGGCATAGGGCGGGTCGAGGGCGTTAAAGAACACCCAGAAGGCATCCTGGAAGGTGCGTCCCTCCCGGTGGGCCTGGATGATCGTGCCGTCGGCGTGATGGTTGGGGCCGGGGCTGTAGGTCACCCAGTCGGGCTCGCTGCTCCCCCGGTTGACGATGGGCGGGCGTCGCTCCGTCGAGATGGGGTTGCCGTACGAGTCCCCCCGCGAGGCGGAGCGATCCGTCATACGATAGCTGTACAGCGCCAGCCAGTGGGCGTGAAAGATGGTGTCACCCGACATGGTGAGGGAGCCCATCTCGTCGCTGATCAAAAAGTCGCGCTCGCTCTTGAAATCGATAAAGCGCAGGTCGCCGGCGTGGTAGCCGGGGACTGAGTTGTCGTCCAGCACCATCTCGCCCATCACGGCGTCCCAGCGCGCGTCGGTGCAGTCGCCGGCCTCGCACTTTTGGCCGTTGCGCCAGATCATGTACGCCACCTCGGCGCCGCCCACGCTTCGCACCACGGGCAAGGGCCCCAGGGTGCTACCGTCGTTCAGCTCGGGCGTGTCGATGCCGCCCGGCCCCACGGCCGGGATGAAGGCGGTACCACCGTCGTCCAGGCGCAGCGCGAACAGGGTCTGGAGGCGCGGATTGCTCTGCAGGTGCTGGCGAATGGCGTCATTCGAGGTCGGCCAGTACGCCGCGCTGAGGATGTCCTGGTTCGGCTGGTGGAGCCGGACAAAGACGATGCCGTGCTCCTCGGCGATCACCGGCCAGCCATGCTCATAGTTGTACTTGCGGTAGCGGCGGCCGTCGCCCCCGTCGTAGCACGGCTCGCCCGGCTCGTTGGGGGTCGGCTTGCGCCGCCACACCTGGTGTCCGTCGGTGTTGCTCACGGCGTGGACGTAGAGGTCCTCCGTGGCAAAGACGAGCACATCGCGCCGGGCCGAGTAGGCCGCCGGCGTCTGTCCCCGCGAGTTACCGGCGTACGCCCAGACCTGGCTCATGGAGTACTTGTCGATGGCGTACAGCGTGCCGCGATCCGAGACGACGTACACGCGCCCGCCCACTACGATGGGCGCCAGGTCCAACGCCGCGTCGGCCTGAAAGCTCCCCTGCACCGAGCCGTCGGTGGGGCTCAGCTTGTACAGCCTGCCGTCCATGCCGGCGACAAAGAGGGCGCGCGTCTCGGGGTCGAAGGCACCCGTGACGTTGCTGGTGATGCCGTCGTTGTGCCAAGCCGTCTCACCGTTGGCCTCGCGGATGGCATAGACGCCGCGGCCTCCTGCGGGAAGGTAGAGGCAGCCGTCACCCGCCACGGGGTGTGAGCGTGCGGGTATCTCGAACGACCACCCTTGCTGCGGGTCCCCGGGGCGGCAGTCACTGCCAAGGGGCGAGTTGCAGGAGCCGTTCCACTGCCAGCGGAACTGCCACGGTCCGGAGAGGTCGTAGGGCGCATAGCCGGTGTGTTGTGCGTTGCCCGCCTCCTGGTGCCAGCCGTATGGGGTGGGATCGGCGTTCATGCCGCCGCTCACGACCAGCACGGCCAGCACGAGCAGCAGCAACGGCGCGATCAGGCGTTCTCGAGGCGCCCTACGAAGCGCCTCCCCGAGCGTCTTCCTAAGCGTTGTCATGGTGTTCTCCGATGTGAGTGTGTTGAGCTGTGATGTTGCTTGGCGGATCGCTTGACGAGTCGCGTCGCGATACTCGCCCGTGACCGGGTGTCCCTCATTCGTCGCGGTGCGCGGGCGCGCGGTGCGGGGGCGGGCATCCGCGGGCTCTCACCGGCCTCAAGCCGGGGAGGCGCCGACCGATGCCCGACGCACTGCCGGGATCGATGGCGGGCGTTCAGTTCGGGGGCCATGGCAGTCCCGGGCGCCAGCGACGCCCGCGACGCAGAGGCCGCGGGGGCTGCGCCGCGTGGCGCTGGCACGGAGGGGATGGGGGGGACACCGGGAATCATGTCTCTCCTGGTCGGCGAGGACGCCGTGCGGGTGCCAGGCAAGCATGGGTACCATGCCAGCATGGGCGCCCGAATGCCACGGACGGCGACACGACGGTCCCTGCACGGGTTGGCCGCGTGTCGAATCGCTCGACTGTCAGTGATGTGCTGGTGTGGCCGGCAGCCAGGTGGGCGACTGCGCTGCCCTCGACCTCAGGAATGTTGCGCTGAGGCGTATCCGAAAAGTGCTACGGCAAGGCGTACTGCTTCTCGGGCCGGGCGTGATGTGCCACGTGCGTGGGGGCGGCCGTCGGTTCGGTCTCTGCCGAGGCGACGGCCGCCCGCCGTCAGATGGGTCGTCGTGGTGCTTACGAGCGCTGCAGCGTGACGGCAGTGTCGGTGCGCAGGTCGGAAACGCTGAGCACGACGTTTCCAGAGCCGTCCGCCGTGACCGTCTGCGAGCCGGTTGGCTCGCCCGTGCGCGTGTCGTACCAGGTCACAGTATACTGCTGATTGGGGCGGTCCATCGAGACGCTGACGGAGCCACCCGCCGACGGGATAGAGGCGCCGTCGACGACGGCGCGCCAGGTGTGGCGCCGGTTGTCGATCCAGAGGTGGGCGCGTCCCCCCTCGGTATCCTTTTGCCCGAGTACCCTCAGGTCGCCGCTCGATGCATTAGCCTGTGCGTCGCGGTAGCGGCCGTTGGTGAGCGGGATGCCCGCCATGAAGCGGTTCCAGGCGCCATAGATGCCGTGCAGTGATTTTCCATAGATATGGTCGGTGTACCAGTAGATGGGATAGACGCCGCCGGGGCCGGTGCGCGCCCAGATGATCTTGTGCAGCCAGACTCCCTGCTCGTCCCGCTCGAGGAGCGGGTCCTGGTAGTCGGTGCCCTGCGTGCCGTCGATGCCCATCTCGCCCCAGATGACGGGTTTGCCCAGGTCCTTGGAGGCCACGTCGCGGTCGTACTCGGCAAAGAGGCGCGCCGAGTCGTTGGACAGGTCCTCCTTGGGCTCCAGCCAGCCCGTCCCGTGGACGTAGGCGTGAAAGTCGACGTACGAGATCGGGTCACAGGTGCTGTTCTTCCACACCCCGTCGGGCAGCGTCGCCCATGAGGAGGTCGACGCCAGGTGCGGGTTGCCGTCCTCGGCCGCCTTGGACGCCAGGTGCGCCGCCAGGCGATAGAACGCCAGGTTGTTGGGATCGTGCTCGTTCGCCAACTCCCAGGAGTGCACCGAGCGATAGGCGCCAAAGCGGGCCATGAGGTACCGCCAATAGTACTCGTGGAGGCGGCAGCTCGGCGTGCCCTCGCTCCCGGCAAAGTGCCCGCCCTTGGGGTCGGGGACGCCGCCGGGGGCGAGGCGATTGAGCAAGTACTCGTTCTTTTCGCTGATGACCAGCTTCAGGTACTTGCCGCGCGCCTCGGCCTCCGCCAGGATGGCGTCCATCCCCGCGGCGCGGCGCGGATCAAAGGTGAGATGCGAGTTGAACCGCGGGCCGCGCAAGAGCTGCGGCCCCAGGGCGCCGCCGTCCAGCACCTCGTACAGGGTCACCTCGTTGACGTACGCGGCGCCGCCGGTGGTGTTCTCCAGGATCAGCGCCAGGTTGGGGAGGGTGTTGCCCTCGGCGATGAACTCGCCCTCGGCCACGTGCCAGGGGGTGTCGCCGCTGACGTGGGAGACGATGGCCGGCGCCGAGCCGGTGTTGCCCGGCTCGGGCCACCCCAGCAGCTTGGCCGTAACGCCGTAGGGCTGGCCGCCGTTGGCGGGGCCGGACACCTCCTCGGTGCGCCACAGGACGCGCAGGCGGTATCGGTGTCCCGGGATGAGGCTGGCGTGGCCCGACTCCCACCCCTGGAAGGTGATGGGATTGTCGGCGTCCAGGCGCAGCGCCGCGATGCCGTTGGCATAGCCGCGGTTCAGGGTCAGCCCCGTCGCCGGAATGTAGCCGTCATAGTCCAGGTCCGTCGAGTTCCACGGCTGCCAGGCGGAGGACCAGAGATGCCCGCCGATCCACCAGCGGAGCAGATCCTGGTTGCCCTCGCCCATGCGATCGAACTGCTCCACGGCGTCGTACGAGTAGCTATCGGCGGAAAAGCCCACCGCGTGACCCGCGCCTAGGAACGGCGTGCCGTCGGCGAACTCAAAGTAGCGGCTGTCGCCGGAAGACACCCGGATGGGGCCGTGGTTGTGCGCCTGCGTCGGACCGCCCACGGTGAGGGTGCGCTCCTCGGATCGCGCCGCGCCCCTGGCCTCGTACACCTCGATGCGATAGGTCCAGTTCCCCTCGGCGGGCGGCGCAAAGCGCACCGTCCAGGCCGGTTCGCCGTGCGGGTAGAGCCACTCTTGGCCGTCCTTGGAGGCGCGCTCGTAGCGCTGGTTCAAGAACGCGGGGCGGCGGTACACGGTCTGCCAGTTGTCGCGGGTGAACACGCCCTCGACGGTGATGCCGTCGATCCACTCCAGCCCCGCCGGCGGCGAGGGATCGTACGGGAACTCGGTGTGCGTGGCGGCGCTGTTGGCGACGTCAAAGGTCACCTCGAGCATCTCCCAGAGGCCCACCGAGGGACCGCTCTCCGCCAGGTTCGTCACCGCCAGTTCAGCGGCCGGCACGTAGCGCACGATGCGCTCACTGCTCGTGATGCGTCCGTTGTCGCCGTGGGCCTGCACCAGGATGCGGTTCACGCCGGGCTCCAGCGGCACGGTGGCGCTCCAGCTCGCCGTGCCCTCGGCCGTGCCTGCGTAGCCGCGGTCGCTGCTGACGCGCACCTGCCGGACCGACGCGTCGGCCGTGCCACGTAGCGTGAAGGTGCCGTTCTCCGAGAGCGCCGACGGCCTGGCCGGCGATTCGACGTTCAGGCTCGGCCACGAGGGGTCTTGTGCCCGCCATTCCACGGATTGGGTGACGGCCAGCCCCTCATCGTCCACCACGCGAACGGTAGCGATGAACGTGCCGACGTTCGAGACGCGGCGCGAGCCGGAGGCGCGCAGGGCGCGCATGCCGTCGCCGAAATCCCAGTACACGTTGGCCACGGCGCCGTCGGGGTCGTGCGCGTCGACGACATAGCTCTGCTCGCCGGGCAGGGCGCCGAGGTCGGCGGGCTCCAGGCGATAGGAGAGCACCGGCGCCACGTTGGGGCCCCGTTCGTAGGCGCGCACGTCATCCACCTGGGTAACCATGGAGCCGTCGCCAAAGAACCCGATGACGAGCCGGCTCCGGTCGTCGGAGGCGCGGAATCGGAGGGCGATCTGGAACCAATCGTTGCCGTGGGATGAGGCGGTCATATAGCCCGAGTGGGCCAGGGAGCCGCCGCCGCCGGACAACACCTCGGCGCGAAAGCCGCCCCATGTGCCGCCCGACTGCTGGACGATCTTGACCCAGGCGGTTACCTTGTACTCGGCGTCGGCCTGGGTGGAGAACGTCTGCTCGACGTTGGCGTTCGCCAGGCGGGCCGAACTCCCGCCGTCGTGGGCGTCGCCCGTGGTGCTGGCGTCGCCGGAAGCGCTCCAGCTGCCCAGGCCGCCCTCAAAGCTGCCGTTGCTGAGGAGATTGCTCGGGCTGTGCGCCACGGTGACGCTGGCGACGTTGGACATGGGGCCGAAGTTGCCGGAGGCGTCGATGGAACGCAACGCCACGTGGTAGGTCTGCCCCGGCTCCAGGCCCTCGATGGTAAAGGCCTCCCGGCCGCGGGCGGGCGCGGGGTAGGGGGGATCGTCCACGCGTTGCGCCTGGTCCCAACCCTCCTCCGAGAGGGGGCTCGTGGCGTAGCGGATCTCGTAGGCCGTCGGGCCGCCCAAGAGGCCGTCGCCCAGGGGCGCCGTCCAGGTGAGACCCACGGCCTGGTGGGCGCTCACCGCGGTCAGGTCCTCCACGGTGGTGCTGGGAGGCTGCGGCTCCTCGCCCGGAGGCGAGCCGTCGGGCGGATCGCCGACGATGGGGCCGGGCTCGGGCGATCGCCCGACAAACGGTACATAGATCTCGCCCTCACCGGCGGGACGCTCGGGGAGCGCGCGCGAGGTGTCGCCGGCCGGGGCGGGCGTATTGGTCGCATCGATGGGGGCTCGGAAGGGGGGAAGGAACACCAGCGAAGGTCCGACGACTGCGAGGAGCAAAATCGTAAGTACGATGGCTCGGAGCGTGCGTGTCATCCTCTTGCCTCGTTTCCCGCGGGCGCAAGGCCCGCGAGGTGTGGTGATGCTATGACACTGATGGCCCGATGTCATGATAGGGCGGTCATTATAAACATCCTCGCAGGAGCGGCAAATCGATGCACGAGTCTATAGGCTCAGTATACTATGTATTATCGACCCGGATGCCACGCTTCACGGTCTTTTGTCCGACGGAATCGCGACCTGAATCGCCCATACAGCTCGCTGCCTCGGCATAGACCTCCGTCAGCCGGCCGGCGATGGTCGGCCAGTAGTGGTTGTCCACCACGTAGCGGCGGCCCGCGTCGCCCAGGCGCGCCCGCAGCGCCGCGTCGGAGAGGAGTCGCAGCACCTCTTCAGCAAACGTATCCGGGCGGTCGGCCATGAGAAGGTGAGTGCCCGAGGTCACCCCCAGCGCCATCTGGGCGCGCGGACTCGTCACCACCGGCGCGCCCATGGCCATCGCCTCCAGTACCTTGTTCTGGATCCCCACGCCGTAGCTGATGGGACACGCCGCCACGGTGGCCCGCGCCAAGTAGGGGCGCATGTCGGGCACATAGCCGGTCACCGTGACCCGCGGATCGGTCGCCAAGGCGCGGATCACGGGCGGCGGATCCTTGCCCACGATCCATAGGCTCGCCTTGGGGCGCCGCCACCAGACGCGGGGCATCACCTCCCTGGCGAGGTACAACGCGCTGGCCACGTTGGCGTGATAGCTCATCTTGCCCGTGTACACCAGCGTCTCCTCCTCGCGGGACACGGGGAGCGGCGCGAAATAGTCCAGGTCCACGCCGTTGGGCAACACCACGAGGCGATCGGGGGCATCGACGGCGCCATGGCCATCCATGAGGGCTAGCAACGCCTGCCGGTCCTCCACGGAGGTGACCAGCACGCGCTGGTACCTCTCCAGGAGGCGCCCCTCAAAGCTGCGGGTGCGCCCCAACTCCAGGCGCGCCATGAGGCGGCTGCCGATCTGTGGGCTAGCGCTGGCCGCCCGCTCCAGTAGAAGGCTGATGCAGTCCACCGAGTCGAACACGCGGGGAATGCCGGTCAGCGCGTCGCCGAGCATGGCGGCGCGGAGGTGCTCCACGTGCACCACGTCCACCGGCCCGCTCCGCAGCACCCGCCGTAGGGCGTCGATCATCTGGCGCGAGTGCCCGTAGGCGGCCTGTAGCGGCACCCGTTGGGTCAGCGCCGACGTCAGGTTGCCCACGATCTGGCGCGGCCGCTGAGCCACCAACTCGCAACGGTGGCAGTAGGGGCGGATGCCGTCGGCCTGCGAGGCCTCGTCCCCCACCGCGAGCGCCACGAGGGTCACGCTGTGCCCCAGCTGCGCCAGGCTGCGAACCAGGTTGTACGGCCGCACGCGGATGAGCGACGGGACGTACGGCGTCACAAAGAGCACATGCATGGCACCATATCCTCCCCCAAAGCTCGGGCATGGCTCCGGGCGCGCCGCCGCCCGAGCCCGGACGCGCTACCCCTGGGCGCCGGCTCGCCGCAGGTAGGGCAGGTCGTCCTCGGTCAATCGCAGGCGTCGAAGGCGCACGGCGGTCGCCAACTCGGTGAGGTAGTGATGTGCCAGCTTGAGCGGGTGGAGGATATAGTGTGGCCAGATGGGGGAGGATGGGGACAGGCTGTAGTAGCGTCGCAGCCAGTGCGACGGCGGAACCAGGAGCCGCGCCAGGTAGGCGAGCTTGTCGCGGCGGCGACCCATCACCAGCAGGTCGGGCACCAGACGTTTCAGGAGCGGCAGAAAGTAGAAGCTCAGGTCGGGGCGCCACATGGGTTGGAGAGCCAGCAGGTCGCGTTCGGGCATGAGCGCCTCGTGGACGGCGCGGCGGAAGCGATCCGGACGCACCTGCGCCAGCACCTCGGGGGAGACGGCTACGCAGAGCATCGCCGCGAGCAGCCGCGCGGTATAGTACACCGGCACCTGCGTCTCCTCGAGGCGCACCGTGTCGACCACCTGGGTCCAGTCGACCTCATCGCCGTGGTCGCGCACGAGGAACGCCAGGTCGGAGAGCCACACCAGGCGGGTGTAGCCGTGATAGTGGGCGTGGGCGCAGAGGTGCACGAACTGGTCGGCCGGCGCCAACGTGCGCACCGGCACCCCCTCGACCTCGATGGTGCGCGCGCGTCGCCAAAAGCCATCGGCGTCGCGCGCCGCCAACCCGCAGTTCAGGAGGTCGTCATAATGCACGTCCAGCATGAATCCCGATGGGTGGTGGTAGGTGCGCTCGTAGAGGCAGTCGGCGCCCGAGAGGGGCGGCATCGGCACGAGGGCGTCGCGCGCGGGCGTGAACCCCATGCGCAGCAGCACGTCGTCCAGGGCCCGCCAATCGCGCTGGTGGGCGATGAGGTCCACGTCGCTGAAGGTGCGCAGCCAGGGATTCGGATAGAGGGTCTGCGCTACCGCCGGCCCCTTGGCGATGAGGAACGGCGGTGCGATGCGCGTCAGACGCCGAAGGACGCGACCCATCATCTGGTACGACACCGCCAGCCGCACCGAGGTCACCAGGTGCGCCTCGCGCACGCGCTCGGCGACGCGCGGGGGGACGGCGGCGCCGTGCGGCGATTCGAGCGTGTAGCGATGCGCCAGGCCGATGAGCCCCTCGCGGTAGAGGGCGGCGAGGAGATCATCCGCGTCAACGCCCTCCCAGGCCACCGGCCGCGACACGTCTCCCGACGCCAGGGCCACCAGCACAGCCCGCAGCGCGTCGGATACCGGCACGCGCTCCAGTCGGTCGATGTCTGCCGATGTCATACCGCGTTCCGTCTCGTTGCTCGATCCCACGATGCGCCTCTCAGTATTGGGCGAGGCTGCCGTCCATCTTGGCCCAGCGAACCGCCAGGCCAAACGCCACAAAGCCCAGCGGCAGGAGCAGGATGGCGAACAGCGCCAAGGGTATCAGGTCCGGCACGAGCGCCCGGAGCGTGGCGCCACCTAGGAGGCCCTTGCGCAGGGCGCTGAGGGCGTGCGTGGCCGGCAGGAGCAGGCTCAGCGAACGTAGCCAGCCGGGCAGGACCTCCACCGGATAGTAGACGCCCGCCAGCAGGCCGGTCACCAGGCTCAGCAACGCCGCCACGGGGCTGGCGCGCTTGGTCACCAAGACAAAGCTGGCGTTCACCAGCCCGAGGCCGGCGTTGGCGAGGATGGCTACGACCACCACCACCAGGGTGGTGAGCACGTTGGCCCACTCGAGCGTCGCCCCAAAGAGGAGCATGCCGGTGAGCAGGTACAGGAACGACTGCGCCAGCGTCCAGAGATAGGTCCACAGGTTGGACATCAGGAGCGACAGCAGGATCGGCGTGGGGCTGAGGAACAGCACCTCGAGGGTGCCGTCCGACTGGTACTCTTGCACCACCCTCGAGAGGCTGGCGATGCTGGCGTCGATCAGCGGGTAGAACGCCACGCCCATGAGGGCAAAGTGGAAATAGTCGGACCGGTACCCCTCCAGGTATGGGTTCACCACCGCGCCGAGCATGTCCGAGATAAAGTAGAACACGGCGACCGAGAGCACGATCCCACCGATGCGCATCAAAAAGTCCAGCCGATAGCTCGCCTGGATCTGTGCGTCGCGCCGCACGAACGCCCAGGCCCTAAGAGCCAGCGCCATCATCCGTCCCTCGCACGATCTGCACGAACGCCTCCTCCAATGTCAGGCCCTGAGACTGGCAGTGCACGATGTCGCCCCCCAGCCCCACGATCTCGCGGATGAGGCCCGGTAGGCAGGCATCCTCGTCGGCCAGGAGCAGCTGCAACTCGACGCCGTGCGAGTTCGCATCGGCCATGCGCAGGTCGGCCACTCCCGGCGCCCAGCGCAGCGGCTCCAGGGCATCAGGCGCCAGGCGTCGCACTCGCAAGGTGTACCGCAGGCGCGCCGAGACGCGGCGCTTGATGTCGTCGGCCCGGGAGCAGGCCAGCACGCGCCCGTGGTTCATGATGGCCACGCGATCGCACAGCTCCTCCGCCTCCTCCAGGCGATGGGTCACGAGGACCACTGTGCGCCCCAGGGCGTCGACCAGCATCTCGCGGATGAACCGGCGCAGGTCGCGCGCCGTCACGGGATCGAGGCTGCGCGTCGGCTCGTCCATAAAGACGACCAGGGGCATGGCCAGCAGCCCGCGCGCGATGGCCAACCGCTGCCTCATGCCGCTGGAGTAGGTCATGAAGCGGCGGTCGATATCGCCCTCCAGGCCCACGAGGTCCACCATCTCGGCGATCCGCCGCCGCGCCTGGGCGCCGTGCAGCCCCACGAGTGACGCGAAAAAGAGCAGATTCTCCCAGCCCGAGAGCCGCCAGAAAAAGCTCCGCTCCTGGCAGTCCACCAGGCCCACCTGTTCGCGCACGGCGGGCGCCTCGGCCACCACGTCATGGCCGCACACCGTGGCTCTGCCCGAGGTCGGCAGGATGAGGGTGCACAGCAGCTTGGTGAGGGTAGTCTTGCCGGCGCCGTTCGGCCCGAGCAGGCCGAACAGCTCCCCCTCCTGTACCGTGAGGTCCACGGCGTCGACGGCGACGAGGTCGTCGCGCCGGCCCAGGCGCCACAGCGCACGATAGTCCGTCCGCCGCGAAAAGGCCTTGGTGAGGGCATGGGTCTCTATGACGCTCACTCCCACGTCCTTTCACAAGCCGGGGAGGCTCCGCGCTCAGTCGGCATCCGTCCACTCTGCAAGGCCCGAGGCGACGAGCTGCCCCGCGAACGCCTCCACATCGGCCATCGCCTCCTCGTGGGGCACCTCGTACTCGCCCTGGATGGCGCGGGCGATGGCGTCCACGTCGCGCCGGCCGTCACACAGGGTCCAGATGGTGGCGGCCGTCTCGTTGAGCAGGCAGACCTGGGTGCCCTCGGCGTTCAGGATGACGACCTCTCCGCCGATGTCACGCCACACGTACTCTTTGTTGCGCCGCAAGAAGCGGTTTTCCATGCCTTCTGTTGTCCTCCGGTCCGTGTGGAGGGGCGCCTTGGCTTGGCGTCCCCTCGGCAGCACTCGGGCGCCGGCCGCACGCACTATTCGGATCCCAGCAACCGGACGATGCGCGCTGAGGCGGAGCGTAGTAGCCCGGCTAGACGCGTCGCGGCGCCGGTAGGGCGGTCGATGCGCAAGACGCGGCGCAGCCCCCGCCCTACCAGCAGGCCGCCGAGTTCCGCCAGCGACAGCGCCGCCAGGATGAGTTGGATGAGACGGCCCCTGCCGCGCATAAAGTCCACCGCATCGCCCCCACGGTCGCGCCGGCACACGCGCCCCACCACCGCGTCGAGGTCCACGGCGCCCGCGAACGGGTTGGCGTCCCCCTTTTCGATGATGCGCGGCGAGCGGCCGCGGCGCATCGCTACCACGCGATGGACCATGGCGCCGGCGGGGGTGCGAAAGACGACCACATCGCCCCAGCGCACTCGGCCGGCGCACGGTTCAACGAGGATGCGATCCCCGGCCCGCAGGAGGGGCGCCATGCTGTCCGACGTGACGGTGCGCCAGACGCGTCCGCCGCGCGCCAGCAACTCCTCGCACAGCTCTTCGAGCACCGTGTCGGACAGCGGGCCCACGGGCGACGCGCCCCGGGCTTGCGCCGCCCAGGCCGACTCTTTCGCGCCGTGGGCCATGCTGCCCCCTCTCCTCGCGACGGTGAACGGTGCGCCCTCGAAAGCCCCGGAGCCGCCCTCGGTGAGACGGGCCTGCGGTCGGCCCCCCAACGGGCGGTGGGTGCCGCAGGGGCATCGATCACGACCCGAGGGCCGCGATCGGACGCCCCGTCGTCACCAGGTGGTTAGCTGCAGCACAACCTGAACAGTGGGTTCAGGATCGGCAGCGGCGAAAAACTCTGGTAGCGGCCAGCCAGCGTTGCTAGTTCGATCTTTTGGATTGTGATGGTGGGTTTGAGGTAGCGCTTTTTCATGGTCGGCTCCCTCCTTTCCTCGTGTGATAGAGCCGCGCTCGAATCGCTGCGGCGCGACACGAGCTGGGCGGCCTTCCCGTCAAAGAGCCCGTCTCACCGAGGGCGGCTCCCGGACAGCGAAAACAGAACGGCGCATCGGCGCACCCCTGGCACGCGACCCAATCAGCGGGCGACAGGGCGCGCAAGCGCTCGAGCGCCTCGGGCGGCTGGTGCCACCAGATGTCGCCGAAGGCGCGCTCCCTCAGATTCGCTAGTGGGAGCGGCATGAGGAGACACGGGTACAGCTCGCCGTCGGGCGCGACAGAACAGATGCCTCGACCGGCCTGGCAGATGCCGGGCCCCTCGCGGTGAGGTTCCACCGTTACCGAGGGGTCGGTGCGCAGTTGCTCCAGCGCGGCGCCGGCGGTCGCCTCCAGCGCCTGCGGCCCCAGGCCGCACCCCTTGGTGGGCACCAGGCTGTAGCCGAGGGAAAAGATCGCCCCCATCTCTTCGGCCAGCGACCGCATGGCGGCCACCTCACCCACGTTGCCGGCCATCATCGTCGCCTGAACCACCACCGTCAGGCCGGCATCCAGCAGCGAGCGCACGGCCCCGATGGTGCGGCCGAACGAGCCTCGCTGACGCGTCACCATGTCGTGGGTGTTGGGGGTGGCGCCATATAGGCTCGTCCCCACAAAGTGCGGGCGCAGGTCGCGCAAGCGGGCCACCCACTCGGCCGACAGCAGCGTGCCGTTGGTCAGCAGCGCCACGAAAAAGCCTCGCTCGGCGGCGGCCTCCAAGATCTGAGGGAGGTCCGGCCGCAGCAGAGGCTCGCCCCCCGTGACGAGCAGGTGCAGCGTGCCGGCGGCCGCCAGTTGGTCGAGCACCTCGCGCCACTCCTGGGCAGCAAGCTCTGGGCGCTTGCCAACCTTGAGGTCGTCGTCGACGTAGCAGTGCCGGCACCGCAAGTTGCAGCGATAGGTCACCTCGATGGCGGCCTGCCACGGGACGTAGCGCTCCCCGGCGCGCCGCATTACCTCGTGCAGCAGCGGCGCGTCGCCCTCCCAGGTACGAACCATCGATTCATCCATTGCGTTCGTCATGCTTTCTCATGTCAGCGCTTGCAGGAGCGGCCAGAAAGAGTCGTCCGGCCGGAAGGCGAGTTCGTAACACGGCACCCTCTGCAAGACGTCGCGAGCGAAATCCATCTTTTCCGAGAGCCAGCGCAGGCGCTCGGCGCCGGACGAAAGCACCGGCGCCAGGTCAAAGACCTGCGCCAGGAAGCGCGTGTACGCCTCCTTCGGTTCCACCTCGCAGAGCGCCGGCTCGCGGCTGTGGCGCAACAGCAGCACCGCTCGGAGCGAGACCGCCGTGTTGCTGCGGCGGTTGATGCCCCCCAGCAACGGCGTGCCCGCCACCTCAAAGCCGCCGTCGCGGCCGCCGTCGCGGCTGCTATGGCGGGGCCGCACGAGCACGACCTCGTCGTTCAGCACGGCGTGGTCGCCCGACAGGCCGGCGATGGTCGTCTTGCCGGCCCCGGATGGCCCCGTGAACACGTAGCCGCCGTCTCCGATGGTTACGCCGCAGCCGTGCACCAGGTACGCCTCGCGCGGGAATCGGCCGAGGTCCTCGCAGTACGAGTTATAGAGGGACGAGAGGAGGATGTTCAGGTAGCGGGGTTGGATGGCGGGATGGAACAGGTCGCGCTCCGCCTCGAACCGCAGGCAGCGGTCGGAGAGGCGGTACTCTGCCTCCCACAGCGGCGGGTCGGATCCAAATCGGCCGTCCCTTGCCAGCACGCGCAGCTCGGGCATGAGGTGCTGGATCTCGGCGGCGGTTCGGCCCGCCCGCAGGGCGATCTCGAGCCGATAGTGCGGCTCGCGATCGGTGCGAAAGAGCCCGCACCACTCCTCCACCATGCCGGCGAACTCGGGATCGGAGCAGTGTAGGGCGACCACGGCAGGCCCGATGGTCACGCGCAGCTCATGGGCTGTGCGTACGTCGTGTAACGAGGCGGATTGAGGCGATACCATGCGCTCTCCAATGTGCTCGGCAGACACACCAAGACGGACGATGGCTGAACGGCCAGCGCCTGTCGACGTAACACAGTGGTGCTATGTTGGGAGCAGCGAGTGGAGAGCGATGTGATCAGAGCGTGGACGAAGGGGAGCGATGCAATGGGGATGCCGTGGTGATGGTCCGGGCCGACCCTCTGCTGCCGCCCGCCGCCCTCGGATCCGATGCCGGGCATCATCCGAGGGCGCCTTGCGGCGCACTGACAGCACTATTATGCCATCCTATCGTTACGGCAAGGTCTACATCGCGTTAACGCTAGGTCACAATTGCACCGGGCTGCGGGCAGGCCGACGGCTCACCCGCGGCGGCGAACGCGAACCGCCAGCACGATCATGCCCAGCAGGACGCCGACGGGCGCCAAAGCCACGCCCAGGCGCAATACGCCGGCTATCTCCGAGTCAGACGTCAAGTGAGACGGCGGAGCGCCCCGATGCTCGGCGGGCGCCAGTGTCGGATACGGTGTCGCCGTAGGTTCGGTCGTGCTTGTGGCGGTGGGGGTTACCGAGGGCCAGGGTGTGGAGGTAGGGGCGGGAGTGTGGCGCGGCGCCGCTACCGTACGTTCACTATACCACACATCGTACGTTTTGCCGAGCCACAGGTCATCACGCACGAACCAGACGGCGTGAAGGCGGTTCCCCTCGCTCACCTCCAGCCGCGGGTACTCGGGGTAGCCCTCCCCCTGCCACACGACCGCCGGCTCGGACCACGCCTCTCCGTTCCACATCAGGTGGTAGAGCTGCAGCGTGGCCTCGAGGGCCGGCTCCGCCCGTCCCACTACCAGCGCGTGGACGTTGCCGGCGCTGTCGGTGGCCGTCTCGTAGAGATCGAACGGGACGCCCCATGGCCGCGAATAGACGCCGGGGATGGGGGCGGGCTCCGTCCAGTGCTCGCCGGCGTCCGCCGTCCACTGGTAATAGATCTCGGGCTCGTCCACCAGTCGCCATAGGAGGAGCACCCCGCCGCGCCCGTCGGCGCCCGACACGAGTTGCTCGGTGCCGGTGATGGGGGTGGCCACGGTCAGCGGCTCCGTCCAGGTGAGCCCGCCGTCTCCCGAGTAGCGGTAGGTGGAGTAGTGCGCCTCGCCCATCCCCGTGAGCCGATCCCATCCTTCGTCCCACGTGGCGTGTAGCCCGCCGGCGCGATCGATCTTGATCTGGCCGCGACTCGAGCCCATACCCGCCTGGGACAGGTTGACCGGCACCGTCCATGAGCGCCCCTGGTCGGTGGAACGCCGGTAAAAGATGTCGGCGTAGCCCCCGACGCGGTCCTCCTCCTCGTCGTACCCCCAGTCGTCAAAGAGGAGGTGCGCCGTCCCCTCGGCATCCACCTCGATGTCGGCCATGTAGGTGCCGCCAAAGGCGTTGACGGTGCGCGGGGCCGACCACGCCGGCGCTAGCCAGGCCTGTTCCAGCGGCGCCGCGGTGAACACCAGCCCCAAGCGCCTCATGGAGGTGGCATTGTGCACCATGAGGAGTTCGCTTCCTCCAATGGCGATGGCATTGCGGCGGATGTCGGGCTGCGCCGCCACGATGTCGCGCGCGTCGGACCAGTGATAGCCGTCCCAACGGGCATAGTTGATCGACTCGTACTCGCGCCCGTCGCGTCGGCGCTCCGTCTCGCACCAGACGACGTGCACCTTGCCGGTAGCGTCCACCTTGATGTCGGGGAACCAGGAGCGCAGGGGCGATTGCGAGATGTTGTAGGGTGTGCTCCAGCCCGACGCCGGATCCTGGGCGACGCCATGCCCCGGCGCAGCCAGGAGCAGCGCCGCGAGGCAGACGAGCGCGACGACGATGGCGCGCAGCGGTGCGCGGGTGGGCGTCTCTCCCGCGATGCGTGGAATCATGGGCGACCTCCGGATGGCGATAGGCTAATGGTGGTGCCGGACAGGATGATGTCCTGCCCGGCGTCGCGCGATAGCCAGCGCAGCGCCGCGCCGCTCGGCAGCGTCGCCTCGCGCGCCGGCCACTCCGACGGCGCCGGGCTCAGGTCCTCATCGAACAGGATCACGGCGTCGATCTCGTCCGGAATCTCGATGGCCGTCGGGCCGGCGCCCGCCTCCTCCACGGCGCTGAGGCGGCGATAGTCGCGCAGGTAATAGTCGGGAAGGCGAAAATCGAAGGAACTCGCCACGATCAGCGTCGAGGCCGAGTCGAACGTGGAGCGCACCAGCGCGACCCTCTCTCGTACGCTGCGGTCGCGCTGCCGGATCGCCGGCAGCGAGGGCGCGCTCAGGAGCTGTCTCCGCTGCCCAAAGAGAAAGGGCGGCGCCGCCACAAAGAACGCCAGGTTGCACGCTATCACCAGCGCCAGGGCGTAGGGCGAGAGGTCTCGCCCGCGCAACCAGGGTGGGCCGCCAGGTCCGAGGAGTCGGCGCAGCCCGTAGGCGACGAGTAGGATGAGCGCCAGCATAAAGGTGAAGGAATAGCCGGCCTGCTGCACAAAGAGCGAGTACAGGAGGGCGCTGGGCGCCACCCAGAGACCCAACACCTGCCAGCGGGGACGTGCCAGGCGCCGCGGCAGATGCCGCGGCAGCCCCCGCAGCCCCGCGAGCGCGAGAGGCGGCAGCACCGCCACGCCCAGCGTCAGCGCATAGGCGGCATAGACCGTGAGGCGCGCCCAGTTGGTGAGCACCCGCGTGGCGGACCCCAGCCCCGACGCCACGGCGGTGTCGCCGGCCTGGCCCAGCACCGCGCGGAGATACGCCTCCAGCCCGCCGCTGAGGCGCAGCATGGCGACGCCCCAGGCCAGGGAGGGCACGACCAGCCCCAGGACCGCCCCCACCCGCCAGCGACTGTCTGCCCGCGCGACGCAGAACAGCCACAGCGGCAGCATGAGGGGCAGCGTGTTCTGACGCACCCCGCCGGCGATGGCGAGGGTCACGGATGCCGCCAGCAGGTATCTCCGCCTTCCCTCGAGGCTGTGGTAGCACAGCCTCGCGATGGTGCCCGTAAGGAGCAGCTCGACGATGTAAGAGAGCGCCACGCTGCCATAGAACCAGACCAGCGGCCCCGTCAGGGCCAGGAGGGCGGCGTACAGGCCCGTGCGGCGGTCGAACAGGTCCCTCCCGAGAAGGTACGCCGTGGGGATCAGCAGTCCCGATGCCACCACACTGATGAGCACCAGGCTGGCGTTGGCGTCCCCCACAAAGGCGTTGACGAGCCGCCCCAGCAGGACGTAGAGGATATAGCCCGGCGGGTGTGGCTGGTGCGCGGCGATGTCATAGCGCTCCAGGGCCAAGGCAAAGTTCACCGAGTCCCAGTGGTACAGCACGTGGCTGCGGGTGGCCAGGCGCGTCCCGATGCCGACGAGGAACAGCGCGACGACCAGCAGCGCCTCGGTCCGCGTCGCGCCGCGCGTCAGCGCGGCCGTCGCTGGCGCCCGTAGGTCCGCCCCATGGGGGGGACGGGCGGCCCGAGTCACCGCTCGCACGCCGCCTCCACCGTCGGGCGCCGCGCGTGGACCACCATGGGCGGCGCGCTTCATGGGCGCACCTCGTAGACGTCCGTATGCGGCAGCGAAAAGCTACGCTCGAAGAGGTCGGATCCGACGGGATCATACTCTCCGAGCCGCCGCTCGCTGGGACCATGGAATACATAGCGCACGCCGCTCTCCGCGAGGAACGCGCGCCGCCAGGCGTCGTCCGTCTCCTTGCTATAGAATCGCGCGGCCTGCTCCTGCTTGTGGTAAAAGTCGGTGGTCATGACGGCGTTGGCGAGGTACGCCTTGTTGCCGGCCATGCCCGGCAGATAGTGTCCGACGGCGAAGGAGGTGAGCACTACATCGCTCGGCCGCGTGTTGGCCTCCAGCCACCCCATGGCGGCCACGTCGTCCTGATGGAGGTAGTAAGGGTAATCGAGCCGCCGCAGGTCGACGACGCGCCAGGCCACGAGGTAGAGGTTCGTGGGGACAACCAGCAGGAGCAAGAGGTAGGGCAGCCAGTGCGCATGGCCGCGCGGCGCCACCCCCAGGCGGCGAGCCCATGGCACCACGTGGCCGTACAGCGTGAGGGTGGCGAGGGCGGCCATGGGGAGGGGGTACCCCGCCAGCAGCGTGATCTGGAACGGCAACGGCAGGTAGACCAGCACCAACGTCGTGACGAACCAGCACCGCACCATCACCCAGGGGCCGCTCTCGGGCGACCATCCCCGGCGCCGGAACAGGGCCGGCAGCGCCGCGAGAAACGTGAAACCCAAAAAGAGCGCCAGGTGCGGCGGCGACGGCGTGAACGACGCCAGGTTGTCGTACTGGCCGAGCGCCTGCTGCCAGACCGGGTTGGCGCCCGACGACACCCATCCCCAGTACGCCACGCTGGGGCTCGAGATGGCCACCACGCTGAACAGCCGCACAAAGAGCGTCGTCGACCAACCGCGCTGCAGGACGCTCACCAGGCCGAAAACGGCCAGGACCGCCCACACGGTGACCAGGTCATAAATATGGCCCAACCCCAGGAGGAGCGCCAAGGCGCCGGCGACCACCGTGGTCCGCGGCGTCCGGGCTCGGGTCCCCAGGTAGGCCGCGGCCAACGTGAGGAAGAGGAGCGCCAGGGCGAGGACCAGGTGGGGCGACGTCACCATCGTCCAAAAGAGGTTGCCCGACAGCCCGTGGACGTCCAGTGGATGCGCGATATCGGTGCGGCCCGCGGCGTACTTGTCCACCACCCAGATCCATCCCAGGCCGGAGGTCGCGATGGTGAGGAGCAAGCAGAATCGCCGTCTCTCCCCCTCGGCGAAGAGGAGGCGGCAAAACACCGCCAGCGCGACGACGGCCATGGGGATGGCCAGCAGCCGGTAGATCTGCAGGATCGCCGGCGGCGTCAGGCCGACGAGGGCGCCCAGCCTCCCCGGTATCCACCAGTGGAGGTTGAGGAACACGGCGTCGTTGGGTTCGGAGGTGAGCATGTTCTCGGCGAAAAGCGAGCGGCCCGCCTCGCGCATCCACGACAGGTACTGGGCGGCGTCGTGCACGTTGTAGACGATGCCCGAGAACCACCGGTCGGGCGGTGCCCAGACGTAGCCGAACGCCACAGGCACCGACGACACTGCGATGATGCCCAGCGTCACGGCGAGGAGGAACCGCCACTCCGCGGCCAGGTACGCCGTCCAGGCCGCCGCAACCCGGCGCGGCCTCTGCGCGGTGCGAACCCCCTCCAGCGACTCAATCAGATTCATGGAGCGCTCCCGCTACGCGTACTCCTGCCCCCGCCCCAGCTGGGATCGCATTCTCCGCTCCCCGTTGCCGGCCGATCAGGCGGATTAGCGCGGCGAGCAGCACGCCTATCACCAGGGCGAGGGGTATGAGGCTGGCGAGCCCGCTCAGTCCCATGAGCATGCCCGCGTTCCGCGCCACGTCCCCCTGCCACAGGCGCACCAACGAGTAGCGAAACAGGGGGTCGGGCGTCCAGTCGGGGAACGACTGGCCGCCGTGCGTCTCGGCCCACACCGCCAGGAACGACCAGGCGGCCAGGACGGCGGTCAGGGCGCGCCCCGCCACGTGTCGGCCCAGGTACTCTATCGCCGCGACCAGTGGCGGCACGAGGAAGGGCAGCATGGGGACGAGGTAGCGTGGACCGACGGCGAACCCTCCCTCCCACATCACCGACGAGGCGTTGAACGCCAGGAAGGCGACGATCGCCCAGGCGCAGACCAACACCTCGGGGCGTATCTCTCTCCTGCGCGCCAGGATGGCGAACCCCGGCAAGGCGAGTAGCAGGACGGGCGAGAGGTAGAATAGCCCCCGGAAGGAGCCAAAGGTGATCGCCCAGAGGGCGTCGATGGTGGGGTAGCTCAGGCTGAGAAAGCCGACGTTGTGCTTGTCCATATACAGCGTGGAATAGCTGTATCCAAAGGTGATGGGCCGGCCATAGATGGCCAGGTTGTGCGTCATCCACAGCGCGCCAGGGAGCGTGGCGCCGGCGACCGCCCAACCGAAGTGGGCCTTGCGGGGGATGCGGGCGATGAGATAGACGGCGATGGCCCCAGCGATGAGCGCGGCGGGGTACTCGCTGATCACGGCCCAGCCCAGCAGCAGGCCCACGCCCAAGGTGGACAGCGCCCCGCCCCTGCCCGATGCGATGCGGTGGGTCAGCGCGAACGCCGCGAAAAGGGTCGCCGCCACCATCTGGTGCCCATAGAACGAGCCGGCGTAGGGATAGGCGCTGGTGGCCAGGCCGTACAGCAGGGTCGCGCCGGCCCTCGGCAGTGCGGCGGGCGTCACCAGGCGCGAGAAGCGGTAGAGCAGCACGCCCAGTAGCGCCGCGGGGATCGCGACCACCCCCAGGGTCACGGTGGCCAGCGCCATGGCGGCGTACACCTTGCTCGGTAGCACGCCGGTACCGCCCTCGGTCAGGGTCGCACCGAGGGCGTCGCTCCCCTGCAGGCGTCCGGCGAGCCAATGAAAGGCCTCGCCGCCCGTCGCGGTGCGAAACGCCCAGTAGAACGGCACGCCGAGCAGCGCCGTCCCGGGCGCCTTGTCGCTGTACACGTGCCCGTCGTACTCGGCATAGTCGCCCGTCTGCGTGTGCCCCTGGTAATAGTCGTCGATGTAGAGCACCCCCCGGTCGACGATGGCCATGGTGAGGTTCAGGCGCGAGTTCTGGTTCCAATCGGCCCAGCGCGGAAAGGTATACACATAGCACGCCAGCAGGATGAGAAACAGGATCACGCTCACCCGCGCCTCGCGCCTGGCGTCGACCGTCGCTCTCGGCCTCACAAAACGATCCGACTGCATATCCGATGGCATCTGCTATCGTCCGATCTCCCCAGATACCCCGGGGAAGCCGTGGGGCGCCATCTGGGCTCCCAGCGCCAGGCCGGCGTACACCTCGCTCACGTACCGGCCCACCGACCGCATGTCGTAGGCGCTCTCCACCAGGCCGCGCGCCCTGGCGGCGAGCGACGCCGCATAGTCCGGGTCGGAGAGGAGGCGCAGCGTCGCCTCGGCAAAGGCCTCGGGCGCGTCCGCTAGGAGGACGTGCTCGCCGTCCTCCACGGCGATCCCCTCCGCCCCCAGCGTCGTCGAGACGATGGGAATTCCCTGGGCCATGGCGTTCAGGATCTTGACGCGCATGCCGCCGCCGGCGCGCAGCGGCACCACAAAGGCGCCCGCCGTCTCGAGGTAGGGGGTGAGGTCTGGCACGTACCCCGGCACGCGGATGGCCGGGTCGCGGGCGGCGAGGTCCAGCAGCCACTCGGGCGGGCGGGCGCCGACCAGGTCGAACACCACCTCCGGCCGGCGCGCGCGGATGAGGGGCAGCACTTCCTCGATGAACCAGCGGATGCCGTCGATGTTGGGCGGCCAGTACATGGTCCCCACGTGGAGGATGTGATCGGCCTGCGCGCCCCGAGCCACCGGAAGGACCTCGTCAGTGTCCACCGCGATGGGGATGACGGCGATCTCGCGCCGCGCCCCGGCGGCCTCGAGGAGGGCGGCGCGGTCCTCGTCGCTCACGGCGAGGACGGCGTCAAAGGCGCGCACCATGCGCCCCTCATAAGCGCGCAGCAGCCGCCAATCGCGCTCCAGGAGCCAGCGCCGCGGGCCCTGCGGCATGGTGCCGGCCAAGCGCCGGTAGAGGGTCCAGAGGGCGTTGTGGGCGTCGAGCACCCGCCGCGCGGGCACCCGCAGCGCATACTGCGCCATGTTGAGCTGGTCGGCGTGGACGACGTCGAACCGTCCGTCGCGGGCGAGGCGGTCGACGAGGCGCGCCATAGCGGGCCGATGATCGCGCAGCATCATCCACGGCCGGCCGGTGACGAGGCTGCGGGCCATGGCCGGGCCGTCCTGTAGGATGCCTCGCTCCATGGGGACCGTGTGCACCGCCTCGCAATAGCGCCGCAGGTGGGCCACGTCGGCGCTCTGGTCGCCGCGCGTGAACGAGGCGAGCGTGATGGCGTGGTCGCGGGCCAGGTACTTGATGACGTTCCACGTCTTGACCTTGGGGCCGCTGTCGGGCGGATAGGGGAGGACCTGGGTGAGCATCAGGACGCGCATTACACCCCCCTCAGGCGGGTGGCGAGGTCGCGCAGCGACGGCACGGCGCGTCCCCTCTGCCCCCGGCTGGCGCGGCGCAGCGCGCCGTGCACCAGCCCCTTGAGGAACGTCAGGACTAGGACCATCGCCTTGAGGACGCCGGCGGCGGCGTCGCCGTGGTGCTTGCGAAAGTAGCGCACCCGGCTGCGGTAGAGATCGCCCTCCCGCTCCGGCTTGCGCGACCCGCTGCTGCCCCCGCCCAGGTGGGTCACCACGGCGGCGGGCTGGTACCATACCTCCCAACCGGCGTCGTGGAGGGTGTGGCACAGGTCCACATCCTCGGCGTACATGAAATACCCCTCGTCGAACCCTCCCACGGCGAGGTAGGCTGAGCGCCGCACCAGCATGCACGCCCCCTCGACATAATCCACGGTGCGTGGCGCGCCCTCGTCGGGGCCTTGGCTGGGGTACCAGGGCCTCCACAGCGCCCGGCCCAGGCCGGAGAGGATGAGGAACTCTTGTGCGAGGGTGGGGAACGCCGTGTACGACGCCTGAAAGCTGCCGTCCGCGTGGCGCAACTGCGCGCCTACCAGGGCGGCGTTCGGTTTGCTCGCCGCCAACTCGATGAGGGCGCGTAGCGCGCCCGGGGCGAGAAAGGCATCGGTGTTGAGGAGTAGGACGAGGTCGGCGCGCGCCAGTCCCACGCCCCGATTGTTGGCCCGCGCGAACCCCTCGTTCGCGGCATTCTCCACGAGGCGCACCTGGGGGAAGCGGTCCCGCGCCATGGCCACGCTGTCGTCGGTAGAGCCATTGTCCACCACGATCACCTCGCGCACGAGGCCCTCTCCCACCGTCAGGATCGACCGCAGGCAGCACTCGAGCAGACGGCGCGTGTTCCAGTTCACAATGACCACCGATATGCCCGACGTCATCATGCTCCTCCCATGGACTCGGTTGAGATCAGGTAGTGCAGCGCCTGGCCGGCTCCCAGCATCACCCAGGTGTACAGCGCATAGTCAAAGCCGGCGATGGTCTGGGTGTACACAAAGGGCAGCACCCAGTCGCCGAGCGCGGCGGCCACCACCATGGCGGCGAGCCCGCCGGCGTACGCGGCCGCGAACCCCTCGGCAAAGTCGCGTCGCCCATGCGTGACCCGGCCCAGGTCGACCGCGAGTCTGCCCGAGGCGAGCAGGAAGGCCAGGAACGCCAGCAGCCCGAGGATGCCGGTCTGCGAGACGATATCGAGGTAGTTGCTGTGGGTGGCCATGGCCATCTCGGGAAAGTAGGACATATAGTAGACGGCGTATCCCGCCGGGCCCGTGCCGAACAGGAGGTGCTTGCCCGTGACGCGCCAGTTCACCACATAGGCGTCCATGCGCGTAAAGAGGCTCGTCTCCTGTTCCTCGGCCAGGGCGAGCTGCAGATAGTCGACGTTGACGGCCACCATGATGACGGCCAGGATGACCATGAGGATGAGAAGGGGCCGCGACCGTAGCGCCACCACCACCATGAGCGCCAGGCCGGTGGGGAGCCAGGCGGAGACCCAGCTCATCACGCCAAAGACGAGGTAGTAGAGCTGCGCGACCACCGCAAAGAGCAGGAACCCGCGCACCGGCACCGGCAACCTGCGGTTGTACAGCCCCTGGCCGGCCGCCACCGCCGCGAACCAGGTGGGGAAGAGGGGCCGCACCTGCAAAAAGTCGAGGGATAGCCCGGCATAGTCCTTCACGGTAGCCACCACCCCCGCCACGATCACGATGACGACCAGCGCCTCGATCCAGCGGCGCCCCGGCAGGAGGTTGGCCGTCAGCCAGAACGCGCCCGGCAGGAGGACGATCACCGCCAGCGCCCCCAGCTGGACCAGCGGCCATGAGGACCACGCGATGACCATCGGGTCGCGAAAAGCGTTGCTCCAGATATAGGACACGACGGCGATGCCGACAAAGGCCAGCAGCGGCGCGTTGGCACGGGAGGGGCGGAGGCTGAGGCGGCGCTCCACGAGCGCCATGCGCACGATCCACAGCACCAGCACCCCACCCGTCACGAGCAGGCTGGCGACGATGCGGGACTCGGTGCCCGTGGGCAGCGTAAAGCGCACCACCAGGGCGGCAAGCACCATAGCGGGCACGCCGAGGGCCAGGTTGTTCAGCAGCATCACCGCCGCCGGCACCGCGAGGGCTGCGACCAGGACATACTTGGCATCGAGGCGCGGCGCCACGTAGCCCAACGCGGCCGTGGCGGCCAGCACCGCCAGCGCCAGCAACCAGCGCCAGGCGCTCTGGCGCGTCACGAGCACGGCGCGTCGGATGGCGGCGATCATGGCGCCCTCCCGGCGATGTCGCGCACCAGGGCGCAGAGCCCGGGCCCGATGCGCTGCCAGCCGTAGCGTTCCGTCACCAAGCTCCTCCCCCCGGCGGCCAGCCGCGCTCGCAGGCGTGGGTCTTTGAGGACGTCCACCACCGCACCGGCGAAACGCATCGGCGTATCGCCGATGAGGATATTCTCCCCATGGCACACGTCGAGCCCCTCGGCGCCCTTGCTGGTGGCCACCACGGGCGTGCCCAGCGCCATCGCCTCCAAGATCTTGAGCCGGGTGCCGCCGCCGACGCGCAAGGGCACCACCGACACCCAACTCCGCGCGATGGCGGGGCGGATGTCGGGAAGGTAGCCGGTGTAGACGGCCCCGGGCGACGCTGGCAGGCGGCTCAGGTCTAGCCCGTCGGTAGACCCGGTGATGCGCAGCGTGGCGGCGGGACGGCACCGGTGCACGAGCGGGTATATCTCGCGGAGGAGGTAGTCCACGGCGTCATAGTTCGCCCGGTAGCTCAGCGCGCCGGTGTGGATGAGGGTGTTCGGCTCGGGCACACCAAAGTCTCCGGCATAGGCATCGAGGTCGACGCCGTTGGGGACGATCACCGCCCGGTCGTACCCGGGGGCCACCTCGGCGAGAAGTGCGCGCTCCTGCGCCGACACGACGGTGCAGGCGTCAAAGCGCTCGACCAATCGCCGCACATAGTGGGCTGTTTTGCGCCACGTCAGGCCATACCGGGCGCGCTGCGCCACGTTGCCGTGGGCGGCCTGCTCGCGCAGCGTCGCCAGTTCCACCTCCTCAAGGATGCGCGGCGTGCCTTCCGCCAGTAGCGCGTAGGGCGCCATCTCGATAGTGGAGGCGATCGCCACGTCATAGTGCTCCGCCGCGCAGGCCCCGCGCACGAGGTCGGCCATCTGGTCGCTGTAGGTGTCTATGAGCGAGCGGGGGCGCGTGGAGAGCAGCCCCACCAGAGCCCGCACCCGCCCCGGGCGGAAGGCGATGTAGGGCGTCGTCCGCACATCGCTGCACAGGCGGCGCACGGCGGCGAGGGCGTCATCCGAGGCGGGCCGGCGGCAAAAAGACAGCAACGTGATGTGATGGCCGTCGCGCGCCAACTGCCGCACGATATTCAGGACGCGGATTCTGGCGCCGTTATCGGGCGGATGGGGAAACCATGAGGACAACAAGAGCACGCGCACTCGAACCCCCTGGTGGGGCCGGCGCCGATGCTGTGTCGAGTGCGATGGGAAGATGATGGGAGGCGATGGGGGCCGGCCTGGGTTGGCGATCTCAACCAAAGACGACGTGATACACGCGGCGCGCCGGCGAGCGCGCCATGAGCGTCATGGCCAGCCAGCAGCCCGCCAGCGGGACGGCGAATAGCAGCATCACGAACGGCACCTGACGGCTCAGTAGGCCCGGCGCCAGGTGATAGACGGCGCGGGCGCTCAGCTCCAGCGCCTTGGGGTGCATGAGATAAATGCCGTACGACAGAGCGCCGGCGCGCCCCACGGCGCGCGTCAGCGACGTCGGCCTGATGCGCCACGTCGTCGCCAGGAGCACGAACGCCAGGGCATAGAGGCCCGACGACAGGCGCTGATTGCCGTGCGCCCAATCCCAGTCGGCGGTCAGGCGCCACAGGACCTCCGACTCGAGTAGTGTCAGCACCCCTAGCGTTGCGGTGAGGGCGATCAGTGGGGCGCGGAGACGGTTGAGCACCCGCGACGCCTGCCGCGGATGGGCGCCCACGATGGCTCCCAGCACATAGTACACGGGCCATTGCACCAGCAACCACGCTGGAACGACGAGGGGTACGCGCGTCCCGGCGGCGGTGACCGTCGAGAAGCCCAAGTAGGGGAGGAGCGTGCACGCCGCCTGAAGGGCGGCGGCGACGCCCAGCACCGCCCAAGGCCTGGACCGAACGCCTCGCACCACGAGCGGCGAGACGAGGTAGAACTGGACGAGCAGCGGCACGAAATAGTAGGCGTCGACGGCCCTCCCGATGAGCAGGCGCCCGAGGTACTCTGCCGGCGAGAGCCGCACGCCCAGTGCGGCGTCTATGGCGAACATGACGAGCGACCAGACGAGATAGGGCCCGATGATGGCGCCCAGCCTGGCGCGCACGATCCGCCAATCCCCCCTGAGGGGGCCCGTGCCGACGCTGTAGGCCGCCGACAGCCCCGAGATGAACAGGAACGCCGGCACCGAAAAGAGGGCCGCCTGGTTCGGTACCATAAGGAGCCAGTAGGCCGGGCTCCCCATCCCGCTATAATCGGGGACAGATGTGGTCGTGTAGCGGTGTGTCCACCAGAACATGGCCACGAATCCCCACGCGGCGGCGTGGTGCGCCACCACAGCGAGGATCGCCAGCCCCCGCAGGAGCAGGATCTGTCGCTTCATCGTCCGCGCCTTGGTGCACTTGAGATGGCGCCACCGATCACGTCGCCTACACCTCCCTGCGGTCGTAGCGGATGCTGGCGTACCCACCGCCCCAGGGGTCGCCGCGCTCGTACACGCCCAAGCCCGCCTGGGCGGCCACCCGGAGATACCCGTCCGCCTCGGGCATCACCGCCATCTCGGCGTGCAGCAAGTCGGTCATCACGCAGTCGATGGCTACGGGATCGGCGGCGAGAAACAGGCTGTTGGCGGCAGCTCCCCCAAAGGTGCGCCAGGGCTTGGCCTTGGTGGTGTTACTCTCCCAGTTGCCGTAAAGCCCGTCGCCCACCGTCAGCACCGTCTTGCCGGCGATATTCGGGTTCAGGTAGAGGTCCACGAGGGCGCTATAGACCACGCCCGCCGGGTAGAGTTCGTCGCGGAGGAGCCAGTCGTGTAGAGGGCTGCAGTTCGCCACGGAGCCAAAGTGGTTCTTGAATGCCAGTGTGACGCCCGCGCCCCCATGGCGGCGCATGATCGGCATGTTGATGACGTAGGACGCCTCGACCAGGACGTCGGTCACCTGCATGGCGGGGGGCGTCGGTATCCCCGCGGGCGGGCGCCAGGTAACCAGCGCCGTTGGCGAGGTGCTGTCATAGCCGGCGGGCTCGACACAGCCCGTGTCGAAAAAGCGCACCCCCGGGTACCGGCAACCGGCGGTCACCCTGGACGAGATGCGGCGCCTGCTCTCGGGCGGGGAGTTGCCGATGGTACCTTCGTACACCCAGACGTCGCGCTCCTCGAACGCCGGATAGGCGCGCTTTAGGCCGCTCACCACGGCGTTCACCGGATGGATGAGGGCGTTCAGGGCGAGCTGCCACTCCTGACATCCCACGTGCGGCAGCTCGCAGTGGTAGCAGTTGTTCATGTTCACCTTGACGGCGACTGCCCTGCCCGGGACGTACTCGGGCACGATGGCGCGCCACGCCTCGGCCACCGAGCCGAGCCCGGTGAGCGTCATGACGCCCACGTCCATCATCGCGTCCACCACGCTCTGATCGACATAGTCGCCATAGTAGTTGCTGCCATAGTCCCAATGCGTGGCCCCCGCGGCATGAACGTGCACCACGTGCCCATCTCCCACGACGGGTCCCGAGGGCGGGCGCGGCTCCATGGTCGGCGATGGGCCGGGCGAGACCGGGGTCGGTTCGACGCTCGGAGTTGGGCTGGGCGTCGGGCTGGGGGTGGGGCTGGGCCGAGCGACGATGACGGGCAGATGCAGGCTGCCCGCCCCCGACTGGGCCTGGATCGCCAGGCGGCGGACCGATTGTGGCAGAGCCAGGGCGGCGGCGGCCAGGGCGGCCCTGAGCATGGTACGACGCGAGAGGCCTCTCATGGCAGGTGCTCCGTTCTATCGATCGACTCGGCCGACGTTGTCGCGACGGCGCGTTCATAACAGCCGCCGGCGTCGGCAACCCCTAGGCGAAGGCGGACCATCGCGACAACGGCGGGATCCTCAGGCTCCTCCAGGCGCGCGAGCGCCTCGTGGCGCGCCATGGCACCCAGACGCACCAGGTTGGCCAGTTCCAACGCATACGGGTGGAATCCAAAGCGGGCGCGGTGCATGGCGTTGCCGTACGCGTTCAGCAAGCAGTTGGACGAGTTGGGGTCGGTGTCCGGCGGCCGGCGCCATCCGAGCGCGCCGATCTCGTCGGCGATCTCGGCCTCGTCGTATCGGCAAAAGAGGAGCGGGGCGACGTCCAGAGGCGGGACCTCGACCCGCTCCCAGTCGTCGATGGCCGGAAAGTAGGGCGATACGTCATCGTCCGCCAGGCGCTGCAGCGGCTCCATCAGGGCGTCCACCATGGGGCGATACATGCCGGCGCTGCGCCGGAATAGGGCGGACGATACGGGCGCCTGCCCGGGCGACCAGCCGTACGCGATGATGGGCACGGCGTGGCGGAGCGCCAGCTGTAGGCCGACGCCCTTGGCCATGCCCATGCAGGCGTTGCACACGCCGCTGGCGCGCGTCAGGGCTTTGAGGCTGAACGCCTCGGGTCGCTCCGCCGCCCGGAAAAAGAGGACCCGCAGCAGGTCGAAGCGCGGCCGTACAATGACGTGGTCGACGCCCAGCGCCTCGGATATGCGACGCATGTTCTCCATGGCTTGGGGCGCAACAAACCCGTTGTCGAAAGTGTAGGCCAGCACTCGCAGTCCGTAGCGCCGACGCAGCAGGGAGAGGGTGTAGGTGCTGTCCTTGCCTCCACTCCACGCCAGCAGGCAGTCGTACGGCCCCCGGCCGCGGTGCTCGGAGCACAGCGCCCGAAAGCGCGCCCGTAGACCCTCGCGCTGTCGCTCCCGCGACGCCTCGGTGGCGCGGTCGCGCCGGCAGTAGGCACACACGCCGTCGGCGTCCAGATCGGCGCCGGGAAAGGGGGCGGGTAACACACATCGCTGGCAGGTGCGCATGGCTACTCTCCTATCCCCTGGGATGCCGCTGCCCGTGGCGATACCCTCGCCCCGCGTGCCACCGACGGCCCGCAGACCACCATCTCGTCGGTGCCTATCGCCCTTGCCGGGCGGAAATCGGCCACGAACTGCCCGTGCAGCAACTGGGTCGAAATCACCGCAACCAGCGCCATCTCATCCACCTCACTCAGCGCCCCGACCCGGTCGCATTTGGCGACGAGGCGCTCAACAAAGCTGGCGTTGAACAGGCCAGAGTCGGCCAGGGCCCGGGGCGCCAGCGACTCGGTCACATAGTCGGGGCGAGCGGGGCCGGCGAACGTCCGGGCGATGGGCGCCCGGTAGGGCTGCTTGCGTCGCCGCACCACCTCGTCCGGTAGGATGGGCGCCATCGCCCGCCGGAGCACCCACTTTTCGCGGAGTCCCGCCAGCTTGAACCGGGCCGGCAGGCGGGCGCAGAACTCGACCACCCGATGGTCGAGGAACGGGTAGCGCCCCTCGACAGAGTGGGCCATGCTCATGCGATCTCCTTGGGAGGAGAGAAGGTACTCGGCCATAAAGACGGTCATCTCCAGGTACTGGGCGCGCCCCAAGGGCGACCACGTCGAGAAGGCGGCCGGCAGGCGGTCGCCAAGCTCGGCCACGGGATCATAGTCGCGCAGGCTCTGCCGTACGTCCGGGGCGAGAAAGCGGCTGCAGCGGGCGGTGTTGCTCCAGCGCAGGCGATGCGAGTACAAGGGATCGTCGGTGTCGGTCAGGTTGCGGCCAAAGATGCCGCGCAGATAGGCGTCCGTCTCGCCGGACAGGGGCGCCACGTACGGGTAGAGGCGGCGCAGGAGGAGCGCCCGCCACAGCGAGTCAGGGCGCTGCGCCCAGAAGCGACGAATCTTGGCCTCCTTATAGATGTCGTACCCTCCGAGGATCTCGTCTGCGCCCTCGCCGGTGAGCACCACGCGGTACCCCTCGTCGTGCACCAGGCCGGAGAGGAGGTACATGGGGGCGGGCGCCGTGCGCAGGAGCGGCATCTCGCAGTGCCATACGACGTCAGGGAAGGCGTCGCCCAGCGCGCCCGGCGTGCAGCGGATGGCGCGGTGTTCGGTCCCCAGGAAGGCGCTCATGCGCTCCTGGTGCGGCGTCTCGTCGAACGCCGGATCGCTGAACCCGATGCCAAAGGTGCACAGGCGTCGATCGGTGTACAGCCGCACCAGCGCCGCCGTGGTGGACGAGTCCAGTCCGCCGCTAAGGTAAGCCCCCACCGGCACGTCGGCTCGCAGGCGGAGGCGCGTGGCGTCCACCAGCAGGGAGAACAGCTCGTGGGCGGCATCGTCCACCGTGCGGCCGGGCCGTTCCTCCTCCGTCAGGTCGGGGGCCCAGTAGCGCCGCAGCGCGATGCGCCCGCCGGCGAGCCTTAGAGTGTGGCCCGGCGGCAGGGATTCGATCCCACGAAAGGCCGTGTGAGGCGACAGAGTGGTCCAGAACGTCAGCACCTGTGCCAATGATCGCGGGTCAATGGTGGCGGACACGCCCGGCGCCGCCAGGAGCGCCTTGATCTCGGACGCGAACAGGAACCTCCCTCCCGAGACGGTATAGTACAGCGGCCGGATGCCGAGACGATCGCGGGCCAGCAGCAGCGACCGCGCCCGTTCGTCCCACAGCGCCAAGGCGAACTGCCCGTTCAGGTGGTCCACGAACGAGGCACCGTGCTCCTCGTAGAGGTGCACGATCACCTCGGTGTCGGACCGCGTGGCAAAGACGTGCCCAGCCGCCTCCAGCTCGGCGCGCAACTCGATATAGTTGAACACCTCGCCGTTGTAGACGATCCAGACCGTCCCATCCTCGTTGGAGATCGGTTGTTGTCCCCCCTCCAGGTCGATGATGCTCAGCCGCGCGCTGCCCAGGCCCACCCCGTCGCCGAGATAGACGCCAAAGGCGTCGGGCCCGCGATGGCGGATCATCGCCAGCATGCGCCCCAGCGCCTCGGAACGGACGGGCTCGCCCGGCTCAGTGTTGACCCAACCCACAATGCCACACATCAGCCTGTGTGCTGCGCCTCCCGTCGCAGCCCCGCCTTGTGAATCTTGCCCGAATCCGTCTTGGGTAACTCGATGCAAAACTCGATCTGGGTCGGGACCATGTGGTCCTCCAGGTGGATACGGCAGTGACGGATGACGTCCTGCTCCGTCAGGTTGCTGCCGTTCAGCGGCACGATGTACGCCTTGATCGCCTCCCCGAGGACAGGGTCGGGCACGCCGACGACGGCCGCCTCGGCGGTCTCGGGTAGGCCGTAGAGGACGTTCTCCACCTCGCGGGGGCTCACCTTCTCGCCGCGCGTCTTGATGATGTCATCCTGCCGCCCGACAAAGTACAGGAAACCGTCGGCGTCCATGGTAAAGAGGTCGCCCGTGTGCAGCACCGTCTCGCCCGGGAACGGGCCAGGCCCAAAGGCGCGCATCGTCGCCTCGGGGTCCTCCCAGTACCCACGCGTCACGTGGGCGCCGCGCACTACGAGTTCTCCCACCTGGCCCGGGCCGAGGCGGTTGCCCCCCGCGTCCTCGACCCACACCTCCGTGTTCGGCATGGCGATGCCGACGGAACGCGGCCGGCGGTCGACCTCTTCCGGCGGGAGGTAGCTCACGCGCTTGCACTCGGTGAGGCCGTACATGGAGTAGAGCCGGGCGTGCGGAAAGGCGGCGCGCAGCCGGCGGATGTGCTCCACCGGCAGGGCGGCGCCGGTGTTGGTGATGTAGCGCAGCTGGGGCAGGTGGCAGCGCTCCAGGCCGCTGAGCTGCAGCAAGAGCGCAAAGAGCGTCGGCACGCCGGGCAGGCCGGTGACCCCCTCCTGCGCCATGCGGTCCACGAGCATCTGGGGATAGGCTACCCTCCGTTCCAGCACGAGGGTGGCGCCCACCCGGCTCGCCATGAGCACCTGATAGAGGCCATAGTCGAACGAGAGGGGCAGCGCGTCGATCACCACATCCTCGGGCACGGCCTCGAGGTAAGTGGTGATGGAGGTGGCGGCGGTCACCATGTTGAGATGGGTGGCCATCACCCCCTTGGGGCGGCCGGTGCTCCCGGAGGTATAAATCAGCGCCGCCAGGTCCAGGTCGATGGCGCGACGGGGCGGACGCCCCTCATCGCCGTCGGCGAGGGCGTCCGCCCATGACACGCCGGCGATAGAGCCGCCGTGCTCGCGTGTGACGGGCCCCACGATTGCGCCGCCCACCACCACCAGGCAGCGCACCGAGGGAGAGACGGCCACCGCTTGCTCCACCACGACCGCCTGGCGGGCATCGGCGATGAGCGCCGTGGGGCGGCAGTTCGCCAGGATGTATCCCAGCTTGTCCGCCTTGGTGGTAGGATTCACCATCACGAACACGGCGTCGGCCTTGAGCGCGGCAAAGAGGCTCACTACGGCCTCGGGTGTGTTGGGCAGTGTGATGACGACGCGGTCGCCGCGGCACACCCCCGCCCGCCGTAGGGACGAGGCCAACCGATCGGCCTGGGCATCGATCTCGCCATAGCTCAGTCGTCGGTTGCCGCACACCAGGGCGGTCTTGGTGGGATAGCGCGCAGCGCTCTGCTCGAGGAACTCGTGAACCAGCATGGGCTCACGCTCCCTTGGCCGCGCGGGCGTCGATCTCGGCCCGCTTGGCGGCGATATAGGCCACCATGCGGTTGACCGAGTCAAAGTTGGCGGGGATCACCTCGTCGTCCGCCACCTCGATGCCAAAGATCTCCTCGATGAATAGCACCAGTTCGAGGACGCCGGTCGAGTCGACGATGCCGTTCTCCAGGAATGATGCGTCGTCACTCAACTCGTCTAGTTCGCCGTCCAGAATAAAGCAGTCACGAAGGAATTCCCGAATGCATGCCCTGTCGTTCATGTCAGCCCCGCATTTCCGCCGGCACCTGCCGGCGTCCGTCGCTGATACGCCCGTGCATGTCAGCCCCACGCCATCTCGGTGTAGGCGCCCCATCGTCCGCGCCCCGCATCGAGTATCGCCCGGATCATCGCCCGTCGCTGAAGACGCTTGGACCGCCAGCGCGGTCGCAGCGACCAGCTGAGTAGCGTTCGGCCATAGTCGGCCAACAAGGTGTACAACCACGCCATCGGCCCCGCGCGGGTCACCCGCAGAAAGAGGAGGCGGTTGCGCGTCATGAGATAGTGTACCCTCGGTGACGCCTCGCGAGCCTCGGGCGTGATCTTGTGCCAGATACGCGCCTGCGGGGCGACCACCGCGCGATACCCGGCGCGCCGCACCCGCACACACCATTCCGTATCCTCATAGTAGACAAAGAAACGGTCGTCGAGCAGCCCCAGTTGCCGCATGACGTCCGCCTTGATCAGCAGCGCGCAGCCGGTCACAAAGTCGACATCGTATGGCGTGCTGCCGAACTGCCCGCGGTCCTCCTCGTTCAGGCCCATCATGGCGGCGGTGCCGCGTCGCCAATCGATGTGCCCCCCTGCCGACCAGATGGTGTTGCGCCGGGTGTGGTACAGGATCAGAGGGCTGGCGATGGCGATGCGCGGGTCGCTCTCGGCGGCGGCGACGGTGCGGGTGAGGAAATCGGGGGTGAGGTCCGTGTCATTGTTCAGCAGCAGCCCGTAATCGGCGCCACGCTCCAGCGCCCAGCGCAGCCCTAGGTTGTTGCCCCCGGTAAAGCCGAGGTTGGCCCCCGCCTCCAGTACCGTCACCTCTGGGTGACGATCCCGGATGGTGGCCACCGAGTCGTCGGCCGAGCCGTTGTCGACCACCACCACCTCGCAGGAGGCATAGTCCAGGCCACGCAGCGCCTCGAGACAGGTCAACGTCTCGTCACGATCGTTCCAGTTGAGCACGACGATGCAGACGTGAGGGGTCACGATACCCATCCTCCGGCGCCGCCGCCCGCCCGGCCGATCACGGTATAAGGGGCGTCGGCTCCCGATCCTGATACGCGATGGTGTGGTATGAGCATGTCCTTCGTCCCCCTCTAGACCTGTCCGTTGCGTCGCGCGGCGATGCGACCCACTCCGACTGCAGCGTGCCGCGCGACCTCCGTCTTGGCGAGTGGCTCCGCACGCTCCGTCGCCATGCGGTACACGGCCATCAGCCCCGCCATCTCGCGCTCTCTGGAGCGTGCAGGGGCGATTCCCGCCCGCAGCCGCGCCACGAGCCCCTCCTCGTCGGCGAGTCGCCGGAGCTGTCGCTGGAGGTCGCCATGATTGCCGGGGCGGAAGAGGAGGCCGTTCTCCCCATGGCGCACCGCATAGTGCATGTTGGGCAGGTCGGAGGCCACCACCGGCCGGCCGGCGGCCAGCGCCTCCGTCATGACCAGGGGGCCGATCTCGCGCCACAACGAGGGCACCACGACCACGTCCACCTCCCGCAGGACGCGCCAGACCTCCTCCGGGGCGTACCGCCCGTGCCAGTACACGCCGTCGTGCTCGCCGGCCGTCCGCCGCTGGCGCTGCTCGTAGGGCAGCCCGAGGCCGTCGCCGTATACGTGCAACTCGGCGTCGTGGTGCGAGCGGTGCAGCCGGCCAAAGGCGCGCAGCAGCACGTGCAGCCCCTTGGGGGCGATCACCTGCCCCAGGTAGGCAAAGCGCCGGGCGTATGCCGGCGGCGCCTCAGCGCGAGCGGCCAACGCCTCATCGGTGAGCGCCAGGCCGTGGGGCACGAGGCGCACGCGCTCTGGCGGGAACCCCTGTGCATGCAGCAGGTAACGCACGTAGGGCGAGGGCGTGACGAGTGCATCGGCGCGCGACAGCGCCTCGCCCAGCACGCGACGGCGCCGCTCAAGCGCCGCTGGGCTGGCGGGGCCGGCCAGCACCCGCGCCGCCACGTCCCAGCGCAGGGCGCGGGCCATGCTCAGGCCGCCAAGGCCACGCGTGGCCGCGTCGAGATAGCGGTACCGGCGCTGCTCCGTCATCAGGCACCACGAGCAGGCGTAGGGGTCTCCGGGGCCGGCGCAACAGACGTCGTCGGGCCGCAACATGGTGATGCGCGGGCACATGAACCAGTAGTCGTGCAAGCTCACCACCGTGGGGCAGCCGACGTCCCGCGCGGCATGGATGACGCCCACCGAGAGGAGGTAGCAGCTCTGAATGTGCGTTAGGTCGGGGCGCTCCTCCTCGAGATATCGCCGGAACCACTCCTCGATGACCGGATGGCGGTAGCGCCACTCCCATGGCATGTCGGGCGCAAAGAGGTCAATGGTGAGACGCACTACCGGCACGCCCTGATACACGTCTCGCCGCGCCGCGACGCGATCCGGCGCGCCGTCCGTGGCGCGCTCGACGGCCACCACCTCGACGGTGTGGCCGCGCTGCTGGAGCCAGTGCGCCGTCTTGAGCGTCACCAGTTCCACGCCGCCGAGTCGTTCCGGTGGAAAGTGGTGGCTGGCCAGGACGACCCTCATGTTAGGACCCCGGCGTGCATCGCGCGGCGCGGTTCGAGGCGGGACGGCATGGTGGCCTCACTCCTTCTGCGGCGAGAAAAGCCGCCCGATCATCTGGCCCGCCTCCCGTTCGAGGGCGGGCGTGGCATCCGCCATGAAGCGGGTGGCCCACAGGCCCTCGAGCTTGCCACGGATATTGCTGCTCTCTCGCAACAGCGCCAGGATGGGGACGGACGCCTCGTAGGGGGTGATCTCGCCGCGGGCCAGGCGCAGGCGGCGCACACCTGCCGCCGCCAGGTAGAGCGGCAGCCGGGAGCACTGGCCCATCAGTCGTCGAAGGTGATAGCCCCTCCGCCTCTTGAAGCCCGGCGCATCCCAGAACATGGTGTCCAGCAGCACCTCGACAAAGCCGGTGCGCCGGTACATGCGCCCCAGGCCCTCCCGCGTGGCGCGATGGTGGTGGTACACGACCGCCTTGGGCGCGTAGGCAAGCTTGGCTCCCAACTCGACCTGTAACCGCCACGACAGGTCCACATCGGCCGCCGCCACAAAGATGGGATCAAAGCCGCCTGCCTGTGCCAACAGCGTCCGCCGGTAGGAGGCGTTGGCGGTGAGCAGGTGCGGCAAGTACTGGTCGGCGCTGCTCACCCAGTTGATGAGGGGCGGGTGCTCGTCCAAGAAGCGCTCCACCTCGGTGCGTTCGCCGTGAGCATAGGCTAGGATCGCCCCACCCACCCCGCCCACCTCCGGGTCTTCCACGTACAGGCGCGTCATTTCCAGCAACCAGCGCGGATGCGCGATGCAATCGGCGTCAGTGAAGGCGACGATATCGGCTTGGCTCTGGATATAGCCGAGATTGCGTGCGGCGGCGGGCCCCCGCACCGGGCTGTGCAAGAGTCGCACCGGATAGCGTGCGACGACATCGCTCGTGGCGTCGGTGGAGCCATTCTCGACGACGATCACTTCATAGTGATCGCTCGGATAGGCCTGCTCCAGAAGGCTCTCGATGCACGCTGCCACGGTGCGCGCACCGTTGTACACGGGCACAACGATGGAAACGGTGGGGAGAGTGCCTCGGCCTGCATCCACGACTATTCCTTCCTCGCAATCGCGACCAGGATTTCCCACAGGTGCCCGATACTCCTCTCCATCGAGAACTCGGCCACAACGCGTGCCCGGGCGGCGCACCCCCAGTGACGCGCCAACTCGGCATCCTCCGCCAGCCGCACCATGGCGGCGGCCATACCCTCCACGTCACCCTCTCCCACCAGCGCGCCAGTCTGACCATCGAGGACGACGTCGCGAATGCCGGCGTGGCGCGTGGCGATCACCGGCAGGCCCATGGCGCCGGCCTCGAGCACGGCTACCGGCGTCCCCTCCACCTCGTCCTGGAACGTGCGCACCGAGTGTTGCACAAAGGCGCGAGCGCGTCGCATGGCCTCGGCCACCTCGTCGTGCGATACGACGCCGGGCATCCAGACCGCCTCGGCGACGCCCATGGCGGCCGCGAGGCGGTGGCAACACTCCCACAGGGGGCCGTCGCCGATGAGGGTGAGTTCGGCGTGTGGCACCTCTTGGCGGGCCCTGGCGAACGCCAGCAGCGTCAGGTGCGGCGCCTTCTTGTCCACGAACCGGCCGACGCCGACAAAGTGCGCCGGCGCGGCGCTCGGGTCGGCGCCCTGGAACAGGGCCGTGTCGGCGCCGCACGGGTTATAGTGCACCTTGGCCAGGGGCGCCCCCAGGCGCTGCAGCTGGTCGATCATCTCGCGCGATACGGCGATCACGGCGGCTGCCGATCGGAACAGGCGGGGGTAGCGCCCGCCCACCTCCTCCAGGGTCTCGCGCTTGTAGGCATCAAAGCCGTGAAAGTAGACCGCCAGTGGGACCCCGGCCTCGTGGCAGGCGTCCATCACACTGAGGCCGGTGGGCCCGAACTCGGCCAACACCACCCCAACACGGCGTGACTGCAGGAAGCGCACCAGAGCGTGCTGCTCGTAGCGGTACCAGGGCCAACCTGCCACACGTCGAAGCGCGCCCCGGGCCAGGCGAATCGGCGGCGAGGGCGTCGGGAGCAATGGGGCGCCGTTGGCCATACGAAAGGGGAAGGCGCCGCCGTACAGCACCTCCACGCGCGTGGGCAGCCGCTCGATGTGGGCCCGCACGAACGTCTCCGAGTAGGCGCCTTGCCGGGGCGACACCACGCAGACAACGGGAGCATCGCGCGCCGCCACCTGTGTGTGCGCGCCGGCCTCGCGCCGCGCCTCCTGGCGCGCTACCCTCATGCTCTCCTCCCCTCCGCGGGTGCGCCACCGTCGGGCAACGTCACGGTCGCCGGCGATGGGCGCCGGGCGGCGGCCGCCAGCGAAGCCGTCGCCTCGATCGCGCGCCGATACACGGCCAGCGTCAGGTCAGCCACGGAATCGGGCCGATAGGGCCCACGCTCGTATGCCAGCCGGGCCTGATGGCCCAGGCGCTGTCGTAACCCCGTATCAGCGAGCACGCGCAGCAGGGCACGCGTCATGGCGTCGACGTCGTCCGACGGTACCATCAACGCCGAAACGCCGTCCTGCACCAACTCGGGCGTCCCGCCGACCGAGGTGACGACCATGGCGCGCGAGAGCGCCATCGCCTCGATGGCGGCCACGGGCATCCCCTCGCGCCGCGACGGGAGGAACATGACGTCGGCGAGGCGCAGCAGGTCGAGGGCCCTGTCGTGGGGCAGGTCGCCCAAGAACCGAACGGAATCGCCCAGCCGCATCTCGGCACAGCGCTGCACGAGGCTGTGGCGCAGCGGCCCGTCCCCCGCCACGACAAAGTGGGCGCCCGGGGCCTCGCGCACGATGCGAGCCGCCACGTCGGGGATGTACTGCACGCCCTTCTCATCGCTGAGGCGGCTCAGGCAGACCACCAGCGACCTGCCGGCTGACGGGCCATGGAACCCGTTGCTGCGATCCCCCTCGCGGCCTGGGTCGGGCACTGCGTTGGGCACCACCCAGATCGGCCGGTCGTCGCTCAGAAGGGCGCGCATGCCGCACGCCACCGCCCGCGACACCGCTATGAGGCACGTGGCGCGGTGGAGGTCGGTCACTTGCCCCGCTGCCAGCGGCTCCTCGGGACTCAGCAGGCTCGTCTGGCGGTAGATGATGGGGTAGCCGTGACGCTGGGCCCAGGCGACACCCCGCAGGCAATCCACGCCCGACACGTCCACTACGTCCGGGGATGCCTCGGCGGCGTGGCGCTCGACGAGGGCTGTAAAGGCATCATCGAGACGGTCGCGCAGGATGTGGGCTGCCAGATTCCGTCGCACGCGCCCCACCGCACCCGCCCAGGAGGCGGCCACGGACCTCCGCCGCCTCCTAGCGTCGAGCAGCGCCGCCGGCGCCAGGAGCGGATAGGCGAGCCAGCTCAGCCCCCGCACCAGCGCGCTGCGCGCCCGCCAGGTCGGCCGCGGGTCTAGCGCATAGAGCCTATCGGGGCAGGTCTGCAGGTGGATGCCGGCCCCCCGCAGGCGCAGCGCGTACTGGTTGTCTCGCCCCAGGATCCGGCGCGCGAACACCCAGACGTCGACGTCGCGCCGCTGGAGTTCGCTCGCCAACAAGGTCACCTGCTCGGCCACGCCGCCCGCCGGCTCGAGCTTTTCCACCAGCATGTACACCCGGCCGATGCGGTCGCCCACAAAGCTACCCCATCCTGTCATGATTGCCTCTCAGCCCCGATGCGTGTAGCCCCACAGCCCGATGCGCACGAACCCGCGATTGGCCAGCCCCGCGGGCGCGAGCCATACGGCGTGGGGCAGGTGACGGCGGATGACGTCCGGTCGCTTTTCCCGGTACCCCTCGAAACAGCAGACCTGGTGGTAGCGTCCCCACACGCGCTTGATCAGCGCCCTGACGCCGCGTAGGTCCATCGGCAGCGCCTCGATGAGCGCGCTGATGTCGGACGCGGCCCGCAATACGCCGGGCCGCTCATAGAGCAACTCGCGCACGACGAACTCGGCATCGTGGTCGAGGATGTCACACTCGCCAAAGGCGCGCCGCAGGTAGAACCGCCCCAAGTAGGCCTGGTCGGTGCGGCACAGGCGGAGGCCCAACGTCGTGTAGGCGTACGCCTTGGTGGGGGCGCCCATCCAGCGAAGGCGGGCGAGGTTGCGGAACTGCGCCTGGGCGCGGGCCGTCTCGATCTCGCGGGCGCGGCGCGCGGTCAGGCTACCGGCGTGGACGCGGTAGAGGTAGCAGTCCACGGGCAGGCGCTCCAGGCGGAAGAACTCGGAGGCGCGCAGCCAAAAATCATAGTCCTCGGCCAGAAAGAGATCCTCGGCATAGCCGCCCAACTGCTCTTGCACGCGCCGGCGATAGAGGAAGCAGGGGCCGACGCAGTTCTGCACGGCCAACTCCTCCATGGGCGACACCCGAAGGCGCCGCAACACCTGGCCCTGGTGGTCGATCTCGGAGTAATCGGCATACACCACGTCGACGTCGTCGTGGGCCTCCAAGAACGACGCCATCTCGGCGAGGGCATGGGGGCGGTAGACGTTGTCGTCGGAGGTCCAGGTGAGGTACTCGCCGCTGGCGCGCGCAAAGCCGGTGTTGAGGGCCGCCGGCAGGCGCCGGTTGCGGAAATGGCGGGCCGAACGGATGCGCGGGTCCTCCTTGGCCCAGCGAGCGATGCGCTCGGGGGTGTCGTCGGTCGAGGCGTCATCGACGATGACGAGTTCCCAGTTGCTCCAGGTCTGGTCGAGGCAACTCTGTACGGCCTGGTCGAGATAGTATCCTCCGTTGTGGGTGGGCAGAACGATCGACACGAGTGGGTTGTCCGTCATGCTGTTCCCTCCAGGAGTATGTTGGCGATTCTGTTCGCCGCTCTTCCGTCACCGTATGGGTTGACGCGTGTAGCCATCGCGGCATGGGCCGCCGGGTCACGCAGCAGCCGCGCCGCCTCCGAGACGATGCGCTTCCGATCGGTCCCGACGAGGCGCACCACGCCGGCCTCGATCCCCTCGGGGCGCTCGGTGGTGTCGCGCATCACCAACACCGGAACGCCAAAGGTGGGCGCCTCCTCCTGAATCCCCCCCGAGTCGGTGAGGATGAGGGTGGCGCGCCGCATGAGGTGCGCCATATCCCTGTACCCCAGGGGCTCGACGAGGCTCACGTTGGGGAGCCCCTGGAGCAGTTCCTGCACCGTCCGGCGCACGTGGGGGTTCAGGTGAACGGGGTACACCAGCCGTAGCTCCCCGTCGGCGAACCCGCCCGCCAACTCGCGGAGCGCCAGGCAGATCTCGCGCAGGGGCGCCCCCAGGCTCTCGCGGCGATGCGCCGTCACGAGGACCCACTTCTCGGCGGGGGGCAGGCCCGCCAACGGCCCCTCCGACCAGTCGTAGGGCTGCGCCACCACGGCCAGCAGGGCATCGATCACCGTGTTGCCGGTCACGTGGATGCACGCCTCCGGCGTGCCCTCGGCCAGCAGCGCTTGGCGGCAGCGCGCCGTGGGAGCAAAGTACAAGTCCGCCACCATGTCGGCGATGCGTCGATTCACCTCCTCCGGAAAGGGCTGCAGGCGGTCGCCGGTGCGCAACCCCGCCTCCACGTGGCCGAACGGCACGCGCCGGTAGAACGCCACCAGCGAGGCCGCCAGCACGGTGGTGGTGTCCCCCTGGGCCAGCACCCAGTCCGGCCGGACGTCGTCCACGATGGGGTCCAGGGCGCCGAACAGGGCGGCGGTCAGCGCCGCCAACGACTGGTCGGGCGCCATGAGGTCGAGGTCGATGTCCGGCGTGATGGCAAAGGCGCTCAGCACTTGGTCGAGCATCTCGCGGTGTTGGCCGGTGATGCACACTACCGACCGCACGCGATCGGAGCGCGCCTCCAGGGCGCGGATGACGGGCGCCATCTTGATCGCCTCGGGGCGCGTGCCGATGATGCTGAGCACCGTCAGCATGGCAAGACGCTCCCCAGGGCATGGCGCCCTGCGTTCGGAACGACGTAGGCGAAGCGACTCACTGCTTGATCCCCTTCCAGGCCACGAACAGCCCGTCTGGCGTGGCGTTGCCGCCGTGGGCGACCGCCTCGTACGTGGCACGCACCCCGTAGCGATCCAGCAGGCGCACGATCTCGCGCGGCCGGAACCAGCGCTCCCACGGCTTGATGGCGAGACGCCCGAGCTGGGCGGCATCTTTGTCGATGATCACCAGCGCGCCCCCCGGCCGCAGCACCCGCGTGAGTTCGCTTAGCGCGTTCTCGACCAGCACGGCGTGCTCCAGCGCCTCGACGGTGTAGACGGCGTCAAAGCTGGCGTCGGGGTAGCGCAGGTCGAGCATCGTGCCTTGCTGCGCCTCGACCCCCTCGGGGCATGCCGATAGCATCCGCGGCGAGACGTCCACCCCATAGAGCCGGGCATCGGGCCAGCGATGCTGCAGTACCCGCAGGTAGCGCCCCTTGCCGCAGCCGACGTCCAGCACGCGCTTGCCGTTGAGGTCTCCCAGGTGGTCGACGAGCGCCTGCACGCGCCCATCGCTCTCGAAGATGGCTGGCTCATAGATGTCGACCTCGCGGTCGAAATCCGACGCGATGCGCAGGCAGTAGGCGTCGATAAAGAACTTGGCTGCCCAACTGATCTCCTGCTCGGGAAAGTAGCGCGCGCCGGCGCCATAGCTCCCAAAGAAGCCGCCGCTGGGGTTCTGCAGCCCCTCGAGGTAGTTCATGGCGCGATCGGCCGGGCCTGGGATGCCCAGCTTGTACCAGGCGATGGAGAGCTGGGCGAGGCCCGTGGAGCACACCCAGTCGACGCCGGGATAGGCGGGGATGGCGCCATCGTGGCGCTGGATCGATTCAGCCTGGCGCAGCCCCTCGCGCGCCAGGTCGAGTTCGCCCAGGTCGACCAGCGCCTCCATCATGTAGCCGAAATAGTGCGACAGGGTGCTCATCTCGGGCTTGAAGGTGACGAGGTCTGGCAGGCGGCGATAGCGGTCCATAGCACGGCGTGCGGCCTCGACCCAGCGCCGCTCTCCCAGCCGGTCGCCCGCCTCGACCAATGGCGGCAGGACATACAGGTTGCCGTACTCGGACAGCATCGTGCCGTCCTCAAAGAGCCAGGCGTCATAGGAAGGGGTGTGCACCACGCCCTCGGCGTCGATCTGGCTCGCGACATAGTCGCAGGCTCGCCGCAGGTTGTCCTCCATCTCGGGCATGTCATCGAGCACCGCCAGGAACCCTCGCGCTGCCTGGGAGGTATCAAAGGTGTAGGCCACGTCGTCGATGGCGGCCAGGGCGCCGTCTTGGCGCTGCACCGAGGCCTCCCAGCGGGCGAACTCGCGGGCCAGCGGCTTCTCGCCGACCCGATAGAGGCTCGGGATGGTGTAGCCGGTGACCTCTTGCGTCGCTACCGGCGATCCCGGGTAGGGGACGATCCCCTGGCCGGGGAGCCGGTTGGCCCGTATCCAACGGATCGCTCCCTGCAGCGGGTGCTCCTGGGCGGTCGGGCCCAGGGCCCTGACGCGATCCCAGACCTGTCTGACGGCACTACGCACGCGTATCGCCACTGTACCCCTCACTATCCTTGTGTTGATGGGCCCGCCTGCTCGACGCCCGTATCGTTGGCCCCCGGTACCTCGGTCGTCGTGTCCGAATCCTCTTCCGCCACCGCGGCCGCCGGCCTCAGCGCCCCGAGGTCCAGCACCCAGGGCTGGAACCCACGCGCCACCTTGGCAACGGCGTGGCCGATCGCCTCGGCGTGCCCCACCTCGGCACGGTTGCTCCATGGGATAAAGAGGTGCTCGTCCTGGAATGCCATGAAACCCGGATAGTCCTCCCTCCTCGGCGCGACGTAATCCACGGCGGTGAATGGGTAGCCGCTGGCGCCGTAGGTGCGCAGGTGGCGAAAGACCTGGTACTCAAAGACCGGGCACGGCAGGTAGCGCCGCATCAGGCGCACCCCCTCGGCCCGGAGCGCCTCGGCCATCTCGTCGAGGTTCAGCCCCAAGACCGACGGGTCGATGCCAAAGGCATACACCCACCAAGAGCTTATGCCCTCGGCGAGGTCCGGCGGCGGCTCGACGCCGTCAACCTTTTTGAGGGCCTCCGTCAGCGCCTCGGCGCTGGCGCGCCTGCGCGCCAGGAGCGTGGGCAGGCGGCGCAACTGCGATCGCGCCACCGCCGCCTGGAGTTCCGTCATGCGGTAATTCATCCCGAAAAAGATGTGCTCGCGCCCCAGGTCGCGACTCCAGCCCTTGTCGGCGAACAGGGCCGCCCGGCGCAGGAGGTCCTCGCGGTTCACCAGGGTGAGGCCGCCGTCGCCGCACGTCATCTGCTTGGACTGCTGCAGGCTAAAGCAGCCCAAGTCGCCGACGGTGCCCACCTTGCGGCCGCGATACTCGGCCATGTGGGCTTGCGAGCAGTCCTCGATCAGCGCGATGTTGTGCTGGCGGAGCAGCTCGACGATGGGGTCCATGTCCGCGGGCCGCCCAAAGAGGTGTACTAGGATGACGGCGCGCGTCCTCGGTGTGATGTGCGCGGCGATGGTCTCGGCCGTCATATTCCCCGTTTGCGGGTCCACGTCGGCATAGACCGGGATGCAATGGCACGCCAGGATGGGGATCACCGTGCCGAGGTCGGTGATTGGGGTGGTGATGACCTCATCGAGCGGCTCCGGGTTGAGCGCCGCCAGGGCCACGTGGATGGCGGCGGTCCCGGACGTCGATGCCACCGCCCCCAGGCTGCCATAGGCGCGGGCGAACTCGGCCTCCAGCGCATCCACCTGATAGCCGTAGGTGCGGTTCAGATTCTTGCTGGCGATCACGCGGGTCAGGCGCGCCAACTCGGGGAGACCTACGCAGGGGGCCGAAGAGAACCAGCGCGCGGCGGCGCGCGCCCCGCCGTCAACCGCCAGCCGGGTGCCGTCTCCTGTCGGGGCCGGCGCCGGCTCTGCCTGCGCGATGGGCGCGCGGCGCGGGGCATCCGCATAGAGCTGCCGGATGACGTCCCCCCGGTTCTCCAGCGGGAACGCGACCGTCTCGCCGGTGCGCGCCGATTCGTACAGGGCGAGCACCATCTCGGCCGCCACGATGGCCTGGTCGCCGTCGGCGGGATATCCCAGCCGGCGGCCGCTCACCCAATCGACGAACTCGCCGAACTGCCGGGCGCGGTACTGCGCCTCCGCGACGTTCAGCCCCTCGCGCTGTGGCTCCCCGTCGAGCGTCCATCGGGCAGGCGTGACCTCGATGGAGCCACGTTCGCCCTCCACCGTGAGGGCAAAGAAACCCGGCGCCAGGTCGCCCGTCTGGAACCAGAACGTGACGCCCCCCATGAATGCGATGGCGCCCGAGGCGCTGTCCTCCACCGGCAATCCCTGATACACGCCGTGCCGCCCGCGCTCGCAGCGACACGAGGCGCTGACGGGCACAGGATCGCCGATGAGATAGCGGGCCGCATCCACGAGGTGGGGGCCGTTATCGGCTAGCGCGCCGGTGACGTGGCCGCGCACCTGCTGCACCGCACCGATCTGGCCCGCCTGGATGGCGCGGGCCGCTGCTTGGAAGCAGGGATGGAAGCGGTACTGGTGGCCGCCCGCCAGCCGGACGCCGCGCGGCCGGCAAGCCGCCAGCATGCGCTGGATGTCGTCGAGCTGCAGAGCGATGGGCTTTTCGCAGAGCATGCCGCGAGCGCCCGCCTCCGCCGCCGCCACCACCGCGTCGGCGTGGTCGTCGGGCCAGATACAGACGCTGACCAGATCGGGCCGCACGTCGGCCAGCATCTGGCGGTAGCTGCGGTAGGCCTTGATGCCCGGCCAGCGGTCGAGGGCATCGGCCAGCGGTGGGACGCGCACGTCGCTCACCGCGACCACGCGAGCGAGGCCCGAGTCGTGGTAGCCGTTGATGTGCGTGGGGGCGATGGCGCCGCACCCGATCACCACGGCGCGGAGGGGGGGGCGGATGGCGCGCCGTACGTCCCGCGGCACGCTTTGAGCCAGGGACGCCGCTCGCGCCACTCCCCGGCGAAGGATGGGACCGATACTCGTTGCCACGTTCGCGCCTCCTCTCCTATTCCACCCGCTCCAGGTGCCTCACGCGCTCCATGGCTTCGGGGTCTGGGCTCAGCAGCGAGGGCAGCGCGCCGACCGCCGTTACCATCATGTTCATGCCGCACTCGTCGCTGAGGTGCATCCAACCCCGATAGACGTTCGACTCGCGCCAGCTTCCCCCCCAGTCGATGGTAGCATCCCAGCGGTACACGGGCGCCCACGACTCGCCATAGTCTTCGCTGAGGAGCAGCTCGGCCACCACCCCCTCGGGCGCGTTTACATCGAGGGCATGGCTGGCCAGGAACACGCCGTGCCCAAAGTGGCGAATCCACACGATGTTGCGCCGGGGCGTCTCGTGAAAGCGCGTCTCCCAGGTGACCCCACCGTCGCGCGATTTCCACACATCGCTGGACCAGCCGTCATCCGAGCCCAAGAGCAGCGTCGGCCCGTAGGATGCGATGGCCGTGAGGTTCCGGCCGGCATTCACGATGCGCCACGACTCGCCGTCGTCCGTCGAGCGATACAGGATGCGGAGCGAGTCGCCGGTGGCGGCATAGAGCGTGCCGTCCTCTGTGCTATGAACGGCGTGTACGTGGCGCTCGCCCGGGACATGGAGCACCTCCCTCCACGTATCGCCGCCGTCGCAGCTGCGATGCACGCGACACGAGATGGCGTGCGCGGTGGTGTACTCGCCGGCCAAGAGGTACCCGGTGGTGGGCTGCTCGCACATCCGCCAGAAGCCGCGGTCGAGGTTGCCACCGAGATGGAGCACGGTGGTCCAGCTATCGCCCCCGTCGGTGCTGCACCGCAGCTCGCCGTCGCCGATAGCATTCCAGTAGATGCGGTCGCGCGAGTCGACGAACACCAGGTAGCACGTCTCGCCGGTAGGCAGCCGGTCCACGGGCTCCATGGTCTGGAAAAAGTCGCGCGTGCGATACAGGACGCCTCCCTTGCCACCAAAGCCGACGCCGCGGGAGGTGAACGCGGCGCGCTCCACGATCTGCGTTGGACAGGCGATGTGAAAGCGTGGGTGCTTGGCCACCTGCTGTAAGGTGGCGCGCCCCGGAACGCCCAGCCATTGGGTCGCCGTCGTGATCCCCTCGCCGAGTCTCTTGGACACGAAGCGCTTCATCCTTCCCATGTGCTTGCCTCCATGTGGCGGGCGGGCCGATGATCTCCCGTCGATGAAGGCTGCTCGCGACGCCCTCGGCACGCTGGCCGAACGGCGTCACGCCGCCCGCCATCGCGCTTTCCGCGCCATGGATGGGATCGATGTCACAGCCCGCGATGCTTTGCGCGAGGCATGCTGCAGTAAGCGGTGGGCTCGGATGGTAGTGCTGCGAGGTTGAGGTGTTGTGTGACGGGAGCTGCGAGGTGTAGAGATCGATGCCGCAAACAGCGATGGCGCCCTACGCGGATATGATGCGTCTTACCCGTCGCGCCACGCGCGACGGCACCGTGATGGCGCGGCGCGCTGCGTGCGCCGCGCGCGACAATCGGGTCCAAGACGTTGGCCACTGGCGGAGGCGGAGCGCCTCTGCATAGATCGCCATCTCGAGGCGATCGACGGCTCGCTGGTCGAAGGGTTGGGCAGCCTGCAGCGCTCCCTGCGACAGCACGCGGCGAAACCCCTCGTCCTCACACACGCGGCGGATGGCGGAAGCTATGGCGCGCGGGTCCTCGTACTCTCGGACGAGACAGGCGCTGACGCCGTGAGTCAGGAACTCGTTCATCGGTGCGATATCCGACGTGACGATGGCGGCGCCGCAGGCGGCCGCTTCGATGAACACGATGCGAAACCCCTCCCACCGGCTGGGCGTGCACATGCAGTCGCACCACGAGTACCAGAGGGGCAACTCCGAGTTCGGGATGCCCTCCACCCAGAGGCAGCGTTCGGCGACGCCCTCCGCCTCGGCCAGCTCCACGAGTGGAGTCCGGTCGCCGCGCCCCACCATCACGGCCGTGTACTCGTCGGGCAGCAGCGCCAGCGCACGGACGAGCGTGTCCTGGTTCTTCTGACGGTCGACGCGCCCCACCAGCAGGATGTGCCGGCCGGGGGGAAAGCGATCCGCCACGGTGCTCAAGAGGTTCGGATCGCGGATGGGTCCAAACACCTCAAGGTCCACGCGATTCGGCAGGATGCGAATGCGGCCTGGGTTTGCGCCCACCGCGCGCACGCGGTCCGCTACTGCCCGAGACATGCACATGATCAGGTCGGCGTGGGCCACCGACGCGTGCAACAACTCGGGGTTCGTGTCATGGACGCTCACGACGACGGGCACCCCGGGCACCCGGTTGGTCACTACCAGGTCCGCCGGCCAAAAGCCGCCGTAGGCGCGCACCACGTCGGGCCGTATGTCGCGCAGGGCATCGCGGAAGCCCCGCTCGGTCACCCCGATGATGGTCATCCCATGCGCCTCGCGGCGCCCCGACTCGCGGGGGCTCAGGGCGAACACCTCGGCGAACATCCCCCCGGGGTTGAAATACCCCTGGATCCAGTTCAGGCCACCGCTCTCATAGTCGCCGATGGGGTCGGTGGGGACCACCACCAACCGCAGCGTCTCCGGGATCACTTCCGTGAAACCTCCGCCTACGTACATATGCCCTGCACCCCTTCGCGCGCTCGATCACGGTCGCGTCGTTCGGGCGCACGTGCGAGTGGGTAACCGTAGACGGCCGGCAGCTCGCGCCGCACGCGGCGATCGATGTAGGCGATGGCCTCGGAGGAGAGGTAGTCGCGATAGCCGCCGACCTCGCCTCGGCGGACCTTGTACGAGCCGGGGTGCCCCGTGGCGAGCGCGCCAGGGCGGGCAATCCCAGGGCGTTCTCCTCCTCCATGCGCCGCATGTTGTCAAAGCTGCCAAAGGCCACGCACTCGTCGATGACGGCTTCGCTGATCCCTGTCATCCCCAGGAACTCGGCCGCTGCGCGAAACACCCCGGCGGTATCGGCCTTCATCTCCTCGTAGCGCACGAGATAGAGCCCTGAGGGCCAGCGCCGGTGTCGATACCAGGCGCGGTAGAACTGCAAGTACTTGGCCAGGCCGAACTCGGCGTCGTGCACCATCTCGTCGGCGGTGCCCTCCCACGGGGTGGCCTCATCGCGGTGGACATAGTGCATATAGAGCGATACCAGGGCGTCCTTGGGCTCGCGGATGAGGAGCACCACCGGCTTGCCGCGATAGCGCCGGTGATCGTGCTGCACCTGATGATACTCGCCCTCGGGAAACGATGTCATATCGTGGGTTAGCTCGATGTGAGGGACTGGCGCCGGCGGCGGCTCGCCGCCGGTGACCTGGGGATAGATGATCCTGGACAGCCACTCGTCATCCAGCCGGTAGTAGCGCACCAGGGCCATGCGCAGCATGATCTGGAACCAGGTGTTGCCCACCTTGGGATAGCCCACAACGTATGCGTCGCGGTGGGGGTACTCTGTCACGCCGCGTCCCAGGATACGTCGGAGGCGCAGCCGCGCGGCGCGAACGACCCGCTGGCCGTACGGCGCCCGCCGCACTACGCCCTCGACCGCGCGGCTCACCGGTTCACGAGCGCCCCGCCGCGGGGCGCGATCCGCAGCCCCCCCTTGTCCCCCTGTCACACCCCTCACTCCTCGTGCCACGATACCCCCGCGTACCGGCTTGGCCCGGCGATGACGCTCCCCACGACGGGAAGGGAGGTATCCACCGACGACCACTCGGATTTCTGCGCCACGACGCCCTGATGATCCGTCAGCCGGCCGCCCCCCAGATAGTCACCCAACTGCACCGTGATGGTAGTGGCGCTCTCGACATAGTCCATGCATTGCGACACCGGCGAGGCCCGGCCGATGGCGAGGTCGATGGAGTAGGTCCCCTCACGCAGGCGCATATCGTGCAGGCGGCACTCGAGCACGCCGTCCCTCTCCAGGACGATGTCGCAGTGGTCGTGCATGCTGCTCACCGACATGATGCGGTGCCCCACGTCATTGGTGAAATGGGCCATGCAGTAGGGCGATCGGATCGGCTCCTGCACCGCATAGCCCACGCGCAGCACGATGGTGTCGCCGGTGCGAAACTCGGACGCCACGGCGCCGTCCGGTCGATGCGTAGAGACGGAGGTCAGGATGGGATACTCGTACGCCTCACGCCCCGGCGCCGATCGCAAATCCACCACCCCCGTCTGGAGAGGACGCACCGATTGGAGGTAGTGGTGGACCGCCTCGCCCGAGTCGCCCAGGTAGGCGGTGGTCCCGTTAGCCAGGAACAATGCCTTGGGGCAGAGGTTCAGGATGGCGTCCATGTCGTGGCTCACAAAGAGCACGGTGCGCCCCTCGCGCGCCACGCTGCCCATCTTGCCCAAGCACTTTTTCTGAAAGGCGGCATCGCCCACCGCCAGCACCTCGTCGATGAGCAGGATCTCGGGCTCCAGGTGCGCCGCCACGGCGAAGGCCAGTCGCACGTACATGCCGCTGGAGTAGCGCTTCACCGGCGTGTCGAGGAAGCGCTCCACCTCGGCGAACGCCACGATCTCGTCGAACCGCGCGGCGATCTCGTGGCGGTGCATCCCCAAGATGGCGCCGTTCAGATAGATGTTCTCCCGACCGGTGAGTTCGGGGTGAAAGCCGGTGCCCACCTCGAGGAGCGAGCCCACGCGCCCCTCGATCACGGCGCGCCCCTCGGTAGGCTCGGTGATGCGCGACAGCACCTTGAGCAGCGTGCTCTTGCCGGAGCCGTTGCTGCCGATGATGCCGATCACCTCGCCCTGCTGCACCTGAAACGAGAGGTTGCGCAGCGCCCAGAGGATCTCTTGCTGGGCGTCCCGCTCCTGCCGCCAGCGACGCCACCAGGCGCGCGGCGCCCGCAGCGCCGAGGTCAGAGCCTCGCGCAGGGTGTCTGTGTGCTCCAGCGCGTGCCCGATCTGGTACTGTTTGCCAAGGCCCTCAACCGATACAGCCACACGACTCACGTGATACCGCCCATCCCTAGATAATGTCCGCGAAACTGCGCTCGGTGTACCGGAAAAAGTAGGCCCCGCTCACCAGCACCACCAGCGTGATCGACGCCGACACGCCGAGGAGCGGGAGGTTCACCTGGGCTCCGGTCATGACGTTGCCCAGCAGCGCCTGGCGAAACCCCTCGACCACGCCCGTCATCGGGTTCAGGCCCATGAGGAGGCCGAAACGGTCCCCAACCAGTGAGGTGCCATAGACCACCGGCGTCGCATACATCCAGATCTGCAGCAGGAACGGGATGATATAGTTGATGTCGCGGTAGCGAACGTTGAGCGCCGAGAGCCACAAGCCAAAGCCAAGCGCCGTGGCCGACGCCAGCAGCACGAATCCGGGCAGCAGGAGGGCGGCCGGCGTGGGCGTGATACGATAGACCGCCATCAGCCCCAGCAGCAACGTGAAAGCGATCACCAGGTCGACCAGCCCCGAGAGCACCGACGACAGGGGGATAAGGATGCGGGGAAAGTAGACCTTGGTCACCAGGTTCGAGCTGTAGACCAGGCTCGTGGAGCTGCGGTTGAGCGATGACGCGAAATAGTTCCATGGGATGAGCGCCGACAGCACAAACGCCGGATAGGGCGCCTCCTCCGACGGCACCTGGAGCAGGATGCCAAAGATCACGGTAAAGATTGCCATGCTCACCACCGGCTGGAGCACGATCCACATCACGCCGAGGGCCGTCTGCTTGTAGCGCACCTTGACGTCGCGCCACACCAGAAAGTAGAGCAGCTCGCGATACTCCCACACGGTACCGAGATCAAGGGATGGGAGGCCGCGACTCGGCTTGATGACGTGGCGCCGTAGCAATGCGGCACCATTCGCAGTCCCGACAGTCGAGCCCTCGAGGGCAGATCGCACCCGAATCGGCAAGGTCTTCTCCTTCATCGCTCCAGTAGGATGCCGCGCCCGGGAGGGACACGGCGATGGGGCCGCCTTCGACAAAGCCGCGCTGGATCAGCAGGTCGACGATGCGGGCGGCGTTCTCATAGGGGCTGTGCGCGACGGTGTTCAGCACCACCTCGGGCTCGAGCGGCGGCTCGTAGGGATCGTCGATGCCGGTGAACCCGACGAGTTCGCCCCGGCGGGCGCGGGCGTACAGCCCCTTGGCGTCGCGGCTCTCGCACACCTCCAGCGGCGTGTCGACATATACCTCCACGAACCGATCTGGGCCCACCATGTTGCGCACATCGTTGCGGGTGGCGCGGTAGGGGCTGATGGCGGCGCATACTGCCACTCCGCCGTGCCGCACGATCTCGGACGCCACATAGCCGATGCGCCGGATGTTCACGTCGCGGTCCTCGCGGCTGAACCCCAGTCCCCGCGAGACGTGCGTCCGCACCACGTCGCCGTCAAGGAGCGTCACCTGCCGGCCATGTTCCTGCAGACGCACCGTCAGGACGTTGGCCGTGGTAGACTTGCCCGACCCACTCAGGCCGGTGAACCAGATGCACACGCCCTGGCGGTGTCGCGGCGGGTATGCGTCCGCCAGGATACTCGCCACCTCCGGGCGCGTGAACCACGGCGGCAACAGGCGCCCGGCATCGAGGTAGTGCTCGCGCACGTGGGTTCCTGATATCGTCGCGGTGCGGGAGCCCGCCGGCGCCCTGCCGGCATCGTCGTAGCGGTCCTCGTCGGGCAGGTACACCAGGTCGCCGAAGGGGATCACCTTGACGCCAAGCTCATCCTCATGGCTCTGGACGAGGGCCTGGGCATCATAGGCGCCGTAGAACGGCGAGCCGTTGGAATCGTGGCCAGGGCCGGCGTGGTCGCGTCCGATAATCATGTGGTTGGCGCCATAGTTGCGCCGGATCAGGGCGTGCCACAGCGCCTCGCGTGGCCCCGCCATGCGCATCGCCAGAGGCAGCAGCGCCAGGAGGAAGCGGCGCCGGTCGTAGTAGCGGCGCTCCAGCGCTCGGTAGGTGCGCACCCGGGTAAAGTGATCCACATCGCCCGGCTTGGTCATGCCCACCACGGGGTGGAGCAGCAGCGCCCCATCGACCTGTTCACACGCGCGCTTGGTTAGCTCTTCGTGGACGCGGTGCATTGGATTGCGCGTCTGGAACGCCACCACGTTGGGCCGGCCCATGCGCGCCAACCGTTGGCGCGTCTGCGCGGGCGACAGCCGCAACTCGATAAAGTCATAGTGCTGGGGGAGGCGCAGCACGCGCAAGCGCCCGGCGATATAGTGCCCGCCCCAGGCATGCATCTCTGCCACCAACGGGTGGCGCGTGTCCACCGTGCCGCACACGGCCAACGCCTCGGCGTTCAGGTCCCACGGATAGATCTCTTCGACGGTCATGACCGCCAGGATGTCGTTCCGGGCGTCGCGCAAGGCGATGTCGCGGTCGAGCGCGATGCCGTCGAGCGATGCCGCCGGCAGCGTGATGGGGATCGGCGCGAGAAAGCCGCTGCTGAGGCGCATCGTCTCGAGGACGCTGGCATAGTCGGCTCGCCGCATAAAGCCGTCGAGCGGCGAGAACGCCCCAGTCGCCAGCAACTCGAGGTCACACTCGGCGCGCGTAGTGAGCTGGAGCGAGGGCAGTTGGGCGGCATAGCTGTAGAGAGTGCCGCGCTCCTCGTGGGGCACCATCAGGTCTACCAGCCTCTGTCCATACGGCGCGATCAGCTCGATCATTCCGAACCCTACACCTCCAACCGGACTCCTCTCGGCCCATCCGGGAGCCGAAAGCCATACATCATCGCAGCCAAGAGACACGTGAGGGATGGGAGTTCAGTGATAGTAGTACTGGTTTCGCTTGAGTCGCACGCGGTTGAACACGGTACCCAGGACGCGAGCCCCCGCCTGCTCCTCCATGGCCCGGCGCACCCGCAGCGCCGTGCGACGGCTCGTGGTCTGTGCATCGATCAGCAACAACACGCCGTCGGCCTGCGACGCCAGGATGGCGGCGTCGGGCACCACCAGCGCGGCGGGGCTGTCGACGAGCAGCATGTCATACTCTTGCCTGAGTTCGCCGAGCACGTCGTGGAAGCGTGTTGACGCCAGCAGCGACGTGGGGTCGGCGGCGGGGCCGCCGCCGCGCAGCACGCTGAGGTTCGGCACCGAGGTCTGCTGGACGTAGGCTTGGGCGCCGTCGCCGTTGCACAGCAACTCGGCCAGCCCCTGCCCGTTGGGCAGGTTGAAGAGGCGGTGTAGCTGCCGCTTGCGTAGGTCGCCGTCGATGACCAGCGTCCGCCGCCCGAGGGCCGCCATGGCGAGGCCAAGGTTCGCCACCACGAGGCTCTTACCCTCCTGTGGCGCGGCGCTGGTGCACAGCAGCACCTGGGGCGCATTGCGGCCGCCGGAGAGGAGGATAGAAGTGCGCAGCCCTCGGAAGCACTCGGCCTCGCGCGAGCTAGGGCGCGACTGGAGCACCAGCGGGCCATCGGAGGTTCGGATGCGGCTCACGGCGCCCAACACCGGCAGCCCCAACACGCGCGAATGCCCGGGCCCCTCCCACTTGAGGCGGTCGTCCATCATCTCGATGAGCAGCACGCCGCCAAAGGCCAATCCGAGGCCCGCCAATCCCGCCACCCCGACGATCAGAGGCATGCGACTGGCGACGGGTGTGCCCAGCCCCGAGGCCTCCTCGACGATGCTCAACGTGTTCGGGCTCTGCTCGCTCACCACCGACTGGTAGAGAGTCGAGTAGGCCGACTGGTACAGGATCCAGACGCGCTCCAGCGCGGCGATGCGCTCCTCTCCCTCGGCGATCTCGGCCGCGGACGTGAGCCCGGCGAGGCGGGCGCGCTCGGCCTCCAGATCCGTGGTTACCGTCTCGATGCGGGCGCGCAGGTCGATGAGCTGCTTCTCGTTGAACCCCCGCTCCTCCGTATCCTGCCGGGCTCCCGGGCTCTGGACGATCAGCTCGTTGGCCAGGGCGTTGGCGATCACCGCCGCCCACTGGGGGTTCAGGTCGGTGACTTGGATCTCGAGCAACTGCGACTGGGGTTGCACCCGCGCCGTGATCTGTTGCGCCAGCGCCTCGGGCGTCGTCTCCAGACCCAGCTTGTCGATGACGGCGCGCGTGACGGGCTGCCGCTTGACGAGTTGCGCGTACGACTGGGCCAGCATCGTGCTGATCGCCACGGCGTTCGGGTTCGGGTTGGCGGTCCAGATGCTGCCGCCCACCATCAGCGTGGCCTGCGCCTGGTAGAGTTGTGGCTGCTGCGACGCCAGGCGGTAGCTGAGCACCGCCGGCACGATCACGCCCAGAATCAGCAACCACCACCACTTTTTGGCCGCATTGAGGTAGCTGTTGATCGCGCTCCCCTCCGCGACGGACGGCTGCGCACTCGTGCGCCTGATTGGCATCCTTTGCTCCCGTTGTTTTCGGATCTCAGTAAGCGCCATGTCCTCGCACCACCGCCGGAATCGTTCGGAACAAGAGCTGCAGGTCGAGCCAGATGGAATAGTTGCGGATATAGTACATATCGAGGCTTACCCTCTCGTCATACGACAGGTCACATCGCCCGCTGACCTGCCACAGCCCCGTGATGCCGGGCTTGACCGTCAGCAGGTTGGTGCCCCATTTGCCATAGCGGGCCAGCTCCTCCTGGGTGATCATGCGCGGGCCAACCAGGCCCATCTCTCCCCGCAGGACGTTGAACAACTGCGGCAACTCGTCCAGACTGGTGCGTCGCAGGATGCGGCCAAATCGCGTAACGCGGGGGTCGTCCTTGAGCTTGAACTGCCCCTCGAACTGCCGCATGAGTTCGGCGTCGTGCGTCAGGACGGCGTCGGCGTCCGTCACCATGGTCCGGAACTTGAAGGCGTCGAACGATCGCCCCCCGAGGCCGACGACGCGCCGCCTGTAGATCACCGGCCCAGGCGAGTCGAGCTTGATGATCAGCGCCACTAGAAGGAGCAGGGGCGACAACACGAGGAGCCCCGTCAGCGCCAGGGCGTAATCGAGCGCCGTCTTGAGGATGGCGCTCATCCCTGTGAGTCGGACGCGGTCCAGGCTCAGCAGGGGCACGTTGCCGAACTCACGGACACGCATCCCTGTGGTCATGATCTCATAGAGCCCCGACGCCAGCCGCATACTGATGTGCGGCGAGGTGCCATAGGTCTCAAAGATGGACACCAGGCGGTCGCGCGGGATCGCGTCAGGCACGAGGATGACCTCGCTCACCCGCCCGCTTGCCACCAGGTCGGGCAGGGCATCGATGGGGCCGAGGACGCGGAGGCCCGATACCACGTCGGCGCGCGGGGGCAGGCCGTCGTCGAGGAACCCGATGAGGGCCAGACCGCTCGCTGGCGCGCAGGCGAGCTGCTCGGCGATAGCCATCCCCTCAGGACCGGCGCCCACGATCACCGTGGGATGGACAAAGTGGCCGCGGGCACGCATCAAGCCGATCACCCGTCGCACGGCAAAGCGGGCCAGAATGTCGAACACGATCACGAACAGCCAGGCGAGGAGCAGCCACCCCCGCGCCACGACGATGCCAGGCTCGACAAAGCTGGTGAAGACGACCACCATCATCCCCATGGTCGAGGCGTTCACGACGCTCGCATACTCCTGCGTCCCCCGCAGGGTGTTCTGGAGGTCATACAGGCGAAAGAGGGCAAAGATGGCCAGCCAGCAGGGCAGCATCCACAGGGCCAGGGTGCGGTACAGGTCTAGCGCTGGGATGGCGTCCTCGGCGAATATCCCCCAACCGGTGGAAAAGCGCACCACATAGGCGAGGACAAACCCCAGCGTCACCGCCAGAATGTCGGCGCCGAGCAAGAGCAGGATCAGTGATACGCCCTCCTGCGAGGGGCTCAGCGCCTGCGACGCCCGGGCCGTGGACGCCGATGATCTGCTACCAACGATACGATCCATCTCTCCTCCAGGCGAACGACGTTCGCATAGACGTTCCCATCAACCGACGCTCCACATCACTAATGGCCCGGGTGGCGTGCCGTGATCCACGCCAGTTGTTGCATGCCGATATCGAGTGCCGAGCGGACGACGCCGGGGCTGTTGATGCTCTTCAGGAAGGTCCAGATGGGCCCCGGACGCAGCGCCCACTGGCGAAACGCGCGCTGGGCATGGGCCTCCAGCTGCTCCGCCGAGAGGTGGGGGTACGCCAGGACGGTGGAGCGATCCATGTCCACGTCCTCCCAGACGACCCCCGGGCGGAGCCAGCCGTGCTCGACCACCTCTTGGTAAAAGGGCGTGCCGGGATGCGGCGCGGCGATGTGGAACAGGGCGAGGTCGAGGGGCAGGCGCTTGGCCAGCGCGATGGTTTCGCCGATGCTCTCTTCCGTCTCGCCCGGCAGCCCGATGATAAAGTAACCCCAGTTCTTGATACCCGCCTCATGGGCCCAGCGCAGCGCCTGTTCAGCCTGTTCGGGGCGGTAGCCCTTGCGGACGCGCCGCAGAATCCCCTCGTTGGCCGATTCGATCCCCCACGAGATGAGCCAGCACCCCGCCTCGGCCATGGTGGCCAGCAGCTCGCGGTCGACGAAATCCACGCGGCTGTTGCACGTCCAGCGGAGGCGCAAGCCCTCCTGGCGGATCAGCCGGCACAGCGTGACGACCTGCTCGCGATTCACGGTGAATAGGTCGGCGTACATGTGGACGATGTGCACGCCGAGCCGATCGAGTTCACGCAGCTCACGGACGATGCTCTCGGCCGAGCGGACGCGCACCTGCTGTCCATAGGTGACATGCTTGATGCAGAACCGACACCCCGCCGGGCAGCCTCGGCTGGTGACGACGAACGCGTAGGGGCCGCCCAGCATCGGCATGTGGTAGCGCTTGAGCGGCAAGAGGCGATGCAGGGGCAGCGGGAGGGCGTCGAGGTTGGGGATGAAGGGGCGCCGCGCGTTGACCGTTATCTCGCCGTCGTTCCGCCAGACGAGCCCCTTGATGCCTTCCAGGCTCGCTGCGCCGTCCCCCTGCGCCACCCATTCGGGATCGGCGGACCGCATCAGGGCTTGCACCCAATCGGGGACCTCGCGGCCGTCCAGGACGTCGACCAACTCGCGCAGCGTCAGCTCGGGCTCGCCCTGCAGGATATAGTCGAGGGCGGGAAAGGCCGCCATCGTCTCGCGCGCCATGGGCGTCACATGGGTGCCAAAGGCGATGGTGCGGGAGCCCAGCGATCGCGCCAGGAAGGCGCCGTACATGTCGTTCGTTAGGGTGGGCGCCGTTACTTGCGTGACATAATACCGTGGCCGGAGGCGTCGGAGGAGATTGGTGAACTCGGGCCACCCCATGCGTTCCGCGATGGCGTCGACGACCTCCACCGCATAGTAGGGGTGGAGCAGTGCGGCCAGCTGCGCCAGCTCCACCTGCGCCCAGATCATCCCTTCCCGCGAGCGCCGGCCCACGCGGTGCTGCGAGCGGATCCAGATGCCGCCGTCGGGTGAGGGGGGGTTCACCAGCAGCACATCCAGAGCGCCGCGGGGCGCGTCGTCGCCCGCCTGGTCTCGTGTCGATCGCCGCAGATCCATGATGGCTCTCATCCTCCGTGACCGGCGCCCCCCACCACCTCGGGGCGCAGGGCGGGTTCGGGCGCCTCGCGCCCGGCCCGGTCGCGGATCACCAGCGCCTCGCGCTGGCTCAGCTCTTCCAGCACCCGCATCACGAGCCACGACGTCATGAGCTGCAGCCCCACCAGGATGAGCAGCGCGCTGCCGAGCTGGTAGAGCCACAGCCGCGAGACGGGCCAGCCGTCGACACCCAATACGAGCGTCACGATGCCCAGCACGGCGCCCGCCGCGCCGGTGGCCAGGCCCACCCAACCGAAGCGCTGCTCCAGGGGTCGCGCAAAGATCGGGCGGCCGAACAGCCCCTGCCGCACGGGGCGCTTGTGAAAGAGCCCCACGAGGTAGCCAAAGGTGGCGCCCAGGGCAAAGATGCTGGCGCCGGCGACGGCCAGCACCAAGGCCGCAAAGACGCCAAAGATGCCCCACGGCCCGAGGGTGTCGATCCCCCGCAGGCGCGCGATCACCAGCGCCAGCCCGATGGCGCCCGATCCGGCCAGCGCACCGAGCCCCACCAGCCCCAGGACGCGCACCGGGTTGTAGCCCAGGGCGGTCCAGAGGATGGTGCGCAGGAACCGCGCGCCATCGCGCACGGCGCTCAGCTTGGAGCGGCCGACGCGCTCGCGATAGGGGATGGGTACCTCCACCATGCGCAGCTGTTCGTGCAGCGCCCGCGTGCTCATGGTGGGGGTAAAGTGCAGGCCGTCGGGCAGGGGGTAGAGGTAATCCAGCGCCCGGCGGCGCAGCACGCGCATGCCGCTGGCCGAGTCGCTGATGCGGACGTTGCTTACAACACTCAGCAGCCCCGCGAACAGCCGGTTGCCGATGCGGCGTACCGCCGGCATCCCCGATTCGCCCCAATCGTCGGAGGTGCCCTTCGCCTGCCCCTCGGGTGGGCGCGCCATGCGCGAGCCGATCACCAGATCGGCATCCTCCGCGATGGCGGCGCGGCACAGGTCGGGCAGACGCTCGGCGGGGTAGGTGCCGTCGGCGTCCAGGAACGCCAGGAGGCTCCCCTGGGCGACAGAGAACCCCGTCTTGAGCGCGGCGCCGTAGCCGCGGTTGGCGGCATGGCGCACCAGCCGCACCTGACCAAAGCCCGCCACAACCTCGGCGGTGCGATCCACCGATCCATCGTCGACGACGATCACCTCGAGGCTGTCGACGCCGACCTCGTTCAAACGCGACTCCACCGCCAACACCCGTCGGACGATATCACCAATACCATCTTCTTCATTGAGAGCTGGGATGATCACGGACAGTGTCTCCGCCATGCTCTCTCCCTAGTAATAGACCGTGACGCCGGAGCGAGGCTGGCAGTCGCCCACCTCGCGAATCACGCACGCGGGAACGCCCGCGGCGACCGTGTGAGCGGGTACGTCGCGCGTCACCACCGCGCCGGCGCCGATGACCGCCCCCCGCCCGATGTGCACGCCATCGGTGATGATGGCGCCGGCGCCGATCCAGACGTCATCCTCGATAACGATCCCCTCCGCAGTGATCCCCTGGTCGACGAAGGAGCAGGTGGGATCACTGAACACGTGGTTCACGGCCAGGATCTGCACCATCGGCGATGTGAACACGCGATCGCCGATGGTGACGCCCCCCTGGCCGCGCACCACGTTGAACTCGCCGATCAAGCTGTCGCGCCCGATGCGTATGCCGGCGTGCGGCAGGCCACGAAAGTTGTAGACGTGCAGCTCGGCGTGGTGCATCACCATGCTGTTCTCGCCGATCTCGATCCCCCCGGGGCAGGCGTGAAGGTAGACGCCCACGTCGAGGTACACGCCGCGATGCAGGGTGATGTTGCGCGCCTGTGCAAGACGTACCCCGGCCTCGATGGCGGGCAGGCCCTGGCTGCGCAGGATCGGCCGGTATGCCAGGGCGCGAAGCCCTACACCGACGATCCCGGGTATCCACCCGAGCGCCATAAAGAGCGCCTGCTCCGCGACATAACGGCCAGGGCTCGACGCCTGGCGATCGAGGTAGCAGCGCAGGCGTTGCGCAGCGCGCGGCGGGTTCCGCTCCGCGGACCACGCTCGATATGCTTCCATGCCTTGCGTCACGATCGGTTCCCTATCCTCTGGCGGGCTTGGCCCGCTCGCGAACACGGTGACGGCGTTCGGTGGGATGGGGTGTAGGGGGCGTATGGCGGTGGGAGTGCTCTGCGGCTGTGAGAGGTGCGCGTTGTGGCGCGTCGTAAGCAGGAGGTACGAGGATGTCGTATCAGAGATGGGCGGGATCAGTTGGCGGTTGGATAGGCGGGCTCCAGACCGCCCTTTTGCCGGCGCTGGAGGGCCGCCGGCGGCTGCTCTGCTGCGAGCAGCGCCTCGTCCTTCAGCACCTGTTCCACCGCCTCGCGGATGCTCGGGAAGGACCGGTAGCACCGCGTGTCGGCCGGTGCGCCCTTCTTATCGGGCAGCGGCGCGTCGAGGCCGGTGAGCACCAGCAGGCATCGGCAGCCGACCGCCCGGCCCGCTTCCATGTCCGAGAGCTTGTCACCGATGAGGTAACAGCGCGTCACGTCGAGCCCGTGCTCCGCCGCCGCCTGCAGCAGAAGACCTGGTCGGGGCTTGCGGCAGGCGCACCCCTCCTCGGGCGTATGGGGACACAGATAGATTCCCCGCACGTGCCCGCCCGCGGCGTTGAGCGCCGCTACCATGCGTCGGTGAAGCCCCTCAACCTCATCGAGTGACACGATCCCCCGATGGATGGCCGACTGATTGGTAACGATGAACACGTCCAACCCCGCCTGCGTGAGCGCCGCCAGGGCCTCGACCGCTCCGGGCAGAAAGCGAAACTCGTCCCAGTGCGTGACATAGTCGCGGCGCTCTTGGTTGATGACGCCGTCACGATCGACAAAGACGGCGGTTCCCGTGGGGGGGTAGACGCCCGTCGGCTCCAAGGGTGTCATCTCTGCGTCCGTTCGTCAAGCTGTCTCGCTCAGGCGATCACGCGCGTGGCTTTGGTGGGGATGCCGTACAAGGGGGCGGTGATGCAGATGGAGGGCTCGATGGAGAGGATGCGCTCGCGTGACCTTGTGCGATTATAGCACGCCCAAGTTAATACAGAGTTACGATGAGGTTAACGTTGGCTAGATACATCGACTCCTTGAGCGGGTCAGGATCAAACGCGCCCGCCCGCGTTGTTGCACCATGCCAAGTAGCTGGTGATGAGGTGGATGAGCATCGTGTGCAAGTCCTCGATATGGCCGTAGCGGTGGGCGCAGACGAGCACGTGTGCGTCGGCGAGGTCCTTGGCAGGGCCGCCGTCAAAGCCCAGCAGCGCCACCACCTTGGCGCCGGCGTGCCTCGCGGCGCGCATCCCCTCCAGAATGTTGGGCGACTTGCCGCTGCCGCTGATGGCGATGACCAGGTCATCCTCCTGGACGAGGTTCTTGATCTGCTCGGAAAAGATGTACTCATAGCCCAGGTCGTTGGCCAGCGCCGTGATCCAAGCGACATTATCGGCCAACGAGAGTGCCCTGAGCCTCCGCGCGCCATCGGGGTACCCCTCCGGCAGGATGTTCTTGCCGAGGTCGGCGGCCATATGGGTGGCCGCCCCGGCGCTGCCCCCATTCCCAATGATCAGCACCTGTTTGCCTCGCGCGTAGGCCTCGTGGATGTAGCCGATCACCTCGGCCACCTCGTCGAGATTCAGCGCGTCGAGGCAGTGCTGCAACCCCACAACATAGTCCCGAGCATAGTCCACGCACTCGATGACGCTCTCTGGTGCCGTCGAGACGGCCATTATGCGCTCTCCTCTACATAGATGATCTTGCTTCCCTGTGGCTCGAATCGAAACCGCACCGGCTGTAACTCGGGAAGACTCTGTTTGATCTCGGCATGACGTTCGCGCGGGGCGTACAGGAGGAGGAAGCCACCCCCTCCGGCGCCGGTGATTTTGCCGCCGATGGCGCCGTGCGCGCGCGCCCGCTCGTACCAGCCGTCGATCGTGCCGGTGGTGATGCCGCTGGCCAGTTCACGCTTGGCCAGCCAGCTCTGGTGGAGGATCTCGCCAAAGCAATTCAAATCATTCGCCTCGAGGGCGCTGCCCAACTCTCGCGCCAGCCACACCATCTTGTCGAGGGTGCGACGCTTGGCATCGTCGTGTTCGGTGTTGTGATTCTGCTCGGCGAGGATGGTTGACGACGAGCGGGTGAGGCCCGTATACATGAGGAGCAGGCGTTCCTGCAGCGTGGCGCGCGTCTCGGGAAGGCAGATGACGGGGTCGACAAAAACCGTCTCATCGGGATGGAAGCGGATGCGGCGCAGGCCGCCGTAGGCCGCGATGTACTGATCTTGTTTACCGATCGGCTTGCCGCAGGCGCCGATTTCGATGTCGCATGCCTCCTGCGCCAACCGCTCGGCGCCCACGTGGAGCCCCTTGTAGGCGTACAGCGCGTTCAGCAGGCCCACCGTGTAGGTGCTGGACGAGCCGAGGCCCGTCCCCTCGGAGGGAATGTCCGAGATGGAGGTCACCTCGATGCCGCCGTCCAGGCCGACGGTCCGCAGCCCCTCGCGAATCAGCTCGTGGCGCAGATCGTCGACGCGGTCCACGATCTCGGTGATAGAGTAGCTGGCGCGGATGCGGTGGTCGAACTTTTTGTTGACCGTGATATAGATGTACTTGTCGATGGCGGTGCTGATGACCGTGCCCTCGCCGCGGCGGTAGTAGGCGCCAAAGTCGGTGCCGCCGCCGGCGAAGCTGATGCGCAGTGGTGTGCGCGAGATGATCATGCCAATGCCCCCGGATGCGCGCCAGGCGCGAGAGTTGCCCGGTGTGTCTGAGCGACACACGCACGAATCCAACACGCCGGACGAGCCGGGGGCGCGATGACTCTGCCGCCACCCGGTGGGCGTGCCGCATTGGTCTAGATTGAGCTACTGCGGCTTGATTGGCGACCTGGTGGGAATCTCACGGCAATGAGGGTTCGAAAGGGGTAATGCGCTCGGCCCAGGTCGGTGAGGCTGATGCTCTATTCTACCACGACTCGCGATGCGGCGAAAGTGGTTTTCGACCCTTTTTCGGCACACGGGGGGCATGCCATAGGGAGCCGAAACCTAGCATCTTCGAGGTTCCGCATTCACCATCCAATCTTACCTATTTCATCAAAAACATGCAAATGCGGTCTCTGCACCTCGGCAGGCGTCAACGTGCACCACGCAGGCGTTGACGCATTCGGGGGCCGGCGATATACTCGCTCAGCAGTGATTACCGCACCGCCGCGCCCGGCGGAGCACCAGAGGGAGGGCATGGGAATGCCGAGTGTTACGATTGACCGCGACGAGTGCATCAGTTGTGGGGTCTGCTGGACATCGTGTCCCGAGTTCTTTGAGGAGAACCCCGACGACGGCTATAGCCAGGTTCTGGACCAGTACAGGGCGAAGGGCGATCCCGGTCGAGGGGAGGCGCCCGACGACCTCGAGACCTGCGTGCAAGACGCCGCCGATGGCTGCCCCGTCGAGATCATCCACGTAAGCTAGCCCAGCACCGCCGTCCCTTCCCTCCATCCGCTCGCTCGACGCACTGCTCAGGGGGTTCGCATGACGGCACGAACACGGACCAGGCCCCGCACCGTACAGGAAGCCTACGACGCCATGAGCGGCTGGTACGACCTCTTGGCGGGCTGGGGGGAGGGCTTGGTCGAGCGCCAGGCCCTCCTCATGCTCTCCGCCCGCGAGGGGGAGGACATTCTGGAGCTGGGTCCGGGAACCGGGCGCGCCTTGTCGGCACTCGCGGGAGCCGTGGGCGCGTCCGGTCGCCTGTGTGGCGTGGACCTGTCCACGGGGATGCTGCGCCGGGCGCGACAGCGCCTGACGCGCGAAGGCCAGGTGCGCCGGGTGGCGTTCCTGTGCGGCGACGCGGCTCACCTGCCGCTGCGCGCCAGCAGCGCCGACGCGGCGCTCTCCATCCTCACGCTGGAGGTGCTCGATCCGGACGGCATCGCGCAGGCGCTGGCCGAGTGCCGTCGCGTGCTCCGCCCGGGCGGGCGCATGGTGGCGGCGGCGCTGGTCGAGGGGAAACGACGCCGCCCGGCGGTGCGGCTGTACCGCTGGGCGCGTGATCGCTACCCCCTGTGGGTGAACTGCCGCCCCATCCGTCTGCGCCCTCTGCTCGTCGGCGCCGGCTTTCACGTCGTGGACGCCGCGTCGACGTCGGTCTGGGGGTTGCCGGTGGAGATCGTGTTGGCCACGAGCCCTATGCCGCGCTAGCGCGGCCGCCGGATACCCCACGACGTGACGCCTGTAGGGGCCCGCACGCCTGAGCGGCCCGGCGATCCAAACCCGGTTGCGGCGTGCGCGCCCCCGAGAGCGCCTCAGCCCCCCTTGAACCGCGCCACGAGTTCCCGCGTGATCTGCAGGTAGCGATCCCCGTACCGCCGGCCCGGCTCGATGTAGGTGCCCTCGATCCACTCGTTAAAGCTGTTGATCCAGATCCAGTCGGGGTCGCTGCCCATCGCAGCGTCAAAGGTGGCCTGGTAGTAGGCGCCATCCTCACGGTCGCGCTTGTGGGGCGCGGAGGGCACCCGCACGTCCGGCTGGCATCCGGAGCGCAGATCGTCCCAGCCGGGCGAGATGGTGGCCATCCAGATGCGCGGCTGACCGAACTGGGCCTCGGCACGCCGCACACCGGCGGCCCAGCGACTCGCCTTGACGTAATCGTCAGGATAGGCGGCGTGGGTGATCTTGTAGACGTACAGGCCATCGAATACGTCCAGGTAGGAGGCATCCAGGCCCTCGGCGATCCAGAGGCTTCGCCGGTCGGGATCGACCCGGGCGCGGATGGCGCCCCAGGCCTGCTGGGGCGTCTGCCCCTCCTCGCGCGGGACGCGGTACACGTCGGCAAAGACGATCACCGGCCGCCCATCGACGGCCAAGAAATAGGGGTGATTGCCATAGGTCGCCACCAAGTGGGCGATGGCGTCGCCCACCGTCGTCTGCGTGGCGCCGGGGGATCCGGGCCAGATGTGGCGCAGGAAGATTACGGTGGAGCGGAACCCCGTCCCCTGCGACTGAGCCAGCAGCGTCGCGAGGTTGCGATCAGTGCGCTCGCCCGGCGCGAACCACTGCAGCGTAAAGCCGTCGATCCCCGCATCGATGGCCTGGCGCACATGGCGCGCGAACGTGCCGCCGTCGTCCGAGTGGTAGGGCTCCAGGGGGCCGTCGCCGTCACTCACGGCGCACGAGTCCCAGGTGGCGTGGTCGTACCAGGCGAAATAGTTGGCCAGCACCAGGCGCGGGTAGCGCCCGGTCGCTGGCGCCTCGGCGGCGGGCTGGGGAGGTTCCGGCGGCGTAACGGTGGGGACCGTCGTGGGCTCGGGCGAAGGGGTCTCGGTAGGTGGCGGCGTGTGCGTTGACGTCGGCAACAGCGTCGCCGTCGGCGTCGCGGTGGGCGTGTGCGTCGCCGTTGCCGAGGGCGTGGCTGTGGCGGTGCGGGAGGGCGTCGCCGTTCGCGTGGCGGTCGGCGTGGGCGTTGCGACGGGCGTCATGGTGGGCGTGGCCGATGCTGCCTCTATGGCGGGATGCGCCACCACGATGTGGAGCATCTGAGCCTCCGGCGCCGATTCGGTGGGCGTTGGGCGGTCGGCGCATCCGATGACTGCGAGGCAGAGGGAGCACAGCAGCAGGACGAGCACGTGGGCGCGTAGCGGCATGGGCAGGACGCTCTCCGGCGGGCGGGATGGGCCAGAGTATACCACAAGAACCGCACTGCTGCTGGCGGAGCAGCGGGAGTCGTCGCGTCAGGTTGCCGCGAGTTCCCGCGCGAGATCGCAGTATACCCGCACGCGCGCTATCGACGTGTCCGGAGTGACGGGGCTGTCCAGGCTCACGTCAAGGCGCCCGCCGTTGCGGACGGCGGCCATCGGGCGCGCGATCTCGTCCGGCAGTTCCGCCTCGGTGCCGCGCTCCAGGAGGTAGGTGGCGTCGAGATCGCCCAGCACGGCGCAGCGCCCCGTCACGCGTGCCACCACGTCCTCGACGTCGATGTGAAAGCCCTTCTTGCTCCCTTCCAGCGAGAGGGCGTCAGCGCCGGCGTCGAGCGGTGCCTCCCACTTGCCGGACGGGTCTCCAAAAAAGTAGTAGATGTTGGCCGGTCCCTCGGCGCGGCCACCGCCTCACGCTCCGCTACTTTGCTCCTACGCCTCTGGAGATGCCGTTCTGTAGCGCCTCCTTGAGCTGGTCCACCGTCGGCAGCCTGCCGGCGATAACCATCTGGTCGTCGATCATCACTGCCGGCGTGAATGCGGCGCCGTGGCGCTGAAACAGGGCGAGGACCAAGTCGCGCTGCTTCGGCGCCAGGCCACCCTTCCCCGCCAGCAGCGCACTCAGCGATACCTTGTTCACATCGATGGCCATGGCGAGCTGTCCGGCGGCCTCCTGCAAGCACTTTTCGAGCTTCTTATCGGCCTGCGCGAGGTGTGGCATGCAGCAGGCCCCCGAGATCGTAACGACCTGTAGTGCGTTCTTCTCTGCCATGCGAATGCCTCTCCCTTCGTCCCTCACGATGCGATCCAGTTCAGGGCGTACCCGGTGACGATGGCCCCCACGACCATGGCGGCGCCAAAGGCGATGACGTATTTCCTTCTGAACAGCGCCGAGAGCATGAGGATCTCTGGCGGGCTGATCGTCGTCGCGGTGATCAGGAAAGCGATCACCGCTCCCTGGCTCATCCCCTTGAGCGACAGGGAGTAGATGATGGGGATCACCGCCGCTGCGTTGACGTAGAGCGGCACGCCGATGAGCGCGGCGATGATGACCGTCAACCAGCCCCTCCCGCCGGCGTAGCGCAAGATGAACTCCTCCGGGATAAAGCCATAGATGAGCGCGCCGACGGCGCTGCTGATGATGATGATCAGCAAGAGCTTGCGCGCAAAGCCGAGGGTGTACTGCCAGGCGCGTCCCGCTCGGGCGCGGAAGGATGTGTCGAGCGCGATGAGGGGCAGATCGTCATCGCCGCCCATCGGCAGCGTCGCGACGGGGGCGGGGCCGAGGCCGCCATCCACCTTGACCTCACTCTGCCAGCCGACCCGCTGCACGAGCACGCCGCTGATCACCGCTAGGCCACCGCCCGCGGCAAGGAACGTGAGCGCGGAGGGGAGGCCAAAGAGCGGCGCGAGGATGGGCAGCGCGATCTCGACCGGGTAGGGCGAGGAACAGAGAAACGTCGTCATGATGCCCACGGGGATACCGGCGCGCGTCATGCCGGCCAGAACCGGGATCGTCGAACAGGAGCAGAACGGGGTCACATAGCCGAGCCCCAGGGCCATGAGGTGGCCCAGCCCGCCCTTCCTTCCGCTGAGACTCTTTCGTAGCGTCTCCGGCGAGATGTACTCCATCGCCAGACCCGAGAGAAAGGTGACGATGAAGAACAGCGGCACGAGTTCCACGAGGATGATGAGAAAGAAGCGTCCGGAACGCAGCAGCATCTCGATCACTGGGCATCCCTCCATTCGGCGATGGCTCGTTCGATGTAGGGCAGGACATCCTGCCAGGTGTCGATCGCCTGCTGGTAGGCCGACTCCCCCTTTGGAGTCAGTTCGTACACCTTGCGCTTGCGCCCGTCCCCCGTCTCGTGCCTCACCGTGGCATACTCCCCCTCCAGGAGCTGCTTGAGGATGGGGTAGATGGTGCCGTAGGCGGGCGTGCAGCATCCGCGGGTGAAGGCGGTGAGGCGCTCCAGGAGGCCATAGCCGTGGGTCGGCGCCTCGTGGAGAGTGCGTAGGATAAAGAGCCGTGAGAGGCTCTGGTTGATGAGGGCCTTCCAGTATTCGGGGTCTTCGAGGTCTGTGGTACGTGCCATATATCGATCCTCTATATGTTGATGATCGATATAATAGCAGGAGTGAAGGCGTGTGTCAAGCCCTATGGGCCCGATCTCCGAGTCCTCCCTCCAGGAGGACAAAGCTCCCGCCTCATCATTCGTTCTCCAGGTAACGCAGTCCCTTCACCTGGGAGGCCAGCCGCGCGACCTCGTGCTCGATGCGGAGTCGCGCCTGAGCCCGTTCAGCGGGCGAGGAAAAGGTGCACCCGGCCAGCACGCGGTCGGCAATGGAGCCCACCGCGATGGTCGACGCACCGAAAGTGCCCCTTTCCCCGGCGATCTCTCGGACGATCTGCTCCAGGCCGCCAGGCGTCAGGGTATCCGGCACATGATATGGGCATGGCATGGCGACGGCACTCCCCTTTCTGGTTCTAGGGCTTCCCTGCAAGAACTCGACCGTTGGGCATCCGCAGCCCCTATGGATATGTACCAGCGGGAATCGGCTCACGCCTGGCCCGGCCCAGGTGATGGCGTTGCCATGGGGGCCGCGCGAGGTAACCCGACGCAGCCTATGGACCCCAGTACGCGCTCAGCGACTCGAAACGCGGCACCTGAAGGTGGTCCATCACTGCCAGGTTCCAGCCGACGTGCAAGATGTCGTGGTCGCGGAGGAAGTAGAGCACGTCGATGGCGTCCATCTGTCCGCCCCAGAACACCGCCACGGGCCGGCCGGGGTCAAACGCCTCGGAGGTCAGCTCGTCGAACATGGCGCGTTCGATACGCTCCAGTTCGCCGAGAAGCTGCGCCCGCGGCAACGTGCGGTAGTGGTCGACGCCCATGGGGCCGAACGCCAGGGCGCCCGTACGCACGCCGTTCAGGTAGACAAGCTGCACGTAGAGGATGTGCGCCAAGCTCTCGCGCGGCGAGTCCGCCCGGCGCTGAGGTGTGTCCGTCAGGCGAAAGTCGTACTGCTCTTCCGTCAGCAGCTGGAAAAAGTCGTGGATGATGCGGCGCTGTGGCCAGTAGAGGGCATAGAACTGCCGGACACGAGGATCACGGATGGCGCCGATGTCGAGTTCCATGGCGAGTCTCCGAAGGGCAGTCAGTGGTCAGTTTTCAGTCGCTAACAGCCACTGAAAACTGACCTCTGACCACTGACAACTACTCCTGTCCGCACGTCTTGCAGTCGGCGCCATTGCAGCCGCTGCAGCCTGCCGGGGCGTGGGTGTGCCCCTGGGCATCGATGCGCTGATGCAGGCTCTCGCGCGCGGGCATCATGATGGCGCCGCGCTTGCACGCCCTGGCGCACAACTGGCATGCCGGGGCGCACTCGTACGGCTCGAGCACGAGCACCTTACGCTGGTCGGGGTCCCATCCCAGCACGTCGCGCGGGCAGACCTCGAGACAGGCGCCGCAACCGTCGCACTTGGCCTCAAAGATGGTGGGGTACCAGGAAAGGAGTTCCTTGCGCGGGTCGCGCCACACGCGGCCGGTGGCGCCCGACGCCCGGGCCTCCAGGTGCCTGCGGTACTCGCGGACCAGCGCCGCCTCGTAGGTGGCAACCGCCGGTCGCGGGACATAGTTGTGCTTCCTGAGTTCGGCGACCAGCCGGGGGCCGAGGTTCGGCGCGTCGAGGGCGACCCCCTCATCGGCAAAGGCCTCGAGGATCTCGGACAGGCCGATGAGGCCCGTCATCACGCGCCCGATCATGATCTGACAGTAGCTGCGATCTGTTTCCACCATCGTTGGGACACCCTCTCTCCGGTCAGGGCCGGCGTGCGCCTACAAAACCACGGCGCTGTGCACCAGCCATCCCGCCAACAACAGGAACAGGGCCGCCGTGCCCAGCTTGACGGCGGCGGTATGCCTGGTCATCCAGTTGATGAGTTGCTGCGAGGTCGTGCCGAGGTACACGAGGGTGAACACCCCGATGAGGGGCACGATGAACATCAGGTTGTACAGCACCAGCAGCAGGCTGGCCTGCGTGCGCCACTCGGGCAGGTTCAGCACAAAGATGATGGTCGGCAGGTACACCTGACCCGTGCAGGCCAACTCGATGATCGACACCCCCAGGCCGAGGGCGAAGGAACTGACCACGAATCGCCGCGCGCTCACCCCCTCGCGGATGAGCCTTCGCGAAAAGCCGCGCAGCCGTTTGGGGAGCTTCAAGCTCATGTCTTCGAGGCGCCCCTCCCGCGCCTTGCGGTAGTCCAGGATGCTGCCCACCGCCAGCGCCAGGCACAGCAGCGCCGTGACCGCGTACAGCCAGCGGGCGATGGCGTTCAGGAAGGGGAGCGACCCGAGGAAGCGCAACAGCCCGAACCCGACGGCCAGGTACGTGAGGAACACGCCGAGGGTGAACGCCGCGCCGGTCGCCAGGAGCGCCTTGCCCTTGCGTCTGCGCACCGAGAGGTACGACATGAGAAAGATCATGGTGGCAAAGGCGCAGGGGTTGACGCCATCCAGCAGCCCAGCGCCCACCACCGTGAGCAACCCCAACGACTGAAAGCGCTCCACGATGGACTGCTCGGCCGTCTGGCGCGCGCTGTCCCAGCCGACGGTGGGGTCCGGGAAACCGCTCCCGGCGAGGGGCGCCGCGAGCGCCTCCATGGCGGGCGTGCGGATGTCATCACCGAGGAGGTAGCCGTTCCCCAGGAAGAGGATGGGGGCGGTGAGGTGCCGCTCGTCGGGAACGCCGTAGCGGTCGCACAGGAACTGGTTCAGCGCAGCATCCTCGCGTACGTCGTGGCGCGCGATGACGACCTGCGGGTACTTTTCCGTGAGGTAGCGCAGCTCGTGGTCGGCGCGGTCGCACACGTCGCAGCCCGACTGGTAAAAGTAGACGCCGTGGATGGGCGGCGCCTCGGCAGCTCCCTGCGGCGCCGCGGTGGGGCTTGTGGCGGCGGCCTCGGCCTGGGCGATCGTCTCCTGAAGGTCGGCCAGCAGGTCGAGCCCACCCTCGGCCAGGTAGCGATCCACGAGACCCGGCAGCTCCTCCGGAATCTGTAGCGAGCCGGTGAGCACCTGGTCGCCGATCATGAGCATCGGCACTACCTGGCGCTCGGAGGGAATGCCGCGCTCCTCCATGGCCGCCACCCACACCTCATACGCCGGCCGCTGTGAGACGTTGGCCGAGACGATCTGCAGCTGGTCGCCGTACCGCTCCAGGATGGGCGGCAGCGACTCGGTGATGACCGTGTGGCAGTGGGGGCAGGTCTCCGACCAGAAGAGGATGGCGCGGACCACGGCGGGGCCTTGCTCTGCCGCCGTGGCCTTGGATGAGCCATCGACGGTGTCACACAAGGCGCAGTCCGCCCTGGGCGGCCTCGTCGGCTTGGCGGACACGGCCGGGAGGTCGACGCCGCCCCGCTCCAAGTGCTCGACTACCAGGTCTCGCAGCTCGCCGCGGATGGCGTCCGTCCCGGCCAGCACGCGGTCAGCGATGACCACCTCGGGGATGTTGCCGTTCGACACGCCGAGGGACTGCTCGAGCCCCACCATCAGCTCAAAGTTGGCCATCTCGCCCACGTCGCGCTCGTCGATGGCCAGGCGCGAGCCGAACTCGGCGGAAAGCGGCCCGATCACGTCGCGGTGCACCTCCTGGCAGGAGGAGCAATTCGGGTCGTAAAAGTAGTAGAACCTCACCACGCCCTCGGCGCGCAGGGCGGGCGGTAGGCCGGCAAGCGCCACCAGAGCGAGTAGCGCCACGAGCAGCCAGGCCGGGCGACTCCCGGCTCGGCGATCGGTCACAGTGCGCATGAGCAGCTTTCCCTGATCCATCGTGATGGCGGTGATAGCGCGTCCGTACCGCGACACGACATGGCGACACAGACACGGAGCGATGGTAGCACGCGGATCACGTGGCTGCAAATCCCCGCGATCCCCCGTCTGTCGGCGACCTTCAGGCGGCCCCATCGCCGGGCGTGCGCCGCGATGGTAGCGCTCGGTGTTGGGGCCGCTGGGGGGGGGGCGACACGCCCACGGGCGCGGGCCTACTCGAGGCCCGCCTCGCGCAGCGCCCCGACCAGGCTCTCGTAGCTGGGCGCCAGGCCCACGAACTTGACCAGGTCGCCGATGACGAGCGCCGGAGCGCTGCTGATATTGTTCTCGTCCCAGGCCGCGTCGCGGCCGGTGTGGGTAACAACCTCGATGCGGTCGCCGAACTCGCTCTGGGCGCGCTGCAGCAGTCGGCGCATGGCCACGCCTCCCGAGCAGGGGGGCACCGACAGGAACGCCTCGATCTTTACTTGAGACACAGTCCGCCCTCCCGTAGTGCGTTGTTGAGCGTTGCCTCGCTGGGACACATTCCCTCGATGCGGATGGAGCCGTTCACCACTGCGGCGGGCACGCAGAACAGGCCATACTCCTCGAACTTGGCCATCCCCTCCTCGCCAGAGTAGACGGTCAGGCGCAGTTCGTCGTCGCCGTACTTGGCCTTGACGCGCCTGGCCAGGTCGATGATGGCCACGCAGCCGGGGCAGGGCGGTTCGCCCGAGAACACTTCCAACTCAACCATGGTGTCAGCCTCCCAGTTTGGATGCGACGAGCGATGCCAGTTGGTCCGCCATCAGTACCTTGCCCGAAGCCACGACCTCGTCGCCGATGACGGTGGTGGGGGTTACCATCATGCCGTACGCCTCGGCCTCGGGGCCGAGGGCGTCCAGCTTGACGACCTCGACCTGCCCGGGAAAGCGCTCGGCGGCTGCCTGCGCCTCGCGCTCGGCACGCTTGCACTTGGCGCAGGGTGGGGTCGTTCCGAACACCTTGATGGTCAGCATGGGGTTACCTCCCGGCCTCCTGGAGCCAGCCGACGATCTCGGCCTTTTGCGGGAGCCGCCCCGATGCCTTGACCACCTCGTCGATCACCAGGCCGGGCGTGCTGACGATGGGGTAGGCCATGATGGCCGCGATGTCGGTGACCTTGGTGACGGTCGCCTCCACCCCCGCCTCGGCCACGGCCTCATGGGTAAGCTGCTCGAGGCGCTTGCACTTGGGGCATCCGGTACCCAGAATCTTGATCTCCATTCCCTACTCTCCTTCAGATGATTGAGCGCTCGCGGTAGACCGATGGTACGCTGATTCCGCTGATCGCACGGTGATCCCCGCAGATCTCACCCTCTTCTGATCCGCGGAAATCAGCGGGTCATCAGTGGAATCAGCGTACCATCGATCTCGCATATCTAGCGTGCTTCTGGCGCCGGCGCGGGTTGCGCCTTGCGCTGGCGAAACAGGACGAGGGACACGGCCAGCACGGCGATGGCGGCCGCCAAGTAGCCCGATAGGGCCAGGGCGCTGGCGCCGTCAACCCAGGCGCCGTACAGCAGGCCGGCCAGGGTGCTGAACACGGCCACCCACACCACGTACACCCAGGCCTTGAGCTTGCCGATGACGGTGGCGGTGATGAGGATGCTCTGCAGGCTCAGCTCCGGGTCGGACATCAGGTAGGCCAGGAGCGGGCCGCGGTGCATCCCCAGGCTCAGGAACAGGTTTGCGATGGGCACCTCCACGAGGGTGGGGAAGTACATGAACACCCCAAAGAGGACCCCCACGACGTTGGCGATGACGCTATTGCTGCCCGCCAGGGCCTGGATCCACTCGGGGCGGATGAGGCCGCGGATGGCGCCCACCACAAACACTCCCACGATGAGCAGGGGAAAGATCTGGCGCACGAATCGCCACGTCTCCCAGAGCCACTCCTGGACCTCGTACTCGTCATAGGACGTGCGCGCCAGCCACCACAGCCCCGCCACGGCGGCGATCACGGCGAACATCTTGCCGGTGAACTGCACCTGGAGCCCGCCGGCCAGCGGCGCCATGCGCGTGGCGGCCACCACCAGGGTGAGGGCGATGAGCCCCAGAGAAACCCACGTCCAGCGGTTGTACCCCTCGTCGACGCGCGTGAGCCCCTTCCAGGCGGCCACGCCGATCATCGCCAGCAGCCCGATGAGCAGCGCGCCCTGCACCGTGACCCCCTCCTCGCCGCGGGTGGCGTCGAAGGGCACCAATCGGTCGAGCGTCGCCTGCACGCCGTCCATGCCGGGGATCGGTAGGGTCACCTGGGCGTAGCTGTCCGTCAGCAGGCCGACCTGGAGCGTCCCCGCGACGAGCAGCGCGATGAGCAGCCCCAAGAAGAGCAGGACCCTGCCCGGCACCCGCGCCCCGGCGCCGAACCCGCCCCCACCCTCGCCCTCGCGCGCGGCGTCGTCGCCGCGAAAGATGATGGCCATGATGAGGCCGATGCCGATGCCAAAGATGATGGAGAGGACGAGGCGGGCGATGGCGATATCCATCCCCAGCGCCACGCCGGTGTACGACAGGGCCAGGATGTTGATGGCCGGACCGACAAAGAGAAAGGTGATGGCGGGCCCCAGGCCGGCGCCCTTTTTATAGATGCCGGCAAACAGGGGCAGGATGGTACACGAGCACACAGCCAGGACGAACCCACCCAGCGCCGCGGCGGGGTACGAGATCACCTTGGGCGCCGTGCGACCGAGGTAGCGCGTCACCGCCTCCTTGGGGACAAGGGCGGTCAGGGCGCCGGCGATGAAAAAGGCGGGAAGCAGGCACAGCAGCACATGCGCCGCGAGGTAGGCGGCCAGGTTGCCCAAGCCCCCCTGGAGCAGCCCGCCGACGGCCTGAAGGATACTCATGGCGTATCGAGCCTCCTGTAGCCCGCTAGCGCGGGCGGACATTCAGAAAACGGAATATATTGACATAAAAAAGAGAGGGATGCGCGCGCAGCCCGGTCTAGACGCAAGGACCCTCTCCGCCGCAATGCGGGCAGGGACACCCCTCCACGGGCGACGTCGGGATGGGCGGAAACTCGGTTGCCTCGCCGTTGGCGCGCAGCAGCTCACGCGTTGCGCGCACCGTGGCAGAGATGGCGGGGTCGGCCAGACGGTAATAGACCATGACGCCGTCCCTGCGATCCGTCACCAGCCCCGCCTCGCGCAGGATCATGAGCTGCTGCGAGATGTAGGGCTGTCGCTGGCGGAGGATGGCGGTCAGGTGGCACACGCACTCCTCCTCTTGACTCAGGATATCGAGGATCTGGAGGCGGGTCGGGTGCGCCAGCGCCTTGATCAACGCGGCCTGTCGCTTGTACGCCTCAGGTGTCGGTGGCACGCTCGAACTCCCATCCATTCAAAACTATGAATATAGTAGTGCGAAAGACCCTCGTTGTCAAGCTGTGTAGGTGGGCCTACGTTCGCCGTTCGGCGGGCGGCGCGCACGGCGCGCGCGCCCTACACGGCGGCGGGGGCGCCGCACCACCCCGTGGCCTCGGCTGGCGTGGGTGTAGGGGCCGGACGCCGTCCGGCCCGCGGTGCGCGGGTGTGCGAACCTTGCCCTTGACTGAGCGGGCGGCGCGCACGGCGTGCGCGCCCTACACGGCGGCGGGGGCGGCGCACCACCCCGTGGCCTCGGCCGGCGTGGGGGTAGGGGCCGGACGCCGTCCGGCCCGCGGTGCGTCTGAGCGGTCTACTCTCCCAACGTCGTCCAGTCCAAGACGACGCCCAGGCGCGGGACGCGCATGTGGAGGAGATCCTGGTACGCCTGCTGCGCCTCGCGGGGCGCCACGCGCATGTACAACCCCTCCACGCGCACCCTTCCCTCGGCGAGCCACGCCAGCGCCGCCGCCAGGTTGCCATAGATGCTGTTGGTGCAAAAGTCAGTGGGAAAGAGGGGCACCTCCCACTCCCAGCCGCTGCGCAGCACCACGTAGCGGTGAAAGATGAGGTGGGTGAACTCGTGGGCGTAGCGCTCCGTGCGGCGCTCCCAGGGGGCGCCCACTAGCACGACCTCGCCGCGCTTGCGCACCACGCGGCAGGCGTCCAGCGCTGCGCCCTCGTGACCGGAGCATTCCAGCGCCAGCGCGACGTGATCGACGACCTGCGGGTCGTCCACGGGCACGGCGGGCGCGAGGTCGGCGATGCCGCGCTCCTGCGCCAGATCGCGCCGCGCCTCGGACGGGTCGACTCCCAGCACCTGGTAGCCGCACGAGCGAAAGATCTGGGCCGCGAGGTGCCCGACCAGGCCGAGGCCGGTGACCATCACGCGCTCCGGCGGACGCGCGGTCGTGGTGGTGAGGGTGCTCATGGAGACGCCCATCATGCGCGCAAAGGTGGCCTCCTCCGGCGAGAGCCCCTGGGGCACCGGGACGACCCGCGCTCGGGGATGGCGCTGATAGGACTGGTGTCGCCCCATGCACAAGACGAGGTCCCCCGCGCCGAGGTCGGCGACGGCCTCCCCCACCTCTTCGACGCGGAACACGGCGGCATACCCCGGCCGCCGTGGGAACTCGGCCCCACGATAGGAGCCGGCCAACTCGGTGCCGGCGCTGATAAGGGTGGCGACGGTGACGCCGGCCACCTCATCCGGCGCCAGCGGCGTCGGGTCACGGGGCTCGGCCAGGAGTTCGGCCCGTTCGTAGCCGGTGATCACCACGGCATGGTCAGTCTGGCCCGTCATCTGTGGCCCTCCTATGAGCGACGGCACCGGGATGGGAGTCCGTGACGCGCGATCCCTATCGCTTGTCTGGATCGGGCAGCATGATGTCGCGCACGAACCCCAACAGCTCATGGTACGAGCTGATGAACGATCGCAGGGTGCGGGCGCAGGCGCCGTAGGTGTCGAACTCGTCCACCGAGAGCCCGTCGGCGTCGTAAGCGCGGCGGAACTCGACGAAACGACGGTACAGGTCGTCCACGATGCAGGGGTCCACCGGCTCGTGGAAGCGCTCGCGCACCGCGATGTCCGAGGCGTTGAACAGGCGCTGCCAGTCGTAGGGGATGGTGAGGATAATGTCGCCGCCGATGAGTTCCGACCAGTGCATGTGGTTGCGATAGGCGGCGGCCAACAGCCGGGCGCGATAGCCCCGCTCTTGGTAGATGGCGTATGCCCTCTTGATGGCGGCGATGCCGGCCCACTCTAGATGGCCGGGGTTCGTGACGATCCCCTCTTTGGCGGCCACCACCTTGAGCCAGTCATCAAGCCGGCCGATCATGATGGTGCACACCGGCGTCATGGACGCCGTGTCCAGCCCCTGCGCCTCGCGACGGCGCAGGCCGCGCTCCACCGCCTCCGCGACGGCCAGCGCCTGGGGCACGGTAAAGCAGACGGTGGCGTTCACGTTGACGCCGCGATAGGTGGCCTCTTCGATGGCCGGGATGCCCGCCCGCGTCACTGGTATCTTGACTTGGATGTTGGGCGCCAACCCGGAAAAGTAGACCGCCTGCTCGACGATGGCCTCCGCGTTGCGGTAGAACTGGGGGTTGGTCTGGATAGACAGCCGCCCTTTGCGGCCCCCCTCGCGCTCGAACACCGGCATGAGGAGTTCGGCGCCCTTGCAGCCCAGCTCTTCGATGATTCGCCACGCCACCTCCACCTCACCCCAGGTGGGGTTCTCGTCGATGATGGCGTGGATCCGGTCGCGCCACAGGTGTAGCTCCTTGCGGAGCACGTTGAGCACGATGGTGGGGTTGGTCGTGGCGCCGACGGCGCCGTTCTCGATGGCGTAGGTCAGCTCCTCGATGGAGCACGAATCGTTCCACACGTCCGTCTTGGTGGTAGAGACGGTGGCGAGGAGCGGCGACATGGATACGTTGGTCGTCATGATGCCATCCCTCTATACGCCGCTGTAGGCGGAAAAGCCGCCGTCCACGGGGACCACGATGCCGGTGACAAAGCACGACCCGGGGCAGATGAGCCACACGAGCGTGCTGAGGAGGTCCTCCGGCGTGCCCATGCGTCCCATGGGGGTGTGGGAGACGATCTGCTGGCCGCGGGGGGTGTACTCACCCGTCTCGGCGTCGACGTGCAGGTAGCGCGTCTGTTCGGTGACGAAAAAGCCGGGCGCCATGGCGTTGACGCGGATCTTGGGGCCGAACTCTTGCGCCATGTACACCGCCAGCCACTGGGTAAAGTTGGCCACGGCCGCCTTGGCCGCCGAGTAGGCCGGGATACGCGTGAGGGGCCGGATCGAGTTCATCGAGGCGATGTTAACGATGGCGCCGCTGCCGTTGCGCGCCATGATCTCACCGAACGCCTGCGAGGGGAGAAACGTCCCGATAAAGTTCAGATCGAACACTTGCCGCACCGCGTCGGGAACAAGCGTAAAGAAGGGGGTGTCCGACGTGGTGGTCGCCTTGGGGTGGTTTCCGCCGGCGCCGTTCAGCAGCACGTCCACCGTGCCCCACTGGCGCAGCACGGCGTCGCGTGCGGCGGCCACCGAGGCGGGATCGGTGACATCGCACGCCACGGCGTAGGCATCGCCGCCGGCGTCGCGGATGTCGTCCACCACCTTCTGTGCCTTCTCCTCGATCAGGTCCACCACCGCCACCCGCGCGCCCAGCGCGGCGAGGCCGCGCGCCATGCCGCCGCACAGCACGCCTCCCCCGCCCGTCACCACCACGCGCACCTCGCGTATGTCAAACATGGTCTGTGGGTTCATTGCCGACCTTCCTGCTTGCTTGGTTGGTGCCTGTCTACGGGGCGCATTGTAGCACACGGCGCGAGCGTGGGCCAGGACGAGGGCGACACCACGGAACGGCTCACCGCAGAGAGCGCCGAGACGGCAGAGGGGGCGGTGGGAGGAGACGGACACGAATCGTGCTGCTCGTGACCAGGCGGCCGTCGTTCGCCAAGATGTCACCGGCGTGTGATGGTGGCAGGCAGCGATGCTGCCCGCAAAGTCCATCTGCTGCAGCGCCGGGCTCGCATTGGGGTCTGGAGGCCGCCGACATAGAGGCGGCCTCCAGTGGTGCGTTGGACGGGCGCTGAGCCCTAGGGCGACAGCAGTATTGGCACGTGAAGGTCCCAGAGCAGGGATCCTTCATCCGCACCGATGTCGTAGCCAGCAGCGCGGGGGCGCTCGTCTCCGTCGATGTCGTCGGTGATGCCGGCATCCACGCCGGCGTCGACGGCCAGCGAGCGTGGCGTGAGGTGATAGTTGCCCACGCCGGGCGCCACGAACCCAGGGGCGCCATACACGTTGATCGTCCCGAGGTCGAAGGCGCCGCCACCGGCCGTCTCGGTGCCCTCGGTGTCCTCTCCCCACAGCGTGGCCTCGAACGTGGCGGTGCAGCCCGCTGACGCCGTGATCCCCACGGTGTGGCCCACCAAGACAGTGTTGGTTAGGGCGACGAAGGAGCCGTAATCCAGCGTCAGGCCGAACGTGCCGGTGTTGTTGGCGATGGTGTTGTGAATCATCTGGCCGCTGCTGGCCCGTACGGTCACGGCAGGCGAAGCCACCCAGTCGTAGAGGGAGCGATTGCCGGCCAAGATGTTGTTCGTGAGGGTAAAGGGATTCACGGAGCTGAGAAAGAGCCCCGACGTGCGAGCGGATGTCGAGCCAGAGATGGTGCTTCGGGCCATCTCTAGCTCGGAACCAAAGACACCGACGGCGCCATAGTCGTTCGCGGCGCGACTGCCGACAACGCTGCTGTCCTCAATGGTGGCGACCGAACCATGAATCTCGATCGCTGCCGAATAGCCCCCCATAGCCCGTCCTGCGCTGTTGCCCGCGCCGCTGTTCACAAAGCGACTCTGCTGCACCGTGAACGGCGCCGGCTCCCCCGTCGTGCCGAGGAAGTAGACGGCTCCGCCACTCCATGCGTCGTTGTCCTCAAACGCGCAACCCTCCAGCGTTGCGGCCACAGTGGCAGAGATGGCCAGTCCGCCGCCAAAGCAGTCTTCCTTGGCCCAAACGCTGTTCCCGGCAAAGCGCGAATCCCGCACCGACAGCGTCCCGTCCTCGACGTACGCGCCGCCCCCGTAGGCACGCGGAATGTCCTCATCGTCCATCACGTCGATGGTGTTGCTGTAAAAGTGCGTCGTTTGGAGGGTAAGGTCAGCGTTGAGGGCGTACAGCCCCGCCCCGTTGCCGGACGCCGCACCGCTTTGCACGGCGATCCCGTCCAGCGTGACGGTGATCCCTTCGCCGACGATGATGCCACGTCGCTGCCCTTCGGCGTCGATGATGGTCGGGTGGGCCTCGGGGTCGCGCACGATTGTGTCGGTGTTGGTGGGATCCCAGCCGCCAAAGACCGTGAGCGACGTGTCCAGCGTGATGACGGCCTCACCCGTGCCGGTGTAGACGCCCTCGGCGAGGTAAAGGGCGCAGCCGTCTTGCGCCTTGTCCAGGGCGGTGGCGAGGGAGCAGGGCTCTTCGGGGGTACAGAGGGTGCCATCACCCGCCGGAGACGCAAAGAGGAGAAAGGCGCTCTGTGCTCCGGCCCCCGGTGGCCAGAGCAGGAGGAGGGTCAGCCCGAGCACGACGAGGCAGCCGAGGCCATACGCGAGGCGCCTGACGGTAGGGCAGTGCATGGGGCCTCCTGATGAGGGTGCGCTCATGCAATTGTCGACGCATCATGCGCGCACTATACATGCTCTCGATGGGCCAGCGCAAGCCCAAGCTCCGGCAGAGTCCCCGCTTCGGCCCCCGGGTACCGCGCGGGCAATCGGCCCATCGTGCCACGCATCGCGCGTGATTGGCGCCGTGGCTCGATCCGAGGTATAATTATATCTTGTGTCCGCGATCATGGTGTTCGCGGCACAGCTGCCGATC
>JAXGNH010000009.1:0-239482 GCA_040768165.1 Anaerolineae bacterium
TCTCTTTTCGCCCCGGCTGGCGCGCGTGACAAGAGAACCCCCGCACCGCACATGCGGCGCGGGGGTGTCCAGGATTCTGGGAGAACGGCACGCCATCGAGCGTCCGCCGCGGGTTGAAACCCGGCGCTAACCGTCCCAATGCGGAGCCTTGGGCGCCGAGTCCACCTGCGTGGACTTGCGTTCAGCCCGCGAAGGCGGGCTTCGCGATGTTAGCGCCTGACCTCGGTCAGCGGCGTGTACGCCGGCCGAACGCCTAGAATCCTGGACATACCCCATGCGGTGCGGGGGTTCTCTAGTCCCACGGAATCTGCTAGAATAGGTGGAGCAGCATCCACCATCGCAGCGCCGCGGCATCCACCGGCTGCCAGGGAAACGATACGTCGTCCTCGCCGGGTGGATCTGTATCCAGCGCGTTTGGGCGGCCTAGCGCCGCAACGCGCCGATGGAGCCGACGCGACACCAGCGCCCAACGGAGCCACATCGCGTGACACCGGGCAGTTCACCATACAAAGATCCAGACCCATACCAACAACGGAGCCTCTGGGAGCCCCCGCAGTGGGAGCCGATACTCGAGCCGACCGCGCCCCGGCTGTCCCCCTGGAGGAAGGCGTTCCGCGCCCTCCTGGGCGCACGGGTGCTCACGCTGGCGGCGGTCGCCTGCGCCACGATCCTCGGGTCGGGGTCCATTCGCGGCGTGCCAGAGACTGCAGCGACGACCCCGACCCCGCGCTCGCAATCGTGGGCGGTGGGGCTGGTCCCCGAGGGCACGCTCATCGAGACGGCACCGATCACGCCCAGCCCCACCGCATCGGCCTCGCCCGCGCCGTCTCGCACCGCCACCGTCTCGGCTACTCCCACCGAGACGCCCACGGCGGCCCCCAGTGTCACCCCCACGGCCATGGAGCCTCCCACCGCCACGGCGGAGCCTACCGAGGACAGCGCGTTGGTGGTGATCGCCGCCTCTGTCACACCCGCCTCCGAGGTGCACCCGGCGCCCACGGTGGTCTATCCCATCGGCCCGCCTCCCGTGCGGCTGGTGATCGCCTCCATTGGCGTGGACATCCCCGTGGTGACCGTGGGAACGGTGAAGCAGACCGTGGCGGGGCAGACCTACGAGGTGTGGGATACGGCGGCCAACGCGGGGGCCTACCACAAGATGTCGGCGCCCCCCGGCTACATCGGCAACACGGTGATCAACGGTCACCGCGACATCCACGGGAAGGTGTTCGCCGACCTCGACAAGGTGCGTCTGGGGGACCCCATCACGTTGTACACCGAGGGTCACGAGTTCGTCTACATCGTGTCTGAGGTCCTAGAGGTCCCCGAAAAGTACGCCTCGGCGGAGCAGCACGCCGAGAACCAGCGCCTCATCGGCTACATCCCCGAGAACCGGCTCACCCTCATCACCTGCACGCCGTACGGGACGAACCTGAACCGGTTGTTGATCATCGCCCACCCCGCCGGCCAGCCTGGAGGCTAGCGGCGGGCCGCGCCACATGCACGCACCGCTGTAGGGCGCGCACGCCGGTGCGCGCCGGGGGAGGCGCACATGGCTAGCGGCGGGCCGCACGGCGTGCGGCCCCTACACCCCTGCCCAGCCACATGCACGCGCCGCGGTTGGGCTCCGGTGACGCCTAGCCCGACATCATCGCGGCGCCGGGGGATATCCGGTGATGGCGCGAATCTCCTCGTAGAGGGGGCGCAACCGGCGGTACATGCGGAGATAGACGCGCTGATAGAGGTCGTTGTAGACGCGATGCGTGGCGGGGTCGGGCTCGAACACATCCCCCGGGTGCGACATGGCGGCCACGGCGGCGGTGAAATCGCGGTGCAAGCCGAGGCCCACCGCCGCGTCGATGGCAGCGCCCAGCCCCGACGTCTCATAGATGTGGGGCCGGGCCGTGGGAAGGCCAAAGATGTCGGCGGTGATCTGCATCGCCTGGTTCGACTGCGAACCTCCACCCGACACGCGCAGCTCGGTCACGGGGATGTGGCTGCGGCGCTCGGAGCGCTCCTTCCCCTCCCGCAGGGCATAGGCCAACCCCTCGATGATGGCGCGGTAGACGTGGGCGCGCGTGTGCACCTCGCCGAAACCGATCACCGCACCCTTGGCCTCGGGCCCCGGCACGCGCACCCCCGGCGACCAGTAGGGCTGTAGCATGAGCCCCATAGACCCCGCCGGCACGCTGGCGGCCAGCTCGTCGAACAGCTCCTCGGGCTCGACACCGCGCTCGCTGGCCAGGTTCTCCTCCGGTGTGCCGAACTCGCGGCGGAACCAGCTCACCATCCAGTAGCCGCGAAAGATCTGCACCTCGAGGCTATAGTGGTCGGGCACCGCCGAAGGGTACGGCGGCACGAGGGGGATCACTTCCACGTAGCGACGGTGCGTGGTGTTGAACGTGGCGGTGGTGCCGTAGCTGAGGCACCCCACGTGGGGGTCCAGCGCCCCGGCGCCGATCACCTCGCACGCCTTGTCCGCTGCCGCGGCGATCAGAGGCAGGCCGGCGGGGATGCCGGTGTGCTCGGCGGCCGCGCGCGTCACCTGCCCCAGGGGCGTGCCAGGCGGCGTGAGGTCGGGCAAAATCTCGGGCGGCATAGGCACCGCCAGCCACTTCCAGTCGCCGGGCGATGCCCATCGCAACCCGCGGTAGTCAAACGGGATATAGCCCACCTGGCAGCCGATAGAGTCGACGAACCGCCCTGTGAGGCGATGGGTGAGGTAACCGGACAACAGCAGCAGCTTGTGGGTGCGGTCCCAGACGTCGGGCTGCTGCGCGCGTACCCAGTTGGCCTCCGCCTCGGCCTGGAAGTAGGCGATGGTGTCCGAGAGCCCCAGCACAGTAAAGAGGATCCCCCACCGCCCCCCGATGGGGCGCTGGCCCACGGCGCGGCGCTGGTCGAGCCAGACGATGGCGGGGCGCAAGGGCTTGCCGTCGGCGTCCACGTTCACGATGGTGGCGCGCTGCGTGGTGAGCGCCACGCCGGCCAGAGCATCCCTCGAGACGCCGGAGGCCTGCCACAGCGCTCGACACGCCTCGCCCAGCTTGTCCCAGTAGTACTCGGGATGCTGCTCCGCCCAGCCGGGCTGCGGCGAAAAGTAGGGTTCCAGGGTACCCGCGACTTGGCCACCAGTTGGCCGCGCGGGTCGAACGCCAGGGCGCGGACGCTCTGCGTGCCGACGTCGATGGCCAGGATGAGGGGTTCGGTCATGGCACCAGCCTTGGCTATCGTTTGGATGGACGCGGGGTCTCCGGGCCGATGGACGTGCCGTCAGGGCGCCCTACCCGCTCGGCGTCTGCGGGCGCCCATCACCGCACCGGCAGCGGCGCCGCCCCCAGGCTGTACAAGGAACGCCCCCCCACCTGGGCGGTAGGCGCGGGACCGCCCTCCTCCGCGGCACGGATCAGCGCCAACGCGGCGTGGGACGCGACCACCCCGGCCTGACGCAGGCGCTCCGGCTGCAGCGTGTCCGCCGTGTCCTCTGGCGTGTGGTAATAGGCCACCTCGGCGGCGTCCCAGATGATGAGGCCGGCGTCCACGCCGGCGCTCAGGAAGGCGCCATGGTCGCTGCCGCCGCTCCAGCTGACGGCGCCGGTGGGCACCTCAAAGCGCTCCGCGCTGGCGGCCAGTTGGCGGCCCACGGCGTTCGCCGCCCCGTCGTACGTCAGCGTGCCCGCGTCCGCCATGCCCACCATGTCGAGTTGGATCATGCCGATGGTGGCCGACAGGGGATAGCGCGGATTCATCACATAGTGGCGGGCGCCCAGCAGCCCCTGCTCCTCCCCATCCCAGGCCGCGAACAGCACGGTGACGGCTGGCCGATAGTTCGCCTCTCGCCACGAGCGCGCGATCTCGAGCAGCGCCGCCGAGCCTGAGGCGTTGTCGTTGGCGCCGTTATAGATCGCCCCGTCGGGATCGGCGCCCAGGTGATCAAAGTGGGCGCCCACGATGAGGACCCGGTCGCGCAGCGCCGGGGCGGCGCCGGGCAGCGCGGCCAACACGTTGACGCCCTCCGCCTCGCCCGCCTGGACCAGCTCGACGGTCACCCGTGCGGTGGCATCGAGGAGGCCCAGGTCAGAGGAGGGGCGTTCGGCCCCCAGCAGAAGGTCGAACACGGCGTCGGTTACAAGAAGCGTGGGGATCCCCTCGGCTTTGGGCGCCTCGCTGAGCGCCCGCTTGAGCGCGATGCGGCGCTCGTCGCCGGTCACCAACAGCAGCGCCTCCGCCCCCTCCTCCGCCGCCACGGCCGCCTGATCGACGCCGGGCCGGTGACGGCACATGACGATGTCGCCACGTACCTCGTGCGCGTCATAGTCGGATGTGGCACAGGCCCCGAGCCAGATGACCTCCCCCTCGGCCTCGCCGCCGGCCGCATAGCCCCCCATGGCGTGGCGGAAATCCTCGCCAAAGACCAAGTCATCGCGCACCACACCATCGGCGCCGGTGATCTGCAACTCGGGCAGACGCGCCTCCTCGGCGTAGGGCAGCATGAAGGGCTGCAGATAGGCGTCGGTGCCGGCAGGCTCCAACCCCAGGGCCTCCAGGTAACCCGCGATGTACTCGGCGGCGCGACGCCCGCCGGGGGAGCCGCCCTGTCGCCCGGCGTACCCATCGGCGGCGAGTTCCTCGGCGTGAGCCAGCGCATCCTCGACGTCGAACCGCAGCGCCAGGTCGGCGATATCGCCCGCGAACGGCCGCCGCGTTGGTGTGGGGACCGGCGTCACGGTGGGCGCCGGCGTGGGCGAGGGTATGGCCGTGGGCGCCACGGCCTCGACGGCGGGCGGCGTCCCACCGGCTCCCCAGGGATTCACCAGCAAGACGATCAGCAGGAGGAGCACCAACCCCGCCCCACCGATCCACGCCCCTCGCGGCACGCGACGAAGGAGCCGCATCGCTAGCCCCGCCCGGCGCTGAGCCGCCGGGCTACCGAGGATCGCCGCCCCTTCGGGGTGCGCCCTAGCCCCACAAGGGCTTCCATCTTCCCTAGCCGGAGGGGTTCACCCCCCGGCCCCCCCGGCCCCGCCGCACCAGCCCGCCCGGCGTTGGCCCGCCGGGCTACCCAGGATCGCGACCCCTGCAGGGCGCCCATCAGCCCCGCAGGGGCTTCCGTCTCCATTAGCCGGAGGGGTTCACCCCCCGGCCACCCCACGGCGCCACCCACACCCGTCATCGTCGAACGCGCTTCAGGCATAGTTCCCCTCGCGCCGCCACACGTCCAGCATCAGTTCGTAGCGGTGCAGGGGCATGCCGGTATAGATACAGTTGCTGGTGCTGAACACGTAGCCGCCACCCGGCATCCCGTGGCGCAGGGCGTAGCGGGCCGACTCGACCACCTCCTCGTCGGTGCCGGTGCTGAGCAGGCCGCAGTTCACGTTACCGATGAGCGCCACGCGATCTCCCACCAGTCGCTTGACCTCGGCGATGTCCACGTTCGCCTGAGGATCGATAGAGTGCAGCGCGTGGGGCCGCGCCGACACGAGGTCGTCGAGGATCGGCATGATGTTGCCGTCGGTGTGCTTGATGACATAGTAGCCCAGCTCTCGCTGCCCGGCGATGAGGCGCGTGAGGTAAGGCGTGATGATCTCGCCGAACATGCGCGGGCTGAGGAAGGGGCCGCTGTTGAAGCAATAGTCGGAGCAGAGGGCGAACCCGTCCAGGCCCCCGTGACGTCGCAGCGCGGCGGCGCGCTCCAGCTGCGCGTCGACGCGCCGATCCGCCTCCGCCTTGGCCTCGTCGAGGTTCTCGTACAGCCAGGCGCACCACGCCTCCATATGGTCGCCGTCCGGGATGGCATACGTGGCGTCGCCGTGCATCATCAAAAAGTAGGTATCGCCCGTGCGCTGGCGGATCAGGTCGATGAGGCGTTTGGTCTCATCCAGCGTACCCGGGTTGGGGTGGATAAAGATGGCGTCGTGCTCGTAGCGCTGCGCCGTCTTGATATAGATCCCGGCCATCTCCTCGCGATGGAGCCGGCGCTCCGACTCGGACATCTGGTCCCACTGGGCATAGTGGCGCTGCGAGGGGTGCACCAGCCCAAAGGCCTCCATGGTGAGGAAAAAGACGAGTTCGAAATGGGGCACGCGCCCCGTGATGGGGCGGCGCTCCAGCGCGGCGATGAACCGCTCGCGCGGGGTGTTGGGGCCATCAAGAGTCATAGGCGCATCGGCGGCCACGACGGTCCTCCCTCAAGCGTGCTACAAGTCAACGATGGAGCCTACCCTTTGGAGGATAGTGCCCGCCGGAGGCGCTGTCAAACGGTGGGTTCAGCGCAGAGGTGGTGGGAGGAACCGCCGAGGGGGCAGAGGACGCAGAGATCACAGGGGAAGCGCTGCGATTGGGGCAGCGTCGCTGAGCGACTTTATGGCGGGTTCAGGCTCGACCCGCCCGCCCGCGCCGTCCCGGCCGTCGTCCCGAGGGCACCGAGGGACCTTGATGCACATGCCGTGGAGCACCCACCGCCAGGGAGGGCGACGCAGCGGCGCATGTGGTTGACATGGCCTCGAGCGGGTCTAGAATGCGGCTGCGGCAGCAGCGGTCGGGGCACGGCCGCCCGACCGAGTGACCACCAGACAGGGAGGGAGAACGCTATGTACCGGGTAGGCATCATCGGGTGTGGGCGACCACGGAACGCCGAGGGCGCCACGGGGTACGGTATGTCGCACATGCACGCACAGGGCTACGAGGCGTCGCCCGACGCCGAGATCGTGGCACTGGCGGACATCAACCTGGACAACGCCCGGGCCTTCCAGGCGGAGCACGGCGGCGAGCGTATCTATGCCGATTTCTGCGAGATGCTGGCCAGGGAGAACCTCGACGTCGTCAGCATCAGCACCTGGCCGCACCTCCACGCCCCGATGGTCATCGCCGCGGCCGAGGCGGGCGTCAAGGCGATACACTGCGAGAAGCCGATGGCCCCCACCTACGGCGAGGCGGTCGCCATGGTGCGCGCCTGTGAGGAGCGGGGCGTGCAGCTCAGCTTCAATCACCAGCGTCGCTTTGGCGCCCCCTTTCGCAAGGCGAAGGAGCTACTCAAGGCGGGCGCCATCGGCGACCTCGTGCGGCTGGAGGCCACCTGCTCCAACATGTACGACTGGGGCACGCACTGGTTTGATATGCTGAACTTTTACGCCGACGAGGAGCCCGTCGAGTGGGTCATCGCCCAGATCGACCCCCGGGGCGGGCAGCGCATCTTTGGCGTGCCGGTAGAGGGCCAGGGGATCAGCCACTTCAAGTATCGCAATGGCGTCCGCGGGCTGATGCTCACCGGCCACGAGGCGGCCTGGGACGCCGCGAACCGCCTCATCGGCGCCAAGGGCGTCATCGAGGTGGGACACGCCAACGACGTGCCGCTGCGCTACTGGTCGGAGGATCGCCCGGGCTGGCAGGTGGTGGATATCCCCGAGGGGTTGCACGGCGGGGATTACGTCAAGCGCGCCATCCTGGACGTGATCGATGCTCTCAAGACGGGGCGCGAGCCAGAGCTGTCGGCCCGGCGGGCGCTGCGCGCGACGGAACTCATCTTTGCCACGTACGAGTCGAGCCGCAGCCGCTGCCGCGTCGAACTGCCGCTGGCCATCGAGGACTCGCCCCTACTGGCGATGCTGGGGGAGAGCGTCGGATAACAGGTTCTCTCGGAGGGGCCACCGCAGCCGTATAGGGCGGTGCCGGCGAGCTTGGCCGGCCCGGCCAGCACCGGTATACTGAAGCGACCTGTAACATCACAGCCCATACCGAGCACACAGGGAGGTACCGATGGCCTGGCTGAAACCGCTTGCCGACGGCTTGACCGGCCTACGTCTCGTGCTGTCGGTGGTACTGGCTGGCTGGGGAAGGCTCATGGGGTCCGATGGATTGAGTACCGCGGCCTTCCTCCTCTTGGCCGCCTGGACCACCGACGCTCTTGATGGCCCTCTGGCGCGCAAGAGCGGGGTGACCCATCAGAGTTGGATCGGCCGGAACGACCTGCTCATCGACATCGTCGTGGCCACGGCCCTCCTCAGTTTCATGCGCAGCGCCGAACTGATCCATCCCTGGCGGTGGCAGCATATCTGCTGCTGTGGGGCGTCATCCTGTGGCGCTGTGGGGGTGTGACCAAGCCGTTGGGCGCCGCTTTCCAGGGGCCGGTGTACATATCGTTCGGCTCTGCCTGCTGGCGCGGCGCCTGATCGTCGGGCGAGTGATGGTGGCCTGGGTGCTGGCCAACGTGGCGGTCAAATGGGAGACCCTCACCAAGCGCGAATTGCCCTATTTCCTGCAGGGGATGCGCAGGGCAAGGGCGAGGTTGCTGCGCGACAGCCTCGAGGACGCGGGCGACTGACCAAGTTTAGCATCCCTCTTCTGGGCGGCAATTAACAGCAGACACACCAGCTCGCTACAGATCGCTCACAGCCATCTCGATCCACGCCGACAGCGAGGCGCCGGGCGGGAGCACCGTCAGGTGGGCCTCCTTCTCCAGCCCCTGGGAATAGAGGTTGTGCGCGTCGGTGGACGAGGACTGGTTCTCGATGCAGAAGAAGGGCCGGTCCGGCGGGGTGTACACCACGCTGTGGGTAAAGAAATCGGACGCCGTCAGGATGACCTTCTTCTCGAGTTCGTCGTAGTAGATCGTCTGGGGTCGGCTCTCGGACAGCCCCCAGAACACGTCATCCAGGTCCAGCTTGGACAGGGGCGTGGGCTCGCGCAGGTCGGCCGGCCCCTCCTTCAGGTCGAGGAGCCGCCCCGTGGGCAGGAGGTCCTCCGCTTCCATCCACTTTTGCGCCGGAACCTGGATGCGCACCGCGTCGCGCGCCCCATGGACCTGGAAGAAGGGATGGATAGCGAGCCCAAAGGGGAGGAGTTGGTAGCTATCCTCGTTGATCACGTTGAAACTGAACCGCATGGTGCCGGCGCGCAGCGTGTAGGTCAACTCGAGCATGTTCCGAATGGGGAACGAATCCCAAAAGCTGCGTGTGGGGTCAAAGCCGATGCGCGTCGTCACCGAGACGCTCTCCATCCCCACGATCGGCTCGTCGACCTCCCACAACTCCTCACGCACCAGCCCGTGCAAAAAGTTGGTGCCGTTGTTGGGCGTAAAGCGATACACCTTGCCGCCAAAGGTGAACTGGGCGTTCCGCACCCGATTGGGCATCGGGTAGAGGATGGGGGTGCCGAGGACCATCTTGTGCCCGTTGCTGTCCACAGTGCCGAACAGGTACTCGGTGTCCCCCACGGCGAAACGGCAGAGGTTACTGCCCATCTCGGGGAGGAACTCGGCCACCGTGTTCATCTCGGGCGTATCGCCGTCAGCCCGCATGCGCAGGATCCTCCACCCCGTGGCCTCGTCGCGGTCGTACTCGAAACTACAGCGCGCCATGTGTACCTCCTGATGATCGCAGCGGGCCGGCTCGCACCCAAGGGCGGGACCCGCACTGATGGTGTGTTGCGGCCTTCAGCCGGCGGACGCCCGGCGGCCAAGCGCCGGTAGCGCCCCACACGGCTGGCCGCCATTATACCCGCAAACGCCGCGTCGCGGTACCGCACCTTCTACCTCCCGTTCGGCTGCAGGCTATGTTCTACCAGGTCACGGTCCTGTCGCCTGTAACCTACGACCTGGAACCCGCAACCCTCCTCAGCCGTGGCGGGCGCGTGCACTTGAGCGGCGCCCACCGGCGTGCTATAGTGCGCCTCAAGCGCGTCGCAACGAGTTCTCGCCCGTTGCCATCACCTGCAGTCATCTGGAGGCATCGCATGACCGAACGTGGAGCACCCCCCGTCACCATCACGGACGTCAAGACCATCCTCACCGCCCCCAACGGCATCCGCCTGGTGGTCGTCAAGGTCCTCACCAGCGAACCCGGCCTCTACGGCCTGGGCTGCGCCACCTTCACCCAGCGCCCCCTCGCCGTGGCCACCGCCATCGACGAGTACCTCCGCCCCTTCGTCCTGGGCCGCGACGTGGACCGCATCGAGGACATCTGGCAGGCCCTCTACGTCTCCTCCTACTGGCGCTCGGGCCCCGTGCTCAACAACGCCATGTCCGGGCTCGACGAGGCGCTGTGGGACATCAAGGCCAAGCGCGCCGGCATGCCCCTCTACCAGCTCTTTGGCGGCAAGGCGCGCGAGGCGGTGCCCGTCTACACCCACGCCTCGGGCGCCTCCCCCACGGAGGTCGAGGAGCGCGTGCGCGCCTTCATGGCGCAGGGCTTTCGCTACATCCGCGTGCAGATGGGCATCCCCGGCCTGTCCACCTACGGCTCCCGCGGCGGAGAGGCCATCCCGGCCCTCAACCCCGCCCAGACGCGTACCTGGGAGCCCACCCCCTACGTGCGCTCCGTCCCCACGCTCCTCGAGCACCTGCGCGTGGCGCTGGGGGAGGACGTGGAGCTACTGCACGACGTCCACGAGCGCATCCCCCCCATCCAGGGGGTGTGGCTGGCCAAGGCCGTCGAGCCCTACCGCCTCTTCTTCCTCGAGGACCTCTTTGCCCCCGAGGACATCGAGTACTTTCGCATGGTGCGCGCCCAGTGCGCCACCCCCATCGCCATGGGGGAGCTGTTCGTCAACCAGGCCGAGTACGTGCCCCTGATGCGCGAGCGGCTCATCGACTTTATCCGCGTGCACATCTCGGACATCGGCGGGCTGACGCCAGCGCGCAAGCTGGCCGCCTTTGGCGAGTTCCTGGGAGTGCGCTCCGCCTGGCACGGCCCCGGCGACGTCTCCCCGGTGGGCCACGCCGCCAACCTGCACCTGGACCTGGCCATCTCGAACTTTGGCATCCAGGAGCAGGCGCTCTTCCCGGAGGCGACGCGCGAGGTGTTCCCCGGCACGCCCGAGATCCACGATGGCTGCGTGTGGTGCAACGAGCAGCCCGGGCTGGGAGTGGACATCGACGAGGCGCTGGCGGCCAAGTACCCCTTCCCGGAGCACGAGTACAACGGCGCCTGGCCCGAGGTGCGCCGCCTCGACGGCACGGTGGTCAAGCCGTAGAGGTCTGCTAGAGGGAGAGCGATGGTACGCGGATTCCGCTGATAGTACGCTGATCTCCGCGGACAAAAAACCACAGACAAAAGATCACAAAAAACAGGGACCACAGAGGGCCTATTTCTTATTCCTCTGTGGTCTCTGCTTTCTCTGTGTTCTCTGTGGTTCCTTCTCGAATCCATCTGCGGAACCTGCGTTCCTTCCGTTCCCACTCAGGTTGACACCCCACCCCCCATCCACTAGACTCTCCCCCACGCACCGAGCCTACGTACGGCCACCCTGGAGGGGCCCCATGCAGCGCCAGTCCGTCTCAGGCCCCACGCCGGGCACCTATTCCCGCCGCGCCTTCCTACGCCTGTCCGCCGGCGCGGCAGCTGCTGCTCTGCTGGCAGCGTGCCAGCCCGGCCCCGTCACTCGCACCATCGCCGGCGCCAGGGCCACCGACCCCGTGGTGGAACTCGTCTACCAGGACTGGCGCACCGACTGGTTTCCCCCCATGGCGCAAGAGATGTTGGCACAGTTCCACGATCTGCACCCCAACATCCGCGTCTTTTACCTGCCCGACCCCGAGAACCTGGAGACCAAGATGTTGGCCGACATGCAGGCCGGCACCGCGCCCGACGTCTTTCAGGGGTGCTGCGCCCACTACCCCATCTGGGCGCAGAAGGGGGGCATGCTCGATCTGCGCCCCTACATCAGCCGCGACCTGAGCCAGCAGACCATCCAGGACTGGGACCCGGCTCAGTATCGCTACTACCTGACGCCCGACGGCCAACAGTACGGCCTCCCCAAGTACCACGGCGCCATGGCCCTCTACTACAACAAGGACATCTTTGACGCCTGCGGCGAGGCCTACCCGAACAGCGACTGGACCTACGACGACTATGCCGCCGCCATGGCGCGCCTGTGTGACGCCGCCCCCGAGCGCTACCGTCCCGTCTGGGGTAGCCTCACAGAAGTCTCGTGGGACCGCCTTCAGGTGCACGTGAACGCCTGGGGCGGGCACTTTGTCGACCCGGCCGACGCGCGTCGCTGCATGATGGCCGAGCCCCCCGCCCTCGAGGCCGTCGAATGGCTGCGCGCCCGCATGTGGGACGATCGCGTCATGGCCACGCCCATGGACGTCAGCCACATGGGCACCAGCCGCGCCTTTGTCGCCCAGCGCGTCGCCATGGTGGAGGACGGCTCCTGGGCACTGAAAGAGATCCTCAGCGGCGCTGAGTTCGCCGTGGGCGTCGCGCCCCTCCCCAAGGGCCCGGCGCGCCGGGCAACCCTCGCCACCACCGACGGCTTTTCCATCTATTCCCGCAGCAAACACCCCGACGCGGCCTGGGAACTGATGCAGTTCCTCATCGGCGAGGAGTACGGCCGGGCGATGGCCAGGGCCCACTTCTTGCAGCCGGCCCGCTACTCCCTGGTCGCCGATTGGGTGGCCTGCATCCGCGACGAGTTCCCCGCCCAGGCCGTAGGGATGGACATCGCCGCCTTTGCCGACGGGCATCGCGAGGGCTATTCGGTAACCACCGAGTTCTTTGCCGATATGTCGGCCGCCAAGCCCATCGCCGACGCCGCCTGGGACCAGATCCTCTCCCTCGGCCAGGCCCCCGTCGAGCGCATGGTACAGGCCTGCCAGCAGATCGCCGCCGCTCAGGCGGGTGAGGGGTGATGGCAGAGTGACACCACCGGAGCGTCGCGAGAGCCTGCGATCCAAAATCATCGCCTGGTCGTTCGTGCCGACGGCCATTATTCTGGCGGCGGTGGCGCTGCTCAACTTTTACTCCTACCAGCAGGTCACTGAGAACCTGGTCATCGAGCGCGACCGCGAACTGGCGCGACTGAGCGCCGGCCAGTTGGGATCCGAACTGGCACAGCACGGCGACCTCCTTGCCTCGGTCGTGCGCACCCTGGACCTACGCGACGGCGATCCCGCCGCGTGGCAGGCGAGCATCGAGCGCTCCGCGAACCGGCTGGCCGTCTTTGACGGCGGCACGATCATGCTCGACAGCCACGGCACCGTCGTGGCGTCGTACCCCCATCGCCCCGACCTCATCGGCCAGGACCGCTCCTATCGCCCCTACTACCGGGCCATGCTCCACTCCCAGTCCACGTACTTTTCGGACGCCATCCCCGAGGGTACGAGTGGCGCCCACGTAGTGATTGTGGCCGTGCCCGTGATCGGCCCGGAGGGCGGAAGCGTGGGCACGATGGTAGGGATGTTCCGACTCGGGGCCACCAGCGTGAGCGCCTTTTACGCCAGCATCGTCAAGATGCGCCTCGAACAGGAGGGCAGCGCCTACCTCGTCGACGGGCAAGGGCGCGTCATCTATCGCACCGGCGGACAGCACATCGGCGAGGACCTCTCCGATCAAGAAGCGGTGCAGCGCGTGCTGGACGGCCAGGACGGCAGCCTGCGCACGCGCGATAGGACGGGCACGCTCATCCTGGCGAGCTATGCACCGGTGCCGGGGACCGACTGGGGGCTGGTGCGAGAGGAGAACTGGGGCGCGTTACTCAGCTCCAGCGTCTCCTACCGCCGCTTCCTGCTGCTCCTGCTCGCCCTGGGGGTGGCCGTGCCGGCGCTCGTGGTGACCCTCGGCGTGCGACGGATCACCCAGCCGATCCAGGACCTCATCCGCGCCGCTCAGGACGTGGCGGGCGGGCGCTTTGGCCGCACCATCAGCGCCCCCACGGGGGACGAGATCGAGGAGTTGGCCGAGCAGTTCAACGCCATGTCGGTCCAGCTCGAGTCGTCCTATGCCCAGCTCGAGCAAAAGGTCGCCGACCGCACGCGCGAGTTGGCGACGCTGAACGCCATCGCCGAGGTGGTGAGCCGTTCTCTCGACGTGCGTGAGGTCCTCAGCGCCGGCCTGGAAAAGACCGTGGAACTCACCCAGGTGGAAGCCGGCGCGGCCTACTGCCGCGTGGAGCGAGGGGCGCTGCAGCGCGTCTGGGCGCAAGGCCTGCCGACCGACCTGGCCGATAAGTTGGCGCTCATCGAGGGCTCGTACAACGGGGAGGCCGCCCACCCCGCCGTGCGGCGGGCGGCGGACTATATCCAGGACGACGTGCGCGAGGGGCTCGCGGATGCGGCATTCCAGACCATCGTCGGCGTGCCCCTCGTGTCGCGGGGCAAGACGCTCGGGACGATCATCCTCGGCGAGAGTTCCGACCGCGCCTTTGGCGACGACGAGCTGGCGCTCCTCGCCTCCATCGGCCAGCAGATCGGCGTCGCGGTAGAGAACGCCCAGCTCTACGAGCGCGCCGAGCAAGCCGCCGCCGCCGCCGAGCGATCTCGCCTGGCGAGGGACCTGCACGACGCCGTCACCCAGACGCTGTTCTCCGCCAGCCTCATCGCCGAGGTGCTCCCGCGCCTGTGGGAGCGTGACGCCGACGAGGGACGCCGTCGCCTGGAGGAGCTGCGCCAGCTGACGCGCGGCGCCCTGGCCGAGATGCGCACCCTGCTCCTGGAACTCCGCCCGTCGGCGCTGGACGAGGCGCAGCTGTCCGACCTATTGCGACAACTCGGCGAGTCGATCACCGGCAGGGCGCGGGTGCCCGTCAGCGTGAGCAGTCAGGGCCATTGCGACGTGCCCTCCGAAGTCAAGGTGGCGCTCTATCGCATCGCCCAAGAGGCGCTGAACAACGTCGCCAAGCACTCGGGGGCCAACGAGGCGCGCATCAACCTGCGTTGCAGCCCGGAGGGTGTCCGCATGGAGATCGCCGACGACGGTCGCGGATTCGACCTGGCGCGCATCCCTATCAACCATCTGGGCATCAATATCATGCGCGAGCGCGCCGAATCGGCGGGCGCCACCATCGAGATCGACGCCGCCCCCGGCGAGGGCACACGGGTGACGGCGATCTGGCGCCCCTAGCGGGCGCCGCCCGCCGCGGGGCGCCCCTCTCTCTACATCACGTGGTGTCGCGCCGCCAGCGCCGCCACCGCCTCGTCGAGTCGCTCCCCGGGGACGAGAAGGTAGTCTGTCTCAAAGGTCGATACCGCCAGCAGGCTGACCCCTGCCTCAGCAAGGGCGCCGGAGAGCGCGGCCAATACGCCCACCGTGTCAAAGGGGAAGGGGCCGTGCACCTTTAGCGCGCGCCATCCCCCCTGAGACGTCACCCCCGCCGGCACGGCATCCTCGCGGCAGATGACGGATAGCTCGTCGGCGGTGCGCGTCAGCGCCACCAGGTCCGAGGCGTCCAGGGCCCAGGCCGGCCAAGGATCGGCCGCATCCAGCCGGACGACGGCGAACGTGCTCGGAAGGAGGGACAGCGTGAGTCGGTGGCTCGCCATGCACTTACCTCCGGGCGACCGATGACGGCACACCGATAGGCCGCACCCATAACCAGGCCGTCTCGCAGGTGTTAAACGACTGTGGAGCCGCGCGGCGAGGTAGCCTCGCCCTCATTCCATTTCCAAAGGATAGGCCATGCAACTGGGCGACCATACCTTTATCATCCCCGTCATGGGCACGGGGCACACGGCCGACGCCCCGATCCGTGTCGCGCCACTGGGCATCTCGGCCGCGATCTCACTGGTGGACGATCTGCTCCTGGAGCAGCTGCGCGCCCACTACAGCCCGTTGTATGGCCTGCCCTACGACCCGATCCCCCGCGACGCGGAGGACGGACGCGCACGGCGCATCACGGCCTACCTGGATATGGTCGATGAGATCGTCGCGCGTCGCTTTCGTGAGATCCAGGAGCTGCCCTTTGAGCCGGGGAACGCCAAGGACCTCTACTTTAGCCTGCTGCCCGATGACAGCCCCCTGAAGAGCGACTATCGCGCCATGCTCGACATGCCGACCGGTCCCGGCCGCGACGCCCTGGCGCGTGACCTGACGGCGCGGATGCGCCCGGGGTCCATCGACGCCAACATCATGGTCAAGGTGGATCGCGTGAACTATGACCGGCACGGCGCGCCCCTGGGCGACGAGTACCGCGACGCCATGGCCGCCTTGCGCGGCTACGCCCAGAGCCGCGTCTCCTCCACTCTGGTCCTTTCGGCGGGCATCAACCAGGCGCTCTTTCGCTACATGACCCAGTTCCGCTGCTTCTATCGCGATGCGACCGGCGAACCGCGCAAGCGCATCGCGCTCAAGGTGAGCGACCTGCGCTCGGCGCGGATCCAGGGGGCCTACCTGGCGCGCATGGGGCTGGAGGTATCCGAGTACCGCATCGAATCGGGCCTCAACTGCGGCGGCCACGCCTTTCCCACGGCCGGCAACCTCCTCCCCGCCGTGCTGCGAGACTTTCAGGCCAGCCGGCGCGAACTCGTCGACGGCCCCCGCGCCAAGGTGCTCGCCTACTACCGCGACCAGGGGTGGGAGTACCCCGAATCGGCGCGGAACGGCGGCCCGCTGATCACCGTGCAGGGCGGCATCGGCACCCACGGCGAGGTGCGACGCCTGCTGGAGGGGTACGGCGTCGATCGCACGGGCTGGGCGACGCCCTTCCTGCTGGTACCCGAGGTCACCAGCGTCGACGACGCCACGCGCGCCCTGCTCGCTCAGGCGGGGCCTGGGGAGCTGTACGTCAGCGAGGCCTCGCCCCTCGGCATTCCCTACAATAACCTGCGGGGCTGCGGCTCGGAGCGCGACAGGCTGAGGAGGATCGCCGCCGGCGCGCCCGGCTCCCCCTGCCCCAAGGGGTACGGCGCCACCAACACCGAGTTCACCGAGCGCGCCATCTGCCTCGGGTCGCGGCAATACCAGCGTCACAGGCTGGCGCAGATCGAGGAGATGGACCTGCCGGAGGAGCGCAAGGCGACCCTTCGCGTCACGGTTATGTCGAGGAGCTGCATCTGCGACCACCTGGGGAACAGCGCCCTCATTGCCCTCGGCATCGCTGCGGCGGACGAGGCGCCACAGGCGGTCTGCCCGGGGCCCAACCTCGCCTGGTTCGACCGCACCTATACCCTACGAGAGATGGTCGATCACATCTATGGGCGGGGCACGTCCCTCGTGCCGGATGAGCGCCCCCACATGTTCGCGCAGGAACTCGAACTCTACGTGGGCTATTACGAGCGCATGGCGGCGCGCGACGACCTCTCGCGGCAGGAGCTGTCCTATCTGCGCACCTTTGCGGAGAACCTCGAGGAGGGAATGACGTGCTGCCTGGAGGTCGCCGCCGCCACCCCCTACCCCGGCGAGAACCTCGCCTCATTACCTCCGTGCGTGGCCGACCAGCGGGCCAGGCTGCAGACGCTTCAGGCCGGCCTGCGCTCGCGGTATCCAGAGGTAGAACGCGGATAAACACTGATAGGAGTTGCGGGTCACTGGTTCCAGGTTACAGGCTTCAGTGAGGTGCCCATCGAAGCGCTGTAACCTGGAACCTGAAGCCTGCAACGCGTACCCGCTCTTGCAGCGTTCATCCGCGTTCTATACTCACCTCGCTAGTCCTCGGCCACGACGCCGTTGCGCAGTGTGCCGATGCCGCCCACCTCGATCTCGACCACGTCCCCCGGCTTGAGGAATACCGGCGGCTTGCGGGCAAAGCCCACCCCCGACGGGGTGCCCGTCATGATGACGGTCCCCGGCAGCAGCGTCATGCTGTCCGAGATGTAGGCGACGAGTTCGGGGCACGAAAAGATGAGGTCATTCGTGTTGGACTCTTGCATCACCGTGCCGTTGAGGCGCGTGCGGATCGGGGCGTTGTCGGGATCCATGTCCGTCTCGATCCAGGGGCCCATGGGCGCAAAGGTGTCGAACGACTTGCCGCGCGCCCACTGGGCATCGACACGCAGCTGGCAGTCGCGCGCGCTGACATCGTGCGCGCAGGTGTAGCCTAGGACATAGTCGAGCGCCGACTCTACCGACACGTGGCGCGCCCTCTTGCCGATGACGATGGCCAACTCACACTCGTAATCGACCTCGTTGGGCGCCACCTTGGGCAGGACGATGTCGTCATCCGGGCCGCACAGCGCGGTGGTGGCCTTGATAAAGATCACGGGGCGTTCCGGCAGGGGCGCCCCGCTCTCGATGGCGTGGGCGCGATAGTTTAGCCCGATGGCGATGATGTTCGGGGGGTCGACGGGCGCCAACAGCTTGGCCTGCGCCAGCGGCACCGTCACGTCCGTGGCGCGCCAGGCGCCGAACACGTCCCCATCGATCACCCGCAGCGTGTCTCCCCCCTCCAGTACGCCGTACCGTACGGCGCCGTCACCGGTCCGAAATCGCGCTATCTTGGCCACCATGATCCTCCAGTGAAAAGGTTGCGGCGCGCCGTAGTGACGCGCCGATGATTCCAGCGTGCGCTGGCCGACCTATAGCCTGCCCTCGCTGCTCACCAGGGCCGCCCCGCCGAGCACGCCGGCATAGTTCTGCAGCTGCGATACCTCGATCCGCAGGTTGCGGCGCATGAGCGGCATGGCGTGGCGCATCACCATCTCCGTAGCGATCTCGACCCCCTCGGGCCAGGCGGATATGATGCCGCCCCCCAGCACGATCAGCCGTGGGTTGAGGGTGTTGACGACGTTGATCAGGCCGATGCCGAGGTACGTGAACGCCTCCGTAAGCGCCTGGCGGGCGGCCTCGTGGCCGATGCTCGCCTGCTCGATGACGAGGCGCGCGCCGGCGAACCGCGAGCCGATGGCGTACAGCTCCCCTGGCTTGAAAATGTGGCCCGCCACCATGGTGAGCGCCTTGCCCGAGCAGTACATCTCGAGGCAGCCATGCCCGCCACAGGTGCACGCCAAGCCGTTGGGCACCACCACGGTGTGCCCGATCTCTGCCGCTCCCCCGTCTGCCCCCTCGTACAGCTCACCCCGCAGGATGAGGCCGCTGCCGACGCCCGACCCCACAAACACCACCACCATGTCGTCCACGCCGCGGCCAATCCCCGCGGTGTGCTCACCCATGGCGATCAGGTTGGTGTTGTTGTCGATGAAGACGGGAATGCCCAATTCGGCCGACGCCTCGGGTGCGAGGGGCGTGTGGTCCAGCACGTGGAGGTTGGGGCACTCGAGGACGGTGCCGTTGGGCCGGTCGACGGTGCCGGGCACGCCGATCCCCACGCCCGTTATCTCTGAGGCCATCACCCGGCGCTCCTCGAGGAAGCGCTGCACCGCGTCCGCCATCGCCAGCCCCGGCGAGCGCCACCCGGTAAAGATGGTGTCTGTCTCGGGCCGATCGTGCGCCACGATCTCGGGGCGCACCGCATCGACCAGGGCCAGCATCGTGCGCGTGGCGCCAATGTCCACGGCAAACCGATACGCCATGCGATAGCCTCCTCACCCGTGCCACGAGGGCGCCGTCATCAGGGACGTCGGGGACGCGCTCCGGGCGACGGGCCATAAGAACCGCGGCCCATCCCCGCCCGAGCCGCGTGCATTGTAGCCGCCTCAGAGCCATGCCGCAAGTGTCGCTGCATCCCCTGAACAGACTTGACGCTCTCCCGACGACGTGGCATAACTAGCGCGACATGACAATGTCGCCACGACATGGACATGTCGCCACATCGTAGCATCGAGGGAAGCATGGCACACACGACGGGCTGGGCGGGACGCATTCTGATGGTGGACCTCACCGCAGGCACCATCGGCGAACGCGACATCATGGACCTGGCGCCCCGCGTCGTCGGTGGGCGCGGCCTGGGGGCCGCCCTGGCCTGGGAGATGCTCCGCCCGGGGCTGACACCCTTCGATCCCGAAAACCCCCTGATGCTCCTCGCCGGCCCCCTTTCCGGCACCACAGCCCCCGCCTCGGGGCGGCTCACCATCTGCTCCCTGGCGCCGCAGAGCTACCCCGTATCGTGGTTCTCGCGCGGCAGCATGGGCGGGGACGTGGGTCACCACCTGAAATACGCGGGGTACGACGGCGTCGTCATCACGGGGCAGGCGCCCCGCCCCGTCTATCTCTGGGTTCATGACGGCGGCGCCGAGCTGCGCGACGCGCAGGACCTGTGGGGGCAGGGGATCATGGCGACGCAGGATACCCTGCGGCAGCGTCTGGGGGCCAAGACGCAGATCGCCACCATCGGTCCGGCGGGCGAGAATCGCTCGTGCATTGCCACCATCAGCACCAACGAGGGCTCAGCGGCGGGACAGGGTGGGTTTGGCGCCGTGATGGGCGCCAAGCGGCTCAAGGCGCTGGCGGTGTACGGCACGGGGCGCGTCGACCTGGCGGATCGCGAGGGGTTCCAGCGCCTGGCGCGCGCCATCGCCCGCGAGCACATCGAGGATAGCCGCAAGCGCGCCCCGCGGCCGTCGAACCGCCCCGACATCTATGGGGCGCGCCGCATCCATTGCAGCACGAACTGTATCTCGGGGTGCGCCACGCGGTTCGAGGGTGTACCGGGTGTACTTCAGCCGGAGCGTACCTACAGCGGCGTTCAGCAGTGCACGGCAGGTCGCTTCCGCGGCGCCGAGGGCCACTACTGGGACATCGGGTTCGAGGCAGGCTTTGAGCTGAACGTCCTGGCCAACGACTGGGGCATCAACCACTGGGACCTCATGAAAGGGCTGTTTCCCTGGATCGGCATGTGCCACCGCGCCGGGCTGATGAGCGACATCGGCGGCAGGCCCATCGAGTTGGACGAGCCGCGTTTCTGGTATGACGTGCTGCACGCCATCGCCACCCACGACGGCCCCATGGCCGATGTCGTGGCGGATGGTGGACGGCGCGCCATCGCCGCCACGGGGTTCCTTCCTGAGGAGGCGCTGGAGGTCTATACCGGGTGGGGCTATGCCAACCACTGGGACGGGCGCGGCCCGCGCGGCAACTATATCCCCTACCCCTTCTGGCTGGTGAGCGCCATGCTGTGGATGGTGGAGACGCGTGACCCCATGGGGAGCGCCCATGCCTACGTCCAGGACATGATGCGCGCCGGCCCGTTCGGCAGCAAGACCCTCACGTGGGAGCAGCTACGCGGCATCGCCGATCATCTCTACGGCCGGCCGGAGGCCATGGACCCACTGAGCACCTACGAGGGCAAGGCTGAGGCGGCGGTGTGGCACGCGCGCCGCTCCATGCTGAAGGACAGCCTGCCCCTGTGCGACCGCGTGTTCCCGCGCCTGTTCACCAGCCTCACGGACGACGGCCTGCCGTGCGTCGAGGGGATCAAAGGGCCGGACTTGGAGTACCACCTCTACGCCCTGGCGACGGGCCAGGAGGTAGGCCCCGACGGGCTGGACGAGGCCGCCGACCGGGCGCTGAACCTGGAGCGCGCCGAGCAGGTGCGAGATTTCGGCCGCTCGCGCGCCACGGACGACCCGGTGCTCGGCTTTTTCTGCGACACGCTGGAAGAGAATCCGAATCCGCTCCTGGGGGAGCGCAAGCGCGCTGAGCGCGAGCCTCTGACGGAACTGGCCACCCGCTTTTACACGCTCCGCGGCTGGGACCCAACCACCGGCAACCCGATGCCGGAGCGACTGCGGGAGCTGGGGCTCGACGACTGAACGTGGGTTATGTGTTGTGGGTTGTGCGTTGTGAGCACACAGGGATTGTTACAGGTTCCAGGTGGCAGGTTACAGGGTTCAGCGGGTGGTGGCCCTTGAGCCTGTAACCTGCCACCTGGAACCTGTCACCACCATCCGAGCAACACACAACCCACAACTACCCTCAGCGCGCTCGAGAGTCGTTGCGGTTTCTATGGGGGGGGAGCGCGATGCCACGCAATCCTGACGTTGACCCGCGCCCGTTCGTCCTGGAGGGCGGACGGGTGGGGTGTTTGCTGATCCACGGCTTTACGGGATCCCCGGCCGAGATGCGATTGCTGGGGGAGTGCCTTCACGACTCGGGGCTCACGGTGTCGGCGCCGCTCCTGGCGGGGCACGGCAAGGAGCCCGAGGACCTGAATAGGGTCACCTGGCACGATTGGGTGGCCTCGGCGGAGAAGGCGCTGGAGGCGCTGCGCGCCCGCTGCGACACTATCTTTGTCGGCGGGCTCAGCCTTGGCTCGCTGGTGACGGTCCATCTGGCGGCGCATCACGATGACCCGGCAGGGATCGTGCTCTACTCGCCGGGGCTCAGGGCAGCCAACAAGCTGCTCTACCTGGCGCCCATCCTGCGCCATCTCGTCCGGCAATGGCCGGGCGACCCGGAGGGAGATACGGACCTCCTCGATCCAGAGGCGCCCGGCCGCCTCTGGCACTATGAGACCGTGCCGACCACCGGGGCGAACGAGGTGCTCAAGATGCAGCGGGCCACGCGGCGCCTCCTGCCGCACGTGCGCACCCCCGCCATCATCTTTTACTCCACCCACGACACCACCCTCGATCCCGCCTCACCCCGCCTGATGCTGGGAGGCCTCGGATCGACGGACAAGGAACTCGTCATCCTCCACAAGTCGGGGCACAACATGCTGGTGGACTGTGAGCGCGACGCCATCTTTGCCCGTACCCACGGCTTTATCGTGGCCCACGGGGGCACCTGACGCGCCCCAAGGCGCCGCCGAGGAGCCTTGTGCAGTTGGACGAGGTTCCTCGCTGACGCTCGGAACGACGGCCGCTTCCGTCGCCCCGAGCGCAGCCGAGGGGCCTTGTGTCGCTGGACGAGGAGCGTCGCTCTTGCTCCGAGCGACCACGGCACGGAGGTGCGCTTGCCGTGCGGGGTGAACTGGTGTAGACTGGCGCCGTGTCCTCGCGGCGTTTGCGCCGCTACTGCAGAGGGAGGAAAGAACGTGATCGCGGTCTTGCACCGCCGTACCTGAACCGGCGCCTCGGACGCCGGTTGGCGTCCTTTGGCAGCCGCGCACTCACGTTCGGGGGCCGAGAGGTAACCGCGCCCATTGAGGGTGCATACCCTCCGATGGTCGCCGCCGCCGACGTCGAGTCGCGGCGGCGTTTTCGTGCCACGCGCCGGCGAGACCATCGCCGGCTCGCGCGTGGATCATCCACCATCAGGAGGCATCACCATGTCCAGACTCGGCTCGTTCTCCGCCTCGCGCTGGGGCATCATCGTCACCGGCGCGACCATCGGCCTGCTGGCCCCACTGCTTCAACGCTGGGGCAACCCACCCAACATGGGCATCTGCGTGGCCTGCTTTGAGCGCGACATCGCCGGCGCGCTGGGGCTCCATCGCGCCGCGGCCGTGCAGTACCTCCGCCCCGAGATCATGGGGTTCGTCCTCGGGGCGATGATCGCCGCCCTCGTCTACCGCGAGTTCAAGCCGCGGGCCGGCTCGGCGCCCATCATCCGTTTCTTCCTGGGCGTGTTCGCCATGATCGGGGCGTTAGCCTTCCTCGGCTGCCCCTGGCGCGCCCTGTTGCGCCTGGCCGGCGGCGACCTGAACGCCATCCTCGGCCTCGCCGGGCTGACGCTGGGCGTTGGGATCGGCGTCCAGTTCCTCAAGGCGGGCTATAGCCTGGGGAGGAACAACGCAGCGCCCGCCGCCGTCGGGTGGATCATGCCCGCGGCGATGCTCGGGCTCCTGGCGCTGGCCATCGGCCGGCCGGTCCTTACCGAGGGTGGGGCCATCTTTACCAGTGCGTCAGGCCCCGGCGCGATGCACGCCCCGCTGCTCATCTCCCTGGGCGTGGGACTCCTCATCGGCTTCTTGGCGCAGCGCACGCGCTTTTGCACCATGGGCTCGATCCGCGACGTCATCCTCATGGGCGACACGCATCTCATCAGCGGCGTCGGCGCCCTGGTGGCGACGGCCATCGTCGCCAACCTCGCCTTGGGGCAGGTTCGAGTCGGCTTTGCCGCCCAGCCCGTGGCGCACAGCGCCCACCTCTGGAACCTGCTCGGGATGACCCTCGCCGGATTGGCGTTCGCCCTGGCGGGGGGCTGCCCCGGCCGGCAGCTCTTCCTGTCGGGCGAGGGGGATGGAGACGCCGCCATCTTTGTGTTGGGGATGATATCGGGGGCGGCACTGTCGCACAATTTCGGCCTGGCGGGCCGGCCCGACGCCATCGTCGACGGCGCCCTGCAGGTGGGCGGCATCGCACCCGTCGGGATGTGGGCCATCGCTATCGGACTGGTCGCCTGCGTCATTCTGGGGTTCACGATGCGCGAGCAAGCCATGACTGTGCGTCGCGTTGCCATGGCCCCGGCGGAACAGGGAGAGTAACCATGGACAAGATCGTCGTCGATGCGCGCGGACTGTCCTGCCCGCAGCCCGTCATCCTGGCACGACGGGCAATACGAGAGGGGAGCTTTCCCATCGAGGTCCTGGTTGACACCGTCACCTCGCGCGACAACGTGACGCGGGCGGCGGAAAGGCTCGGCTGCGCCGTGCAGGTGAGCGAGGCAGATGACGGATTCCGACTGACCCTCAGTCGGTAGTCAGACTCCGCGGGGAGGCCCATGGGCCTCCCCGCGCTCGGAACCGAGGGCACTGATCACGAGAACCGATGCCATGATCTACTTTGACAACGCCGCCACATCCTGGCCCAAGCCACCCGGCGTCATCGAGGCGGTCGCCCGATGCATGGCCGAGGCGGGCGCCAACCCCGGCCGATCCGGGCATCGCATGTCGGTGGCCGCGGCGCGGCTCGTCTACGAGGCGCGCGAGGCGCTGGCTGCCCTCCTGGGCGCCGATGACCCACTGCGCATCGTGTTCGGCCCCAACGTCACCGAGGCGCTGAACCTGGCGCTTCGCGGCGTGCTCCACCCGGGCGACCACGTGATCACCGGCGCGCTGGAGCACAACTCGGTGATGCGTCCCCTGCGCGCCCTGGAGCGCCAGGGGGTGGAGGTCTCGGTGGTGCCGTGCACGCCCGAGGGGATGCTCGACCCTCGCGACGTCGAGGCGGCCATCACCGATCGCACCACCCTCATCGCGCTGAACCACGCCTCGAATGTCATCGGTACCATCCTGCCGATAGCCGAGATAGGCGCCATCGCGCGAGACTATGGCCTGTTGTTCCTGGTCGACGCTGCACAGACGGCGGGCGCCTACCCCATCGACGTAGAGGCGATGCAGATCGACCTGCTGGCCTTTACCGGGCACAAGGGATTGGGCGGCCCCATGGGCACCGGCGGGCTGTGGGTGGGCGAGCGCGTCGGCACCAGCGAGATGGAGCCGCTCAAGCGTGGTGGCACCGGCAGCCTCTCCGAGCACGAGGAGCAGCCCGACTTCTTGCCGGACGCCTATGAGAGCGGCACCCCCAACACCCCGGGGATCGCCGGCCTGGGCGCCGCGGTGCGATGGGTGCTCGAGAAGGGCGTGGACGTCATCCGCGCCCACGAGGTGATGCTGGCGCGGCGGCTCATCGACGGCCTGCTGGAGAACCCCGCCGTCACCGTCTATGGCACCCATGATGCCGAGCGCCAGACCGCCACCGTCAGCCTGAATGTACGCGGCATGGAGCCCTCGGACGTGGCCTATTACCTCGACGAGGAGTACAACGTCATGTGTCGCTCGGGGCTGCACTGCTCGCCGGCCGCCCACCGCACCATCGGCACGTTCCCCCGCGGCACCGTGCGCCTCAGCATGGGCGTGCTCAACACCGCCGACGAGGTCGATACCGTCCTGGACGCCATCGCCAGGCTCGCCAGCCAGTCGCTGTGATGGGACGCAGTTATACGTTGATACACACCGGTTAGTGCGCAAAATAAGTGTAACTACCATGTAGTAACGACTTCAGTCGCTCTTTCAACGTATACCGAATCAAACGACTGAAGTCGTTACTACATGGTGACTCACCGTGGTCGCTCCCTGAACCCGCCAGCTATGGTTGTAGCGGTGCGACCGATAGAGTGAGCCTCTTTTCGTTGAGCACGACCGCGAGCCGCGACGCCATCAAGCCATATGCATGGAAGTCTGCGTTCATCTGCGTTCATCTGCGTTCATCTGCGTCCCCCATCCCACTCGCGCGTCAACTCCGTACCTCGACACGTTTTGTCCTCCGTGCTATAGTAGGCACGCAAACCAGCAACACCCCCCAAGATCGGATTACACCCCCCGGAGGTACTGCGAGCGATGCTCAACGGCAGCAAGCGCTCTCGTGTGGTGGCCTTTGCCGGCACCCAGGGACTGGCCATGCTCCTCACGGCGTGCAAGGGGGAGCCCTGGGATATGGTAGCTGTGGTGCCGCCCGCCAACGCCGGAGCCGCCTTTGCGCAGTTGCACTCGTCTATCGGCGCCTCGGCCGACGAGGTCCTCATCCCAACGCTGGACCGCGTCGAGGTGTGCGCCGAGTTGACCGACGACAGCCGCCTGGTGGGCGAGTTGGCCGTCACCCGCGGCAAGCCCGACGCCGCGATCCGCCGCGTCTACCTGGTCTCCGAGACGATCGACGAGCCGGTGACCGACTACCGCCTGACTCCCGAGGTGCTGGCGGCCCTGAAGGAGGCGGATGCCATCGTCATCGGCCCCGGCTCCATCTATACCAACCTGATCCCCTCTCTCCTGGCGCGGGAGATCAACGAGACGATCCGCGCCAGCAACGCGCGCAAGATCTTTGTCTGCAACCTGATGACACAGCCCAACCAGACGGAGGGCTATTCCATCGCCGAGCACGTGCGCGCCATCCAAAAGCACTGCGGGTTCCGCTTCGATTATGTCCTGGCGCACCGCGGCGGCGCCATCAGCAGCGAGGTGTTGGAGCGCTATCGCAGCACCTCCGCCGACCTCGTCGGCCCCCAACTCGTCGGCAACGACGACACCCAGGTGGTCATCTTTCCCGACACGCCCCAGGAGATGGTGCTCGTCGAGGGCGCCATCCTCATTCAGCGCGACCTGGCTACCGAGGTGTTGGCCACCGACCGCTTTACCGGGCAGGAGCGCCTGATGGTGCGCCACGACCCCCCCAAGCTGGGGGAGGCCCTGCGCTCGCTGTTACACGACTATGCCCTCCAGGAGCAGCTCTCCGTGAGCCGCGCCATCTTTCGCGAGTACGACATCCGCGGCATGGTCGGCTCCGAGTTGACCACCACGGCGCTGGAATCGATGGGCCGCGCCTTTGGCACCTACATCCAGCGACGGGCGTTGCGCAAGCAGGTGATCGTGGGGCGCGACGTACGCCCCAGTTCGGGGCCCTTTGCCGAGGCCGCCATCAAGGGGCTGATGGCCTCGGGCTGCGAGGTGATCGACATCGGCCAGGTGCCCACGCCCCTCACCTCCTTTGCCGTGAACCACTTTTGGGTGGATGGCGCCGTGCAGGTGACCGCCAGCCACAACCCCGCCGAGTTCAACGGGCTCAAGCTCCAGGTCGGCATGGAGGCGTTGGCGGGGCCCGAGCTACAAAAGGTGGAGCGGCTCATCGCCAGCGGCTCCTTTGCCAGCGGCGAGGGGAGCCGCCTGGCGCGCGACGTCGTGTACCCCTATCTCAACTGTATACTCCACAAGGTGCAGCTCTCGCGTCGGCTCAAGGTGGCGGTGGACGCCGGCAACGGCACCAGCGGCCCGCTGGCGACCCGCCTCCTCCGCGAGTTGGGGTGCGAGGTGTTTCCCCTCTACTGCGAGCCCGACGGCACCTTCCCCAACCACGCCCCGGACCCCAGCGAGGCGGAGAACCTCGGCGAGCTGGCCGAGACGGTGGTGCGCGAGGGGTGTCACCTGGGGATCGCCTTTGACGGCGACGGCGACCGCATCGGGATCGTGGACGAGAAGGGTCGCGTGGTGCCCTTTGATACCTGCCTGCTCCTCTACACCCGCGAGGCGCTGCGCGCCGGCCCCGGCAAGGCGGTGTTCGAGGTGCGCTGCTCCGAGGCGCTGTTCGACGGCGTACGCAAGTACGGCGGCATCCCGGTGATGGCACGCTGCGGCAACACTTCCATCCTGCCGCGCATGCATCAGGAGCGCGCCGTGATCGGCGGAGAGTTGAGCGGCCACATCTTTTTCAACGACCCGCCCTTCGAGTTCGATGACGCCCTCTATGCCGCCGCCCTGTTGCTGAGCTACCTCGACCGCGCCGGGCGCCCCCTCAGCGAGCTGCTGGCCGAACTCGCGGAGGGGCTGCCGGCGTACGTCAGCTCCCCCGAGCTACGCATCAACTGCCCCGACTATGCCAAGTGGGACGTGGTGGACGCCGTGCGCGAGGCGTTCGCCGGGCGCTACCGCATCATCGACATCGACGGCGCGCGCATCTACTTTGACCGCAGCGATTGGGCCCTCATCCGCGCGTCCAACACCTCGCCCAAGCTCTCCCTGCGCTTTGAGGGGCGCACCCAGGAGAGCGTCGATCGCATGAAGGGCGAGATGCGGGCGGAGCTGCTCAAGCATCTGCGAGAGGTCGCGCTGTAGGGGCTGGGTTGTGGGTTCCGAGTTGCGGGTTACGAGCCGGATGGGTTGCACGTAGCAGGTTACAGGGTACAGGCTCCAGCGCATGAACTCGCTGGAGCCTGTACCCTGTAACCTGTCACCGGCGGCTGCAGCCAACGCACAACGCATAACCCACAACCCGTAGCCGCCCCCCTACTCGACGGTAACGCTTTTGGCGAGGTTGCGCGGCTGATCCACGTCGCAGCCTCGTAGCACGGCGATATGGTAGGCCAGCAGCTGCAGCGGGATGACGGCCAGGATGGGGGTCAGCTGCGGCGACGTCTCGGGGATCCAGATCACCTCGTCGGCCTTGTCCGCCACATCGGCGTCTCCCTTGGTGGCCACCGCGATGACGCGCCCCCCGCGCGCCTTGACCTGCTCGATGTTGCTCAGCATCTTGTCGCGGACGCCGTCCTGTGGACAGATGGCCACCACCGGCATCGTCTCGTCGATGAGGGCGATGGGGCCGTGCTTCATCTCCCCGGCGGGATACCCCTCGGCGTGGATGTACGAGATCTCTTTGAGCTTCAGGGCGCCCTCGAGGGCGATGGGGTAGTTGATGCCCCGTGCCAGGTAGAGGAAATCGTTGCAGTGCATGTAGGCGCGAGCAATGCGCTCATAGTCGTTGCCGTTGGATAGCACCTCGCCCACCAGGTTCGGCAGCTCCACGAGATCCTGGACCAACGCCTGACGGCGCTCCTCGGAGAGGGTGTTGCGCGCTTGTCCCAGGTAGAGCGCCAACAGGTACGCCCCCGCCACCTGCGAGGTGAACGCCTTGGTCGAGGCCACGCCAATCTCGGGGCCGGCGTTGAGATAGACCACCCCATCCGCCAACCGTGCCGCCTGGCTGCCCACCACGTTCACCAGCGCGATGGACTGCATCCCCCGCTCGCGCGCCGCCTCCATAGCCGCCAGCGTGTCCACCGTCTCGCCCGACTGGGTGATGACCAGCACCACGCTCCCCGGCTCCAGGAGAGGGTCGCGATAGCGGAACTCGGAGCCGTAATCCACCTCCACGGGCAGGCGCGCCAGATCCTCGATGAGGAACTTGGCCAGGAGGCAGGCGTGCCAGGCTGTGCCGCACGCCACGGCGTGCAGGCGACGCAGATGGGGCCATACCGGCCGCAGCCCATCGAGGTCCGGCAGCACCACCGTGCCGCTATCGTAATCGATGCGCCCACGGATGGCGTCGGTGATGGAGCGCGACTGCTCGTGGATCTCTTTGAGCATAAAGTGCTTGTAGCCGCCTTTGGCGGCCAGCACCGGGTTCCACGAGACGGTCATCGGCTCCTTGGTCACCGGCGTGCCGTCGAGGCGCGTCACCTCGGCGCCGTCGCAGGTCACCACCGCCACCTCGCGGTCCTCGAGGAACACCATCTCTTGCGTGTGGTCGAGGATGGCGGGCATGTCGGAGGCGATGAACGTCTCCCCCTCGCCCAGCCCGATGACTACCGCGCCGGCGTTCCCCAGGCGCGCCGTCACCAGGCGCTGAGGCTCCAGCGTGCTCATCACCACCACGGCGCTCGGCCCCCGCAGGTCGGCGAGGGCGCTCCGCACAGCGGAGGCGAGGTCCACCTCTCCCCGCCGATAGTACTTGGAGACGAGGTGGGCGATCACCTCCGTGTCGGTCTGGGAGGCGAAACACACCCCCTCGTCGGTAAGGCTGCGCTTGAGGTCGCGATAGTTCTCGACGATGCCGTTCTGGATGACGATGATGGTGCCGTCGGCGTCGGTGTGGGGGTGGGCGTTGCACTCGGTGACGCCGCCATGGGTCGCCCAGCGCGTGTGGCCCATGCCCACGTTGCCGCACAGGGGCGCAGACTCGAGGAGATCGACGAGGTTCTGTAGCTTGCCGACGCTGCGCCGCCGCTCGACGCCGTTGGCGGTGACGATGGCGATGCCGGCCGAGTCGTAGCCGCGATACTCCAACCTCTTGAGGCCATCGACGACGATGCGCGTCGCATCGCGCGGCCCCACATAGGCCACGATACCACACATGGTGGGAGCCCTCCTTTGGGGGTAGCTATCGGCTGTCAGCGGTCGGCTACTGGCCCTTGGCCGTTAGCCGTTGGCTCTTGGCCCGCTCCCCACGGTGGCGCCAGGCGCAGCGCAGGTCACTACACTGCGGACGCCGCGAGCCAATAGCCAAGAGCTAACAGCCGAACGCCGATAGATGATCGTCGACCGCTGTTGCGTGCCACTGCCACCCTATTGTCCCGACGGTCGCCCGCCGGATTTGTCGGGTGGCTTGAGCCCGGCTCTGCCGGGCTCAGGCCAAGCTTGCGCTTGGCCATCATCCAAGGAGGGAAGGATTAGGGGCGTGGCGGCCCCTGGAGGCTTCCGCTGATCCGTCGATCTTGGGCTGCGGCGGGCGGTGCGACCGCTCGTGGCAGCTTGAGCCCCGCCTCGCGACGGGGAACCTCCTCCTCGTCAACTGCCGCCCGAGGGCGGCAGCCCATGCGCTGTCCTTCCCCAACGCTATCGCTGCCGTGCACCTCCCTTTGTCCGATTGGCCCCCGCCCGACCGAGGGGTGGTTACAGGGTACAGGTAACAGGTTCCAGACGTCAAGCGCGCGTTCCGGCCAAGAACCTGTAACCTGCAACCTGTCACCTCGCGCTATGCCACCATCGAGGAAAGCCGGCGCGGCTTGTCGCTGGCGCCACGCAAGGGCGCTAGCGCCCATGTGACAGCGCGTCCAGCACCTCGCTCATGCGTGAGGCAAGAGTTACGGGCACGTCCAGGCCATGCCCCAGATCCTCCACCGTCATGTCGTCCAGCGTGAGCCGCCCCTCGTCCTCGAACATGGCGCGCGACACAAAGACGCGCTCCCCCAGGTCGCGCTCCGCCAGGGCATCCACCAGGTCGGCGCCCGACAGCAGGCCCGAGACGGTCACCGTCTCTCCAAACAGCCGGTTGGGCACGGCCACCACCTGGAGATCAGCCCCGGTGTGCGCCGCTAGGTCGGCGGCCAGCTCGGTGAGCGTCGGCGCAATGCCGACACCGCAGGCGAGGGTGGCGCGGCGGCCGGCCAGCGATCCGGGGCGCGCCCGCCGCCGGGCCCGGCGCCAGTCGTCGAGCAGCTCGCGCACCAGGCCGACGCCGTTCTCGCGCTGCGCGTCGCTGTCGTAGAACGACGCGGGGGGCACGTCACGCCCCGCCAGGAGGAACATCTCGTCCGATGGGTAGAGCCACGTCCCCTCGACCTGCACGCCCAGCGCCTCGCGCCGCCGCGCCACGCGGTCCAGGGCGTCACGCGCCTCGGCGGGCGTCATCAACCGCACGTCGCAGTGCTGGAAGCGCGTCAGCCCCACGGGCACCACCGCCAGCGTGCGCACGGTGGGCCACAGCGCGGCAACGTCGTCGATGGTGCGATCCAGCCCGGCGCCGTCGTTCACCCCTGGCCACACCACCACCTGGCCGTGTACGGCGATCCCCATATCGCCCAGGCGCCGCAACTGCGCGACGATGTCGGGCGCCCGTGGGTTCCCCAGCACCGCGCGGCGCACGTCGCGATCGGTGGCGTGAACAGAGACGTACAGCGGCGACAGGTGCTGCTCGCCGATCCGGCGCCAGTCCTCCTCCGTCAGGTTCGTGAGGGTGACGAAACTCCCCTGGAGGAAGGAATAGCGATAGTCGTCGTCACGAATGTAGAGGGAGCGGCGCAGGCCGCGGGGCATCTGCCGGACGAAGCAAAAGGGGCAGCTGTTGTCACACTGGCGCATGCCGTCAAAAACCGGCTCGGTGAACTCGAGCCCCAGGTCCTCGTCATAGTCGCGCTCCACCTCGAGGCGGTGTCGCCCGGCGTCGGGGCCGCTGTCGCGGACGATCTCCAGGACCAGTTCTTCGTCGGCGCCGTAGAAGCGGTAATCAATCACATCCCGCAGCGCGTGGCCGTTGATGGACAGCAGCCGGTCGCCCGGCTCCAGCCCGATCTCGTCGCCGATACTGCCCGAGGCCACTCGGGCGATGCGGCCGCCGTCACTCCTGGACATCACCACCGTCGCATTCCAGGCGCCGCATGACCTTGCGCGCCAGCGCCTCGGCGCGGGCCACCACCTCGTCAACCGTCAGGTCCGTGCTGTCGATGCGCACGGCGTCGTCCGCCGCGCGCAGCGGCGAAGACTGGCGGGTGCTGTCGATGCTGTCGCGCCGCCGCAGCTCCGCCAGCACCTCCTGATAGTCCGAGGGCTGGCCGCGCTGGACGTTCTCTGCGCGGCGGCGCCGCGCGCGCTCCTCGGGGCTGGCGTCGAGATAGATCTTGACCTCCGCCCCCGGGAGCACCACCGTCCCGATATCGCGCCCCACCATCACCACCCCCCCGGCGCCGCCGATGCGCCGCTGCTGGCGCGTCAATGCCTCGCGCACCCCGGGATAGGCGGAGACGGGCGAGACGTGGCGGTTCACCTCGGGGGTGCGTATCGCCCAGGTAATGTCCTGCCCGTCGGCCAGCACGGTGTACTGGCGGCCGTCGTCGACGGTCGGACGCGCCACCTCGATGAGCAGTTCCTCCGCCAGCCGCGTGACGGCGGGCTCGTCCTCGATGGGGATACCGCGCTCGATGGCCGCCCAGGTGACGGCGCGGTACATGACGCCGGTGTCAAAGTAGAGGTAGCCCAACCGCTCGGCCAGGGCGCCTCCTACGGTGCTCTTGCCCGACGCCGCCGGGCCGTCGATGGTGATGGTCATCTTTTGCAGAGCTGCGTGCATGACGGGGCCTCACGATAGTTTCGGTGTCCGGCATCGCCGCCTTCCGGCGCGCCGTCCCCCTATTCTACCGTCAGTCGGGAACCGGGGCAATTAGCGGGTCGCGTTGCGATGTGAGAGCGATGGTACGCTGATCTGCGCAGATGGGCCGATGATTTCCGCGGATCCTGGTGGGTCTTTTGGGCTCATTCCAGCGGCGACGCCTCTGAAGGCGCACAGGGGATCATCGCCATGATCAGCGGAGATCTGCGTCCCCTCTGCGTGGATCAGCGTGCCATCGGATTTCCACGTCCGTAATGCCCATGCTGCAGGAAGAACGCTAGAGGCCGACGGAGCGGCGCAGGTCACGGGCCTCGCGCTCGCTGAGCCAGCGCCCCTGGCCGGGCTGCAGCGAGCCGATGGTCAGCGGGCCCATGCGCACGCGGACGAGCCGCAGCACGCTCAACCCCGTCGCCTCGAACATACGCCGGATCTGGCGCTTGCGCCCCTCGCGGAGCACCGCCGTCACCCACTGGGTTCCCTTGGGGAAGGGTTGGTCGCGCCACGTCCACCCGCGCACGTGAGTGCGCAGCTGCGCCCTGGCGGTGACGCCCTCCTCCTCGAGGAGGATGCCGCGCCGCATGCGGTTGATGATCGCCTCGCCCACGATGCCGCGGACCAGCACCAGATATTCCTTCTCATGCTCGTAGCGCGGATGGGTGAGGCGCTGGGCGAGATCGCCATCGTTGGTAAAGAGGAGCAGGCCTTCGCTGTCCAGGTCGAGCCGTCCCACAGGGAAGAGGCGCTCACGGCTGGGCACGAGTTCGCGCGCCGTCTGTCGGCCGCGCACATCGCTCACCGCCGACAGGTACCCTGGGGGCTTGTGGAGGAGGTAATAGCGGTGGCGCACGCGCAGGTCGATGGGCCGCCCGTCGACGCGGATCTCGTCGATCCCCGGCCGCACGCGCGTGCCGAGTTCCGTCACCACGCGGCCGTTCACCGTGACGCGACCCGCCGTGATGAGTTCCTCGCTGGCGCGGCGCGACGCTACGCCCGCATGGGCGAGCACCTTCTGCAGGCGCTCGCCTTCCCGGTCGGGGCCGTCAGCGGACATAGAGGGGCACCTCCGCCACGGGGAGGCCGTCCAGCGTGATCTCGAGGGCGCCGATGGGAGCCGAGGCATCGGGGTTGGCGCTGAGGGTATCGATGCGTCGGTAGGCGCGCGCCGTGCCCACTTGCCATGGCTTGATCAGCAGGGCGACGGGGCGCTCCAGGCGAAACTCACGCCAGTTCCCCTCCTCGTCCAGGTAGCGATTCTGGTCGGTCTGTGGCAGATCGATGGTCAGCACCGCATAGTTATCATAATAATGGTCCATCAGGAGCCTCGTATCGAGAAAGCGATCGCTCGAACCCATCACCACCGTGAGCGCCTTGCCCGACACCCGATCAACCATCGCCGCCAGGCACTGGCCGGCGTTGTCGGTGGTGCCCGTCTTGATGCCCACCGCGCCGGGATAGGTCGTGAGCAACTCGTTCGTCGAGAGGACCCAGTGCCCGGCGATCACGGCGTCGGAGTAGCTGACGACGTCGGCAAAGATGGGGTCGGCCATAGCATTCCGCGCCGCGATGGCGATATCATAGGCCGTCGAGTACGTCTCGGCGTTGTCGAGCCCATGGGGGTTGCCCCAGTGCGAGTTCGTCATCCCCCACTCGGCGCTCAGTTCGTTCATCCAACCCACGAACGTAGCATAGTCTCCGGCCAGCCCGCGGGCGATCACCATGGCGGAGCGGTTGTCCGACGGCACCAGCAGTAGAAAGAGGAGTTGGCGCAGGGTCAGCTTTTCGCCCGTCTTGAGGCCCGCCACGCTGTCCACATAGAGATCGGCCGTGGCGACGGTGATCTCCTGGTCCTGCCGGCCGACGCGCAGCGCCACCATGGCCGTGACGATCTTGGTGAGGCTCGCCGGCGCCCGTTGCTCGTGCTCGTTGTGGGCATAGAGCACCTGGCCGGTGGCCACATCCGCTAGGAGCGCGGCCTCGCAATCGAGCTGCGGCGGTGCGGTGTTGCGCACGGCGCCCAGCTGCTGCTGCGTCACCCAGCGCGTCGGCACGTCCGCATCGGTGAGCACCGGCGGCCCAAAGCCAAGGCAACACATGCTGAGTAGGCAGAGGAGCCACAGTGGAGGATGTTTCGACGGCATTGCCTCACCCGTTGGGCGCGATGATGGACCACAAGGAATGATTCTACGGTGGCCAAAGCCGACCGTCAAGTATGCCATGTCTGTGCCCACAAGGGATCATAGTGGGCTGGAACCCACTTGAGGAGCGAAATAGTCTGAAGCAAAAGACCGCTGAAGCGAAAAAAGGGCGCGGTGAACGGTTGACCTCGTGGGATATTGCGAGTATAATGGTGGATAGGATTTCGTCTGAACCGGGTAGCACCCGGCTGTCGCACGCTCCCATAGCGATGTCGATCACGGCCATCGTCGTTCCCCAAGACGTAGATGGATCAGGCAGCCCGCGGTGGCGGAATCACTCCCCACCGCGCTGCCCGAACCGTACGACCACCCGCCTCAAACTCTCAGCAATCGCGACGCACTCATACCAGCAACGTCGCCGGTGCGGCTGCAAACCCCACACTATGCGAACTGGAGAGGCCAACCCGTATGTTGGAAGACGTACTGCAGAACGCAAAAGCACGAGGGTTCATCACGAGTAAGGAGGTTCTCGAGCTTTATCCGCAGGTGGAGCAGTACGTACGGCAGGTGGATGAGTTGTTTGCTAAACTGCATGATGAGGGTGTCCAGGTGCTCTTTGATGACGACGAGACCCTGGAGGAAGTGACCGAGGCGGACGATGATGACGCCGCCATGGAGACGGCAGGGCCGGACGGTGATCTGATCCTCGCCGATGACGAGGACGAGGCTACCGACGCCGAACTCGAGGAGGAGGAACTCCTCGATAAGCGTAATGAGGCCCGGGCGAACCTCGACGACATCTCGGCCGATGACACCGTCAGCCTGTATCTGAAGCAGATGGGGCAAGTGCGGCTCCTCACCGGCGCCGAAGAGGTTACCCTGGCGCGCCAGATCGAGGAAGGCGACAAGGCCCGCACCCGTCTGCGCGACAAGAACCTGAACCCCGAGGAACGCTGCCATCAACAGGAGGTCGTCGACCTCGGCGAGCAGGCGCGCGTCAAGCTGGTGGAAGCGAATACCCGCCTGGTGGTGAGCGTCGCCAAAAAGTACATCGGGCAGGGCGTCCCCTTCCTGGACCTCATCCAGGAGGGCAACATCGGCCTGATGAAGGCCGTGGAAAAGTTCGACTACCACCGCGGCTACAAGTTCAGCACCTATGCCACCTGGTGGATTCGTCAGGGGATCACGCGTGCCCTGGCCCAGCAGAGCCGGCTCATCCGGCTGCCCGTCCATGCCGGCGACCAGATCCGCCGCATCTATCGCATCGCCGAGCAGTTGGAGCAAGAGACGGGCCGCCGCCCCACGCCGGAAGAGATCGCCGGGCAGACGGGGCTGAGCCCCACCAAGGTGGAGCGGCTGCTGCGCATCTCGCGCTATCCGGTGTCCCTCGAGCGCCCCGTGGGCGACGACGGCGACACCGAGTTCGGCGACTTTATCGAGGACGACGAGTCTCCGCCGCCCACCGAGGTCGCCTACCAGCAGCTGCTGCGCGAGACGCTGGAGGAGGTCATGACGGCGCTCAGCCCCCGCGAGGCGCGCATCCTGCGCTTGCGCTTTGGGCTGCGCGACGGCCGGGCCCACACGCTGGAGGAGGTCGGCGAAAAGTTCGGCCTCACCCGCGAGCGCATCCGGCAGATCGAGCACCAAGCCCTCGATCGCCTCCGCCACCCGCACCGCAGCAAGCAACTGCGCGATTACTTGCGCTGACGAGAGGTTCATAGCACCAGAGATCACAGAGGACACAGAGAGCACAGAGAAGAGGGGGCTTGGAATCTCCCTCCTCTGTGGTCTCTGTGTCTTCTCTCTGTGTTCTCTGTGGTTGCCTTATCTCCCCTTGGCCAGGAGCACCGCCACCTCTACGGCGCGCTTGAGGCTCGTCTCGTCCGCCGTGCCCTTGCCCGCCTTGCCGAACACCGTGCCGTGGTCCACCGAGGTGCGGATGATGGGCAGCCCCAGGGTCACGTTCACCCCTTCCGCGAACCCCAGGACCTTGGTAGGGATGTGGCCCTGGTCGTGGTACATCGCCACCACGGCGTCGAACTGGTGGCCGCTCGACATGCGATAGAACACCGTGTCTGGCGGCACGGGGCAGTGGTAGACGTCGAGCCCCTCAGCGCGGGCGGCGTCGATGGCGGGCTGGATCTCGAGCACGTCCTCGTCGCCAAAGAGCCCCCCCTCCCCCGCATGGGGGTTGAGGCCCGCCACGGCTAGGCGAGGCGCGGCGATCCCCATCTGCTTGAGCGCCGCGTGGGTCAGGTGAATCACGTCGAGTACGCGCTGCTTCTTGACCCGGTCGATCGCCTCGCGCAGCGAGCAGTGCGTGCTGACATGGGTCACCCGGAACTCGCCAGCGGTGAGCATCATCGTCACGCTCTTGGTGCCGGTGAGTTTCGCCAGGATCTCTGTGTGGCCGTCATAGTGGTAGCCGGCGAGGTTCATCGCCTCCTTGTGCAGCGCCGACGTGACGATGGCGTCGATCTCGCCCGCCAGCGCCAGCTGCACCGCCCGCTCCACCGCCTCGTAGGCCGCCCTCCCCGACATGGCTTGCACCTTGCCGAACTGGAGCTGCTCCAGATCGACGTTGCGCAGATCGAGCACGTCGAGCGCGTCGTCGGCATAGCGGGCGTCGGCGGGGCGCTTCACCACGCGCACCTCGCCGCGCACGCCGGTGATGCGCATCGCCTGGGCGATACAACCGGCATCCCCGATGGCCAGCCAGCGCGCCATGGCGCGCATGGCGGGGTCGGACCATGCCTTGGTCAGGATCTCGGGGCCAGCCCCGCTGGGGTCGCCCATGGTCACGCCGAGTATCGGTCTATCGGTCATCTGTCATCCTTGTGCTCTGCAGTGTATGTGTCCACTCGCGTGCGCCTCTCCCGAGGGCGCACCGTAGCAGGGTAGCCGCGACGGGCGCGTGTGTCAACTGGCGTCCGTTCCGCGTACAAGCCTTCTGGACTCGGTGACTGTGATCCAGAACTCGGCGGCAACCGACCAGATTCACCCTCTCCGGGATCTACGCCATGGAGGCCGCTCCGATCAGAGTGGCCAGGCGGGCAGGCTATGGTTGCGGCAATATGGCCGCGACGCCCGGCTGCGCCAAGCATCGCGCGGGATCTGTCCAGGATGCTGGGGGCGCCTCGGTCGATAGCCGCGGGGAGCAGCACCCGCGTGGGCCGCCCCCGAGCCGAACGGCGTTCGGCCCCTACAGGCATCCGCCGAGGCGTCGCCCCGGCCCCGCAACATCCGCAGCGCGCCTCGGCGCGCTTGTTCCACCAGCCGCCGGCCTTGGCCGCGGATGCCGTCGGACGCAGGTGTCGTCCACCGCGGATACCGGCCAACGCGTGCTGCCCGGCCTGCCTCCCAGAATTCCGGACACATCCCGTCGCGAGGGGTGCTTGGCAGACGATTTCCGGCATGCTACAATTCCGTCCCGGCCTACCGAACCGGAGGATCTCTGCGCCGAGACCCCGAGCTGGACCGGCGGAAGAGGCGCCCCCCTTGGAGGAGACATGGAGCTGTATCCCGGCCTACACGTCATCGACGCCCCCTTTGAAGGTACCCGCCAGATCAACCTGTTTCTCTTGCGCGGCGAACGCAACGCGCTGGTGGACTCGGGCGTGGCGGGCGTGCCCACGGCGACGGCGTTGCCCTACCTCGAGTCCGTGGCCATGAGTGCGGCCGACCTGTCGCTGCTGGTGAACCTGCACGCCCACGCCGACCACGTGGGCGGCGACGCCGAGCTGCTGGAGGCCTCGGGGGGCGCGTTGCGCATCGCCGCTCACCGCATGGACGCCCCCGCCGTGGCCGATCACCACCTGCTGGCAACCCAGGTCTATGGCATCACCGATGAGGCACGCATCGCGGCCATGGTCAAGCGATGCGGCGCCGACGTGCCGGTTGAGGAGCGCTACGCCGGCGGCGAGACCATCGATCTCGGGGGAATCTGCTTCCGCGTGCTGCACATCCCCGGGCACACCCCCGGCAACATCAGCCTCTACGACCCCATCCACCACGCACTGATCCATGGCGAGTCGGTGATGGGCGCCAGCCAGGTCGACGGGCAGGGCCATCGCACGTCGCCGTTCGGCGTGGATCCGTGTGCGTATCGCCGGGGGTTGGAGACGCTGCGGGCGCTCGAGATCGCGTGGTTCCTCTCCTCGCATCGCCCACCGGCCGGGCGTGACGAGGCGATGGCGCTCATCGACGCCAGCCTCACGGCCCTGGAAGAGTTCGAGGCCACCTGCCGCGCGGCGTTTGTGGTGGGCGTCACCAACGTCGACGAGCTGGCCACCGCCGTGGCGTTGGGTGGGGGTTACCGCCCTGGCCCCAGATTGGTGCAGCAGGTCTCGCGACTGCTCGAGGCGTGGATGCAGGACGGCACCATCCGTCGCACCAAGGCGGGCGAATACCGCCTCAAGTAACTGCGAGAGTTGAACCACGGGTTGAACCACGGAGACACGGAGAACACAGAGAGGATAAGACAAGCCAATAGCGCAGAGTAACCGTTCTTATCTCAACAGATAGTATCTCGATATCTCATCTCTGTGCCTCCGTGTCTCCGTGGTTTACTGTTCCTTGGTGTCTTGGCGCCTTGGTGGTTACTCTGACCGCCAGCGGCCGTGGAGATAGTCTAGCGCGTCTACCAGGGCGCGCGGATCGCCAAAGCCGCCAGCCTTGGTGACCACCCAGGTGCCGGCGAGGGGCCCGCCCACGAGCTGCCCGCCCGGGACCCCCGGCTGCACCTCGGCTGCGATGCGCAGCGCCTCCACCGACAGGGAGCGACAGGCCGCCACGGCCATATCGCCGCCGGTGAGAAAGAGGCCCCCCGGCCCGCCCCGCCCGACGATGCGCCTCACGACCTGCGCCAGCAGGTCCACCACGCGCTCGCCGCCCCCCGCGATGAGGGGCGTGAAGGAGGCGGTCAGCACCACGCCGCGCCCGGCGTCGAGTTCGCCGCCCACCTCGCGCGCCAGCCGCTCCACCTCGCGCTCCGGCTCGTACACGCCGCGTGCGTCCAGGTCGACCCGCCGCAAGCCACGCTCCTCGCACGCCACCCGCACCTGGGCCAGCGATACGTCGTTGCGGCTGGCCGACACGGCCAGCACTGGGCGGTCGTTGGGGCTCGGGGCGGGATCCACGGGCTCGCGACAGGGCCGCAGGGACGCCACCCACTCCTCCGCCAGCCCCGCCGAGCCGCACGGCAGCCACGCCTCGCCCAGCAGCGCCAGCGCCCGCCCGATGGTACGGAGGTGCGCCTGCTCCACGGCATCGACCACCACCAGCCGCTCGCTCGCGGCGCGCAGCCGCTCGACCAGCGCCTCGGGGCCCGCCTCGACGACGTCGAGGGTGACGCTCGCCACCTCTAGGCCGGCCTGCTGCGCCAGCAGCGTCGGCAGGTGCGACTCGCGCATCGGCCAGCGCGGGTCGTGGGCAAAAAAGGTCAGCTCCAGCGGCTGCCCCCCCACCCGCTGCACGCCCCACAGCGTCGTGCGCCCGCCGGCGGGAAACGCCGGCGCCACCACGATACCCCGCGGCTCCAGCACGTCGCGCAGCGCCCGCAGCTCGTACCCCACGTTGCCGCGGCAGGTGGAGTCGATCTTTTTGTACAGGCGCCGGCCCGCCAGCAGTCGGGCCGCCTCGGCGACGCGCGCCCGCGCCTCCGACGCCCGGGCATCGCGGCTGTCGGTGTCCACCACGACCACCTCGGCATCGGGGACGCGACGGCGTGACATGGACACCAACGTCTGCAGCCCCCGCTTGGCGAACTGCAGCCCCGTGTCCATCGCGCCGGTGAGATCATCGGCGATCACGGCCAGACGCACATCAGAGGGAATGCGGATTCCCGCGGGTCGGGCGGATTCCCGCGGATCAGATGGACCTAGTCCCCCCGCTCCGCGTAAATCTGCATGATCCGCGAGAATCCGCGTTCGATCTCCCATCTCAGGGCGTAAGGATCACCTTGCCGGCGTTGCCGCCCATGGTGAGCTGCAGGGCTTGGTCGAACTCGCTCATGGGGAAGCGGTGGGTGATCACAGGCAGCGGGTCAAGGGCACCGTCTCGGAGCAGAGCGTCGACGCGATACCATGTGTCCCACATCAGCCGGCCGGTGCTGCCGTACACCACTGCCTCGCGATAGATGATGGCGCCCGTCATCTCCAGGGTGACGGGCCGCGAGGGGAGCCCCACCAGGCTGACGCGTCCTCCCTTGGCGAGGATGTTGAACGCCTGCACCGTGCCCGGCTCGCTGCCGCTCAACTCGATGGCCACGTCCACCCCGCGCCCCTCCGTCGCCTCGGCGATGATCGCCTCGACGTCGTCCTCGATGGGGTTCAGCACCGTGGCGTCGGGCACGATGCGACGCGCCATGTCACGGCGATAGGCGTTCACATCGGTGGCAAAGAGGCGCCGCGCGCCCGCTGCCAGGGCCAACTGGGCGCCAAAGATACCGATGGGCCCACAGCCGATGATGGCCACGCTCAGGCCGTCAATGCGGTCCTTGAACAGGCCGTTGGCGGCCACGCCGATCGGCTCCAGGATAGCGCCCAGCTCGGGCGACGTACCGGGGGCCAGCTTCCAGGCGCACGCCACGGGTAGCGCGGCGTACTCGGAAAAGGCGCCGTCCACGTGCACGCCGATGATGCGCATGTTCTCGCAGGTGTGCTGGCGGCCGGTGCGACACTGGTAGCACTGGAGACAAGGGATGTGCGTCTCCGCCGCCACCATATCCCCCACCTGCCAGCCGGTGACGGCCGAGCCCACCTCGACCACCTCGCCGGCGTACTCGTGCCCAAAGATCATGGGCGGCGTGATGCGCGCCTGCGCCCAGGGGGTCCAGTCATAGATGTGGTTGTCCGTGCCACAGATGGCGGCCGCCTGCACCTTGACCAGCAGATCGTTCGGCCCGATCCGCGGGATATCGACGTCGCGATACTCGGCCCCCTTGACCGGGGCGGTTTTGACAACGGCTTTCACGGTAGGCTGCTCCTTCTCGTGCCATGGGCCGTGCCCGATAACCTCGGACACACTTCCTAATACCGCTCGCGGCGAGGCTCTCGCCCCCCTCACCCGTCGAGTATAGCGTGGCACTGCCCCTGGTCAACCACTGATGCGGGCATCTCTCGCCATTTCACCACCGCCCGCCGCCCCCGTCGCCATCCCCCCCCCCGTGGTCCCGCCGCCCCCTTCGTCATACCCGCCGCCTCCTCCGACCTCCCTCCGTCCTCCCCCCCCCCCCCCGCGCCCGCCCCCCCCCCCACCCCCCCCCCCCCCCGCGCCCGGTGCCCTTGATAGCTGCGAGCGTGAGACGTCGGCAAGGAACGGGAATGGCTGGCGCCTGGCGCTCCGAAGCGGAATCATTATAGCAAGTTGTGCTCCAAACCGCCAAACGTGGGTCAACGCTTCCGCTGAGGGGCGCTCTGGTGGACAGCTCGCATGGGCAACCACACGGAGAAGGTGGTCCCTCTGCCTGGCTGTGTCTCCACCTCGATACGGCCGCCGTGCTGCTCGACGATGTTGCGGCTGATGTACAGCCCCAGCCCCAGCCCCTCGGGCTTGGTGGTGGCGAACGACTCAAAGAGGCGTGGCAGGAGGTCCGGGTCGATGCCGGGACCGTCATCGGCAAGCGAGACGCAGGCGCCCTCGGGGTTGTCCGTGGCCTGGGCGGCGATGCGCAGTGCACCGCCGTCGGGCATCGCGTCCAGGGCGTTGAGAACGAGGTTCAGGAACACCTGCTGCATGGCGTCGGGGTCGACCTCCACGTGGGGCGCGACATCGCTCGGCTCCCAGGTCACACACACTCCCTGATCGTCGCAGCGCTTCTCCGTTACGGCCAGCACCTGCGAGATGATCCCGCCCAGGTCCGTCGGCACGCGTTCCATCGCCGTCCGCGCCTGGCGGCCCAGGTCGCGCAGTTGACCCACTACGCGCACGGCGCGGCGCACCTCGCGCTGAGCCACGTCCAGGTAGCGGCGGGCGTCGCGCTCCTCCGCCAGTGCTTCCTCCACCAGACCGAGGCATCCCAGCACGCCCTGCAGCGGGTTATTGATCTCGTGGGCGAAGGAGGCCGCCAGCCGCCCCGTGTCGGCCAGCCTCTCGGCGCGTACCAGGGCCGCCTGGGCGGCGCGCTGCTCGGTGACGTCCTCGGCGGCGCCCACGCAGCGTGTCGGCGCGCCGCAGGCGTCGCGCGCCGCGACGACGTCGCAAAGTCGTATCCAGCGCCAGTCGCCGTCGCCGTAGCGAAAGCGCAGCGTCGATTCGACCACCTCGCCATCCGCAGCGGCGAGGAGTTGCTCTCGGTGCTGCAGGACGCGCTCCTGATCCTCGGGGTGCACGAGGTCGAGGCCTCTCTCCAACGCGACGAACCCCGCCACCCCGGGAGACCCCCCTAGGAACGCCTCGGTGCTCGAGTTGGCGTAGGTGAGTGCCCCCCGGTCCAGGTCGTACGCGTACAGCATGTTTGGCGCCGCATCCGCGATGCTCTGCAGCAGCTGCCGACTCTCGCGCAGCGAGTCCTCGGTGCGCTTTCGTTCCGCGATCTCGGACTCGAGCGCGGCGTTGAGCCGCACGAGTTCCGCGGTGCGCTCACGGACGCGCGCCTCGAGGCTATCCCGCGTGCGGCGGAGCGCCTGTTCGGCGGCGGTCTGGGCGCTGATGTCGCGGATCATCCAGTGGAGCGACATTGCCCCCCCGTTGGGGTTGCGAACGGGAAGGATGGTAAGGGCGGCATCGAACGGCTGCCGGCCACGCGGCCGCAGCGTCGCCTGCCATTGACGGCGCTCGTGGTCGCGCTCCAGGTAGCCGAGTTCGCGGTAAAGGCCATCGTGCCCGCCATAGGGAACAAAGATGGAGAGGGGTTTGCCGGCGAGATGAGCGGGTTCTACACCGAGGAGTTGCCCCGCGCTCCGGTTCGCCTCCTGGATCACGCCGGTGGCATCGGTGACCACATATCCGTCTGGAGCCAGCTCGAACAGCGACTGGTACCGCTGTCGCTCGGCCTCCACGCGCCACCGGGTCCGCGCCAACTCGTCGTTCTGACGGTGCAACTCGTCGGCCAGCGCGCGCAGCTCTTCGTAGGCGCCGCTGTCACCCCAGCGATCCGCCAGCTGCCAGGCCAGGGCTTGCTGGCTCGTCGCGCTCGCGGCGGGTAGGGGCGGACCTGCGTGTCCGCCCATCTCGGACGCCAAACCTGCGTGTCCGCCCATCTCAGACGCCAGACCCGCGTGTCCGCCCACCTGAACGCCCGGACGCTCTTGTTTGCCGTCCTGAGGCTCTTGGCCTCCCTGTCTGCGAACCCGAATCCCGAGGCCTCCCTGTGCACCCACCTGGATGTCCATGCCTGAGTGTCGGCGCTCCTGACGGTCCAAATCTGCCTCTGCGCGTACCCTTGCGCCTGCCTCTGGCCACCCATGTCCGTTCGCCTTGGCGCGATCGAGTGCCCGCTCCACGGTGGCGGTGAGTTCGCGTTCGAGGACGGGCTTGACGAGGTAGCCGCTGGCGCCCACGGCCATGGCGCGCTCTCGTGTGGCCTCGTCGCCGCGCGCGGTGACAAACACCACCGGCGTGCCGGTGCTGCGACGAATCTGGTCGGCGACCTCGACGCCGTCCATGGCGCCGCGCAGGATGACGTCCATCACCACGAGGTCGGGGGGCTTGGCGGCAGCCAGGCGCAGGGCATCCTCGGCTGTAGCGACGATGATGGGAGGGGGATAGCCGGCGCTCTGCAGGCAACTGCGGAGATACCAAGCGGTGATGCCGTCATCCTCCACCAGGAGGACGCGCGGCTCATCGGAGGTCCGCTCTCTCATCAAGGCTGGCACGTAGGTTGGGCGCCTCCTCACGCCGTCGGCGCACGTTCGAGCATGCATGCCTGGCGCGATGATGCTGCTGCACCCATTATACTCGACATCAAGTCACAATGCTAGCAATTTTCGTTACTTCTGGGCAAGCACCTGACGGCTTGATGCACTATCTGCCAAGGGCACGGATGAATGCGTGTATTACGCGTCCGGATCCAAAGGGCCGGGCATCATCGCGCAACACCGACCAGAGAGGATGGATGCGTCATGCCGCCACGCCACCATCTTGCCGCCAGGAACGCGTCGTCCCGAGCGACCCGAGGGCTCTCGACGTTCGGGCCGAGCGTCGCCGCCCACCCCCTGCGTCGCATCCACGGGGTCGAAATCCCCTTTGACATATTACGCCAACGCGGCTACAGTCGGTCGCATCGATCGCGGCGCACTCACCCCTAGCCAAGGAGAAGGGACCATGCGCATCTCTATCGCTTCCTACGCCTTCCACGGCCTCCATCGAGCGGGGATGATGGACGTGTTCGGCTACCTCGAGACGTGCAAGTACCGCTACGGCCTCGATACGGCCGATATCTGGAACGGCATGCTGGCGAGCACCGACGAGGAGTACCTCCTCAAGGTGCGCGAGGCGCTGGACGAACGCGAACTGACTCTCGTGAACCTCTGCGTTGACGGCGCCCACCTGTGGGAGCCCGATGCCGAGACGCGGGAGCGGAACCGCGCCAACGCGCTGGCCCACCTGCGCGCCGCCGAGATCCTGGGCGCGCACACGGTGCGCATCGATGCTGGCGGGCGGGAGGACGTGTTCGACGACGGCCAGTTCGACTATGTGGCCGAGACGTATCGCGAGTACGCCCGCCGCGCCTACGACAGCGGTTACCGCGTCGGCCCGGAGAACCACTGGGGGCCCGAGCGGGTGCCCGCCAACATGCTGCGTATCATCGAGGCGGTGGACAGCCCGGCCTTTGGCGTGCTGTTGCACTATGGCAACTGGCGCGGCGGTGACGCCGAGAGGGGGGACGCGCTCGTCGCGCCCCACGTCATGCACACGCACCTCTCCTGGCAGATCACCGAGGGGAACCTCGAGGAACAGATGCAGCTCCTGGTCGATGCCGGCTACCAGGGCTACTGGGGCGTCGAGCACCACACCGGCGCTAACGAGTACACAGAGGTCGCGCTTCAGGTGGGTCGCGTTCGCGATGTCCTCGACCGTTGGCGACGAATGGGTGACAGGTAACAGGTTCCAGGTTACAGCCAATAGCGAGCGAACGCGCCAGAGCCTGTAACCTGCCACCTGGAACCTGCAACCGCGCCTGGGTTCGGAACCCATAACCCACAACTCACAACCCGTAAGCCATACCGGAGCACACCCATGGACAAGATCCGCATCGGCATCATCGGCGTCGGGCAGATCGGCAAGCACCATATCGCCCAGTACAAGCAGGTGCCGGAGGCAGAGATCGTCGCCGTGGCCGACATCCGCGAGGACGAGGCCCGCCGCGTGGCGCAGGAGAACGGCATCCCTCACGTCTACACCGACTACTGCGAGCTGCTGGCCCGCGACGACATCCAGTCGGTGGACGTGGCGCTCCACAATCGCCTCCACGCGCCGGTCACCATCGCCGCCCTGGAGGCGGGCAAGAACGTGTACTGCGAAAAGCCCATGTCGTGGGCCTACCAGGAGGCGCGCCGCATGTTCGAGACGGCGCGGCGTCTCGATCGCATGCTGCACATCCAGCTCAGCACCATCTACCTTCCCGAGGCGCGGGCGGCCAAGCGCATGATCGACGCCGGCCTGCTTGGCGACCTCTACTATGCCAAGTCGAGTCACTACCGTCGGCGCGGCCGGCCCTTCGTCGACGGCTATGGCACGGCGCAGTTCGTGCAGCGGACCACCTCCGGCGGCGGCGCCATGCTCGATATGGCGGTCTATCACATTGCGCGCATGATGTGGCTGCTCGGCAATCCCGACGTGATCAGCGTCTCGGGCGCCACGCAGCAGCGTTTGTGCAACATGTATCCCGACCGCCGCGAGAACAGCGGCTATGACGTGGAAGAGCTGGGGATGGGCTTCGTGCGGCTGGCGGGCGGCATCACTTACTTTATCGAGGAGGCTTGGGCCATCCACTCCGACGAGCCCGATGGCGACCACGTCTACGGCTCGCAGGCGGGGCTGCGGCTGGACCCCTTTGGCTACTTTACCACCCTCTGCGATATGGAGATGGACGGCGCGTTCGACCTGAAAAAGGCCGATTGGCGCTGGCATCAATGCAACCCGACCGAGGCGGGGTACGACCACTCGCAGCGGCATTGGGTCTGGGCGCAGCTCGGGCGGGTGCCGCTCATCGACACCGCTGGTTTGGCCCTCAAGACGGCGCAGATCACCGAGGGGATCTATCTCTCGCAGCACTTGGGGCGTGAAGTGACGGCGCAGGACATCGAGGACGCCGAGATCGGCCTCGGGCGCTAGCTCGCCGCCATCTCGTGCCCATCGCGTGTAGGGGCCGCACGCCGTGCGGCACGCGGCGGCCCGTGGCGTATCGCGACTCACGGCGCGCACCGGCGTGCGCGCCCTACACCGTGCTGCCAACGGCACGGGGTGTCGCGCCCGGCGGCGTGCGCCGGCTTGCGCGCCCCGCACGTCGACGCGGGGGCCGGCGACGTGAACGCGCTACCGTCCGGGCGCGGGAGCGCCCTCGGGCGTGCGTCCGCGTCGAACCCATTTGCGCACCTCGATCCACCCGCTGGCCAGCATCGCTCCCCCAACCACCATGGCCCACTGCGCCGCGGTGAGGGGCGTCGTGTCCAAGACATCGCCCACGGCCGGGATGAGCGTCATTGCCAAGACCAGGGCGATCATGCCGGCCAGCCACCCGGCGGCGAAACGGTTGCTGAAGAGACCCTGCTCTAGCAGGGGCACCCGCTCCTGCTTGAGGTTGAGTGCCAGCACGATGTGGCCGAGCAGCCAGGTGGCCCAGGCGGCGGTGCGGGCGCTGTCGACGCCCAACCCCATGCCCAAGGACCCAAAGTAGACCGCGAGGATGGCGACTACCAGGCCGGCCATGTTGCGCAGGATGCGCAGCCCCACCTCGCGGGACAGGTAGCGCCGGCGCCGCCGCGGCGGGCGCCGCAGGACTCCCGGCTCGGCCTCCTCGGTCACGAAAATCGTCGAGGACGCCAAGTCCATGAGCAGCTCCGTGGCGATGATCTGGATGGGCGCCAGGGGAAAGGGCACGCCCACGATCAACGGCACCACAAAGATGCTCAGCAGGATCGCTTTGGCCGACAGGTAGTAGGTGATCCCCTTGGAAAAGTTGTCGTACGCCTTGCGGCCGATGGCTACGGCATCGGGGAGGTGCGCCAGGTTGTCGTCCGTGAGGATCAGCCCCGCCGCCTCGCGGGCCACGTCGGTGCCCGTCTCCCCCATGGCGATGCCGATGTGGGCGCTGCGCAGCGCCGGCGCGTCGTTGACGCCGTCCCCCGTCACCGCCACGGTGCGCCCGGCGTCGCGGGCTGCCTCCACCAGGCGCAGCTTTTGCTCGGGGGTGGCGCGGGCAAACACCTGGGTGCGCGCCAGGGCCTCGTCCAGCGACACGCGGTCGATCTCGCTGCCGCTCAGCGTCTCCGCGGCGTCGAGCCCCACCTGCTCGGCCACGTACCGCGCCGTGGCGGCATTGTCGCCCGTCACCATGATGGTGCGAACCCCCGCCCCCCGCAATGCGGCGATGGCGTCGCGCACCTCGGGACGCACCGGATCGTCCAGCACTGCCAGCCCCACGAACACCAGCGCGTCATCCGCGGCGCCATCCGCTGCGTCGCGGTAGGCGTACGCCGTGATGCGGCGTCCCTGAGAGGCGAGCGCGTCCACCGCCGCCGACAGCGCCTCGCGCTGCGGGGCGGCCAGGGCCACGGCGGAGCCGTCGCGCTCCCACCGGGCCGCGTCTTCGATGAGCGCGCCGGGGCTCCCGGCCACATAGTGGGCTGTGCCGCCCTGCGCGCCATACTCCAGGGTTCGACGGTTGCCGCCGCGGGCGAACCCGATCTCGTGCACCAGTTGCCCCGCGTTGGGCGGCGCTACACCCATCTCCTCGGCGGCGGTCCAGATGGCGCGGTCGGTGGGGTCCTTTGACGTCTCGGGGATAGCGGGCAGCGCGCGCCGCAAAAAGCGCTCCCAGCTCTCCCGTCGCTGGGCGTCGACGTCGGCGCGCTCCAACACGGTGCCGTCGCCCAGCACGATGGCCGAGAGGCGCATGGTGTTCTGCGTGATGGTGCCCGTCTTGTCGCTGATGAGGGTGTCGACGGAGCCCAGGGTCTCGGCGCCGCGCAGACGCCGCACGATGACGTTCTTGCGTGCCAACTCGAACGATGCCAGCGCCAGGGCCATGGCGATGATGATGGGGGGCTGGCCGGGGACCATGAGAAAGGTGAGCGCCAGCCAGGTGAGGAGCATCTGCTGCAGATCAAAGCCGCGCAGCAGGCCGAGGAGGGGGATGAGGAGGCTCACGCCGATGGCCGCGTAGGCCAGCACGCGCGCCAGCTCGTTCATCTCTTCCTGGAGGGGCGTTGTGCCCGCGTCGGCGCGCGCCGAGAGCCCCGCCACGCGGCCGAGTTCACTGGCTGCGCCCACCGCCACCACCAGCGCCCGGCCCTGGCCGTCGAGCACCGTAGTGCCGGCATGGACGGCCGTCGGGCGCTCCGCCAGGGGCGCGTCGGCGGACACCTCCGCCTTGGCATCCTTGGCCTGCGGCGATGACTCGCCCGTGAGCGGCGCCTCGTCCACCAGCAGGCCGGCGGCCGAGAGGAGGAGCGCGTCGGCCGGCACGCGGCTCCCGGGCTGCAGCGGCAGCACGTCCCCCACCACCACGTCCACGGCCCGGATCTCCTGGAGGCGCCCGTCGCGCAGCACCGTCGTCTCGGGCGCCTGCAGCTGGCGCAGGCGTGCCATGGTGCGGTCGGTGCGCGCCTTGTTGAGGAGTTCGACGCCCACGTAGGTGAGAACCACGAACGCCATCACCACCGCCTCGCGCACCTGTCCCAGGAGGAGCGAGATGGCGGCGATGGCCAGCAGGAGCAGCATCATGGGGGAGGTGATGCTCTCGCGCAGCAGCTCCCAGGCGCTGGCCGGGCCCTCGTCCTCGAGGCGGTTGGCGCCGTAGCGTTCGCGCATGGCCGGCACGCGGTCCGAGCTGAGGCCGCGGGCAGGGTCGACTTCCAGTCGCTCGGCGATGGCATCGCTCGGCGCGCCCCACCAGGCATCAGGTATCTCGCGCTCGCCCCTCAGATCCATCTCGGTACCTCCCGGGGCCTCACGTCGGCGCACAGGCCGCTGCGCGCTCAGCGTAGGCCCCTCACCCTAACCCTCTCCCCGGGTACGGGGAGAGGGAACAGGAGCGCCAACCCACAACCCGTAACCCGCTCCCCCTTGATCCGCCAGCTGTAGCCAACCCTCGACGCACAGGCCGTGTCCCTGGAACCTGTCACCTGCAGCCCGCCTCCGGCCCGCAGTTCGTGTCCCTGGAACCTCCCACCTTCAACCCCCCTCCGGCCCGCAACCCGTAACCCGGAACACGCCTGCCCCTCACCCCGTCACGACGTTCACCAGCCGCCCCGGCACATAGATGACGCGGCGGACCTGACGACCGCCGAGGTGACCCTGCACTTGCGGGTTCTCGAGCGCCATGCGGCGCGCTGCCTCCTCGTCGATGTCGGCGGGCGCCTCGATGCGGGCACGCACGCGGCCGTCCACCTGCACCACGAGGGTGATCGTCTCCTCGGCGGCCAGCGTCGGGTCCCAGCGGGGCCACGGCTGCTGGTGGATGCTGTAGGGGAGGCCGCGCTGCGCCCAGACCTCCTCGGTCAGATGGGGCGCCAGGGGCGCCAGCATCAATAGGAAGGTGCGTACGGCCTCGTCCCAGATACCGGGCGACGCCCGCCCCTGCCACTCTTGCAGGACATTGACATAACCCATCAGCGCGGCGATGGCGGTGTTGAACGCCATCGCCTCCATGTCCTCGGTCACCTTGCGCAGCGTCTGGTGCATGGTGCGCACCAGGGGCATCGCCGCCGCCAGCTCCTCGGCGGATGCGCCACCCCCATTCCCCTGCGGCTCGGCCGCCAGCCGCCACACGCGATGGGTGAACCGGACCAGGCCGGTGATGCCGGCGTCGCTGAAATCGCCTCCCTCCTCGAATCGACCCATAAAGAGGAGGTTCATGCGCAGCACGTCGGCGCCATAGCGCGCGATGTAGGCGTCGGGGTTCACCACGTTGCCGCGGCTCTTGCTCATGCGCCGTCCGCCGCGGATGACCAGCCCGTGGAGCTTGAGCCGGGCGAACGGCTCGGGCCCCAGTTCCCGCGGGATGTGCCCTAGGTCTCGCAGAGCCTTCCAGATGAACCGCGCATAGAGGTGGTGCAGCGTGCTGTGCTCCACTCCGCCGACGTACATACTCACCGGCAGCCAGTGGCGCAGGCGCTCCTCATCCCAGGGGCGGTCGTCGAACTCGGTGCTCGTGTACCGCATATAGTACCACGCCGAGTCGAGAAAGTTGTCCGACACGTCCGTCTCGCGACGGGCCGGTCCACCGCACCGCGGGCAGGTGGTGTGCACGAACTCGGTGATGGAGGCCAGGGGCGACTCGCCCGTGCCCAACGGGCGAAAATGTTCCGTCTCGGGCAGGAGCACCGGCAGGTCCTCCTCGGGCACCGGCACCTCACCGCAGCGATCGCAGTACACGATGGGGATCGGCGGCCCCCAGTAGCGCTGCCGCGAGATGAGCCAGTCGCGCAAGCGGTAGGTCACCCGCGGCCTGCCCTGGCCGTGACGCTCCAGGTCGTGCACGATGGCGGCCTTGGCCTCGTCCACGGTCATGCCGTTGTAGGGGCCGCTGTTCACCAGGGCGCCGTCCCCCTCGTAGGCGCCCTGGCGCAAGAGATCATCAATGGCTCCCTCCGGCGGGGCCACCACCGGGATGATGGGCAGATCGTGCTCGCGGGCAAACTCCCAGTCGCGCTGGTCGTGGGCGGGCGTGGCAAAGATGGCGCCGGTTCCGAACCCCATGAGCACATAGTCGGCCACCCACACCGGCAGGCGCCGACCGTCGACGGGGTTGGTCGCCTCCGCGCCGGTGTAGACGCCGGTCTTGGCGCCGGCCGTCGCCAATCGCTCGATCTCGCCCCGCTGCGTTGCGGCCTCGATGTAGGCGCCGACCTCGGCGGCGCGCGCGGCGTCGGTCAGGCGAAGGGCTGCGGGGTGTTCTGGCGCCAGCACCAGGAACGTCGCGCCCAAGAGGGTGTCGGGCCGGGTCGAGAACACGGTGATGCGCTCGTCCGCGCCCACGATGTCAAAGTCGACCTCCGCCCCCTCGCGCCGCCCGATCCAGTGCCGCTGCAGGCTCTGGGTGGTCTCGGAATAGTCGCCCTGGGTAAAGTCGAGCAGCTCCTCAACATAGCGCGTGATGCGAAAGAACCACTGCGTGAGGATACGCTGCGTGACGGGCGTGTCGCACCGCTCGCAACGGCCGCCGATGACCTGCTCGTCGGCCAGCGTCGTCAGGCACGACGGGCACCAGTTGACGGCGGACGGCGCGCGGTAGGCCAGGCCGCCCTTGTAGAGCTGCAAAAAGATCCACTGCGTCCACCGATAGTAGCGAGGATCGGTGGTGTTCACCTCGTGGTCCCAGCTAAAGGCGGCGCCCATGCGCTTGAGCTGCTCCTCGCGGAAGCGGCGCACGTTATGCGGCACCAATTCGGCGGGGTTGATCCCCAGCTTGAGGGCATAGTTCTCGGCGTGGATGCCAAAGGCGTCGAATCCCATGGGCTGGAACACGTCGTGGCCGCGCATGCGCTGGAAGCGGCCATAGCTGTCGGCGCCACCGAACGAGTAGGTGTGTCCCACGTGCAGTCCCTCGCCCGAGGGGTAGGGGAACTCCATGAGGTTATAGAAGGGGCGCTCGGCGCGGTCGAGGTCGACCTCGTAGAGCCGCGTGCGCTGCCAGGTCTCCTGCCAGCGTGCTTCGACGGTCCTCGGGTCATAGCTGCGCTCGTCCATGCCATCCTCCTACCACACATGGATGTGAAAACGGCCTCCCCGTGTGGGAAGGCCGTTGGCGACGACTCTCGCAGTGTGTCGGCTGTGGGCCGCTACCCTCCCACGCGGTGATAGCTCCTCGCTAGGAGGAGCCCCGAAAGGAGGAGGTTGCGCCCGACGCCAGATGCTACACCCACTTCACGCTCCGTTGGGCAGTGTCTAGATGCAGGATAGCACAAGCTTGGCTCGCGCGCAAGGGCGCGTCGCGAGGTGCCATAGGTGACAGGTTACAGGCTCTAGAGCATGAGCGCCCTGAAGCCTGTAACCTGCAACCTGTGACCTGCGGCCCTTCACCAGCCTTGTCATCAGCGCGCCGCCCACGGCCCGCAATGCCCGAAAACTCTACCAGTTAGGCCAAAAAGCTATAGACAGAGCGGTATCCGCTGGCTATAATGTGTGTGAGATCGGCACTGAACCCCAAGGCATTGGCTCAACGCATTACCACTCCTCTACATTCACTGCGCTGCCACGCAGTTTACCTTGCAGCCACGGTGCGTGGCCGGCGCAATCACCCTCTCACTCACGCGTGCACTGCATCATCCGCGAACGCTGCTCCTCATCGCCTCCCGGTATCTCGTGACGTCGTACGGTGGTTGCGCAGGGCCGGGCACCCCTGCGCCTCTCTTGGCGATCCTCGATGACGCGTTCTCGGGGTTGGCCCGGAGAGAGGTCCGGAGGGGCATTCTCCTCCAGACACGGTCCGGAAGGAGGTGCAGGTTCGCAGTCGACAGCGCTCACGCGCCGTGGCCGCGGCTAGGTGCTGTAGCGGCCAAGAGCCGTGGCAGCAGAGGGCCGTGCGGCGTAGGGCCGTCGCGGCCCCCGTGAGGTAAGAAAGGGTTTCAAGGATGAAACGGTTACTCACGTGTGCTTTGCTCTTTTTCTTTGTTTGGCTTTTGTTGGCCGGGTTCTCGCACGTTGATGCTCAGGGCCCGCAAGCCCCACTGGCAGCGTCGAGCACCCTGGCGCTGGACCTGGATGTCCAGCCCGACGGCACGTGGTCGCTGGGCATTGGGGGACTGGACCTGGGGATCGACTCACACAGCTTTGATTCGCTCTCGCAGCGCATGGGCCTGGGCGTGATGTCGCCCATCGTCCAGCAAGAGATGATCGCCACTGCCGTCGCCAACGACATCCAACACCTATCCCTGGTGAAGGAGGGGGACCGCACCACCATCTTGGTGAACAGCCAGCCGGTGGTTGCACTTACCCTGACCGACGCCGCCATCGCGGCTGCGAGTGAGTACGTGCCGGAGCTTGCCGGTTTGCTCGCCTGGCTGAACCAGTCGAACACCAGCCTGGCCGTCCACCTGCCGCCCAAGGATCCCGCCATGCTCTACATCTCGGACCTCACTCCCCGCCTGCAGGCGCGGCCCGTCTATCAACCCACGAACTATGTGCGGGTCGAGGCCACCATGTCGCCTCAGGGCGTACCACTGACCGTGGGGGGCATGACCGTCGAGGAACTGGGGCTGAACCTGGGGACGATGGACGTCAGCATCCTGAACCAGCTCGGCATCCAGCAGCTTGACGTCGAACTCGACTCGTACGGGGCAGTGATCTCGGCCAACGGGCAGGAGTGGGTGCATCTCGACATCAACAGCAGCTACCTGTCGCAGAACGCCGACATGATCGCCAACCTGCTGGCCATGGAGCCCAACCCCGACATCAACAACCTGATCCGCACCTGGGCCGATGGGACGCGCGTCTCGGCCAGCGTGTACATCGCCGATACCAGTCGCGATGGCGCGCCCGAGATCTCGGTGGGCCGGCCGGTGATGGTGGAGCTTGGCGCCGATAACGCCCTGCGGGTCGAGGGGCTCGACGTGAACACCGTCCTCGACGACGGGACGGCGGGGCTGCTGCGCACCCTGGGCTCGGGCGCCGCCACATGGGATGGGGACACCCGACAGCTCCGGTTGGTGGCGGGCGACGTCCAGCTGCCCTACCTGGAACTCGAGGAGGGGTTCCTGCCCGTCCTGAACGCATCGGTGCTGGGTAGCACCCTGCCCATCGACAAGGTGGAGGGCCTGCTGGGCACGTCCGATCTAGCGCTGGGCCTGATGGTGGAGGGGGGCACGCCTCCCGACCTGGCGCGCCTCGACTACCAGGCGCTGCCGACGCGCGGGGGCGTGAGCGTCGTCCCGCAGCTCACCGTCGCGCCCAACTCTATCGCCATCTATGGCGAGCCGCTGCCTCTCGACCTGGTCACCCAGTTCACGGGCGTGGACGTGGTCGGCACGGTGACGCCGTATCGGCAGGCCTATGGGCCAACCGTCAGCACGGCTGGCATCTATCTCGGGCCCGAAGGTCTGCGCGTGACGATCAACGGTAAGAGCGGGCGGCTTCGCTGGGATGGGCCGACGCGCTCGAACCTCGTGGATCTCGGCATGAAGGTGGCCAGCACCCAGCTGAGCCTGCCGGGCGGCCTGGGTTGGCAGCTCAGCCGCGTCGCCGCACAGGGCGCCGCCAACATCTTTGCCTTTACCGAGATCGGCGTCGAGGTGAACTTTACCGACCAGAACCTACCACCTGGGTTCCTCCAGACGCTGGCCTACAGCGTCATACCTCCCAGTGGGCCGGGGCAACTACCCGTCACCGGCCGCTGAAGCAAGGGGCCGTGAGCGCTAACGCTCACGGCCCTTTCATGTCCTCCGATGGTTCCCCTACTTGGCCCGATGCCGTCGCATCACTTGTGCACGATCACCCAGGTGCCTTGGCCGGGGCCGACCTGGACGGACTTGGCCCCCTCCGGCACAGGCGGGTCGGTCCAGTCGTACAGCCACTTGGCGTCCTCGCGCTTGAGATTGACGCAACCGTGGCTCGTCGGCGTGCCCCACTTGTCGTGCCAGTAGGCGCCGTGCAGGGCAAAGTTGCCATAGAAGTACATGATGTACGGCACGTTGGGCAGATAGTATCCCGGCCCCGCCATGAGCTGCGACTCGTATTTGCGCAGGATCCGGAACTTGCCCTGCACCGTCGGGGTGTTCCCCTTGCCCGTCGACACCGTGGCGGTGAACACGCGCGTCTCTCCCTCGTACGCATAGAGTGTCTGCGTCGTCAGATCCACCTCGATCCACTTTTCGTCCAGGGGGAGTGGCAGGACCTTGGCGGTGTGCCACTCGGGCGTGGGCGTGGGGGAAGGCGTCAGCGTGATGGTCGGCGACGGTGTCGGGCTGGGCGTCAGCGTGGGCGTGTGGGTCGGCGTGGGCGTGGCCGACGGCGTCAGCGTGGCCGTGGGTGAGGGGGTGATGGTGGGCGTCTCGGTGATGACGCCCAACGCCACGCGCATACTCGTGGCGCGCGAGGGGCTGCTGAGGAGCGACAGCAGGAAGAGGCTCCCGATGACGAGCAGCCCGATCATGGCCACCATGGCGCCGTCGCGGATGCGCTCGCGTTTCGGCATGCGGCGCAGCCACTCGGGCGGCCATTGCCAGGACGCATCCAGCCGGGGCGGGCGGAGCCGCGCCCATCGGAGGAGTGGCGGAGCCTCGACCTCGATCGTGTCCGCGTCGGCCGCCTCGGCCGGCGCATCGTCGGCGCGCGCCTCCGCAGCGGGGGCCTCGCCCGCCTGCACGTCGGGTGGCGCAGCCTGGGCCTCCTCTGCGGGCGGCTGAGAGGGCTCGGGTGCCGCTTCCTCTGCTGGGGCCTCGTCCTGCCTCACGTCAACCGTCGGCGCGGCCTCGACGCCCCGTGGCGGCTCGGGCGGGGCCTGCGTCGCGGCGGGTTCGTCCGGCGGGCGCGCGGTGCGATCCCAGGGCGGCACAAAGGGCGACGCGGCCGCCTCATCGCTCGCCTCGGCGGAGGACTGGGGAGGGGGCGCCTCCCGTGCCTCGTCGGCGCGAGGGGCCGCGGCCTCGCGCTGGGCTGTTTGGTCCAGCCAGCGGAGCGCGCCTAGGGCGCGGGCGCTGGCTGGGTGGTCCTCGAGGACACGGCGATACATGGCGCGTGCCACGCCGTGGTTGTCGGCCATGGCGGCCAGCCACAGCCACGCGTCCTCGTTGGCCGGGTCGATGGCCAGGGCCGCTTCGAGGAGACGCTGCGCGCGCTCGCGCTGGCCCCTCTGGGCGGCGGCCACACCTTGTTGCAGCAGAGAAGCGAGTTCGGCCTGTCGTCGGGCCTCGTCGCTCGCGCTGGTGGAGGGCATAGGATCATCCGGCGTCGGCATGGATTGGGTAGGGGCCTCCCGTGCCAGGGTGTGCGCCGTGTGTCGGCGCCGGTGCGGGGCAGACAACGGCATTCTAGCATGAGGGCGGCTCGGGCGCAAGAGCCGAGGCACCCCTCTGCGCCGACCGACCGCGCCGGAACGCGCCACAACGTGTAAAAACAACGTGAATTCGTCGCTGGGCGTGCACGTACGCCCCCACCACGCGAGGGCGCTCTCGCCACGCTTGTTGCCCTGTGGCGCGGGTGCTATCATGGCGCGCGAGCGGCCCAGGCGCCGGAACCCCCGATGGAGGCTCAGTATGCTCAATCCAAGACTGCCCACGATCTGGTACGGCGGCGACTATAACCCCGATCAGTGGCCTGAGGAGGTGTGGCGCGAGGACGTGCGCCTGTTCAAGCTGGCGGGCATCAACGTCGCGACGCTGCCGGTGTTCGGCTGGGCCCGGCTCCAGCCCGCGGAGGATCGCTATGATTTCGACTGGCTCGACCGCGTCCTCGACCTGCTGACCGAGAACGGCATCTCTGCCTGTCTGGCCACGCCCACCGCGGCGCAGCCGGCCTGGATGTCCAAGCGCTATCCCGACATCTTGCCGGTGGACGTCACGGGGACGCGTCGCATGCATGGCCGTCGCGTGAACTTTTGCCCCAACAGCCCCAACTATCGACGACTCTCGCAAGAGATGGCGCGGCGCCTGGCCGAGCGCTACCGCGAGCATCCCGCCCTGGTCGCCTGGCACGTGGCCAACGAGTACGGCCACTACTGCTACTGCGACCTGTGCGCCGAGGCGTTCCGCGCGTGGCTCAAGGCGCGCTATGGCTCCCTCAATGCGGTGAACGAGGCCTGGTACACGAGCTTCTGGGGGCACACCTTTACCGCCTGGGACGAGATCGAGACGCCTACCGAGAACGGCGAACGCGGCAACCAGCCGATGCTGCTGGACTATGACCGCTTTCAGAGCGACGCGATCCTCGAGTGCTACCTCGGCGAGTACCGCATCCTGAAGGCGGCCACGCCGGACGTTCCGGTGACCACCAACCTCATGGGCCCCTTCAAGCCCCTCGACTACCACGCCTGGGCGCCCCACCTCGACGTGGTGTCGTGGGACAACTACCCTCCCCGCGGCGCGCACATGGGCACCGTGGCCATGCGCCACGAGCTGATGCGTGGGCTCAAGGATGGGCAGCCGTTCATGCTCATGGAGCAGACGCCCGGCACGCAGAACTGGCAGGCCTACAACGCGCAAAAGCGCCCCGGCGTCATGCGGCTCTGGAGCTACCAGGCCGTCGCCCATGGCGCCGACACGGTGATGTTCTTCCAGCTGCGCCGCTCGCGAGGCGGCCCGGAAAAGTACCACAGCGCCGTCATCGAGCACGTGGGCCACGAGCACACGCGTGTATTCCGCGAGGTGGCCGCCCTGGGCAAGGAGCTGGCCGGCCTGGGTGACACGCTCCTCGACGCGCGGCAGCGCGCCCGCGTGGCGCTTCTGTTTGACTGGCAGAACTGGTGGGCGCTCGAGTACTCCTCGGGACCGTCCATCCTGCTCGAGTACTTGCCGCAGGTGGAAAAGTACTATACCGCGCTGTGGGGGCAGAACATCGCTACGGACGTGGTCCGCCCCGAGGCGGACCTCTCTGCCTACGACCTGGTCGTCGCGCCGGCGCTCTACATGGTGCGCCCCGGCGTGGCCGCCAACCTCGAGGGCTATGTTCGGGACGGCGGAACCCTGGTGACGACCTTTTTCAGCGGCATGGTGAACGAGAACGACCTGGTGACCCTGGGCGGCTATCCGGGAGAGTTGCGCGACCTGCTCGGCATCTGGGTCGAGGAGAACGACGCCCTCCTGCCCGACGAGTCGAACACCATCGAGATGGTCGCCCCACTCGGGCGGCTGCAGGGGAGCTACTACTGTGGCATGTTGTGTGACGTGCTCCACGCCGAGGGCGCCGAGGTGCTGGCGACGTACGGCAGCGACTACTATGCCGGCTATCCCGTGCTGACGCGTCATCGCTACGGGCAGGGGTGGGCGTGTTATGTGGCGTCGGACCCTGACCCCGCCTTCGTGGCCGACCTGCTGGGGACCCTCTGCGACGAGCGCGGCATCGCGGCGCCGCTGTCGGTGCCGGAGGGGGTCGAGGTCACTCAACGCCACAAGGGGGACGCCACCTACACGTTCGTGCTGAATCACAACCCCGAGCCGGTACGGTTCGCGCTCCCCGCGCCGGCACGAGACCTGCTCTCGGGTCGGCACCTCGAGGGGGAGGTGGACCTCGCCGGCAACGACGTGCTCATCCTGGCATAGGCGGCGCTCATGGGGATCGCCTCCCGAGCATCCCCTCGCCGCGGCCCTCATGCTTGCCGTAACGGCCGCGGGGTACGTTCGGGAGGTGGTCTCACCCCCGCGGAGGCGTTCGACGCGCGACTGCGCGACGGCGCGGCAACGGCATTGACATATATGCTATAATGGGGTGAGTCGGTGATAGTGGAGCGGGGCAAGAGTCGATGGCTGCTTGCCCGGCCCTGTGTCGTCTGTTAGCGGTAGAGGCACGATTGGTGGCGTCCTGGTAAGAGGAGGTTCGCCCGCCATGACCGAACAGACACGGCCGACCGGTGGATCTACCCCTCGCATCACGCATCTGACTGACTGCCCCAAGTGCGGCACCAGCAACCCTCCGGACACGCGCTACTGCGAGCGCTGTGGCGCGAGCCTGGCGGTCGCCGCCGAGGTCGGTCGCGCGGAGCGAGGTGGCAAGAAGCAAGGGTTCCTGGCCCGTCTGCTGGGCCGCTGACGCGGCCGGCACCACCCCAGCGCCCACCGGGGCGCTCCCCGGCTGAAGCCTGAGAGGGCGACGGCCAGTTCTCGCGATGCTCCACCTCTCTCGCGCTTGCCTCCGTCCTTGCGTGCGTGGATAATGCCGTGGGGCGGGGTATCCCCGCCGGTTTCTTTTCCCCACGCAAAGGAGCAACCCATGAGGATCAAAGCTATTGACGTGCTGCGCCTCAAGCGGCCCGCCCCCGAGGGCCCTCGCACGCCGGCGCGGCGTCCGCCGTGGACGCATGACTCGGAAGTCGCCAACCCCATGTCGCGCTTCCCCGAGGTCAAGCGCCATCGTGGCCTGTGGATGCCGCGCTGGGAGGGAGTCTGGGTCAAGGTGACCGCCGAGGACGGCACCTACGGCCTGGCGTCATGCAGCTTTGGTCGGCCGGTGGCCGCCGTCATCGCCGATCACTTTGCCCCCAACCTCGTCGGACAGGAAGCCCTGGCCATCGAGCGGCTCTGGGATATGATGTTCCGCATGTCCAAGCCCTACGGCACCGTGGGGCTGGCCTCGGTGGCCATCAGCGGCGTCGACCTGGCGCTGTGGGACCTGGCGGGCAAGCTCCAGGGGCGGCCGGTATACGAACTGCTCGGCGGCAAGGTGCGCGACCGCGCCTTTGCCTACGCCACCGGCAACGACATCGACTGGTACATGGAGTTGGGCTTTCGCGCCGTCAAGCTCGCCTGCCCGTATGGGCCGGTGGACGGTCTGTGGGGACTGGACGAGAACGAAAAGCTCGTCGCCCGCACCCGCGAACTGGTTGGCGACGACGTCGAGATCATGCTGGACTGCTACATGGCCTTTGACGTCGATTACACCGTGCGGCTGGCCGAGCGCCTGCGCCCCTATCGGCTCAAGTGGATCGAGGAGTACCTCATCCCCGAGGACATGGACGGGCATGTGGCGGTGCGCCAGCGGCTCCCCTGGCAGACGCTGGCCACCGGCGAGCACATGTACACCCCCTGGCCCTTCCAGCAGATGATCAGCCGCCGGGCGGTGGACATCCTGCAGCCCGACATCCACTGGGTGGGCGGGCTCACGGCCTGCCGCCGCATCGCCGAGATGGCCGACAGCGCCGGCCTCACGGTGATGCTTCACGGCGGCGGCACCCACCCCTACGGGCAGCACCTGACGCTGTCCATGCCCAGCATGCCCTGGGCCGAGTGCTTTATCGGCTCCGCGCCGGGCGTGCCGCTGGACGAGGTGGACTGGACCCCGGGCACCGTCGCCCCGCGCGACGGCTGGGTCACCGCCAACGACGGCCCCGGCTTTGGCATCGACATGCCCGAGGAGTGGTTCGAGCCGTTCTTCGCATGAGTTGCGGGTTCCGAGTTGTGCGTTGAGGGTTATGAGTTGGGGCCGGTTGCAGGTTCCAGGTGCCAGGTGACAGGCTTCAGGGTGCTCACTCGCGGCAGCCTGTAACCTGCCACCTGGAACCTGTAACGTGGAACCAGTGCCTCCCGTCAACGCACAACCCACAACTCACAACCGTCATGTTGGAGGCGACATGCGTGACGAACGCCGTTTGGCGACGCTGGCCGTGCATGCCGGGGAGCGTGGGCCGCGGCCCGACTTTACGCCGGTGACCACGCCCATCTATCACTCGGTCGGCTATCTCTACGAGAGCATGGACGACATGGACGCCGTCTTTGGCGGCGAGCGGGAGGGGTTCGTCTACCCGCGCTACGGCTCCCCCACGGTGTCCGCCTTTGAGCGCGCCTTCGCGGCCCTGGAGGGCGCCCCCGAGGCGGTGGCCTTTGCGTCGGGGATGGCGGCGGTCCACGCCGCGCTGCTCGGGGCCGGAGTGCGCGCGGGGGCGACTGTCGTTGCTGCGGCGGACGTGTACGGCGCCACCTACGCCCTGTTGGACGGGACGCTGCACGCCATGGACGTGGAGACGCGCTTTGTCGACATCACCCAGCTGGCGGCGGTGCGCGACGCCGTGACCGAGATGCGGCCGGTGGCCGTGGTGTGCGAGGCGATCTCGAACCCCCTCCTCAAGGTGGCCGACGTCGCCCAACTGGCGGCCATCGCCCACGACGCGGGCGCGGCGCTCATCGTCGACAGCACCTTTGCCACGCCGTACCTGTTGCGCCCGCTCGCTCATGGCGTCGACTATGTGGTGCACTCGGCGACCAAGTATATCGGCGGACACGGCGACGTCATGGCCGGCATCGTGGCGTGCGACGCCGACCGCGCCGGCGACCTGCGCGACCGGCAAAAGCTGTTGGGCGCCAATCTGGGCCCGCAGGAGGCGTGGATGGCCCTGCGCGGCATCAAGACGCTGGTGCTGCGCGTGCGCGAGCAGTTCAGCAGCGCGCAAGTGGTCGCCCATTGGCTGGCGGCGCATCCGCGGGTGGAGCGCGTCTACTACCCCGGCTTGACGACGCACCCGCAGTACCCCCTGGCCACCGACCTGTACGGCGGCCGCGGCTATGGCGGCATGGTGACCATGGTGCTGCGCGACGCCGGCCGCGACGACGTGTTGCGCTTCATGGAGCGGCTGCGGCTGGTTCTGCCCGCCACTACCCTTGGCGACGTCCAGAGCCTCTGCCTGTACCCGGCCATGTCGTCGCACCGGGCGGTGGCGCCGGAGGTGCGGGCAGCCCTCGGCATCACCGACGGGCTGGTGCGCCTGAGCATCGGCATCGAGGACGTCCAGGACATCATCGCCGACCTGGAGCAGGCGCTGGAGCCCGCCTAGCGTCGCGACGGCAGTGGGGCCGCGACCACATCGACCGACATCATCGCATCGGAGGAGATCGTGCGCTATCGTGAGCTGGGCGTCACCGGCGCCCGCGTGTCCGAGATCGGCATGGGCTGTAATCGTTTGAGCGAGGCAGGGATGCCGGCCGCCCACTGGGTGGCCCTCGTGCAGCACGCGATATCCCTGGGGATCACCCTGTTCGACACCGCCGAGGCGTACAACTGGGGCGGCAGCGAAGAGATCCTGGGAGAGGCCATCGGCAACCGCGACGACGTCCTGGTCGCCGACAAGGTGTGCCGCGTGCGCGAGACGGGCGAGAAGGATTGGTCGCCCGACCGCATCCTTCAGCGTCTCGACGAGAGCCTTCGCCGCCTGCGCCGCGACCGCATCGATATCTATCAGCTGCACAGCCCCAGCCTGGACGAGATGCAGCGCTACGATTGGCCGCAGGCCATGGCGCGCGCCAGAGAGGCGGGCAAGATACGCTTCTCCGGCGTGTCCATCAACGACGCCGCCAGCGGCCGTTGGCTGATCGCGCAGCGCCTGGTGGACGTGCTGCAGGTGCCGTTCAACATGCTCGAGCCCGCCGTCGGACGCGAGGTGTTCCCTCTGGCCGCGGAGGCGGGCGTGGGCGTCCTGGTACGCGTGCCCATGGCACAGGGGATACTCACCGGCAAGTTCCGTCCCGATCGTAGTGTGCCCGACGGGCACCGCGCCCACCAGGCGGGAGCGCGCATGCCGCGCCTCATCGCTCGGGCCGAGGCGTTCCGCCCCCTGTCCGACGAGGGCGACCTGCCCATGGGGCGGCTGGCCCTCCGCTACTGCCTGAGCCAGCCCGGTGTGTCCGCCGCCATCCCCGGCGCCCGGACAACGGAGCAACTCGATGGGAACGTGGCCGCCTCGAATGGCCATGCCCTGTCCGGCGGTCTGCTGGAGCGTATCGCGTCTGCCCAAGCGTCTTGGGGGTGAGCCACGATGCCCGATAGGGGTTGCGCATCGCGCCCCCATCGAGCAGGTGGTCGAGACATCCACAGCGCGAGAGGCGGGATGCTGTCCCGCCTCTCGCGCTGTATGCCGGTGACTGACGCAATCTAGTGTCTGCCGTTGCCCTCCACCACCGGCGCCAGAGCCGGCTGCGGGGCGGGCCTGGCCTGGAGGCGCTGCGCCTCGACCCGACGGGCGGGAACGGCGGCCTCGCCCCGGCCGGTACGGGCGCCATCGTCGCCAGCCTCCTCGAGCCGGAAGCGCGCCACGAGGCGCTGCAGCCCCTCGGACATCTCGGCGAGGGACTGGGCCGAGGCGGTGAGTTCCTCCGCCTGGGCGTTGAGTTCCTCCGTCATGGCGCTCACCTCCTCGGCGGCGGCCGAGTTCTCTTCGCTCACCGAGGCGACATGCTCCATGGCGGAGCTGATCTCGCCGGAGGAGGCGGCTGATTCCTCGGCGGCGGCGGTGTTCTCTTCCACCACGGCGGAGACGCTGTCCATGGCGCCCACGAGTTCCGTGGAGGCGGCCGTCATCTCTTGCGCGGCGCCCGCGATCTGGCGCACCTGCTCGCTGACGCGCTGTGAGGCGGTGAGGATCTCTTCCAGAGCGCCGCCGGCCTCGGCGGCGAGTTCCGAGCCCGACTCGACCTGCTGGAGGCTGGCGCCCATGGCGCCCACGGCCTCCTCGATCCCCGTCTGCACGCTGCGGATGAGGGTGGCGATCTCCTTGGTGGCCAGGGAGGAGCGCTCCGCCAGCTTGCGCACCTCGTCGGCGACCACGGCGAACCCGCGCCCCTGCTCGCCGGCCCGCGCGGCCTCGATGGCGGCGTTGAGGGCCAGGAGGTTGGTCTGCTCGGCGATGTCGTCGATGGTCTCGACGATGGCGCCGATCTGCGACGAGTGCTCCTGCATCTGCTGCACCTTAGCGCCCACGTCGGTGACGGTGGTCTTGATGGTGGTCATGGCCTGCACCGTCTGCGAGACGGTGTCGGCGCCACGGCGTGCGCTGTTGGCGGCGTTGTCGGAGGCCTCGGCAGAGTCCTGGGCGTTGGCGGCCACCTGCTCGATGGCGGCGGACATCTGGGCGGCAGAGGTGGAGGCGCGCTCCACGGCGTGCGCCTGCTCCTGAGCGCCCTTGGCGATGCCGTCGATGGCCTGGGCCATCTGATCGACCTGCGACGTCGCCTCGGTGACGGCCTGCGCCTGCTGGGCAGTGCCCTGAGCGACCTGCTGGATGGTGGCCGCGACCTGCTGGGATGCCTGGGAGGTCTGCTCCGAGGCCCCGTTGATCTGCTGTGAGGCGGCGGCGACTTGTAGGGCGTTGTCCTGCACCCGGCCGATGAGGTCGCGCAGTGCGCCGACCATCTGGCTGAAGGCGTTCCCCAGGGCATCCTCCGCCGAGCGCGGGCTGACCTTCACGGTGAGATCACCCTCTGCCATGCGGCCCGCGGCGGCCGCCATCTCTCGGAGGTAACCGACCATCGAGCGAAAGGCGTCGGCGAGCAGGCCCAGCTCGTCGCGCTGGTGGATGTCGATGTCCACCTGTACGTCGCCCTCGGCGATGCGCTCCGAGGCGTGCATCAGGTGCTGCGCCGGCCCGGTGATCGAGCGCGTGATCAGAACGGCGGCCAAGGCGCCCAGCGCCACGGCGGCCAGCGCGGCGATGATCGTCATCGTCGTCGCCGAGCGGCGTGCGGCCTCCATCGCCAGCATCTGCGCCTCGCGCACCTCCACGGCGGCGCCTTGCGCCATGCGCGCCGCCTCGATCATGCGAGTCTCCTGCACCTGCTGCGCCTCAAAGGCCTCGACGTAGCCAGAGAGCGCTGCCTGATAGTCGGCGAGGGCGGCCTCGATGGTGTCCACCTGCTCGAGGTTGGCCGCGTCTCGGAAGCGCCCCCTGAGGTCGGCAAGCATCGCCGACATGTCGCCGGCCGTCGCCGCGACCTCGTCGAGGGATGCGGCGTCGTGCCGCAGCTGAAAGTTCTTTTCGGCCGTGCGGATCGTCAACATCCACTCGGTCAGATGTACCGCGTCGTCCGCCTTCTCAACGCGGTCCAGGACGGCGGCGGCATCCGCGCCGGCGTCGATCTCGGCGTGCAGCTTGTCGTGCTGGTCCGCCTGCATCCGCTCCACGGTCTCCAAGGCGCGGCGACCCGAAGCGACCAGGACGTCGTCGGCCGCGATCTTGGTCTGCTCCAGGGTGACGTACTCGTCAAAGGCTGCCTGGTAGACATCGACCTGCTCCGACATGCGGGCCAGGTCGCGCCGATCCTCGTCACTCGTTACGGCATCAGACGTGATCGCGATCCCCGAGCCGATCTCGGTCACGATGCCGTGCAGCTTTTGCACGGCGTTCTGCGTATCGCCGTCCAGCACATCAAAGCCCCGAAGTTGAAAGTTCTTTTCCTCGCGTCGGGCATCCATCAACATACTCACCAGGCCGTCCACATCGCTGGCGATGGCCGCGCTTTGCGAGACGCGCTGGAGCGAAGTAAAGCCCACCACCGCCACCACGGCGGTGAGCAGGAGGACCACACCGAATCCGACGCCCAACCTTACTCCGAGTCGCATGTTGCTCATTTACCTTACCTCTGCTGTGATGTAGGCTCGCGATGCTAACCTGATGCGCCGTCACGGCGCTCGTGCCGTGGGCCCGGCCCAATCCGGACCCAACCCCGCCTGTCGAGGTGTCGCATGCTCATGCCGGCGCGGGTGCAGGGCCGCTGGACCTCCAGGAGCATCCCGGAGCAGCTCATCCATCACGATGCCGGTGAGGCGCGGGCTCAGCGCATAGTGGCCGTCGCGCACGGCATCGATGACGGCATCGAGGCGCTCCGGCGCCTCGTGGGGCCAGTCGACATGGCCTCGGACGCCCGCGATGAGGGCGTCCAGGACGAGGATCGCATCCGGGTCCGTCCCCAGTAGCACGACCGGGGCCATCCCGCTGATCGCCGCCAGATCGAGGGCCTCAGGCGGGGCGAGGCACGCTGTCTCGACGACGACTACATCGGGCGGATGAGCCACACCATCTGCCAGCGCCATGGCGGTAGCGGCGTCCAGCCTGTGGACGATCTTTCCTCGCGCCGCAACTCGGGCCTGGGCCTGGTCCGCCAGGCTGCCCATACCGATCACCAGAACGTGCCGTGCTTCGCTCACCCGACTCCTTTGACCGCGATCGAATCCGGCGCAGGGGGCAGGTGTCTGACTGTGCGCCCGGCCCGCGCTACTTTTCTCTGGTTGCAGGTAACATATCGAGCGGACGGCTCGGGCGCGGTATCGGGAAAAGCCTGATTCGCCGTGGGAAAAGGCCGCAGCTTTGGCCGCCGCGCCGAGGGCGCCCACTAGAGCGGGCTGATCCCCTCGCGTACCGCGTAGCGCGTCAGCTCGGCGACGCTGTGGAGGTCGAGCTTGGCCATGATCTGGCGGCGGTGGGTCTCTACCGTCTTGGGGCTTACCTGGAGGATGGCGGCGATCTGTTTGGTGCTGTGGCCCTCGGCCAGAAGTTGCAGCACCTCGCGCTCGCGCGGGGTGAGGGAGGAATCGCCCAGCGGCGCGACGCCCTGGGCGTGACGGAGGAACTCGTCGAGCACCGTCTTGGTGATGGCGGGGCTGATATAGCAGTGGCCGCGATCCACCTCGCGGATCGCGCGCAGCAGCTCGTCAAAGCCGCACGTCTTGGGCAGGTAGCCGGAGGCGCCGGCGGCGAGCGCTGCGGTGACAAAGCGGCGCTCCTGGTGGCGGCTGAGCACCACGACGCGCACCTCTGGCCAGAAACTGGTGATCTGGCGGGTCGCCTCGATGCCGTTGAGGGCGGGGAGCGCGATCTCGGTGACCATCACGGCGGGGCGGTGGGTCTCGGCGAGTTCAACCGCCAAGCGCCCGTCCCCCGCCTCGGCGACGATCTCGACGTCTGGCAGACCTGTGAGGAGGGCGCGTAGCCCTTCCCGTAGGATGCGATGGCTATCAACGAGCATCAAGCGAATACTCAACGCGGTGCCCCTCTAGCGACGATGGCGTCAGGATGGAAGGCCTATGGTGTACTCGCATTCTTGCCGTGTACTATGTCGTCTGATGGCGCCCTGAGGCGTATCAGGCAATTCCTGAGATGATGTTACAGAATCCCTGAGGGTCGCGCAATGGGGTCGGCCATATCTCGATGCCGCCGCACGCAGGTGCGGCCGCACACTGATGTGGCCATTTCCGGCTGCACATCGCACCACGGTTCGTCGCCGGGAGCGGCGCCGGTGTGGCCGAGGGGGCGGCTCTGCTTGGAGATGGGGATGGGTTCGCTGCGCGACGGAGGGCGCCGCTGAGCGACGGCGCACGGTGGGCAGCGCCGATGCTTTCGTCTCGATGTGGGCTGACGCGCGGAGAGGCGGCGGCCCCGGCCGCCTCTCGATGGCGCCCGAATCGTGGCGCTCAGCGGTAGCGCGATTCCGTCTGGTAGTGGTCGGGGTTGGGGCCCAGCGCCTCCTTCAGCGGCTGCGCGGCCGTGTCCAGCGCCGCCAGCACGTCGTCCGTCAACGTGATGGACGCGGCCTTGGCGTTCTGGGCGATCTGCTCAGGTCGGCGCGAGCCCGCCAGCACCGACGTGACCCCGGGCTGGTGGAGCAGCCACGCCAGCGCCAAATCGGCCATGGCGATGCCGGCGCCGTCGGCGATGGCGCGGATGCGCGCGATGGTGGCAAAGGTCTCTTCCTCGTGCCCTGGCTCGCCGTGGCGCGCCAAGGGGCGAGTGCTGGAGAAGAAGCGATTGCGCGCCCGGCCGTCTGGGACGTCGTCGGGGCCGGCGTACTTGCCGGTGAGGAGTCCCTGCTCCAGCGGGCTGTAGACGATGACGCTGATGTCATTCGCGATGCAGGCGCCGCGGATGCCGAACTCGATGGCGCGCCATAGCAGGCTGTAGGGGAGTTGGTTGCTGGTGCACGGCGTCAGCCCCAGCAGGTCGCCGAGGTCGCCGACGCCAAAGTTGGACACGCCATAGGCGCGGATCTTGCCCTCGTCGCGCAGCGCCTGCAACGCCGGCACCGTCTCGGCCAGGGGTATCTCGCGGCTGGGCCAGTGGATCTGATAGAGGTCGATCACATCGGTGCGCAGGCGGCGCAGGCTGGCCTCGCACGATGCGCGGAGGTCGTCGGGTCTCAGGTGGTCGGCGCTTACCTTGGTGGCAACCACCGCCCGCTCGCGGCGCCCCTCCAGAGCGCGTCCCAGCACCTCCTCGGAGGCGCCATCGCCGTACCCCTCCGCGGTGTCAAAGAGGGTCACGCCGGCGTCGAGGGCGGCGTGCACGGCGGCGATCGAGTCGCGGTCCTCCTGGGGCCCCCACGTCATATCCCCCGCGAACGCCCAGCACCCCATGGCGATGGCGGACACCTCGATGTCGCTCGTGCCGAGTCTGCGATACTGCATGATAGTCTGCTATCCTTTCTTGGTCGTCCGATGGTACGCTGATTCCGCTGATTGGGGCGCAGATCTGCGCAGATGAACACTGATCCGAAAGATCAGCGTGGATCAGCGTACCATCTGCGAAATCAGCGTACCATCGGGCTATGTAGAGTCGTATCCTTACGATGGTAGGTACTGCTTCGGGAACTTGGCGACAACCGTATAGTTGGGGTCGACGATGTTGCCGATGCGCATCGTGCCGACCTGGGCCATGAGCTGCCAGGCCTCCTCCCGCTGAAAGCCGTACTCGTCCACCAGCCAGTTCAGCAACTCGATCTGGGCGACGCGCACGGCATCCATCAGTGGGCGCGTGCTCCCGGCGGTCATGATGTGCGTCGCCGACTCGATGCGCGGCCATTCGGCGTGCCGATCCTTGAGCACCGCGATCTCGAGCGTTACCTCGGCCGAGACCTCCACGGCGGTGCCGTTCACCTCGCCGTCCCCCTGGATGGCGTGCACGTCGCCAAAGAGAAGGTAGGCCCCCTCGACCCACACCGGGAGGTAGAGGGTGGCGCCCTCACAGGTGTCGACGCAGTCCATGTTGCCGCCGTACTCGCCCGGAGTGAGGGTCATCTCCACGCGGCCAAAGCGCGGCGCGACGCCGATGGAGCCCAGGAAGGGGTGCATCGGCACCTCCACCTGCTTCAGGCGGCTGTTGGGCATCTCGAGGATGCCCACGTTGCGCCCCAGGTCGAGGCGCCAGTCGGTGAACGCCGTCTCGATAGGGGGGTTGTAGAGCAGCGCACGGCCGGGAACCTCGCCGGTGAGCGAGCCAAAGTTCGCCGTCTGTTTGCTCCACCCCGAATCGCGGTTGGGCAGCACCTGCCGGATGTGCACCGATAGGAGATCCCCCTCGGCGGCCCCCTCGACATAGATCGGCCCGACGCAGGGGTTGGACTCGCGCAGCGTCGTGCCGGGGATGTGCTCCTTCATCCCCTCGGGCAGGGGCTGCTTGTGCTTGTCCAGCCCCATGGCGTCGCGCGTCTCGGCGATGACGATGTCGCCGCTGCGCACCCGCAGCGCCGGCTCGTGGGGGCCAAAGGTATAGTAGTAGCGTTGGGGGATGAGGTGGTGGACGGTCATGGTTGTGTCCTCCGGTATGGTTGGGTTATCAGTTATTACTTGTTAGTTATTGATTTCTGGCCATTGGCGGTTAGCTCTTGGCTATCGACTGGCAGTGCAAGGTGGAACGCCGAATGCCAATGGCCAAGAGCTAATGGCTAGACCGCCGATCGCTGACTGCCGACCGCCAGCTACGCAAACAGGCCCTGCGCGAACGCCAGGTCCTCCACGATGAGACGATCGACCGCCTCCTCGTCGGTGTACTCGGCGGGCAGGCACACCGTCCCGCTGTAGCCGCGACGCCGGAGTTCGGCGATCACCCGCGGCCATGACGCCAGGCCCTGACGGCCGCTCGTCCAGTAGTGGCGCCAGGTCGCGACCTCGGCCTCGGGGCCGGTGGTGCGCTGCCAGAAGGCGTTCTTCAAGTTGACCATGCACAGATGCGGCCAGACCACCTCCAGCGCCATGTCGGGGTCCATGCCGTTCAGCGCCTCGTGGGCGGCGTCCCATACCGCGGCGACGTGTCGCGGCTCAAACGGCGCCAACAGGTCGAGCAACCCCACGGCATTCGTGACGAATCGGTCGCAGTGGTTCTGCACGCCAATCACCACGCCGGTGCGCTCCAGCGCCGGCAGGAGGGCGGTGTACTCGGCCTGGAGCGCGGCTACGCTGGCGAGGTATCCCGCCGGCCCCACGCGAGCCATGGTGCGGATGATGGGCACCCCCGCCTCGGCGCACGCCAGGACGGTGGCCTCGTCGGTGGGGCCCGCCACGCTGGCGATGCGCACCCCCGACCGCGCGAGGATGCGCGCCGCCTCGGGCAGGCCCCGAGCCACGTTCTCGGGCTCGACCTGGTACCCAGGGCGCACGGGCAGCTCGATGGCGCCAAAGCCCAGGCCGGCGACGTGCTCGCCGAGTTCGGGCAGGGGCATCTTCCACGGCTTGGTGAACACCGAAAAGGTGATGGTCATGGGCCGTCTCCTTTGTGGGGTGGCGTGAGGGCTATTGTAGCGCGGTTCGCGGCCTGGGGCCAGCGGGATCCGGCTGCAGGCGGGGGGCGACGGCTCCTCGCTGCGCGAGCGGCCCCTCGCTGTGCGAGCGGCTTCTCGCGGTGGCGGTTGACAGCGCCCCGTGCGCGTGGCACCATGGCGCCGCCAGAGATCACACACCACCCGTCAGGAGGAACTATGCCGACCGTCGTGCGCGATGCGCCGCGCGTGCCACAGGCGATGATCGACGCCTACGCCCCGTTGGAATCCGCCACCGTCTACGAGGCCGCCGGCCCCGCGGGGGCCATGGATCACACCGTGCGACCCATCGCCTGGGGCCAACGCGCTTGCGGAAGCGCGTTGACGGTGCGCTGCCACCCCGGCGATAACCTCATGCTGCACGCCGCCATCGCCATCGCCCAGCCCGGCGACATCATCGTGGCCGACGTGGGGGGCCTGCAGGACGCCGGCTACTGGGGCGAGATCACCACCGTGGCCGCCCAGGCGCGGGGAGTGGCTGGCCTGGTCATCGGCGGCGGGATTCGCGATCGCGCCGCCATCGTTGAGCGCGGCTTTCCCATCTGGAGCACGGGCATCTGCATGCGCGCCACGGTCAAGCGCACGGCGGGCGACATGAACGTGCCCGTGGTGGTGGGCGGCGTGACGGTGCACCCCGGCGACCTCGTCCTGGCGGACGACGACGGCGTGGTGGTGGTGGCGCAGGTCGCGCTGGAAGAGGTCCTCGAAAAGGCCAAGGCCCGCGAGGCCAAGGAGGCCGGGGTGATGGAGCTTCTCAAGCAGGGCCAACTGACCCTCGACCTGCTCGGCTTTCGCGCCACCCTCGAGGAGCTCGGCGTCAGGCTGTAGCGCGCCTACGCCACGTCCCCCTCCACGGGCCAGATGAGGCACCCGATGGGCCGCGCGCCTGCGGCTACCTCCTCGACGTACGCCAGGAGGGGCGCGCAGTCGTCGCGCAGCACCTTGATCATGGCCGCGGTCCACGGCTTGATCTCTTCCTGGGCGCCGGACGGCAGCCACTCTCGGGCGGCGCGACCCCGCGGGTGCACCGGCACGAGCATGTCGGGGTGCGCCTCACCCTCCACCTTGTCGCTGAGGTATGCCAGCAGATCGACGGTGGACGCGGCGTCGCGCGCCAAGAAGCAGCGCAGATCCTGCGCCTCGTCCTGCTCATAGCGCGCATAGCCGGCCAGCTGGCCGTCACGCAGGAGGACGCTGTCGCAGATCGGCTTGTAGGGGCTCAGCCAGTCGCTGACCGTCGCCTCGGGCACGATCGCCATGTCGACGTCGCCGAACCAGCGCCACCACATCCGCACCAGCTCGGCGGTGTCCTCCGGCCGCAGCACGCGCTCCGTCACCGTGGCGCCCGAGGGCCGGAGGGCTTTGCGCGGCACGCGCGCCTGGCAGGTCCCGAACATGCCGGTGCGGTAGCCGACGCGTGGATAGTAGGTGTCGTGGCCCAGGAGGAAGGAGAGGCAACAGCCCCGCTGTCGAGCCCGCTCGTGCCCCACCTCCATGAGGCGCGTGCCGATGCCGCGCCGCTGATAGCCGGGCGCCACCGTCAGCACCCACAGGGCCACGGCCGGCACACGCTCGCCGCCGATCAGCGCCTCCAGCGGCAGAAAGAGGGCGTGGCCCACCGGGCGCCCCTCCCACTCGGCCACTAGCGCCAGTTCGGGATCAAAGGCATGGTGCTGCCGGAGGGAGGCGTTGAGCAGGCCGACCTCCATCTCCGTGTGGTGGGCGAGGCCCGTCATCTCGGCGATGGCGTGATAGTGGGCCGGGGTCTCGGGGCGCACGATGATGGGGAGCGGGGGCTGTCGCCTCTCCTCGGGAGGACGCTGCGTCACGTCTGGGGTCTCCTCTCGCATGGGTCGGCTATCGGTCGGATGAGGCCGAGTCAGACCCCGTCAGATGAGGCGCCACCCTCCGCGGCGGGCCGCGCCGGCGCCGTCACTCGATGGCGATGAGCACGAACCCTACCTCGTGCTCCAGCGCCTCGAGCTTGTGAAGTTCCTCCTCGGTCAGCTCGGCCGGGGCGACGTCCACCCGCTCCAACGCCAGCACGCGCTTGCCCGTCTGGGTCTCAAAGAGACGGATCTTGCTCAACTCGTTCTCGTTCAGCTTGGCGTAAGGGTACAGCATCTGCCTTACTCCTGTAGCCAGTAGTTATCAGTAATCAGTCGTTAGTTATCAGTCGCTAGCCATCGAACTTGGCTCGGCCCCCCCTGCTCCAACAAGCTCTGATCGGTCGCACCACGAATCACACCAACCACCAAAGACTAGTGACTGATAACTGATCACCGATAACTATACTCTCGCAACCACCACACGCATCGCCTCATCCCACGTCGGCTGGCCGTTGAGGCCGCCGGCGGCGGTGAGGGTGCCGGCGGCGCAGGCGTTTCCCAGTTCGAGGCAGCGACGCAGCGGCTCGCCGCGCAGCCAGCCGGCGAGGAACCCGCCGTCGAACGTGTCGCCGGCGCCGGTGGTATCGACCACCGTCACGCGATAGGCCGGCACCCGCACCCGCTCCGCGCCCCGGGCGGCCAGCGCGCCCTCGGCGCCGCACTTGACGACCACCAGCGGGACGCGCTCGGCCAGCGCGGCGACGGCGTCGTCCAGATCGTCCTGCCGTGTGATGGCGCGCACCTCGTTGGCGTTCGGCATCGCGACGTCCGTGGCGTCCAGCAGCTCGTCCACGTCCCAACGCTCCTCGGGGTCCCAGTTGGTATCCAGGGATACCGTCATCCCCGCAGCCCGGGCGCGCCGCATGATGTCGGGCAGGGCGGGGCGCAGCCCGGTGAGCAAAAAAGGGCTGGCCACGTGCAGGTGACGCGCCGCGCCGTACCAGTCGGGATCGACGTCGCCGGGGCCGACGGCGGCGATGGAGCCGGGATAGGTGAGCATGGCACGGTCGCCATCCCGCGAGAGGACGATGGTGGCGCCCGTCTTGATGGTGGGGTCGACGTGAACGCCGGAGGTATCGACCCCCGCCCCTTGCAGGGCCGAGATCATGTAACGCCCGAACTCGTCATCGCCGACGCGGCTGGCAAACACCACTTCAAGCCCCATGCGCGCCGCCGCGCCGGCAGCGATGGCGGCCGAACTGCCGGCATAGAGCGCGATGTCGTCCACCACCTGCTCCACCTGGCCAAAGCGCGGCGTCACCGCGCCACGCGCGATGATGTCGACGTTCAACTCTCCGACGACGAGCAGATCGTACCGCGTTGACATGACGTTCCTTGCCTAGCGACTCGGACATGGGCGACGGCGGTCGGCTGTCGGCTATCGGCCGTTGGCTTCCAGTCGCTCAAGCGTCAGTGGCACCGCCATGCAAACCGCCGGGCCAAGTGCAAACAGCCAACGGCCAACAGCCGAGCACCGAGCGCCGAGCGCCGACAGCCGATCGCCGCCCGTCAGTCCGCCTCCAGCCCCGCCACGCGGACGGACATCACCACATTGCGCGGGCGGTCGGGGTCCAGGCCCTTGGAGAGGCCGCGATGGTAGCCCAGGAAGTGGATGACGGGCAGATAGAGCACGGCCCGAGCGGCGGGGCCGATGGGCGCGTTGAGCGCCAGTACCTCGCCGAGGTCGCCGAGATCGTGGTCGTCGTTCGCCACGGCCAGCACCCGGCCGCCGCTCTGTTTCACCTCGCGCAGCACCTCGACCTCATGGTCCCGCACGTCGTCGGAGAGCAAGCCGACGACGAGGTGCTCGTCGTCCACCAGCGACATGGGGCCGTGACGATACTCGAGAAAGGTGTGGGCGTCGGCCATAGTGAGCGACATCTCGGTGAGCTTGACGCTCCCCTCGCAGGCCAGGCCGTACAACGCGCCAGACCCCAGGAAGGTGATGCGGCGGATTCCCTCCCGCGATGCCACCGCCTCGGCCACCCCCTCGGCGCGCGCCAGGATGTCGCGGCCCAGCGATGGGAGCTTGCCCAGGTCGTCGAGCATCTGTCTGTCACCGGCCGCTAGCGCGGCGAGGGTTTGGGTGGCGACGAGCATCGCCGCGAAGGAGCGGGTCTGCGCGAAACTCTCCTCTTGCGCCTCCGGGATGGCGATGGTGGCGGTGGCCGCGCCCGCCAGACGACTCTCGGGGTGACACGTCACCGCAATGCAGTCGCTGCCGCCGGCGGTCATCTTGGCGACTGCCTGAACCGTCTCGCTCGTCTCGCCCGAGCGCGACAGCGCCACGATCAGGGGGAGGTCCCCCGGCGCGGCGATGCTCTCGGGGTGAAAGTACAGCTCGGACGAGGGGGCGGCGCGACAAGCAGAGCCGGTGACGGTCTGAAAGAGGGTGGCGGTGCACTTGGCGAGGCAATGCGTCGAGCCGCACCCGATAAAGACCAGCGGCAGCCCGCGATTGTCGCGCCACAGCTTGAGCAGGGCATCACGCCGGGACCGCGTGGCGTCATAGGCAGCGCGCCAGGCCTCGTCCTGGGTCGTGATCTCTTGCAGGGTATGTTCACCCGCTGGGCACATGAGCGCCTCCTTGGGGGAAGGATTGGTGCGTGTTGCAGTGGGCGGCGAAGCGTTTGACGCTTGTATACTGTCATGATATAACGGCGCCGCCCCGCTGGCAAGCGTCTCGGCCCGCTTTTCGTCGGCTTCCGGTTACGGGGAGGTTACAAGTGACAGGCGGCAGGTTACAGGCGAGCCGGATCGGCGCTGTGTCTTGTGGGTTGTGCGTTGGCGCGACCGCCGGCGGCCGGGCAGTGGCGGGAGCCAACAGTCCGCCAAGCAGTGCCTCAGCGGACCGCTGACAGCCGACGGCTGACAACCGACCGCCGACCGCCACACACAAGGAGGACGTCGTGATCATCGATGCGCACATCCATCTGTGGAACCCCCTCCACGGGAGGGACATGGGGGTCGACCGGCAGGCGCTGAGCTGGGGGCGCGCACGCCAGGGGGACAGCATCTACTATGCGGCGCCGCCGGCGTTCGAGGACAGCCAGAGCACCTACGAGCGCGCCCTCGCCCACATGGATTGGCTGGGCATCGACCGGGCGGTGGTGCTCCAAGAGTTCATGGATGGCAAGCAGGACGACTATCTCGCCGAGGTGCGCAAGGCGGCGCCGCGGCGGTTCTCGTGCACGGCGCTGTTCGACCGCCACTACCTGGACGACCCCAAGGGGTGTTTTTCCGAGGCGATCGACGCCAAGGGGCTGCAGGGGTTCCTCGTCAAGACGCCCGATCCCATCCCCGCCATCGCCGTGCCCGCGCTCCTGCCCATGTGGCGCGAGTGCGCCGTGCGGGGACTGCCGGTAGTGCTGAAGAACGGCGCGCCGGACGACATCCGTCGCCTCGTGGACGCCGTGCCGGAACTCAAGGTGGTGCTCTCGCACTTCGCGGGGTGCTTTGGCCCGGAGGAGGAATACGAACAGCGCCTGCGCATCGCCGCGGAGCATCCCAACGCGTTCATCGACGCCGGGGCGCTCACTTACCGGCAGCGCTACCCCTTTGCCGACGCCCGCGAGCGCCTGCGTCGCGCCTTGCAGGTGGTGCCCGCCGAGCGAATCGCCTGGGGTACGGACTATCCCCGCCCGCCCCTGGTGGCGGATTCCAGCTACAAGCAGCAGCTCGAGTTCATCACCATCGAGTGCGATTTCCTGTCGGACGCCCAGCGCGAGGCGATCCTGGGCGGAACGGCGCTGCGCGTGTATGCGTGGGACGACTAGGGGTGTGGGCACGTATCGAGGTGCAGGGCGCAGGCGGGTGTGCTAGCGAGGTGTGACGTCCGACGCCCTGAGGTGAGGCTGACGATGGCGCGCTAGACGTTCAACGCCCCCACGGTGCGGTGGGGGCGTTCGCTATTTGAGCGATGGAGCCGGGTCGGTCGGGGGGCCCGATTCGGTAGGCGGGAAGACCTCGGGCTGGGGGTCCGATGGGGCCGGAGCATCCGGCGCGGCCGCCACAGACTCTGCCGCCTCCGGGCCGGCGTCGGGGGCGGGAAAGCCCGGGTAAAGGCGCTCCATGCACTCGGGGCACAGGCCGTGGGTGAAGGCGATGCCGTAATGGTTGCGGAGGTAGCCCTCCAGCACCTCCCACTCGTCCTGCGGGTTGCGGATCCGCTTGCACGAGGCGCAGATGGGCACCATCCCCTGGGCGGGCTGTCGGTTCGCCCTCGTTTGCTGGAGTTCCGCCAGGCGCTCATCGCGGTCGACCTCGCGCTGGCGACGCTCGGTGATGTCGCGGCCCACCGCCTGGTACCCCGTTACCCGGCCGGTGAGGTCCATGAACGCCCGCACGCTCCACTGCTGCCAGCGCAGCTCGGGCTCCGTCGGCGCGGCGGGCGCGCTGGCGTTGTGCATGCTCCGCACGGGGCGGTGAGCCAGGGCGCGGTGCTCGTGGATCTCGAAGGAACGGTTGCGGTTCAGCAACGCGACGCGCTGCCGAACGGCCTCGCGATCGGGGGGCGCGATGAGCGACCAGTAGCTCGTGCCCACGAGCGCCTCCCGCGTCTGCCCGGCGGCGTGGCACAGGGCGCCGTTCACGTACGAGAGTGTGCCGTCCGGCTGAAAGCGACACACCATCTCTACCTGGTCCTCGACGATGGACCGGTACGGAGCGGCGTCGGCGCCAGCCGCCTGCTCGCCGCCGCTGCGGGCGGCGCGCCCGCGCAGCGCGATCTCGACGGCCGCAATGAGTTCGCGCTGCAGGAAGGGCTTGACGAGATAGCCCTGTGGCGACGTTGCGCCGGCGCGACGGATGGTATCGTCGTCAGAGTAGCCCGTCAGATAGATGACGGGCACATCGCTGCGCTGACGCACGCGACGCACCGTCTCGACGCCGTCCATGTCCTCCTCGCGGAGGCGGATGTCGACGACCATGAGGTCGGGGTCGAGCGCCATCGCCTTATTCAGCGCCTCTCGGCCCGATGCCACCACCGTGGTGGCGCGATATCCGCGGCCGTGCAGACACCCTTGCACGTACCTGGCGGTGATGCCGTCGTCTTCGACGATCAGGACGCGAGCATCCGCCATATCCACATCCTCCCAAGTCGACAGGTATTCGGTCCGAACGCGACTGGCCTGCCCGGGCGTCTCCCCCCTACGGTCTCGCCCGGACGGGGCGCACACCTGAGCGTCGCCTGGTGGGGCGCTCAAGCGTGGTCGTGAAAAGCAATGCGAAAGCGCGTCCCGGAGGACGTGTCTACGTCGACGGCGGCATCCAGTTGCTGGGCCAAGATGGTGACGAGCTGCAGGCCCAACGACTCAGTCTGGCGGTAGTCGAGCCCCGCGGGCAGGCCGATGCCGTCGTCCGCGACCGTCAGGATGATCTGGTCATCGTCCCGGCGCAGCCCCACGCTGATGGTGCCGGCGCGCCCTTCCGGAAAGGCGTGCTTGATGCTGTTGGAGATCAACTCGCTGATCAGGAGGCCGCAGGGGATGGCGCTATCCATGGGGAGTGTCACCGGCTCCACGTCGACCTCGAGAGCAACGCCGGCATCGACACCCAGGGCGACGAGCAGGCGCTCGGCGAGGTCGCGCACGTACGCGGCTAGGTCCACCCGGGCGAGGTCGCTGCTCTGGTAGATACGCTCGTGTGCCAGCGCCATGGCGCGGACGCGGCTCTGGCTCTCGGCAAAGGCCTCGAGCGCCTTGGGATCGTCAATGTACTCGGCCTGCAGGCCTAGCAGGCTGGCGATCACCTGGAGGTTGTTCTTGACACGGTGGTGCACGTCGCGCAGCAGCACCTCCGACTTTTGCAGGCGCTGCAGGTGCCCCTCCACGGTGGCGGCCAGGGCGTCGCGCTCCTGCTGGAGGTCGCGGTTGGCGCCCTCGAGTTCCTCGATCCGCCGGTGCAGGGCATCGAGGTCCTCACCGCGTGCCGGCGGATCGGCGAGGGCGGGCGCGCATGGCCGCTCGTTTTGCACGCGCATCAGGATGGCGCGATGGCCGTTCGTCTCGATGACGCGGCACTCTACGACGACGGGGAGGCGGCTGCCGTCGCGCGCCACAAAGGCCCCCGCCATCACGGCCTCTCGCGAGGGCGTCGCGTCGCGGGCCAGTCGCTGTACCCTCACGGCCGCCTCGGGGCTGAGCAGGGTGTCCAACGGCATCTGCTCCAACTCGTCGCGCGCATAGCCGAGGTAATCGCAGGCCGCCCGGTTGGCATCGATGCAGCGTCCGGCGAGGTCGTGGAGCAGGATCGGCTGGCTGGTGTGCTCGAACAGCGCCGAGAGCCGCTGCGATTGCTCGGATACCCGCGCCTCGAGCTGCCGGAGGTCGTCGATATCGAGCAGCGACCCCACAAAGCGCGTCACCACGCCGCCCTCATCGCGCTCGACCCACAGGCGCTCGCGCACCCAACGCTTCTCTCCCGACCGCGTGAGAAGGCGGTACTCGCGCGTCAGCGAGCGGCTGTGGGGGGCGCTCACCCCGTCCGCAAAGGCGGACACAAAGGTGGAGAGGTCCTCGGCGGCGACATAGCGCTCGTGGTGCGCAGTGCCGATGAGGTCCTGGGGGGTGTGGCCGTAGCGGCGAACGCTCTCGGAGACGAACGCGATGGGCCAACCATCGTAGGCGCGCCACACGATGGTGATGGCCGGCGACCGCTGCACGGCCTTGAGCGCATCCTCGCTATGAAGGTCGGCGTCACAGGCGCCGGAGCCTTGTCGGGGCGACTGGGGCAGCTCGGTGATGAGCTGTTCCCGGGCCTTGTTGTCGTCTATCATCCGCGGCGACTCCTGATTGCATTGCTGGTGCGCAGGGTTTGAGCCGCTATCCGTGTCGGTCACGGGCAGTCGTCCCAAGCCTACCACGTTGAGGTTACAGCAGGGTCTAGATGAGGTTACATTTCCCTTACCAATCCGTCTCTGCCATGCCCGTGTTCGTTGGGCGCGGGCCGCGCCACGCTATGGGATACGTGCCCCCGGAAGCGGGCTAGGGCTTGAGGAAGCCCATCCATCGGGAAGCGCAGGGCCTTGCGAACGAGGGAACCTATCCAAACGCCATCGGGACCATCTCCTGATGGCCCCGTAGTAGCTGGCGCGCATATCGGATTCAGCACGGGGCCTTCGGGAGGTAGTCAAACGCCCGGTCGGCGGCCATGCGCTTGACGCGCGCTGGCGCGACAGAGTATCATCACTATACCACAATCGAGCGCCGATGCGCCACGAGGCTCCCGCACATACCCACCCGCCACCCCACCCGGTGCGCGGGCGCTGTCGTCTCTGGCGACTGGTGCGCGGCGCGGTAGCCGCAGGGCGTCGGGTGATGCGAGGACTTGGGGGGGATAGCGAGATGGAATCGCAACAGATAGGCACGAAAAAACTCCACGACGGCACCCCGGTGCCGGTGCTGGGGTTGGGCACCGCCGGCTATGGCTCCGCCTTTGGCGGCGAACGCCGTCAGGTGGATGCTCTGCGGGCGGCGCTGCGCATGGGGTACCGCCACATCGATACCGCCGAGATCTATGGCGGCGGCCGCAGCGAGGAACTGATCGGCGAGGCGATCCAGCGGATGCCACGGGAGGAGCTGTTCATCACCACCAAGGTGCATCGGGGTCACCTGCGCCACGATGACGTGCTGGCAGCCATGGACGGCAGCCTCTCGCGACTGCGCTGCGACTATGTGGACCTGTACCTCATCCACGCGCCCGAGCCGTCGGTGCCGCTGCGCGAGACGATGGACGCCATGAACGAACTCGTGGAGCAGGGCAAGACGCGTTACATCGGCATCAGCAACTTTGACGTCGAGCAGTCCGACGAGGCCTTTCGGCTCGCGCACAGCCTCATCGCCACGAACCAGGTGCACTATAACGTGGTGGTTCGCGAGCCGGAGCAGAACGGCGTGTTGCGGTGGTGCCAGGAGCACGATGTGCTGTTGACGGCCTACTCGCCACTGGAAAAGGGACGCGTAACGATGGATGCCACGGTGGCGCGCATGGCCGGCGACCTCGGAGTGACGCCGGCGCAGCTTGCCCTGGCATGGCTCATGGCAAAAGAGCAGGTGATCACCATCGTCCAGTCGGACAGTGAAGAGCACCTCCGCGAGGACCTTGGCGCCATCGATGTCAGCATCCCTGAGGAGATGATGTTCGAGCTGGACAATCTCGCGACGCAGCGCCTGCGCTGGTAGGGCGTCTCTTGGCGCGGAGAGGCCGGAGCGCCTCCCCGCGCTGCAACGCATGATACGGCAGGGCACCGGCGACGCCCGTCTCCCAGTCGCGTGTTTCGCCGAGGGGTGCTCGCCACAGCGGCGTGGTGCCGCTGGCTAACGCGGCTTCGTCGGGTGGCGGGGGAAGCGCGGTGACGCCGCGCTCACACTCGTCTGCCCCGCTCGCGATCGGCCCGCCTACATCGCGAGCGGGGCGACGGCGTTGATGTCCAAGACATCGGGCAAAACGCGGCGCCAGGCAAGGTCGGGGAGTGGCGCCGTCACCAGGTGGCCGTTCGATAGCACCGCCAGGATCTCGTCCCCGAGCTGCTCGAATCGCTCCACCATGTGCTTGCGCCAGGGGACATCGAGCCCGAGGGAGGCATAGCGCCACGTCTCGCCGCCATCCACGCTCTCCTCGACGCGGCCACCGGCGTCCACCGAGTCGGCCGGGCCAAAGATGAGGTGGTCGTGGTCATCCGGGTCGAGCCAGACGGCGCGGCAGTAGCAGCGGTAGAGGCGCTCCCAGTGGGAGCCGCCGTCAGTCGAGCGGTAGAGGCCCCCGCCGGTGGCGGCCGTCACCCGGTCGGGCGAGGAGGGGTGCACGTTCACCGAGTGCACGTCGGGGTGGACGTGGCCGGCGGGCGCCTCCCTCTCGGGCCGACCGCTGCTCCCCTCCACCAAGCGCCAGGTCTCGCCCATATCGCCGGAGCGCAACATCCCGCCCTGCTCCACCGCGGCGTAGGCCCTGGCCCCATAGAGGGCGAACCCGCGCACGCACCCCGCTGCGGGGGAATAGGGGAGGTACCACCCGCCCTCATCGCGCATGCGGGCGACCTCGGGACACTCGCGCCAGGTAGTGCCCGCGTCGCGCGACACATGGATCGTGGCGGGCTCGGTGCCGGCGAGCAGGACGGCGGGATCGCCCGGGTGGTGCGTCAGCCAGCGCACGTGGCGTTCGGTGAGGCCGTCGTTGGTGGGCTGCCAGCTTCGGCCGCGGTCGAGGGAGCGAAACGCCCCCTCGGTGGTGCCCGCATGGGCGACGTCGCCGTGGGCGGTGATGCAAGTGACGCGATGTCCCTCCAGGCCGCGGGACACCTCCGCCCACTCCCCACCATCGCGTTCGGCGACGACCACCGCGTGCGCGGTGGCCACGAACAGCAGATCGGTCATCGGAACCTCCTCAACACTGCACCCCTCGGGGCCAGTGGTCCTTAGCCCTGGTGACGCATGCTGAGGATGGGGTGGCGGGCTGCTCTTATGGTAATACCGGGCGTAGCGGAAGGCAAGTGAGGCGGCCGGAGCGCATCACGCGCTCCGAGCCGCGCGTTCCGAGGGCCTGGCCCAAGAGGAGGACCTGGGCTACGCCCCCCTCCCATCGCCTCGATGGGCCACCAGCGCCAGGAAATCCGGCTGATACTCGCCCTCCCCTCCGGTGAGTGAGGGGTACGTCTGGATACCGACGAACCCGTGCTCCGCGAGCACGTCGCGGTACCCCTGCTCCGTGTAGGCCTGAAGCGTCTGGGCGTGGAGCGTCACCTCGGCAGTGGCGGCGTCCACGACATAATAGCGCATGGTGGCTACGGCCATTGCCTCGTCCCAGTGCGACTCTTGCAGGTAGAGGTGAGGCCGCTCGGAAAAGAGGCCCTGCGAGGCAGAGTACCAGGAGCGCCCCTCGAGCCCCTGCTGCCGGATCGACGCGAAGGTGCTCACCTCGAGGATCAGGATGCCGCCGTGCGCCAGGGCGCCGTGCGTCCGGCGGAGGATCGCGCCGATGTCGCTTGGTCGAAAGACGTTGAACTCGCCGTACAGCAGCATCGCGGCGCCATGGCCCGCGCCATAGTCCGCACGGCGGATGTCTTCCAGGCGGTAGGTGCAGGCCAGGTTGGCGCGCCGCGCCTCCTCCTCGGCGTAGGCGATGGACGCTGGGGAGTAGTCGATGCCGAGGCAGGTGTGCCCGAGCCGCGCCAGGCGGCTGGAGTACAAACCGGGCCCACACCCGAGGTCGAGAATGCGCGTGGGACGCTCGCCCAGCACCTGATGATGGAGCCAAGCCACGTGCCGGTCGATGCGGTCGAAGCGACGGCTGGCGGCGTCGTGCTCCTGGCTGAGGTGTTCGCGCAGCATGCGCGCGCTGAACCCGGGCTCGTGCCAGGGGATGTTGTCCCCTTCGCTCCAGGGGGCCGCATGTGCAGGGCGGGTGACGATGTCGCTGAGACGCATGGGCGGTGGTTTTCCTTCGTAAGGAATGATCGGCGGCCGGTGGCGCCTCGCCATCGGCGCAACCCCGACCGCCGAACGCCGACAGCCGGACGCGGCCGGCCTTCGTTCGCTACGACGCCTCGAACAACGCGACGTAATCCTCTGGCAGTGCCCCGAGCACCTCCTCGATCTGGCCCGGCGTGACGGCCTCGCGCAGCACCGCACCTGCGGCAAGCGCATAGGCCTCTCCGTCTGCCAGGCTTACGTCGGCGCGCAGGGCGACGCGGCGGTAGAACTCTTGCAGGTCGTAGCGGTCGGTGTCGGTATGCGCCTCCATGAGCGAGCGCAGCTCACCGGGGAGTTGCGAGGCAAGGTCGCCGCGCTCCGTGCGGTAGAGTCGCTCACAGCGTGCCGAGCACCACGCGGGCGATGCGCTCCGCGTCGTCGCGCGCCGCTAGCCCCGCTACCTCCTGTACGCGCTGGAGAAAGGTATCATAGTCCATGGCCGCGCCTCACGGGTACGCGCCCACGCGCGAGGCGCCCTGCTCCTGAACGACCTCGCGCACCTCACCGGCGCGCTCGTCTTCTGTGCGCATCCAGAACAAAAGCCCCCCATCGGCCACGCCACGCTGGTAGGCCTCGGCAGCCTCGCCGGGGACGCCGAAATCTATCAGGGCGGCCGTTAATCCCCCCTCGGCAGCGCCGGAGCGCCCGGCGGCGGCCACCACAAAGTTGGCCAATTCTCCCGCGGCCAGAACGTCGCCCACCGGCAGCAGGGGCACGGGCTGCTCCGTGGCCAACAGGCGGTCGAGGCCGTGGAGCGTACGCTCTCCCAGCTCCTCGCTCGCCCGGACGCCAGCCGTGCGCAGGTTCACGTCCATGCCGCCGCGGGCCACCTCGGCAGAGATGATGGCGTTCATCTCGTCCACGTCCAAACCGCGCTCGCGCAGTGTCTCCACGGCCTCGCGCGCCTCGGCGTAACCCTCGAACAACGCAAAGATCGTCCTCACACCATCCTCCCTTACTGCTCGCGGCGCGAGCGCGTCTCGGGGAGAGGGAATGGCTTGGCGTCGGGGTCGAAACGCACCCAGCCCTGGGCGCGCCAGTCGGCGGCGCGCATGCCGATATCGACGGGATGCCGCTGTTCCAGGATGTCATCGGCCTCGGCCCAACGCTCGTCGGCGACGCGCACGGCCACGAGGGTGCCGCCGCGTCGCACGGCCTCGGCGTAGGAATCCGCCTCGCCCTCGTCCACGCCCATCCCCACCAGCGATCCGACGAGGGCCCCCGCGGCGGCTCCCACCGCGGTGCCGGTGAGGGCAGAGACGAGGGGGCCGACCGCGATGGCCGCGCCGACGCCAGGGATGAATACCGAGGCCACGCCGGCCAGCATGCCTGCCGCCCCGCCCACCAGGGCGCCGCGCTCGGCGGACTCGACGACGTGCTCGCTCACCGCCTCGTGCTCCACGAGCGGCTCTTCCGCCCGCGGGTCGCGCCGGCACAGGCTGATCGAGGCGCGATCGAAGCCGTTCTCGACGAGCGCCTCGACGGTGGCGCGCGCGTCGTCCAGGTCATCGTAGAGCGCGATCATCGTTCGTGTCATAGCCGCTCCCTCTGAGGCGCGGCAAGCCCTGGCCGATGTCGTCGGTGGTGGAGGGTAGTGCGCTTGAGGGGTGAGCGGTGGGGCCGCGGCCTCTGCCGCGCGATCTGACGTGCTAGCCCCATTCTAGCACGCCGCCACACCCCCGACAATACCCTCGCGCTCTGCGCGCCCTCTGCGGTGAGGACCTCCTGCTACGCGAGGCGGTAGTACCGGGAGAGGGCCCACGCAAAGACGCGTTGCGGCACGAGCCCCTTGAGGACGATGGCAGCGCGCTCGGGGAGAGGCCCCACGGAGTAGCGCAGGCGAGGTGAGCGCGACGCTACGATGCGCGCCACCAGGCGCGCCACGGGGGTCGGAGGGCCGCCCGCCGCCTCGTCGTGCTCCATCACCTCCAGGGCACGGCAACATGCCTCGGCGTAGGCCGGGTTCGTGAGGGAAGCAGCCGTGCGGCGGCGACTGCCGGTAAAGCCCGTGCAGAAGTCTCCCGGCTCGACGACCACCACGCGCACGCCAAAGGGCGCCACCTCCAGGCGCAAGGCCTCGCTGAGCCCCTCTACGGCGAACTTGGCGGCGCTGTACATCGCCTGGAAGGGGATGCCGATGGCGCCCGCCACGGAACTCACGTTGATGATGAGCCCGTCGTGTTGCTCGCGCATGATGGGGAGGGCGGCGCGAGAGACGCGCAGCACCCCGAAAAAGCTCGTCTCGAGCTGTTCGCGGGCCTCTTCGATGGCGGTATCCTCTACGGCGCCGGCGATGCCCATGCCGGCGTTGTTCACCACCACATCGAGGCGCCCCTCGGCGTCCAGGACATAGCGCACGCCGCACGCCACCGAGGCGTCATCGGTGACGTCCATGGGGATCATCGTCACGCCGTCACAGGTATCGCCCGGGTGGGGTTGCTCTGGGAACCTGGCGCGTCGGCTGGTGCCATACACGCGGTGGCCGAGGGAAGCGAGGTGCTCGGCGCAGGCCTGACCGATGCCCGATGAGGCGCCGGTGATGAGGATGACGCGACGATGGGTGGCGTTCATAGGAGCGATCCTCTGCGTGGTCTGGGGGTTGGCGTGCCTGCCACGGGGTGCGCTACTCAGCATTCCGCGTCGGCGGTGTAGACGTCGACGCTCTCCACCCGCGCTTCGGGCGAGACCAGGCGGACGTTGGCGGCAATGTCGTCCAGGTGGCTGCGCACGTCGTCGGGGGCGATCCCCTCGGGCGCATAGACGGCAAAGACGACGTCGCGCGTCTCGGGCGTGATGGCGGTGCGGTCGTCGGGGCCCTGCAGCACCGTAGAGATGACGCCGCGCCCGTCGACCATGAGCATGTCGCCGCGCGTGGCCGCGGTCGGCCGGCCGTTGAGCCGGGTAAAGGTCTCGTCCCCCGACGCGACGTCGAGGGTGATGGGCAGCGCGATGGCCGCCAGATCGTGGCCGGCGGTGAGCAGCAGGTTCTTGAGTTCGGCCACGAACATCGCCTCGACGAGGGCGGCCACGTCGGGAATCTCGCGCCCCTTGAACGCCACCGACTCGAGCTGGAGCTGCACATGGTAGGTCTGATGGAACCGCTTGTAGTAGGCGTTGTACGCGGCGATCTGGGGGAGCGCGCGCACCGCGGCGCGGTCGGCGCCTTGCAGGCGCTCGCGCCATGATGCCGTCAGGGCGCGCTTGGCCCGTGCCAGCTCGGGGTGCTCGGCGGGATTCGCGACGTCGCGCATCACCAGGATGCCGGCGCTGGCGCCGGGATGGGCCTCGCGCCAGGCGTCGGATACGACGAACAGCATCGGCGTCTCCCTTTCGGCGATGGCTCTGATGCGCGCGTGCTACCGGCGGGCGCCGTCGTCACAGGGCGACGGCCCGCCTGGCAGCCGATGCCGGCTATGGCGTCAGTACCCTCGGCCGATCCCCCGGTAGGTAAAGCCGAGGGCGCCCATCGTCTCTGGCTCATAGATGTTGCGGCCGTCGACGATGATCGGCTGGCGCATGATGTCGCGGATGCGCGGCAGGTTGAGCTGCTTGAACTCGTTCCAGTCGGTGATGATCAGCAGCGCGTCACACCCCTGCGCGAGGTCGTAGGGGTCGTTGCACAGCGTCACGTCGCGCAGCGCGCGCGATGCCACGCCCATGGCCACCGGATCGTACGCCTTGACGACGGCGCACTCGCTGAGCAGCATGTGGGCGATCTCGACGGCCGGCGACTCGCGCATGTCGTCGGTGTTGGGCTTGAAGGAGAGCCCCAGGAGGCCGATGGTCATATCCTGCAGCGAGCCCAGCAGGGTCCGTACCTTTTGCACCACCAGGCGGCGCTGGTGCTTGTTGATCTCCATCACAGTGCGCAGCAGCTGGGGGTGTTGGCCGTGCAGGGCGGCCATGTGGGCCAGGGCGGCCACATCCTTGGGGAAGCAGCTCCCGCCGTAGCCCAGGCCGGCATCGAGAAAGTGGCGCCCGATGCGCTTGTCGTAGCCCATCCCCGCCGCTACCTCCTTGACGTCGGCGCCCAACGCCTCGCAGATGTTGGCGATCTCGTTGATGAACGAGATGCGCGAGGCGAGAAAGGCGTTGGCGGCGTACTTGATCATCTCGGCGGTGCGCAGGTCGGTGATGACGATGGGAGCGCGCAGCGGCAGGTAGAGCTGGGCCACCTTTTCCGCCGCGGCGCGGTCGAGCGAGCCGAGCACGATGCGGTCGGGCGTGAGGAAATCGGCGATGGCCGAGCCCTCGCGGAGGAACTCGGGGTTCGAGACCACCGCGAAGGGGATGTCCTCGCGCTTGTGGCGGTGAATGATGTCGGCCACCCAGTCGCCGGTGCCCACGGGCACGGTGCTCTTGTTTACGATGATGAGGGGATGGTCCATCGTCTCGGCAATGGACTGGGCCGCCATGCGCACGTAGCGCAGGTCCGCCTCACCGTCGACGCCCTCGGGCGTGCCCACGGCGATGAATACGATCTCGGCGCCGTGGATCCCCTCCTCGTAGCCGCAGGTGAAGCAGAGGCGGCCGGCGTTCACGTTGCGCTGGACCATCTCTTTCAGCCCGGGCTCATAGATGGGGACATCGCCCTTTTGCAGGGTGGCGATCTTGGACTCGTCGATGTCCAGGCAGGTCACGTGGTTGCCCAGGTCGGCGAAACAGGTGCCTGTGACCAGGCCCACATAGCCGGTGCCGATGACGGTAATATCTCCCATGGCGTTCCTCTCATAGCCGCCAGGCCCGCGGCTGTGGGCGCGCGTCCCCTGGGGGTGCCTGGCGGCGGATAGGACTAGCGGCGCAAGAGCGCGAAGGCGATCTCGAGGCCGGGCCCGAGCAATCGGGCCCGGCCCACGGCATGACAGAGCAATCCGGCGCCATAGCGCCTGGCGTTCTGGATCGGCGCCTCCCGCAACGCGCGCAGTGCGCCGTAGCTTACGCCCGCGGGGGCATGGTGTCAACCGCGATGCGTCCGTCGCGGCGCCGGCCGACGAGTAGCCAACGCGCCGATTGCCCGCACCGATCACGCGGAGGGATGGGTGGGCTCACCGCACCAACCTGCTCCCCCAGGTGACGGGAAGGAAGACGCGAGCGGACTGGTACGGTGCCCACACATCGATGGACCCGTTCAGGATTCCCATCTGCACCTCAGCGAGAGCGTCGCGAGCCGCCTGTGGTATGGAGGGGTCGGAATCATGGAAAGGCGCCAGCCCTACCCCGTCGACGGCTACGTCGTAGAGCATGCTCCCCGAGGTAAACACCCCATCGACCTCATCGGCGATGGTGTGGTACACGGCGCTGTCAACGCGCTTCATGGCACTGGTGAGCAGCCTGTCAGAGCCCGCGGCCGCGCCGCTCTCAAAGACCGTGTGCCACGAGTCAGCGTCGACGCCGATCGCCCATACACCGGACTGGGCAGCCTCCAGAATCGCGCCATCGCCCGTCGGACCGGCAACCCCAAAGATCACGTCGGCGCCATCGGCCATCAGCTCTTGGGCCACTTGGGCGCCCAGGTCGGGATCCACGAACGTGTCCGTGTAGGTGATGGTGACCTCAACGTCGGCGTTCACCCAGCGAGCGCCGTTACGGTACGGCTCCAGGAAGGCCGACACCGCCGGGATCTCCATACCTCCAACCCCTCCCACGACGTCGCTGTTGGTCATCAGCCCGGCCAGGGTGCCGGCCAGATATCCGGCCTCTTCGACTGAGAAGATGATGCCGCGCAGATTGTCCAGCTCAGCTTCCCAAGCAAAGTCCACGATGGCAAAGTCGACATCTGGGTGCGCGGCGGCCGAGTTCCAGGTGGCATCCGCCATCTGGAATCCCGCCGACAGGCATGGGGCATTGCCGTCGTCCACGCACTGGTTCAGAAGCGCGTCATAGTCCGCCTCAGTGGTGGGCGTATAGGTGGTACCGACCACCCCAAGATCCGTCACGGCACGTAACAGGCCCTCGTTCGCCATCCAATTGAGGGAGAGGTCGGCGGCCCCGTCCGCGCTGGCGTAGGCCAGACCAACCTTCAGCGGCTCGGCATAGGTGCTAGCCTCCCAACAGAGCAACAGAATGGTGCTGGTGACGACCAGCAGGCCAATGAGTGCCGCAGAACCCGAGGGGTGCCCTCTATCGCGCGATGCACAAGGCCTCTACATTGCTTTGGTCTCCTAGATAGGGGTGCCTGACGTATCAGGCTGTTGGGAGCGCCGCTGCCCGGTCTCGATGATGTGGATCAGATGGTCTTGGTTCGGAGCATAGACCCCTCCAGGGACTGAGGGCAGCCCGAACATGCCGATGTCGGCGTTCTCGGGAACGTGCCGATGGTGGTAGATCACTCCATCCCGCGCACTCCGCGGCAGTGCGGATAGTCAGGGCAGCCCCAGAAGGGTGTGCCGCTCCGCCCGCCTCTCTTAGCCGTCCGCTGTACCATAGGCCGCCCACACTTGGGGCACGGGGGCGCCCCAGAGCCGTCAGTCGCCGGCGGTGGCGGGCCTGACAGTTCTTCGGGCGCCGTAGGGATGTCGCCGCCGGTTGCCGCTTGACGCAGCGACTCGCCAAGTTCTCTCGGAGAATAGGCGTAGCGGACAGGCAGACGCGCCAAAGGAAGCCCCGCCGCGGAAAACACGTTCGCCACAAAGCGATCTCGGCGTTGGCGGTCCGGGCGCTGATGGCTGCCGTCGTCCAGTTCGACTGCAACGAGGGGCCGTAGCGTCTCGGGGTGACACAGTACAAAGTCGACGTGTTTGCGGTCGATGCGACCTCGAGCGCTGGCATTTTGGCGACGCGATCCGGTCTGGGCATAGAACAGGTCACCCAGCGACACCTTGGGGCAGATGATAGCCCAGTCCGCGACGGCCTGCCGGAGGACGAGAAAAAAACTGTGCTCGGCGGGCGAAAGGAAATCATCGCGGAGGCGATAGGGGAGCGGTCCGGTCATGGCGCGTGGGCTACCTGAGCCAAGCGCGTCACGGATGGCAGGCAGGAGCGCCTCCAGCAGCTTGAGCGCTGCGACGACCAGGACGATCGTGATCAACGGCTGGATATAGGGCGTAAGGTCCACGTCTCCTCCTGGCATCGTATCACGGTGCAAGCAGAACAAGGAAGCCAGCCATGGCAGCGCGACAATTCACGGGCACGAGGCGAAAGCCCGGCGCGTTCGCGACAGCTTTCGGAACGGGTAGAGCGGTGTCTGTGACGAGGTACAGCAAGATGTCAGATATGCTAGGCTCGCAGGCATTGCGCTGCATTCCTCGCCGAGGCCGCTCAGCAGGTCGGACAGGCGCGACCCAAGCGCCCAAAGGGTGAGTGCATCTTCGCCGTAGCCTAATAACTGCACTGACGTCCTCCTGCGCTTGCCTCAGCACTCCATCTGTCGTACCATCCGAAGCCAAGGGAGGCCCCTACGGCTTATCATACCGTCGCTGCATTGTCAAGCTTTGGATCGTTCTATGCTGCGGTCGGTTGCCAGTGCGTAAGGCTCACCTTTTTGTTAGGTGTCAGCGGAACGGTTTTCTTTGCCATGGCTCCAAAGGAGGTGCCCGTCTTGTCCGAACACATCGTCCTCATCGGCGCGGGGAGCGCCATGTTCACGCGGGGGCTCATCGCCGACCTCATCCGGTCGGGCGAGGAGGTCGACCTGGCGCTGGTCGATATCGACCCCGAGGCGCTGGCGGTGGCCGAGGGCCTGGCCCGCAAGATGGTGGCCCTGGCCGGTGCGCCCATCACCGTGCGCGCTGACGTGGACCGGCGGCGGATGCTGCCCGATGCCACGGCCATCATCTGCACGGTGGGGGTGGGGGGACGCCGCGCATGGGAACAGGACGTGTTCATCCCCCGCCAGTACGGCATCTACCAGCCGGTGGGCGACACCATCGGGCCGGGGGGCACGTCGCGCGCCCTGCGGATGATCCCCGCCATGGTGGCCGTCGCCGAGGATGTGCTGGACCTGGCGCCCGAAGCGCTGTTCTTTAACTATGGCAACCCGATGGCGCCGGTCTGCCGGGCGGTCCGCCGTGCCACCGGCGCGCCGCTGGTGGGGCTGTGCCACGGCGTCAACCATGTGGCGGCCTACCTGGCCGAGGCGCTCGGCGTAGAGCCGGCACGCCTGGCATACACGGCGGCCGGCCTGAACCACCTGACCTGGTTCACCGAGGTGCGCGTGGACGGCCGCGACGCCATGCCGAGGCTGCTGGAGGTTGCCGAGGAACGCGGTCGCGTCTATCCCGAGGAGCACGCCATCGACGAGGCGCTGCAGAACAGCCCCTTCAGCTGGCGCCTGTGCGCGCTCTTTGGCGCCTTCCCCGCCGTCCTCGACCGCCACGTGGTCGAGTTCTTTCCCCAGTTCTACGCCGAGGGCGAGTACTATGGGGCCACCCTCGGGATCGGCGCCTACAGCTTTGAGCACACCATCGCTCGCGGCGACGAGATCTATGACGCCATGCGCAGCGCCGCCCTCTCGTCGGCGCCGCTGCCGCCCGACTATTTGGAGCGCGTCGGCGGCGAGCACGAGCAGGTGGTGGACATCATCGATAGCATTCGGCGCAACGCGGGGCGCGTCTACTCGGTGAACCTGCCCAACCATGGACAGGTGCCCAACCTGCCGCCGGAGGCGATCGTCGAGTCGCCGGCCATCGCCGACGCCGCCGGGCTGCACCCCATCGACCTGCCGCTGCTGCCCGCGGGGGTGGCGGGCACGCTGTGCGGCCGCATCGCCTGGGTCGAGACGGTGGTGGAGGCGGCGCTCGAGGGGGACCGCGACAGGGTGGTCCAGGCGATGGTGCTCGATGGCGCCGCGCCATCGCTGGACGTGGCCGAGCGCCTGGCGGAAGACCTCATCGAGGCGCAGCGGGCGTATCTGCCGCAGTTCCACGCGTAGGCGGTTACGGGTTTCGAGTTGCCGGTTCCGAGATACGGTTGCAGGCGACAGGCTGCAGGTTACAGGCCGGAGATGGGCAGCTGCACTTGAGCCTGTAACCTGCAACCTGGCACCTGTAACTGCCCGACCCACAGACCGCAACGCGCTATAGCGCTTGGCACCGCGGACAGATGAACCCCTGCGTGCTGCCGGTGCGGATCTTGACGACCGCTGCGCCGCACGCGGGGCAGGGCTGGCCCTCCTTGTAGCCCACCAGGAGGTGCTCCATTCCAAAGCGGCCGACGTTGCCGTGCAGCCCCTGCTCATGGTCGCTGCCGCCCAGGTCCACCGCCGTGCGCAGGGTATCGCGGATCCCGCGCCAGAGGGACTCGACTTCAGCGTTAGAGAGCGAGTTCACGGGGCGGTCGGGATGCAGTCGCGCGCGAAAGAGCACGTCGTGGGCGTACATGTTGCCGATGCCGGCGATCACCCTCTGATCCAGGATGAGCGACTTGACGCGGGTGCGGCGGCCGTTCAGCAGGGCGGCCAGCGCCTCGACGGTGAAGGATGGGGACAGGGGATCGACACCCAGCTCGGCCGTCATCTTGTGCTCCGCGAGGCGGTCGCTGGGCATCAGGTGGATGTAGCCGAACCACCAGAAGTGGAACGAGAGGCGCGAGCCGTCATCCAGGGCGAACACGGCCTGGACCTTCTCAGGGAGGGGCTCGCCGGCAGGATGCAGTAGCACCTCACCGCCCATCCCCAGGTTGAGAAGGAGCGTGTGTTCGTCCATCGTGACGATGATCCACTTGCCGCTGTAGCGCGCTACCCGGATCGTCTCTCCCACCACGCCACGTGCGAACGCCTCCACCGGCACGTTGAGGCACTTGGGTTGGACGACATCGACGGCGGTCACCGTGCGGCCGATCAGCGCGGCGTGCATCTCGCGGGCGCGGTGCACGATCTCGGGTAGCTCCGGCATAGCGGGGTACCTCCATGGATTGTCGCGGCGAGTCGTCCCGGCGTTGAGCCACCTGGTTGCCTCGCACAGGGCCTCTCCGGAGCATATGCTCAGCCCCGGAGAGGCCCGCGTCGCGTCGTAGCCATCACCATGTAGGGGCCGGACGCCTGTCCGGCCCGCGCGGCGGCGCGCACAGCGTGCGCGCCCTACAGATGCTGCGTCGTCCAGCCCACCTCACCCAGCGCCCATCACCATGCAGGGGCCGGACGCCGTCCGGCCCGCGCACCGGCGTGCGCGCCCTACAGATGTTGCGTCGTCCAGCCCACATCACCCCGCGGCCATCACCATGTCGGGGCCGGACGCCTGTCCGGCCCGCGGCGCGGCGGCGCGCACCGGCGTGCGCGCCCTACAGATGTTGCGTCGTCCAGCCCGACATCACCCAGCGGCCATCACCAGGTAGGGGCCGGACGCCTGTCCGGCCCGCGCCGCGCGCGGCGGCGCGCACAGCGTGCGCGCCCTACAGATGCTGCGTCGTCCAGCCCACATCACCGCGGCCATCACCAGGTAGGGGCCGGACGCCTGTCCGGCCCACGCGCGCGGCGGCGCGACGCGGCGCTGCGGCAGCGCCTAGGCACCTAGGCGGATGCGCGCCCTACAGATGTTGCGTCGTCCAGCCCGCATCACCCAGCGGCCATCACCAGGTAGGGGCCGGACGCCGTCCGGCCCGCGCGGCGGCGCGCACAGCGTGCGCGCCCTACCTCCGGGCGCCCAATAAATCGGCGGCCTCACGAAGCTGCTCGGGAATCTCGATGTGCTGCGGGCACTTGTCGAGGCACTCGCCGCACTCGACGCATTTGGACGCGTCGCCGCCCCGCGCCACGAGGCGCGCGTACTGCGCCAGGGCGTGCTCCTCCATGCCGTACACCCGATGGTAGTTCACCATCTCGAACACGTCCGGAATCTCGACGCCGTTGGGGCAGGGCATGCAGTAGCGGCAGCCGGTGCAGTAGAGCCGGGCGAGTTCGTGGTTGCGGTCCATCATGCCGTTGATCGTCGCGACCTCGGCCTCGCTCAGTTTGCCCTTGGCCACCGCGGCGGCGTTCTGCTCCACCATCTCGATGCTGCCCATCCCCGACAGGGCGACACTGACGCCCGGGTGGGAGAGGACGAAGCGGATCGCCAGCTCGGCGGCGTTCTCGACGCTCACGTCGTCGGCCTCGCGCAGCCCCTTGGGCACCACCGCCAGGCGGCCGCCCCCCACCGGACCCATCACTACCACCCCGAGCCCCTTTTCGGCGGCGTAGGCGATGGCCGTCTCGTTGGCGCGGTCGAGATAGTTGTACTGGCAGGTGACGAGTTCAAACATCCCCTCGTCGACGAGCCGCATCATCGCCTCGGGCTTGTCGTGGAAGGAAAAGCCGATGTGCTTGACGAGCCCCTCCTCCTTGGCCCGCACCATGTCGGCGATCCATCCCGTGGCGGCGTCGATCTCGTGCCAGTTGTCATAGCCGATGCCGTGGAACATGTAAAAGTCGAACCAGTCGCGCCGCTGCTTCCACAGCTGGTGTTCGAGGCAGCGCCGCAGGTCGCCGGGCGCCTTGGCCCTGAACTTGGTGCACTTGGCCGCCACCACCACCTCGTCGCGGCGCGGCCACTCGGCGAGAGCCGAGCCCACCACGAGTTCACCCTCTTCGTTGTCATACAGCATGCCCGTGTCGACATAATTTACCCCGAGTTCCAGGGCGCGGTGGATGACGGCCGTCGCCCGCTCCACGTCTACGTATTGGGCGCCGCCGATCTCGACCATCGGGAGGCGCATGGAGCCGAACCCCAGGCGCGATACGCGATAGCCGGTGTTGCCCAGTTGCGTGTATTCCATCGTGTTCCCCCTCCTGTTCTGTTGCGGCCATTGTGGCCGACCAACGGGGTAGCCGTCAAGCGCCCGCGACCACCGCCCTTGCGCCACCCGTCGGCCGGCTTGCCGTCGTGTCCACAACCATGTACGCGCCGGACGCCTATCCGGCCCGCGCCCCGACGGGGCGGCGCGCACCGGCGTGCGCGCCCTACGCCGCCCGGTGGTGACGGCCTACCGGCGGCCAGCGCCGGGGACTTCCATCGCGCCACGACGTGGGGTCGTATCTGGAGGCTTCACCCCCCGGTACGGCGGCGCGCACCGGCGCGCGCCCTACACCGCCCGGTGATGACGGCCTACCGGCGGCCAGCGCCGGGGGCTTCCATCGCGCCACGACGTGGGGTCGTATCCGGAGGCTTCACCCCCGATACGGCGGCGCGCACCGGCGTGCGCGCCCTACCGCGACAACGCGAGGCGCTGCGCCTCCTCCTGGAGGACGATGAGGAGGTTCCGCGCGGCGCGGCGGTCGGCGGCACGGCTCACGGCGAGGGACACACCGCGGGCGCCCGAGGCGAGACGCTCATCGGCCACGACCGACTCGTCGACGCGACCGTCGGGCAGCGACGCGACGCGCGCCAGCAAGGCAGCGACCGACGCGAGTTCGGGGGAGGAGAGGGGCTCGCCGAGGCGCAGCAGGGAGAGCGCCACCGCGCCGGCCGAGCGCCAGTCTAGGAGGGGGAGCGCCTCACGCAGCACCCGGCGGGCCGGCGCGCCGACGGCCTCGCAGGCCGCAAGGTCGCCGCGCGCTAGGTGATAGGCGGCCAGCGCCTCGGGCCGGGTCGGCCGCTGCGCCAGGCGGTCGAGGGCCTGCGCCGCGGCCCTCCGGCCCGCCAAGGAGGAGGTTAGGAGCGCTCGCTCCAGGGGCGCGAGTACCGGAGCGCCGGCCCTCCCCATGGACACGAGGGCGGCGACGGCCCGGCCGACCTGGGCCGGGTCGTCGCCGTCGATCAGTGCCGCCAGATCGTCGGGGCTGGTGCTCCCACGCGATTGCAGCGCCTGGCCCACGTCGGCGGCGGCGCGCGGGCCGAGGGTTGGCCCGGGCGATGGCCGCTCGGCGACGGCGATGGGCTCGATGCCGCGACGCCCGACGCGCTGAGCGCCGCGTCCGGTAATGCGCTCCAGCGCCGCGCGGGCGGCGTCGCGAACCGGGCGCGAGGGATCTTTTTCCGCCAGGCGGCGCAAGATCGCTACGGCGGGCCGGGCATGGGCGCCTCGGCGGGCGAGGAGGTGGATCAGGTTGCGGCGGTACGAGGACGCCTCAGGCTCAGTGCCCTCCTCGCGCGCCAGCGTCTGGGCGACCAGCGGCACCGCTTCGCGCCCTCTCTCGTCCAAGGCGCGGAAGGCTTCCTCACGTACCTTGGGCGAGGGGTCGGCGCGCAGCGTGGCCAGCAGGCCGGCAACCGCCTCGGCGGCGGGGAAGCGAGCCAGGGCGCGGACCATGCCCGCCCGGCGCGGGGCACGCTCATCGGCGCTGTGCGGGGTGACTCGAGCGATCTCGCGCTCCTCCGCCAGGGCGTTGAGCAACAGGGTGCGGGCCGCGGCGTCACGCCGGGGCAGGGCATCCCAGCGTCCGAGGGTGGCGGCCAGGCGATACCCCATCACGCGGTCCTCGGGCTCCCAGCCGAGTCGCGTCAGCGCGCGGGCCGCCCCCTCGCGCCGGATGAGGTCGGGGCCCTGCAGCTCGTCGAGGAGGGGCTCGACGACGCCCGCGCCCATCTCCGCCACGCGCTCCCACTCCCCGGCGGCAAGGAGGTAGCGCAGGTCCTCCACGTTGGCGGCGGGCTCCCACGCGAGGGCGCGCAGGAGGGAGACGATGATGGGCCGTTCGTCGGCGTCGGCCCGCGTCAGGCGGTGACGGAGCAGATCGATGGCGTGGTCGCCCAGGGCGCGCAACCCCTCCACGACGAGGGCGGCCAGCTCGGTATCCTCGGGGTCGTACCAGTTGGTCAAGACGGTGACGATATCGTCCAGCGCCTCGTCGGCCCGGCCGTCGGAGCGGCCGTGGCCGCGGGCCTCCGCCTGCAGGTGATTGCCAATGTCGGCCAGCACGGGCAAGATATCGGCGGCGGTCTCGGTGGTCAGCAAAAAGATGAGGGGGTGCAGCGCCTCGATGCAGCGCAGGGCGTCGCGCGCGCTCTGCGCCATATTGCGGTGCCGCAGGTGGCGCAGGGCCGTCTCTACGGCAGCGCTCGGGTCGGCGCGGAGGGCGCCCGCGAAGGCGACATCGCGCGCCCGGGGCGGGAGACGCCACAGGAGCGCCTCGACGAACTGGCCGACGTCGGCCGGTGTGATGGCCAGGAGGGTGACCTCGGCCTGCGTCGCGAGGAGCGTCTCCTCGGAGGCGGTCTGACGGGCGAGGCTGAGCAGCGCCTCGATCCGCACCCGCTGCCGGGCAGACTCGAGCCCGTCGCGCAGCGCCCACACGGCGGCGCCGTGTGGGATGTGGCCGAGGGCCTCGGCGGCCGCGCACGCCAGGTCCGGATCGGAGCGCCGCAGGATGCGCCGCAGTGGCGACACGGCGCGCAGGTCACCCATCAGGCCCAGCGTCTCAATGATCGCTTGGGCGCCGGACGGACCCGCCTCGCCCAGGGCTCCTAGTAGAAGGGGGATGGCCTCGCCGCCGGCGCCCACGAGCACACGTTGGGCATCGGCCCGGTCCTCCGGGGTGGCGAGGCGCGCGATCGCGTCGACCGCCGCTGTCAGATCGACGTCGGCCACGAGACGGCTTCCTCTGGCGGGTGGCAAGAGCTATTCGGTGTCGGCTTCCGATGCGAGCATGGCCGAGAGTCGCCGCACATGAGCGCGCTCCTCAGCGACGATGCGGTCGATGATGGGCCGGTTCGAAGACTGCACCAGGTCGCGCAACGCCCCGAAAAAGAGGAGCGTCTGCTGCTCAAAGGCGATCGCCTGGCGCAGCATGTCGTCCATCGTCGCCTCGAGGGCGACGGTGCGGATGGGCGCGTTGGTGCCCTGGAAGAAGGCGCGATCGATGGTCGCCCGGATGTAGGCAATCCCCTCCTCCCAGGTGGTCGGGTCGATCTCGGTGACCACGATGCTGTCGGACAGCGCCTCGAAGGCCTGCTTGTGGCGCGCCTCCTCGTTGGCGAGGAAGACAAAGAGTTCACGGGCCTCGGCGCGGTCGGCGCGCTGAGCGGCGGCGCGGTAAAAGCGCTCACCCTCCACCTCGGTCTGGACGGCCATATCGACGACGTCACCGCCGGTGATCTGAATGCTCATCCTTCCTCCTTCGTCCGGTGCCAGCTCGATTCAGTCCTCGTCCTGGCGGGGTGGATTCAGGCCCAGCAGCACACGCAGGGCGCCGGGCAGGCATCCTTGGGGTGGGCCCGGGATAGGGCCGGGTCCCGTGGGCGGCTCCAACGGCGGCTCCACGTCGGTATGCGCGGCGCTCCAGGCGTCGACACGCCCCCTTCCCTGGGCGTAGGGGACGGCGCCCAGGTCCACGGCGGTCTCCATGAGGCGCGCCTTCATGTGGGCGGGGCTGAGGCCCGGATGCGCCTGGAGCAGGAGCGCGCACACGCCCGCCGCGTGGGGCGTGGCCATGCTCGTACCTGAAGCCGAGGTGTACCACTCGTCCACCACGGCGCCCATGCTCGTGCCGCCGGCCCGCGGCGCCACGATGTCGACGCCCGGCAGCACCACGTCCGGCTTGACGCGGCCGTCGGTAGTGGGCCCGCGCGACGAAAAGTGGGCGATGCGGTCGTCGTCGTTGCATGCCCCGATGGTGATGACGTTGCGGGCACAGCCCGGCGACCCGATGGTATAGCCGTTGGGTCCGTCGTTGCCCGCCGCCACCACCACCGTGATCCCCTCGGCCACGGCGGCGTCGCAGATTTCGGAGAGGGCGTCGCTGCCATCGCCCGGGCCGGGGCCGCCGAGGGACAGGCTGATGATGTGCACCCCTTGATCGACGGCCCACTCGACGCCGGCCATGACGGTACTCATCATCCCCTGGCCGTTGGCGCGCAGGACCTTGGCGGCGTAGATCGTGGCGGCGGGAGCGACGCCCCGGTACGTGCCGCCGCAGGCCTTTCCCGAGCCTGCCGCGATGCCGGCGCAGTGGGTGCCATGGCCGTTGCCGTCGCCAAGACCCTCGCTGGTCAAGTCGGTAGTCGCCGCGATTCGCCCCTCGAAATCGGGGTGTTCCGGGTCGATTCCTGTATCTACGATGGCTATTCGCGTCCCTTCACCCATGAGGCCTTCGTCCCAGAGGCGCGGCGCGCCGATCTTGGGCGTCGAGGCGTCGAGAAGGGCGTACACCGGCAGGTCCTGGTAGATGCGCACCACGTCGGGGTTGTCCGCCAGGCGCTCGATGGCACGCGGCGTGGCCATCATGTGGGCAAAGGGCCTCAGGTGAAAGCTGTGGACGTGCTGCACGCCGACAATCCCCTCGCCGCTCCGCATGACGCGGTGGTCGGGGGAAAAGCGCACGATGATGGGCATCAACTGCTCGTCATTGCGGACGGTGTTCAGGCTTCGCATGAGACCTCGGGTGATTTTGGGTTCAGAGTCCGCCATGACGGTTACCTCCCGAGGGCACGAACCGGGCCGTCCGCCTCGATCTTGGTGATCCACGAGGAGCGGGCGAGGGAGAGGGCAGTCTTGCCGGTGCAGCGGATGCCGATGGCGCCGGTGAGGCGAAAGCGCCGCCTGACCTCGACGTTGCGCTTTTCGAGGGCCTGGACGCGCTGGCTGAGGTCGCCGGAGACGTGGATGATCAGGTCTACGAGATCGTTGGGGTGTTCGCGAAGGGCTTTCGAGAGCGCGGCATCGATATCCGGCATGGATTCGCTCCTGGGATGCTGTGCGTCGACACCCTCACCCGGGGAAGGGGGCCCGGGCGGGGCAGGGATGGCCGTGAAGGCCGGCGTCGCCCGAACCAGCGCCGGGCGCGCCGACGCCCCCATGATAGCCGGGGCGCGCTGCAACGTCAACTGGCACGCTTTGGGTCGGGCCTTTCGCGGTTGTCGCGAAAATGGAGCGATATGTAGGGTTTTCACCACTTGACGTGGCGGGCTCCTCGCAGGTAACATAAACTGCGGTCGCAGAAGTGCCTGGTGCCGTGCGACCGAAACGTGAGCTGAGGAGGTAGATCTGGATGGCGGTAATCGAGACGGTACAGGGCCCGATCGCCCCCGAAGCGCTTGGCTTTGCCCTCATCCACGAACACATCATGTGCGACTTTGTCGGCGCTCGGGAGACAGGACCACATCGTTGGGTGAGGGATCAGGTCGTCGCCACCATGGCGCCGCATCTCCACGCACTCCGCGATCGGGGCGTGACGGGCTTTGTCGATTGCAGCCCCACGTGTCTGGGGCGCGACCCCCTCATTCTGCTGCGCCTGTCCCTTCTTACCGGGCTTCACATTCTCACGAACACCGGCCTGTACAAGGAACCGTACCTGCCACAAGAGGTGTTCAACCTGAGCGCACAGGCGCTGGCGGACCGCTGGATTATCGAATGGCGCGAGGGGATTGACGGCACGGGCATTCGCCCAGGTCTCATCAAGATCGCCGTGAACCCTGGCAAGTTGCTGCCAGTGCAGGAAAAGATCGTGCGCGCGGCCGTCATCACGCACCAGGCCACCGGCTTGCTGGTGGTGGCGCACACCGGGGATAGTGTGGCGGCCCGGCAGAGCCTCGACATCGTCGAGGCGGAAGGGATGGACCCCGGCCGCTATGTCATCGTGCATGCCGACCAGATACCCGAGCCGGAGGTACACGTGGAACTCGCCGAGCGGGGCGCCTGGCTCGAGTATGACGCCATCGGCACACGGCAGATGGAGGAGCACGTGGCGCTGGTGAGCCGGATGCTGGAGTGGGGCTTTGAGGACCGGCTGCTCCTCTCGCAGGACGCGGGCTGGTTCCACGTCGGCGAGCCGAGTGGCGGCGAGGTGCGCTCGTACACCACCATCGTCGACGAGTTCATCCCGCGGCTGATGGACACGGGCGTCAGCGACAACCAGGTGTACAAGCTATTCGTCCAGAACCCGCGCGACGCGCTTTCGGTGGGGTAGGACGCTTACCGCTGAGGGCGCTGAGGGCGCAGAGGGAGAGGGGGGAAGGCGCTCCCCCCTCTCTTGCTGTGCGCGGATCGCTTCGCGAAGGCCGCACGACGTCGGGTGTGACGGTGCAGAATCAGAGCGCGCCGAGGCGCGCTCCTGAGCCCAAGGCTCTGGGCCTGCCAGCCAGTGGCCTTGGCAGCGGGTGCCACGCCTGCGCCCCTGGTCTTCTGGGTATACGCGACTTGGCCACAGCGTTGACACAGGGCGACGCGGCGTGCTATCTTCAGCGCGTCAGTCACTGCCAATCCGCGCCCGCACCGGAGGAGTCAGACGAGATGAAAAAGATCATCAACGATCCCATGGCGTACGTGGACGAGACCCTGGAGGGGATCTTGGCCGCGCACCCGGACCAACTCAAGGCCGCCAATGACCCGCGCGCCATCGTGCGGGCCGACGCGCCCGTGGAGGGCAAGGTCGCCATCGTCACCGGCGGCGGCTCGGGCCACCTGCCCGTGTTCCTGGGGTATGTGGGGCAGGGGTTGTGCGACGGTGTGGCCGTCGGTAACGTGTTCTCGTCGCCCAGCGCCGAGACGATGTACGAGGCCACCCTGGCCGCCCACGGCGGCGAAGGCGTCATCTATCTATACGGCAACTATTCCGGCGACGTGATGAACTTTGACATGGCCGCCGAGATGGCCGCCATGGACGACATCCGCGTCGAGACGGTGCTCGTCTCGGACGACGTCGCCTCAGCGCCGCGGGAGAACTGGACGCGACGGCGTGGCATCGCCGGACTGTTCTTTGCCTACAAGGTGGCCGGCGCCTGCGCCGAGGAGCGAAATCCTCTCGACGAGGTGGTGCGCATGACGCGCCTCGCCGTCGAGAACACAGCCACCATGGGGGTGGCCCTGTCCCCCTGCACTGTGCCGGCGGCGGGGGTGCCCACCTTTACCCTGGGCGAGGACGAGATGGAGATCGGCATGGGCATCCATGGCGAGGCGGGCGTGCGGCGCGGCCCCCTCGAGCCTGCCGATGCCATTGCCGAGACGCTGACCACCGCGGTGGTGGGCGACCTGGGCCTCACGCGCGGCGATCGCGTGGCGGTGCTGGTGAACGGCCTGGGCGCCACCCCGCCGGAGGAGCTGTACGTGCTCTATCGGCGGGCGCGGCAGCTGCTCGACGCCGATGGCATCGCCGTCCATCGCAGCTACGTCGGCGAGTTCGCCACCTCCATGGAGATGGCGGGCGCATCGATCTCGCTGCTCAAGCTGGATGACGATCTGGCGCGCCTGCTCGATGCGCCCGCCGCCTCGCCCTTCTTTTTGCAGACCGCGGGCGTTGGGGCGCCGGGGAGGTAGCGATGAAGCAGACACTGACGCACGCCGAGGTCGTGGCCGCGCTGCGCAAGCAGGCCGCCGACCTCACCGCTCGAGCCGAGGAACTGCGCGTCCTGGACGCCGCCATCGGCGACGGCGACCTGGGCATCACCATCACCATCGGCTTTCAGGCGGTGTGTGAGGCGCTGCCGGACCTCGAGTCGGCCGACCTGAGCACGCTGCTCATGCGTTCTGGCATGGCGTTCAACCGCAAGGCGGCGTCGACCTTTGGCGCCCTCTATGCCACCATGATGATGCGCGCGGCGCGCGTGGCCAAGGGCGTGGAGGCCATCGGTGCGGCGGAATACGCCGAGATGCTGTCGGCGGCGGTGGAAGGGGTGCAGGAGCGCGGCAAGGCGCAGCGGGGCGACAAGACGATGCTCGACGCCCTCATACCGGCGGCCGAGGCGGCCACGGCGGCGGCTGAGGCGGGCGCCTCGCTGGCCGAGACGGCCGTGCGCGCTGCCGAGGCGGCGGAGGAGGGGACGCGCGCCACGGTGTCGATGAAGTCGCGCACCGGGCGGGCGAGCTGGTTCAGCGACCGCACCGAGGGGGTACAGGACCCCGGCGCGACGGCGGTGAGCCTCATGCTGCGGTCGCTCCAAGAGTTCGTTGCTGCGGACTGAGCCGTGGCGGGACACTGCACGGTCCGGGGGAGCGGCGCATGCGCCGCTCCCCCGGTTCTCTATGGCGAGTCGCCGAGTGCCGATACGGGCGGCGTGGGGGTGGGCTCGTGCGTAGACGCTTCGTCTCCCCCCGGGGTCACGGCGTCGAGGCGCGTGGCGGGGAGCACCGTCATGGCGATGGAGACGGGGCGTTGTAGCTCGACGGCAAGTTGCCCCTGGATCTTGGCGGCCTCCTCCGGGGTGATGCCCCGCGTGGCCTGCACGGTCACCTCCACCTCGTAGGCGCCGCCGTGGGTTTGCTCTAGGCGCCAATCTACCAGTGCCACGTCGGGCCCCAGCAGGCTGACCTGGGTGTCGAGGGAGCGGTCGAGGCGGTCGCGGAGCGTCGCAGTGCGGATCGAGCTGGCGGTGAGCACCCCCAGAACCACGGCCACCGCGACAAAGAGCGTGGCGGTGGTCGCCATGCCGCCGCGAAAGGTGCGGGCGCGGCGCTCCTCGCGGGCATCCGGGTGGAACCCCATCCAGAGAAAGACGATGGCGGCGGCCGCCACGAGAGCCACCAGGTTCGTCAGAAAGAGGAGGCCGGCGCCGATAGCCACCTGGGGCTCCCCCGCGGCAGCAGCCAGGCCGACGGTGGCCAGAGGCGGCACGAGCGCTACCGCGATGGCCACGCCGGGCAGGGCGCTGGCCACATCCTTGCGCGCCACGGCATAGGCGGCGGCGCCGCCCGAGATGAGCGCCACCGCCAGGTCGACGAGGGTCGGCGAACTCCGACCCAGCATCTCGGCTGTCACGCGGTCCCCCGGCACGACGTACGCCGTCACGGCGCTGACGAGAAGTGCCGTCAGGACGCCTAGCAGCGTGGTGCGCAGGGCGAGACGCAGCAGCCATACATCACCTTGCACGACGCCCAGCCCCAGGCCCAGCAGCGCAGACATGAGGGGCGCCATCAGCATGGCGCCGATGATCACCGCCGGGCTGTTCAGCAGCAGGCCGAGCGAGGCGATGGCGGCCGCCAAGGTCATCATGACATAGAAATCGGTGTCGGTGCGGGCGTTGCGCCGCACCTGGCGATAGATGGCGATGCGCTCCTCCAGGCTGAGTTGCGGCAGGACGTTCATGAGCCGCCAGCGGGCGCGGAGCAGCGCTCCCATGGGGCGCGGGTCGTGCCGCTTGACGATGAGCAGGTGCGCGTCCAAGCTCTCGGCGAGCGCCTGAGGCAGGTTGCCAAAGAGGAGGCGGTCGACCAAGCTCTCGCCGGTGGCGCCCACCAGTACCAGGTCGTACCCCGCGCTCGCCTCGCGCAGGATTCCCTCCAGAGGGCTGGTCGCCAGCGTCACATGGGGGCGCAGGCGCTCGGCGCCGCCCCATGGCCGCAGCAGCTCGTTGACATTGTCCCACTCGGCCGAGACCGCCGTCAGTCCCAGGTTGGTGTTGGCGACCCGCAGTGCGGTGATGCGCGTGTCGACTCCCAGATCGAGCCCGATGCGGATGGCCAGTGAGGCGTTGGGGCCGCCGCCCGTGGGGACGAGGACGCGCTCCGCCCCGGCCATGCGCTCGGCAAAGGCAACCGCGGCGGTGGCCGCGTCGGCCGAGTCGTCGGCCGACGACTCGGCCGCGCCATCGGCAGCACCGGCGGCCTGGCCGAGTCGTAGCACGGCCACGTCGCAGGGCGCGTACTGGATCAGGGGGTCGAGGGTGCGCCCCAGGAGGTAGCGCCCGCGCGAAGGACTGCCGCGCCACGTGAGGAGCAAGAGGTCCGGCGACAGCTCACGGATGACGTTGAGAATGGCGGCGCCCACCTGACGGTCAGAGATAACCAGGGGCAGGCGCACCACGTCTTGCACCTCCTCAGGCACCTCCAGCCAGTCGGGGTGCTCACCGTCTTGGCTGACGTAGAGCGGCAACACCTCACCGCCGCGGGTGCGCGCCAGGGGCACGGCCAGAGCCAGCAGCGCCGTGAGATGCGCCGGCTCGCCCACGGCGACGAGGATGCGATGCGGTTCGTCAAGGCCATAGGTGGTGGTCATCGGTGGATCCCCTGTGATGGACTGCGGTGCGCCACATGGTAGTCAGAGTTGACGAAAGGGCAATTGACGGGGGATCACCCGGGTGGCGGGACTGTCTGTCTCGAGGATGAAGAAACGAGGGGCCCCGAAGGGGGCCCCTCGACGCATCTCGGCCAGTCAATCAGCTGATGCTAGCCCTTGCGCCACGTCACGCGGCAGATGGCCGCGCCGGCGCCGTCGTAGAACTCGACCCGGATGACGTGGACACCGTCGTGCAGGTCGATGGTCGACGACTCTTGCACCGCCATGCCGCCCTGGCTCTTCCACTTGTCGATGATGAGCACACCGTCGACCCAGACGCGCACGCCATCGTCGTACTCGGCGCGGAACTTGTACTTGCCGCTCAGATCAAAGTACCGCGTAAAGCGAACGGCGAAATCATCGGTATCGATATCGTCCGGCATGTCGCCGGCATCGAGGTTGATAAAGGGCTCGTTATCGTACTGCTTGTTCTCCGAGGCATCCAACGTCTCGGTCGAGAGGATGTTCTCGTCGTCCTGGTGGTCGCTCTCCCAGTCATAGTCGTCAAAGTACTCGACGCCCCAGCTCCCGCGCGAGGCACCATAGAGGTCAAAGTAGCGCAGACGGGCGTCGGAGGTGATCTCGGCGTACTCGATGGTAACAAAGTACCACCCCGCCTCGTTCATCGACTGGTTCTGCGAGTTCCAGCGCTGCTCGTTGGCCCAGTCGTCGATCAGTTCCGTGCCGGGCGCCCACTTGTCCACCCACACGCGCACGCGGTCATCCGACTCGGTAAAGAGCACGCGCGTTCCCGCCTCAAAGTAGATCGGCCGCGTAAAGCGGGCGGAAAAGTGATCGGCGGGGATGCCGGGGGCGGGACTGCCCGAACCCCACGAGAAGTTGATGTCACTCTCGTTGCGCACCACGGGGTCGCCGCTCAAGTTCTCGTTCGAATAGTACTCGGCGCGCCACTGGGTGTTGGGGTGGTTGGCCTCGTTGAACCACTGCAGGCGGACGCGGGCGTCGCCGCCCTCCTCATAGTACTCGATCACGATGTTGTGGGCGCCGGCTGTCAACGCCTGCTCGTGGCGATAGGTGGCGGTGCCACGGAGCGAACCGTGCCACTTGTCGATGACCAGCACGTCGTCGATGTACAGGCGGGCGCCGTCGTCGGTGGTCAGGTAAAAGGCGTACGTGCCGGCGTCAAAGGGGATGCTGCGGGAGAACCGCGCCGAAAAGTCGTTGTTGACGCCGCCAAGAGCCGCCGGGCCTCCCGTGCCCCACTCCTCGGCGGGCTGGAGATAGGTCTTGGTCTCCACGGCAGCTGGCTCGCCGGCGAGATCCTTGTTGGCATAGTACGCGATCTCCCATCCGGGGACCGGTGTGGGGGTGGGGATCTTGTAGATCAGAGGCATATAGTTCGGGCCCGGGGTAGCGGGCAAGGGCGTCTCGGTCTCTTGGGCCGCGAGGGACGGGTTTGCGCCCTGGGGCAACAGCAGGAGCAGCCCCGCAAAGACGACGGCCGAGAGCACGATCCAGTGCTGCGTGCGGAAGCGGTGTAGGAACATCCCTGATCCTCCCTTGTGAGCTGGTTGTGGCGACGACGGCATTTCTGTTCGGTGACGGGTTGCCGGGGGAACGACGAACCGTCGGCAAGGCGGGGTCGATGGCCGAACTGAGGGTCGGGCCGCGACCGCAAGGGGATAGTATGCGAGGTGGGGGATCACGTCAAGCGAAATCGACGGATCTCGCCCAATTCATCGACAGAATCGACGGAATCGGCTCAAGAGGCGGCCTGGCGTGCCGATAGGATAGACGGGCATGTGACGGCTACCGCGCATAGGGATTGTGAATGGTTCTTGCCCATTCTGTCTTGACGCGATTGGCTCGCTATGATAGGATGGCCTTGCTGGCAGCGTGTGCCGCCCTTTCCCGTGTGGTATGAGATGCATGCCGACTCGTGGAACCGGGGCGGGCTGGTGAGCGTCTATAGGCTGAATGCCGGATCACACTGCCCGGTTCTGCGGTGTAAGAAGGTCTATTATGCGGGGCACGCGCTGGTTTGCAGCGCAACCTGCCCGATTTCGGCACAACAGGGGGAAGCACATGGCACGGCATCGCACGCCCATTCGGGTTACGGTCATCCTGGCACTAACGCTGGCAGCACTGCTGCTGCCCTTGACCGCTAGCGCGGCGCCTCCGGTGCCGCCCTCGGCGGGCGAATCGGCGGCGCCACAGCCGCCGGTGATCTCGGCGCCCCCGGCGTGGGGCGAGGGCACGACGGTGGTGGCGCCCGGCGGCCTGCGCCTTCGCGAGGGGCCGACGCTCGGGTCGCGCATCCTGCTGATCCTGCACCACGGCGAGACGGTCTACCCCGGCGCCGGTCCGGTGTGGGGGAGCGGCCTCTCGTGGACCTATGTGCGCGTGTGGCGCTGGGGCACGTGGGTAGAGGGCTTTACCGCTACCAAGTACTTGGCGAATCAGGGAGGTGGCGACACCACGCCCCCGCCCATCGGCGGGCTCAAGGTCGTGACGCCCGTGGGGCTGCGGGCGCGCACCGGCCCCGGCCTGGGCTACGGCATCTATACCGTGTTCCGCCAGGGCACCGTGCTACAGCCCACGGGTACCACGCAGTGGGCTAACGGCTACGAGTGGGCGCAGGTGTTCTACAACGGCCAGTATGTCTGGGTGGCCAAGGCGTTCACGCGAGAGGTATAGGGTAGCTGTCGGCGGTCGGCCTTTGGCCGTTGCATGTGGATCGTCGCGTTCGAGGCCTGCTCCTGCTGGTTGGGTGCAGGCCTCGTTGCTTTGTGGTGAGGGCAAGACGTGCGTCTTGCCAGTTGCCGTGCCGTACATTCTGGCGTACAATGTACGGCAGGAGGGCGGACATGCAGCGAACAAAGCTGACGGTACGCGTGAGCGAACAAACGCTCGCCTTTGCCAAGAGATACGCTGAGCGGCGCGGGACCACCCTGACTCGCCTCGTGAACACGTTCCTTGAGGCGCTTGCCGAGGACGAGCTGGCGCGCGCCGATACGCCGATCTTGCGGCAGATGATCGGGAGCCTGGAACCAACTGACGCGCGCGCACACCACAGGGACTACCTGGAGCGCAAGTACCTTGAACCAGACAACACTGCGCATTCTGGTTGATCTGAACGTGATCCTCGATGTGCTCATGGCGCGGGAGCCGCACTGGGCCGCCTCTGCTGAAGTATGGGCGCGTGTAGAGAAGGGCGATATCGAGGGATGCGTGGCTGCCCATTCGGTGGCTACCCTCTACTACCTGTATGCCAGGCAGTACTCCACACGTGAGGCCAAGGAAGCGGTCTCTAGGCTGTTGAGGGTATTCGCTGTGGCAGCGATCGACCAAGCCGCTGTCGAGCGAGCACTGCAGATCGAGTGTGATGACCTGGAGGACGCCCTACAGATCGCCGCGGCTGAACGCGAAGGAGTCAACTATCTCGTGACGCGCAACATGCGACACCTGCGCCACGCCTCGGTGCCCACGAGCGACCCCGCGGATTTGGCCGCTCTGCTGAGGGCGAGGACATAGGGCGCCCAACTGCGGGAATGCCTACAAGTCCCTCCGCTCGAGCGCATACGTCGCCGCCACGACCAGCGCGGCCACATAGATGAGGGTATAGACCACCATCGCCGCGCTGGGCGGGTTGGCGACGGAAAAGGGCGAGATCCCGAGGTCGTTGACCACGGTGGTCTGCATGATATGGGCGGCCTTTTTCCATATCGCCTCGCTGGGGACGAGCAGGCTGGTGACGATGCCGATGTCCACCAGGGCGTCGCTGCGGGTAAAGGCGCCGATCTGCTCGAGCCATCCGCCGATGAACGCCAGGCCGTACAGCCCCAGCGACAACGCACCATTGGCGACCACGCTCAGACGCGTACCCCCGAGCAATGTGATCGACATGAGCACGATCGCCTCCAGGGCCATGAGCGCCACCCCCTCGGCTGGGCGGGGCGGTACATAGCCGGACAAGGCCCACGTGACGCCGATCGTGCCGGCCGCGAGCGCTCCGACGTAGAGCGCCAGCACGCACGCCAGTCCCAGCCACTTGCCCACCACCAGGGTCGCGCGCCGGAATGGCTTCACTGCCAGGACGTCCAGCGTATGGGAGGCGGTCTCGCCCGCCATCGCGGGAACCGCTATCAGCACCCCCGCCATGATCCCCAAAAAGCTCTCGGCATAGAGCCCCGCCATGACCATCAGGTTGAACGCCGAGTCCATGATCAGGCTGCGCCCGGCGCCGCGACGCAGCACGTCGAGTTGGGCAAAGTGGACGCCGACGCCAAAGAGCGCCACACAGGCGGCCCCCAGGCCAAAGGCGATGGCCAAAAAGCGTCGCCGCCAGACCTCGCGAATGGTGAGCCCGGCAATGGTGAGCACGTGGTCGATGCCTGAGCCGATGGTCGTTCGGTGCGTGGTCACGATGTCTCCCACGAGCGGTCGCTCCCCACGATGCTGACAAAGAGGTCCTCCAGCGAGAGGCGCTGCGGCGCCATACCGTACAGCGCGACGCCCTGGCCCACCAGCCAGCGGGCGATCTCGGGGAGACACTCCTCGTCTGGGACGTCCAGCGCCACCAGGCGCGGATCGGCGCCCGGTTCGACGAGCCGCCCCCAGCGCGCCAGCCCGCGGCGCAGCGCATCGTCCACGTTTCCTAGACGCAAAGTCACGCGCACCAGGCCGTTGAGGGCCGACGCCAGCGGGACGACCTCGCGCATCTGCCCGCCGGTGATGAACCCCACGCGTGTGCAGGTCACCTCGACCTCGCTGAGCAGGTGGGAGTTCAGGAACACCGTCACGCCGCGCTCGGAGAGGCGGTGGATCACGTCGCGCACCAGGCGACGCCCCATGGGATCGAGGCCGGAGGTGGGCTCGTCGAGAAAGACGAGGTCTGGGTCGCTCACCAACGCCTGTGCCAGGCCAGCGCGCTGGAGCATCCCCTTGGAATAGGTGCCAAGCTGCTGGCGCGCGGCGGCGGTAAGGCCGACCAACTCCAGGAGTTCTGGGATGCGGCGCGACCGCATCTCGCGCGAGACGTCGTTCAGTCGGGCGTGCACGTCGAGGAATTCGTCTACGCGCAGCCACTCGTGGAAGCGAAAGTGCTCCGGCAGATAGCCCACCTTGGCGCGGGCGGAGGGCGAGGCGATGGGGCGCCCCAAGACCGTGGCGTCGCCCGACGTGGGCCGCACCAGCCCGAGGAGCATCTTGACCGTAGTCGTCTTGCCGGCGCCGTTGGGCCCCAGGAAGCCAAACACCTCGCTGCGCTCGACGCGTAGCGAGAGCCCCCGTACGGCGGCCTTGGTGCCGTACGACTTGGCGAGTTCGAATGTCTCTATGGCCGGAGAGGGAGAGGTCAAGGCGTTCTCCTGTGCCAGCGACCCAAGATCCTGATACATGGTACTATGGGTTGGGCGTGGCGGCAATTGTCGGTGGCCCCCGGTGAGGCGACGAACCACGGCGGCCGGCGGTAGACCGCCCGGCTGATCGCACAAGCCCGCCAAGGCGGGCTTGTGCGGCCATCTCACCGGCGCGGCGGCACTGCCCTGCTCAAGGACTAACGACTCGGACCGTGGAGGGGCGCACCTTGGCGCGTTCCTAAGCTCAGTACTCTGGGCCTGCCAGCCGCCTGCCTTGGCCGCAAATGCCCCGCCACGGCGCCCCTCGGACGACAGGTCCGCCTCAGAACATCGACTGCGCGATCTGGGCCAATCGCTCAAAGCTAGCGCGGCCCGCCACGGTGTAAAGGATGCCGTCCCTCTCCATCACCAGCACTGAACGCCCCCCGCGCGTGCCCTCGGATTCGCCCGCGCGCACCAGCAAGACGTTGCTGCCGGATATCTCTGTCTCGCGTACCTCAGCGACGTCCGGCAGCACGGGGATGAGCGCCGTGCTCGTCCAGTCGTACTCCTGGCTGAGGCGATGCGCCTCTTCGGGCGCCATGCCCATCACGCGCAGCCCCGCCTCGACGATCATCGCCACGTCGATCCCGTCGGGGTAGGTGACGCTCACGTCGGCCACCTGCGTGATGGTCACTTCAGTCCCCTTGAGGTAGACGGCGCCCCCCGACGTCAGCCGTACCTCGCCCTCAACGAGTTCCTCGGGGATGGCGGCGGGGTCCATGTCGGCCAGCTCCAAAAGCAGCCGCAACCCATCGCCTCGGAACCGCAATGCCTGCTCGGAGGGGCCTTCCACGGTGATGCGTGGGTTGGCGCCGTCCGGCCAGTACCTCGGCGCGCGCACGTCAAAGCCCGCCTCGGCGCTCGCTTCCTCGACGGAGCCGACGGTGCTGCGCGCCGGCGCCTGGATGATCTCGGGCTCACCTCCCACAAAGAGGGTACCCTCCAGCTGGCCAGCCACCTCCTCCAGGCTGTCAGCATCGGTGTTGAGGTGGACCACGGCAAAGCGCCGCACCCGGAACACCGACAGCAGCTGCCGGGCTAAGGCACGGCCCTGCCCAAAGCTCAGCAGGGCCGCGAGCAGCACGAGCACCAGTCCGATGGCGAGGGCCGGTCTCCTGGCGATGCCGGTTCGCATGTCCGTACTCCTTTCGTCTCTCAGGCTCCGGAGGTCCTGCCGCCGTAGCGCGCGCGACCGAAGGATGGCGCGCTCGATGTCGGGTTCGGCCTCGGGGGCCAACAGGTCGAGGTGAGGCCGCACGCTCTCGGCCGTCGTGGCGAGGTGCGCGGCGCGTTCACATTGCGCACAGCCCGCCATGTGGCGCTCGACGGCTTTGCGCCCGGCGGGATCCAACTCGCCGTCGATATACGCACGCAGGAGCCCCTTCGACAGACAGCCCATGGTCAGCCTCCTTCATCCCCGTCGGGCCCTGCAGCCGGTGGATACATGCGCTCGTGGGCGCGCCGGAAGGCACGCTCGGCCCGTGCCAGCAGCGTCCCCACCGAGCCCGGCGCCACGCCGATGACGCCGGCGATCTCGCGGTAGCTGAGGCCGCTGTGCCGGAGCACCAGCAGCGCCGCCTGGCGCTTGCCGATGCGCCGCAGCACGGCGCGCACACAGCGCTGGGCCTCGCGTCGCGCGGCGCACGCCTCGGTGTCGCGGGCCGACGCATTGGCGGCCCGCTCCGCCTCGGCGACGGCACGTTCGGCGTCCGTTCCGCGCGTCCGGCGCCGCTCGCTGCGCAAGGCGTTGTAGCCCACGTTCACGGCCACGCGGTGCAGCCACGCCGCGAGGTTGCTGTCGCCGGCTCGCGGCGGGCGGCGATACAGCCGCAGGAACACATCCTGCGCCAGGTCGTCCGCCTCGTCCGGCGCCAGGCGGTGCACGATGCCGTACACCTGCCCATAGTGGCGGCGAAAGAGAGCCTCAAAGGCCGCCTCGTCACCCGTACGCAGGCGGGCGAGGAGGTCCGTATCTGGCGCGGCGGTGCTCACAGCCGAGTACCCCGCAGAGTATCGTGCGGTCGTCGACATGGCCGATCCATCCGGCGCGCTCCCGGGCGCGCGCTTCTCAGGTCGTGAACGTGTCTCACCTTATCAACACCATTGGCCGCCGTTTTGTGACATTCGAGTCAGAGCGCAAAAGCCGCCGACCGCGGCGACGCCCAAAGGGATCGCCACGATCAGCGGCTATTCTACCAGACGTAATGGGGCGCTAGCTAGCACACTCGCTGATGCACTTGATCAGGGCCTTGATATAGCCGATGCCGTAGGCGCGACCACGGTGGCCCCAGGGCGTGTCGCCTACGACGCCGGGGGTGTGGTCCACGATGAACACCCCCTTGAAGCCCGCCTCGTGGTAGCAGCGCATCGCCTGCAGCATGTCGATGCGCCCCTCCTCGATGAACGTCTCGGCAAAGTGGGGCACAGTGCGGTCGACGTTGCGGAAATGGACGTACGAGATCTTGTCCTGGCCGGCAAAGAGGCGGATGGCGTCGTACACCTCCTCGGCGGTGTGGTCCATCTCGGACACCGTGCCCTGGCAGAACTCGATGCCGTTGGCGGGACTGTCGACGATGCCCATCACGCGCTTGTAGGCGTCGATGCTGCGGACGACGCGCGCCACACCGCCGATGCTGGGCACCGGCGGGTCGTCGGGGTGCAGGGCAAGCATCACCCCCTCTTGCTCGGCCACCGGGACGACGGCCTTCAGAAAGTAGGTGAGGTTGTCCCACACCTGCTCGTCAGTGAACGTGCCGTGCTCGTGGGCGGGCGCGTGGGCCACCTGATCGTGGTCATAGATGGTCACCTTGGCGCCGCCCCGGCCCCGCGGGCTGTACTCGGTGCGCCACACCTTGCCGTCCACGATAAAGTGGTAGCCGAGGGTGTGGATGCCGGCGCGCCCCATGTTGGTGATCGTCTTGCAGACCTTTTCGATCTGCTCGTCGCGCCCCGGCTCGCCGCGCCGCACTTTGTCGTAGAAGTGGCCGGGGATGTTCTCGATGGCCCAGAGGGTAAGCCCTGCCGACTCGATGCGCGTGCGTAGGCGCAAGAGGTCCTGGAACTCCCAGAACCCGTCGCCCCGGAGGTCGGGGGTATGGAGGATGACGTTGGGGACGCCGAGCTGCCGCACGAACTGGAGCGTTTCGTCGTCGGGGGTGTGAATCGCGCCGAGACCGAGTTGCATGGCATGCCTCCAAGATAGGATGGTTGTGGCTGGCTAGACAAGGTCCCTCACTGCGTTCGGGACGACGCGCGGCGCGGTGATGCCGAGGGCGCTGTGCCAGTCCCGGCGTGGTAGGGGCGACCGGCCGGTCGCCCCTACGGCAGGGTGCCGTCTTTGCCGACCTCCGTCATTCCGAGCGGAGCGAGGAATCTTGACTCGCTAGACGAGGTCCCTCACTGCGTTCGGGACGACGAGAGGGGTCAACGGTACTGCCGCGCTCAGCACCCCTCGGTGATGCACCGGAGCATGGCCTTCATATAGCCGATGGCATAGGCGCGCCCGCGATGGCCCCAGGGCGTGTCGCCGGCGACCGCGGGGGTGTGATCGGGGATCAACACCCCGGGGAACCCCACCTCGTGGTAGATGCGCATCGCCTGGAACATGTCCACGTAGCCGTTGTCGATAAAGGTCTCCTCAAAGCTCGGCACGCCGCTGCTGACGTTGCGAAAGTGGACGTAGGCGATCTTCCCGCGGCTGCCAAAGTAGCGGATGGCGTCATAGACCTCCTGGGCGCTGGAGCACATCTCGGCCACCGTGCCCTGGCAGAACTCCAGGCAGTTGCTGGGGCTATCCACGATCTCGATGACGCGCTTGTAGGCCTCCACCGAGCGAAAGATGCGTGCCACGCCGGCGATCGCCGGCACGGGCGGGTCGTCGGGGTGGAGGGCCAGCACGAGCCCCTCCTCCTCGGCGACGGGCGCGACGGCCTTGATAAAGTAGCCAAAGCGCTCCCACATCTCCTCATCACTCACCGGGCCGATCTCGGCGATGGGCGCGTGCTCCACGAGCCGATGGTCGTAGGCCGTCACCCGAGCGCTGCCGCGGCCCACGGGGTTGTGGCCGGTCCGCCAGACGCTCAGCGGCACGAAATCATACCCCAGGCAGGGGATGCCGGCGCGGGCGATGTTGCGGATCGTCTTGTGCACCTTTTCGATCTGCTCGTCGCGGCCCGGCAGCCCCTTCAGGCACCGGTCGTAGAAGGTGCGGGGCATGTTCTCGATGGCGGCGATGCGCAGGCCGTAGGATTCGGCGCGCGTGCGCAGGCGCAGGAGGTCTTGGAACTCCCAGTAGCCGTCGCCGCGCAGCTCGGGGGTGTGCACGATGATGTCCTCGATGCCCAACTGCCGCGCGAACAGCATCCGCTCTTCGTCCAGTTCGTGGATCGCTCCGAGTCCGAGTCGCATGTTCTTGCTCCTTGGGTTGATGGGGCGCGTACACCGTGGCGTGCCCTACTATCGCACGACTGCGCTCACTCGTTCGTGACCGCCATCCGCATCGTCTCCATCAGCGCCGGGTACAGCCGGCGGTACACGCGATAGCCATGGTCGTACGCCTGGCGGTGGGCCGGTGTCGGGGTGGTAACCTCTCCCCCCGTCGGCACGGCCCGCTCCACCGCCTCGCCATAGCTGCCATAGATTCCGGCGCCCACGCCCGCCGTCAGGGCGGCGCCCAGGGCCGTTGCCTCGGGCACCGGCGAGGTGACGAGGTCCGCGTTCCAGACGTCGGCGCGGATCTGGCGCCACAGGGGGTTGCGCGCCGCTCCGCCACCCAGGGTGGTGATGCGGCGCATGGAGATGCCGCCGTACCCCTCGGCGAGTTCGATGAGGTGGCGCATGGCGTAGGCGGCGCCCTCCATCACGGCGCGCGCCATGTCGCCGCGCGTCGTGCCGAGGGTCAGCCCAAAGAACACCCCCTTGGCGTGGGAATCCCACCAGGGCGCGCGCTCGCCCGCCAGGTGCGGCAAGAAGGTGAGCCCGTTGGCGCCGGGGGGCGAGGCGGCCGCCTCAGCGGTCAGCACGTCGTAGGGGTCTGGCGATGCGCGCGCGTTGTCGATGTCGAGGGGCGCGTAGACGCGGTCGCGCAGCCACTGCAGCGCCGCCCCCGAGGTCGTCATGGCTCCGATGAGCGTCCACAGCCCCGGCGCCACGTGCCAGCGCCCCAGGAGTTCATGCGCGACCACCGGCCGGTCCAGGCAGACGGCGATCATCTCGGACGTGCCGCACACGTCGTACGCATCGCCGGCGTGGATCGCCCCTGCGCCTACCGACGACATGGCGCCGTCCAGCCCCCCAATGGCCACCGGCGTGCCGGGCGCCAGGCCCAGCTCGGTTGCGGCGTCCGCCGTCAGCGGGGCGGTGGTGTCGGGCGCGACCACCGGCCCGAGGAGGTCGAGGTCGACGTCCAGCTTGGCCGCCAGGTCGCGGCTCCAATCGCGCGCCGCGACGTCGTACACCCCGGCAAAGTTGGCATTCGTCCAGTCGATGCCGCCCGCGCCGGTGAGCCAGCGGTAGATAAAGGTGTTCGTGGGGGCGAAGGAGGCCGTGCGGGCATAGGTATCGGGCTCGTGGCGCCGCAGCCAGAGGATCGACGTGAGGCTGGTGTTGCCGGGCAACACGCGGTTGGCGGTGACCGTGGGGATCTCGGGCGCCCGCTCCAGCATCCACTCCGCTTCGGCGGCGCTGCGCGTGTCATAGTAGGGGATGGCGCGGCGCAGGGGCCGGCCCTGCCCGTCGAGTGGCGTGACGGTGCCGATCATGTTGCTCAGGCCGATGGCGGCCACGACATCGCCGCGGGCGCCGGCCGCGGCTAGCGTCGCTGCGGCGCCGTCGCGCACGGCGCGCTGCCAGTCGGCGGGATCGATGTCGAACCATCCGGGGTGCGGCGAGTGAGCTTGGACCGGCATGCTGTGTGCGCCGCGGAGGCTCCCTCCGACGTCGAACGTGGCCACCTTGACGGCCGTGCCGCCGATGTCGATGCCGAGAAGAAGGGGGACGCGCGCCATGCCGCTACCTCCACACGCCAAGGCCACTCAGCCCCTGGACCACCTGCACGGCGGCCAGCAGGCCCAACAGGCCGGCGGCGAGGAACATCAGCGTCCGGGTGACCGCCGGGCTCACGCCGCGCAGCGCGGAGAAGCCGACCACCAGGCCCTCCGATACGGCGATCATGGTGACATAGAACGCCGCCACGAACCCGAGGCCCAACGCAGGGCTCTGCTGCCACCCCTGGGCAAAGAGGGGGCCGTTCACCGTGGCCCAAAACAGGTATACCACCGGGCTCAACAGGTTCACCGTAGCGGCATAGAACAGCGTCACGGTCCCACCGGTGGGGGCGACGCTGACCTCCAAGACGGGGCGGCGCGCGGCGCGCAGCGCGTTCCACGCCAAATAGGCGACAAAGAACCCGCCCGCCACCTGGAGAGCGCTGAGCGTCCACCCCGGCAGGCGCGCCAACACCAGTAGCACCACGACGACGATCGGCCCGTCGCTCAGGAGTGGCGCCAGCGCCGCGAGCGACGCCCGCTGCCAGCCATAGCGCAACGCCTGCGACACCAGGTACACTTGAAACGGGCCGGGAAGCACCGCCGCAGAAAAGCCAAGGGCGGCGGCCTTGCCGAGGTAAGCGGCGGGCATCAGCGCCATGTGCGCCCCTCCCCGGCCGCGCCGGGCAGCGCGACGCGGTCACTCACCGGCGCCACCGGCGATCCAATCCGAGATGGTGGCCATCTCCTCATCCGAAAGGGGCGACTGGCCGATGGGCATGCGCGCGCCGCGAATGCCGTCCTCGCCGCGCAGCTTGGCCATCAGGTAACTGCCGTCGGGATCGCCGGGGATCACCAATGCCGCGCCGTCCTGCTGATTCGAGGGCGCGTCCACCAGACTCTCGCGCGCCTGATCGGGGCTGAGTACGAGCTGCCCCGCCCCACGCGACGCCGCGTGACAGGCTGCCGTGGCGCAGGTGGCCTCCAGAATCGCCGCGACGGGCTCGAACGCGACGATCGCGACCTCGCCCTCGCCGGGCGTCGAGTCGCCGGCCTCGCCCTCCCGTTCAGGCCGCGGCCCGCAGGCCGCGGCCAAGAGCGCGATCGCCAGCACGACGAGGAGCACACGGTAGGCGGGATTGTGCATACATGACCTCCAGGCAGCGTCTGACGGGATGATAGCCTGCCGGAGGGGCGGCGTCAATGGGGCCGGCTATCGGCGATCAGCGGTCGGCTGTCGGCGGGGCTGTTAGCCTTTGGCGGTTGGCTTGGCCCGGCGGCGGCGCTACCCGATACGAAGAGCGGCGCCTTCGCCCCTTGCGTGTAGCCCATAGCCAACTGCCAACCGCTAATGGCCGAGCCGACAGCCGACCGCCGATAGCCGACCGCTGATCGCCGACACCCGACCGCCATTGCGCCCGCGTCGCGTTCCGCCTACAATGGGCGGCACAGGATGGCTCTGACACCAAGGAGGTGCTCCATGATGACCTCGCGCGAGCGCGTGCTCGCCGCCCTCAACCACCAGCAACCGGACCGCGTGCCCCTGGACCTGGGGGCCACCAATGTCACCGGGATCGCGGCCTCGTCGCTCCATCGGCTGCGCGAGGCCCTGGGGCTGCCCCGGCGCACGGTGCGCGTGCACGAGCCCTACCAGATGCTGGGACTCGTCGATGACGACGTGCTGGACGCCTTAGGCGTGGATATTGTGGGCCTGAGCCTGGACGCCACCTTCTTTGGGTTTCCGGCCACGGACTGGAAGCCGTTCACGCTGTTCGACGGCACGCCGGTCCTCGTTCCCGGCCTGTTCAACACCGAGGTCGCCGAGGACGGTAACCTGTACCAGTACCCTCAGGGGAACAAGGCCTACCCGGCGTCGGGCCGCATGCCGGCCGGCGGGTTCTACCACGACGCCATCGAGCGCCAGCAGCCGTACGATGAGGATGCCCTCGATCCCGACGAGTGGGCGCGCGACATGTACGCCGTGTACACCGATGAGGAGCTGCGCACGCTCCAGGCACGGGCCGAGGCGCTGTACGCCAACACCTCGCGTGCCATCATCGGCAACTTTGGCATGGGGAGCTTTGGCGACATCGCCTACGTGCCGGGGACGCAGATTCCGTACCCCAAGGGGATCCGCGCCGTGGCCGATTGGTACATGGCGACCAAGCTCTATCCTGACTATGTGCACGGCATCTTTGACCGGCAGCTGGAGATCGTGCTGGAGAACCTGCCCCTCTACAAGGAGGCGGTGGGCGACAAGATCGCGGCCATATTCATCAGCGGGACGGACTTTGGCTCGCAGAAGGGTTCGTTCATCGCGCCGGCCGCATACCGCGAGATGTTCCAGCCGTACCACAAGGCGATCAACGATTGGGTGCACGCCAATACGTCCTGGAAGACGTTCTACCACAGCTGCGGCTCCATGGTGGACCTGTATGACGACTTTGTGGCCGCCGGTGTGGACATCGTCAACCCGGTGCAGATCTCGGCGGCGGGGATGGACCCGCAGGCGCTGAAGGAGCGCTGGGGCGATCGCCTGGTGTTCTGGGGCGGAGGGGTGGACACGCAGCGCGTGCTGCCCTTTGGCGCGCCCGACGAGATCGCGGAGCACGTGCGGCGGAACGTTGAGGTGTTCGGCCGGGGCGGCGGCTTTGTGTTCAACGCCATCCACAACGTTCAGGCGGGCATCCCCACCGAGAACCTGGCGGCCCTGTTCCGCGCCTTTGAGGCCTGCCGCTAACGGGGGATGCATGGGGATCAACAAACGGTATGCCACGGTCATCTTTGCCGTCCTCATGTCGCTGCTGATGTCGGCGGCGATATCGGTGGGGCTTACGGCGATCCTCACCGGCCTGGGAACGGGGTTCTTTGGCCGATGGCTGGAAGGGTTTCTGCTGGGGGTCGCCGTCGGCACGCCCATCTCCTTGTTCATCACTCCGCTGGTCCAGAGGGTCGTCGCGTGGATGACGTCGGACACCACGGGGCCGGTCGGCGGCGCCATGGACGAGCAGGCGCATCACTGAGGGAGCGTATACATCATGGCCTACATTTATGCCGTGCGCGGGTGGTTGGAACTGAGCTGGCCCGACGCCGAGATCGAGGGGGTGGACGAATCGGCGGAGGAGCACGCCGCCAAGGTGCGGCGCATCCGCGAGGTACTCCCGTCGTCCCTCCCGCCGGAGGATCTGGATGACGAGGACAACACCAGCCCCGAGCGCGTCAAGGCGGGGTGGGGGTGGCCGCAGCACGTCATCGGCGCGACAGAGTACGTCTTTTACGGCGGAGACATCGCCCACCCACGCGTGGTGCTGGATCAGATACGCGAGGTTCTGGCAATCGACCCCTTCGCCGACGGCTACTTTTCCGTAGAGGGGGAGGACGGTCAGCGCTACCGCCAGTGGATCATCAAGAGCGGCACAGTCTACAGCCGCAACGACCTCTTCCCGGACTTTGATGCGGAGGGGGCGCCGGAGGGGTATGACCTCCTAAAGTAGCTTGGTATGGCTCAAGGGCTGTTAGCCCTTGGCCATTAGCTCCTGGCGCACAGCCGGGACATGGGGGCGGACAATCTGAAAGGCTGCTGAGCATGCGCGACTTTCGGAACCTTGAGGTATGGCAGCGAGGTCACAAGCTAGTGCTGGCCATCTACCAGGCGACGGCCGCATTTCCAGGCGCAGAGTTGTATGGGCTTACCAGCCAGATGCGTAGGGCGGCTGTCTCGGTTCCAGCCAATATCGCGGAGGGCTGCGGCTTGGGCAGCCCCGCGGAGCTGAAGCGCTACATGCAGATTGCCATGGGTTCCGCCAGCGAGCTAGAGTACCACCTGCTGTTGGCCCATGACCTGAAGTACCTGCACGACGGGCAGTTCGAGGTGCTGACAACACAGCTGGTCGAGTTGCGGCGCATGCTGAACCGCTTCCTCCAGACACTCTCCAGGCCAGACCGGGGTGCGTGAGGAGAGGCCCGTTCGCGGCGAGCGCGAACGGGCCTCAATTCGTTACAATGCACGGTATCGTAATGGCCAATAGCCAAGAGCTAATGGCCCATGGTCGGCGAGCCTAGCTGACCTGGGGCTCCTCTTTCTCCACCGCCGCCTCCCGCTCCTCAAACGCCTTCTCCGCCAGCCAGCGCTCGGCTTCGATGGCTGCGGCGGCGCCAGCGCCGGCGGCGACTACCACCTGGCGAAAGTACGGGTCCTGCACGTCGCCGGCGGCATAGACGCCCGGGGCGCTGGTGCGCTGCCGCTTGTCCGTGATGATGTACCCCTCGGGCGTCAGGTCGATCTGCCCCTCGAACAACTGGGTGTTCGGGGTGAGTCCGACGTATACAAAGACGCCGTCGGCGTCCATGACGCTCTCCTCGCCCGTCTTGACGTCGTGCACGCGTACGCCGGTGACCGTGTTGTCGCCCAGCACCTCGTCGATAACGGTATTCCACACGAAGCGGATCTTGTCATTGGCCATGGCGCGCTGCTGCAGGATCGCCCCGGCGCGCAGCTTGTCGCGCCGGTGCACGATGATCACCTCTTTGGCAAAGCGCGTCAGGTAGAGCCCCTCGTCCAGGGCGCTGTCGCCCCCGCCCACCACCACGACCGTCTTGTCCTGGTAAAAGTAGCCGTCACAGGTGGCGCAGAACGACACGCCGCGCCCGATGAACTTTTTCTCGCCGGGCACCCCGAGGTACCGCGGCTTGGTGCCGGTGCAGATGATGATCGCTTTGGCGTGGTAGGTCGCGCCGTACGTCTTGACGACAAAGGGGTACGTCTTCAGGTCGACCGACGTCACCTCCTCGTAGGCGATCTCGGCGCCAAAGCGGATGGCGTGATTGGCCATCTGCTCGGCGAGCGCCATCCCCCCGATGCCGTCGGGAAAGCCCGGGTAGTTCTCCATCTCGCTGGTTGTCGCAGCCTGCCCCCCAAAGGCCTGCCCCACCATCACCAGCGGTTTGAGTTGGGCGCGTCCTGCGTAGAGTCCCGCGGTGAAGCCTGCCGGCCCGCCACCGATGATGATGAGGTCACGCTCCATGACCTCCTCGTCATCGTCCTGCTGCCGCAGGCCGCTCAGGTTGAGCGACAGAGAGATTCCGCTCACTCCAACCTCCATCGTATACCTATACGGGGTATATCTATACCTCGTGGATTCTAGCACACCTCCGAAGGCGTGTCAAGGAAGACCCGAGCAACGAATGGTCAAGAGCGGCACCAACTGGGGTCAAACGTACCGAGGGAATGCCTTCCGAGGGTCCCCCTCGCGGCAGCCCTCGCGCAGACCGGATCCACTGAGGGCGATCGTCGGAAGGTATTCCAGGCTGCCCTCAAGGCCTGGCAATGGGATAGGCGCCATGGTCGCGGGTAGCTTGGCGCGCCGCCAGGTAGCACTCGAGTTGGGTGCCCGGCTGGAGGACGTTGCCCGTGGTCACCACCAGCCCGCCCCCCGGCGCGGCGTGCTGGATGGCGTAGCGCACCTCCTCGCGCGCCTCGTCGGGGGCGCCGGCCACCAGCGTCTCGCAGTTCACGCCGCCAAAGAAGCACAGGTCGTCGCCATAGCGCTCCTTCAGCAGCCGCAGGTCCATGCCGATGCTGGGCTGAATGCCGTGCCAGGCGTCCACCCGCGCCTCGATGAACGTGTCGAGGATGCTCCACACGTTGCCGTCCGTGTGCTTGATAAAATAGCCGCCCTTGGCGTGGGCCGCCTCCACCTGGCGCACCAGCCCGGGGAGCACGAACTGCCGGTAACGATCGGGGCCCATAATGGGGCCGCGGTTGTCGGAATAGTCGTCGGTGGTCATCACGGCGTCCACGCCGGCGTCCAGCAGCGCCTCGATCCAGGCGATGGAGCGGTTGACGTAGGCCTCCACGGCCCGATGCACGAACTCGGGCTCGGTTACCATGCGGATGAGGAACTCTTCCATGCCGGTGGTTTCCTGGAAGGGGAAGGTGCCGTCGATGGGGGAGCGCCCCACGATAAAGTGGGTGGCGCCCAGCTCCTGCACGACATAACGCACCGCCTCGAGTTGGCTGGGGTCGACGCTGTAGGGCGCGTCGGGGTCGGGCAGCTCATCGATGGTCATCCCGCTGCGGTCGCGCCCTACGGCGATGTTGCCGCTGTCGGGGTGAAAGCTCACTTTGTGGCCGTCGTCGTCGAGCCAGGAGTAGGGGCCGGTCATGTGCGGGCGTGGGTAAGGCTTGGCGGCGGGCACGGCGGGCACCCGCACATAATCCCACTCCAGCGCCCGGACCAACTCCACGTGGGCGGTGCCGTAATCGGCGACCACCTCGTCGCGGCGGCCGTCCCACAGCGCCTCCAACTCGCGCCAGCGGCTGTTGTACAGGGTGGGGTGGCCGAGGATGCGCTCCACCAGCTCGAAATCCACGGCATTCTCGCCGGTGGGCACGCGGTCCGGCTCCTGGTGGTTCAGCGCGGCGATGACGCGGTCACGGGGTTTCATGGGCTCACGCCTCCACCGACGGATGACAACCCTAAGGCTTGCCGAGAACAACTAGGCGTCCGACCTCTTCCAGTACCGAGGAGAGATCTGGCGCTACAGACGGTACCACCGACAGGTCGGTAACGTGCTTGTGATGGGGGGCGCTTGGCAGCTCCGGGTAGTGCGGGGCATTATCATATCGGAAGACGAGAACTCCATCTGGCCCCTGATAGTGGTACGCGTAGGTGTGGCGTTGGGGGCTGTGCTCGGCGTGCACGAACTCGCGCACGTAAAGCACCGAGCGATCCACGAAGCGAATCTCGCCTCGCACGAATCCCACGAAACTGCTCCGCTTGTCGTAAGTGATACTCCACGAATGGATGAAACCCCTCGTGGCTAGCAGTTCCTCGATGCCCCTGAAGTATTCCTCGATCATGAGAAGCGCAATTCCTGAAGTGCCCTTCGCTGTTCCTCCAGGATCTCACGCGTCTTGACCTCGCCTGCCCATTCGATAGTTTCCAGCGATTCCTCGATCTGCCCTGTCCTGTAGCGTCGCATGAACTCGTCCGAGTCCATGCCGAACTGCTCCTCGAACTGCCGCAGTCGCTCGGCGGTGCGCTCCAGCCCCAGGTCGATCATGCGGAGTTCCGTGCGAACCGCTGACTCGAGGAGCGGGCGCAGGGCCACCGGCTCATCCGTGGTGATGGTCACCTTCTGCGTCATGGCTTCCTCCATTGCTGCAGCTCGATGATACCATACCGGCACACGTCAGCCAATCGCTGCACACGACGCGGGCTATCGCCTGGGGCCGGTGTCTCATCTGGCACGCTCACACCTCCTCCCGCAGCGACGCCAGCCGCCAGCCGCACTCACGCCGCAAGCCGTCGGCGTCCATGCGCTCCGCGTCGTGTTCGTCGAGGCACCAGGCCATCTCGACGAGGGTGTAATACAGGTGCAGCGCCGAGGCGTCGTCACACGGCAGGCCGCGCCGGCGGCAGTAGGCGGCCCACATGCGCCGACGAAAGGCGGGGAAGCGGGACCGGTGCTCCCAGATGCCGAAGCCCCACGCGCCAAAGTTGAAATCCCACACGGGATGGTCGATGCGCGCCGTCTCCCAGTCGAGGATGCCGGTGATGCGCAACGGAGTGGCGTCGTCGGCGTCGGCGGCCGTCTCGGCGATCAGGATCTGATCCTCGTGGACGTCGCCGTGCACCAGGACGGGGGCGAGGGCGGCCAGGGCGCGCAGCGGCTCGACCCACCGCGCTGTTGGGGGCGTGTCCAGGCCGTAGGCTGAGAGGCGCGCCTGCAACGCCTCAATGGCCGGCGCCAGCCCACCGGGCCGCAAGGCGGCGCGGCCCCAGCCGTGGTCGAGCCCCGCCGGCCCGCTCGGCGGCGGCGCCGACGCCAGTACCGCCGGCACGGCGTCCAGTGGCGCGCTGTGCCATGTGGCGATGAGGGTGGCCAACTCCTCCAGCAGGTCCCCCAGGCGCTCCACGGGGGTCTGGCGCTCGACAGAGCCGTAGGGGATGCCGGGGAGGCGCGTCACACAGCCGAATGGGTACGGCCAGATGGCGGGGTCGTCGTAGCGCCCCACCAGCCGCGGCGCCGGCACGCCGGCGACCTCGCCGAGCAGATCGTAGGCGGCCAGCTCGCGCTCCAGCCCTTCGACCCACTCGGCGTGGCGGGGGAACAGGAACACGCGGTCCTCCGCCACGATGGCGTACTTGTGCCAGCCGGTGACGTCGACGCGCAGCGGCGCGTCGCGCAGCTCGAACCGGGCGCGCAGGCGTTCCTCCTGAGGCGGGATCAGCACCGCCTGCAGACAGACGTCACCTGTCGGGGGCGTTGCCATGGGCGACGCGTTCACGCCCCGCCGGTGATGGCCAGGACGCGGTCAAAGAACGCCCGCTTGATGGGAGTGTTGATGCCCCAGTTCACCGGCACCGTCTGGTAGCCGCTGAGGTCCTCGTAGCGCTCCTCGCGCCCCCGCACCGTCCAGTCCATGCGGTCCTTGTACTGGCTGCCGTATCCCTGGCAGTAGAACCCCCACGAGGCGCCCTCGGCGACGGCCGCCTCGAGGTTCTCTACGAACACCGAGTCCTCGTTGACGACGATGGGGCGGGGACGGCGCCGGTAGGGCTCCTGCTCGCGCCAGCGACGGATCTTGGCGGCCAGGTCGTCGGGCATCAGGCCGTTCCCGTGGGGGAGTGAAAAATCCTCCGCCTCCATCCAAGCGTCGGTGGCGATCTGCTGGCCGCCGCCGGTGCTGGCCGAGACGAGCAGCCGCCGGCCGTCGAGCGTCGTCGCCTTGACCACGTCGATGACGCGGTGAATGTTGTCCGGCTCGAGCACGGGGCGCTTCCACCAGGTCGCCGACTCGTTGGCCACGTCCACCATGATGTTGCGGTGGCCCGTGCGCAGCAGCCAGTCGGTCACCGATTCGGCCACGCGATAGACCACGGCGTCGTCGGGGATGTGGCGCATCTGCTGCACGTAGAAATAGTTCACCATGACGACCATCCCCGCGGCGTCGGCGGCGTCCAGGATGCGGCGCAGACGGCTCATGTAGGCCGGCTTCAGGGCGCCGTCGGGCGCGAACGCCGAGTTGATATAGTTGGGATAGATGTCGGGGGTATAGACCGACCCGCCTCCCTGCAGCCCCACGGTGACGGCCAGCAGGCCGTGCCGGCGATATTCGGGCAGTTGCGCGCAGAACTCGTCCGTGTTGCGCTCCGGGTCCCAGACGCCGGTGTCGGGATAGCGCCAGTGGTGGGCCGTCTCGGGGCACTCGTCGTCAAAGGTGGCCTGCACCATCCGCGCGTTGAGCAGCAGCCCCTCGATGGAGCGCCCCTGGTACTCCCGCCCCTCGTAGGTCGGTCGTCCGTTGATGAGAAACCCGGTTCCGTCGATGGCGATTTCGATGCTCACGATGCTCCTCTCAGTCTCGATGGAACGCGGATGAACGCTGATCAAGGCAGTTGCAGGTAGCAGGTTACGTGTTACAGGCTTCAGCGCGGGGCTTCACCATACCCTGTAACCTGCGACTTGCAACCTGTAACGATAACTCGGCGTTCATCCGCGTTCCACTGGCTCTTCTCTACCACGCCCACGCCTCCGGCGCCTCACCGCCGGGGCCGGGAAAGATCTCGTCGAGACGCTGGAGGACATCCTCGGACAGGGTGATCTCGACGGCGCGGACGGCGCTCTCGAGTTGCTCGAGGGTGCGCGGGCCGATGATGGGCGCCGTGACGACGGGGTTGTGGAGCAGCCAGGCGAGGGCGACGTTGGCCGGCTCCTCCCCCAGATCCTGGCACAGCGATTCGTACGCGGCGAGTTTGGCGCGCAGCGCCTCGTCGGGGTGCAGGCCGCTGCGACGCCCGTCCTCCGCCTTTTGCAGTGCGCCGGCCAGCAGCCCCCCGCCGAGGGGGCTCCAGCACAGGTAGCCGAGGCCGTAGGCCCTGCAGGCCGGCAGCAGGTCCAGCTCCACGAGGCGCGCGTTCAGGTTGTAGAGCCCCTGCTCCGACACCAGCCCCATAAAGCGGCGGGCGGCGGCGCGCTCGTTCGCCTGCGCGACGTTCCAGCCGGCAAAGTTGCTGCTGCCCACATAGATGATCTTGCCCTCGCGCACCAGCTGCTCCATCGCCTGCCAGATCTCGTCCCACGGCACGAGGTCCTGGCGCGTGTGGGGCGGAAAGAACAGGTTGCCGCGGTCGCCGTCCAGGTACTCTAGCGCGCTCTTGGGGTGGGGCGTGCCGCGGGGGATGTGGTGCATCTGGTAGAGGTCGATGCGATCCGTCCGCAGGCGGCGCAGGCTGTCGATGCACCCCTGACGGATGTGATAGGCCGACAGCCCCTCATCGTTGGGGCCCGGCCCCATGGGGCCAAAGACCTTGGTCGCCAGAACGATGCGATCGCGCCTGCCCCCTGGGCGAGCCAGCGCCCGACGATCTCTTCCGTGCCGCCGCCACCCTGGGGTGTCCCGTAGCGATCGGCGGTGTCGATCAGGTTGATGCCCAGCTCCAGCGCCCGATCGAGGATGGCGTGGCTGTCTGTCTCGCTGGTGGTGACGCCCATGTTCATCGTCCCGAGGCAGAGGCGGCTGACGATCAGGCCGGTGCGGCCGAGGTGCGTGTATTTCATGGTTGCCCCTTCCTACACACCGGCGCGCAGATTGTCGACCGTGCGCTGCTCCACGGCAAAGTGGCGAAAGACGATGGTGCTGTGCTCCCCCGACGGACATTGCGCCACGAGCCCCACCCTGGCGACGCGAGGCAGGTCCAGACCTACGTACCGCACCATGCGCCAGCCATCGCGTGGGGGCGTCTCGCCGTCGGGGAGGGCATAGTGCAGGCCGAGGCACCCGCCCACACGGGCGATCTGCAGCCAGACCTCGGGGACCGTCAGGTCCACCCCGTTGGCGTCATCGGAGGCGCCGTCCGTCACGACGCTGACCACCGCCTCGGTGCCGAAATCGGTGCGCTCGTAGCAGATCTTGGCCCAACACTCGGCGTCGCATCGCACCATCAGGCATCCCGAGTCATAGGTGCTCTGAAAGGTGGGGCGCACCAACGCCCGCGCGACAAAGTCGCCCTCGACGGGCAGCCAGAGGTACGGCGCCGAATCCACCATGTGGACGCCGGCAGGATCGCGAAAGGCATCGGCGCCCGCGGGCGCCACCACCCGAAGCCCGCCGTCGGGGGTGGGCTCCCAGGTTGCGGGCTCGCGCTCCCACGTGAGCGGCGTGGTGTCGTGGCGTGAGATGCGAGACAGTAGGTTCATAGTGCGTCCTCCTCGGCACCCCGCGTGGCCTCTAGTATCGGCCGGTCAAAGACCTCGCTGAGGGAGCGGTGGTAGTGGATGCGGTTGATGGCCCAGGCCAGCGGATCGGCCAGCGAGCATACCTTGACGAAGGGGAGAGCGCGAAAGGCGTCCGTCTGGGGGACCGAGTCGGTCACCACCACCTGGCGGAGGCCGTAGCGCTCGTGTAGCTCCTGCAGGCGGTCGACGGCCGGCCCGACGCACAACCCATGGGAGGCCATCACATAGACCTCGTCGATCCCGTGGTGCTCCGCCAACTCGCGCGTGACGCCATAGATCGTGCCCCCGCCACTGATCATGTCGTCCAGGACGATGGCCACGCGCTTGTCGGCCACGTCGCCGATGACCTCGGTGACCACCGAGACCTCGGGCCGGGGACGGTGCTTGGAGGCCAGGGCCACCGGCAGGCCCAACGCCCGGCCAAAGTAGGTGACGAACTTGCTGGCGCCCAGGTCGGGCGCCACCGCCACCACGTCGCTGCGACCGCGAAAGCGCTCGAACTCGTCCACGAACAGTCCCAGCGCCTCGAGAAAGCTCACCGGCAGGCTGCCGTAGAACCCCCGCACCTGCCCCGAATGTGGGTGCCACGACACGAGGCGATCGATGCCGGCTGCGATGGCGAGGTCGGCCATGAGCCGGGCGGTGGTCGGCTCGCGCTGGAAACGCGTGGGTTTGTCCTGACGGGCGTAGGCCAGGTACGGCAGCACGCCGGTGACGTGGTTGGCGCCGTGTTCGCGAAACGTCCGGGTGGCGATGAGAAACGCCATATAGTTGCTATCGATATCCCGCGGCGAACTGGGGTCATAGAGCGCCTGGAAGACGAACACGTCGTAGCCGCCGACATGCTCCGCCAGTCGCACGCCCGTCTCAGTATCGCTGAAACTGTGCTCGACGTCGGCGAGGAACAGCACCTCGGCGCTGCCCCCCGCCTCCTCCGTCAGCTCTCGGTAGCGCGTCACCACGCTGCGCGCCAGGTGCGAGCCCGAGCGGCAGCTCGCGATGATCAGCCGGCCGCGCGTGGAGACCATGCGCTGCCCCTGCTCCCGCGCGAACTGCTCCGGGGTGAGAAACGCGGCCCCGTTCACCACGTGCACGTGTTCCATACGGCTCGCACCTCAGTTCGGACGCCGGCGGGCGCGACGCCTCCCCTGGCCGTCGCCCTACGACCCGCGGCGCGACCGGGCCACCGTGTTGCGCAGCTTGGCCAGGTCGCGGGCGTACCGCTTTCTGTCGAACGGCCGGTCCTTGGCCAGGATGGCCCAGATCTGTTCGGCCAGCAGCGCGCTGATGCGGTGGATGATCTCGTGCAGGTCCATGTGGGCATCCATGAGTGCCTTGTAGGTCTCGGCAACCTCGGGGGGATCGCCCGTCTCGATCTGGTTCTCCACCACGGCGTGAAAGTAGGCGTGCAGGTAGGGATTCACGCCGTCGATGACGATCTCCTCGTCGCGCGAGCCGGTGGTCGTCTGGTCCCACGCGTCATAGTACTCGGGGTGCATGGTCAGCACCTGGAGCATGATGCGATCGTTGCCGCGCGGCGCGGCCTTTTGGTGGTACATGAGCCATACCTGGGCGATGTGATCGCGCGTAAAGAGCCCTTCCAGGGTCTCGTTCTCGGCGTTCTCCGGCGTCGGGCGTTCCGTATCCATGTGGGCGGTGTCCTTTCATCAACATTCTGGATGTGACGTCGGATCCGGCGTCAGCCGGCTGGCGGCGGCTCGACCGCGGCGCGGGAGGGGCCTCGGAATGCGACTATCGCGAGCGCAACCAGCACGGCGGCGGCCACGACCAGCGAGGGCAGGGCCACGGCCGCTACGTCGGGATAGCGGGCATAGATCCCCACGTACGCCCAAGGGATCACGAGCCCGTAGGCGATGTCGCGGCGCCTGGCCAGCACCGCCAGTGCGATGGCCAGTACCACGATCGATACCAGGATGAACCAGATCTCCTCAGAGATGCCCCACCCGTTCCACTGCAGGTGGTCCAGCAGGGCGGTGACGTTGGCGACGGTGGCCACCGTGATCCAGCCCAGGTAGATGCTAAAGGGGACGTGCACCGCCCACCCTTCGACGGTCGGCACGCCCTCCCGCCGGTCGCCTAATCGGAGATAGATGGCGATGAGCGCGCCCAGCAGCACGAGCATGATGAGCAGCGAGAGGGGAAACTGTTCATAGTGCCAGGCAAAGATCCATCCCATGTTGGCGGCGGAGGCGATGAGAAAGGGCACGTCGATGGCGGCCAGCCGCGCGTTGTCACGCTGGGCCGGCAGCGCCTGATAGATGCCGTAGGCCACAAGCCCCAGGTAGATGAGGCCCCAGATCGAGAACACATAGGGCGCGGGCAAAAAGTAGACGTCAAAGTTATTGGCGATATCGCCGGTGGTGAGGCCGTTGATGGGGACGGCGTTGGCGGCGGCGTTGACAGCGATGGTGGCTACGATGGCGAGCAGCACGAGAACCTGCATAGCTACTGAGCGTCTCATGAAGCACACCTCCCGTCACTCCGGACATGCGCACGACACTATTGTACACGATGTGCGCGCGGCGTGCACCCGCCCCACAGCGCCAGGGCCCGTCCTGTGGTATGGGCGACATCGGACGCTTGCGACGCGGTGGCAAGTCCTTTGCGCGTCAATCTGGAGCGCGAGATCGCGAAACGACGGGAAAGGGATCGACGCTCACAGGGCAGGCCCGCTCGGAAGGTCAGCGCCCGCCGCCGGAGCGCCGCCGGGACGGCGGCGCTCCGTTTCCCCCAAGGTCCCGAGTGAACGCGCGACGGCTTCTGACATCCACCCGAGTCGCTGCCTACCCCCGCGGCGAGCCCTATCGCGCCTTTCGTCTCTTTCGCGTTTTCGTGATCCAGAGAGCCGCGCGCGAACACGACGCTTGACGTGCTTTCATATCGCGTATAGATTACCGGCTCCGGCCGTCTTCTCTGGCCGGTGGTCCCGTCATTGTGTGGAGGCTGACGCCCGAGTCGTGCGGCGTGGGAGCCGGAAGCTGTGACCTTCTCAACGCACCAGATACCACATGCCCTGGCAACGATCCTGTCCCTGTGGATCGCCGGCGTCGTGTGGCGGCGCCGGCCGGCGCCCGGCGCCATGGCTTTCGCGGGCGCCAGCCTGGCGATCGGCGTGTGGTCGGCGACCAACGCGCTGGAGTGGGGATCGCCCAACCTCGATGTCATGCGGGCGTGGGTGCGCGTGCAGTTCGTGGCCATCGCAGCGCTGCCGGTGTTCTGGTTCATCTTTGCGATGCGCTTTTCCGCCCGCCAGGGATGGGTGGAGGGGAGGGCCGCCTGGCTTCTCTGGGTGGTGCCCGTGGTCACCGTAGGCCTCGTCTGGACCCACAACCATCACGACCTGATGCTCAGGCCGATAGTCTACGATGACACCGTCGCCTACCCCGGGGTGCGGCACTCGTATGGCCCCTGGTTCTGGATACACACCCTCTACTCGTATACCCTGTTGGGCGTGGGCACCGTGACCCTGCTGGCCAGCCTGGCGCGCGTGCCGGGCATCTATCGCTGGCAGCTGGCCACGGTGTGCTGTGCGGCGGCGGTACCCATCGCCGGCAACGTCGCCTACGTGTTCGGCTTTAGCCCGGTGCCGGGCCTGGACCTCACGCCGCCCCTGTTTGCCTTGACCGGCTCCCTGGTAGGATGGAGCCTGCTGCGTTGGCGGTTCCTGGATCTGGTGCCCGCTGCCCGGGCGGTGGTGGTCGAGTGCATGGCCGACGGCGTGCTCGTCGTCGACGCGCGGGGGCGCGTGGTGGACCTGAACCCCGCGGCACAGGCGATCACCGGCTGGGCCGTCGCCGACGCGCTCGGGCATCCGCTGGCCGATCTGTTTTCTACTACTGCCGGTTGGCTCGCCCGCCCCGATGAGGCCGACGCCAACACCGCCGAGCTAGCGTGCTTTGGCGGCGACGGGCGCGGGTGCTTCTATGAGGTGCGCGCTACGCCACTACACGGCGTCCGCGGACAAGAGACGGGCCGCCTCGTGCTCCTCCGCGACGTGACCGAGCGGCGCCGGGCCGACGAAGAGCGCGATCAGCTGATCGCCAAGCTGCAGGAGGCGGTGTCGAGCATCAAAACCCTCTCGGGCCTCATCCCCATCTGCGCCGCCTGCAAAAAGGTGCGCGACGACCAGGGCTACTGGCAGCAGGTCGAGGAGTATGTCAGCGCCCACGCCGAGGTCGAGTTCAGCCACGGCCTATGTCCCGACTGCATGGCCAAGCTCTATCCTGATGCGGCGCCCTCCGATGGCCGGGGTGTCGACGATGCCGAGTCCGGCGCAACGGACGACACGCCGTGATGCCCCCTCCTTCAGGTGGATAGGGTAACGAGGTCGTGCCGCAGGTCCTCGAGGCCGGGCAACGTGTTTCGCATGATGTAGCGCACGGCCCACAGCAGTGTCGTGATGTGCATCGCCTGCACGATGATCGTTCCCGCCTCGATGGCGCCGATGAACGCCGCCAGGTCCTCCTGCACGACCTCGATCTCTTCGGTGGCGTCGGGCGCCGGCTCGCACGTCTGCTGCGCACCGATGGCCAGGTACGACCACATGATGTTGTTCTGGCTGCCCGCGTTGGCATAGCTCCGCCCCAGACGGATCAGGCGGCCGGCGGTGTAGCCCGTCTCCTCCCGCAGTTCGCGTCGCACGGCGTCGTCCGGCGTCGCATCCTTCGGATCCATGGCTCCCCCGGGGATGCCCACCACCACCTCGCCGATCCCATGACGGTACTCGCGCACCAACACGGCGCGCGACTCGGGGGTGATTGCCACGACGTTTACCCAGGTCGGATACTCGAGTACGTGGTAGGGCGCGATGACCTGGCCCGACCGGGTCTCACAGCGATCGCTACGGACCGTGAGCCACTGGTCGTGGTAGGTGATGCGACTCTCGACAGTGTTCCATCGTTCGATCATACATTGCCTCTGCTTGTGGGTGATTGCCTGATTCTACGTCAGGCACGCCTGAGTGGCGCTCCTGAATGGCGCGCCTGAATGGCGCGCCATCGTACTGGGAAGGTGCAGTCGGCGCAAGTGCGGCATCCGGGTAGCGGGTTGGAGATGGGTGGGCGCCGGCGGGTTGTCTTGCCCCGCGAGATGGGAGTAGAATGCCGCCACGGTCCGGGTAGCGTTGTGCCCATCGTCTGGAAGAAGGGAGCGTGGCGATGCGAGCGCTCGTTATGGACGGGTGTGAAACCGCACCGGCCGGGACGACCGGCCCCCATGTCTTGCTGCGGGACGCCATGGAGGGGCGGGGCTGGCAGGTGGAGACGCTCCACCTCTGCGAGATGGATATCGCCCCGTGCGCGGGGTGCTTTGGCTGCTGGACGCGCACCCCGGGGGAGTGCGTGGTCGCTGATGCGGCGAGGGACGTGGCGAGGGCCTATGTGGGGAGCGAGCTGGTCGCCCTGCTGACGCCCGTGCGGTTCGGCGGCTATGGCTATCACCTCAAGAAGGCGGTCGATCGCCTCATCCCAAACATCTCGCCCCTATTCACCGTGCTGCACGGTGAGGTGCACCACGCGAGACGCTATCAGCGCTATCCCGCGGTCCTCGGGGTGGGAATCCTGCCCGGCCCAGACACGGAGGGCGAGGCGATCTTCTCTCGACTCGTGGAGCGGAACGCCATCAACATGCGCGCGCCCCGGCATGCCGCCGTGACGATTCAGACGTCATCGGAAGCCGAGGAGAGCCTGAATGCGCTGCGGGCGGCGCTGGTGCGCGTGGAAGGGGGGGAGCGATGAAGGAGCGCGCGCTGTTGCTGGTGGGGAGCCCCCACGCGTCCGGAGCCTCGGCCATGTTGGGCGCACAGCTCCTCGATAGGCTGCCCACGGATCGATGGGATACCCACACCCTACGCATCTACCCGACGCTCAGTTCCGATGACAGGTGGCGGGATCTGATCGACGCCGTGCATGGCGCCGACCTGATCGTGCTCTCGGCGCCGCTGTACGTCGATGCCCTGCCCGCGGCGGTGACCAGGGCATTCGAGCGGCTCGCTGCCGGGCCGGCGGTCTACGGGGCACGCCCTGGGCAGCGGTTCATGGTGCTGATGAACTGCGGCTTTCTGGAGGCCCGCCAATGCGAGGTAGCCCTGAGCATCTGCAACCGCTTTGCGCGTGAGGCCGGGCTCCAGTGGGCGGGTGGCCTGAGCGTGGGCGTGGCCGGCCGCATGACGCCGTACGTGCAAGAGGCGCTGGACCTTGCGGCGGCGGCGCTGGATGCGGGGGACGAGGTGCCGTCCGCGGCCGTCGCCCTGGCGAGCAAGCCGCCCATGCCTGCCTGGCTGTACGTCGTGGTGGCGAGCGCCTTCATGTGGTTCGAGGCGCGCAAGCACGGGGCTCACCGGCGCCTCGGCGCCCGGCCCTACGTGCCCGCGATGGGAGGTGGACGGGAGTAGGCGCCGCCGCCGAGGGCGGCGGACGTTGGCGCCGGCTGCCTCGCCGCAGGCGGCCGGCATAGAATCGGGCCGAGATGGCCGGCGGGTGATGGGCCGCGGGCCCTTCGTGCCCGACTTTTAGTGAGGACAAGGACCGTGTCAGGAAACCAGGATGTGCTGTACCCGCTCCGTACGCGCGAAGTGCTGCGCAACTATGGCTTTGGCGGCCGCTGGATCGTCGACGCCTTTGAGAAGACGGGCCTGCCCGAGGACCATCGTATCGCCGAGACGTGGGAGGTGGTCGACCGCCCGCCCGAGTCGAGCGAGATCCTCAACGGCCCGCTGGCGGGACAGACGTTGCACGACCTCATCGAACGCTATGGCGAGCGGCTGCTTGGCCGCGACATCGTCGCCCGCTGTGGCACGCGCTTCCCACTCCTGATCAAGTTCTTGGACGCCTCCAACGTCCTGGGGGAGCAGGCGCATCACACCGACGAGCAGGCCGAGGCCCTGGGGCTCGCCGATCCCGGCAAGACCGAGGCATGGTACATGCTGTACACGCGGCCCGGCGCCACCATCCGCTGCGGCAACCACTCGGGGGTGTCTCGCGACGACCTGATCGAGGCGCTGGTCCAAGAGAACGCGCGCGACCTCATGGTGGAGCGCGAGGTCGAACCGGGGGACGCGTTCCTGCTCTACGGCGGGACGATGCACTATTCGGCCGGCGGGGTGCTGTTCTACGAGATCATGCAGAACTCGGACGTCGTCATCTCCCTGGGACCCTTCAGGGAGCCCCTGCCGCCGGAGGAAAAGCGTCGCCTAGCAGAGGAGCGCGCCGCCCTGGTGCACCTGGAGGACGACTTTGAGTGCCAGACCGCGCCGGTGACTCTGGCGACGGGGGCGAATCGGAGGGCGTTCCTCTTTGCCTGCCGCTACTTTGCCCTGGAGCGCCTCGATCTCGGCGAGGCCGCCACGCTGCGCCCCGAGGGGGAGCGCTTCTACGTGCTCTCGTGCATCGAGGGCAACTGCCACGTCTCTGGCGGCGGCCAGGAGGTCCTGCTGCGGCCCGGGCTGACGTGCCTCGTGCCCGCCGAGGTGGACGAGGTGGTGCTGGGGCCGGAAGGGCGCGCCGCGCTGCTCAAGGCCTATGTCCCCGACCTGGGGCGGGATGTGGTCGACCCGCTGCGGGCGGCCGGCGTCAGCGATGCCGCCATCGTGGGGTTGGGAGGCCGCACGCGACTCAACGACCTGGCGCCCATCATCGGGGCATAGCGCCGACCAATGCCGGCGCGAAGGGGGTGCCTGAACAGAGGCCACACCTGTCGTTCCGAGCCGTCATGATGCGTTAGCACCGCCAGACACGAAAAGCGTGGTGATTTGCGCAGCAAGTCGTAGGGGCGACCGGCCGGTCGCCCCTACGGCAGGGTGGCGTCTTGGCGCTGCACCTGTCGTTCCGAGTCGTCATGATGCGTTGGCACCGCCAGACACGAAAGGCGTGGTGATCTGCGGAGCAACGTGGTAGGGGCGACGCCGGTCGCCCCTACGGCAGGGCGGCGTCTTGGCGCTGCACCTGTCGTTCCGAGTTGTCATGATGCGTTAGCACCGCCAGACACGAAAAGCGTGGTGATCTGCGCAGCAACGTGGTAGGGGCGACCGCCGGTCGCCCCTACGGCAGGGCGGCGTCTTGGCGCTACACCTGTCGTTCCGAGTCGTCATGATGCGTTGGCACCGCCAGACACGAAAAGCGTGGTGATTTGCGCAGCAGTCGTAGGGGCGACCGCCGGTCGCCCCTACGGCAGGGTGGCGTCGCCATCACGGCATGGAGGCCGTGATGCGGTAACCATAGGAATGTAGTACAGCGTCGGGCCGCCGCCCAGAGGCCGACGCTGTCGTCGTTCGGGTCGTCGCTGCGCGTCACCCATCCGGTGACCGTCAACGAGCGGTCCAGCGCGATGCGCACCGTGGGGGCGTTGACCTTCCACTGGCACGTGCCGCCGACGAGGCCAAAGGTGCTGGCGGGGGCCAACGCATCCGGCGGCACGATCCACCCGCCCACGGGCAGCGGCAGCCGCCGGCGGCCGACCTGGGCCGAGTGGGCGTCCCACATCGTGGGGGAGGCGTACATCGACGACAGCATCACCGGCTTGAAGCGTTCGCCGGGCCGGTCGTCCAGCGTCGGGGCGCCCTCCACGCGCACGCGCACATAGGCCACCATTCGGCCGTCGGTCGGTGGTGAGAGGGCGACCGAGAGGGACACGGAGAGGTCGCCTGGCGCCCCCTCCAGGTCCAGCACCAGGCGCTGGCCATCCTCGCGCCACGTCGCCGTCACCGGCGCCCCATGGTGGCACCGGCCCTGGCACCAGTAGACGGGCAGGAGGATGATCGAAGTGCCCCAACCGCAATCGAGCCCGGCGTTGAGCCGAAAGTAGCTGTCGCGTAGGTGCAAGGCGGCGCACTGCGCCGGGCCGAGGCCGCTATCGTGATAGATGCGCAGCTGGCCGGCGCTTCGCTCCACAAGCCAGCGGGTGGAGTGGGTGGCGATGGGCATGAGTCTGTCGTGGCTGGTAGTCATTACGGCTCGACGCGCGATATCAAAGTCTGCCACCAGTGTACCCTCATGTCTCACGGCGTCAAACGTCACCTAACCCTTGACATAAGCGCGCATCTCGGCGACGCGGCCGCTGCGCACGTGGAACAGAGTAGCTCCCCGCACGTGGCCGTGGGTGCCGTCCTCCTCGACCCAGCGGTACAGGTGGCGGACGGCGCAGCTGTCGCCCACCGCAAAGATCTCCTCGATCTCGATGGTGGCCTGGCGTGAGCGCCGGAAGAACGCCTCCCAGTAGCCGCGCACCGCTTCCCGCCCGACATAGCGGGCGCCGTCGGGCTTGGGAAGCGTGTCCTCGTAGAGGGGGTCCGTCGTCATCGCGGCCATCATGGCGTCCACGTCGTGCTGGTTCAGGGCGTCCAGCAGGCGCTCCACGGCGGTGGTCGTGGCGCTGGTGAGGATGTCGCCCTCCATATAGTCTTCCACAGTCAACCTCCCAAGTCCGGATCAAGCGGGCGCACCGCCTACGGGGCGCACCTCCTAAGCGGCGCTCACCGGCCCCACATCAACGAGCAGCAGCTCGGCGTCACCCTCGGCGTCGATGCGCAGTGAGGGCTCGTCGACGACCTTGGCGGCGCCCAGGCCGGGCACCTCCTCGCCGTTCACGCGCACGGGTCCTCCCTCGACGACATAGAGGTAGATGCCGTGTCCGGGGCTGGGCCGATGCTCCACGCTACGACCCGCCTCTAGGAACGACGACCAGACCTCGGCGGGGGCGCGGATGGGGAGCGCGTCGCCGTCCTGGGACGCCACCAGGCGCACGATGCGGTTGGTGCGCTCGGGTCGCTCCACGGCCCTCTGCTCCACTGAGGGTTCCAGGCCGCGGCGCGACGGCAGGAACCACATCTGGATGAAGCGCATCGGCTCGTCCGGCAGGTTGTTGATCTCTGAGTGGAGCATGCCGGTGCCCACCGTGGTATGCTGGACCCAGCCCTTCTTGAGCACCCCTCCTGCGCCGCCCTGGTCGGCGTGGCGAAACTCGCCGGCGGCGCAATAGGTGACCACCTCGATCTCGCGGTGAGGGTGTAGCGGCCACACCGCGCCCGGCGACAGGGTATCGTCGTTGAACACCCGGAGCGACCCAAAGTGGATGTAGGCGGGGTCGCGATACGTGTCGAAGGAAAAGTGCCAGCGCCCCTCAAAGGTGCCGTTCTGGATCGTCCCCCGGGCCTGGTAGATCTCTTCCGGCTTGCGCACCGTAATCATCGCGCTTGTCCCTCCATCTCGCCTCTCGGCTGCTCACACGGGGAGGACGACGTTGATGTCGGTCCGGCGGACGGCGCGCTCCGCGAGGCGGAGCCCACCGTTGGCCGCCAGGGCAAGGAGCGCCACCAACGCCCCGCCGGCGACGATCTTGTCATAGCGGCCCGCTTGCGCGATCCCCTCGAACATGAGCACGCCCAGCCCGCCGGCGCCAAAGCGGGCACCCACGGCGGCGATGGCGATGACGGCCACCGCCGCGACGCGTAGCCCCGCCAGGATGACGGGCAACGCCAGGGGCAGCTGCACTCGCCATGCCACCTGCAGTGGGCTCATACCGATGCCGCGGGCTACCTCGAGAACGGTGGGGTCGATAGTGCCGAGGCCCACCAACACGTTGCGTACCAGGATGACCTGGCTGTAGAGCACCAGGGCCACCAGCACTGAGCGTTGGCCCAACCCAAAGAAGGGGATCAGCATGATCATCAGCGCGATGCTGGGGACGGTGTAGAGCAGTCCCAGGGCGCCCAGGATTGGCGCCTGCAGGCGCCGGTAGCGGTCCAGCAGCCACCCCAGGGGGAGCGCAATGATCGAAGCGAGGGCCAGCGCGGCGATGGTGACCGAGACGTGCTGGCCGAGCAGTCGTGAAACCTGTGGCCAGTTGGTGATGATGTACGTCATTGCGCGCCGTCCTCACACGCTGCAAGTCGGATGCTGTCCAGGGTGACGACGCCGACGGGCCGGTCACCGTCCATCACGGTGATGGCCGAGGCGTCGGGCCGTAGGAGGATCGAGAGGGCCTGGCGCACGGCCTCACCCGCCGCGAGGCGCGGAGACGCCGCCGGCGGCGCCACAGCGTCGAGGGGGCGCATGACGGCCTCGACGCGCAGCAAACTCAGCTGGCGGATGCGGTCGTCGGCGTTGACGAGTTCTCGCACGAAATCGTCGGCGGGCTCGGTGAGGAGCACGCAAGGCTCGTCATACTGCACGAGACGCCCGTCGCGCAGGACGGCGATGCGATCGGCGAGAATGAGCGCCTCATCCACGTCGTGCGTGACAAAGAGCACCGTCTTGCGGACGCGGCGCTGCAACTCGAGCATCTGGTCCTGCAGGGAGGCGCGGGTGATGGCGTCGGCGGCGCCAAAGGGCTCGTCCATCAGCAGCAGCATCGGATCGGCGGCCAGGGCACGCGCCAGCCCCACACGCTGCTGCTGCCCGCCTGAGAGCTGCGAGGGGTAGCGCGTACGATACTCCCGAGGGAGGTCGACCAGGTCGAGCAACTCGTCGATGCGCGCGGCGATGCGCCGGCGATCCCAGCCGAGGAGCTGGGGCACCACAGCGATGTTGCGCTCCACCGTCATGTGCGGGAACAGGCCGATCTGCTGGATGACGTACCCGATGCGGCGGCGCAGCGTCGTGACCTCCATGTCGCGAATATCGGTGTCGCCGATGCAGATCGAGCCGCTGGTCGGCTCAAAGAGACGGTTCACCATCTTGAGCAGGGTTGTCTTGCCCGACCCCGAGGGGCCCAGAAGCACGACAAAGGCGCCTGCCGGCACGGTGAGGCTGACGTCATCGACGGCGGGCCTCTCGCCGGAGGCATAGACTTTGCTCACGTGCTTGAAGGTGATCGCCTCGTCTACGTGCTCCATCAGAGTACTATCATTCCTCGATGATGCCCTCCTGCACCAGGAACTCGCGGGCGACGTCCTCGGGCTCGCGCTGGTTGTTGCTCACCTCATAGTTGAGCTGCCGCATAACGTCGTCGGTGAGCAGCGGGGCAAGGGCGTTCAGCGCGTCGGCGATGCCCGGGTTGGCGTCCAGCGCCTCCTGCCGGACGACGGGCGCCACGTGGTAGGGCGGAAAGAAGGCGCGATCGTCCTCCAGGAGCACTAGGTCGAACGCCCCGATCTCGCCGTCCGTCCCAAAGGCGACTACTACGTCGGCCTCGCCGTCCAGCAGCGCCTGGTAGCGGAGGCCGGGATCGATGGCCCGGTATGCCTCGAGTTCGAACGCGCCATAGGCCTCGCGCAGCCCCGGCAACCCATCCTCGCGCTCCTCGAACTCCGGCGGGCCGGCCAGGACGAGCTGGTCGGCGTTGGCAACCATGTCCGAGATGGTGGTAATGCCGAGTTCCGTGGAGCGCTGGCGCGTCATCGCCAGAGCCTGGGTGTTGTTGAACTCGGCCTGCTCGAGCCACACGAGGTTGTACTGCTCCAGGTACTCTTGCTGCACGATGTCATAGACCTCTTGCGGGTCGCTCAGGGCCTCGCGCCCCAACACGGTGAGGAGCGCGGTGCCGGTGTACTCGGGGTAGAGGTCGATTTCGCCCGCCTCCAGGGCGGCCTGCGCCACCGGCGTGCCGCCGAGGTTCAGTCGGCGCTCCACACGGAACCCCGCCGCCTCGAGAGTCAGGGCGTACATGTGCCCCAAGATGAACTGCTCGGTAAAGTCCTTGGACCCGACGCGGATCGTCGCAGTCGGGTTCGCCTCACCGAGCACACCACAGCCCGAGACGACCAACGCCAGCAGGACTGCGACGATACAAAAGGGTGCGGCGATCGGCGACCGCCGTCGATACGTGCGACGCATGGTCTCACACTCCTTTGACTACCGGTCGGCCTACGGTCCTTCGGCCGCGGGGCTCGGCCGCGCGCGCCAGGCCCGTCAACGCCACCTCGGCGAACAGGGTGAGGGCGGCGATCGGCACCGCGCCGACCAGCAGGATGGAATAGTCGAACAGGGCAAAGCCTCGCGTGATGTAAATGCCGAGGCCGCCGCTCCCGACAAAGGCGGCTAGCACAGCGCTGGAGAGCACCTCGACGGCCGCGGTGCGGACGCCCGCCAGCACGACAGGCAGCGCCAAGGGCGCCTCGACGCGCAGCAGCACCTGGCGGCGCGTCATCCCCATGGCGCGGGCCGCCTCGAGGACGGCGGCGTCCAGGGTGCGAAAGGCGGCATCGGTGTTGATCAAGATGGGCGGCATGGCCAGCAGCGTGAGGGCGAGCGTGGCCGAGCGCAGGCTCAGCCCCAGATAGGGGATGAGCACGAACAGCACCGCCAGGCTGGGAAGGGAGCGCAGGCCGGTGACCAGGCCCATCACGGGCGCCGAGGCGGAGCCGGCGCGCGACGTCCACACGCCGAGGGGCACGCATAGCAAGACGCTCACGCCCAGGGCGATGCCGACCAAGAGGAGATGGTCGCCCAGGGCGCCCACGAACTCGGTACGGCGGCTCAGGGCGTATAGCCACGCCTGGCGCACCAACTCAATGAACGTGTCTCCGGCACGCATGACGCCGCCTCCGAGAGTGGCCTCAGGCCGGGTGCAGGTGGGCCAGGGCGCGCAGCACCACCTCACTGAGCGCCGGATGGATGTGCATGCCGGCAGAGATGGCGTCGATCCCCGCTCCCGTCGCCATGGCCTGGACGACCTCCTGAATGAGGATGGGCGCATAGCGCCCGATGATGTGAAATCCGAGGATGCGGCCGCTCTCGGGGTCGACGATCGCCTTGGCAAAGCTGTCCGGCTCCATCATGGCGATCCCCTTGGCGACGTCGGTATAGTGGGCCTTGCCCACTAGGATGTCGCCGTACTGCGCCTTGGCCTCCTCCTCGGTGAGCCCCACGGCCGCTACCTGCGGCCAGGTGAAAACGGCGTGGGGCGCCGCGCGATAGTCGAACTCCGCCAGGTGGTCGTGCAGGCTGTTGTGCCAGGCAAAGAGCGCCTCGCGGTTGGCGACGTGCTTGAACATCTCTTTGCCGATGACGTCGCCAAACGCCCAGATGTTGTCGACGTTGGTGCGCAGGTACTCGTCTACCTTGATGTAGCCGCGCTCATCGACTTCGACGCCGGTGTTCGTCACCTGGAGGAGGTCGGCGTTGGATACACGGCCGGCGGCCAGGAGGATCGCCGCGCTGCGGAACTCCTGTTCGTGGCCCGTCCTGACGTCGCGCGCGACCACCACCCGCTCGTCCCCCTCGAGGCGCGCCGCCACCGCCTCGGCGCCGGTGACCACGCGCATCCGCTCGCCCAGCTTGGCCGCCAGGAGTTCGGACACCTCGCGATCCTCGTTGGGCACCAGGTAGCGGTTGCGCTGCACGATGGTGACATCGCTGCCCATGGCGGAAAAAAAGTGGGCGAACTCGCAGGCGATGTAGCCCCCCCCGATGATGGTGATGCTGGGGGGGAGGTCATCGAGTTGGAGCGCGCTGGCATTGTCGAGGTAGCCCACCTGCTCGATCCCATCGATGGGTGGCACGCACGGGCGGGCGCCCGCCACGATGAATATCTTGTCCGCGCGGATCCGGCGCCCGGCCACCTCGAGGGTGTAGCTCCCCACAAAGTGCCCCTCGGCAGGGAAAAAGCCAAGGTTCTCCGGCGGGCGGCGGAGGCTCGCCTCCATCTGCAGCCGCTCGTGTTCCACGTGGTGGCGCGTGCGCCGCATGATGCCCTGAAAGTCGACGGAGCGTAGCTCGCCCGCGACCCCGAGGCGCTGCGCCTCGCGCATCTCCATGATCATGTCCGCGGGAAAGATGATCATTTTGGTCGGGATGCAGCCAACGTTGGCGCACGTACCCCCCAAGGGGCCGCGATCCACGTACGCGACGCTCAAGCCCTGTTGGAGCGCCGAATCGGCGATCTCGGCACCGCTGCCGGACCCGATGACCATCACGTCATAGCGCGCTACATCCCTCACCTGAATCCCACCTCCCCGCGTCGACGCGGCGTGCGGCTACCGCCTCCCGTCGTCGGAGCGACGCTTTATCGTGACATGCTCGCTCCGGGTCCGGGTGCGCCCCGTCTCCCTCTCCTCGCCTCGCACGCGCGTGATGTGCAGCTCTTCCACCAGGATCCAGCGTCGATTGACGACCAGCTCTTCCCGCATCACGGGGATCACCAGCACGTCGTCCTCGTAGCGGGTCTCCTGCGGGCCGTCGACCTCCCGGCCGATGGGGACGCGACGCACATCAACGTCATCGCGCAGCAGGGGCTCGTCGATGACCTCCTCACGTTCGCTGACGAGTCGGGAGAGCCGCACGCGGCCGGTGGCTTCGTCGCGATCGACGACCTCCCAATCGCCGCCCGCCTCGGCGGAATACTCCTCCGGGGAGACCTCACCGGCGAGGCGCGTGAACCGAAAGGCGACGTGATAGACGCCGTCGTCGCCCAATTCCAGGAGTTCTGACGGCACCCAGAAGCGGAGGCCGCTGGGGAGCTTGAGGAGCACCTCCTCGGGGGCGGCTTGGGTGCTCACACCGCGGACGGCGGGAGCCTCCTCACGGCGCACGCGCTCCAGGATGAGCGCCTGGGCCCCCTCCCTGTCGACCACCGTGGTAGACTCGGATCGTGGCATGATCGTCCCTTCATAGTGGGCAACGCTCTGGCCCCGACGCACCTGGCGCCGGGGGCGAACACAATAGTAAGCATGTTGCCCATGTTACTATATATTGATTCTAGCACGGTGGTGGGGGGAGCGCAAGGGCAGGACGATCCTCTGTGGCATCGACTCGCCTCTTCTTCTCGACAGCACGGGTGCCTTGAGATATGCTGTGGCCGCATCGGTGACCGGCTGCTGCCACATGCTCGCACCTGGGTCACGGAGGGAGGTCTCGCGATGGCGCATCCACTGGTAGCCCAGCTACGCTTCACCCGTGACGAGTTCCGGCGCGCGCTCGAAGGCGTCAGCGACGCCGACGCCGCGCGTCGCCTGCCGCCGATGAACTGCATCAGCTGGAACGTCGGCCACCTGGCCTGGCAGGAGCAGGAGTACTGGCTGTTCAGGGCGCAGGGCCGCGTGGCGCGGCCTGATGTCCGCGAGCGGTTCCGTTACGGCGCACCCGCCAGCACTCCGCCCCTCGACGAGGTGTGGGCCGCCTGGGAGGCGATCACGGCGGAGGCCGATCCGTGGCTTGACACCCTGACCAGCGAGGCGCTCGCCGCGATGCGCGAGAGCGCGCAGGGCGGGCGCGTGCGCCGCTTCACCATCGGCTCGCTGATGCTGCGCATGATCTACCACTACTGGTATCACCTGGGGGAGAGCCTGGCCGTCCGCCAGATGCTCGGGCACACGAACCTGCCCGAGTTCGTCGGCGATATCGATGGGCTGGCGCCATATCGGCGGGAGTAGGAGGTGCCCCATGCGACGATTCCACGGCATCTGCCTCATCACGCGCGACGTAGCGCGGCTGCGCGCGTTCTACCGTGACGTGCTCGAGCTGGAGCCAGAGGGGGACGGGGCTTTCTGCGCCTTTCCTACGCCGGGAGCCGGGCTGTCTATCTATAGCGTGGAGGGCACCGAGGCGATGGCCCCCGGCCTGACCGAGGGCGCGGGCACGGGGAGCTACACCCTCGAGTTCGAGGTGGGGGACGTGGATGCGGAGCACGCCCGCCTGCTGGCGCTGGGCGTGCCCATCGTCAAGCCACCCGAGACGTACCCCTGGGGGCGGCGGTCGGTGTGGTTCCGAGACCCCGACGGCAACATCAACAACTTTGACATGCCGGCGTAGCGGGTGCCATGATCGACGTCAGCAGGGAGCAGATTCTGGCCTTTCGCCAGGCCCGGCAGCATCTGGGGGAGCGCGTGGCGCCGGACAGGCTGCTCGAGGTAGCTGCCATGGGGCTGCAGAACACGCCGCCCACCTCGGCGCTGTTGGCGGTCGGCGCGCGTTTGCGCGACTGCGCGCCCGACACCCTGGACGAGGCGCTGTACGGCCGCAAGGACCTGCTGCAGTTCTGGAGTCTCCGCGCCGCGCCGTACATCGTGCCCACAGATGATACCCCCGTCTTTACGACGGGTCTGCTCCCGGATGACGAGGCGTCCTGCCTGTACCTCATGCGCGGCGCCGCGGACCATCTGCGGCGGTTTGGCATGAGCGCCACCCAGTCGGTGGAGGTCACCGCCGCGGCCGTGGCGGTGGTGTTGGGCGATGGCTCGGCGTTGACCAAGGATGACCTGGGCGTGCGTCTGGCCGACCACGTCGCTCTTATGCTGCCGGCGCGGTTGCGCCCGCTGTGGGATGAGCCCGACGGCCTGCGCAGCAACACGTACGGGCAGAGCCTTGTCCGCTATGCGCTCAGTGTGGTCTCGCTGCGAGGGCTGATCTGCGTTGCGCCGGGCGAGGGCGCGAGGGCGTCACGCTTTATGCTTGCCGAGGTCCTGCTGGGCCGCTCGGTGCCGTCCATGGCGGCCGAGGAGGCGCGCGCCGAGCTGGTGCGGCGATACCTCCGCTTCCACGGGCCTGGGAACGCCCGTGGGTTCAGCGAGTGGGCCGGCGTCGCCCCCGCCTTTGCCAGGGCATCCTGGGATCTCGTGGCCGACGAGGTGATGGCGGTAGCGGTTCTTGGCAGAACACTCTCGCTCCTGGCTCGCGACGCCGAGGCGCTGCTGACGGCGCGGCCGGCTCGTGGCGTGCGTCTCCTGCCGCCGCACGACCCCTTCCTGGCGCAGCACGACAAAATCACCCTGGCGCCGGACAAGGGCCTGCATCACCGTATCTGGCGCTTTGTCGGGAATCCGGGCGTACTGCTGGTGGACGGCGAGGTCGCCGGCGTGTGGCGTCCTCAGAAGCGCGGCAACCGACTCACCCTCAACGTGGAGCCATTCCGGGACCTCTCTGAACGGGTTCGAGCGCTGATAGAACAAGAGGCCCGACTCCTCGGGCCCCTTCGGGGTGTCCGTTCTGTGGATCTAGCGTACTGACGCCGACGCTACAGCCACTTGAGCCGGGCTAGCTTGACGCCTCCCTTGAGGTCTTCTACGGTGCTGATATAGTACTGGTCGCCTAGCTGTACGATCTCGGGCGCGGCGACCCGGAGCGTCGTTACCCACTTTTCGTCGGTTCCCAGGCCAAAGTCAAAGGGATCCTTGGACCGGTATACGTGGGTGCGTGCCGGCGGGCGATACTCGCTGGTGCGAAACAGGTAGTAGTACCCCTCGTGGTGGACGACAAAGGGGCACTCGGCGCTCCAGGGCCCCACTCCACTAGAGTGCCCGCCCCACGAGACCTCGCGATAGTCGGACCAGGTAACCAGGTCGTCGGACGTGCGGCAGTACACTTTGCACGGCTTGCGACTGCCCGTATCGTGGCCGCAGTAGTAGCAGTGGTAGCGGTCGCCCACGCGCAGCACCATGGGGTCGCGCGCCTCGCCGGGACCGGTGAATACTCGGCTGAACCCGCGGGCGTCCGTGTGTCGGCTGAAGGCGCGGCCATCCGCCGAGACGGCCAGGCAGATCTGGCACTCGCCCATCTCCGTGTTGTGGCCGCCGTAGAACATATAGTACGTGCCGTCGGCCACGATCACGTGGGGCGCCTGGATCCACTCCTCACCGTAAAAGTCATTGATGCTCTCGCCATGCGCGGCCTCGGCGCGCATGGCGACTCCGCGCGGCTGCCAGGGGCCATGCTCCAGCGACTCCCCCTCCCAGTGGTAGAGGAGGCGCCCGATGCGCAGGCCGCGCACGCACGCCCACAGGTGCCAGGCGCCGTCCGCCGACTGAAAGATGGCGTGATCGACCACCTCGTGCTCGCCCGCTCCCTCTCCGCTCGAGTAGGTGTACTCGGGCAGGTCGGGGTACGTGCCGATGGGCCAATACTCCCCGTCAATGGCCGGCACGCGGGGTGTGGCGATTCCCTCGGTAGACATGCTCCCCTCCTATGCCTGCTCGTCCGTCTCGGCGATTCGTTTGCCGATGTCCCACGCTCCGCCCAGCATGTCGCCGACGCCATAGTAGGCCCTGTCCGGCGGGGCGTAGAGGAAGGGGCGCACGCGCTCGATGCTCAGGTGGCCCCTCGCATCCAGCACGCCCTCGTCGGCCTTGACGTCCAGCACCTCGCCGACGAACTGGGTGTGGAGGCCGAGTTCGATGGCGTGCACCAGCCTGCACTCGAGCACCAGCGGGCACTCGGCGATATAGGGCGCGTCCACCAGCTCGCTGCGCACGGCGGTAAGGCCGGCGCGGGCCAGCTTGTCCTCATCTCTGCCCGATTCCGTCCCGAAATAGTCAGCCTCGGCGACGAGGTCCACCGACGGCACGCTGATGGTGTAGGCGCGGCGCTCCATCAAGTTGCTGTAGCTGTAGGTCGCCTTGCGCAGCGAGACGTACACGCAGGGCGGCTTGCTGCAGCAGATGCCGCCCCAGGCGGCCGTCATCACGTTGGCGCGCCCCTCGCGGTCATAGCTGCCCACCAGGAGCACCGGCGTGGGGTACATGATGGTCTTGGCGCCGAGGGATTTCTTCATGACATACTCCTCTCACTTGTGCCCTGGGATGAAGGGCAGCCCAGGGGGCTGCAGTGCTCGTGAACCGATGACGCGCGGGGCCGGCCTCGTGCGTCGCGTCGACCAAGTGGCCCACCCGCCCGTCCGCCGGTTCCACCCGGCGGAAGCGGCTGCCATCGTGTGCGCCGTGGCTACCTCGCAGACGGCGTGGGTGGTGGATGCGCGGCCGAGGCTATTGCCCCTGCAGGGCGGCGAAATCGACGGTGTAGTAACGGCCATAGACGCTCGTGGCATCGTGCACGTACCCCACGCCCATGTCCTGGTAGAGGGTACAGAGGATGGCCTCCCGGTGGCCTTCGCTGCCCATCCAGCCGTCCACCACCTCCTCGGCGGAGGCATACCCGGCGGCGATGATCTCCCCGCACGCGTACCAGGGATAGCCCGCCGCCTCCATGCGGTCCCCCGGCGTCGATCCGTCGCTGCCGACGTGGTCGAAAAAGGCGTTGGCGGCCATGTCGGCGCTGTGGAGGCGCGCGGCCCCCGCCAGTTCGACGGACAGCGCCAGCGGCGCGAGACCGTGGTCGACCCGAACCGCGTTGATGAGGTCGGCGATGCGCCCCTCCATGGAGGCGCCGGGATCGAGCGTGGGCGTGGGCACAGGGCCCGCCGAGACCGTCGGCAGGTAGAGCGTCGTGGGGCCCGCGGCGCTCAGCGTCCCCTCGCCAATGGCACAGCATAGGGCCAGCAGGAGGGCGAGCATGGCGCTAGCGCGGTGGCTGCATCTCATACGATCTCCAAGGGGCTGTCTATGGGTTGGTGTGCGACAACGGGCGCGGCCACTCACGCCTCGATGGTGGCTAACAGATCCTCCACCTCCGGCACTACAGTGTCCGTGCGGCGCCGCAGCAGGTGGTATACCGCGCGGATGCTGGGCGCCTGACGGCGCATGGCGACCAGCGCATCCCCGCGCATGCCCAGCTCTGCGGGGCCTAGGTGCACCGACACGGCGACGGATAAGAGTCGCCGCAGGCACGCCAGCGCCTCAAAGTACGCGATCCCATCCACCGGAGCGCCCGCCTGACGCTCGTACTCTTCCAAGATGCGATCGCGCCACTCCATCCCCATGGCCGAGCCGGTCAGCATGAGGGTCCAGGCAAGGTCGAGGCGCGCGTCGGACACGTGAATGTTGGTCCAGTCGATGACCACGGCCGAGCCATCGGGGCGTACCAGGATGTTCATCGGGTGGAAATCGAGGTGCACCACCGCGGGCCGGCGGCAGGGGACGCCCTCGCGTCGCGCCAGGAGCCACTCTATGACACGGCCGTAGCCGGCGCCGCCGATCCGCGCGATCCAGACCTCCTGCGAACGGAGTTCGGTGTCCAGGAGGGCGTACGGCCCGCCAGCCTCGATGGCAGACGGGTCGGGCACAAAGGGCCGCCAGTCCAGGGCGTGCAGGCGCACCTGCAAGCCACAAAAGAGGGCCACCATCCGCGCGATCTCTACATCCGAGGGCGGGTCACCGCCGGCCCACAGCATCCCGCCGTCGATGCGCTCCATGACCATAAAGGGCTGGCCAAAGGGGGAGGCGTCGCACTCGAGCAGGTGCACGGCCGGCACGGGGTAGCCGGCCCGCATGAGCTGCGACATGCCGCGGAACTCGCGCTCCGCCTTGCGGCGTGCCACTGTGCCGGGGTATACGCGTAGCACGAGCGGCTCCACGCGCCGCCCCTCGGCCGGCCCGTGTTCCAGGTCAAAGGCGTAGACGTCGCTCTCCCAGCCGGCGCTCATGGCGCGCAACTCGCGCACCGTAGGCGCCTGGCGGTTGAGCCAGTGCGTCCGGAGGTACTCCTGCAGCGTCTCGGGCGTTACCTCGGACACGCGTGTTCCCTCCTGGGAAGGCCAGGGCTAGGCCGGCACCTTGAGCCGAAAGATTCGGCGACTCGATCCGTCGGGCCCGGCGGGGGCCATCTCGGCGGGCGCAAAGCCCAGCGCCTCGTAGAAGCGACGCGCCGGCTCCCCCTCGAGGCGGTCGGGGCCAAAGGTGGTCACCACGACCTCAGCGGGTGGCTGCACCAGGGCGAGGGCGTGTCGCACCAGCGCTCTCCCGGCGCCGCACCGGCGTCCATGGGCGGCCACCGCCAGCCACCCGAGGGTGTAGATGGGCGGCTTGCGCGCCAAGAGCAAACCGCCCAACAACGGTGACCCCGCGCCGCCCTCGCGCACGCAAAAGGCGTCGCCCCGCGCGATGCATCGCACCAGTGCTTCCTCGAAGGAGGGATCGCCCACCAACGGGCCAAAGAGGGGCTCCACCTCGGCGGCCAGTTCCCGCCACGCGTCGACGTCCTCGGGCGTGGCCGCGCACACCCGAGGCGTGACATTCGCGCTCATCGCCTCGCTCCTCGCATGACGCTCAGCACATAGATCACGCTGGCGGCGTCCGCCGCCAGCAGCAGCCATTCCGTCGGCGTGCCCTGGAGGTGTAGCGCGCCGACGCCGATGGCCAGCACCTGGGTGCACAAGAAGGTGCCGCCGTGAGCCAAGGCCGTGCGCCGCCAGGCGCGGTCGCCCTGGGCGATGCGCCGGCGCTGCACGCAGGTCTCCCAGCTCAGGCCGGCGATGCGCGACTCGATCTCCTCGCGGATGTGGGTGGCCAGCTGGCGCACGCGCGACTCGTTCTGCCCCCAGCCCATGGCGAGCAGGGCGGCGAGCGCCGGGTACACCAGCACGACGGTGATGTTCTCGCCGCCCCCGGACAAGCCGAACCCCAGGAACACGCCTGTCAATGTCAACGCGATGGACAGGAGCTGGTGGCGGATGTCCATGCGCTTCAGGATCTCTTCACGGAGCGTGCCGTACTCCAGGACCAACCCGGCGCGCTCGGCAGACTCTGGCTGAGGTGACGTGGCGCTCATGACTCCCCCTGCCCGGCTCGGGATAGCGCTCCGCTAGGAGAGTTCGCTCACCTGGCGGTCCGCTGAAGCCAGCCACTCGGGGCTGATCTCCACGCCCCAGCCGGGGGCGTCGGGCACGGCCACCTGGCCGTCGCGCACCTCCAGCGCCGGCGTGTAGAGACCGTCGGTCCAGGGCGTGCGCTCGATGGAGAACTCGAAATGCGGCCCCGCGTTCTGGATGGCGGCCAGCACGTGCATGGTAAAGATGGTCACCATGGAGAGGTTGGCCGAATGGGGCACCACCGGGATGCCCGCCTCGGCCGCCATGCGCGCCGCGCGCAAGCAGCGGGTGAGCCCGCCGATATAGCAGATGTCGGGCTGGGCGATGTCGACCACGCGGCCGTCGATGATGCGCCGCCACTGCTCCAGGTCATAGTCCTGCTCGCCGCCGGCCACGGGGAGGTCCAGCGCCCGGGCGACCTCGGCCGTCCACTCGAGCTTCCAGTAGGGGCAGGGCTCCTCAAAGTGGCCGACGCCGTGATCTTCCAGGAAGTGGCCCACCTGGATCGCCTTCAGCGGGGTGTAGCAGCTGTTGCCGTCCACCTTGAGCGCTACGTCGTCGCCGATGGCCCGGCGCACCGTGGGGACCAGCGCCTCGGTGCGGCCCGGCCACTGGTCGCGGTCGTGGCCGTTGACGCTGCCGATGCGAATCTTGAAGGCGCGGAACCCATGGCGCTCGCGCAGGTCGGCCAGGCGCGCAGCCTCGTCCTCGGGGGTGATGGTGCGGCTCATCGACGAGCCGTACGGCGTCAGCATGGCGCCCGGCTCGGCGCCCAGCAGCTCGGCGACGCTCTTGCCCTCCAGGCGGCCGCGCAGGTCCCACAGGGCGGTGTCGAGGCCGCACAGGGCGCGACAGACATAGCTGCCGGGGAACTTGTAGGTCGATTCGAGGATGTCGTCGGCGAGGCGGTCGAGCTGCGTGGCGTCCTTGCCCAGGGCATGGGGCGCCACCTGGCGATGGAACACCGTCGCCGAGATGTCGGCGTTAAAGGGCGAGATCTGGCCGAACCCCTCGGCGCCGTCGTCGGTGCGCACCTTGACGATGCTCAGGTTCTCGCGGGTATAGGTCTCGAGGCGCTGGATCTTCATGGCTGTGTCTCCTGTGGGTATCGGGCAGGTGGTGTGCGTCTGAGGCGCCGCATGGTACCACGAACGCCACCGGCATGCCAGCGCAGAACGGGTGTAAGAATGCAGAGGGAATTGCAGACTTAGTTTATGAAAGTACTTGACAATGCGCGCCAGGTATGCTACATTAGGGATGCAAGGTCGTTAGGGACCATTGCCGGCGGAGAGCCAAGGCGCGACGGTGAGGGCATGCTGGATCCCTCATCTGGCGAATCCGCTGAAGGAGCCGGCAAAGGAGGACCGCAGCACGAGCGCGGGAATCCGGAACCGGATCATAACAATCGAGGGTCCGTAGAGAGACACCGCCATTCCCCACCTCTGGTGGTGACCGTACGGACCAATAACCGACCGGCGTCGCCATCCCCGGGACGCATGGTCCGGATAGCCGAGTGGGTGCGTGAGTCGGTAAGGCAGTTCTGTGGTAAGCCGCAGAAGTATCGCGGCGAGTCGGTAGAGGGTGTTTACTGATAGTCGTTGTGGGCACCCATTCGGGAGCGCGCGAGGGGCCTTCGGAAGTATCGAAGAAGGCCCCTCGTGTTTTTTGTGCTTGCGCCTCACCAGACCGCGCACGAGGTAGGGGCCGGACGCCGTCCGGCCCGGCACGCGGCTACGGCTGGAACGGGGGCGGGTCCTGCACCTGTACCTGGTTCACGGAGCCCTGGCCGTTCTCACCCCGAACCTTGTCTCCCCCCGCCAGCGCGGACGAGACGGTGAACGCGAACACGACCACGACGATCAGGGCGGTGTACAGCGCTCTGCGCATGTCGTTCTCCTTGCTGCGGCGCGGGGGAGATGTGATTGACGCGCGGCAGCGTACCACGCCCGCGGATAGTGGTCAAGGGCAGCGCCGCGGCCCTGAGGCGCCGGCGGTGCGACCGGCGCCTCCTATGCGCCCGGAGCAATCCTGCGAGCCATTTGCCAGCGGGATCTATCCTACACCGTGGTGAGGCGGCCGCTCAGCCCGTGCGCACCAACAACTCGAACGGCTCCCCGCGCGTGTAGCCCAGATTCTCGGCCAGATGCGCCGAGATGGGGTTGCTGGTGCACCAGTGGGGATCGAGCCCACGCTCCAGGCAGTAGAGCAGCAGGTGCGCGGCAACGACGGTCGCCAGCCCCCGCCCGCGGTGCTCCGGCAAGGTGTTGATCTGGACCTCGATCCCCGCGTCATGGAACGCCCCCGACGACGCGGCACTGACGATACGCCCTGCGTGCAGGACGCAAAAGCCCACCCCGCGCCCGATAAAGTACTCGGGCGACCCGAAAAAGTGGACGTGATCCTCGGTCTGCAGCTCCGCCTCCACGCGGCGCGCCAGCTCGAGGTCCATGCGCCGGAGGTCGTATCCGGCGGGGAGGCGCGCGGCTAGCCGTTCGAGGTGCGCGCGAGCGAGCGAGTGCGCATGATAGTCGGTGGCGGGCAGCGCCAGGAGGCGCGGGCCGTAGGCGGTGTCCAGCAGGGCGCGCCATGGCGGCGTGCTGGCAGCGACCACCTGGTCGACGGGCAGCCGAGCGACGATGGCGCGCGCCAGGGGATGCGCGGCGTCGCCTCCGTAAAAGTGGACGCCGGCGAAGCTCAGCTCGGCGATCCGAGGCGCCTCGACGTCATCGGCGAACGCCTCGCCGAGATGACCCTCGAGGACGGCCAGCATGAGGCCCCGCAGACCGCACGGGGGGTGCGAGGCGAACAGCGGCGCGAGGCTGTCGCGAAGCTCGCGCGAAACAGGGCTCAGGGTAGACATGGGTTCTCGCCTCCGGTAGCTTGGAACCGCCCGAAACGTAAAGCCGCCGACGTCGCTGACGTCCGCGGCCCCACGAGGGAGGTTCTACGGGATACGCCCGGCGACGAGGAACGCCAAGAGCACCATGCGACGCACGGTGCCCTCACAAAGCGGCGATCCCGTCACTAGTTGACCATGACTCCCCCTATGATTGTCTGATTGCCTACTATAGCGTGGTCGAGTGTGCTGTCAAACGGCACCGGTGATGCCTGTATGTTCCGGATTTGGCCACCGCCGCGTCAGTGCACCGCCCCAAGGCCGCAGCCCGCCTGGGCGCGCTTCCGCCATCAGCCGCCGCCCTGGGCCACGAGTGCTCCTCACGGGTGTCGCTATCGCTGGGCGTCGTCCATCCTTGCCCGCAGACGGCGCAACGCCGTGTCGACGCGCCGGCCCCCGCGGCCACTGCCGTCCAGCAGCGACAGCGCCTCGGCGAGGGACTCCCATTTGTGCGGGTCCCTTTCCTCCTCCGCCAGCGCGATGAGCGCCGGCAGGAGGACCTCACTGCGGCGCGCGACGATGAGGGCGCACAGGTAGCGATGCGCGCCATAGTGTCGGGTCTCGCCGAGGAATGCCGCCAGGCGGGCGGCGTGGGCCTCCCCATCAGGATGGTCGAAGAGCAGGTCAAAGAGGCCCACGAGGGCGAGTTCGTCGTCCCCCTCGATGTAACGATCCACCAGGTCGGCCAGGAGCGGGGCGGGGAGGCGCGTCGGGGCGCGCAGGCACTCGCTGAGCACCTCGGGCTGGCGCCGCCCATCTCCCGCGGCGTAGGCGTACAGGGGCAGCCACTGGCCTTGCGCCGCCAGCACGCGCGCCGCCGTGAGGGCCGGCTCGCCCGACATGGGGCTGGTGTACGCGTCGACCAGCAGCCGCGCGGCATAGCTCGCGCCCAGATCATCGTCCAGGGCGTTCAGGGCCGCCAGCGCGGTGGCGCGCAGCATGGCCGTTACCTCCTCACGACCGGGGGGCTGGAACTCGAAGGTCAGCGCCGCGCGCTCGAACAGGTCGGCGTCGGCCGGGCGCGCCAGGCGCCGCAACAGGCGCACGATGGCGGCTCGCAGCGTCCCGCCGGCGTCGTCGCGCGGGCCGCCCGCGTCCAGGCGCTCGTAGAGGTCGCGCAGGGCGGCGCGGGCGCCGGTCGGGAGGGCGTCGCCGGGGGCGCGCTCCAGCGCGGCGAGGGCCGCCTCCAGCACACGCGTGCTCCGTTCGGATAGCAGGCTCGTGGCGTACGCGGCCCCCTCCGCGGGATCGGCGGCGAGGCCCTGCAGGTGGGCGAGCTTGGCGGCGATGGTGGTGGGTCGGGGCATGGCAGTCTTTGCTCCGGCTGGCGTTGTCGGCTCGAGGCATTATGCCGCCCACGAAGGGCGTGTCAAGGCGCCACGCCGCAGGCTTGCGCGCGCGCGGTTGATGGCGTAGACTCGGGCCCTGCGACGCAGGCCCGTCAGTAGTGGACACGGGGCGCGATGACGCTCGTTCTCGTACCACGATGGTCTCTATGGCCTCTGCGTTCTCTGTGGTTAATCTCTGCAGGCTCCAAACGATCCCCCTTCGACTGGAGGAAGACGACGATGGAATACCGGGTGTTGGGACGGACGGGTTGGCGGGTGAGCGCCATCAGCGTGGGCACCGAGTATCTGCTGGGCGCGCCGGTCGACCACGCGACGCGCGTCATCCACGAGGCGCTCGACCGGGGCGTGAACTACTTTGACGTGTTCTGGGCGCAGCCCGAGTTTCGCGACACTATTGGCGCGGCCTTTCGCGGGCGCCGGCACGAGGCGATGCTGGCCGGCCACCTGGGCGCCACCGTCGACGCCAACGGCCAAGGAGATCGCACGCGCGATCCAGAGGTGGCGCGGCGCTACATCGAGGATTTCCTGCGCCGCTATCACACCGACTATATCGACGTCCTCCACCTCCACAACATCGATCCGCAGGAGGACTATGATCGGGTGATGCAGGGCGGCCTGCTGGACCTGGCGCTCAAGTACAAAGAAGAGGGCGTGGCGCGCGCCATCGGCTACAGCGGGCACACCGTGTCCACGGCGCTCCAGGCGGTGGAGAGCGGCCACGTGGACGTCATCATGTACCCCATAAACCTGGCGGGGCACGCCATCCCCGGCAAGCGGCAATTCTTGGAAGCCTGTGCCCGAAATAATGTGGGGCTGGTGGCCATGAAGCCCTACGCCGGTGGCTCGCTCTTTATGCGGGAGCGCACCATCACGGTGGAGGACTTTCGCGCCGGCGGCGGCGTCGTGACCCTCGAAAAGACGGTGCCCATCACGCCGGTGCAATGCCTCTCCTACGTCCTGGCGCAGACCGGCGTCTCGACGGCGGTGCCCGGGGTAAAGGACGTGGAGCAGCTCGCCGCGGCGCAGGCGTACTGGGGGGCCAGCGAAGAGGAACGCGACTACTCTCAGGTGCTCGCCTCGTTCCAGCAGTACGCCGAGGGGGAGTGTGTCTACTGCAACCACTGCCTGCCGTGCCCGTCGGTGATCGACATCGGCCAGGTGAACCGGCTGCTCGACCTGGCGGCGAACGGCCTGAACGACGACCTGCGTGCGGCATACGGCGCGCTGGAGGCGAACGCCGACGACTGCATCCAGTGCGGCTCGTGCGAGGAGCGCTGCCCCTTTGGCGTGGCGGTGATCGAGCGCATGGAGCGTGCCGCGGAGCTGTTCGCCGGCTGACCGATTGACCCGCGCCGCCCGTATGGGCTACACTGCGCGTCGGCGCCGATCCACCGGCACGACCACACAAAGGAGGCAGGATGGCAGACTATCAGGTTGGCGCGCAGCTCTACACGGTGCGCGAGTTCACCAAGACGGTCGAGGGGATGCGCGAGTCGCTCCGCAAGGTGGCCGAGATCGGCTACAAGGCGGTGCAGGTCTCCGGATTCGGGCCCATGGACCCCAAGGAGGTGGCGGCGGCGCTGCAGGAGTACGGCCTGGACTGCGTCTCGACGCACACCAACTGGGATCGCTTCCTCACCGACCTGGACGCCGTCATCGAGGAGCACAAGCTGTGGGGTTGCTCCCATCCGGCCGTCGGCGGACTGCCCAAGGAGTACCACAACCTCGAGGGCCTGAAGCGCTTTGCCGACGAGCTGCCGCCCATCGCCGAGCGCCTGGCGCAGGAGGGGATGACCTTCTCCTACCACAACCACAACCACGAACTGGCGCTCTATGACGGCAAGACGTGGCTGGAGCGCCTCTACGGCAGCATCGATGCGCGCTATTTGAAGGCCGAGATCGACACCTATTGGATCCAGGCGGGCGGCGGCGATCCGGCGGCCTGGGTGCGGCGCTACGCCGGGCGACAGCCCCTGCTGCACCTCAAGGACATGGCCGTGACGCCCGAGCGCGAACAGCGCTTTGCCGAGATCGGCGAGGGGAACCTCAACTGGCCCGCCATCATGGAGGCGGCCAAGGAGGCGGGCGTCGAGTGGTACCTGGTGGAACAGGACCAGTGCTACGGCCGCGACCCCTTTGAATCGCTGGCGATCAGCTACCGCAACCTCCGGGGGATGGGGCTGAGGTAGAGCCTGCCGGAGGCCAGGCACCCTGGCGAAACGCTTCGTAGTAACGACTTTAGTCGGTTGTTTTCGGTAAAAGAAAACAACCGACTAAAGTCGTTACTATGTGGAAACGGACGAGGCGCGCCAGCCTCTGAACCCGTCGCTTGTGGTGGCGGCGCGACGATCGTCTCACGTTACGCGCCCGCCAACAAGCCCTCGATCTCGACCTCTAGCCGCGTGAGGGGCGGCGACGGGGAGCACGGCGCCGCGCCCGCCAGACGGACCTCGCGGCGCACCGTGCCAGGCCGTGGCGACAGGATCACGACGCGGTCGGCCAGCACGAGCGCCTCGCGGATGCTGTGGGTTACCAGGAGGGTCGTGCGCCCCACGCGCCAAGCCGCCAACTCGCGCTGGAGGCGCGCCCTTAGCAACGCGTCGAGGGAGGCCAGGGGCTCGTCCAGCAGCAGGACCTGGGGGTCGAGCACCAGGGCGCGGGCCAGGGCGACGCGCTGCTGCATCCCGCCGGAGAGTTCGTGGGGATAGGCCCCTGCAAAGCCCACCAGGCCGACGCGCTCCAGGCACTCGCGCGCCAGGCGGTGTCGCTCCCCGCGCTCGACGCCTGCCATGCGCGGGCCGAACGCTACATTGTCCTCCGCCGTGAGCCAGGGGAAGAGGTTGGGGCGCGACGTCGATGAGCCCCTGCGCCGCCATGAGGTCGGCCATGCGGACGGCCTCGGCGGGGTCCCGTTGGCAGTCCATGCGCATCTTGCTGGCGTCGAGGGAGGCCTCCACGACATCGACGTCAAAGCCGCCGAGGGCGTCCACGATGAGCGCGGCGGTCTCGGGCGGGTGCCCTTCCGCCCAGTCCACGGCGCGGCAGTGGGCATCCAGCACGCCGCCGACCACCTCGGGCCGGCGACGCAGCATATCGTCGCGCGCCACCACCACGCAGCAGGGGTGGTCGGGCCACACCGCCGTATAGTAGGTCAGGATGCGGCCCCACCCTTGGTGCTCGGCGTCGGTCATAAAGGGCTCGGTGTTCGAGCAGGCGTCGACCTGGCCCGTCTTGAGCGCGGCGACGAGGTCACCGAGCTGGTAGAGGTAGACGAGTTCCACGTCGCGGTCGGGGTCGAGCCCCGCCTCCTGCAGGGTGTGGCGTAGGAGCACGTCGAGGATGGAGGCGCGGATGGTGGCGATGCGCTTGCCGCGCAGCTCGGCGATGGAGGAGGGGCCGTCGGCGCGCACCAGCAGTCCATCGCTGCCTCGCCCCGTCATCGCCACGATGCGCAGCGGTTTGCCCTGGGCGATGGCGGCGATGGCCGCGGTCACGGGGATGGCGCCCATCCGCAGGTCGCCGCGGTGCAGCGCTTCGACAACCTCCGTGTTGCTGGCGATCACCCGAACGGTCACGTCCAGGCCGTCCTCGGCATAGAGCCCGTGGCGGTCGGCGATGAAGGACGGGGCATGGTCGCTGGCGGAGCGAACGCCGATGGTGATGGCGTCGCCGTCGGCGGAGCGGCACGCCGCTGCCAGGAGGACGAGCAGTGCGAGCAGGAGCGCGCATCGCGAGAGGCGACGGAACGTGTGCATCGTTGGCCTCCATGGTGTGCGCGGGGGACAGCAAACGGGCACCCGCGCCGATGATGTGGCTGGGTGCCCGTGGTGGGCTGTCATGCCGGGGCAGAGTATAGGGAGGTCGACCGGGAGGGTCAAGCGGCCCGCTGCGCGGCTCTCGCGGCGAACCGCGGGTCTCGCGGCGAACCGCGGGCCTCGCGGCGAACCGCGGGCCTCGCGGCGGCGCCGGGCCTAGACGGCCATCACTGTACCGCGGATGCGGGCGTCGACTGGGCTGGATCTGGCGAGGTACCTTTGCAGCGCGTCCACGGCCCGCACGTCGAGCTGCTGTCGGTCGGAGCCGTACTTGCCCGGGACGCCCTGCGCCGTCACAAAGGTCGCCTCGTACGTCCTATCGGCACGCACCGCCTCGTTGGCGACGAACAGCTCCTGGATGCGCTGGCCGGGCGGGTTCTCTACCTTGATGTAGGCGTTCAGGCCGAGGCAGCGCTTGACGTAACCGCCCATCTGGTTGTACGGGTTGCGAGAGAAGGTGTGCTCCAGGTTCTCCTCGAGCATGGCTCGCAGCTCGTCGCCCGTCAGCCGGCAGATCGACACGGGCGGGTTCACCGGGATGATGTTCCACAGGTCATTGAGCGTGATGGGCCCGGGCGGGATAGGGGCGCCATAGCGCCAGCCGTTGGAGAAGGCGAGCTGCGCCGAGGTCGCGTGGAGCAACGCCTGCAGCAGGAGGTTGTCCATGGTCGCCTCGAGCACGGTGTAGCGGTTCAGCGGCGTGAGCGTCTCGCCCACCACGCCGGCCAACTCGCCCCGCCAGGCGGCCGTCGCCTCGCGCGCCAGCGCCTCGACCTCGGGATCGGCGGGAACGCCCTCGTCCACGGTGATGAGGCGATGCGTATAGTCCGTCACCCGGCCGCCCGATACCTGCAGGTCCAGCCGGCCGACGAAGGAGCCATGGCACCCCGATTGGATGATGATGGCGCCGTTCACCACCGCCGGCCGGTAGAGGCGGTGGTGCGTGTGGCCGCTGAGCAGTACGTCGATCCCCGACACCTCCTCCGCCAGTTGGACCTCCTGAGGGAAGCCGAGGTGCGAGATCACGAGGATGAGATCGACGCGCTCCTCGTGGCGCAGCCGGGCGATGTAGCCCGGCAGCTCTTCGTTGCCGAGCGTAAAGCGCAGTCCCTCGCTGAACGAGGCGGGCATCGTCTTGTCGACGATGGTGGCGGCGATGCCAATCACGCCGACCCGCAGCCCGGCCGTCTCACAGATGGTGTAGGGGGAAAAGGCCAGCTCGTCGGAGGCCTTGTCGTAGCAGTTGATGGCCAGCATGGGGTAGTGCAGCTGGCCGACGATCTCGCGAAAGCGCGCCGGGCCGTAGGCGAACTCCCAGTGCGCCGTCATGGCGTCAAAGGCCAGCGCGTTCAGGATGGGCACCAGCGCCTGCCCCTCGGACGCAACGGCGGCATGGGTGCCGTGGATCGTATCGCCGCAGTCGAACGCCAGCACTGCGCCGGGACGCTCGCGTCGTGCGGCGGCCAGGATGGACGCGATGCGGCCATAGCCACCGGCGACGCGGTGCTCACCCGTCGAGCCGCGCCAGAACCACTCCCAGTGGGGCTCCAGGTAGCCGTGGCTGTCATTCACCTGGAGGATCGTCAGGACACGTTCGTCCGGCATCGTCCACTCCTCTCGTAGCGTGACGCAGCGACTCGACGGGCGCCCGTCAGGTCAACGCACCGCGGCGCCGCCCCGCAGGCCAGACACGCGATGACGGCACGTAGGTCGGTGAGGGGAGTGAGCAGCCATGGACGAGGGCGCCCACGCCGGAAGGGTGGCGTGGGGCCCGTGTGGGCTACGGTGGAGCGATCTGGTGGGGCGGCCGCGCGCTAGGCCGACTCGGTCTCTTCATCCTCGGGTTCGCCCACCGCCGTGCGGAACTCTTTGATGCCCTTCCCCAGGGCTCCGCCCAGGCTCCCCAACTTGCCTGCGCCGAATACCAGCAGCACGATGACGAGGATGAGGATCAGTTCGGTTGGTCCAAGGTTCGGCATGGTAGCACCTCGTTCTTCGCGGTCATCTTGGCCTCGTACGGCCTCGGGCGTGTGCCTCGAGGGGCCGGAGGTAGCTAAACGGCCGGCACCCCGCCCCGGCGGCCGCCCCATTGGGGTGGGCGCCCATGGGAACCGGGGGTGCACAGCCCTATGGTAGCAAAAGTCGCTCGCGCTGGCAAGAGGGCGCTGCGCGCTGTGGCCGGCCTGATGAACGCCGCGGCTTGACGTCATCGCGGGCAGCGAGTAGGCTTGTAGTATCGGCAGATAGGCGCGTATGAGGCGATGGCTGCGGCGACGTATGTCTGATCTGAAACGGCTCTTGTTGGTGATCGGGGGGACGCTGTCGCTAGCGCTTGGCGTCGTCGGCATCTTTGTGCCCGTGCTGCCCACCACACCGTTCCTGCTACTCGCGGCGGCGCTGTACGGCAAGAGTTCCACGCGCTTCTACCACTGGCTGCTGGGACAGCGTCACCTCGGCGCCTACATCCGCAACTACCGCGAAGGGCGGGGCATCCCGCTGCGGACCAAGATCGTGACGTTGACGCTGCTTTGGCTGACCATCGGCGGCTCGGCAATCCTGGTCATCGAGAGCGCTGTCTGGCGCGCGGTCCTGGCGGCGATTGCCGTTGGGGTGACATGTCACATCGCTCGCATTACGACGCATCGCGCGTGAGGGGAGCGTTGCGGCCTGCTGGCCGACGCCGGGCCCGACCGTCGCTGAGGCAGCTGTGGTATCATCAATACACATCGGGGGTAGACCAGGGTGCCAGTCGGACTTGCTGAATACATCGTTATTGGTTCTGCTGCACTCATCCTGCTAGGGGTTCTTGCCAGCAAGATCTCCGATCGACTTGGGGTGCCGGCCCTGCTGCTGTTCCTCCTCCTGGGCATGTTGGCCGGGTCCGAGGGCATCGGCGGAATCGAGTTCGACGATCCCTGGATCATGCAGATCATCTCCATCGGCGCGTTGGCGCTGATCCTGTTCTCCGGTGGGCTGGACACCGATTGGTCGATTGTTCGCGAGGTCGCTGTGGAGAGCTTTACCCTCGCGACGATAGGGGTGTTCCTGACTGCCCTGGTGCTGGCCTTTATCGCATCCTACGTGTTTGACATATCGTTCCTGGAGGCGATGCTGCTCGCCTCCATCATGTCGTCGACCGACGCGGCCGCGGTGTTTGCCATTCTGCGGTCCAGGAATGTCAGTCTGCGCCACCCACTCAAGCCGCTTCTGGAACTCGAGTCGGGCAGCAATGACCCGATGGCGGTGCTACTGACGGTGGGCTGCATCGAGCTGCTATTGGTGCCCAGCGCCTCGGTATGGGTGATGGTGCTGTCCCTGGTGCGGCAGATGGCGTTGGGGGCGATCGTTGGGTACATCATGGGCCGTGTGGCGCTCTGGCTCATCAACAACCTGGACCTCGGCTATGATGGGCTGTACCCGGTGCTCACCACGGCGCTGGTACTGATCAGCTACGGCATCACGGCAGTCGTTGGCGGGAGCGGGTACCTGGCCGTATACCTCATGGGCATCGTGATAGCCAGTCGTCCCTTCGTGCATCGTCGCAGCCTGTTGAGCTTCCATGATGGGCTTGCGTGGCTAAGCCAGATCATCCTGTTCGTAGCCCTCGGGCTCTTGGTGTTTCCTTCGCGGCTCATCCCCATCGCCGGCCAGGCGCTGCTCGTGGCCATCGCCCTGATCGTCGTGGCGCGTCCCGCCGTTGTCTACCTGCTGTTGGCCCGCTCGCCGCTGAGCCTGAAGAAAAAGACGCTCATCGCGTGGGTGGGGCTGAGGGGCGCGGTGCCTGTCGTGTTGGGCATCTTTCCTCTTGTGGCGGGCGTTCCCAATGCCGAGCTGTACTTTAACGTCGTGTTCTTTGTGGTGATGGTGTCCGCCCTGTTGCAGGGCACGACGATCCCCATGGTGGCGCGTTGGCTCGGCGTGGATGCACCGATGGTGCCACGGCGCGAACTCCCGCTAGAGTACGTGCCGGTGAAAGGGCTAAAGAGCGAGCTGCGCGAACTCGTCGTGCCTGCGGGGTCGCCCGCCGTCGGGACCCCGGTGGTGTCGCTGGGGCTTCCGCAGGGCTTTCAGATCATCCTGGTGGGCCGTGGGGACGAGTACATTGTGTCGAACGGTCGGACTGTGATCCAGGCAGAAGATCGGCTGCTAGTGCTGGCGGAGGCAGAGCAGTTGCGAGAGGTCGAGCCGCGGCTGGGCTGGACCGAGGCCTAGAACTGCCCTGTGGCAAGGGGGGTAACGATGCGTCGAACCAAGATCATCGCCACACTTGGGCCGGCCACACACTCCCGTGAGATGATCCGCGAACTGATTGCCGCCGGCATGGACGTGGCGCGACTCAACTTTTCCCATGGCACGCACGAGGAGCAGCGTGCCATGCTGCAGGCGGTGCGGGCCGAGGCGGACGCCGCCGGCAAACCCGTGGCCGTGTTGGCGGACCTCCAGGGGCCCAAGCTCCGCACCGGCCCACTGGCTCGGGAGGCGCCCTCGGTAGAGTTGGTCGCGGGACGCGAGTTCGTGCTCACCAACGTGCCGGTCGAGGGGAACGCCGAGCGGGTCAGCACGAACTATGAGCCGATGCCGCGCGACGTGCGGCCCGGCGACCGTGTCCTCCTCTCGGATGGCCAGATCCAGCTGCGCGTGGTGAGCGCCAACGAGCACGACGTGGTGACAGAGGTCGTCCAGGGCGGCATGCTGCGTCCTCGCCAGGGGATAAACCTCCCCGGCGTGGGCCTGAGCCTGGCGATCCCCACCCCCAAGGACGTGGAGGACCTGAGCTTTGCCCTGGAACAGGGGGCGGACTATATCGGGGTGTCGTTTGTGCAGCGGGCGGGCGACATCCGCCGCGTCAAGGATCTCATCGAGCAAGAGGGCCATGATACGCCGGTAGTCGCCAAGCTGGAAAAGCCCGAGGCGGTGGACAACCTCGACGAGATCCTGCGGGTGACCGATGCGGTCATGGTGGCGCGGGGGGATCTCGGCGTCGAGCTGCCGCCGGAGCGTGTGCCGGTGCTGCAGAAACACATCATCGACCACGCCAACCGCGCCGCGGTGCCCGTCATCACCGCCACCCAGATGCTGGAGTCGATGATGCACAACGCCCGGGCCACGCGGGCGGAGGTGAGCGACGTGGCCAACGCCATCCTCGACGGCAGCGACGCCGTGATGCTGAGCGGTGAGACGGCCATCGGCGAGTACCCCGTGGAGGCCGTGGCGATGATGGCGCGCATCGCCGAGGAGGCTGAAAAGGCCGATCGGCGACGCGTCAGCGCCGACGGGGGGACGTGGGCGTTCCCCGAGATCGATTCCATGCCCCAGGCCATCGGCGCGGCGGTCAGTGCCATCGTGCAGGCGCTGCCGGTGACGGCCGTGTGGGTGTTCACCCGCTCAGGCAGCACGGCGCGGCTGGTGGCCCACTTTCGGCCGAACGTCCCGATCCTGGCGTTCACGCCGTACGATCGCGTCTGCAGGCGGCTGAGCCTGCTGTGGAGGTCACGCCGTTGGCGACGGCCTGCGCGCACGATGAGGAGGGCCTCAACCGGCAGATACGCGCGCTGGTCGAGCACGGAGGGCTTGCCAAGGACGGCGATATCGTGGTGCTGACGGGCGGCCACCCCATCGGCCAGGGCGGCCCGACCAACTTTTTAAAGATCATGCAGGTAACGCCCGACCGCTCGCTGCTAGGAGTGTGGCGAAGAACGGGAACGCCGATGGACGCGGATCTGACGGATTCCACGGATCATGCTGACTTGATCCGCGCCAATCCGTGAGATCCGCGTCCATCCGCGTTCCACTCACAGCGGCGCCAGGAAGGCGTCGGCGGCCCAGACTGTGAGGCCGTCGATCACGATCTGCGCCCACACAAAGCCATCCGCGGCCTGGCGAACGCCGGTGGTTCGCAGGTGGGTGCCAAAGGGCACGATGCGGCGGATGGTGAACCCGAGGCCCGGCCCGGCGCGCAGGCGCAGCCCGGCGGGCGCGGTCACCCGCACATTGGCGGCCGGCGGGGGAGGCGGTGGAACGTCGACGCCGGACAGGAAGGCCGTCGCCACCCATCCGACAAAGCTCTGCCCCCCACGCACCGCGACGACGCGCGCCCACTCGAGCCCGTTGGCAAAGGCGCGCTCGCCGGTGAGGGTCACCCGCTCACCGAACCGCAGCACCAGGATGCGGGGCTCCGCCAGACCGGGGCCCTGGCGCATGTTCAGGCCGAGTTGGGCCGTAACGGTGGCCGTCGGGCCGGTCGGCGGTACCGGCGTGACGGGTGGCTGCGCAAAGGGCGGCACGATCACGCCGCAGGCGATGACGTCGCTCTCTGGGCGCGTATCGGCGAACAGCAGCAAGGAGCTGCCAAAGCGCCCCGTCAGGGACGCCACGCTGATGGCGTGGGTCACCACCTGATAGCTAGCGCTGCCGTCGGAGGCGAACTGCACCTCGGGCAGGACCGCGATGGTCTGTCCCGCGCATCGGCGAAAGTCGGGCGGGCAGCAGATACCGGTGTTGGTGATGACAAAGCGGTGACTGCCGGCGACGGGGTCGAACCCGCTGACGTTGAGCGTTACCAGCATGCCGCCCGTCACGGTAGGCGTGAACGTCGCGGTGCCCTTGACGTCACCGGCGATGGCGAGCACCTGCGCGACGAACGTCGACTGTGCCGAGGCGGGTGAGGCCGGCACGAGGCCGACGAGGAGGATGAGGAGGACCAGGATCGCGCTCAGGGCGACCCTGAATCTGGCGAGGGTTGGCTCTCGCATGGCGGACTCCTTTCGAGCGGGTCGCGCCTGTGGTGGGATTGCTGCGTGGAGCCGAGATGCGGGGGTACGATTGAGAAGGCGCGCACACAACGAGGGCGCGACGAGACACATCCCTATTCCTATAGTAGGCTACAGGAGCAGGCGCTGTCAAGCGGCGGGATGTAGCGCTCTCGAAACACCTCCCGAAGGCGCCCCTCGGTGAGCCCCGGATGCGCGAGATCTGCGGTGGCGGGCCTTCGGGAGGTATTTCGAGGGGTCTGCGGGAATTCGGCAGGAATGCCTAGATACGCTAGATGATCCTACCGATGTCGGGTGAACCACGATGCGGTATGATAGGACCAGATTCGGTGAGGGCTAAAGGTTAGCCGAGTCTCGCCGAAAGAGCTAGTGGGCGACATGCTGAGTCCTCGTACGGCGCGAGGGACAGCGCTTCTTCTCCTCCTTGGTGAACGGGCCTTGCCACACGTTATGGGCAACGTGATGGCGAGGCCCGTTCGTTTTGCGCCCCCGCCAACCTCCCGGAGGCGCCCTCGCAGTGAACCCGTGACGCAAGAGGACTACCGCGAGGCAACCTCCGGAACGTCATCTGGCGCCGATTGGCCCGCTTGCATCGCGCGCCGGGTCGTGTATGCTGTCGCAGCTGATCACGATGCGCGGATGGTGGCGAATGCTTGCGTTGGTGCTGGCGACGGCGTTTTCGACGGGTTTCGGTCTGGTGGTGCGGCATGCCCAGGGGCGGGGCAGCAACCTCTATCTGGTGGGGTTCGTCAACTATGTGGTGGCGTGCGGGTTCCACTTGGCGCGCTATGTCGGCCAGGGCGGCGGCTCGGCGATCAGCCCCGTCACTGTCGCCCTCGGAGTGGCCGGCGGCGTGGCGTACGCGACATCGTTCGCCACGCTGTTGCCCGTGATGCGCATGCGGGGCGTCTCGATCAGTACCGCCATCATGCGCCTCTCGGTGCTCATCCCGATTCTCGTGGCGGTGCTTTGGTGGGGCGAGCGCCCGAACGGTGCCCAGGTTGTGGGCGCGGGACTCGCGCTGGCGGCGATGCCGCTCCTGGGCATCCAGGCGACGGATGGATCGGCGCGGATTCAGCGCCGGCAGGGGACGCTGCTGGCGGTGCTGTTCGTGCTGAACGGCCTGTGCTCCCTGAGCATCCGGGCCTATCGCGAGGTGGGCGCCGTCGAGGAGACCTCTGCCTTTCTGGCAACCCTCTTTGGCGCCGCCGGCGTGGTCACCGGAGGTCTCCTGGCGCGCGAGCGCCTCAGTCGGCAAGCCACGATCTCACCAAGCGTCGGCGCCCTGCGCCAGGGCGCCGTGCTGGGCCTCGTGAACGCCGGCGCGAACCTGGCGCTGGTGAGCGCTCTCCGGCAGATTCCCAGCGTGGTCGTCTTTCCGTTCCAGGGGGCGGTGGGCCTGGTGCTGGCCTGCCTGCTGGCGCGGGCCCTGTGGGGGGAACGCATCTCGCGCCTCGAGGCCCTCGGCATGGGCGTCTCGGTGATCGCCGTAGCCTTTGTCAACCTCGGGTGAGGCGGCCGGCGCCGGGACCACGTCCCGACGAAGGGCGCCTCTCGCGCTACATGACACGTTGACGCCCCGCGAATGCGAGGCTATAATGGAGTTAGATTGACATATCGTTGACGAATACCGGCAGGCCGAGGCCGTCAGGCAGAGGCCGCCAACCAGACGTCCCCACCACCAACCCCTCTCGCCTCCGGTTCGCGCCCTCTGTCATAATCCTCGGTTCCTGCCCAGCGTGCCGAGCGGTTCGTGTGACCGCGCCGGATATTGCGTCGTTGGACGCGCCGGCCGAAGGGAAAGGAGCCTGTAGATGCCAAGTCGGATGGCCATCAACGGCCTGGGGCGCATCGGGCGCGCCGTATTCAAGATCGCGCTGGATACGCCCGAGCTAGAAGTCGTCGCGGTGAACGACATCGTCCCCGCGGATAACCTGGCATACCTGCTCAAGTACGATACGGTGTACGGACGCTACACCAAGCACGTCGAGGCGGAGGAGGGCGCCCTCATCGTCGACGGCAAGCGCTATCCCGTCCTGAACGAGAAGGACCCCGCCAACTTGCCGTGGGGCGAGATGGAGGTCGACATCGCCATCGAGTCGACGGGCGTCTTTACGCGCGAGGAGGACCTGCGCAAGCACATCGAGGCGGGCGCCAAGCACGTCATCCTGTCGGCGCCGGTGCGCAGCAGCGACGGCGGCCCCGAGATCATGACGGTGGTCCACGGCGTGAACAGCCCCGAATCGGCGCCACAGATGATCTCCTGCGCCAGCTGCACCACCAACTGCATCACGCCGGTGGTCGAGATCATGGGGCGGCGCATCGGGATCAAGAAGGCGATCATGACCACGGTGCACGCCTACACCTCGTCTCAGGCTATCGTGGACTCGCCCAAGAAGAGCTGGAATCGTGGCCGGGCGGGGGCCGCCAACCTGGTACCCACCACGACCGGCGCCGCCAAGGCGACCACCAAGGCGCTGCCGCAGTACGAGGGGATGTTCGACGGCGTAGCGGTGCGCGCGCCCGTCACGGTGGGCTCGATCTCGGACATCATCTTTGTCACCGAGCACAAGACCACCAAAGAAGAGATCAACGCCATCTTTCGTGAGGAAGCCGAGAGCGAGCGCTACAAGGACGTGGTCGCGGTAACAGAGGACCCCATCGTATCGTCGGACATCATCCAGGATTCGCACGCCTCCATCATCGACCTCAACATGACGCTGGTGGTGGACGGAGACCTGGTGAAGGTCATGGCGTGGTACGACAACGAGTGGGGCTATGCGGCGCAGCTCGTGCGCGAAGCGGTGCACATGGCCGAGGTCGAGCCCGTCATGGCCGGCGCCGCGCCGTGAGGCGGGGCCCGGCTGGCGTAATCAGGGGGCGGCCCGATGGGCCGCCCCTGTTGTGCCCGAGCTGCGCTCAGCGTGCCGTGGGGTCTGGCTCTATGATGCCAAAGGCATTCCCCTCGGTGTCGCGGCAGTAGGCGAGGTAGCCGACGCCCGGCACGGCGCCGGCTGGCCTGTGAACTACCAGTTCGAGGGCCAGCGAAAGTGGGCGTCCATCTCGGCGTTGGGCGCCTGGGCGAGCTGTTCCTCCAGCACCGCCACGGCCTGCTCGTACGTCTTGGTCTGGTGGTTGTCCAGCACGTTGTAGAGCAGGATGGAGCGGTCGCCGGTTTTGAAGGCGAGGAGCTGGCGCTCCATGCCGAGCCAATCCGGCAGGATCTGCTCCAACATCACCTTGGGGGGCAGCGGATGGACGCGGAGCGGCTGGATCCCCTTGCGGTTCACGATGGCCGGCACCTCGACCACCACATTGTCGGGCACGCCCGCCAGGGCACCGTTGTTGAGCACGTTCACCTGGAACTCGCCCTCGACGTTGTTCATCAGGCCGTCGATGATCGGCACTTGCTGTTCGGTCGTCTTGGTGGCGCCCAACGAGGCGACGATGCTCGCCTTCGGATCCTGCGCCAGGCGGGCGATCTCGGCGATGCGGCGCTCGAGGTTCTCCACATAGAGCGGCCAGGAGAGTTCCGTGTCCTGTCCGCCGTACGGCTCACCGTACCAGTAGCGGCGTGTGGCGAGGTCCGAGTGGTACCACCACCCGCCGCGGCGCGGCGTGTCGCCCACGGGCAGCAGGCCGTACATGCGATACATGTGCACCGCCGCCCGCGAGAGGTCGATGTCCCAGGCGCGGGTGAGTGCGTCCGTCCACGAGCCTTTGCGATCCTCCGGCAGCGGCATGGTGGGCGTGTCGAGCGACCAGTATTCCTCGCCCTTGGAGCGGATCCATTCGTCGACTAGCGGGTAGGCGTCCTGACCGTCATAGAGGAAATGGGTGAGCCAGATGTTGTGGTTCAGGCCCGGCGCCTGCCAGGTGATGCGCTCCGGGTCGAGCCCGATCATCGCAGCGATCTTTTTGTACCCATAGTGGCCGTGGCACAGGCCGCAGACCTTGATGCTCGTCTCGCGGGCCAACAGCGTGCACCCCTCGAACACCGGATTGCCCGACTGGATGAGCCAGGCGTCGGGGCACACCTGCTCCATGTCGCGGGCGACGTCGAGCATGAGGCGCGTGTTGCGATAGAAATAGTCGCCGGGGCCGGCGCCGCGGGCGTAGGAGTAGCCGTGCTGCATCGCGATCTGCTTCATGAGGATCGAGTCCTCATGGCTGACGACCGAGGCGGTGTTGATGACGAAATCGGCGTCGCGCATGGCGGCGCAGCGGTCCGGCGTCGCCTCGAAGCGCAGGTCGGCGCCCAACTCATCGGCATAGCGGGCGGCCAGCTTTTGGATCATCGCCAGGCGATCCTCGTTGATGTCCATAAAGCTGACCTGGCTGCCCGCCAGGTTCTCGGTCAGGCAGAGATCCTTCACCAGGCCCAACGAAAACACGGCGCTCCCCGCACCGATGACGGCGAGCTTGACGGCGGTTCCCATACGAGGCCTCCTTTGTCGTGGCGTTGCGACCCGTGCGGGGCGCAACGCGTCTGCAGCACAGTGTACACTCGCTTGGGGCGGCCGTGAAGCCCCGCGGCGCCGACATCGCGCCCAGCCCGCGCCGGGCCGGGGCGGGCCTCAGTTCATGTCCTTGATCTCGGGGCGGATGACGGCCGCCGCGATAAAGAGCGCGATCGTGAGGGCGCCCTGCACGATGACCACGATGGGAACGCCAAAGCGATCGGCCAGAGCGCCCGCCGGGATGGTGCCCAAGGGCGTGAGCCCCCACAGCATCATGTACACGCTAAGCACACGCCCCCGATAGGCGATATCGCTGTGCGTCTGGACGAGGGTGTTGTTCATCACCATCACGACGTTGTTAAAGGCGCCGATGAGGGCCACGAACGCGAGTGTAGTCACCATCCCGGGGATCGACACGAACAGCACCAGGGCGGCGCCCACGATGACGCCGCCCAGCAGGAGGAGCTTGCCCTTGCCGCGACAGTCGCCGGCGGCGCAGACGAGCAGCGCGCTGACCAGGGCGCCCGCGCCCGTGGCGGACATGAGCATGCCCAGGCCGGAGGCATCAAACCCGAGCACGTCGCGGGTGTACGCCGGCATTAAGGTGCGATAGGGCATCACAAAGAGCACCCGCACCAGGCCCAGCCCGAGCAGCACCAGTAGCGCCGGGCTGACGCGGAGATAGCGAATGCCGTCCTTGAGATCGGCCCACACCGAGGCGTCCGAGTTGTTGGCCGCGCCGGTGACGGGGAGCTTGACGATGGTATAGACGGCCAGGATATAGAGGAGCGCCTGCGTATAGTACACGCCCTCCACGCCCACCGTCTCGATGAGAAGCCCGGCCAGCGAGGCGCAAAAGATCCCCATCAGGCCCATACCTACGCTGTTCAGGCTCACGGCGTTGAGCAGGGTGCCCTCGTCCACGAGGTCCGAGATGATGGCTTGCTGGGCCGGCATCATGAAAGCAAAGAGGATGCCGGTAAAGAGAGAGCTGGCGGCCAGGTGCCACACCTGGATCAGCCCCAGGCTGATGAGGAGCCCGACGATCACGCTGTTGACGAGCATGCCGACCCGCGTCCACAGGAGGAGGTAGCGCTTTTCCACGCGGTCGGTAATGGCGCCGCCATAGAGCGACAACACGAGGGTCGAGATGCTCCAGCCGGCCCCCACCCACCCCAGGGCAAAGGCGGAGCCCGTGAGCTGGTAGACGAGCCATCCTTGGGCCACCGAACCCATCTCAAAGGTGGCCGACGATGCCAGGCGGCCGAACCAGAGCCACCGGAAATCGCGATTTCGCAGGGCGTAAAAGGTGCCGGCCAGCCGCAAGGCACGCACGGTCATGGTGTCCCTCTCCTGGAGGCGCGTGAGGCGCTGGATGCGGGGCATCGAGATTCCACGGGCGCATTGCGCCACTGTAGCGGTAGATGTCGCGTGCGTCAAGTCAGCATGGCGGCCTTTGTCGGTGCTCGAGGTTGCGCCGCGTGGCCAGACGTCCGACCCCGTGCTTTCGCGGGCGCGGCTGTGGGGGCCAGATGTAGCCCTGGCCAGATGGCCTAGTGCAGGTTAGTGGATATGGCGGATGCCCTCCGCGCGTGATGATGCTAGAATAGGTCAGAATCGCTTGAGGCTGAAGGTGCAGTCGAGAGACTGTGCGGACACGCGAGCGACCTGCTGGGACCTCGTACGGCGCGAGGGACAGCGCTTCTTCTCCTCCTTGGCGAACGGGCCCCGACCATCGTTTTGGGCGACGATGGGACGGGGTCCGTTCATTTGTCCCGCAAGCGCCTCCCGTGATGGGTGTTTCGGGCAGGCCGCCGACCCTCTCACCCTGGTTCCCGCCGCGAGGGCTGTCCGAAAGTCCGGGTTCCCTGGCGGCACGAGCATTGCGAACGTCGCCGGTTGCCAGCCGCCCGCCCCGCTGAGCGGGCCCCGCTCGATGTGCCTCCCAACGAACTCGATATACCCCCTGCCGCCTACCGCGGCGAGCCTTGACGCTCCGTGCCTGCGCGGGCATAATGCGTCTATCAGATCACGACACGCAACATCCGGAGGGGGTATGCCGCTTGCCGCTCGCTACGTGCACACTAATATCGTGGCCCTCGACTGGCGCCGGCTGGCGTCGTTCTACGAGACGGTGCTTGGCTGTGAGGTGGTGCCCCCGGAGCGCCACCTATCGGGGGAATGGTTGGAGCGCGCCACGCGCCTGACGCAGGCGCGCATCGATGGCGTGCACCTGCGCCTGCCCGGCTTGGGCGACGACGGGCCGACGCTGGAGATCCTGCAGTACGGCGCACCGGCGACCTGCCCGGCCACCGCCCCCAATCGTCCGGGCTTGGGGCACCTCGCCTTTGCCGTGGATGACGTTGCCTCGGCGCTGGACGCGGTGCTCGCGGCGGGTGGCGACGCCGTCGGTGATATCGTGACGCTGCCCGTGCCCGGCGCTGGGCGCGTGACCTTTGTCTATGCCAGGGACCCGGAGGGCAACATCCTCGAGCTGCAGACGTGGAGCGACGGCGCCTCTGCTATCGGCGCCTGATGCGCGGCACCTGGGGCGCAACCCCGTACGCGCCATCCGACGCGAACTCCTGGCTACGGTGGCCGGTTGGAGTGGGAGATGTCCGACTGGAGAAGCGTTCTCGTACACCTCGTCGACAACGTCGAGTCGGCCATGGATAGGCTCAAGTACAAGCTGGCCTATGCGCTGGGGGGCCCCGATCCCATCAAGATCGTGCCCTATCGCGGCTTTGGCACGCCGAGGCGCATGTACGTGCACGGGCGCGTGTTGGAGGATCAGGGCATCTCGCCGGCGACCGAGTCCGACACGGTGTGGGACAACATCGTGAACATGTACAAGCGCATCGAGAGCGACGAGGTGCCCTTTGCTCGGCTCCTCGTGCGCTTTCAGGGCGCAGAGCAGGAGGTGGTGGCCGACGAGGAGGGGATGTTCAGCGTGTGGGTCGAGCCCACGGCCCCTCTGTCGACCGCCTCGCTTTGGCAGCACGTGGAGTTGGAACTCGTCGAGCCCCAGTCACCCAAGCAGGAGGGGCCCGTGCGCGCCACGGCCGACGTGCTCGTGCCGCCCGAGGGCGCGCGACTGGCGGTCATCAGCGATATCGACGATACCGTGCTGCGCAGCGACGCTGTGAACCTGCTGCGCATGGCGCGCAACGTCCTGTTGGGCAACGCGCGCACGCGACTGCCCTTTGCCGGCGTGGCCGCCTTCTATCGGGCGCTGTTCGGCGGGCCCGATGGCGCCTCTATGAACCCGCTGTTCTACGTGTCCAGCAGCCCATGGAACCTCTATGACCTGTTGAGCCAGTTCTTCCATCTCCACCACATCCCCGTGGGGCCGGTGCTGCTCCTGAGGAACTGGGGCATCTCGGAGGAGGAACTGCTTCCTCTCCACAACCGCCGCTACAAGCTGCGCACCATCGAGAGCATCCTGGACACGTACACCGACTTTCCCTTCGTGCTGATCGGCGACAGCGGGCAGGAGGATCCCGAGATCTATGCCGAGATCGTGCACCGGTATCCCGGGCGCATCGCCGCGGTATACATCCGCAACGTGAGCCGCGGGCCCGAGCGTTCCGAGGCGATCGGCGAACTGGCGCATGAGGTCGTGGAGCAGGGCAGCACCCTCATCCTGGCCGACGACACCCTATCGATGGCGCGCCACGCCGTCGAGCAAGGATGGATCCGTCCGGAGGCGCTGGAAGAGATCGCCGAGGAGAAGGCGCGCGACGAGGGCCCGCCGGGGCTCATCGAGCGGCTGGTGGGCGAGGGTGAGGGCGCTCCCACCGTCACGGTGGAGGGGCGCGAACGGAGTCGGGCGCGAGAGGAGTAGCGCGGCGGCTTGCGAGGCGCCGGCGCTGTGGCTATAGTAGCGGCGTACGGGCTGCTCGTGGATCACCGTCGACGCACCTTACTCGCGAGGGGGCAGCCATGACCCGAGACCGACTCATCGCGCTCCTCATCCTGCTGTTGCTCGCCGTCCTGGCGGCCATCGGCTGCGTCGTGTATCGCGCCCAGATGGCCCGCGTCCTGGGCTCCATCGGAATCGGGAGGGTACACGCCGACATGACGCCCTCGCGCTCATCGCAGCGCCCCGCGGGCCTGTCCCTGCGCTACGCGTGGAACGCCGGCGCGATGCCGCCGCCTCACCACTACGAGTACGTCATCACCATCGGCCCGGGGGGCGTGGGAGAGATCGCTTTCTCCCCCGACTATCCCGGCGAGGGTGTGCCCGTGTGGCGCGAGGCGTTCGCCATCGCGGAGAAGGATCTCGATCGGCTTTACGGCCTCATGGTGGAGGCGGGCGTGTTTGGCGCGCGGTGGGCGCCGATGCGCCATCGCCCGGTGGGCGGCGACATCGAGTGGATGGACGTGACCGCCCGCGGTGAGACGGTGCGCATCCCGGCGCTGGCCGAGGGGAGCGTGGCGCTCGAGCCGGTCTATGACGCCATCCATGGGCTGGTGCCCGATGAGACGTGGAACAGCCTCCGTGACCGTCGCCAGGCGTACGAGGAGACCTATCAGGGATAGGTGTGGGATGCTGTGAGCTGCGCTGCGCATGGCGTTAGGCGATGCATATATGCTACGGGGATCGCGTATCCCGCAGATTCCACCGATTTGGACGTATACGCATCTCGTGGGATTGGCATGCATCGACATACATCTAGTTGCCCTCAGCACGGTTGATTTGTGGATGTGGCGGTGTCTGGTTGTGGAATTCCATGTTCTGTTTGACATTGGCCCGCTCTTGTGCTACAATGGGGCCGTAGGAATGAGGAAGCACTTGCTCGGCCATGGAGCGGCCGCAGGGCGACTACCTGCGGCCGTTTTCTCGTACTTGAGGGGTGAGCACCTCTGCCCTATGAGACGGTATCACAGTTCCAAGCAAAGTGAGGGTACGATGTCCGAGCGAGGCACAGTCAAGTGGTTCAACGCGGCCAAAGGCTACGGGTTTATTACCCGTCAGAGCGGCGGCGACGTGTTTGTGCACCACAGCGCGATCCAGTCGGCGGGTTTCCGCACGCTGGATGAGGGTCAGGAAGTCGAGTTTGTCGTCGTAGATGGCCCCAAGGGGCCCCAGGCCACCGAAGTGGTGGCGGTCTAGCCCAAGACAGGGGAGGATAATCCCACATGGGAAAGAAGTTGTACGTCGGCAATCTCGCTTACTCGACGACTGAGGACGAGCTGAGGAACCTCTTTGGGACCGTCGGCCAGGTCGAGTCGGTGGCACTGATCACCGATCGCGAGACCGGCCGGGCCAAGGGGTTCGGGTTCGTCGAGATGGACACCGAAGCAGCTGCTCAGGAAGCGATTCAGCGCCTGAACAACAGCGAGATCGGTGGTCGCAACATCACCGTGGCCGAGGCCAGGCCGCCCGCGAGCCGCGACGGCGGCGGGCGTGGTGGCTTTGGTAGCGGCGGTGGACGCGGCGGCTATGGTGGCGGTGGCGGCGGTTACGGCGGCGGTGGCCGTCGTGGCGGCGGCGACCGTGACCGCAGCGGCGGCGAGCGTCGCGGCCGGTTCTAGAACGCGGCCCGACCAAACGAACGAGCGAGGCGCAGAGCACCCCTCTGCGCCTTTTTCGTGCGTCCCGGCGTCGCTTGACAGATGCGCCGGTCTGAGCCAGACTGACTTTCCAACGCATCGATGCCCTTGACCCTCTCGTCCCTCAACCCGCCCGGCGCCACACCCGCCCCAACGAACTGTTGAGGATCGACCTCTGCATACGCGCTGACGTCTTCCTGGCGCGTCGCTCATCGCCGATACCACCATGCCTCGGCGCGCCTCCGCGTTCAGGAGGGTGGCATCGTGAGGCGGGTTCGCTGGTTGCCTGCGCTGGTAGCGATGGCGGTGTTGGTAGGGCTGGTGTTGCCTGCGATCTTGACGACCGTGATGGTCAGGCGGCCCTGGCCTCGCACGGACGGGTCGATCCGCGCGGCGGGGCTGGACGCCGAGGTGCGGGTCTATCGCGATCGCTGGGGCGTCCCCCAGATCTATGCCGCGACGTCCCACGACCTCTTTTTCGGGCAGGGGTACGTCCACGCCCAGGACCGCTTTGCTCAGATGGAGTTCTGGCGCCGCCTCGGCAGCGGGCGTCTGTCCGAGCTGTACGGCGAGCGCACCCTCGATGAGGATCGCCTGGCGCGCACGCTGGGGTGGCGCCGGATCGCCGAGGAAGAGTTTCGTCTGCTGGATGCCGACACGCGCGCGTCGCTCGAGGCGTACGCCGAGGGAGTGAACGCCTACCTGGCGACGCACGCGGGGCGGCTGGGCCTCGAGTTCACGCTCCTCTGGTTCGCCGGTGTGCGCTTCTCCCCCGAGCCCTGGGTACCCGCAGACACCCTCACGTGGGGTAAGGTGATGGCGTGGGAGCTGGGAGGTGGGGTGCGCGCCGACCTGCTGCGCGCCGCGCTGGTCGACCGGGTGGGAATCCCCCGCGCCCTGGAGCTACTTCCTGCGTATCCCGACGGCCGGCCGCTCATCGTGCCGGGCGAGGGATCCGCGGAGGGCGTGGCGCTTGGGCTGGAGGGGGGTGTGGCGCTGAGCCCGGCCACGCTGGCCGAGGCGGCGTTGGCCACGGTGCCGTGGAAGGCGCTGGACGCCCTGGATCAGACGCTCGGCGCCGGCCCGGGCCTGGGCAGCAACAACTGGGTGCTGTCGGCGGGCAGGACCGAGACGGCGAGGCCCCTGCTGGCCAATGATCCGCACCTGCGGGCTCAGCTGCCCTCGGTGTGGTACGAGGTCGGCTTGCACTGCGAGCCGGTGGGCGCCGCGTGTCCCTATCACGTGGCGGGGGCGTCGTTTCCCGGCCTGCCGGGGGTGATGATCGGCCACAATGACCGCATCGCCTGGGGAATGACCAACGCCAACCCGGACGTCAACGATCTCTACGTGGAGCACGTCAATGTCATGAACCCCGACGAGTACCGCGTGGGGGAAGAGTGGGCGCCCATGAGCGTGCGCTACGAGGTCGTGCTGGTGCACGGGAGGGATGAGCCGGTGTTTCTGCGGGTGCGCAGCACCCGGCATGGCCCGATCATCAACGACGTGGCGCCCGACGGCGATGGCTGGGAGCACGGTTGGCAGCCGCTGGCGGTGCGCTGGACCGGCGGCGAGCCCGGCATGATGGTGCGGGCCGTGCTGGCGGTGAACCGGGCCGGCGATTGGAGCGCGTTCCGGGCCGCCCTGCGTGATTTCGATGTGCCCAGTCAAAACTATGTCTATGCCGATGTAGACGGCAACATCGGCTACCAGATGACGGGCCGCATCCCCGTGCGTGCCGGCGGCTTTGGCACCATGCCGGCGCCCGGCTGGACCGACGACTATGAGTGGGTGGCGGCCATCGACTTTGAGGACCTACCGAGCGCCCTGAACCCGGCGGACGGATGCGTAGTGACGGCCAACAACCGGGTGGCGGGCCCCGACTATCCTCACTACCTCGGCAACGACTGGAGCCGCGGCTTGCGGGCGGCCCGTATCTCGCAGATGCTGACGGCTCGCAACGCCGTCGACATGGCCGACTGTTGCGCCGTGCAGGCGGACACCCTGGTGCCCTACGCCGATGGCATCCTGCGCCACCTGGAGGCCGTCGTCCCGGCGGATCGGCGCGCGGCCCAGGCCGTTGAGCATCTGCAGCGCTGGGATCGACGCGCCGACTCGCGGGAGGTGGCACCGGCCATCTTTGCGGCCTGGCATCTCCACCTGGCGCGCGAGGTGTTTGGCGACGAGCTTGGCGAGGACGTGTTGGGTCGCTACCTGTTCGCCTCGTCGTCGCCGGTGCTCGACGCTCTCGACAACGCGCTGAACGGCGACGGCGGCCATTGGTGCGACGACGTGCGCACGCCGGCTCGTGAGGGGTGCGCCAGAATCGCTGCGCGGGCGTTCGACCGCGCCATGGAGGACCTGACGGAGCGCCTGGGGCCCAACGTGCGTACCTGGCGCTGGGAGCGGCTCCACCAGGTGACGTTCAGGCATCCCACCATCGGCCGCTCCGACATCGGGCTGCTGGAGGCGCTGGTCAACCGTGGGCCGGTGGCCGCCGGCGGCACCTGCGATTCCGTCAAGAACGTTTGCTTCGACCCGCGCAAGCCCTACGCGGCCGAACTGCTGCCCACCTATCGACAGATCGTCGACGTTGGGGCTTGGGAGAACACACTGGCGATGAATTCGACCGGGCAGTCGGGCCACCCCTTCCACCGGCACTATGCCGACATGATCGCGCCATGGGCCCAGGGGGAGTACCACCCCATGCTGTGGCATCGCGACGACGTGGAGCGCGAGGCGGTGGCGGTGCTGGTGATGCAGCCTGCCGAGGCGGTGGGAGGCCGCGACATGGGGGATGTTGCAGGTTCCAGGTGACAAGTTACAGGCTGGCGGCATGCCGTGGTGGCCCTGTGGAGTTGACGTCACTGCGGCGGGCCACTAGAATCGCTGCGCGTGACGGCAGCAGGAGAGGGCTTGTCCATGGGAGCCAACGATATCCACTGGGAGCCCCGCGTCCCCCAGCACACGATCAGGCGCCTGTACGAGAACGACGCCGCTGGCATCATCGACGAGGCGCTGATCGACGACGTGGCATACAGCCTGTACGCGCGCTGCGAGAGCATCATCACCGTCACCCGGGCGGAGCATGGCGAGGTGGTGTGCCCGCGCTGTGGGGCCGTGATCGTGCGGCGCGACGGGAGCAAGGCCGAGGCGCTGCGCCTGCGGCTGGGCGACCACTTGGGGCGAGTACCTGGTGACCTACCAGAAGAAGCAGCAAAGCGGCGGCGGCGCCATCGGGGCGTTCCGGGAGTACGTAGCGCGGCTGCCCGGCGCCGCCACGGCGCGCGACAAGATGCTGTTCATCGATTGGCTGATCCATGAGGTACATCGAGCCGCCCCTGACGGCCACGAATGGGATCGCTGGCGTCCGGCGGCGTGCAACCTCATCGAGGGGCGCATGAACGAGTTGGTCGCGTTCCTCGATGACCTGGCGGGGCGCCCGGCGAGGACGCCCGAGGTACGCGAGGCGCAGCGATCCTGGCGCGAGTCGGTGCTCCCGCGCCTGTGGGGCAGTGAGCGCATAGCGCGTCGTCCCGAGCAGCGCGAGGAACCTTGTCTAGCTGGTCGAGGTCCCTCACTACGTTCGGGACGACGGGGGCTCGCCCATCGTCGTCGTTCCGAGCGGCGCGAGGAACCTTGTCTAGCTGGTCGAGGTCCCTCACATACGTTCGGGACGACGGGAGGCGCTCCTCGCCGTCGTTGCGAGCAGCGCGATGAGCCTCGTCTAGCTGGTCGAGGTCCCTCACTGCGTTCGGGACGACGAGGGCTCGCTCACCGTCGTTCCGAGCAGCGCGAGGAACCTCGTCTAGCTGGTCGAGGTCCCTCACATACGTTCGGGACGACGGGAGGCGCTCCTCGCCGTCGTTGCGAGCAGTGCGAGGAGCCTCGTCTAGCTGGTCGAGGTCCCTCACATACGTTCGGGACGACGGGAGGCGCTCCTCGCCGTCGTTGCGAGCAGCGCGATGAGCCTCGTCTAGCTGGTCGAGGTCCCTCACTGCGTTCGGGACGACGGGGGCTCGCTCACCGTCGTTCCGAGCAGCGCGAGGAACCTTGACTCGCATAGATGGAGGCTCCGCGGTAGTCGGCGGGGCAGACCAAGCCGCGCGGCGACGCGACATCGCGGCAGGCGATCGAACATGCCCAGAGACCAGCGGAAACCCGCGTTCCATCCGCGGAATCAGCGTACCATCGATCTCACTTGTCCAGCGAACCCTACGGAGAGACAACGTGGAACCCATTACGGCGGTCATGGCGGGGTGTGGCGGGATTAGCGGCGCCTGGCTCAGGGCGCTCGAGGAGATGCCCGACGTGCGCATCGTCGGATTCGTCGACCTCGTGGAGGAGAACGCCCGGCGACGCGCGGAGGAGTACGGTGCGGGCTCCGGCACCCCCGCCGGCGCCGACCTGTCCGAGATGCTCACGCGCACCCGCCCCCAGGTGGTGTTCGACTGCGCCATCCCCGAGGCGCACTGCGACATCACCCTCACCGCGCTGGCCCACGGCTGTCACGTGCTGGGGGAGAAACCCCTGGCCGATACCATGGACAACGCCCGGCGCATGGTGGCAGCGGCGCGCGAGGCGGGGCGCATCTTTGCCGTCATACAGAACCGCCGCTACGACGCCAATATCCGCCGGGCTCGCCACGTCGTGGCGTCGGGCGCCATCGGGCCGCTGACCACGGTGAACTGTGATTTCTACATCGGCGCCCATTTCGGCGGCTTTCGCGACCACATGCGCCACGTGCTGCTGCTGGACATGGCCATCCACACATTTGACGCCGCGCGTCTCCTCACGGCCGCCGACCCCGTGGCCGTCTATTGCCACGAGTGGAACCCGGCGGGCTCGTGGTACGACCACGACGCCTCGGCGGTGGCGGCGTTCGAGCTGTCCAATGGAATCGTGTACACCTACCGCGGGAGCTGGTGCGCCGAGGGGCTGAACACCACCTGGGAGTGCGACTGGCGCCTCATCGGGCAGAGGGGGAGCCTCACGTGGGACGGCGCCACGGGCTTCCGGGGCGAGGTTGTAGCCAAGACGGGCGGCTTTCGCTCCGAGATGGCCGACCTGCAGGCGCCCGAGATCGACGCGGGTGAGAAGGTGAATGGTCACGCCGGCAACATCCGCGAGTTCGTGCGTTGCGTGCGGCAGGGCGCGGTTCCCGAGACGGCGGCCGAGGACAACATCAAGAGCCTGGCGATGGTGTTTGGCGCCATCGAGAGCGCCGAGACGGGGAAGCGGGTCGAGATCGCGATGTAGGGTCGCGCTTGGACGACGCCAACCCCCTGTGTAAGCCGAGGGACCGGCCAGTTGACGCGTGGTCTGGGCAGCCCTGCTACATGGCTGCGCAAGATTGTCGTGAGGGATGCCTAGTGGAAACGCGGTTGTCGTCAAAGGGCCAAGTGGTCATACCTCGAAAGGTGCGAGAGGAACTCAATCTCGAGCCCGGCACCGTACTGCGCGTGCATGTGGACGGCAGGCGCATCGTGCTGGAACCCGTTAGCCAAGCACTTGTCGCCGAGCTATACGGTATGTTCGAGGGCGTTGACATGCTCTCGGAACTCGAGGAGGAGCACGCTCGTGAGGTAGAGCGTGACTGAGCGCATCGCGATCGATGCCTGGGCATTGCTGGCCTTTCTGCAGAGGGAAGAGCCCGCAGCGGCGGCAGTGAACGAACTCCTTGGCGATGCCGCGCGCAACGAACTGGAGTTGCACGCGTCGATGATCAGCATCGGCGAGGTGTACTATCGGGTAGGTAGAGCGAGAGGCCGCGAGGCAGCCGATCACGTTCTCGCTATTCTGAGGGTGTTGCCCATCACCATCCACCGGGCTGATGACGATGCGGTTCTTGCAGCCGCCAGATGGAAGACCGATCACCCGATCTCGTATGTTGACGCGTTTGCGGTGTCTCTCTCAGCGTCGCTTGGCGCTGAACTGGTGACCGGGAATCCCGAACTCTGGCGTTTGGAGGGGCCGGTCCGTATCCGGCGGATCCATCGGCGGCGCTGAGGGGTACGCACCCCATATGGCGCGCCTACTCTTCACCACATGGAGGCTATCATGTTCTTCGAGTTACGCGAGTACCGCACCAAGCCGGGGCAGCGCAAGGCGTGGGTCAAGTTCATGGAGGAGGTCATCATCCCCTTCCAGGCGTCCAAGGGGATGGTGATCGCCGGCAGTTTCGTCGGCGCGGAAGAGGATGACCTGTACGTCTGGATCCGTCGCTTTGACAGCGAGGAGGAGCGTCAGAGCCTGTACGACGCGGTGTACCAGAGCGATGAGTGGAAGAACGTCATCGCGCCGCAGATCCCGGCGATGATGGACCGGGAGCGCATTGTGGTGCGGCGGCTCGAGCCCACGCTCAGGTCAGTCGTGCGCTGATCGCCTTGCCGGCATGACTGGAGCGAGGAGCCCCCGAGGGGCTGCTCGCTTCATGTGCGCCCCGCGCGTCCGCTCTGGCGCCGGAACGAGACCCTGCGTCGCGTCCACGCCAGCCGCTGGAGGCGCACCGGCCGCCCCGTCTCCATGGAGCGGTACGCCGCCAGCACGATCTCCAGGGGACGGCGCTGCAGGCGCCCGCTGGTGATCGGCTCATCGCCGCTGCGGATGCACTGCATAAAGTGAGCCACCTCCAGCGCAAAGGTGTCCGCCGGCGGCACGTGGATGCTGTGCTCCATCAGGGCGCCGCCGGGGGCATAGTCGGGACGCTCGCTGAACACGCGGATGGTGGTGGGATCGACCACGGCCAGATGCCCGAGGTCGCCGTCGATGCGCAGGGTGTGCACCTCCGAGCCCGCGGCGGTGGCCAGGCTCTTCATGGTAAAGCTCTCCACCAGGGTCCCCGCGACCCCGTCTCGAAAGCGGATCAGCGCAACGCTGGTGTCGTCCCCCTCCATCTCGAGGAAGCGCTGCCGCGCTCGCAGGGCGTAGACGCTCTCGATCTCGCCGAGCAGCATGCGCATCGTCTCGACGTCGTGGATGCCGCCCGACATCATGATCCCGCCGGCGGCGGCGCCGGCGTCGAGAAACCAGGGGCGCTCCTCGAGGAAGGAGCTGTTCAGGTAGCACTGGCGCGTCATCTGCAGCAGTGCGGGCTGACCGATGACGCCACCCTCGATCAGTTCCCGCACCTTGTGGTAGATGGGGCTGAAGCGCACGTTCTCGGCCACCATCAGCACCACGCCCGCCTCCTCCGCGGCGGCGATCATGCGGTCGGCGTTGGCCAGCGTGTCGGCCAGCGGCTTTTCGCAGAGGACGTGCTTGCCTGCTGCGGCGGCGTCGCGACTGACGTCGGCGTGGAGGTTGTGGGGCAGACAGACGGACACCGCGTCCACCCGCGGGTCGTCCAGGGCGCGCCGATAGTCGGTGGCGGGCTCGCCCTGGCCAAGGGCGCGCGCGAGCGCCTCCGCGCGCGAGGCGTCGACATCCACGCACCATCCCACGACGGCGCCCGCTTCGTGAAAGGCGCGAGCGTGGCGGGTGCCCGCCCACCCGCAACCGATCACCGCCACGACGAACGGCTCCTCCATCGATCTCCTCCTGATCGTGTCTCGCGCCTGCCCTACGACGTATCGTATGCCCTCCTCCGGGGCGGGTCAACCGGCGACGACGGCGCCCATCCCGGTATCAAGGGCCGCTGCGCGCCGCGACCGTTGTCTGAGGCGTGGGCGTGGTATCCAGGGCCGTATACCACCGACCCTGTAATGCCCGCCACGCCCGGCGGTGAACCGCCCGGCTGATCCGGCAGGCCCAGCGAGGCGGGCCGACACGGCGGCGCCCCGCGCTCCGCGGACGCCCATCCCCTCGGCCGGCGAGCGCCGAGCCGTAAACGGCCCGTCTGAGCCCCCAAGCCCGCCGAGGCGGGCTCGCCCCCGCGTGCCAGAGCGCGCCTCGGCGCGCTTTCGGGCCCAGTACGCTGGGCCGCCCGCGGGCATCCGGCAGCGCCCACCTGCCCGCCCGGCGGTGAACCGCTCGGCTCATCCGGTGGGCCCGCCGAGGCGGGCCAGAACCCCGGCGCCCCTGCCCTCCCCCCAGCGCGCCTCGGCGCGCTTGCCCGCCCAGCCGGCGGCCTCGGCCGGCGGCCTTGGCCGCGGGTGGCCCCGCGGGCGGCCCCGCGGATGACGGTGGCAAGCGTCCGCCGAATGCGCCCCCCACCCAGCGAGCATCATCTGCTATAATGGAGTAAGAGGGCTCTCCGCGTCACCCTCAAGGAACGCCCGACGCGAGGCGTGGCAGGGGCCCTGTCGAGACCCCGACGCAATACACAGAGCCGATGCTCTGACATCTACGAGTGCTGAAGGGAACCGCCATGACGGATTCGTTGCTAGACCTGATTCGCCGACGGCGGACCGTCCGCCGATTTACCGAGGAGCGCGTGAGCGACGCGCAGCTCGACGCGCTCGTGGAACTCGCCATGTGCGCCCCGACGCGCCTGAACCGCCAGCCGTGGCATTTCGTGATCATCCGTGACAAAGCGCTGCAGCAGGGCTTGGCGGAGCTGCTGCGTATCCATCCCTACATCGAGCAGGCGTCGGCGCTCATCGCCGTGTGCGGCGTTCCGGGGGCCTCGTCTACTTGGCTCATGGACGTGAGCGCGGCCACGGAGAATCTGTTGCTGGCGGCGACGGCCATGGGCCTGGGTGCGGCCTGGATCGGCGCTCCCGACACGACCCTGTGGAACATGCTGGAAGACCACCTGCACGACACGCTGCGCATCCCGCTGGACGTACGCATCCCGATTCTCGTGGCGGTGGGGCACCCGGACGAGAACCCGCCAGCCCACGGACGCCACGATCGCTACGACCCGCTAAAGGTTCACCACGGCGTCTGGGGCAACGTGGCGCGCGACATCAGTAAGGACTGACGGTACGATAGACCGACGGCACGCGAATGCACCGTCACAGGTTGCAGGTTGCAGGTTACCGTGCGGAGCCAACCACCCGCCAAGAGCTGTGACCTGCTACCTGTAACCTGCAACTCGTCCCGCCAGCGGACCGTCGGTCTACCGCTGGAGCGACAACCAGGTGCGGTAGGGGGAGCCGGTGGCGCCGGCGCTGGCGAAATCGCACAGGTAGAGGTCGCGCCCGTCGGCGGCGGTGGCGCGGACCAGCAACCAGGGCGCTGGCGCCGGGCCGGTCCACGCGACGGGCGTCAGGTCGAGCGCCTCGGGATCGACCGTCGGCAGGTCGTCGGGGTCCATGGCGTTGTGGCGGCGGTCGTAGGCCAAAAGCAGGGGGCCGCGAAAGAGGGACACCTTACCCTCCGCCTCGCGCGCGCCCAGCCATGCCCGCACGGCCATATCGAGGTCCAGGGTGACGACGTCGCCGTCGCGCCACGCGCGCTGTAGCGCCAGGTACGTGCCCGCCTGCGGTGGGGGCAGGGGCTCCCCGTTGAGGCGGGCGCTCGTCTCCCGCGACCAGGCCGGCACACGCAGCCGCAGCGTGAAGGTCTCTGGTCGCGCTAGTTCGACGCGCAGCTCGATCCGCCCCTCGAGGGGATAGCGCGTCGTTTGCGTCAGGCGCACGCGCTCGCCGCCGGAGAGCCCGACGGTAATGGAGCACGCCCCGTAATAGTTCACCACCGGCCCCTCGTCCGCCTGCATCACCGCCCACTCGGACAGCATCCCCAGGCTGCGCGGGCCGTTCACCGAGCAGCAGTTCAGCTCCGGACTCCCCTCCCGCGCCTGAAAGACGATGTCGTGGGCCGAGGCCTTGCGCACGCCGTCCATGGGCGTGTCGTACGTCCACCAGCGTCCCGTCGCGTTCTGCGCCCCGAGGGTGGCGTTGAGCGTCGATAGCTCCAGCTCGTCGGCAACCGTGGGATCGCCGGTGAGGCGCAGCATGTCGACCGATAGCGCCATCCAGGCGACGGTGCAGCAGGTCTCGATGGCGCCGGCATCGTATGGGTTGCCCGTGGCCTTTTCTCCGGACGTAAAGCCCCCCGTGTTGTGGCGGTCGCCCTGATGTTCGTCCCCGCGGATGCTGCGCCAGACTTGCTCGAAAGCGCGGCGGTACTCCTCTCTCCCCGTGATCTCGTAGAGGCTGAGGATCGCCTGCACGTCGTGCAGGCTCTCCCAGCGCGGCTTGGGTGTGGCGTGGAAGGGCGTTCCCGCCAGCGCCGTGCGGACGTAATCGCCGGCGGGAGGGGTCTGCCAATCGCGCTCTATCTCGCGCACCAGTCGCAGGTAACGCTCCTCGCCCGTCTCCTGATAGAGGAGGCAGAGGCCGTGGCTGATGGCCATGTTCATCTCTTCGGCGCCGGCGTCGATGACGCGCTCGGCGCTGTCGAGGAACCGTCGGCAGATGTGGTCGGCGGCGCGGCGGGCGGCGTCCAGGGCGGGGCGATAGCCCACCTGGCGGTACCAGAGCAGCAGGCCCAGGATGGCATGGTAGTGGCCCCATAGGTCCCACAGGGCGCTCCTCCCGTCGGCCGTCCTGCCCGTCAGGCGCTCGTGCCGAGGGAAGGGGCCGAGGTAGCCGTCCTCGTCCTGCCCGCCGATGAGGGCATCCACAAAGCTGTCGAGCTGGGCGCGCAGGCGCGGGTCGGGGTCGAGCCGGTAGGCGAGCACGGCGGAGGTGAGGTACTTGCCGGCGAACTCGCCCGCCCAGGGGACGAGGTCGCGCCGGGGAAGCCGGTCGCGGTCGCGAAACATGTCGAGCATGGCGGGGTTGGCCTGCGGCGCCACCAGCAGCCACTGTTCCAGGTTGGCGGCCAGGCGGCGCTCGATGAACCCGTGGAAGGTGTACTTCGCTCCCCGGGGCGGGCGCAGGGGGAGTTGAACGGCCGTTCGTGTGGTCATATGGTCTCCTTCCGTCGCGCGATATGCTCGAGGCGCCGGTCGTATTCGGGCGCCATGATAGACCAGTCGTACCGCGCGACGGCAGCGCGCAGCGATGCGGCGCGCGTCGCCTCGATGTCGACGATGGCTCGCTCCAGGAGAGCCACGAGGCCCTCCTGATCGTCATAGAGGCAGCGGTCGTGGTAACATGCCGGGATGAACTGCGGGTACGCCAGCCGCGTCGGGAGGATGGGGAGGGAGTCGCAGTACATCGCCTCCACCACCGCGGCGCCGAAAAAGTCGTGGATGGCGCTGCTCACCACGATATCGCCGCGCCACAGCCAGCGCGCGTACTCGGCTGGACTCTCCGCGTACCCGAAATGCACCACGCGGTCGCCCAGGCGGTCGAGGGCCTCCTCCAACGCCTCGGGGACGCGCACGAACACCTCCCCCAGCAACGCCACGCGAAACGCGAGGCCGCGGTCGACCAAGGCGTACAGCGCGTTGAGGAACGCCTCGGGCGCCTTGTCGTACTCCCAGCGGTGGTTCCACACGATGAGCGCCGGGCCGGTGCGCGGCGCCGCGGGGCGATGGGCGTCGAGCGCGGCCAGGTCCAACCCCAGCGGCAGGACGTCGCTGCGCCGGCTCAGGGCGGGCACGGTGGCCAGCTCGTTGTGGTCGGGAAAGTGCTTGAGGAGCCGGGGCAGCTCGTCGAACCAGGAATCGAGGTGGTACGCCGAGTTGAACAGGATCCCGTCGGCGCACAGCATGGAGGCATAGTTGATAAAGCCATAGTGCAGATCGCGCTTTTCGCCGGGGCGCGGCGGGTAGGTGAGCTGATTCTCGTGCATGTACAGCGCCACCGGCAGGCCGTGGGTGCGGGCGCGCGTGAGCGCCAGGAACGTCGTCACATCCAGCATGTCCGTCGCCAGGAGGAGGTCGGCCTCGATCCGCTCCTCGCGGTAGCGGCGCGCCAGGGTGACGGCGCCGCCGTGCATGCGCCATTTCCAGAAGCGGCCGTCGAGCGCGAGGAGCGTTACCTCGTGGCGGCTGTGCGCGGCGTACCCGCGCGCCCAGGCGGCGTGGGAGCCGGTGGCGTACGGCTCCAGCAGGCAGATCCTCATGGCGCTACCAGGTGTTCCACCAGACGTCGACCCAGCGGCCGGGGCGGTACGGCTTGCCGACCACATCGACCTTGCCGTCCCCGTTCACGTCGCCGGCCACGGCCATGTGGGTGTTCACGCCCTTGGAGATGATCACCGGCTCGAATCGCCCCGCGCCATCGTTGACATAAACGATCAAGCGCGGATCGGGGCACTGGCCCAGACCCATCTCGCCCACGAGGATGTCGAGCGCGCCGTTGCCGGTGAAATCCGCCAGGTCGAGACTGTGGGGGTGAAAGAGGTCATCGGCCAGGAGGTGCATGGCGCCGCTCTGGAGGTCGAACCAGGCCAGCCGCGCCGGGTGCGCCTCCCCCTCGGCGGCCACGAGTTCGAGGCGGCCATCGCCGTTGATGTCGCCCAGGGCCACGACGGGGCGATCGAACGACGCCAGACGCCGGCGCATCCATCGACCGCCCGGCTGGGCCGGCGGCAGAAAGAGGTTGGTGCCGAAGGCGATCTCGTTGCGGCCGTCGCCATCCACGTCGCCCACGGCCAGGCCCTCGTCGCTGAGGTCATCGGCGATGATGTGGCGGTTCTCGTAGGGCCAGCGCCGCACGTCGAGGTCCTGTGGGATGTCATAGTAGCCCATGATGCCGGCGAACTGGGAGGCGAACACGACCTCGGGCTCGCCGTCGCCGTCCACGTCTCCCACGGCTTGGTTGTGGTACTTGTGGAAACCGTTCTCGATGACGCGCTGCATCCAGGGCCGACGCGGGTCCTCGGGTTGCTCGAACCAGTACAGCTCGGTGCCGCCGCCCTGACGGCCCGACTGGCCGCCCCACGCCTCGCCCACAACCAGGTCGAGACGGCCGTTGCCGTTGACGTCGACCAGCACGCCCCCCGCCTCGAGGTACGCCTGGCCGATGGTGTGGCGCGTCCAGTGGGGCGCCTCGTACCAGCAGAGGTTGTCGGCGCCATACTTGCCACCGACGATCACGTCGAGCCAGCCGTTGCCGGTGAGGTCGGCCAGGAGGCAGACGTCGTTCTCGGTGCCGGGGGTCTCTGCGACGATGATCTCGCGCCGGAAGGGTTGGACTCGCATCGTACCTCCTCGCGCTGGTGTACCGCCGTGCTGGCGAGAGAATAGCGCGGGGGCGCCGAGGAGGCAAGTGGGCGTTGACAGGAGTGGCGGCACCCCGTACCATAGGCGTTCCGGCCCGGTGGGCCGCATCTCCCCTCTCGAGGCGTGCTGTGCTAGGTGACAGGTGGCAACGACTGAGCGCGAGCGCCGCGTGGCGAGCGGCGGCCCTGCTTGCTGCATCTTACTTTTTCTACTATGGCAGTGGCGCCGCCTGGTTCCCCTTTTTTAACCCCTACCTGCGCGAGATCGGGCTGAGCGGGGTGCAGATCGGGCTCTTGGGCGGGATTCGCCCCTCCATCATGCTCCTCAGCCAGCCGCTGTGGGGCATGGCGGCGGACGCCTGGGGGCGACGGCGTCTCCTCATCGTCACGGCACTGGCCGTGGCGGTGGTGGTGCCCGGCTATCGCCTCGGGCAGACCTTTGCTTTCCTGGCGCTGTGGACGGTCCTCTATACGGCGCTGAACAACCCCATCGGACTGCTTCTCGACAGCGTCACTCTGGATCACCTGGAGCGGAACGGCCGCCCGACGTACGGCGCCCTGCGCCTGTGGGGCGCGGCGGGGTGGGCGCTCGTGGCCGTGCTGGCCGGGAGGCTGCTGAGCGGCCGCGATCCCCGCGCGATGTTCGCGTACGCCGGTCTCCTGTTGGCGGCGCTGTGCCTGGTCAGCTGGCGTCTCCCCCGGGAGGGGGAGGGTAGGCGCTCCTTGCGCCGCGCCTGGGCGGGTGTGGGCGTGCTGCTGCGCCGCCGCTCGCTGGTGGTGTTCCTCGGGGTGGTGACCGCCCTGCAACTCGGGACGGTGTCCATCTTTTCCTTCTACTCGATCTACCTGGGCGAGATCGGCGCCTCGCGTGATCTCATCGGCCTGGCGTTCAGCATTCAGGGGCTGTCCGAGCTGCCCGTCTATCTCGCCTCCGCCTGGATCATCCGGCGCATCGGGCCGGGGCGCGCGCTGACGATCAGCTTTCTGGCATACGCGGCGCGTGCGTTGCTGTACTCGGTGATTCGCACGCCGGGCCTGGCCGTGGCCACCGAGGTACTTCACGGACTCTCGTTCTCCCTGTTCCTCGTCTCGTCCATCGGCTACGTCAACGCCTACACGCCGCCCGAGTGGCGGGCGACGGGGCAGTCGCTGCTGTGGGCGTTCTGCTATGGCGCGGGGTCGATCCTGGGGAGCGCCTGGGGCGGATGGCTGTTCGACACCGTGGGCGTGCAGACCCTCTACCGCGTGAACGGCCTGTTCATCGTAGCCGTCGCCGTGGCGTCGGTGTTCCTGCTGTGGCGGCGGAGTGGGGATGGGACGCAAACCAACGCAGATGAACGCTGAATGGGCTCTCGGCTGTCGGCGATCGGCAGTCAAGCGCTAGCAGACAAGTCAACGCTGAAGAGCCGGCCTCCGACAGTGCCCCATCCGATGGCTTGACGCGAGGGCCGAAAAAACGTACATTATGTACAGAATGTACGTCACTGACAGCGGACGCAGGTAGGGAGTGATGCGATGGAGAAGCGATTGGGGGTCACGCAGGTCAGGCAGAACCTGGCCGAGGTGATCGATGAGGTTCGGACCAAGGGTGAGAGCTATATCGTGCTGCGCCACGGCGAGCCTGCGGCAGCGCTCGTGCCGATAGAGGTGTACGAGCAGTGGCTGCAGAGTCGCGAGTCCCTCTTTGAGGCGATACGGGCGTTGCAGGGCCGCCACCCCGACGCCGATCCCGATGAGATCATGCGCGAGGTCCTGCGCGTTCAGCAGGAGGTTAGGTCGCAGGGTAAAGAGGCTGCCTCGTGACCGTGCGGGTCGTCCTCGACGCCAACGTGCTCGTGAGCGCAATGATCTCCCCTCGTGGGGCGCCTGCGCGCGTCGTCGCCCTATGGGAGGAGGGGGCGATCGAGGTAGCCATGTCGCCGGCAGCCTGGGAGGAACTGCGGCGCGTGGTGGCATACCCCAAGTTGCAGCGCTTCCTGGATCCCGAGTTGGTAGAGCGCTTGCTGCGGCACCTGAAGGCGCACGTGGTTTGGGTGGAGCCGGGGGCAACGATCGCGATCATCGACCGCGATCCCACCGACAACCGCTACCTGGAGTGCGCCGTTGCGGCGGGCGCGTTCTTTCTGATCACCGACGACGAGCATCTACTGGCCTTAGGCAGCTATGCGGGGATCCAGATCCTGGCCCCCGCAGGCTATGTCGCGGCGAAGCGGCTCTGGAGCAGCGCAGGCTAGTACGGGGCTGTCAGCAATCAGCTGTCAACGTTGGGCCGTGCCGGCTGGCCCCGAGCGCCGACCGCTGATCGCTGACAGCCCCATCAGGGTTCATCAGCGCCGATCCGCGTCGTCAACCCCTACACAAACTCGCGTATCGCGTCGAGGCCGGCGCCCATGGAGGCGTCCGTCTCGCGCTCCACGATGATGTCGATCACCGCCGGCTTGCCCGACTGCACCGCGCGCTCGAACGCCGCGCGGATCTCCCCTGGCTTGGTGACGCGCTCGGCGTAGCAGCCGAACGCCTCCGCCAGCTTGACGTTGTCGATACCCCCCACGCCCGGGGCGCCCCCCTCGTAGGCCAGGTCGACGCCGTACTCGTACTCGTAGGCGTAGCGCTGGTTCTGGCGAATGAGGCTCAGGTAGCCGTTGTTCACCACGATGACGATGATGGGCACCTTGTGCTGGCACGCCATGGCGAGTTCCTCGACCATAAAGCCGAACCCGCCGTCCCCCATGACGGCCACCGCCGTGGCCTCCGGGCGGGCGACTTTGGCGCCGATGGCCGCCGGCAGGTCGTAGCCCAGCGTCCCCGCGCCCCCCGAGGCGAGGTAGGTGTAGGGGCGGGCGATGGACTGGAACTGCCCCGACCAGATCTGCGTCAGCCCGCAGCCGGTGGTGAACATCGCCTCGGCGCCAAAGAAGGCGTTCATCTCGTGGTAGACGCGCTGCGGCTTGATCGGCTCCTGGTCATAGTCCGTCCTGCGCGCCAGGCGCGCGCGCTCCGCGGGGATGGATCGCACGCGCTCCGTCGGCTCGCGCGGGGGCGTGCGCCGCTTGGCCTCCGCCAGGAGGGCCTCGAGCGCCAGGCCGGCGTCCGCCACGATCCCCACCTCCGTCGGCACGATGCGGCCGATGTGCTCCGGCTCGACGTTCACATGGATAAAGCGCCGCCCCTGGGTGTACACGTCCAGCCGCCCGGTGTGGCGGTCGCCGAAGCGGTTGCCGATCCCCATGACGAGGTCGCACCCCAGGAAGAACTGGTTGCCGAACGGCGAGCCCACCTGGATACCGATGTGGCCCACGTGCAGCGGGTGGTCGGCCGGGATGCCGCCGGTGGCCATGTAGGTGGTGATGACGGGCAGCGCCAGGTACTCGGCGAGTTCGACGAACCGCTCGCAGGCCCCCGCCAGGAGCACCCCGCCGCCCATGATGAGTACCGGTTTCTCCGCCTCCAGCAGCAGGTCGATGGCACGGGCGACCTGCGCGGCGTCGGGCGGCGTCTTGGCGATGGGGAGCGTCGCGTCGGCCCCCGCGTCATAGGGGATGTCGGCCATCTGCACGTCGAGGGGCAGGTCGATGAGCACCGGCCCGGGACGCCCCTCGCGCGCGACGCGGAACGCCTGGCGCAGGATGCTGGGCACCTGGGTCGGCTCGGTGATGCACCAGGTGGCCTTGCACACCGGCGCCGCGATGGTGGCGATGTCGACGCACTGGAAGGCCTCCTTGCCGAGTTGGGCGCGTACGTTCTGGCCGGTGATGGCGATGAGCGGGATGGAGTCGATCTGCGCCGTATAGAGGCCGGTGACGAAATTCGTGGCGCCGGGGCCCGAGGTGCAGATGGCCAGCGCCATGCGGCCGCAGGCGCGGTAGAACCCGTCGGCGGCGTGCACCGCCCCCTCCTCGTGCCGCGCGATATAGTGCGCGATGCGCTGCGACGCGCCGAGGAACTCGTAGACCGGGTTGATGGCGGCGCCGGGGATGCCAAAGGCCGCCGTGATCCCCTCATCCTCTAGTATCTTGACCACTACCTCTGCGACGCGCATCGTTATCTTCCCTCCATGGATGAGTAGCCGCGGATGGGGCGAGCGCCCGGCCCCTGAATAGACGACGCCCGCCGATGGGAGCCCTGGCTCGCCATTGACGGGCTCGATGCCGACGCGCCCGCGCTGCGGCGGTCGGCGACACTATGGCAGCATCTTAGGGCAAAGGGTGGCGCGGCGCAAGCCGGCCGCACGGCCGCCGCTGGCCCTAAGGGGCCGGGGTTTTGCCCGCCCGGCGCCAGGCCCGGAAGCGCTCCTCCATCTCGGGGCCCATGGGGTACAGGCCCCGCTGCGAGGCGCCCTCGGCCAGTTTGATGCGTATGAACTCCTCCCGCTCCTCCTGGAGCAGGATCTCGTCCACCACCTGCCCCACCAACGCCTGAGGGACCACCACCACGCCGTCGTCGTCGCCCACCATGATGTCGCCGGGGCAGACGAGGATGCCCCCGCAGCCGATGGGCACGTTGAAATCGACGTTGAACACCGTGCCGCCGGGGCTCGCCGACCCCCGGCAAAAGATGGGGATGCGCTTCTCGGCCATGTGGGGCATGTCGCGGATGCACATGTCACAGATGAGGCCCGCAGCGCCGGCCGTCTTGATGCGCAGCGTCAGGAGGTCGCCAAAGAGCCCCTCGTTGGTGGCGCCGCGGCCGTCGAGCACCACCACGTCCCCTGGCTGCACCGCGTCGATGGCGTCATCGGGGTGGCCGGGGAAGGGTGTACCGGGCTGATAGGCGATGGGCTGAAGGTCGTCGCGCCCCGGCACGCTGCGGATGGTGAGGGCCGGGCCAACCGTCTTCATGCCGGGGAAGAGGGGCTTGAGCGGGGCCCAGATGTTGCGTATCCCCTGGCGGCGAAAGATGGTCGTGATGGTGGCGGTGCTGGCGCGACCGAGCACCTCGATGAGGGCGGCGTCGGGCCGGGCGAAATCGGGTCCTTGCACGGTGGGCCTCCTGTGGTTGCGGGCAGGGATGGCGGGGGCCTGAGCGTCAGAGTAGTGCTGGCCAGCATGATACACGGCGAGTGGCCATGGCGCCAGTGCCGTGCCGATCACGCCGAGGGGGGCGCCCCGCTGTGCGAGGGGGCTGTGCGCTCCCCTCCGCCGCCGGCCGGTGAGTGGTAGATGCGCTGTGTGGGGTAGGCAAAGGCGATGCCGGGCTCGCGCTCCACCGCCGCGAGGATTGCCTCCCAGACGGCGCGCTGCGAGGCGCGCCGCTGGCGGAGGTTCGTCAGGTAACGCATGGTGAGTAGGATGCCGCGCTCGTCCACGGCGGTGTACACCGCGGGCGCCGTCTCGCGCTCCAGCGAAAAGTAGCGGCGCGACGCCCGGTCGATGTCGTCCGGCAGCGTCTCGGGCAGGGTGGCGTGCTGGTCGGCGGCGACCCCCTCGAGGAGGGCACGCGCCCGGCGCCAGTCGCTGTCAAAGGTGATGTGTACGGACGCCTCGTCCCACACATAGTGGAGGCCGGGCCTGCTATAGTTGGTCAGGAACTCGGTGAACACCATGGCGTTGGGCACCCAGATGATGCGGCCGGTGGTCTCGTCGCCGTCGATCCACTCACCGATCTCGGCCAGGGCGAACTGGAAGGGGCTGACGTCGATGACATCGCCGGAGCGGTCGCCGATCTGGACGCGATCGCCGATGGTGAACGGGCGGCGCCACTCGATGAACAGCCACCCCGCAAAGCACTCGACGAGTTCCTGCAGCGCGATGGCCAGGCCGGCCGTCACGATCCCGAGGTGTAGCGCCACATTGCGATAGCCGCCCAACCAGGTGACGGCCACCAGCAGGATGGCCAGGGAGGCCGCCAGGTAAAAGGAGGAGCGCCGCCAGCGATAGCGGGTGGGGGCATCCTCCTGGCGCCGAAGCGCCACGAGGAGCAAGAGGTGGCGCAGGAGCCATATCGCTGCGACGACGGCGGCTGAGACGATGAAGTTGCCCAGGGCCCCCTCGCGGCGGATCCAGTCCGCCAGGGCCGCGCCGATATCCATGACAGTGCCACACCTCCATGGCGCGCCGCCGGCCGGCATCGTGGGGTGGCCATGGCGGAGGGGTGGGGTGGCGCGCGGCGGGGTGGTCGAGAGATCGGGTGGTCTAGGTCACCGTCTCGCCGAGATGCCGGGGCTGATTGCTGACTTGGCCGTCCGCCAGGTCATAGATCCAGTAGGGGTGCGGGGCCTCAGCAAAGGCGGGCACGGTGGCAAAGAACGTGTCGCCGATGCGCGTCAGGGGCACGCCGGCGTGGTAATGACCGCTGAGCACCAGCCGCACGAGTCCGCTCTTGACGATGCTGTCCAGCAGGAATCCCGCCTCGCGATAGGTGTAGGGGTACGATTCGTTGCGCCGCGGCCAGATGAGATAGTGCTGCACGTGTACCTGCGGGGGCGAGGCAGGGTCGGCCAGGGCGGCCAGGAAGCGCTCGCGCTCTCTCCCGAGCCGCTCCGGATAGAGGTCACCCGCTTGATGATCGTTGAAGCACAGCACGCGGTACCCGGAGATGGTCTGATCGCTGGCGATGTGGCCAAAGACGCGGCGCACCAGTTGGGGGACGTCGTGGTTGCCCTGTACCACCACGTACGGGCATCCCGCCTCGCTGAGGATGTCGGCTATCATGCGCAGATCGCGCTCGGCGAGTTCGAGCACGGCGGGGCTGTCGATCCCCTCGAAGGGGAAATCCAAGAGATCGCCCGAGACGACGAGCAGATCGGGCGATTCCGCGCGCAGGCGCAGCATGGCCCGCTCAAGCAACTGCGGCACGGCGCGGCTCAACTGCTCCGTCGCCGCGGGGGAGCCGGGCAGGTAGTGGCGAAAGTGGGTGTCGGTCAGGTGCGCGATTCTCAGCGTCCACCTCCCATCCACCCGCACGCCCTGGGTGCTGGTGGAGGACCACTAGGGCGTCCGGTAGAGCATCTCCAGCCGCTGGGCGGCCGCCGACTGATCGAGCTGCCTGGCGATGGCCGTGCGCGCCAGGTCCAGCGCCAACTGCTCCTGGTCCTGCGCGCAGAGCCTCCGAGCCTTGTCGGCCCACTCGGTTGGCACCGCCTCGGCGCCCCCGAGCGCGCCGGCGATGGCGCCCGCCATAGAGGCGATGGTGTCGGCGTCGCGGCCGAGGTTGGCGCCGTACATCACGCTGCGCTGCACGTCCCCCTCGGCCAGCAAGACGATGGCCAGGGTGAGCGGGACCGTCTCGCGGCTGTCGCAGATGACGCGCTGGAGGAAGCGATCGGCATCCGCATAGATGTGAGCGCGAAAGGCGACATAATCGTTCGACGAGCGCGCCAGCGTCAGCGCGCGTTCGATGGCGTCGAGCATCTCGCGACCGCTCAGCGGCTCGATGTAACGCGTGGCGGCGTCGAGCACCGATGCGACGGTGGCGTCGGGCGCGAACGCCGCGGCCACGGCGGCGGCCATGGATGCGGCGCCGTCTTGACAGAATCCCACGTCGTGCGTGTGGATGAGGGCTGCCAGGTTGTAGGCCTGCATCGCGGCGGCGCGCGGGTTCGCGGCGTTCACGATGCCCACGGGCGAGATGCACATCGCCGAACTCGAGCTGGGCATGTTGCCCAGGGCGGCCAGGCGCGGCGTGCAGTGGCGCTTGAGCTTGTGAGCGGTGTGCAGGACCGAGATAAAGAACTTGGCTTGTTTCGGGCCAAAGATACTGTCCCAGCGGTCGAGCCAGACCTGCGCCCAGGCGTCCATGGTGGCATGGCCGCCGGTGCGGATGAGCGCCTCGGCGAGCAAGTTCTTCATCACCGTGTCGTCGGTGCCGTCGGTGGCGAAATCGTCCACCCAACCGAACCGCGCCTCGATCTCGCGGTAATCCTTCCCCTCGGTGGGCGTCCCCATGGCGTCGCCGATGAGGCCGCCCAACAGGCAGCCGAGCGCCTTGCGATAGAGGAGGGTGGATCTGAGATCGGTCTGCATCGATGTCTCCTCGCGGGTTGCTTGCGCCATGGGGTGCCTGCGGTGGCAGGAGCATGCGCGTCTGATCGGATTCTACTCGATGGTCAGAATGCGTCAAGCAACTCGAGCGCTGGCCGGGGCGCCCCGCCTCTGCCGGCGTCTCTCGCAGAACGCATGCGCTGCATGACTCGCCGGCCGCCATGTGGTACACTCTTGCGCCGATGGGAGTACAGTGCCGTCGAGTGCCGTCAGCGGGCGAAGGTGACGAGGCGGACTAGCAGGAGTCACATCGGCCAGGGTCTTTCTCGATGACCTGGGCGTGGGGAGCGATCTGATCTCATGCGCATCATCATAGTGGGCAGCGGCAAGGCGGTGTACTCTTTGACGCGGCAACTGATGGAGCAGCGCCATCACGTCACGGTCATCAACCGCAATGAAGCCGACAGCCGCCGCTTGGCCCGTCAGACCGGCGCCACGGTGGTGGTGGGAGACGGCACCGATATGGACATCCTGGAAGAGGCAGGGGTTCGTCAGGCCGACGTCGTACTGGCTCTGACACCCCACGACCAGGACAACCTCATCGCTTGCCAGATCGTGAAGCGCATGTACGGCGTCGCGCGCACGCTGGCATTGGTGAACGATCCCGATAACGAGCCGATCTTTCGCGCCCTCGGTGTGGAGCAGTGCTTTTCCGCGACGCGCACCATCGCGGCGCTGATCGAGGAGCACGCTACGCTCAAGCAGACGCTGCTGGCGCCCCTGACGATCGACGGTGTCAACGTCATCGATACCACCCTGCCCAAGGACGCGCCGGCGGTCGGCAAGACGCTCCGCGCCCTGGCCATGCCGGATCGCTCGCTGGTGGCGTGCATCATCCGTGATGGTCAGGTCATCGTGCCCGATGGTGGCAGCCAACTGCATGCCGATGATAGACTCATCGTCATCACCAACCCGGCGGACCATGTCGACGCCATGGCGCCTCCTCGGAGAACAACGCTAGTCCATGCACTATGCCGGCTATCTCCGACAACGCTACGCCGCCGTACTGAGTTATATCGGCGAGAGCCTGATAGTCGTCGCGGCCCTGTTCCTGCTGCCGCTGCTGGTCGCGCCCTTTTACCCCGCCGAGAGCCGCTGGGTACCGGCCTTTATCGGCAGCGCGCTCCCCATGGGACTGCTGGGTTTCGTCCTCTGGCGCATCCCCCACTCGCGCCAGGCAAGCCACACCATCAGCGTGCCCGACGGGGCGGTCGTCGTGGTCCTCGTCTGGCTGCTGGTGATCGCCTTTGGCGCCATCCCCTTCGTGGCGACCATGAGGCTGCGCCCCCACCTGGCGCTGTTCGAGTCGGTGAGCGAGTTCACCACCACCGGGCTGTCGGTCATCGAGCCGGAGCGCGCGCCGCGCACGTTGCTGTTCTTCCGGAGCCTGGCCCAGCTCATCGGTGGAGCCGGCTTTGCGCTCATCGTGCTCAGCTCCATCATTCCGGGCCCGGCCGGGGGCGGGTTGTTCGCCGCCGAGGGGCGGAGTTCGCGCTTTGTGCCCAACATCCGTGGGTCCGGCAACATCGTCCTGCGCATCTATCTCGTCTACACCGTGACGGGGGCCGTGGCCCTGCGGCTTGCCGGCATGGGATGGTTCGACGCCGTCAACCACGCCTTTGCCTCGATCTCCACGGGCGGTTTCTCCACGCGCACGGCTGCCATCGGGCACTGGAACAGCACCGCCATCGAGGCGGTGGTTGCGGTGCTGATGTTCCTCGGATCGTTCAACTTTATGACGGCGTATGCCCTCTACCGGGGGCGATTCCGGATCGTGGCCCGCAACGGGGAGCTGCGTTTCGGCCTGGCGCTGCTGGCCGTGGCCTTTCTCGTCGTGCTGGCGGGGGTGGGGCTTTCCGTGCACGCCCACGTTGGCGAGGGGCTGCGCGCCAGCATGTTCGAGGTTATCTCTGCCCTGGCCTCTACGGGCTTTGCCAGCACGAACATGCTCCGGTGGCCCGACCTGGGCTGGCTCGTCATCGTGGGGCTCATGCTCATCAGCGGAGGCGCCGAGTCCACCGCCGGCGGGATCAAGCAGTTCCGTATCTATGTGCTGTTGCGCTCGGTGGCATGGGAGATCCGACAGGTGGTCCAGCCGCGTCACGCGGTGAACGAGCCCGAGATCTGGCGTGCCGAGGGGAGGGAGTACCTGAGCCCGGCGCAGGTGCGGGAGGTCGGCCTCTATGTCTTCTTGTACCTCGCGGTCCTCTTTGTCGGCAGTGGCGTCGTGGTCGCGCACGGCCACACGCTGCGCGACAGCGTTTTCGAGTTCAGCAGTGCGTTGGGTATAGTGGGGCTTACGTCGGGGATTACCACCCCGGACGCGCCTCCCTCGCTTCTGTTGACGCTCATAGCGGGCATGTTCCTGGGGCGCCTCGAGGCGCTGACCATCGTGGTCGGCCTCACCAAGCTCCTCTCCGACGCGCCGGCGTTGGCGGCGTCCCGCGTGCCCCCCGACACAGGGCGCCCCGCGCGCTCGGGGCGCGACGAGATGGCGTCGGGCGATGCGGAGCAGGTTGCCTCCCTCGCGACGGGCGCCCTGCAGCGCCTGGCGCCGACTCGTGTCGATAGTGCTCCTTACGACGATGATAACGCCTAACCACATGTCGCTCGACACTGCGGGACGAGGAGGGACTATGCGATTCCGCAACCAGGTAGCTATCGTTACGGGCGCGGCCTCGGGCGTTGGCAGGGCAACCGCCATCCGGCTGGCTCAGGAAGCGGCCCGCGTCGTGCTGGCGGACATCGACCGAGACGCCGGCCGCGTGGTGGAACGCAGCATTCGCGATGTGGGGGGCGAGGCGGTGTTCGTGCCCACCGATCTCACGTCGCCGGCCGACGTGGAGGCGCTGGTGCGGGTCGCGGGCGAGCGTTTTGGCGGCGAGGAAACATATGGTCGCGTCGATGTGCTCGTGAACGCCGCCGGAGTGATGCGCCACGGCCCCATGCCGGAGCAGACCGAGGAGGACTGGGACCTGACCGTGGACGTGTGCCTCAAGGGCACGTTCCTGTGCTGCAAGGCCGTCATCCCCTGCATGGTGCGCCGCGGCGACGGCATCATCGTCAACGTGTCATCCAGCGGGGCGCGCGTCTCTCCGGCGGCCTACCCGGCGTACGTCGCCGCCAAGATGGGCGTGCTCGGGCTGACCCAATCGATGGCGAGCGGCCTGCGGGAGCATGGCATCGCCGTGGTGGCGGTGTGCCCCGACCTGGTGGACACCCTCACGGGGCGCAAGGCGTTCGCCGAGCAGGTGGGCCGCGAGCCGGGGACGGAGGATGTGGCCGGCATGCTTCGCCCCGAGCAGGTGGCCGGAGTGATCGCCAACCTCGCCGACCCCGAAATGCGCTTTGCGTCGTCGACGGTGGTGGACGTCCGGGCACTCTGAGGCGCGCAATCGGCAGTCGGCCATCAGCGATCGGCTCTCGGCCCTTGGCCATTGGCTCTTAGCTGCTGGCTAGGTACAGGCGCGCAGGGGGCCAAGAGCTAACAGCCAATGGCCCGATCCTCGATAGCTGAGAGCCGATAGCTGACAGCTAACCGCCGACCGCTGACAGCTAACCGCCGACCGCTGACCCACTTGACGCCGCACGCGGCAGCATCTAGACTGGCCGCCGTGTGGCCTGATGTTAATGCGCCCCAAGCAAACCCAACGGGAGGGTGGTCATGCGCGAGAACGCGCTCAAACGGAAGCTTCAGAACGGCGAGTATGTCATCGGTCCCTTTATGAACTGCAGCTATGGCGCGTTCATCGAGATCGTGGGGATGGCGGGGTTCGACTATGCCATCATCGACATGGAGCACGGCCCCCTCGAGGTCGAGACGGCCGAGGACCTGTGCCGCGCCGCCCAGGGCGTGGGCCTCTCGCCCATCGTGCGGGTGCGCAAGAACGACGCCCCCCAGATCCAGCGCGCGCTGGACATCGGCTCCGCCGGCGTGCAGGTGCCTCAGATCGAGACGGGCGAGGGCGCCGAGGCGGTGGTGCGGGCGGCCAAGTATGTCCCCCTGGGGATGCGCGGCCTCTCCTTCTATACCCGGGCCGGCGACTATACCATCCACGGACTGTCCGGCATCACCGACCGGCTGAACGCGGAGCAGATCGTCATCGTCCACGTCGAGGGGGTGACGGGGCTGCAGAACCTCGACGCCATCATCGCCGTGCCCCACATCGACGTGGTGTTCCTCGGGCCGTATGACCTCTCCCAGTCCTTCGGCATCCCCGGCCAGGTGAACGATCCGCGGGTGGTGCAGGGGATGGAAGAGGCTACCAAAAAGATCCGTGCGGCGGGCAAGGCGGCCGGCACCTACGCCGGCGACGCTGATACCGCCAAGCGCTGGATCGATGCCGGCGTGCAATACATCTCCCTCGGCGTAGACGTGGGCATCTTTGCCAACGCCTGCCGTGACCTCGTCCAGCAAGTCAGAGGATAACCACCAAGGCACCAAGGACACCAAGGAACGCCTGGATTGCCAACGCACTGAACCAGGGCAGAATCAGAGATCTTGGGCGCTCCGCATTCTATGCGTATTCTTGGGTTTCTTCGTGTCCTTGGTGTCTTGGTGGTGAGTCCTCCTCATATGGGGGGAGCATGAACGATCGCGAGCGTCTTCTCGCCATTCTCGGTCGGCGGCCGCCGGACCGCATCCCCTGGATCCCCCGGCTAAAGCTGTGGTACGACGCGCGTGTGCTCACCGGCACCATGCCGGAGCGCTTTCGGGGGATGTCGCTGCGCGAGGTGGAGCGGGCGCTGGGCGTCGGCACGCCGGCGCGCGATGGCCGCATCTTTCGCCTGGAACGCCAGGGCGTGGAGGTGGTCACCCGGCGCGAGGGGCCGCTGCTCGTGACCGAGTACCACACGCCCGTGGGCTCGGTGCGCACCGCCGAGCACCAGTCGGCCGACCTCGAGGCGCAGGGGCTGCCCGGCCGCGTCGAGGAGTACCCCCTCAAGGGGCCGGCCGACTATCGCGTCTGGGAGTGGATCGTCGAACACACCCACTGGCGCCCCGATGACGATGCCTATCGCGCCTACGACGCCGACATCGGCGACGAGGGGCTCCCCATGGTGGGCGTGGGCGACGTACCGATCCACGAGTTCATCCTCGACCTGGCCGGCTACGATCACGCCTTCTACCAGTTGGCCGACTATCCCGACGAGATCGACCACCTGCTGCAAGTGATGACCGCGGTGCAGCGCGAGCGCCTCTGGCCCGTGATCGCCGCGTCGCCGGCGCGCCTGGTGCTCCACGGCGTGCACCTCTCCTCCCAGTTCACACCGCCGCGCATCTTTGAGCGCTATATCATCCCCTACTACCAGGAGTTCATGCCGCAGGTGCACGAGCACGGCATCGCCGTGGCGATGCACGGCGACAACGACACCTCCCGCATCCTCGACCATATCGAGCGCGCCGGCTGGGACATGGTCGAGTGCTTTGTTACCGCCCCGATGGTGCCGCTGACGCTGGAACAGGCGCGTGAGGCCTGGGGCGACCGCGTCATCATCTGGGGTGGTCTCCCCTCCCTCTTGCTGGCGCCCAGCGTGCCGGAGGACGAGTTCCGCGGCTACGTGCACCACATGTTCGACGTCATCAAGCCGGGCAACGCCTTTATCCTCGGCGTGGCCGACAACGTCATGCCCGATTCGCTCATCGATCGCGTGGCGTGGGTGACCGACGTGGTGCGGGAGCGCGGCGCCTATCCCATCGGCTGACGGGGATCGGTTGCGGGTTTCGAGTTGCGAGTTCCGGGCATGGGTTGTGCGCTGGATCGGCGGGAGGTGACAGGTGACAGGTGGCAGGTTACAGGGCTGAGCGCGGCGTGAGCCGCTACCTCGTGGAGCGCCGCCGTCCCGGCGGCCTCTCTCGCTGAACCCTGTCGCCCCGAGCCTGCCGAGGGGCCTTGACTGACTGCGAAAGACCCCTGGCTCTGCGGGGGAGGCCCCGCGGCCTCCGCAAGCCTGCCGCCGAGGACGGCGGCCTCTCTCGCTGAGCCCTGTCGCCCCGAGCCTGCCGAGGGGCCTCGACTGACTGTGGAAGACCCCCGGCTCTGCGAGGGAGGCCCTGCGGCCTCCGCAAGCCTGCCGCCGAGGACGGCGGCCTCTCTCGCTGAACCCTGTCGCCCCGAGCCTGCCGAGGGGCCTTGACTGACTGCGAAAGACCCCTGGCTCTGCGAGGGAGGCCCCGCGGCCTCCGCAAGCCTGCCGCCGAGGACGGCGGCGCTCCGGGAATCCTTCCAGCGTAGCCCGCCGCCGTGGCGCCCCAAATTCGTACCGCCTGTAACCTGTAACCTGCAACCTGCAACCGCTCCAACACGCAACCCGCAACCCACAACCCACACCACGGAGGTGTCCGATGCGCATCACCGACATCGAGGTCATCCAGTTCAGGTACATGTCGCGCGTGGCGCATGACGACGAGGGCCACGCCCATCCGGGGCCGGAGCACGAGGCGCGGGGCGCCCTGGCCCACATCAGCACCGATGAGGGCCTGGACGGCTACTGCTTTGGCGGCAGCCCGGCGATGCTGGGGCCGGCGCGTCAGGTGCTGGTGGGCGAGGACCCGCTGTACCGCGAGCGCATCTGGCAGCGCCTGCGCCAGTTCCAGCGCATGTACGGGCCTGCGCTCCACGACCGCTACATGGGCACCATCGACGTGGCGCTCTGGGACCTCGCCGGCAAGGCGGCGGGGATGCCCCTGTACAAGCTGATGGGCGCCTACCGCGACAAGGTTCTCGCCTACGCCAGCACCATGTGTGGCGATGACATCTCCGGCGGCCTCGACACGCCGGAGCATTACGCCGATTTTGCCGAGGCGTGCGTGGCCCAGGGGTACAAGGCGTTCAAGCTGCACACTTGGATGGCGCCCCTCGGCCCCGACCCCAAGCGCGACGTGGCCGCCTGCGCCGCCGTGCGCCAGCGCGTTGGCCCCGACATCGACCTGATGCTCGACTGCAACCACGACTATAGCCGCATGGAGGCGCTCTATATCGGCCGGGCGCTCGAGGAGCTGGGCTACCACTGGTTCGAGGAGCCGATGAACGAGTCGAGCATGTCGTCCTACATCTGGCTCAGCGAGCAGCTCGACATCCCCGTGGTCGGCCCCGAGACGGCGGGCGGCCAGTTCTACAACCGCGCCGAGTGGATCGTCCACCACGCCACCGACATCAGCCGCTACGACGTGGGGCTGGGCGGCATCACGCCGATGATGAAATGCATTCACCTGTGCGAGGCGCATGGTGTGGCGCTGGAGGTGCATGGCGGCGGCCACGCGCACCTGCACCTGCTGGGCGCCATGGGTATCCCCGGCGAGTACTATGAGCGCGGGCTGTTGCACCCCCACTATGACTATGAGGCCGCCCAGCCCTGGCTCGTCGCGCGCCCCGACGACGTCGACGCCGAGGGGTACGTGCACATGCCCCAGGGCCCGGGCCTGGGCCTGGAGATCGACTGGGGTTGGGTCGACGCCAACCGCATCTAGGGGGCTGCCATGAGCTATCGGATCGGCATCGACGCCCTGAACCTGCGCCCCACGCCGCGCCTGGCGCACACCGAGTACTGCTCCAACGACGCGCTCAAACGCGCCGTCACCGGCCTGCCCGATGACGACCCCGCGCGCGAGCGCGCCTTTGCCGACGCCTGGGAGTTCGATTTCATCTGGTCGACCCACGACGGCCCCGAGCCGTGGGAGGAGCGCGGCCGCACCACCGACATGGGCCACAGCGAGTTCCTCGAGGGGGGCGTGGACCTGCGCCAGCCGCAGGTCTGTCCCTTCCGCTCGGTGGACGAGGCGCTGGCCTTTGACGCCGTCGCCGAGTACGGCCTGACCGACTATCGCCGGCTGGTGGCGTTCTACGAGGATCTCTACCAGACCCAGCAGGCCTACTATCCCAACCAGGTGTACACCGGCGGCTACTATCGCACCCTCGTGTCGGGCGCCATCGCCATCCTGGGGTGGGACATGCTCCTGGAGGCGGCGGCCTACCGCGACCGCTTCACCAGGGTGCTGGACGGCATCTTTCAGCAGACGCTGCACCACGTGCGCGCCTGGGCCGACACCTCCATCGCGGTGTACATGTGCCACGACGACATGGTGTGGAGCCAGGGCCCCTTTATGCGGCCTGACTATTACCGGGCCGAGATCTTTCCGCGCTACAAGGCCCTCTGGTCGGTGCTTCGGGAGGCCGGCAAGAAGGTGGTGTTCACCTCGGATGGCGAGTGGAGCATGTTCGTGGGCGACATCGTGGACGCCGGCGCCGACGCCCTCTGCTTCGAGCCGATGATGCTGCTGGAGCCGGTGGCGGCCGAATACGGCCAGACGCACTGCCTCATCAGCAGCTGCGTCGACGCCCGCACCCTGACCTTTGGCACGCGCGAGCAGATCGGCACCGAGATCGACGCCACCCTGGCTCTCGCCGACCGCTGCAAGGGCCTGATGTTCGCCGTGGGCAACCACATCCCCAGCAACGTGCCGGTGGACAATGCGCTCTTCTATTTGGAGTATTTGCGACAGCGCTGGGGCCGGTAGAGCAACCGGACGCAGATGAACGCGGACAAACGCTGATCTGAATGGACAGTTCCAGGTTGCAGGTGACAGGTTACAGACTGTAGCGAGGCCATCCGCTGTAGCCTGTAACCTGTCACCTGCAACCTGTCACGGGCATGACGGTTGTCAGCGCTCGTCTGCGTTCCACAAAGGAGTCACATGCACGCAGCATCCTCCGACTCGTGGTTCTCCGAGGCGCGGTTCGGGATGTTCATCCACTGGGGGCCGTACAGCCTCATCGGGCGGGGCGAGCAGCCCCTCTTTCGCGAGCACCTCGACCAGCGCGCCTACGGCGAGATGGCTTGCGGCTGGAACCCGTCGCGGTTCGACGCCGACGCCTGGGCGCGCGTGGCAAAGGACGCCGGCATGCGCTACGGCGTGCTCACCTCGCGCCACCACGACGGCTTTTGCCTGTGGGACTCCAAGGTCACCGACTATACCAGCGCCTCGCAGGCGGCGGGGCGCGATTTCGTGCGCGAGTACGTCGAGGCGTTCCGCGCCGCGGGGCTGCGCGTGGGGCTGTACTATTCCCTCGCCGACTGGCGCATCCCCGCCTACTGGGAGGGGCCGGACCACGATCCGGAGGGGTGGGGGCGTTTCCGCGCCTACGTCCACCAGCAGGTGCGCGAGCTGCTGACCCACTATGGCCGCATCGACGTCATCTGGTTCGACGGCGCCTGGCCCCACTCTGCCGAGGACTGGCGCGCCGCCGAGCTGGCGGCCATGATCCGCGACCTGCAGCCCGGCATCCTGGTCAATAACCGCCTGGGACGCGCCCTGGCCGGCGCGCCCTCCGCGGACGGCGGCGCCGGCCCCGGCGCCACGAACGACCTGGGCGATTTCGGCACACCCGAGCACCACATCACCGCCGAGGTCGGGCGCCCCTGGGAGTCGTGTCAGGTGAGCACCTGGCGCCTGTGGGGCTATGCTGCCGGCGAGCGCTGGCGCCCGGCCGACCTCCTCCTCGACATGCTCGTGGAGGCCGCCGGGAAGGGCGGCAACCTCCTGCTGAACGTCGGCCCCACCCCCGAGGGAGAGCTACCGGCCGAGTTCGTGGCGCGCGCCGAGGCGCTGGGGCGCTGGCTGGCCGTGCACGGCGAGGCGATCTATGGCGTCGAGGCGGGCGACGTCTGCGAGTTCGTCACCTTCGGCCGCCAGACGCGCAAGGGCGACAACCTCTACCTCATCGTGCGCTTCTGGGACGGGCGCGGCGCCCTCCGCCTGACGGGGCTCGAGACCCCCGTGCGGCGGGCGGTGCTGCTCACCACGGGGCAGGAGCTGCCCTTCGAGCAGTGCCCTGACGAACTCACCATCTCGGGCCTGCCCCTCGAACCGCCCACGGACCTCTTTCCCGTCATCAAGCTCGAGTGCGCCGGCCCGCCGCAGCCGCGCCCCTGGGCCAGGGAGCGCCTCTGGCAGGGGGACCCACGCAGGATGACGTCCTGGGCCACAGCGCGCGGGACGTCGGTTTGGGCGGATGGGGAGGAGAGGGGGTAGGGCAGAGGCATACGCATGACATAAGGCCCCGCCCGTATAGGGCGGGGCCTCTCTGTAAGTCACGCTGACCTAGCTAGTGCCGCAACACCACTGGCAAGTTCAACACGGCAGCAGGCGGAGGATCGGGAGGATCGGGCAGGAAGCGCGGGTCCATGAGGTACTGCCCCACGTTGTTCTTGTTGTCACACACCACTACCCGCCAATAGATGCCGCCGCCGCTCTGCACGGCCTTTGGCAGCGTGTCGGGGGTGAACGTCGTTCCATGCACGGAATAGGTGTTCACGTTGCGCGATAGGTTGATGTCCGAGGCGATGGTCAGCTTGTAGTATGCCGCGCCGGGGATGGGCTTCCACCCAAGCACCAGCCGGCCGTTCTGTACGTCCTCTCGGACATCGTTCTCTTCAACTCTGAGCGTCTCTTTGCGGAACTCCTCTTGCGCTGCCAGGCTCGTCAGCCGGCCGCGTGCGTCTTTGGCCCACACCTTCCACGTGTAGCTGCCATCCTTTAGGGCGCCGCGCGGCGTAAAGTAGGGCACCATGGTCTCCTGGTAGGCCCTGCGCGTGCCCCCCTCGAACAGCTCCCACAGGTAGCTGGGCGCTGACTGGGCGGCCTGCCAGGTAAAGCTGGGCGTGACGTGCGTTCCGGTGATATCTCCCCTGGGGTGGACTGGCAACACATCCAGTTTCGTGGGGATGTACCCGAGCTTGGTGAAGCGGTGCGGCGCCGAAGGCCCAAACCCTGACCGGCTGATCCGCCAGTTGTAGCTGTTGTTGTCGCTATAGTGCACTTGCGGGGCCCAGTGTGTATTGGCATCCCAGAAACGACGCAGGCTGGCGCTGCTTGCGAAACTGGGACTCTTTCCGTTCTCGTTCTCATAGAGTGCCGTGAAGGTGTCATCCTTGTACGTCTGGAAGAACAGCGCGGAGGCGACACCGTCGTCATACAGAGCGTTCGTGTGCCGCCACCTGAGCACGGGTGTGTTCCTCTCGATCTGCGTGAGGCTCCAGTAGTCGAGATCCTCGCCTGAAGCTAGCGAGTTCACCGGCAAGATGGGCGTCGGCGTCATACCCTCTGTATGGAAGGCGGCGATCCCTTCTTCGCCCAGCCGGTTCGGCAGCAGGTCTACTACTTCGCCCGCAGAGTCTACCGTAAAGAACAGCAGCGACAGACTCCCGGGCTGATCGATCTGGCTGGACGAAATTCTGAGCTTGAGGAACTGACTAGCTACGTCGTACGAGTACTCGCTCAGTATGTTAGCGAGCGTTCCCCGCTTTTGCCAACTGGTTCCAAGCCATTCCCAGACCTCGCCGGCGCCCATGGTGTCATCCTCGTACTTCCAGTAGATGGCGTACTCGGGAAAGTGACTCTCTGGCACCGTTGGGCCCCAGCGCTGACTCGGAGGAGCCCCGGCCCCGCGCGTGTCGATGTGATCGGTGTCCAGATAGATACCCAAGGTGGTGTCGGCGCCCACGGGTAGCCCCAACAGCGTATCTGTACGCGACATCACCACATGGGCACCCACCAGGTCATGTCCCGCCGGAGAGTCGCCCGCCTCATTCGCTGGCTCGTACCAGCCCAGCCCCTCTGCAGCCCAATCGTCGCGACTGCCGGCCATGTCAGGGGTGCCGTAGGTGTAGGCGCGGCTCACGATGAATCGGCTAGGCGCCGTCCAGTCGCTGGTAGCCGGCTCGATCTGTCGGACACGCCAAAAGTAGGTGCCGGGTTCTGGCCGGTCCAGCGGCGCGTACTCGCTATACATCGTCTCGCCGACGTGTACAACGTGCGCAAAGTCGGCGTCAATGGCAACCTGCACTTGGTAGCGCGCCGCGCCGTTCTCGGCCACGGGCCGCCAGGCAAAGACCGGATAGTAGGTGGCGCTCTCCTCACCGTAGGGGAGGTTGGCCGTCCAGGGTTGTGCACCATAGGTCGGAAGTAGGGGCTCGGGTGTCTCCGCCGTAGCGGTGAGGAGACTCCTGTCGATGCGAGTCAACCAAGCGGTGTTGATGTCATCGAAGGTTGGGCCATTGTTGGCGCGTACCTTCCAATAATAGTCCTGGCCGGGCACCGGCTGAAAGAGGTCTGTATCAGTAAAGGTGTAGCTGGCGTTCTCGGTTTGCACGACGATGGCGGAATCGCTAGTGCAGTCCATATACGGTACGTCATCGATGCACAGTTCATAGTAGGAGGCGCCGTCTACCCGCCCCCAGATGAATGTGGGGACCGAGACGGTTCGATCTTCAAAGGTACGGTACTCAGGATCATCTACCCGGATGGGTGGGTAGTAGTAGGGGGGATAGATAAGATCGGGCACCACTGGCATCTCTGAGTCCGCGGTGTGGAACTCGAACGGGGCGCTAGTGATCCCCTCATCGGTTGCCTGCCCAAGGTAGTTCTTTCCATCCATCGCGGTTACCCGCCACCAGTAGGACCTGCCATACTCAAGCGTGAAGGTGCCGTCTCGAGGAAAGGAGTAGCACGTTCCCTCTGTCTGGCCACTGGCATACGCGCCGTTCACCATCCATGCCGGAGGGGTGGTGAAATAGTTGTCGTCATCCACGTCTATCCGGTATTTCTTGGCGCCCTCCACAGGTTGCCAGCAAAACAGGGGGCGATATACATAGTTCGCACCATTGGGTGGGGTAAGGAGCAGGGGACGGCGGTCACCAGCCAGAGTCTGGCTGCTCCATGCCAGCTTGAATTGGCGCACCTCGCTCCAAACACCGCCGCGCCCTCCCGTCAGAGAGCTGGCGTTCGGCCGATGGAAGGCTCGGACCCGCCAGAATAGGTCATCGTCGTTCTGGAGCGTGCTGGTAGGCGTGTAGCGAGGTACGTCCGTCGTCGCATTGATGTAGGGCGAGCCGAACGAATTCGATGTATCTACCTGGATCTGGTAGAACGATGCGCCGGGCACGGGATCCCACTCCAGGTAGGGCGTGAGCGTCATGACGCTGTCGTCGTCGGTCCCTGCCTGGTACTCTGCGGGCCCCTCGCGCAGGTTGGTGGGTTTGTACCCCCAGTGCCGGACAAAGCTTCGCGTCGCCGACCAGTCACCCCACTGCTTGTAGGCGTCATCGTAGGCGCGGGCGCGCCAGTAAAAGGTGGCAGCATCGATGAACGCTCCCGAGGTCAGGTCCTCGGTGAGGCCCAAGCCCGCGCCGATCTCGTCAAAGCCCGTCGGCGTGTACATGGGGTAGGGCAGCCGGTCGCGCCGAACGACGATGACCTCCTCACCAAAGCTGTCGCTGGTAGCGATCTGCAGCTCGTACCTGCTCGCCCCCATGTTCTGCCACTCAAAGGTGGGGATGCCCAGGGGCTCGTAGAGGGTGCGGCCTGGTTCAGGATCATCGGGGTTGCCGGTGGTATGCATGTCATCCGGCGGCTCGCTGAGCGCCGGCCCCGCCAGGAGGGGGCGAGGCTTGGCCAGCGCCGCCGGTCCGATGGCCGGGCCGGCGATAGTGAGCGCGACGAGCAACAGCGCCAGGACGCGTATGAGAATGCGCATGGTTCCTCCTTGGTAGCGGGCCACGGACTCTCGACCCTCGGATGGCCTTTTGGCCATCACGACGGGGTGACGCGATGCGTCTCCAGCAGATCTCCCACGGCGGTACCTGTCTCTTCGGCCGCGCCGGCGGGCAGTTCCACCACGTAGCGCACCCGCTTGTAGAATCGTCCAAAACGCCACGGCGCCAGGCGGGCGTCGATGCCGACGACCTGGTGATCCTTGTCGACATAAACCACGTCGATGGGAAAACGCATAAAGTGGGTGTGTACGGAACTGCACGGGGAGATGAGGAGGCCCTCCCCGGGCGCGAGAGGCGACGCGCCCATGAGGCCGCGCAAGCGCGTCCAGTAGTTGTCGGCTACGCGCCCCTTGGAGACCAGTGCACAACCGCGCGTGGCGTTGATGATGCGAATACCGTTGTCCATGATCGATCCTCGATGTGGAGGGATGAACCGCCGAGAGCGCCGAGACCGTAGAGAAGAACACCGATGGTACGCTGATTCCGCAGGTACTACGCAGATTTCCGCCGATCCGAAAAGTATCCCGTAATCCGTGGAAATCCGCGTCGATCCGCGGAATCCGTGTTCCGTTCCTCTCTGTGTTCTCTGTCTCCGTGGTAAATCTCTATGTGCCCCAGGGCAGGAGGCCGAGCATGGCGAGTTGCAGCACCCAGCCGCCCAGGGCCAGGTAGGGGCCGTAGGCCATGGTGTCCTTGCGGCCTGCGCGCCGCGTGACCAGCAGGACCACGGCCGCCACGCCGCCGGCCACGATCCCCCAAAAGAGCGCCGTGAGCACCAGGGGATAGCCCACCAGCCACCCGATGGCGGCGGCCAGCTTGACGTCCCCCGCGCCCATGGCGCCGCGCCTCAACAGGGCGAGCAGCAAAAAGATGCCGCCTCCCACCAGCAGGCCGAGCCCCGCCGCCGGCAGCGTCGGCCTCCCGAGCCAGAGCATCTGTACGCCGCCCCACACGAGCAGCGCCACGACGAGCGGGTTCGGGATGCGCCGCACACGGAAATCGACGACGGTGATGGCGGCATACAAGCCACTGGCGATCAGCGCCGCCACGACTTGAGCGGCGCCCGTCGCGCGCCAACCCAGGTACGCCCCCAGGATCGCCAGTGCGGCCACGAACGTCGCCCCCAGAGGCGTCACCGCGCCGCGGGCATCCTCAAGCAGCCATGAGAAGTCGACCGCCTCGTCGCGGTGGTGCGCGATGAACGCGCGGGCGGTCAGCCACGCGAGGGCGCCGGTGACGCAGCCGAGAAGGGCGCCGTAGACAGGATGCATAGACTGTGAGTCACCTCCCGATCGGGATGCCAAGCGGCGGGCCGCCACCGATCACCGGCAGGAATGGTGGGCGGTCGGGCGCGGCGCGCCCCACGCTCCCGGCTATTCCCGGAAGCGCGCCGTGATGGACCTGTTTCCGTTCATGGTAACGCTCACGCTGGAGCTGGTTCCAGAGGCGTCGCCGCTCCAGCGCTCGAACCGATAGTAGGCACGGCACCCACCCCAGGGCCAGGAGCGTCTACATTCCGGGTGTGCCGTCAGCGTGACCCTCGTACCCGAGGCGTAGCCCCCGCCGCTGCAGTTCGGCTCCAGGCTGACGCTGACCGTGCCCCAGCCTCCCGGACTCACCGACGTGCTGAGGGTGTAGCATGGCACCGGCGGCGTCGCCGATGGCGTCGGCGTGATGGACGGCGTGGGACGCGGGGTCCAGGTAGCCATGGGCGTGGCGGGCAGCTGGCCACCCGCCAGGCCCCCACCGCCTGGGAGGCCTCCGGCTATGCCCGACGGACGCGCGTAGCGCTCGTTTAGCACCAGGACCTCGGATTGCAGAGGGATATAGGTCCTCCCCAACGCAAAGGTCAATACCGGATGATTATACAACAGCGACACACGCACGAACTCATTTGGCCCGCCGGCATCATCATCCTCGCCGGGGTCGCCGCTGGAGCCCGAGCTGCGGATGGTGACACCAAAGTAGCCGGGATCGTTCGGCCCGGCGGCGTCGTCGATGACCAGCCCGGTGGCGCCCATGCGGGCGGTCTGGCGTACCTGCGCTTCGCGCTGTCCCGTGGTGTGCCCCTCGCCGTGGGTCGCGTAGCGCCCCGCTTCGGATGAGGCGTGCTCCAGGGTAACCCAGGAATGGAGCAGGCGGCCGATCTCTATGACGCCAAAGAGCAGCGTGAAAAAGAGCAGCGCCATCAGGGCGAACTCGACCAACGCCTGGCCGCGCCCAGTATGCGAGCGGCGCGGCGCGCGCCCGTACCATCGTGCCAGGGCAGAGAATCTCATGCTGATCGCCTCATTACTCGCTCTAGCGTATCAGACGGGTGTAGATCTTTTCAAAGATCGAATCGTATGCGGCCTCGAGTTGCGCGCCGTCGCTGGCAAGGTAAAAGTTGCCGCTGACGTTCTCCTGAAACCACTCGGCATTGTGCGCCGGCCCATAGTCACCGGGCAGGTCATACGTGCCCTCGAGCCGGCCGTTATCCGTCAGATCCGCGATGTACTGCAACATGAGGGCGTGATCCTGGGCGAACGACGGCTCGCCGACAAAGATCGTGTAGATGATCACGCCGGCCTGCACTGCCTCCTGCGCCTGAGTCATGGCGTCGGCCCGGGGTTGCGTGCAGTTGCCAGGGCTACTGGAGCTGCATCCCGACGGGTTCACGCCGTTCATGGTGACGGTGGGCGAGCCGTCGCCCAGCAGGATCATGGTGGCCACGGCATCGTCGCGAGCCCCCGGGCCGGCCAGGGCATCGATCCCGGTGGCGATGCCGCGGGCCATATTCGTCTGCCCGGCGGGATAGAGGCCACGGTCGCCCGTCGCCCAGTTGCTGCCCGGACTGGTCCCGATGGCGTCCATGGCCTGGGCCATGTTGTTGGTCAGCCCGAGGTGCACGCGTGCGCCGGCGTCATCGTAGCTCACCCACCCGTAAGGCGTCTCGGAACTTCGCACGCGCGAGGAAAAGCTGACGACGGAAACTTGGTCGTGCCGGGAGTCCAGTTTGGACACAAAGTAACGCGCGGCATCCTGTTGCCAGGCGAAGGGCTGCCAGGGAGCATTCAAAGGCGATTCATCTCCATGGGGGCAGGCGCGCCATTGGCCCGCCGGGTTCAGACAGCAAGGACTGTTGTTACACTGCGGTAGCCAGGGCACGTCGGTGCGGGTTGCCAGCGTCGGGTGGTACGGCTGATAGCTGCGCGGCGATCCGTCCGGAGGGTTGCGCAACAGCTGCGAGCACCAGCCGTTCTCGTTGGTGGTGTAATAGTTGCCATAGCACTGGCTCGCCGAGACATCGTGCACCAGAGCGATATCGAGTGGCGCCGCCTCCGCCTCCTGCCCCAGCGCCTCGTTTCCCGATCCTAGTGGGCCGGCCCGCACTATCGCCTCGTCGTGTCCCAGGAGTGGCATGAACACCAGCGGCACGCGGCGGCAAGCGCGCACGCGCACCACCTTTCGATCCGGCCATTCGGGGAACTCGACGCTCCAACAGGGAGCTGTGTCGGGATCGAGCCCCTGCAGCATGGCGTACTCATGGGCGCGAGCACGGGCGCGCTCCTGCCGAAGGGCGTCCGACTCCTCGGGTGTGCCCGAAAGCGCACCGGCCGCCGCCAGGGCAGCCGCGTCGGTGATCTTGACGAGGTCGCGCCGGGCGGCAAGGACGACGGCGCCATCAACGGCCAGGCCCACAAAGCCCAGCAGCACGATCATGGACAGGGCCACCAGAATCAGGGTCTGGCCGCGCTCACGCGGTGTCAGACGCGTGAACCTGTAGACGAGCAAACGTAGGCGTCTCACGCTCTGCCTCCATACCGGGTCGTGCTCGGTTGACGGACGGGTAGCGCTGTCCGGGAGCGCTGGCGCGCCGAGTCCAGAGAAGCACATGCGAATATGGGCGCACAGACCCTCAGCAGGACGAGGGCTGGGGCATGGCGCTAGGCCGGAGCCGATACAGGCATGATGCTATAGGCATACATCGGTATCGACTCTCGCATAAAGCCGGTGATGGTCGGGTGCGAGTACATCACCTCGACGATGACAAACTGCTCCTTGCGGAGGTAGTCGGGCTCGGAGGCGGTGAGCTGTGCGTGTAGATCGGCCACTGTGGCCTGATCCAAACGGCTGTTCTCAGAGCCGAGGAGCTGCTGTGTCTGGTACGAGGTGAGTCCGCTGGTGTCGGATTTCACGGTGGTGATGAGCACAGTGCCCGTCGATGCCAGGTCGACGTCGCGCACGTGTTCGCGGACGACGAGCAGGATCTGGTCGGAGCGAAAGATGTTGCCTCGCGCTGCAAGGCGTGCCCCCTCCCTGGAGGCGTTGCTGATGCCGATATAGGCGCGGTACGCGTTGCCGACCTCGACGGTGCCCAGGATGAGGAGGATGAGGAGGGGGGCCACCAGGGCGAACTCGATCAGGTTATTGCCGCGGGGGCTGGTGATGCCGGCGTACACCGGCGTCCGCCCGCCGCAGGGCGACGGGTCTGCCATAATCCTCTTCCTTCGCCGGCTCGCTATGCATGGCATGCCTACAGTGATCGCTATACAGCAACCCACGCCCAGAATAGGGTGTTGTTCGAAACACGTCAATGGGGTAGCGTATACGGCGCGTTACAGGTCGGTTAACGTCGAGTAACCGTTGGGCCTGACAGGTGTCAGGGCCTCCAGCGCCACCGGCCCCTGGGCGACGCTCGGCGGGCACCGGCCCGTGTACGTCTGGACGCGCAGCGCGGCCACGCTCGCGCCCCCACAGGCGTGCCTGGCGACCGACTGGGCGCCGCCGCCGCGCGACGGCGATCTCCTGGTCGGGGTGGCGCGCGGTGAGCGTGCGGGCGGTGAGCCAGAGAGCGCGCCGACTAGAGGGCCGTTGACGGCGCCCTGCAAGAGAAGCATCAACGTGGGCTGGACCTCCCTGCGGGCTACGCTCAGGGCTCTGGGACCGGTATCAGGCTAACGGCGTTCAGTGCGACATTGGAGCCGCTGCCCGATCCGGTGCCCACACAGTCGGTGGCGGGGCATGTGCACAGCTTGGTGACGACGATGCCCCCTGCTGGTCTGGGACACGAAAAGTTCAGAGGCTCGTTGTTGGCACAGACCCACTTGTTCTTGTCATAGTAGCAGCCAAAGCCATACTCGTTGGTCCCAGTGATGCCGTTATAGACGGCTCCTGACGCCATCGATTTCCTGGTATACTCCTTGTCCCAAGGATCTGGCCCTCCCAAGTCGTGCCGCTCCCAGAAGATCGAGTTGAACTTGCCGCCTTCGGGAACGTTCGTGCACGACCCTCCGCAGTTCTTGCCGTCGAACACGTGCTCGACGAGCACGCACCCGATGCCGGCGACGTGATAGGTCTTGTTGCCGCCGCAGGTGGGGTCGTTCGGCGTGATGGTGCAGTCCTCCCCCTCTCCGGGGTGGTCGTACAGGATGATCGACACCGCGTCGCCTTGGCGCATTGACGCATACGTGCGAAGCGAGTTGTCGATGTTGCCGTCCTCGGTGGCCAGGCAGGCGCCGATGGAGATGGAGCCGATGAAACCGTGCTGCAGCCAGCAGTTGAGCGCGGGTGAGCCGCAGTTGTCAGCGCTGTTGCAGTCGGCCCAGGCGCTACCGGGCGGGATTCCAATGCCAGGGAGGAGTCTCAGCGCCACCCATCCGCGGTTACCGGGATCCATGGGCGATCCCGCGACAACAGAGGCCAGTTTGTACTCTTCCCCCGTCTTGGGTTGGCTTGCGAACCGGCAGTGTCTGGCCACCTGGGTCGGACTCCATTCCTGGTTGTCACCGGCCCACAGAATGAACTGGCTGTTGGCGTTGCGCCCGGTTCCGCTGTTCTCCGGAACACCGTTGATCCACGCTTCGGTGAGAGCCCAATTATCCGGTGTGCCGTTGCAGTTACCGGTGAGGGTTGGCGAGATGTAGGTGGGCAGATCGAATGCCACCGGCCACATGCCGCATGCGGCGTCGGCCAGCCCACACTGTGCCGCGGCGACCGCGGGAATAGTAAAGTCGGTGAGCACCAGGCTCGAGAGGTAGAGGTCGGCATCTTTGCGCGCCGTGACGATCACAATGCCGCTATCGCCGTCCACGTCGACCGTCGTGAGCGCGGAATCGGCGCCGTTGAACTCGGCATATTCGAGCGCTGCGTCGTCTGCGTTGGCGGGGTTGCCATGACAGATCTCCCAGGCGCCGGCCAGGGCGCCGGCATCTGCCGCGTTCTGCAGGCTACGGCGTTGCCCATACCACACACCCACATCGATCGCCAGTCCCGAGACCAGGAGCAGAACCACCATTGCCAATGCAACGAGGACAAGTGTCTGCCCATGCTGTCCCTTGCCCGACGCCTTTCTCCACCGCCCAAACATGCTGCACCTCGTCCCTCTCTACGGCCTGTGCCGTGGACCATCGCAAGACCACAGGACCGCTGTTAGTCGATCCCGTCCACCCCAAAGATTCGCATGGTGGCTTCCGTGCGGATAGGAAGCGATTCGACCCCCAGGATGCTCCCGAGGATCGGCCTGAAGAGCAGACTGGCGCGGACCGTCACTGCACTACCCTTTGCCCCCCCCAGGCCCTCGATCGGCTGCTCCACGATGATCGACTCCTCCGGGACCGACTGCATCGGCTCCTCCCGCACGCGCGCGACCACCAGGGCAACGATGGCCCCTTCGTTGTCATCATAGGGCAGTTTCGACGCAAAGCGCGCGCCCTCGCGCACCGCGTTCGTCAGACTGACATAGGTATAGAAGGCCCGTCCAAGATCGACGACGCCGGCCAGCAACAGCAAGAGGAGCGGCAGAACAAGGGCCATCTCGATCAGATTCACGCCCCGCTCCCCGGCACCACGTCTGGGCTCTGATCCTGTGCGCATCACTGCCTGTCCTCCGCCAACATCGATGCAGTAGCCCTCATCGGTATCTCGTTGAACGGCCACAGCCTGATGATCGTCTCGTGGGTGTAGCTCACGGTGACCACAAGCCTCGGGAGGGACCTGGTGTACCCCTCAGTACTGGTGATCACCAGGGGCTCCTCGCGAAACTCTGGCGTGACATCGATCATCGCCAAATCCTGTGCATAAGCCCTGGCATACTGCTCGATCTCGTTCCCATCACGCTTGGCTTCGGGGTATACCACGAACTCGCGAGCGGTCTCGCGAGCCGTATTCGCCAGCGTGTTATACCGCCACACCGCCACGCCAAACTCGATGATGCCGAACAGCACGGCAAAGAGGATCGGCGCGATGAGCGCGAACTCGACCAGATCTTGTCCGGATTCCTTTTTCAGCGCGCGCACCTCAGGCTCCTTACTCCGCGGGGCTCACGGCCTGTAGCCCCTCTCGCAGGCAACACACTAGCCGCCCGACGGCGCCCGGCGGTCGTACAGGCGGAGCATGACGCGGTCGATCAAGTCGTTCAGCCCGGTTTCGAGCTGCACCCAGCCCTTCTCCGTCCACTCTTGGGCGGTGGCGGTGCTTGCCTCCACATCCACCGTCTCGATGGTCGGGCGGAAGATGCGCAGGCTGAGCGCCAGCACAAAGAGCAGAGCGATGCACACTACGACCGTCACCAGCGGCCGACGACGCGGCCGCTCCTCTGGCGCGGTGGTGGTCGAGGTCTCCGCCCGGCTGGAGCGGATCTCGCCCATCACGGCCGGCAGCACCGCGAACGCCGGTGCCACCATGATGGCGGTGAAGCGCATGGCATCCGAGATGGCGCCGCCCGCGGGCGGATAGGCCCAACTCAGCACCCACATGGCTACCGCCGCCAGTAGCGCCAGGGCGGCCATCCAGCCGATGGTGCGCAGCAGCCAGCGCCAGACGGCATAGCTGACGGGCCAGGCCAGCGGCTGCATAAAGCCACGAAACGCCCCCAGCAGCGCCCAAAACAGCCCGATCAGGATGGCCGTGCCCAGGGCGCCGGCGCCCCAGCCGAACACGCCCGTGACCCATGGCGCGCTAAAGGCTCCCCAGGAGCCCAACAGGTGCCCCAGCCCGCCGCCGATGGCGCCCCCAACGATGAGCCCCGCCAGCGGCCGCACGAAGAAGCGGTTCACCCGCGACGGCATGCCCATCACGCGCACCCGCACCGGGATCTCGATGGGCACCGTCGAGGCGCTCGACGTGACGCGTATCTCGCCGCCGCTGCGCACCCGATCGATGGGCAGCGATTCGGTGTTCACCGAGACCATCACCCTGGTGGGGCTCCCCGAAAAGTCGCGCGGCTCGACGCGGATCCAGTTATGTGACGGCTGTAGGCTGCCAAAGAGGTAGCCTCGTCCCCCCTTGGTGAGGCGCAGCGTGCGGTAGGCGTGCTCCCCCGAGAGCACATAGCCGCAGTTCACCAGCGCCGGTTTGGCGATCAGCCGCGGCCGCCGCACGAGGCCAGTGGCCAGCAAAAAGCTCTCCAGCGCCATGCGGTCATCCGACGCTCGCTGACGCATCACCTCGCGCGCCAGCGCCGCCAGGTCGTCGGCGCCCTCCGAGGCGAGCCACTCGGCCAGGGTGCCGTTCCGCAGGTGGTACATGCCGTCCTCGGGGTGGCGGTCCATGTGCTTTACCGCGGCGCGGAACGTCCACACCGTCGTGCCGCTGGCCAGCAGGTCGCCGGATCGGAACACGAACGGTTTCTTGGCGCGCTGGTTCGTGGTGAGCTTGCGCTCTCGGATGGCGATGGCCAGCGACTGGCGTAGCTCGTCGTCGGCCAGTGCCCCATCGTCCGCCGGGCCGGTGGAGGCGATGGCGTCCGCGATGGTGTCTGGCGTCATGGCGATTGGCTCCCCCATTCCCATGGCCACGAGCCGGACGCTCGGGTTGGTCAGCACCAGATAGTTCCGGATGGGCGGCGAGAGGCGCGGGAACTCGTCCTTGAGGAACTCGCGCACGGCCGTGGTGGCCTCACGCGCCTCGTCGGTGGGGTTGGGATGGGCGATCTCGGGGCCGCCGTTGGCGCGCTCGCGCCACGGCCCGCGGCGCACCGCGATGACGTCGCCCGCCCAATCGCGCAGGTGCAGCACAAAGATCGCCTGGGGGCCAACGACTATGGCGTCCAGCGGATACCCACGCACCGTGGGCTCCGGGATCACGTAATAGCCGTCGGGCAGCGCGTCACGCAGCTGAGCCGACACAGACCCCGCTGCCAACCATCCTTTGGCGGCCAGCAACTCCGCCATAAGCCTGTCCCTCCGTCACCCGGTGGGGATGACATCGCCGGCCGAATGGCCGTCGAGGGGCCGCGTTTCCCGGGCTCCAGGACCCCTGATGACGCCTCGATCGTCGCCACGCCGGCGGTCGCGCAGGACCGCCCCTACCCAAAGGCGGGCCGAGATGGCGAGGGCGCAACCGTCGCCGCTCGATGCTCGCCCAGCTCCCGATCCTCGTCCATCAGCGTCGGCGTATCCCGCCGATCCGCGGAAATCTGCGCCCAATCCGCGGAATCCGCGTACCATCGGACCCGCGGCACCATGGCACCCACGCCCTATTCGCGGACGAGTTTCTCGTCCACCAGGCGCTCGCGGACAAAGCGGCCCACCGGCTGCAGACGAAAGTGCGCCGCGTCCAGGCCGAACTCCATATCGAGGGCGTTGCGGCCGGCGCGGTTCTTTTCCACGCTCACCACCACCCAGCCCCTCATCTCGTCGGCGAGGGTGGGGTTGTACACCATGTGCTCGCGACTGACGATGCCAAACTTGTTGTTGAACACCAGCCCGATATCCGCCTCGTACTGCAGGGCAGAGCTGCCGCGCAGGTGGGTGAGCCGCATGCGCGGCGACTGCAGGCCGGGCCGGTCCGAGGCCGCGATGGCCACGATGTGCACCCCCAGCGACATGGCGAGTTCCTTGAGCCCCTGGGCCAGGTAGGTGGTGGACTCGGTCTCGAGTCCCAGGCCGTCGTGCAGGATGGGGATCTTTTGCAGGTAATCCACCACCACCAGCAGGCGCTGGTGCCCCTGCGCCGCTGCCTCCTCGACCCAGATGCGAATCTGCTCCAGCGTGGAGCGGTCGCCGCTGGCCTTTACCAGGATGAGCCGATCGGCGTAGGCGTCCATGGCGTCGAACATGCGCCGGTAGCGCGGGGTCGCCCGCAGGCGCGCGATCAGCCCCTTGCCGTCGGGCGAGAGCGCCATGTCGCCCAGCCGGCGCAGCGTCAATCCCGCCTCGCCGGCGCCCTGCTCGATGCTCTCCAGGCACATCAGCCGCGACATGAGGTGCGCGCGGTCGTGCTCGTAGCAGATATAGATGGCGGCCTGATCGGGGCTGGCGTGCACCACGTTGCGCGCCACCTGCAGGCCAAAGATCGTCTTGCCGACGCCATAGGCGCCGCCCATGATGAGCAGCTCGCCCGGGCGGATCCCGCCGTTCAGCACGTCGTCCAGCGGGTCAAAGCCGGTGGCCAGCGGTCGAAAGCGCGACGAGTCGCCGCGCGCCACGCTCTCCTCCACGTCGGCCATGACGCTGGCCAGCGTCGCCGGGCCCACCGGATCGTTGTGCGCTTCGTTGAGGATCTGGGCCGATACGTTCGTCTCGACTTCCATGCCGCTTACCTTCGCTTGCTGCCCTGCTGCGCGGGCGCGAATATGGTCGGCGAGACAAAGAGCCCCGCCGCCTCCACCCGGTCCATGAACTTGGGCCTGACGCCCGTGGCGGTAAAGCTCCCCTCTACGCGACCATCGCGCACCGAGGTCTGCACGAACTTGAAGATGTCCTGCATGACGATGATGTCGCCCTCCATCCCCTGCACCTCGGCGATGGTGACCACCTTGCGGGTGCCATCGGCGAGACGATCGAGGTGGACGACGACGTCGAACGCCGCGGCGATCTGCTCGCGCACGGCGCGCAGGGGCAGCTCCATCCCTGCCATGAGCACCATCGTCTCGATGCGGTGCAGCGTGTCGCGGGCGCCGTTCGAGTGGGCGGTGGTGAGCGAGCCGTCGTGGCCGGTGTTCATCGCCTGGAGCATGTCTAGCGCCTCGCCACCGCGCACCTCGCCGACCACGATGCGGTCGGGGCGCATGCGCAGGGCGTTGATCACCAGCTGGCGGATCGTCACCTGGCCGCGCCCCTCCACGTTGGGCGGGCGCGACTCCAGCCGGACCACGTGGCGCTGCTGCATCTGCAGCTCGGCGGCGTCCTCGATGGTGACGATGCGCTCGTTCCCCGGCAGATAGGTGGACAGCATGTTGAGGAAGGTCGTCTTGCCGGTGGAGGTGCCGCCCGAGATGATGATGTTGAGCCGGGAGAGCACGCACACCCGCAAAAAGTCGGCCCACTCTTTGGGGACGGTGCCCAGCCGCACCAGATCGTCCGCCGTGAACGCCTGTCGGGCGAACTTGCGGATGCTGATGCACGGCCCCACCAGCGACAGTGGCGGGATGATGATGTTGACGCGCGAGCCGTCGGGCAGGCGGGCGTCTACCATGGGGCTGCTCTCGTCGACGCGGCGCCCGATGGGCGACACGATGCGGTCGATGATGCGCAGCACGTCGTCGTTGCCCCGGAAGCGCAGGTCCGTCTCCTCGAGCATGCCGTTGCGCTCCACAAAGACCATATTCGGCCCGTTCACCAGGATCTCGGTGACCGAGTCGTCGCGCAGCAGCGGCTCGATGGCGCCCAGGCCCAGGATGTCGGCGACGATCTGCTCGAACAGCTCGGTGCGCTCGCCGCGGCTGAGGGGTAAGCCCTCCTCCTGCAGCGTCTCGGCAAAGATGCGCTCCAGCGCGCGGCGCACCTCGTCCACGTTGTCGGCGCCCACGGTGGGGCTCAGTTCCGCCAGCAGGCGGCGATGGACGCGGTCCTTCACTGCCGCCGTGGCCGAGCCGTTATCGCCGTGCGAGTTGTCGCCGCGGACCTGTGTCGTGTTTGCTGGGGCCCGCGAGCCCCGGCCAAAACTCATCATGATGCCTCACTTTACCCAGACCGGGTCGTACTCTTCCCACTCGGTATTGCTGATGTTGCGGGCGTTGCGGCCGTCGGCGTCCATCACCCAGATCTGCTTGACGCCGCTGCGGTTCGACCAAAAGGCGAGGCGCGTGCTGTCGGGCGACCAGGAGGGGTGCTTGTCCCATTCCCAGTGGTTCTCCGTCAGGTTGCGCTGACCGCTGCCGTCGGGCGACACGAGCCAGATGTCGTCGCTGCCCGTCTCGTTGCTGACAAAGGCGATGGTGCCGCCGTCAGGCGACCACACCGGGTCGTAGCAGGTGCCGCCGAGCCGGCTGATCTGCTTGGGCGGGACGTCGCCGTACACCTCGTGCTTGGGCAGCTGTATAAAGATCTGCGGGCTGCCCGCGTCCTTTACGAACAGGTAGTAGCGGCCATCCGGCGAGAACCGCTCCGCGTTCACCAAGTCCTCGTACTGCTTTTGCAGCTCTCGCGAGCGCCCCAGGTAGCGGCGGTCGGTGCCATCCGGGTTCATGGCCCAGTACCCCTCATTGTACTCGTCGCCCGAGTAGAACACGATCTTGTTGCGCAGCGTGCGCATCGCCGGCGGCGTGGGCACGCCGGTGGGCCACGGCAGCGGCGTCGGCAGCGGCGTGGAGGTCGGCGTCGGTGTGATGGTGGGCGTCGCCGTGGGCGTCAGGAAGGGGCGCACCTCGAACATGCGCCCGTCGGCCAGCGACTTGTCCGGCACCGGCAGCTCTGTCGCGCGCCGGTACTGCTCGTAAGCGTAATAGAGGTCGCCCGCCTCCTTGTGCTGGTCGCCGCTGCGCACATAGGCGTCGTACAGCATGTCGGGCAGGGTGGTCGCGATATAATAGGGGCGCTGGTCGTACACCGCCCGCAGCGGCGCGATGGCGGCGTCGTAATAGCCCTCATAGTACTTGCGGCGCCCCTCGACATAGAGCCCCGCCAGGCGCTGCTCCTCCTGCGCCTCGGCGCTGCGCGGCTGCAGCGCCAACGCCTTGTTGAACAGGTCGTACGCCGCCGGGACGTTGTCGGGGCTCTGCGGCTCCTGCGCGATGAGGTCGCGCCCCATCCCCATATACAGCTCGAACACCCGGCTCCCGATGTAATCGGCGCGATAGCTGACGTTCAGCTCGCGCAGCTGCTCGTACTTGACCAGCGCCTGGTCGTACATGCCGGCCTGGTAATCGGCCTCCGCCTCGGCAAAGAGGCGATCCAGCTCCTGCTGGCGGCGGATGGTGCTGATGCGCAGGCTCACGTCGCGATAGCGCGGCTGCCGCACCGAGATCTCCGTATACAATTCCAGCGCGCCCGCGTACTCGGAGGCCTCTTGCAGCGCCACGGCCTGGATATAGAGTTCGCTCAGCTCGCGCTGCTCGGCGATCTGGCCCAGCACCGTCTCGGCTGTGGCGCTGCCCGGCTCCTCGATGAGCAGCTCGGTGCAGCGCTCCTGTGCCTTGTCCAGCTCGCCGGCCTCAAAGAACGCCGCGCACTCGCGCTCCAGCAGGTTGCGCTGCCGGTCGACCTGCGCCTGGGCCAGGGCGGGGCGCACCTGGGTCTGCACGAACTGGTAGCCATAGTAGGCGACCACGGCGATGATGCCTATCAGCAATATCCGCACGATGATGGGCCCCACGCGCACCGTGGAGCGGCGCGCCCGCACGCGCCCCCGCTGGTCCTGCCGGGCGCGAAAGCGGGCGTCCTCCAGGGCGCGGCGGACGGCGGCGTCGTCGGGGAAATCGCGCGCCAGCGCCTCAAAGGCGTCGATCGCCTCCTGCCAGCGCCCCGCCTGCAGGTGCGCCAGCCCGTCGTCGTATCGTGGGTCCCCGCGGAGCGGGTCGCGCTCCTCAGCGTCTGTCATGCGTATCGTTGCTCCGTATCGAGGTTACGGGCTGGGAATTGCGGGCTGTGCGTGTCGCCCAACCATGGTGCCCTGCATGAGGCGAGTTGCTACGTGTTTCTACCCACCCATGCCCTGGAGAAACTCCATGATGCGAGGCGCGGCAGGCCCAAGAATCACCACAAACAGAGCCGGGAAGATGAAGAACACGAGTGGGATCGTCATCTTGATGCCCGCCTGCCGTGCCAGCTCCTCCGCGCGCTGGCGCCGCTTCTCTCGCATCTGCGCCGCTTGCGAATGGAGCACCTCGGCGATGCTGACGCCCAACTCTGTCGACTGGATGAGCACGGCTACGAAGGTAGCCAGGTCGGGCACACCCGTGCGCTCCACCATGCGGAGCAGTGCGTCCTCGCGTGAGGTGCCCACACGCATCTCGGCCACGGCACGGCGGAACTCGTGGGTGAGGGCGTTGTCCCAGCGGTCACCGACGCGCAACATGGCCGACTCGAACGCCAGCCCCGCCTCGACGCCAATGAGCATGTCGAGCGCGTCGGGGAGGGCGCGGGCCACGTCGTGCTTGCGCTTGCCAATTCGGGATTTGAGCCAGAACCGTGGCAGCATCAGACCCACAGCGGCCGCGATGGCTGTGTTGCGGATGGCCATCGCACCCGGCTGTCCCCGCCCCATCACGAAAAAACCCACGGCGCCTAACGCCACCACGGAGAGAAGCCTCAGCCCGAAGAAGTCAAGCACCGTCAGCCCCATAGGATGGCCAGCCTGCAAGAGGTCCTGGCGAGTGGTCTCCATGTTGCGTTGGGGCGTGAGCCGCCCCAGCAGGCTGAGCAGGCCCCGAGCGCCCGGAGCCGCCACACGCGACACGAACGTGCCCCGCAACTCGTCATTCCCTACTGCCTCGACCCGCTCAAGGTAGCCATCAAGGCGTTCGGACACGTCGTGCTTCGGTGCTGCGGGCGCGAGGGCGGCCCATATGAGTAGCATCGCCAGCGTGACTAGGCCAGCGGCGGTCACCGGAGACCAGAGGAGGCTACTGCTAGCCAGAAGCGTTTCTCCCATCTGCCTAGACCTCGATGTCCACGATGCGCCTGATAACCAGAAACCCGATGATCTGAAGTACCACGGCTGCCACAGGGACCAAGCGGATCATGCCGGGCTTGAATAGCTCCTCCATGTACCCAGGGCTCATGATGTTTAGCGCTACGGCCAGCGCGGACGTGTAGGCCTGCGAGGATGCAGCCCGTTAGGGCGCTGCTGAGCGGTCAGAACGGCCGATCCCGCTTCATCCGGATGCGGTCACGCACTGTCTCGCTGATGATGTCCAACGTTTGCGCCAGGTTGCCGCCCATCTCGTACTGCACCGTGATCGCCGTCACCACGAGGTCGGCGTCGTCGGAGCCGACCCGGACGGCCATGTCCGCCAGCGCACGCTGCACGGGAGCCCCAGCCCCACGGCGCGCATCACGCGGGCGAACTCGATGGAGGCGGGGCGGCACCTGGTCGACAGCATCTCTAGCGCCTGGCCCAGGCCGTGGCCAGGCCCGAGCGCCCCTACCAGGAGCGTGAGATGTCGGGAAGTTGCTCCGTGAAGGCCCGGCGGCGCTTCTTCTGGCGCGAACTCAGGTACATGAGTGGCAGATAGCCACACAGGACGCCTACAGCCAAGCCCACCAGCAGGCCCGCACGCCATGACCCCACGAGGAACCCAGGGCTGACGCGCCTAGCATGATGAGGGCGAACTCGCCGCCGAGGGGCAGATCGGCTCAAGCGCCCGCCAGGCGCGGGCCAAAGCTCAGGCGGCCCAGCAGCCGGTTGGCGCCCGAGAGGCGCGGGCGGCCCACGGCGGCGTCGGTGGGCTCGGCCAGGGCGGCCTCGCTCACGCCGTACTGCTTCAGGCGCTCTTCCACCGGGTCGCGGCCGCCGGCCCCCACCATGCGCCACAACCCGATGAAGACGATGAACACCCCCAGCGCCAGGAGCCCTCCGACGAGCAGCGGGCCGCCCATGCTGTCCCTCCCTCTACTTGCCGCGCCGGTAAAAGACCGCGCCCACAACGGCCGCGGCAAGGCCAATAAGCACGCCCGTTATGCCAAGGTTGGTGGCGATGCCGAGAACGACCATCAGGACGGCAACGACAAAGAAGACGATGCTGATAATGCGGCGGTTGGAGGCGGTGCTTTCCATGATGCGTGCTCCCCTCAAGTAAGGTTGTGGGTTACGGGTTCCGAGTTGCGGGATCGTCGCGGGTGACAGGTTCCTCTGCTGTGTGGGTTGTGCGATGGACTTGCCTCCCCTGCCGAACGTGTCGGGGGCGCCGGTGGCGCCGTGCACTCGTGCCGAGCCTGCCGTTGGACCGCGCCGCACGCCCCTCGCGAATCAGTCGTCGTCCCGAGCCTGCCGAGGGTCCTCTACAGACGTACTGCGCGCGCCTCTCTCGCAGTTGTCGTCGTCCCGAGCGTAGCGAGGGACCTTGATGCGCGTGTCCGCGAGCCGCTCGCGAGAAGGTGTACCCTTGCCGTCTTCGCGGCGCCGACGCCGAGCGCCCCACGGGCGGACACGCAGGTCCGCCCCTACAACAGCGCGAGGCCCCTCTGTATTCGGTAGTCAAGGCCCCTCGCTACGCTCGGGGCGACAGAGTGGGCGGGTCCACCCCCACGGGAGCGCGAGGCCCCTCTGTATGCGGTAGCCAAGGCCCCTCGCTACGCTCGGGGCGACGCCTTCTCAGACTGGATATCGGTCGCGCGGACCGCAACCTGAGCGCCAAAGGGCACGACGGGCCCCAACCTACAACTACGTCCTCCCCAGCCTACAACGGCCCCCTCCCCAACCCTCCCCCGGAATACCGGGAGAGGGAGCAGAGACGCCGCGCCCCCGAACCCACAACGCACAACCCACAACCGTTCTGTAACCTGTCACCTGCAACCTGCAACGCGGCCCGCAACCCACATCCCGGAACGCGGCTTCAGCCGCCGGACGTGCTCGCCGACCGCCGCGGGTTGAGCAGCCGCCCCAACAGCCCGCCCGATTCGGGCGCCTGCTCCTCGCCGGCGTGGCGCAGCTCGCGGCTGACGCGTTCGGCCAGGCCGCGGTAGGCCCGGCCCAACGCCGAGCGCGGGTGGCTCACCATCACCGGCACGCCGCGGTTGATGCTGTGGGTGGCCAGCGGCTGGTCGTCGGGGACGGAGTAGCGCAGCGTCACCCGCAGGCGCTCCTCGATGTCCCTGGCCGGCACGCCCCCCGTCAGCCCGTCGCGGTTCAGCACCAGCCAGACGCTGTCGTCGGGGTAGCCGCGGGCGTGGAGCTGGTCGAGCATGTGGCGCGTATTGCGCAGCCCCACCATCTCGGGCAGCACCGACAGGATAATGAGGTCGGCGCTGTCGAGGAAGGCATAGGCCGTCTCGTCCATGGGCAGCCCCAGGTCGATGAACACCCAGCGGAACATGCGCTTAAGCACCACCAGGATCTGCTGCACCTGTGGGAGCGAGATAGGCGCCTCCAGCTCCCCCGGGGGCGGCGACAGCAACGCCTGCACGCCGCTGGCGTGCCGCGCCAGCACCCCCTCCACCAGCGACTCGTCCAGCCGCGACAGCCGTGGCAGGAGGTGGCCGATGTCGCGCCCGCCGGGGAGGTTGAGGAGCACGTCGATGGCGGGGGCGGCGTAATCGGCGTCCACCAGCGCCACCGGCTCGCGGTCCACCTCGTGGAGCGCCAGGGCGACGTTGACGGCCAGGGTGGTGCGGCCGGTGCCCCCCTTGGGGGCGCAAAAGGCCACCACGTGCCCCACCGGCTTGGGTTGGGGCATCGGCTCGCCCTGCGCTCGCGTGCCCGCCAGCACCTGGCGCACCGCCGCCGCCAGATCGTCGGCCTGCAGCGGCTTGGTGACGAACGCCCGCGCGCCGGCCAGCACCGCCTGGCTGGCGCGGGCGATGGCGTCCCATTCCACCATGGCGATGATGGCCGCGCCCGGCAGCCGCGGCGCCAGGGTCTTGATGAGCGAGTTGGCGTTGCCGCCGTCCAGCTCGCTGTCCACCAGGATGACGTGGGGCATCACGTCCTGGGCGCGGGGCAGCGCCAGCTCGGACTGGGCCACCCAGTAGAGGCGCTGGTCGGAAAAGGCGTGACCCAGCGCCTCGCCCACCTCGTCGCGGGTGGCCTCGCGGGTGCTGATCAACAGGACGCGCAACGTTTGAGCCGAACCTATCGTATCCAACGAACCCTCCGGGGGGCTGGCCTTCGCTAGAAGGGGGGATTCTCACCGCAGAGAGCGCAGAGGGCGCAGTGTGTGATGAGAAGACATAACGCGAGTGTCCCTTGCGCGCCTAATATGTGCGAATGTACCACAGAAACCACAGAGAGCACAAGGAGTCGCGACGATCGTCAAACCCTCGCATGCTCCCCGTCCCCTGTGGCGCGCTCTCCCCCCGATGCCGGAGCGCAGGAGGTGGATCCCCAAACCCCCTCCGCGCCCCCGCCGTCCTCTGTGGTAGTCTCCCTACGAAACCTCTGCGTTCTCTGCGCCCTCTGCGGTGATATCCCTCAGAATCTCCGCGCCCTCTGCGGTAATATACCCCGCGCTCTGTGTCTCCGTGTCTCTGTGGTTGCCTCTTACCGCCCGGCCTCGATCGGTATCTGGTACCGGTTGAGGACGTAATCCACGTCCACGGGCTCGACCTCAAAGGGCCGGTCCACGCCCGGGGCGCGCAGCACGATGTCGACGATGCCGCCGGCGTCCTGGACATACTTGAGCACCAGCGCGTCCTGGGGCGAGATGGTGAGCAGCAGCGAGAACGGCGCCCCGCCGGTGGCGTCGCCCCCCGGCTCGGCCACCACGGCGGCGATGGTGACGTTCTGCAGCAGGTTGAAGGTGAACTGCTCCTCCTTCTCCTGGTCCACCCCCTGGGATCCGGGGGCGGGGGCGCCGGTGATGCCACCGACGCGGTTGGTGGGCATGTCGAGGGAAAAGAGGAGGTCCACCTGGTCGCCCGGCTTCAACACGCGCGACTGGCTCATGAGATCCTTGGCGGGGAACGCCATGAGCACCTGCTCCTCGGCCAGGATGAGGGCGTAGCGGCCGTCGCCGGTAATCGTGTTGGGGTCCACGAGGCGCTGGGAGAGGATCACCTCCCCCGGGTAGAGGTCCACCAGAGTGACCTTGCCCTGGGCGTCCTCGATGCCGGCCACGGCGCCCTCGGGGACGGCCTCCACGGGCATCTCTTTGGTCGCCAGGTCGTCGAGCCCCAGGGCGGAGCGCACCGTCACGGCGCGGGCGGCTACCACCACCTGGACGGTGGGGCCGGTGGGGCCCTGCTCCCCCTCCACCGGCGCCTGGCGCTGGGCGGTGGCGCGCGAGAGGGTGACGAACGCGACAACGCCGGCCAGGAGGGCAACCACCAGGCCGGCCGTCAACCAGAGGCATCCCCGTAAGCGTCCCATGAAGCCATCCTTATCCTAGATCGCGTGAGCTAGCTCCTGACGGGTACCGGGGCGGACCCCAACCAAGTCAGGGACGTGCTTGGCTGCCCTCAGGTGGTCATATCGCGATGCGCCCACACGGCCAGTCCAACGAACGGCGCGTGTCAGGGCACGCTGACGCTGCGGAATACCCAGCCCAGTGTGAACGCGACGGCACCTGCTGGCTAGGAGTGAATACCGTCGCGAGGCTAGTCCTGCATGGTACTGCGTACGGTGACGCCGACTCCAAGACCCGTCGAACAGCTAGAGCGCTAGGACTTGGTCGATCTCTGAGCTGATCGCAGTCCACCACCCCTGAAGACTGCCACCAAAGGCAATCACGATGCCGCTTACCACGACAGCGATCAGAGCTGCCAGAAGAGCATACTCTGTGATATCCTGCCCCTCTTCGCCGAGGCCGAGAGGGAGATCACGCTGGAGCAGGTCGGAGCGTGACAGTGCTAGCCCGCGAGAGGCCAAACCCTCCGAGGGGTCCACTGAACCCCTCGGAGAGTCGTACAGGCAGCGCGAGCCCTGTACGCGGCCAATGTGGCTGCCCATCAGCTGCCGGCAGGAATGTCGGTCGACACGCCGTCGAGTGCCCCTGACACTCCATCGAACAAGTCTCGAACGGACCCGCCAGCAGCTTGGACGGCGACCACGGCAATGATGGCAATGAAGGCTACGAGCAACGCGTACTCGACGAGGTCCTGCCCTTCCTCGTTCACGAACAGGTTGCGGATGCGAAGGTAAAGAGCCAACATGCTAAGTTCCTCCCGGGCATCTTGCCCTACTGAATAGTGAGCGAGCTGACGTACGATGTGTTCTCGCGCCGCGCCCCACGCGCCGCGCGGTCCGTACCGTATAAGTCGTTCTTCCTCTCCCACCTCCCCTGGGCCCGGTGCGATGGTGGCTGGGTGTCGGCCCCTATCGTGTCCGCGATCGAACTGCCCACATCGTACATCCGCAAGGTAACGAACAGGTTAACGGTTGGTATCATTCCTATAGACGATGGCGGCGCGCCGTACACCGCGAACCTGTCTGGACGTGGCTCTCATCGGTCGGAGGGCGGGAGTGATGGGGCTGCGATCCGAACACCCCGGGCCGCGCGACGCCGTCACCGGCGACCGCTGCCCGACGGATGAGCAGCACCTGGGAGGGAGGGCTCCGGGCCGGGGTGAGACGATGCGACCGGACAGTGGGGACGTAGGGGCCCTGCTCATCCTCCCGCGCATTATCGATTGATAAAGTAAACGTCAGGTTACGGACAGGTAAATCTTTGGTGAGAACATGTACCGAAAACGGGTGAAACGGACATAAACATCCTGTCACTAGCTTACATCGTACACAATACCATAGGGTTCAAGGGGGGTGCGTCAAGATGGCGTAAATTCGTGGATGGGGGTGGTTGCGGGTTGCGGGCTGGAGGGGTGGTGGGTTATGGGTTGTGCGTTGGCCTCGGTGACAGGTTGCAGGTTGCAGGTTCCAGGCGCTGAGGTTATTGCAGCGTTGTGGGGGTGGAGGCCCCCATTGTGGAGCGCCGCCGTCCCGGCGGCAGCGTGCGGGGGCGGGGGCGTCTGGATCGCCGCGATCCGAATGCTCTGGGGCGCTCTCGCGATCCGGACGCTCCTGCGCATGCCGCACCTGCCGCCGAGACGGCGACGCTCCGACACCCGCCCCCTTCCGCCGGGACGGCGGCGCTCCAACGCACTCGCACTCTCGCCGAGGCGGCGACGTTCCACGAAAAAGGGGCGGACCTCATCGGTCCGCCCCCGCACAAACTTATAGGGAATCCGCTCTCACAAAGCTACAGCTGCCTCAGCCCCTGTAACCTGTCACCTGCAACCTGTAACCGCCCGCAGGGCGTCAACCCACAACGCACAACCCACAACACGTATCGGCCCGCAACCCGCAACCTGGAACCCGCAACCCTCCCGCTTACGCCGTCTTGCGCACCAACGTCTCGCGCGTCTCCTCGTTCACCTGCTGATAGTGGGAGAACTGCATGGTGAACGTGCCGCGCCCCTGGGTCGCCGAGCGCAGGCTGGTGGCATAGCCGAACATGCGCGCCAGCGGCACGTGCGCGGTGATGCTCTGGGCGCCGCTGGAGTGCGGCTCGATCCCCGTGACGGTGCCGGCGCGGGTGCTCAGTTCGCCGATGACGTCGCCGGTATACTCTTGCGGCGCCACCACTTCCACGCGCATCACGGGCTCCAGCAGCACCGGCCCGCCGCGCATGACGCCATCGCGCAGGGCCATGCTGCCCGCGGTGTGAAAGGCGCGCTCCGACGAGTCCACCTCGTGATACTTGCCGTCCACTAGCGTGGCCTTCAAGTCGACTACCGGCTGCTTGGCCAGCGGCCCCTCGACTAACGCCTCACGGATGCCCGCCTCCACCGCCGGGATGTACTCCTTGGGCACGGACCCGCCGACGACGCGGTTCTCGAACACGAACCCCGTCCCCGGGGGCAGGGGCTCGAACTGCACCTCGACCACGGCGAACTGGCCGCGGCCGCCCGACTGCTTCACCAGGCGCCCCTCGACCTCCACCGGCCGGGTGATCGTCTCGCAGTAGGCCACCTGCGGCGCGCCGACCTCGACGTCGACCTTGAACTCGCGGCGCAGGCGGTCGACGATCACGTCCAGGTGCAATTCGCCCATGCCGGCGAGGGTCGTCTGGCCGGTGCGCTCGTTCTGGCGCAGGTGCAGGGTCGGGTCCTCCTCGGTGAGGCGCTGCAGCGCCACGGCGAGCTTATCCTGGTCACCCTTGGACGCGGGCTCGACCGAGATCTCGATGACCGGCGCCGGGAAGGTGATCTCTTCTAGCACCACCGGGCGGTCGTCGGCCGAGATCGTCTGGCCGGTGGCGGCCGCCTTGAAGCCCAGGATGGCGCCGATGTCGCCGGCGTACACCTCCTCGACCTCCTCACGGTGGTCGGCGTGCATGCGCACCAGGCGCCCGACGCGCTCCGTTCTGCGGGCGGTGGGGTTGAGCACCGACTCGCCGCGACGCAGGACGCCCGAGTAGACGCGCACGAAGGAGAGCTTGCCGACGTACGGATCGGTGCTGATCTTGAAAATCAGGGCCGCCAGTGGCGCCGCCGCGTCCGGCTCGCAGACGACCGGCTCCCCGTCGACGGGGTCGTGGCCGATCATCGGCTCGACTTCCAGGGGCGAGGGGAGATAGGCGATGATGGCGTCCAGCAGCGGCTGGATCCCCAGGTTGCGCAGCGCCGAGCCGCACAGCACGGGCACGGCGTGGCCGCCGATGGTGGCGCGCCGCAGCCCCGCCCGCAGGTCATCCACCGTCAGTTCCTCGCCCTCGAGATAGATGACGGCGATCTCGTCGTCGGCGTCGGCCAGCGCCTCGATCATCGCCTCGCGGCGGCGCTCCGCCTCGGCGCGCAGGGCGACCGGGATGTCGCTGGTCTCGGCGCCCTTGCCGTCCGTCGTGCCGTCGCCGTCCAGGCCGATCTGGCGCATGGTCACCAGGTCGATGACGGCGTGCAGCTCAGACTCGCGCCCGACGGGCATCTGCACCACCACGGGGTGGGCGCCCAGGCGCTTGCGCATCATCTCCACCGTGCGGTCCAGGTTGGCGCCGGTGCGGTCCATCTTGTTGACAAAGGCGATGCGCGGCACGTTGTAGCGGTCGGCCTGGTGCCACACTGTCTCAGACTGGGGCTCGACGCCCGCCACGCCGTCAAACACTACCACGCCGCCGTCCAGGACGCGCAACGAGCGCTGGACCTCGGCGGTAAAGTCGATGTGACCCGGCGTGTCGATGACGTTGATCTGGTGGCCGGCCCATTGGCAGGTGATGGCGGCGGACTGGATGGTGATCCCCCGCTCGCGCTCCTGCACCATAAAGTCGGTCACCGTGTTGCCCTCATCCACGTTCCCCAGGCGATGCGTCAGCCCGGAGTGGAAGAGGAGCCGCTCGGTGGTGGTCGTCTTGCCGGCGTCGATGTGGGCAATAATGCCGATGTTGCGAAGTTTTCGTAGCCTTTCCGTGTTTCTGTCCATCGTGTTCCCCATATGTACAGCGGCAAGGCCGTCCTTGCCGTTTTCAGGTTCCTCATGCGGTGCGGCGCATACGAGCGCCGGGCAACAGAAAGGGCGGCCTCTGTTCGAGTCGGGCCAGAATCGCGGAATAGCGTGCATTCCGTGCCCACTCGACCGGAACCGCCCACTGAGAGCCATTGTGAGCCACTCCCGTCCACCCAGACGGGAAGCGCTGATTCCTGGGCAGCCCCACCTCGGTCCCCCGAAGCGGGCGCGCGTAACATCCTATGATAGCATGATACCGGAGGGGAGGCAAATAGGGGGGCGTTGCGGCGCGTGATCGGCCCGCCGCGACTGGGAGGCGTGTAGGGCGCGCTCGCCGGAGCGCGCCGCCGGCCGCGAGGCGACGTCCCTAGGGCCCGCCGCGGATCGTGGGGGGGACGCCGACCGTGGGGGACGCCGAGGCCTGGCGCTAGCGCTGCCAAGTCGGCCTACGCCGACTGGGAGGCGCGCCGCCGCGCGCGGGGCGCGCTCGCCGGGCGCGCCGACCGGCGCGGCGACGTCCCTAGAGCCCGCCGCGGATCGTAGGGCGGGGACGCCGACCGCCGCGCGGGGACGCCGCAGCCTGAGAGCCTGGCGCCCAGCGCTGCCAAGTCCGCCTTCGCGGACTGGCGAGACGTGTAGGGCGCGCTCGCCGGAGCGCGCCGCCGCCCGCGCGGCGACGTCCCAAGAGCCCGCCGCGGATCGTGGGGGAGACGCCGACCGGGGGGACGCCGCAGGCTGAGCCTGGCGCTAGCGCTGCCAAGTCCGCCTTCGCGGACTGGCGAGACGTAGGGCGCGCTCGCCGGAGCGCGCCGCCGCCCGCGCGGCGACGTCCCCAGAGCCCGGGGCGCGCTCGCCGCGAGCCGCGGACGCCGTGGGGGAGACGCCGACCGTGGGGGGACGCCGCAGGCTGAAGCCTGGCGCTAGCGCTGCCAAGTCCGCCTTCGCGGACTGGCGAGACGTGTAGGGCGCGCTCGCCGGAGCGCGCCGCCGCCCGCGCGGCGACGTCCCCAGAGCCCGCCGCGGAGAGCGATCCGGCGAGGCGAGCGCCCAGGAGCCCGCTGCGGACCGAGGTCCGGCGCTAGCGCTGCAAAGTCGGCCTACGCCGACTGGGGAGGCGCGTGGGGCGCGCTCGCCTGTACGCGCCATCGCCCCGCGGCGACGTCCCCAGCCTGCGCAGGCAGGCTTCGCAGCGCTAGCGCCAGGCTTCAGCCTGCGGCGTCTCTGGCGTCTCTGGCGTCTCTGGCGTCTCCATGGCCTGCGGCGTCTCTGTGGCCTGCGGCGTCTCCGCGGCGTGAGGCACGCCCCAGCGGCAAAGCCCCTCGCCACGCTCGGGACGACGGGCGGAGGTTGCCGACCCCTACCGCGCCGCAGCGCGCTCCAGCGCCTGGCCCTGGGCGCGCCCCTCGGCGCGCTGCTTGTAGCCCTTGGTGGCGGCGCTCAGCTTGCCAACGATGTCGCACATGCGCTCCGTGGCGCGGCGCAGGGTCTCCATGTCCTCATAGTTCGGGTCGCCGGGGTCGGCGTCCATGAGGAACAGCTCGGTGATCCCCGACATGACGGTGAGGGGCTGGTTCATGTCGTGCGCGGCGGAACTCGCCAGGTCCGCCAACGCGGTGAGGGTGTCTATGTTGTCGATGGCGGCGCGCAGCGCCCGGTTCTCCTCGGTCAGCCTCCGCCGTTCCAGGGCGCGCGCGATGAGCAGATCGAGTTCAGCGGCCAGGTCACGCGCCGCGAGGGGAGGATCGTCGCGCAACGCGAGCGCGTCGTCGGCGCCGGCGCGGACGCAGTCCACCAGCGAGGGCCCGTCCGATGCGCTGGCGAGCGCGATGATGCAGCCCTCGACGCCCGCCTCGCGCGCCTGGGAGACGGCCGCGAGGCCCGAGCCGTCGGACGGCGCCACGTCGATGAGTAGGACGTCATGCCCGTCGCGTGGGCGGCCCTGGCCCGCCTCGGGGCCAGGCTTGGCGCGACTGACGCGGTAGCCGCAGGCGGTGAGGGCTGAGGGGATCGTCTCCCGTAGCGCTCGGTTGGTGGCGATGAGGAGGGCGGTGACGGGCTGGCTATCGGGCATGACTCTCCTTGGGGGGGCGCGCACGTACGCCTTGCAAGAGCGCGGGCGATGGCGCCAGATAGCATTGGAGACGTGTGGTCGCTGGGCCGCGAGTGCGGCCTTGGCCATTCTAGCGCGGATATGCGCCGAACCACGTAAATAACGCGTGAATTCGCACGATCGGGGCGAAACGCTTGCCGCGCCGTGGCTCGGGCGACACGGCGCGGTCGATGGAAAATGGGGCGGCCCGTGGCGGCGCTACGCGATGTCGTTCACCCCCGGTGAGAGGGGCAGGTCCCGGCCGCGCCAGGCGAGCGTCCCCGACAGGCCCTGCGGCAGGATGACCCGGCCGCGGAGGTCATCCTGCACGATGCGCAGGTCAAAGACGATCATCTCGCCCGACGGATGCGGCATGGAGGCGGACACCCAAGTCAGCGGCCCGAACTGCGGGGTGACGTGGATGGCGCGAAAGCCGGGCGCCGCCGGGCGCGCCCCCAGGATGGTGGCATAGTAGTGGTAGATGGGGTGCGCGCCCCAGGCGTGACAGTCGGAGCGCGAGGGCTCGGGTTTCTCGAGGGTCGTCTTGAACCCCTGCTCCGCCAGTCCGCGCCAGAGGTCGAGCCGGGCAAAGAGGGCGTCCATGGCGCCCACGGCGCGGTACACCTCGAACAGATAGTGACTGAAGTAGATGGTGGCGCGCGCCAGGTCGGGCTCCGTCAGCAGGCCGTCCACCAAGCGGTCGCGTTCCTCGCCATGGACCAGCCCCGTGAGGATGGCGAACGCCTGCGTGTGCTCCGAGTAGTGGGCGTGAGCCGGATCGTCGGCCAGCATGCCGCGGGCGTCGTCCCAGAAGGCGTTGCGCACGGCGAGCGATACCCGCGCCGCCAGGCTGCGCCAGTGCCAGCCGAGGAGATCCTCGCCGTAATGGGCGTGCATCTCGGCGGCGCGCTGCAGGGCATAGACGTACATGAGGTTGATGAGGGCGCTGGCGTCGTCGCGGCCGCCGGGCGGCCAGCCGCCGGGCCACTCGGGCACCCAGTCGCAATAGTTCCAGCCGCGCGGCGCCACGACGAGCCCCTCGTCTGACAGGTACTGCCGGAACCCCGCCAGCACGGCGTCTACCCCGGGCAGCCACTCTCGGACGAGGTCGGGGCGGTCGCGCCACATAAAGGCGTCGTGCACCATCCCCACCCACAGCAGCGAGAAGGGCGGGATCACCTGGGGCACGGCGGAGGGGAAGCGGCTCTTGGTGAGGCCGTCGGGCGCCCGCGACCAGTCAAAGAGGCGGTTGGCCGTCTCGGGCAGGCGCGTGTCGTCGGTGGTCATATACGTGACGAGGGCCTGCAGCCGCGTGTCGCCGACGTACATGAGCTGCTCATAGTAGGGGCAGTCCATGTACGTCTCGTGGGAGCACATCTGCAGCGCCCGCAACATGATGGGCGTGGCCGCGTCGAGGGGGCCGTCGCTGCAGCGAAAGGTGCTGCGCATCTCCAAGGGATAGCGCGTCTCGCGCCAGGCGACGGCCTCGATGGTGACCGGCTCCTGCGCCGTCTCGACGACAATCTCGACATAACGTCCCGCCCGCCACCAGAGGGTGTCGTGGGTGCGCGCCGGTCCGCCGTCGAGGAGGAACCGGTCACGCGGGGCGCGAAAGTACTTGCCGACCACGTCGTCGCGGTTCCCCTTGGCGATGGAGGCGGGATCGGGCTCGGTGAAGAGGCTCTCCGCCCATCCCACGGTGATGGTGGCGCCGCGGCCGCCGCTGGTGACGATCTCGGGGTAGGCGCAGTAATAGTCCTCGAGGTCGATCAGCACCCGCTGGCGCGTACCGGCGGGCACCGTGATCGGCTCGCGTCCAGCCAGCAGGCGCTGCCACGCCCCGGCGACCAGGACGTCGTGGCGCTCCAGGGACACCAGGCCATCATCGATGGTGACGGTCCGGCCACCATCTGTAGGGGCCGCACGCCGTGCGGCCCGCTCGCCCATTGGGCCGCCCTCCGCGCTGCTCCGCGCACTGCCGCCCCCGGCATCGCCACTCTCGGCGCCGCCGCTCTCGGCGCCGCGCACCATGCCGAGGCGCCGCGGCATCTCCATCATCGGCGGAAGGGTGGCCGGCGTGAGGCAGTGCGAGAGCTGTCGCCCGCCCAGGTCGAGGGCATAGTAGGGGTTGCTGGCGCCGCCCACGGGCGCCTCCACCACGGCGGGGGCGGCCCAGGGGCCGACGCAGTCGGGATCACTGTTCCATCCCCACGGATAGCGGGCGCCGTCCATGCGGAACGACCATCCCACCACGTGATAGCCGGGCACGTGTGCGGGCTCTTGCTCGTAGGCGTCGATGGCCAGCGCCTCCCAGGCGCCCGAGCCGGTGGAGAGTGTCTCGGCGAGTTCGCCCTCGGCCAGCAGGAGAAAGCCGGGGTGCAGCGTCATCTGCGCCATGGGCGCCGCGTCCCCGGGCAGCCACCACGCCTTTGCGGCCAGCAGGTGCTCGCCCGGCTCCAGGTCGACGAGGTAGGTCTCAAAGAACCAGTGGGCTGGCTCACCGCGCTGCGGCCCGCGCCCTAGGCGCCGGCCGTCGAGCCACAGCTCGTAGCGCTGGTCGGCGGAGGCGTGCAGCCGCACCTGGGTCGCCTCCGCGAGGGCAAAGCGCAGCCGCAGGGCGACGACGGACGGCTCACCCGGCCGTGCGTCGGGGTGCCATACCCACCGCGCGGGGCAGGGCGCCATCTCGGCGGACGGCATCGACACCGTGGGGAAGGGGTTGGTCTCGTTCTCAATGCGCATGGGAGTGCATCCTTTCATGGAGGGGCGGGCCGATGGCCTCGCCGGCGGACGGCGCTGCGCCTCGCACCGACGATTATGCCAGGGAGTGGGCGCCATGTCGAGCGAAAATCGGCGGCGCCGCGCTGCCTCCAGTGAGAACCCATTGTTTTTGCACTGTTTATCAATGGCTCCGGCAGCCACTGCGGGAGCCGGCGACGTCCCTCGTTCGCCGGCGCTTGCCCATTTGCCAGCGCTATGAGGATGCAGTATGCTACGCCCAGCTCCATCGGAGTACGCAGTATGCTTCTGTATGGCCTCCCCTTTATCCGCTACGTCTATCCTGGCGGGTCGTGACCTGTTCGAACGGATCGGGTCACGGCCGGCGGCCCCTGCCCGGGGGCTCTAGATCCGCCCTCTTGCTATAGTCAACTATCGCCATCGCCCATTGCCCGCGATGCCCGACGCCGCGGTTGGCGTCCGATCCGTCCGCAGTCGCGCGAGGCGTGGGCGGGCATGGCCCAGCACAGAGAGGATCGACAGGATGGTACGCGCGGATATCCCCTTTGACGATCAGATCGCGCTGCTGATGCGCGGCGTGTCCTTTGGCGACGCGGCCATCGCCGCCTCCATGGAGGCCGAGCTGCGCCAGCGGCTGGCGGAATCCCACGCCACGGGCAAGCCGCTGCGGGTGTACCTGGGGGTGGACCCCACCTCCACCGACATCCACCTGGGGCACACGGTGCCCCTGCGCAAGCTGCGCCAGTTCCAAGACCTGGGGCACGACGTCGTGTTCCTCATCGGGTCGTTTACGGCACTGATCGGCGACCCCTCGGACAAGGACAAGGCGAGGCCGCGGCTGACGCGGGAACGGGTGCGCGAGCACGCGCGAACCTACGTGGACCAGGTAGCGCGCATCCTCGACCCCGAGCGGACGACCATCGACTATAACGACCGCTGGCTGGCGCCCCTCTCTTTCGCCGACGTCATCGATCTGGCCAGCCGTTTCACCGTGCAGCAGTTCCTGACGCGCGACAACTTTGCACAGCGATTCGCCAACGGCGACCCGATCTGGCTGCACGAGTTCTTTTACGCGCTGATGCAGGCGTACGACGCCGTCATGTTGCGCACCGACGTGCAGGTGGGAGGCACCGAGCAGCTGTTCAACCTCATGGCCGGGCGCAAGCTCATGGAGGCGATGGGCATGCGGCCGCAGGTTTGCCTAACGCTGCCCATCTTGGTGGGCACCGATGGCCACATGCGCATGAGCAAATCGGCCGGCAACGCCATCGGCATCGCCGAGCCGCCGGAGGAGCAGTATGGCAAGGTCATGTCGATGCCCGACGAGGCGATGCGCAACGTGGCGGAGCTGGTGACGCGCTGGACGCCGGCGGAGATCGACCGGCTGCTGGGGGAGGTCGAGGCGGGCACGCTGCACCCCCGTGACGCCAAGATGCGACTGGCGTTCGAAATCGTCGACATCCTCCATGGCGCCGAGGCCGCCGAACGGGCGCAGGAGCACTTTGCCACGGTGTTTCAGCAGCGCGAGTTGCCGGCCGAGATGCCATCCCTGTCGCTGGACGGGCCGACGGCCCTGGTCGACGTCATCGTGGCGGCCGGCATGGCCACGAGCAAGAGCCAGGCGCGTCGCCTGGTGACGCAGGGGGGCGTGCGCCTCGATGGCGAGGCGGTGGAGGATGTGGACGCCATGGTAGAGGCGCGGGGCCAGGTGCTGCAAGTGGGCAGGCGACGGTACGTGCGCCTGGTGGGAGCCGGTATGAGATAGTCCGATGATACGCTGATTCCGCTGATCGGACGCTGATCCC
>JAXGNH010000010.1:0-231930 GCA_040768165.1 Anaerolineae bacterium
GCGACGACGTCGCCCACGGCGAGTCGCGTCCCCTCGGCCACGCGGGCGCAGCGTGACGCCGCGCGTGTGCTGGTCTGCAGGGCGCGGGTGAGATCGATGGAGCGCAACTGGCCCTCGATGAGGGCGTGCGCCACGGTATCGTCGGCCTCGACGTGATCGCCGACCTGCACCGCCACCTCTCCCGGCGCCGGCAGGAGACGGCGCCGGACGATCTGCGCGGTGGGCGAGAAGCGCACCTCAAGCAGGCGCGTCGGCATCATCATCGATGAGGTTCCTCAACCACAACTGGTTGCGCGTGCGGCATTCCTCCGCGTCCTCCGGGAGCTGCAGCGGGCGACCGCGGGCGTCGATCACGATGCCCAGGCTCCCACCGACGACCTCCGCCTGCCCGCCGACTCCCCGGCGGCCGAGACCGATATCGAAGGCACGGCTGGGGTACACCCGGATGCGGGCGCGCTGGCCGGCAGCCAGGGGCACGCGCCGCACCGAGCCCGCCGGGACGTCGAGGGTGAGCGGCTTGCCATCCTCGCGAGCGATCGATAGGCGCAGGGCGATCTCCCCGGGCCTGCCCGTGCCGGTCGGAGCGATGACGGTCCCCAGGGTGTGGAAGCCGTCGCGCGCCAGCACCTGTGCCGCGGCCAGAGGAGCGACGGCCGCCACGGCCCCCACTTGCGGCCATATCGTGGCCCAGTCGGTGACGATGCGAACGAGTCCCACGGGCTGTACGGCGTCTAGCAACGCCATGGTGATCAGACCATCTTGGGGGGTGTGCGCCACGAACCCCCCGCGCGCGGCGATGAGGTCAAACGAGGGCATAGGTCGAGCGCTCGCATGCCCCTCCCCCCAGGGCTCGTCGTCTTCCGGGCTCCAATAGAGGAGGCGCATCTGTTCCAGGCTGATACTGGCGGCCTCGCGCAGCATGGCGTGACCCAAGACGAGGTCCTCCATCGTCTGGGGGATGCTGTGCGGCCGCAGGTGGGCGTTCTGCAAAAAGCTCGCCGCCTCGGTGGTCGAGAGGGGTATGGGCAACCAGCGCAAGAGCCGGTCGCGCCCCGCCAGCCGCAGCAGGGCATCGGCGCCCTGACCGGTGCCGATGCCGGCGGCCGCCGCCCACTGGTAGATCGATCCGCGCACGGCGCCGACGTGGGTGGTGCCTCCGCCCACGTCGATCCCCAGGACGCCGCGCTCCAGCCGGTCGCGCTGCGCAATGTAGCGCAGGGTATTCCCCAGGGCCTCAAAGGTGGAGAGGACCGGCCCCGCCGCCCACCCCTGCAGGCGGGCGTAGCCCGGCACGCGCGGCAGGGCGATGCGCTCATAGATCTCGGCCAACTCGCGGTGCAGCTCACCCGGCGTCTCGACGTCTACGTTGGGGCGCACGTTGTCGACCACGCGATAGTCGAACAGGGGCGCCAACAAGTCCATCAGGGCGCGCCGCGCCTCCTGGTTGCCGGCAAAGACCACCACCGGCCGCCGCTCGGGCTCCACCGTCTCATAGATGGTAGCCAGCACCAGGGCGGCGCTCTCCAGGGGCGCCACCGGGCCGGTGTCGACGCCGCCCACGATGAGGATCACGTCAGGGGGGGACTGGTGCAGCGACTGGAGGGTGGCGTCGTCCCACCGGCGCATGGTATCGCCCAACGAGATGGTGCGCGTGACCACGGTGTTGGCCGCGGCACAGGTGCGCGCCGCGCTTTCAACGCTCAGATCATCGGTGAGCCCCACGATGACGCAGCGCAGCGGCGGCGCTGCGCTGGAGGTGGCCACAAAGGTATTCACACCGGCGACGCCGCCCGGCTCCATGGGCGTCAGGATGTCTCCGTCGCCGTCCAGCAAGGGGCGCTGGACGATCGCCTCCACGTCCTGGACGGCGCGACAGACGCCGATGGTGACGTCGTTCTCCGGCTCACCCCAGGTGGTGGGGGATTCGGCGCGCGCCACGAGGCGGTACGCCCCCTCGACGCGCTCGATGAGGCATACGTGGGTGCGGGTGCTGCCCACGTCGGCGGCGAGGATGGCATCCGGCGCGGCGGGGGCCGGGGGGGGCTGAACATCAGCCATGGGTCAGAGCCCCACGTTCAGGTAGACGCCCAGCCAGTCGTTCAGCAGGAACGCCAGGCGGCTGGTCAGGATGGTAAAGAAGGAGAGGAGCGCACCGGCCAGGAGGGCGCCAAAGGTGACCATGATGAGGGCGCGCCCGGCGCCGCCAAAGACGGCCAGCAGGCGCTGCCCCGCGACCGCGAGCCTGCCCCGGCCTTGGGCCGAAAAGTGAAAGGCGGCGAACACGGCGATGGTCCCCAGGACGAGCAGCAACGCGTCCAGGGCATAGGCCCAGGCGATGAGGCCCTCCCCATAGTGGGCAGGCGACACGGACACGATGGTGGCGCGCACCTGGGGGACGAGGGAGCCCGTGAGCGTGCCTCCCAACGCCAGTGCAGCGCCGGTGCCAAAGAGCACGCCCAGGGGCAACGCCGCCAGCGGCGCGACGTAGCGCGAGCCCCGGGCCAGGAGGAGCAGGCCCAGGACGAAAAAGACGCCATAGTGCCAGTAGACGACGGGGTCGCTCAGCAGGAGGCGCAGGCGCGGCCACAGGACGCTCGTCCATGCCAGCGAGGCGGCATAGCCGGCCGCGACGCCCACAAAGAGGTACTGCGCCACGCGAAAGGCGGGGTTATCGCCAAAGACATAGCTGAGGGCCGCCAGGGTCAGGATAGCGGCGACCCAGACCCCCACCGTTTGGGGCAGGTTGGCCGGCAGCGCGGCGACCAGGCCCGCGAACGCGTCACTCATCTCTCCTCCATCCCCGGCGGGGCCTCAGCGGCCGCGGTCCGAGCGCCCCTGGGCGCGCCGGTTCCCGACGACACGCCGACCCCACGAGGCCGCCTCGGCGGCGTTGGTGATCAGGGCGACCCCCAGCAGCACGATGGCCAGGGCGGCATAGCCATCCGTCTGGTCCCGGGCATCCGCCGGTATGCCGACGGCGCGGCGGTACTCCACGGCGCCGGTGGCGCCGCTCACGACGTGGCCGAGTTGGCCGGACTGGCGATAGGGCGCCAGCAGCGGTTCCACGGCGGCGGTCACCAGCGCGTCGATGCCCACGCCGGTGCGGCTCTGGACCTGCTCCACCCAGCGGCGGGGCGCCTGCCCGTCATCAGCGATGACGATGAGGCGGTCCACGTCGCGCACCGTGGCGATGTCGCGCATGGCGGGCAGCGCCGTAAGGGGCGACGCCTGGGCATAGTCGGCCGGGAAGGCGCCTGCGAGGGACTCACCGACGGCGCGCAATCCCGCCTCCTGCCCTGGCACGAACCCCAGTAGGACATAATCTGCGCCGTAACGATAGTCCGGCAGCTCTGCGGCGATGGCGCCGAGGACGCGCTGCGCCTGCCCCAGCCCCGCCGGATCGCTGCTCAGGGCGATGATGCGCACCGAGCGCGCGGCGAGCGCCTGCAGCGCCGCCACGGCCAGGGGGTCGAGTTCGCCGGCGGCGCCGGGCCCATAGTCAAAGGCCACCAGCGCGGCGCCCCTCTCGGGGACGGCGGCCAGGTCATCGGCCATAGCCATCACACTGGCGCGAGGCTGCACGAATGGTCCCGCCAGGTTGCCGCTCCACCAGGGCGCCAGGGCCGCCAGGAGCACGAGCAGGTAGAGCGCCGCGCGCCCCCAGCGCGGGAGGGGGGGCGCAGCGGCCGGCACGACGACGCGGCTCGCCGCGCCCATGCGGACCGGCTCGGTGGCCACGCGATGAAAGAGGTCGGCGTCCTCCTGAGAGCGATCCCGCTCCCGCCACGCGGGCTTGAGCGGGGAGCGCTGCGCGGCCAGCACCCCCTCCTCGAAGGGGAGGAGCCGGTCGAGCCCGACGAGGGGATCGCGCGCCAGGGTCAGCGGATCGGGGGTGGACGCCGCGTCGCCATAGGTGTTGAGATGGGCGGGCAGATCCGCGGGCGCCCGGCGGGAATCCGCCGACGGCCTCTGCACCGGCGTGGTGATGATTGGCGTCATCCCCGCGTCCGCCGCGGAGGCGGGCGCCGATTTGGGGCGGGCGCGCGCCTCTGGCTTGGGCATGGCGCTGGGTGGTGTATAGGGGGTCACCGGCACGTCGTCGGACGACGCAGAATCCAGCGCCACCGAGCCGTCCAGTGGGGTGAGGCAGCGGTGGCAGAAGGCGCTCTCGGCGGCGTTCACGGCGTCGCACGAGGGGCAGATGCGGTAGACAAAGCCCTCCATGGGCTCGCCACACGCCTGGCAGGTCTTGGCGCCCTCTGGGTTTCTTTGGCTACAGCTCGGGCAAAGGATCATCCCCCGTGGCTCCTTGATGGGCACGCGCTCAGGCGTAGGGGTGGTCGACGGCGAGGAGCACGCGCAACGCCGTGGCGGTAGTGCCAAGGGCAACGCCCAGCAGGATGCCGCGCACCCCCGCGGTTACGGGAATGGCAAAGATCCACTCGCGGACGGCGGGCAGCAGCGGCGAGAGGGCGGCGCTAAAGGGAAGCTGCGTGATGAGCACCACCAGGCTGGTGACCAACAGGATGACGGCCGACGCGCTCCGCAGCTTGAAGGCACGATAGGCGGCGCTGACCAAGAAGAACGCCAGCAGCGCCCCCATGGTGGCCTGCAGCGGGAAGTAGAGATAGTCAAAGATCCAGGTGAGTTGCTCGGAGGCGGGGTGCAGGAGGCCGACGATCAGCGTCACTACCAGGGCGACCAGGAGGATCGCGCTGTAGCGCCGGGCGCTCGGTGAGCCGTTCATACGGGTGTGTACACCCAGCAGGTTCACGACCCCGAGGATCAGCGCAAAGGCGGCCAGGATCAGCACGCCCTCGATGAGGGCGGCGCCCAGGGCGTCGATGACGGGGACCACGAGAAAAAAGTCGGCCAGCACCAGCAGACCGCAGACGACCGCCGCGACGATTGCCAGGATCCTAGCCATCCCTTGCCCCTTACCTCCAGTAGCCCAAGGATGTGAGAACGACGCCCAGGACGATCGATAGGATGGCCACGACGCGAAAGATGTCTTGCGTCGCCAGGCTGCCGAGGTGGCTGGGGCGATGGAGATAAGCGCCCGCAGCGAACACCTCCTCACCGATCAGGGGGCTGTCCACCGATACGGTCAGGAGCGCCGCGCTAGAGGGGTCGGTGGCGCCCCCGAGGCGCGCCATACCGAGGCCGGCCGCCGATTCGGCCAGCCAGAGCCCCTCCGCGCCAAAGCGGCCGAGGAGTGCGGTGCCTCGCGGCCGCTGTCGCGCCACGGCGGCGTACGCCCCCGCGGCGTAGGCCAGAGGCTCCGGCCCGTAGAATTGCACCTCGCGCCCAGAATAGCGCTCGCCGTGTCCCGCCTCATCGCGCGCCTGCTGCAAGACCGCCTGCGCCGCGGGCAGGATGGTGGCGTCGCCAACGGTGCCCAGGGCGGGCTGGTTGGCGGCGGAGGCGCGCCGCGCCACATAGTCAAAGATGGTGAGGCCCATGAGGCTCTCCAAGGTGGCGTCGGTGCCCAGGCGGCCGATCCCCATGGCCACGTGCACGGGCTGGCCGCTCTCTGCACCCTGGCTCACCAGCGCCCGCAGGCGGCTGTAGGCGGGAATGGGCCGCAACGCGATGCGCCGTCCCCCCTTGGCGCGCAACGACAGGGCCACGAACAGCGGCACGAATATTAGCAGTATGGCGAGGGCCGCGACGTCGGCCGAGGTGGGCAACGCGGATGAAAACCATCCGTACGCGGATGGAACCCATTCGAGCCCGTCGGAGCTGCAGAATGAGGCCAATTCGGCGATCAGAGCCTGCATAGATCCTCCTTGCCGGGACGGGCCCGCTGGATCACCGCTCCTCGAGGGTCGAGAGGAGCCGATCGATGGTGTCGCCGTCCTCGAGAAATCGAGCGAGGCGGCGGTGCGCCCCCCCGGTCACGGGGGTGAGGATCGGTTCAAGGACCCACAGCGCCTGGCCGCACAGGAACCCCATCGGCCGCAGCAGTTCGAGCAGCACGATGGCCGGCACGGACAGGCCACGGCGAACGACTGCATCCGCCACGCGACGGACGGCGTCCGGCTCGCCGGCGGGTATAGGGCGCGTCGATGGTGTATCCGCCTCGGGCGGTGCGTCGGAGCGCGTCGCGTCGCCCATGGCGTTGGAATGGGCCTCAGCGCTCGTGGGCGCGCCGCAAACGGCGTCGCAACGCGAACCAATGTTTGCGCAGCCAGTGCCACGGTCCCGATTCGCGATGCTCGATCGCCTCCATGGCGAGGTCGGCAAGCTCGCCGGTTGACTGCCCAAAGAGCACGGTATCGTCACGTCGGACCTTTTCGAGGGCCGACAGGGAGCTGGCGCTGCCGATCTTGACCAGGGCACGGGCGGCGTACCATCGTACGGTGGCGTCGGGGTCGGAGCAGCACTGCTCCACGATCTCGCGGGAGCGCGCCACGTGGATGTGCCCCAGGGCGCACACGGCGCTGGCGCGCACCAGCGGATGGCGATCGGCGAGGGCGAGCTGGAGCGCCGACACGGAACTCGGGTCCGCGATGGCGCCCAGGGCGTCCGCGGCGGCGCGCCGCACCCAGATCGAGGGATCCGACAGGCTGGGAATGAGGGCGTCCGCGGCCGACTTGTCGGCGATGCGGCCCAGGGCGGAGGCGGCGCTAGCACGCACCGAAGCCTCCTCATCTTCCAGCGACTGCACCAGGTGCTCGACGACAACCTCATGGTCCAGCAGGCCGAGCATGTCGGCGGTGGCCTCGCGGCGCAGCGCGTTGCTGTCCTGCAGGCCGTCGCGCAGGAGCGCGACGAGGCCGCTGTACGTCAATTCGGGCGATTGGCGGCTCCAGATGGAGGAGCCGGAGCGGGCGCGCTGGCGGAGTTGGGCGGCCGAATTCGCCAGGGAGACGCCCGCCTGCCATCGCACAAAGGGGTGCTCATCGCCCAGCAGATCGATCAACCGCTGCACGGCCGACGACTGAATGTGCCCCGCCAGAGAGGCTGCCTCCTGAACGCGCATCGCGGCCTGATGCTCTCGGAGGGCTAGGGACGCCCCGTTGGGCATGGGATGGGTGCCGATGAACGACGTCACGGTGTATCCCCCTCGATTCTACAAGGTGTGCTGCCACGGGAGAGGGTGGCATCCAACGGACGACGCGCATACACGGATGACCATCCAAAGGATGGCATCCAAAGGACGGCACCAACCAGAGGAGAGCGCCATCCGGTGGAGCATCATCCGAGGGCAGTATAGCATGAGGCGAAAGCCGCTGCAAGCGATGCCGCGCGCCACTGCCGGGCACCTCCCGCGATGCTCCACGCTGCTCACCGTCGGGACGGGAACACGCCCAGGCGCCCCATCGCCTGGAAGCGCCTCCGGAACCGGCGAGAGCCCGGAGACGTCTCAAGGGCAACAAGAGAACGCTAGTGCCCTGGTGGGATTTACAGAAAGTATTGACAATCGGCGGCCCTCATGGTATAGTATCGTTTTGCGTCCGGCGTTCAGATTGGCGGGCGCAAAACTACTTGACATATACTACCCAACATGCTATAATGGGCTACAATCGACCAGAAAGCTATGGACCCGAGGCTCAGGCTTTCTGTGCATCGGTTCGAGGGCCTGACAGGCACTGGTACGGGGTCCGAGCTGGTCGGGCGAATAGGCCCTGGAGTTGGGGGCCATCTCCCCGTCCGCCGATGGCTTGGCCTCGGCGGTTTCTTTTGACCGACCATGGTGGCCGAATGGCTGCCTATTCCATACAGGTGGTTCACTGGTGTGATGGTAACAAAGATCAACGACAAAGATAACAAACTAGTCCAACCCCTGTTGGCCAAGGCCGAAACCCAGGGCTATGTCACGCTGGATGATATCATGGGTGTCTTCCCTGAGGTGGAGGAGAACCTCGCCGAACTCGAGGATCTCTTTATCTTTCTCAGCGAGGAAGGCATTCAGGTGCTGTACGGCGAGGAAAAGAAAGACGGCGACGAGTCCGTCTCGCATGAGGACGAGGAGCCCGAGGCGGCCGAACAGGCCGAGCCGGAGACCGAGCCTCAGTTCGATCTCAGCGAGATCGCCAGCGATGACACCATTAGTCTGTACCTGAAAGAGATGGCTCGCGTGCCCCTGCTCACTGCAGAGCAGGAGGTGACGCTGGCGCGCCAGTACGAGCAGGGGCTCAATGCCCGCAAAGAGCTGGCTCAAAACAAGGACCTGAGCGAGGACGAGAAGGACCACCTCACGCGCCTGGAGGACCTCGGGGAGGCGTCGCGTACGCACCTCATTCGAGCCAACACGCGGCTCGTGGTCAGTATCGCCAAGCGCTACCTGGGCCAGGGGGTGCCCTTCCTGGACCTCATTCAAGAGGGTAACCTCGGTCTCATCAAGGCCGTGGAAAAGTTCGACTACCGGCGCGGACACCGCTTCAGCACCTATGCGACCTGGTGGATTCGCCAGGCGATCACGCGCGCCTTGGCGGACCAGGGGCGTGTGATCCGGCTGCCCGTGCACCTGAGCGACCGCATTCGCAAGGTCTACCAGGTGGCCCAGCAGTTGGAGCAGGACTGGGGTCGTCAGCCCACGCCGGAGGAGATCGCCAAGGAACTCTCGCTGCCTGCACAAAAGGTGCAGTGGATGCTCAAGGTCTCGCAGCGGCCGCTGTCGCTGGAGAAACCTGTGGGCGAGGAAGAGGACAGCGAACTGGGCAGCTTTATTCCCGACGAGGAGGCGCCCACGCCGTCCGACTCGGCCTATCAGCACCTGCTCCAGGAAAAGCTGGACGACGTGTTGACGACGCTGACGCCGCGCGAGGCGCGCATCCTGCGCCTGCGCTTTGGGCTGCAGGATGGGCGCAGCTATACGCTGGAGGAGGTCGGACGCAAGTTCGGCCTGACGCGCGAGCGCATCCGCCAGATCGAGCACGAGGCGCTGGACCGCCTGCGGCATCCGAGCCGCAGCCGCCAGTTGCGTGACTATCTAACGTAAGGGACGTCGGCGCCATGGCGCACAGGGTCCTGGGGGCGTGCGCCGGGCAACAGAATATGCTACCATGGCCAAGGCGTCGCCTTGGCCTATCGAGGGGGAAGGGGCGACCGCTGGGCGGCGCCGCTTCCCCCTCGTTGCATCTGCCTGTCAGTTGCGCGCGCGGAGGTGTGCCATGCGCCTGGGGTTCTCGGTACGCGTGTTCGGGGCCGACATCCCATCGTACGACGCACGGCGCTGGCCCGAGCGGCCCCAACTGAGCACCAGCCTGGTGTACCTGCGCGACATCCTCACCTACCTGGGCGTGCACAGCCTGCGCATGTATCGCATGCACGCGAGACTGGCGCCGGCGTGGGAGGGGGACGAGGGCGCCGCTCTGCGGGAGGTGGAGGCCTGCGCGCTGGAACTCGAGGCGGCCGGTGCCCTGGCGCGGCGCCTGGGGGTGCGCCTCTCCTTCCACCCGTACAGCGTCGTGGTGTTGAACGCGGTGAACGAGGAGCAGGCGGTGCGCTCGCGGGCGCACCTGGCTACGCTGGCGGCCATCCTCGACGCTATGGGGCTGGACGACGAGGCCGTCGTCGTGGTGCACGTGGGCGGGGTGTACGACGGGGCTGAGGAAGCCTGCGCACGCTTTATCGCGCGTTACGAGGCGCTGCCCGAGGCGTCGCGCCGCCGCCTGGTGCTGGAGAACGACGACCGGCGTTTTTCCTTTCACGACGTGTGGGGCATCCACCGCGCCTGCGGCGTGCGGCTCGTGTTCGACACCCTCCACCATCACGTGCTGAACCCCGAGCGCATCCCCTGGACCGAGGCGCTGGCCCTCGCCCTGAGCACCTGGCCCCAAGGGGTGACGCCCAAGGTGCACGTCAGCTCTCCCCGTACCGAGTTCCGCCCCACCGCCGCCGGAGTTCGCGTCAAGATGCCCACCTGGACGGAGCATAGCGACCTGGTGAACCCCTTCGAGTTCGTCGCCTTCCTGCGGCAGACGGCGGGCCTGCGGGCGTTCGACGTGATGCTCGAGGCTAAGGCGCGCGACCTGGCGGTGCTCAAACTGCGCGAGGACGTGCGGCGGTTTGCGCCGGAGTGGGTGGAGAGGGTAGAGTAGTCCCCTCACCCCTTGATGCCACTCATAACGATCCCCTTCACAAAGTAAAGTACTGCTGCGCCGCAAAGAACAGCGCTAGGCATGGCGCCGCCGTGATGATGGAGGCCGCCATCAATACCGCCTCGCGCGGCTGATCCCCCGTGAAGGGCGAGGCGCTAAAGTAGCGCAGCCCGATAGCCACGGTGAACTTTTTCGGGTCGTTGAGAAAGATCAGCGGCTGGATGAAGGCGTTCCAGTGGTCGAGGAAGGAAAAGATGGCCACGGTGGCGATGGCGGGGCGGCTGAGGGGCAGGATGATGTTCCAGAAGATGCCCGTGGAGCGAGCGCCGTCGATGCGCGCCGCCTCGTCGAAATCGCGCGGGATGGTGAGAAAGAATTGGCGCAGCAAAAAGATGTAGAAGGCGCCGCCTCCAAAGTAGCTCGGCACGATCAGCGCTTTGAAGGTGTTGACCCATCCCAACCAGCGGAAGAGGAGGAAGGTGGGCACGATGGTGACCTGCCAGGGGATCATCATGGTGGCGAGCAGCACGATGAAGAGAGTATCTCGGCCGGGGTAGCGGAAGCGTGTGAATCCGAACGCCACCACGGCCGACGACAGCAGCTGCCCGATCATGGCGATGCCGGTGACGATAATGGTGTTGACAATAAAGCGGGCAAAGGGTGCCAACTCAAAGACGAGGGCATAGTTCGCCCAGCGCGGCACCGTGGGCAGCCACTGGGGCGGGAAGGTATAGATCTCGGCCTGCGTCTTGAGGGAACTGGCGGCCGTCCAGAAGAAGGGCAGGCCGAAAGCGACGGCCCCCAGGATCGCCAAGCCGTAGAGGACGAGGCCGGGCAGGAGACGGCGCCGCAGGACGTAGCGCCGGGAGGGCAGTTCGCGGGCGGGGGCGATCTCGAGCGTCATGGGGCGACCTCCGTAAAGTCATAGTACACCCAGCGCTGGGAGGTTCGAATCTGGATGAAGGAGAGCACCATCACGATGATGAACAACACCCAGGCCAGGGCGGAGGCGTAGCCCATCTGAAAGAAGCTGAAGGCGTTGTAGTACAGATGCAGCATGTAGAACCAGGTGGCATAGTTCGGGCCGCCCTCGGTGGCCACATAGGCCAGGGTAAAGACGTTAAAGCTGCCGATGACGCTCAGGACGAGGTTAAAGAGGATGGTGGGCGAGATCATGGGCACGGTGATGCGCCAGAACTTGTGCGTCGGGCTGGCGCCGTCGATGTCGGCCGCCTCGTACAACTCGGTGGGCACGCCCTGCAGCCCGGCGAGAAAGATGATCATGCGCCCGCCGCCGATAGAGCCCCACAGCGAGATGAGGATGATGGAGGGGATGGCCCAGGTGGTGCTTGTGAGCCAGCCGGGGCCCTTGATGCCGATTTGGCGCAGGAGGTCATTCACCAGGCCGACCTGAGGGTGGAGCAGCCACTTCCAGAGGATGGCGGTGGCGACGGCCGGCGTAAGGGAGGGGAGGTAGTAGGTAGCGCGGTAGAGGGCGCGCGCCCGGACGACCTTGTCCAGCAGGATGGCCAAGAGCAACGAGCCGGTGATCCCCAGGATGACGTTGAACACGGCATAGTAGCCGGTGCGCCCCAGGGAGGGCCAGAAGAGACGGTCGGTGCCAGAGGCGTAGCGATAGTTCTCCAGGCCCACCCACTCGGGGGGGGGGCGCCGATCTTGTAGCTCGTGAACCCCAGATACAGAGAGGCCAAGATGGGGCCGGCGGTGAAAACGAGCAGGCCGAGCAGCCAGGGGCTGATCCAGAGATAGCCCTCCAGGGCCTCCTGGCGTGCCCGACGCGACTTGGTGGTGGCTGTCAGGCTCATGGATGCTCCTCGTGGTGACGTAAGGCGACGGCGAGGCGATGCGCTGGTCCGACAATACCACACCTCGCCGGGTCAAGGGCGAGGTGTGGTACGGTGCGCCCCTTGGGTGGGCGTTGATGCTACACTACGGCCGAGGCATGTCCATGATATCCTGGATCTGGGCCGTCACCGAGTCAACGAACGCCGTGGTCGGCTGCTCCTGCCCTGCCCACAGGGGCTGGAGGAGCTGCACCATCGCCTTCTCACACTCGTCCTGTCGCCAATTGCCGACGACGCGACTGTCCTGCGCACTCTCCATGATGTCGCGGAAGATGGGGCGCACCGGATCGTGGAGGAGCACGGAACTCCCATAGACGTCGGGGCGACCGTCCACCGTGCCGCCGATGACGCCCAGTAGCACGCCGCTGTCCTGATTGCACAGGTACTTGACCCACTGGAAGGCCTCGGTGGGGTGCTTGGTGGCTGAGGTTACAGAGTAGCTGTCAACTTCTTAGTCCGAGCCCCCCACGCCGGCCGGGCCGATGGGGTTGTTCACCACCATCCACTTGAACTTGTCGCCGATGGTGTTGCGTAGCACCGACACCGAGGTGCCACCTTGGTACATGCCGAGATAGCCGGCGGCCCACATCTGGTTGGCGTCGCCGATCAGCTGCTCGGGGGCCTGCGCCACCTTCCAGGTCTGATGAAAGTCGTACAGGCGCTGGATGGCCGCCATCCCCTCGTCCGAGTTGAGCAGGAGAGTGTTGCCATCCTCGCTGATCAGCTCGCCGCCGAAGGAGCGGGTGAGGGTCAGCATGCCCTTCCAGCCGGTGTGCGGCAGCACGCCAAAGATGGGCTGATCGCCTGCGATCTCTTGGATGGCACGCGTTGCCGTGACCTGATCATCGTGCGTCCACTCGGGTGTGGGAATGGGGACGCCCGCCTGCTCAAAGAGATTCTCGTTATAGTAGTAGATGGCCAGGCCCGGGTGTGCCTTGAAGGGGAGGCCGAGGAGCTTGCCCTCGAGGGTTAGCGCCTTGATGCACCCCTCATAGTACTCGCCGAGATCGAAACTGTCGGCCGCGACCAGATCGTCGATGGGACGCACCAGGTTCGAGCCGTAGAAAAAGTGGATGATGGGTTGCCGATGGCGCCCCAGCAGACATCGCCCAGGGTGCCACCCGCGTGCATGGTGGTCACCTTCGTGATGTACTCGGCGCCCGGAAAGTTCTCAAGCTCGATGGTGATGTGGGGGTTCGCCTCCATGAACTTGGGCATCTGCATCTCGTAGAGCTTGTTCTCTTGCTCTCCGATGCGGGCATGGAAGCGAATGGGCACCGGCTCCTTGGGCGCCGGCGCCGCGCCCTCGACCACCACCGTCTCCTTGATGACCTTTTCGACCTCGACCGTCTCCTTGACGACCTTCTCGACGACCTTGGGCTGGCAAGCCGCCAGCACGCTGCCGGCCGCCATTCCGACGACGGCCTTGCGCAAGAACTCCCTGCGGCTGTACTCCCTCGCCATGTCTCCTGACCTCCCTGGTGGTGCCAGACTTTCCCTTCGACGGTGGCGCTCATTGCAGCAGAATGGTACATGCCACACAGGCGCTATACTCGAGGAGGAGTGGGGTGCGGCAGGGGCGCTATGACCGAGTCATGTCGCCTGCATGCACCATGAGGAGGAGCGATGAGCCACGTCAGACACGCCCAGCGCCAGAGCGGTTGGACGACCTGCCTCGGACGCCACCCAGCCCCCGCCTTCCTGTCACCTTTCTGGCGACTTGACGGCGCTGAACCCCTGGACGGCTGGCGCGCTTGCCGCTACAGTAGTATGTGAGGCGGCGTCTGTGCCTGCGTAGCGCCCGCGCGACGGTCGGCGGCCGGATTGCACCATCGCCGCCTTTGTGCCAGAATGGGGCCGCTGGCGTAGCCCCTATGATTGACATCGCGACGCCATCGATCACAGTCACTCCCGATACGTGACCAAACGAGAGGAGACCCCATGTCCAAGAAGAAATGGCGCGGCATCTTTGCCATCCCCATGACGCCCTTTGATGCGCAGGATCGCATCGACGAGGATACGCTGCGCGCCGAGATCCAATTCTGCATCGGCAGCAAGGTGGGCGGCATCATCTCGCCCGTCATGGTCAGCGAGTTCTGGTACCTGTCGGAAGATGAGCGCCGCACGATGATGCGCGTGCCCGTGGAAGAGTGCCGCGGCACCGACGTGCCCGTGGTGGGCAACGTCACGGCGCTGAGCATCCCCGCGGCGGGGGCCTTTGCCGAGTACGCGCAAGAGATTGGCGTCGACGCTGTCTCGGCCATGCCACCCTACATCCACAAGCCCGACTTTGACACCATCTTCAAGTACTTTCAGGCGATCTCGGACGCCGTCGAGGTCCCGGTGTTCATCCAGAACGCGGGCATGGCCGCCCTCTCCCCGGACCAGATCGTGCGGCTGTGTAGCGAGATCGAGCACGTGTCGTGGGTCAAGGAGGAGGTGCCCCCGGGAACCCAGAGCATCGGGCGGCTCGTGGCCAAGGATTCCCCCGCCATCGAGGGCGTCTTTGGCGGTGGCGGCGGGCGCATGATGATCACCGAGCGCGACCGCGGCGCCGTGGGCAACATGCCGGCCTGCGAGTTCTGCGACGTGCTGCAGCGCGTGTGGGACCTGCTCGATGCGGGCCAGACGGCTGAGGCGGAGGACCTCTTCGACCACATCCTCCCTGGCATCGTGCTCGAGGGGCACATGGGTATGGCCTTCTCCAAGGAGGTCATGGTGCGCCGCGGCGTCTTTAGGAACACCATCATGCGCAACGCCTCCAAGCCGCTGGACGACGCCGACATGCGCGAGATCGACCGCGTCTACGCGCGCCTGGAGCCCTACTTTATCTGGCACAAGTAGAGGGAAAGCAGGGGATCATGTCACCTGAGGAAACACAGCAGGGCGAGCACGAGGCGATCGGGCGCGTCGAGAACGCCGTGAACACCTACTCGCGGCCCAGTGACCTCAAGATCACGGATCTGCGGGTGGCGGTCGTCGCCTCGAACTATGACTACCCCATCATCCGCATCGACACGAACCAGGGGGTCTATGGCATCGGCGAGGTGCGCGACGCCGGCCACAAGGAGAACGCCCTGCAGTTCAAGAGCTTCCTCCTGGGGCAGAACCCCTGCAACGTGGACCTCATCTTCCGCACCATCAAGCGCTTCGGTGGGCCGGCGCGCGAGGGTGGCGGCGTCTCGGGGATCGAACTCGCCCTGTGGGACCTGGTGGGCAAGGTGTACGGCGTGCCCTGCTACCAGTTCCTGGGCGGCAAGTACCGCGACAGGGTGCGGCTCTACGCCGACACCCCCCAGCCCGCCGAACCGACCCCCGAGGCGTACGCCGCGCGGGCGATGGGCCGCAAGAAGATGGGGATGACGTTCATCAAGTTCGACGTGGGGATGCATGTCCTCCACGGCCGCGTGCCCGACGGCCTGGGCGGCAGCCCGACGCGGTTCGAATACGACCAGGGCTACGGTGGACGTTTCGCGGCGCGCGGCGCGCCCGGAACGCAGCTCACCGACACGGGGATCGCGCGGTTCGTCGAGATCGCCATGGCAGTGCGCGAGGCGGTGGGCTGGGACGTGTCGCTGTGCATCGATCACTTTGGCCCCCTGACGGTCAAGGATGCCATCCGCCTGGGCCACGCCCTCGAGCCGGTGGGCCTGGCGTGGATGGAGGACATCATGCCGTGGTGGGACATCGACGGGCAGGCGGCGGTGACGCGCGCCATCAACGTGCCCACCAACACGGGCGAGCAACTCTACCTGTGGGATGGTTTCCGCGAGCTGATCGAGAAGCGCGCCGTGGACATCATCCATCCCGACCTGCTCACCTCGGGCGGGATGCTGGAGACCAAGCGCATCGCGGACTATGCCGAGCGCTTTGGGCTGCCGACGGCGCTGCACTTTGCCGGCTCGCCCATCGCCTTTATGGCCAACCTGCACTGCGCCGCGGCGATCTCGAGTTTCGTGGCGCTAGAGAACCACGCCCTGGACCTTCCCTTCTGGAAGGGCCTGGTCACGGGGCTGCCGGAGCCGCTCATGGAGGGGGGCTACGTCGCCGTCCCGGAGAAACCGGGCTTGGGGGTGGACTTGAACCTCGAGGGGATTCGCGAGAACCTGCGCTGGCCGGGGCTGTTCGAGCCGACGGAGGAGTGGAACAACCCCAAGCTGGGGTTCTGGCGGCCGCCGACGGGGCCGCAGTGGGAATAGGTGGCAACGGACGGCCACACCCGGCCGGTCGTTCCAGATAAGCACTGAAGCGAAAGGACAGGACACCCAATGGTTCCCGACAAGAAGGCAGAGCAGGAACAGATCGGGCGCGTCGAGAACGCCGTCAACACGTACTCGCGGCCCACTGATCTCAAGATCACGGACATGCGCATCGCGGTGGTGGCCTCGAACTATGACTACCCCATCATCCGCCTCGATACGAACCAGGGGGTCTATGGCATCGGCGAGGTGCGTGACGCCGGCCACAAGGAGAACGCCCTGCAGTTCAAGAACATGCTCCTCGGGCAGAACCCCTGCAACGTCGACATGATCTTCCGCGCTATGAAGCGCTTTGGCAACTGGGGGCGCGAGGGCGGCGGCGTCTCGGGGCTCGAACTCGCCCTGTGGGACCTGGCGGGCAAGGTGTACGGTGTGCCGTGCTACCAGTTCCTGGGGGGCAAGTACCGCGACAAGGTGCGCGTCTATGCCGACACGCCGACGCCGGACGAGCAGACCCCCGAGGCCTACGCCGAGCGCGTCATCGGCCGCAAGAAGGAGGGCCTGACGTTCATCAAGTTCGACATCGGCCCGCGCATCCTCATGGCGGGCGAGGACGCCCTCATCGGCCAGCCCACCGTCGACGAGTACCCCCTGGGGCGCCGCGGGTCGGCGCCGGGCACCGGCTTTGGCCAGCGCGTGACGGACAAGGGGATCGCCCTGATGGCCGAGGTGGCCAAGGCGGTGCGCGAGGCGGCGGGCTGGGACGTGTCGTTGTGCATCGACCACTTTGGCCACGGCTTCATGACGGCCAAGGAGGTCATCCGCCTGGGCAAGGCGCTGGAGCCGTACGGCCTGGCCTGGATGGAGGACCCCATGCCCTGGTCGGACATCGACGGGCATCTCGAGGTCACCCGGGCCATCAACGTGCCCACGGCGGCGGGCGAGGAGCTGTACCTGTGGGACGGCTTCCGCGAGATGATCGAGAAGCGCGCCGTGGACATCATCCACCCGGATCTCCTCACCTCGGGCGGCATGCTGGAGACGAAAAAGATCGCCGACTATGCCGAGCGCTATGGCATCCCCACGGCGCTGCACTTTGCCGGCTCGCCCATCGCCTGCATGGCGAACGTGCACTGCGCGGCGGCGATCTCGAGCTTTGTGGCGCTAGAGAACCACGCCCTGGACCTGCCGTTCTGGACGAGCCTGGTGACGGGCATGGACGATCCGTTCATGAAGGATGGCTACATCCGGGTACCGGACAAGCCGGGCCTGGGGGTGGATCTGAACATCGAGGGGATCAAGGAGAACCTGCGGTGGCCGGGCGAGCTGTTCCTGTCCACCGAGGAGTGGAACAACCCCAAGCTGGGCTTCTGGCAGCCCGATCGGCGTTGGGACAAGTAACGATAGGCAAGACACGGCACTCGCCAGCGTGCATAGCACGCTGGCGAGTGCCTCTGTGTAGAGGTCCTGTGCTCGCGATTCGCTCTAGCGTGCGAGAGCAGCCCACTCTTCCGAGGCAATGCCCGCTTGGCGCAGCAGCCGCACCAGCAGGTCTACGCTGAGGTCACCCCGGTGTGGGTTGGGCAGGACGAGACGCCGGGGTCCCATGATCATAAACTCGTGACGCCCGCCGATGTATGGCCCCTCGAAGCCATACGCTCGCAGGCGGCGGATAGTTCACGGCGGCTAATAGGTGACAACGACGGCATACGTCAGCTTGCTGCCTCTTCGGGGAGACGGATTGAGGCATGTCCCAGCGGTGGGATGGGTAACCCTTTGGCGACGCTCAGTAGCAGCCAATCCTCAATGACCTCTGCCAGGCGCGAGCGACACTCCTCGAGGGTTTTGGCGGTAGCCCAGACTCCCTCGAGTTCGGGTACCTCACCGTAAAAGGGCTCATCATCCGCGATAATCTCATAGCGCGCACGGTTGAGCGCTTCCTGTATGTACTCCGTAAGCATGATCAACTCCTGTCGAACGGCGCCGTTCGGCTCGTTCCTGCGTGCACCGCCTGAGCACCGGAGGAGGGATCGTCCCACCATCGTGCTCACGAGAGGAGTATAGCAGCACACCTCTACGCTGTCGACTGTCCGCCTCGCGCATTGGCTGCTCAAGAGAGTGGAGACCCGCGACGCGACGTCCCCGCTGCGAACGCTCTTTGACGCCCCCTGTGGCTACGCTATACTGGCGATCATCGCATCATCGACGCCATCAGTGAACGAGGACCCCGTGACACGACTTGCGACGTGGACCAAAACCGCCCGTTTGGCAGCCCCGCACCTATGGCGCATCCTCCTGGCGCTGTTGGCACTGATCCTGGTCTACCTTCTCTACGCCGGCGTACAGACATACCGGCACGCCACGTCGCTGCGCGCCCATGCCTCGACGCTCAAGAACAACGCTCTCTCGAACCCCGGCATCGTGGGCGACGAGCTGCGCGCGGTGCGGGGCGATGTGGCGCGACTCCGGCGCGACCTGGGGCCGCTGCTGTGGGCTGCGCGGGGCCTCGGGTGGGTGCCGTGGGTGGGGCCGACGGTGCGCGCCGGACCCGACCTCGTGGCGGCGGGCGCACTCTACCTGGACGTCGGCATCGCGGCGTGGGAGGCGGCGGGGGAGCCCCTTGCCCAAGGCATGGCCGATGACCGGGGGCTGCAGGAGGTGGCGCCGGCGGTGATCCGTGGCATCGCCGCGCATCGCGCGGAACTCGACGCCGCCGTGGAGCAGGCCCGCCGCGCCGCGGACCTCATCGCCGGCATCGATGCCAAACGGCTACTGCCCCCCCTGGGCGAGCCCCTGGCGAGGGTCCAGGGGATCCTCCCGCTGGCGACCGCGGGTCTCGAGGCGCTGCCCCTGCTGCCGTCGGTGGCGCCAGCCGAGGGGACGCGCACCTACCTCCTCCTGGCGCAGAACAACGACGAGCTGCGGGCGACGGGCGGGTTCATCAGCAGCATCGGGACGCTCAGCTTTGTGGACGGCATGCCGGCTTTGGGCCCGATGCAGGACAGCTATGCGGTGGAGGACTGGACCAAGGCCCACCCCGACCCGCCGGAGGCGCTGCGCGAGCACATGGGGATCGACCTGTGGACGACGCGCGACGGCAACTGGTCGCCCGACTTCCCCACCTCGGCCCGCGACGTGGCCGCGCTATACGAGTTGAACCAGGGCACCGAGGTCCACGGCGTTATCGCCGTAGACATGGCGGCTGCTATCCGCCTCCTCGAGGTGCTGACGCCCCTCACGCTCCCCGGTGGCGCGACGGTGGAGCCCGGCCAGGTGATGGAGACGTTCCGCCAGAGCTGGAGCCTCCCCGAGGACGCGCTGATCACCCCGGGCGTGGTGGTGACGGCGACGCAGGATTTCGAGGCGATCGAGGTGGAGCTGGTGCTGGATGACAGGCCGGGTGTGGCGTGGTTCGATAGCGTGCGATTGGAGGGCCTGCCGGGCGCAGGGGATAACCTCGCGCTCAATCCGTCGTTTGAGGAGTTGGACTCAACCGGGCCACGGCACTGGACGGACACGGGAATCGACGCGGATGATGGCGTCACGACCGAGCACGCCCATTCGGGCAGTCGCTCATACGCTGTGCGGGGCGCAAAGGGACGTGGAAAGTCGGTGTTGCAGCGGATCGCGCGAGGAGGACGTGCGGGCGATGCGTTCCGCGTTGCCGCCGAAAGCCGAGCCGAGGCAGTCGACAACAAGGGGGGCGACTACTGCCTCCGCGTCACGTTCCTAAGCGCCGACGGTACCCGGGAATCAGTGAGCCTTCACTTCCCGGTGCTGACCCACGACTGGGCTACCGCGGGCACCGATGCGTTGCTGTGGGAGTGGTGGCGTCAGCGTAAGAGCGTGATCGGGGACATGATGGCCGCTGCGCAGCGTGTTGTGATCTCCGACCCGCAAAGCATTCCCTGGCTCAGCCTCAGCGAGACGTTGCACGAGTTGCTTCTAGCGCGTGGAATCCAGGTCCATGTCTTCGATGCTGACTTGGCGGCCCATCTGCGGGCGCAGGGCTGGAATGGCGCCATGGTCGAGGCAGGGCAGGACTATCTGAACGTCGTTGAGTGCAACACGGGGTACAACAAGGTCTCCACCGAGATTGCCCGGGACATGACCTACACCGTTACGCTCGACGACGTCGCGAACCCCTCAGCATCGCTGGAGCTGTACTACCGGCACAACGGTGAGGGGGACACCGAGCATTGCGACAAGTTCAGAGACAGCCTCGCCTCGACGTACGAGGGACTGCGGGGAGGGTGCTACTGGGCCTATATCCGGGTGTATGCCCCGCCTGGGGCGACCCTCACCTCTTGCGAGGGCGGCGATACGCCTTGTACGGAGTTCCAGGAGTTGAACCGGACAACCTTTGCGATATCCATCGCTCTGCGCCCCGGCGATGCGGCGACGATCCGGCTCGACTACCAACTACCTCCAAGCGTGGTCCACGCGGGCAAGTACTCTCTCTACCTGCAGCGCCAGGCCGGCATCCCGCCGACCCCCGTCGAGGTTCAGTTCCGCGGCGACGCCGTGCCCGGGGCAGTGATGGTGACTCCCCGGCGGTCGGGCAGCGATGTGCTGGCGGACATGAACGCGCTACGCCTGGATCTGCCGCTGGACCAGACGGTCACAGCCATGCTGGAGAGCGATCGATAGCGGGAATACCGCGCCCGGGCGTCGGCGGTCGCCGGGCTCGGGAGGGCGTCGCTCATTCGGGAACAACGAGGGCTCATGGGGTACGAACAACCTTCCATCGACTGGCGCGGCCTGCTGATCAATGCCCCCTGGGTCTTGGGGGCTGCCCTGGCGCTGGCCGTGCTCAGCCACGCCCGCTACGTCTCGATGACGGTCACGCCCGTGCGCCGGCGCATGCGCGACCTGCTCGATGCGCCAGCGCACGGCGCGCCACTCTATGTCGGCCTTGCGCTCATCTTTCTGAGCCTGGCCCTCTCTGCGGACACGATCCTCAGGCGTCTGTCGAGCATCGGGGGGCTGCTGCTGTGCGCGTACGTGCTGCTGGCGACATGCAGGGCGCCCCTTCGGCTACGGGAAGCGTTGGACCTTCGTGATGACGGGCCAGATGTACCCGGGGAGCATACGACCGAGTCGGGCCCGGCGCCCAAGCTGCAGAGTCGCACCAACCGGTGGTTCGTGCTTCGGCCAGGGCCTGCCGATGTGCCCTTCTTTGTCATCGCGGCGATGGCCGGCGTGAGTCTACTCGTTTCGGCACTCCCGTCGGACTCGATCTGGGCCATCATACCACTCATCGCGGGGCTGACGCTCTACTGGGGCCTGAGCCGCTGGGACTGGACGGAAGGCCAATTCTTGTGGGCTTGGGTGGGACTGACGGTCATGGGCGCGGGCATCGCGCTGGTGGGATTGTTGGGCATGATCGCCAAGCCCGGCGTCGTGTCGCCCATGCTGGGGCAGGTACTGGTCGGACTGCAATCGCACTGGCAGCCGCTGCTGAGTCGCCTGCCAGACACGTTCCACCCCAACGTGGTGGGCGCAGCCCTGGCGCTTCTGTCGCCCTTTGCACTGACCTTTGCGGGATCGGGTCGTTTCCTGGGCCGGGGCAAGACGGCGCTGCTCCGCATCATAGCGGGGCTCGCGTCAGTCCTGATACTGGCGGTCCTGGTGCTCTCACAGTCGCGGGGCGCCTACATGGGGATGGCCGCTGGTCTGCTGGTCATCAACCTGCTCGTCTTGCCTAGACTGCTGCCCGTTTCCTTGACGGCGGGCGCCGGCATGACCGCCTTGGCCGTGCTCCTTATCGGTTGGGGCAAGGTCGCCGACGAGGTGTTGAGCAGTGATCCTGCCTACGGTCTGGCCTGGCGAGTGGGGGTGTGGTCTGTTGCGCAGCAGATGGTGGGCGATTTCGCCTTCACGGGCGTTGGGTTCGGCTGCTTTGGGCCGGTGGGCATGCTGCTGTATGCCATCGATAGCGAGAGCGCACCCCACGCACACAACCTCTTCTTGCAGGTGGCCGCTGACCTGGGGATGCCGGGATTGGTGGCCTTCCTGGCGCTGCTGGGGCTGGTCGTCTACCAGACGATCGTGGCTCGCCGACTCTGCCTGCATTCGCAGCAGAGGCTGCCGGCGCTACTCTCGGTGACCTGTCTGTCCTCGCTGTCAGCCATGCTCGTCCACGGCCTGATCGATGCCGCGTCGTGGGGGAACAAGGGCGCGTTCGTGATGTGGCTGGTCATGGCAGTTGGCGCTGCCCTTTACCGCTACGCTCTGCGTCATTGCTCCGAGAAGCCTGATCCCTCAAGTTCCGGCGACTAGACCACTCCCGAGCCCCGCTGTACGCGGACACAAGACCACCTGCGGTCTCTACATCTCCACGGATGTATCTTGCATGATGGCCATATGCTGCCGGCGCTCATGCGCCAAGCGATACCAGACCACCCACGCCGCCCATACGACGACGACGACCTCGGCGATGAGCTTGGGCCACGGCCAGGTGGCGGGGTCGAAGAGGTAGGCCAGCGGAAAGGGCGGGCTCTCCAGGTCGTACGCCACCAGCGGGTGGAGGAACGGCAAGTCATCGCCCACGAGGCCCGAGTCGCACAGGAGGTGGACGCCGTAGCTGAGGAACCAGGCATAGCCCCACGCAACGGCGCGGGAGAGCACCGCGCCAATGAGCACGACCAGCAGCGTCGTGCCGAGCCAACCCCACAGGGTGTGCATCGGGAGGCGGGAACTGGACGAGAGGCCGGCGCCGTAGTGGAGCACCTTGTCCACCACGTCGGGCAGGAGGCTCGCCACCATAGCGACGGGCAGGTTGGCGCCGGCATAGCGGTGGCACAGCACCGGCGTGGCGATGTGGCCGGGAAGGATCATATCGGTGTTCAGTCTTTAGTTATCAGTTGTTGTGTATTGGTGGTTGGCTGTTTGCCGTTGGCTTACGGCTGTCAGCGGTCGGCTGTCGGTGGCGTCTGGGGTGGGAGTGTACCACGGTTGGGGGCGGGGGGCGAGTTGCGGGAGAGAGGGTTGTGGGTTGCGAGTTCCGGGTTGTGGGTTGTTGGTTGTGTGATCGCGAGTGACAGGTGCCAGGTTGCAGGTTACAGGCCTTGGCGCGACGACTCACATGTGCCTGTAACCTGCAACCTGGCACCTGCAACCAAGCCGCAACGCACAACCCATAACCCACAACCGTCCTTCTTCGTGTCTTTGTGGTTAATACGCCCCCCGCCCCTTGAGGACGACGAATACCGTGCGGGCGAGGATCATCAGGTCGAGCCACAGGGAATAGTGCTGGACGTAGTAGAGGTCCTCGTCGGTGTGGCGGTGCATCTCCTTGTCGCTGCGGCCGTTCACCTGCCACCAGCCGGTCATCCCCTGGGGGACGGCAAAGCGCTTGCGCTGCCAGGGCTCGTACAGCTCAACCAGCCAGGGGAGTTCCGGGCGAGGCCCGACCAGGCTCATGTCGCCCCTGAGCACGTTCAAGAGCTGGGGCAGCTCGTCGAGGCTCGTGCGCCGGATGAAGCGCCCCACGTGGGTGATGCGAGGGTCGTCGGGCCGCTTGAAGGTGACGCTGCCATCCTCGGCGGTGCGCATCACCTCCCCGCGGCGGGCCTCGGCGTCGGCCACCATGGAGCGCAGCTTGAGCATGTTGAAGGTGCGGTTGTTCTCGCCCACGCGGGGCGCGCGGTAGAACACGGGGCCGGGCGAATCGAGCTTGATGGCGATGGCCAGCACGCCCATGATGGGCAGGGCCACGAGGGTGAGCGCGCCGCCGACCACCAGATCGAACACGCGCTTGACGAGGCGCTGGTAGGGGTTGAGCGCCGGCGCGCGCAGGTCGATCATGGGGATGCCGGCGAAATCCTCCGCCTCGGCGCGGTGCAGCGTGAGGGCGAAATAGTCGGGCACGATGCGCAGGTGCACGGGCAGGGCGTGTAGGGCGACGACGAGCTGGTTCAGCCGGGCCCAGGCGCGCTGGGGCAGGGCGATGACCACCTCGTCGATGGCGTGTTCGGCGACGAGGCGCGGTGCGTCCTCGATGGTGCCGATCACGGGCAACCCGTTGTTGTGCTTGGCGGGGTCGTCGTCCAGGTAGCCCACGAGGGTGAGGCCGGTCCACCCGTGGGCGGCGATGGTCTCGGCGACGCGCTGCCCCACCTCGCCGGCGCCGACGATGAGCACCCGCTGGGGCGTGGCGCGGCCGTGGAGCAGCTTGAAGGCGATGCGGGCGACGACGCGCCAGCCGAACATGCACACGACGTTCAGGACGACGTAGAAGACGAACAACCAGCGCGCCACGTCGCGTTCGGAGAGGTAGAGAAGGCCGGCGAGGGCGAGGCAGGCGAGCGCCTCGGCAAAGGCGACGGTCTGGAACTCGTCGACGGCGCGATAGTTGCGCCGCGGGTCATAGACGGAGGTGACGGCAAAGACCCCCTGCCAGAGGAGGACGATCACCGGCCAGAGGATCATGGGGATCGCCTGCGCCTGGGCGCGGCCCGGGAGCCAGTCGGTGGGCCAGACGAGGCCGAGCCAGGTAGTGCGGTAGAAATGCGAGGCCGCCAGCGCCGCGACGGTGAGCACCGCGTCGAGCGCCATGGACAGGAGTGCGTAGTTGAGGCTGAAGCGTTTGAACATGTGTGTGATGGGCCTTGGGGGGGCGATGGGTGCGCGATCTAGTCCAGTGTGTAGCGCCTCAAGCCAAGCAGTTGCAGTGTCACCAAAGCGATAAAGAGCGGATTGAGCACGAGGTAACGATACCACAGACGCCGTGGCTCCGTCAACAGGCGGAAGAGCCACTCCAGGCCGGCCCGTTGCATCCACCGAGGGGCTTGCCTCTTGCGGCCCGAGTGAAAGTCGAAAGCGGCACCGACGGCCAGGAGGACGGGCGCCTCGAGTCGGCCGACGTGATCGGCCACCCAGAAATCTTGCTTGGGCGTGCCCAGCCCGACCCAGACAATGTCGGCGCCAGAGCGGTTGATCAGGTCAACAACCTGTCGATCCTCATCCTCCGTCAGGGAGCGGAAGGGAGGGGAATAGGTGCCCGCCACCTGCAAGCCCGGGTAGCGCTCGGTGAGGCGGGCGGCGAGTTCGTCCGCTACACCCTCAGCTCCGCCGTAGAAAAAGTGGCGATAGCCCTTCTCTATCGATTCCTCGCAGAGCGCCAGCATGAGGTCGGGACCGTAGACGCGGCTTACATCGCGATGGCCGCGGAGCCGGCTGAGCCAGACCAGGGGCATGCCGTCAGGCGTCGTCATGCCACTCCGGTTGGCGATGGCGCGCAGCCGCTCGTTGCGTTGGCACTCCATAACGCTGTGGACGGTAAAGATGCAGACGTAGCGGGGGGTGCGCTGCGCGATCCAGGTGTGGATGGTGTCCAGTGCGCGTCGCATGGTGATGGCGCTGATGCCGACGCTGAGGATGTTGGTACGAGGAATGTCGACCATAGGTTCTGAATCCCGCCTGTCGGTAACATGGTGGTTCACGCTCGTTGCCTTGGTATACGCTATCTGTGATGGCTATGCGCACGAGAGCAGAAGATACGGATGAAAAACCGAGTGGCGCAACATGCAATGATCTACTATCGGGGAGAACGATAGTAGGAAAGTCGCACGAACGTGTTCTTGGTGAGTGTGCGCGGTCATACTGAAGCTCTTGATCTGACCACTCTGGCATACGCCTCCTCAGTCAGTCTCCCGAGACGCTGCCATGTGTAGCGCTCTTCGACCTTGCATCGACCTGCTTTGCCCATCGCCTGCGCCCTCTGAGGATTGCCTAGCAGGTAGACTATCCTGTCTGCAATCTCGTCACGGTCCTGTCGGACAAGGTAGCCATTGATATCATCATTGACGACTTCTGATACGGCGGGTATGTCACAAGCAATAACCGGCTTCGAGAGGTTCCATGCTTCCGTGTACACTCCTCCAAAGCTCTCCTGCATTGAGGGGACACAGAGGAGCGCACAGGCAGCAAGTGCGTCAGTCTTTTCCTGCAGACTCACCTTGCCCAGGCGATGGACTCGTCGGTCCTCTATGGCCTTGAAGCACTCCTCAGAGCGCCCCACCGGCGGTCCAGCGAAGACGAAGTGAGTCTCCGGCACATGCTTCCATACGCTCGTCGCCGCTTCCAGAACTTGGCGATAGCCTTTATATGTATAGTGCTGGCCAAGAAAGAGTACCATCGGCCCATCGATACCATGTCTGCACAGGAATGAGGCCGAGTCCGCATTCTCTGCGAGGACTGGCCCAATCCCAGTAACGGTGATGCGCTCGTCGGGCACCCCCAGGCTTGTTAGCACTGCCTTCTCCGCGTTGGTTAGGGCCAGCACCAAGTCTGCTCTTGTGTATAGCTCAAGGAACATCCTATAGCGCCAGCCAGTCCAGCGGGGATGGTGCAGCGGGGTTAACACGAATGGGACATCGCACTTTCTGGCAACTCCTAGAGACGAATAGCTCAATGCCTCGCGACCTATGCGCACGTTATGTATAACGTCCGCTCGGGCGGCGAAGCCCTGTAGATGACGCTCAAGACAAGCAGATAGCTGAGGTAGGGCTATTCGCATCAAAGGGTAGTACACCAGGACCCAAGGAGCGAGTCTTGCCTTCTCCAGCATTGAGAGTCCAATACGATGGACACTGATCCCGTCGATCATATAGTCGCGTGCCCTGCGGGGAGCTCGCAGAGTAGAACCGACGAGCCAATCGGTGCGGTTGCTGTCCCACTGGCTAGCTATCTGTACATCGTGACGCAGAGCAAGTTCTTGGGCAAGAAAGTGCGCATGTAGCTGGGCTCCTCCTATCGACGGAGGATAAGCGGTGAGGGTGTAGAGGATGTTCATCAGCGCTCTTTCCGCAATATAACCTGCCCCACGGCCACGGAATAATCGCGGGGGTCAGATCCTACGACTGCAACGGCGCTGAGAGCCGGACCTACCTCCAGGGCGGTGCCCGGAAGTGCCCCCTTCACTGCAGCAAATGCATGCGCAGATCGGAAGCAGCAGCGTACGTCGACCTGGCAACCCAAGAGATGCAGGGCTTTGACTCCAGAATCTGTGAGGTTCGAAGAGCCATCATCCTTGATGGCTCCAGCGACGATGGCACCATCTGGCAAGCCCTCAACCCAGGCCAACATACGATCTGATTCCCCGGGATCAATACAGGTATCGAATGCTTCCCAACCAAGGAGTTGGCCAGTCGAAGGATCGAGAGCCACCATGTTGTACCCCCTGGCGTATCCCTTACCCGCACGGTACCAGGAGTACGTCGAATCGTCGACGTAGATGGCTGCAAAGCTCCTGCCTTCACTTCCGGAACTCTCAGCCACAATCGGGACCGGCGAGAGGACACCGGTAGTGCCAATACTTGATGATGCGACAACTGGCTCCAATCCGGCGATCTGAAGGTCGACTCTCACGTCACCTTCGTCAAGAGCCACTCCTGTCGGAAGGGCGATTTCCAGGGTCTGCCATCCCGGGGTAGCGTTCACTGCTTGGCATTCCATGCCATTCGCAAAGATGTGCACTGTGGCATCGCCACGGTGAGAAGGGACGTACATGTCGATATGGAGTAGCCTTGCCTCATCATCCCAAGTGGGAAGCCGCAAAGATGCTGCAGGTGACGACATCCACCTTACTGGCTTGGTGTCGACCAAGTACACGTCGTCTGACCAACCGTCGTCAAAAGCATCCGAATCCGAGGCGGAGACACTCGGGTATTCGGCAAGCGTTGCAGCACCCAGTCGTACAAGGGGAATGCTCTCAGTCGTCGTGACTACAGTGTGGTGGTCCCACCTGATACCCGCTCGAGAGAGGCTTGCCAGAGCCTTTGGATCTGTCCCCACGAGCCATGTGCTCGGGGCTGACGCGACTGCCCTTCTCATCTCCTGCGGTCTAGCTTCCAGTGTCAAGAAGGGAACATAGCGACTTGATCCAGAATGCACAGAGGACTCGTCCTGCACAAACGGATCCAGCTGTCTACCATCTATTGCCACGGGATCAAGGTAATACGACAGAAGGAAGCGATCGTAGCGGTTGGCCGAGAGGACGAGATCACCAGGCGCCATCTGCTGCTGTAGCAGCTCAGCTGTCTGGCGCCAACCTGAACGTGAGTCCTTCATCCACCAGCGTCCCAAAAGGAGGTGTTCACGTAGCAGCCCGAACGAAGGAACGAGTGCTAAGGCCGTCAACGACACAATCGGAAGCCACGAGGAGAGGTACATCGGCCGCTCTGAAGCGACTGATCGTCTCCGGATGAGCAGCAGAATGCCGCGCGACAACCCTGATAATCCAATGGCGATCACTAGAAGGTATCCAGGGACGAAGAAAAGCAGATTGCGAGGGGTGATAGTCTCGGCGAGCTGTGGAACAGTATACGCTATCAGTAGCGGAACCGCCGTTACGGCAATCATCAGCCCCGCTGCTACAGGACGCTTACGCGCACACACGACAATGCCAAGAAGGAAGACTCCCAGGTAGGCCAGTTGGTGCGTCTGTGCAGTTCCCCCGGTACCGAGCGCCAACACGGTGTTCCAGTAGGCGTTTCGCTCCAATGAATAGCTAAGCACACCAGCGCGACGCGTGGCTTGTTCCACGAGCGATGGAATCCAGGGCGCGAAAGCGACTCCGATGACCGTGAAGGATGCGGCTCCACGTGTGATGAGGCCAGGTCCTCTGTGAGTAGCGCAGACACCGAGCCAAAGTAGTCCAAGTCCCAGCAACACGAGCGCACCATAGTAGTGCGTGTATATGAGCATGGTGCCAACTATGGTTGCGGCGGCCCATCGCTTCAAGGACTCGGGGCATTCGAGAATGGCTGAAGCGCACCAGATCAGAAGGCTTGTGAGGGCCAGGAACAGCGAGTACATGCGTGCTTCCTGGGAATAGGCAATGGCTGATAGCGAGAAGGTTAGCAGGAGACTGCTCGACAGCCCTACCAGCCGACCTCCAAGAAGCCTTCCTGCGCGGTAGATGAAGTAGACCGCAAGCGTCCCCCAAAGTGCGGCTGGGAGCCTAACAAGCCCATCCCCACTACCCAATCTGGTCACGCTGTACAGTATGATGTAGTCAAGAGGAGGGGACACATGATACTGCAGCCCGGCGAGCATCTCACGAAATGGAAGGCTGACCAAGGTGACCGTGTCGATCTCGTCAAGCCAGAGGCTGTCGCGGCCTAGATGATGGAGTCGTAGTACAGCAGCGATAGCCAAGACGATCCATGGTATGAGTCTATCGACATTGGTGGAGATGCGGTACCAGTGACTGGGCAGGAGCACGGCGATGGGGCCCTGTAGTTGGTTGGTTTGGCTTCGCAGGTAATAGCGGTGAGCTGCGAGTCGCCAAGCGGCGAAGGTGAAGGCGAACGTCACTCCTACAGAATAGACAATGAGCAGGCGTGATAGGTCAGGCAATAACATGACCCGTACCGCGAACAACGAGATGCCCGTCACCGACGCTGCCAAGATAGGCCTGACACGGGTCTCGGTTAGCTCTGAGACCCACGGTCGTCCGAGGGCATGGACAAGCACCAGGAGTGCAGCCCAGATGGAAGGAACAAGGACAAGGAGAGCCGGGTGAAACCATGCTGCACTCGCGGTTGAGTCGATCCTGATGCCATAGGGGATTGCCAAACGCATCCAACGGGCCAGAAGAAGTGCGATGGCGATCGATGCACTATCATACAGAAGATTCGGGCCGTTGATCCCCAAGAAGAGTCTCTTGCTCACATCCGTCTCCCGTTTGCTGAGGACGCGTTGGCTCCCAGACCTGCGATGCACAGAACGCGCGATGCTACCCTTTATCCTACGACGACACGCTCGTACGCTGCCATTGTCTCTTGGGCGCATCGCTCCCATGTAAAGAGTCTGGCGCGCTTCAATCCACGCTCGCGCATGTCTTGCGCTAGGGCGCTATCCTCAAGAGCCTCTTGCATCGCATTGGCAAGCTGGTTCACGTCGTGCGGATCGACGAGTATCGCCGCCTCTCCCGCAACTTCGGGCAGAGACGAGGTGCCCGAGGTAATCACCGGACATCCGCAAGACATGGCTTCAAGCACCGGCAGGCCGAAACCCTCGTAGAAGGAGGGGTAGACGAACAAACTGGCGAGGTTGTAGAGCGCAACTAGGTCATCGAGGCTAACGGGACCCAAGAACCTCACATAGTCACCAATGCCGAGTTTTCGGCAAGTCTCCATCACCTCGCCGTACATCCAACCGAGTGCCCCTGCGTGGACAAGGGGGATGCGAGCACCCCGTTCTCGGAGGAGCGCGTATGCGCTGAGCAGGCCGACTATGTTTTTGCGCGGTTCCAGAGTGCACACGCTCAAGACAAAATCATCCAACCCTAGCCTGGCGCGTGCATCCTCGATCTCACATGTGGAGAATCGTCTGAAGGCCTCGGCCACGCCAAGATGGGTGACAGTTACCTTATCCTCTGACACACCGAAAACTCGCACGACGTCTCGCTTGGTGGCCTCTGAATTGGTGATCACACGGGCGGCGCTGCGCACGGATAGGGGCATCACAAGGCGGGAGTAATGGCGGTGCCAGGTCGTGAAGCGCTCGGGCATGGATAACACCGTTGTATCGTGTACGGTAACAACCGTAGGAACCGGCGCTCGCATAGGAGCTACGTTCGCCGGCATGTGCAGTAGGTCGACGTTCGCGCGCGAGACCCGCCAAGGCAGCATGCCATGCGTCCAGATGATATCACGGTACAGCGTATCCAGCCGTGTTCTAAGCTTTCGCGGCGCGCCCATGTCGCGATGCTGATTCACCGCAAAGACTTCAAAGACATCGCCGCTATGGAGCTTGTGCAGCGCTTCCAGAAGCCGAGTCGCATAGACCGCGGTGCCCGCTTGGTTGATCCTGGCGATACTCAGGTCGATGGCTACCCGCATAGCAGCCCTTCTCTGGTGCATGTCACGGGAATCATGGGCACCGGCCAGTCGAGTCGGGACGAGCCGCCCGCACTTCGAGGATATTCCAGCTACTGCGGATCACGTGTCCGGGGCTGATCTCCCAATGGTACGGATGGAGTAGCACAAAGCTCAACTTTTCGACATAGTCGCCCTGCTCTATCCGGAGACGTAACGGATAGCTCAGGCCACCTTGGTCGAGCGGCTCGTTCTCCGCCGGCTTGTTGTGGCGCGGTGGGATATCAGGGAAGTCGTAGGCCCACTCCGCCGTGTTCACGCCGATTCTCACGGGTATGAGGACGGCTCGTTCTTGCTCCATCGTCGCGAGCACGAATCCGATGAGACTCCCTTGTGCTATCCGCGTGGAATCTCCAGTGTAGGTCAATATCGTCCAACAGGTGCTTCCCGGACTGGAGGGTAGGTTCGCAATGCGCACCGCGGCGGGTTGTCCTGTGAGGATCCCTCGAATACGTACTCGGAACTCCCCGTCGTCTGAGAGTTCTTCCCAAGCGGGAAGTGGGATGTCAAGTGTGTTGGATGCCCCGATCGGGAATCCAAAGGTAGTCTCAGCCTCAGCGAACCTCTCCGAGCGCGCGAGCCACCGGATCGCCAGGCCAGCGGTTGCGTTGCGCTCCTGAGCGGTGGCGTCCATCTGGAGAAAGGCTCGATTTCTCAATACCAGACCAATGTTGGCAAAGAGACTCTCGCGAATAGCTCCCCGGTCCATGACGATGAGAGCTGCCACGAGCAGTGTCGCGATTGGGCTAAGGGAGCATATCCCTCTGTCGCGACGCAGGCTTGCGGTGTCTTGCCCAGGCGCGTACCAGCTCATGATGGCACCGGGGCCCGAGTTGCGGGACCACATTCACCCTGCACTGGCGCACCCGGCCTCACAGGAGGGCGGCTCATCACGTGTTGCACCGTCATGCCGGCCAGCCAGCCGAACAGGTAGATGACGAAGGTGGACTGGTCTGGAGGGGCCGTCAAGTTGTTCAGCAAGAAGCCGATTGCTGACACAAAGGTCACGAGTGCAAGCCCGCGCCAGATGCCCCCAAGACGCCGATACCCGGCGTATGAGTAGGCTAGGATCCCATAGAACCACGCCGCGAACAGCACCACCCCGGGCAGCCCCAAGGCCCCCGTCAGCTTAAAGTAGCCGGATTCGGTTCCGGCTCCACCTTCGCCCGTCGTCCCGAGCCTGGCGCTTATCTCTCCCGTACTCCCCAGGCCCGAGCCCAAGGGATGGTTCACAAGCGCTTGGATACCAGCCACCCACTGACCCGGACGCGCGCTGCTCGACGTATCGCTCAATGTCAAGGTCTGCCAAACGAATTCGCGGAGTGGGGCGCTCACGAGCATGGTGATGATAAGCAGAACGGCGCCCAGGATCGCAATTTGGAGGGCCAGCCTCTTCCTGCCGAGGAAGGCAAGCACCAGGATCGTCTGGATCATGCAGACGATGATGGTCATCCTGGTGATTGTTAGCAGCAAGCCCATGCAGCACAGAGCCAGGATGGCACGATGGCGTTTGATGAACTGGGTGAGATGGGCCCAGAGCGCCACGGGCATGATCAGGAGAAATGGGAGGGCAAAACCCTGGGAACTCAAATAGACCGATACGGCTCGGCGCACCAGCAGACTTCCCATCCGCCCCCAGTAATTATGCGGCAGGCCGTACAGGTAGGCAGGATACTCAACGTTCAGAAAATCGGCAAAGTACTCGGGTACACCGAGAGCGACGTGCCAACTGACGGGTATGAATACATACTCGACGATGGCAATTGCGCTCGTGACGGCCCCGACAAGTAGAATGGCCACAAGCACCGTTCGAAGGCCCTTACTCGATACGAGCGCGAACCGCCCGATGAAGTAGGGAAGAAGGTACAGCAGCCAATCTCTCGCTCCGTAAAACCTCACCGTCAGGCTAGAATCCCAGCCAAACAGCACATCGTGAAAGGCAAAGTAAATCAGAACCAACGCAAACCAAGCGATCGCCATCCAATCGCAAAAGACAAGACGAACGGGCGCATGCTGGAGCATCACATAGGATATGATGATGATAAAGGTACCCAGCAGGAGGGCCTCTTTCCAGGAGGCCACGGCCTTCGCAATGAGAATCGGGGCACCCAGTTGCACGATCAGGATTGTCAGGAGGAGCGAGTGGACCGGCAAAAGCGCCACGAAGCCAAGCAGAACATGAACAGGCTGCCTAAAGAATAGGAACCAAATTACACAGGCGACGAAAAGAACGAGCATGCCATACGCGATAGTCATCGAGTTGCTGGCGGCGATGCCGACGCATGCCGCGGACACAAGGGTTGCCGCTACTATGGCCATAGACACTATGGTATGTCGCCTGGTCACGCTGATTCGCTCGAGAGAACTCACCTGCGCTGGCGATTCGGCCCTCTCCACGCTCCGAGGTTCCTCCCGACCAAACTGTGTAGGCTTCGCAGACTCCTGTTCTGAGACACTCATAGGCGGATCGAAAACCCATCGCGGATGCCACGCCATACGCTGAGGGCCTTGGCCCTTCGGCCAAACAGCAGATGGCCCGCCGAGAACGAGAGCACACGGCCAAGGTGGACAGCCATCGCTACCATCCAGTTCAGCGGGCTGGCGGCGTGTTGGCGGATGAGCAGGATCTGGTTGCGGCTCAGGTAGTAGTGCTGAATCGACGAAACTCGCCCAGCCTGGCTACCCGAACTCATCTTCTTGGCGGTTGCCGCGATCCGATGCCGGATGACGGCTCGTGGGACGTATAGAAGTGTTCCGCCCCCCTTTCGGAACCGCAAGCACAACTCGACGTCCTCGCAGTAGGCAAAGTAGCGTGGGTCGAACAGGAACCTCTCAAAGGCTGCCCTGTTACCGAACATGCTGCATCCAGTGACAAACTCCACCGGCACTGTGCGCTCTATGCCTAACCGGGCATCCGTGATATGTCGAGCCTGGAGAGTCGCCGCGGCAATCGCTCCTCCTGCGTACCAGATTACCTCTGGATGGTCGTAGTAGTGAATCCGCGCGCCGAGGATCATCGGGCGCTGCTGGTCGTCAGCCTCCTCAAGCAGATGCTCCAGGCAGGCTGAGTCTACGATCGTATCGTTATTGAGCACCCAGATCCAGTTCACACCCTTGGAGAGCAGGTAGCGGATACCGATGTTGTTCGCCTCGGCAAAACCCCGGTTCTGGTCATTCTGTAGCACCGTCACCGATGGGTACTCACTACGAATGCGCGCCACAGAACCATCGCTCGAGCCGTTGTCGACGACGACAGTATCTCCGGGAATCACCTTTCCAGTGAGGAGGGAACGCAGACAGTCCGTCGTAAGGTCGGCGGAGTTCCAGTTGAGTAGCACCACCCCCACATGCGTAGCGTGATCAGCCAAGAGTCAGGCCCTTCTTGATGATTCGCATCCCCCAAGGTTCAAGCCGATCTGCCGGAAGTACACTGGCGTGGATGCTAGCGCCTTATGGATCGAATACCGGTTCTCATAGAATCAGTCCACACGTTGAAATGCCTAATTACCCTGATTGTCGTGGCGTATACGCGGTGGCCGGGCAGCGTAAGGCCCCAATGAACGCGCGGTGCAATGCTGCGAGGGCTAAGGGTAATGGCCTCCCGAAAACATCGCCGGCCGGTCTCCATGTCGCCGGCAAGGCAAAAGTCCGTACCACAGATCCTAAGGAATTTCGCCCTGGCATCTGGCGCGCATTCCATGTAGTAGTCCGAGGCAAATACCTTGCGATACCACTGCAGAGAGCTATCAAGCATTAGGCGGATATTGCGCGTCTTGTTGCGCCCATGCTGCCTGTACTTTGCCACATATCCTACTGACAAGTACTCGATACCATGACATGCCGCGATCCGCAGCCACAGATCAAAGTCCTCGCGAGCAGCTAGATCCTCATCGAAAGGCCCAACCTCAGCTACAGCACTTCGTCGAACCAAGGCCGCGTGGCAAGGGAAGATCGAGTCCACCAGTATGGCATCGCGGAATCGTCGTTGAGCCACGAATTGTGCAGCGCGAGCTGATGTGTAAGGGACTACTTGCCCGGTGGAGTCATACCATACCAGCGAATCTGAGTATACGAGACCAACTTCAGGCTGGCTATCCATGAAGGGCACTTGTGCTGCAAGCTTTATCGGCAGGATAACATCATCCGCGTCCAGGAATACTACATAATCAGAGTCGGTGGCCGAGAGGCCTATGTTCCTTGCTGCAGACGACCCTCGGTTCGTCTCGCACACGATTAGCCTTGTATGTTGGTCTTCACATACGCGAGCGATCTCAGTCTGCCCGCACCGCGAACCATCGTCCACGACGACCAATTCCCAGTCTGACCACGACTGAGCCTTGACGCTCTCTATGGCCTGGGCCAGATACTCGTGCTGGTTATAGACGGGGATGATGATGCTAACTCTCGGCATGCGCGCCCCTGGCAGGAAGGTGGGCTCGGAAAGTCGAGAAAGCCTTGGCACAGGCACGCATAAGCCAGGGCCCCAATCGGCTGCCTGTCGAAGCATCCAGCAAGTACCCAAGACCGACCACAGTCGCTATTCGCCAGGGTGATGTCTTGATTCCCCTCCAAAAGCAACTGCGGGCTTTGGCCTTTTCTCCAGCGATGAGGTACTGCTCGCCAAGGCCATGGTATACGTTGCTGTAAGCCTTGTGCCGACAGTTCAATACATCATCGGCGAGGGAGTCCTGAGCGAAGAGCCTATCGAGCACCCCAAGTCGCTCGTCGAAGAAGCTAGGAGCGTGCGCCACGGTTTTGGAGCTCTCATGCATCGAGAAGTTGGCGATCGTCTGCCCGATACAGCCAAGCGAGAACCGCTGGCTAATCCTGATCCAGTAATCTAGGTCCATGACATAGTTCAGGCTCTCATCAAGAGGCCCAACCGCATCGGCCACCTCGCGCCTCCAGAATGCTGTGGGCTGTGGAATGCCCGTCTTGCCGAGAACGATCAAAGTCGTATCGACAGGTTGCGCCCTCCACGTAGAGCACGTGCCATCAGCCCGGTTCACCGTTCTGCAGTCCCCGTACGCGAGTCCCACACGAGGGTGACCGTGAAGGAATTCGCCCGCTCTTCGCAAGGCTTGCGGCTCATAGTAATCGTCCGAGTTTAGCCAGGCCAGTATGTCGCCGGTCGAGAACCGGAAACCCTTGTTGATGGCGTTCGATTGGCCGCTGTCCGGCTCGCTCACCCAGTGTTCTAGCCATGGCTCATACTTGCGGATGACGTCAATCGTGCCATCTCGTGAGCCGCCATCTATGATGATGTACTCAAGGTTCGGATAGCCCTGCAGCAGCACCGAGCGTATTGTCTCTTCGATGAACTGCCCCTGGTTGTACGACGGCGTAACGATGCTTACCCGCGGCCACGGCGATCCGTCAGGCATGGTATCGGGCAGGCGCGGGCTCTCCTCGGTCCATGGCCAGCCGGTGCGGCCGGGGGGAGGAGGGGGGAGTTGGGATAGGGTTGGGCTCGGCATTATACCACCCTCCTGGTACCGACTAGCGAGCTGAACAGAGTGAGATACCGCTGTGCCTGGAGTTGCACAGAATAGTCAGCTTCAGCTACCGCCCGGCATGAAGGCCGAAGGTCGCTACCCGAGGCTATATCCGTGAGAGCCTGATCCAAAGCCCCTGCGAGGGATATGGCACTGACTTCCTGTGCCAACCAGCCGGTCTGGCCGGGGCGCACCATGTCAGGCACGCCGCCAATCGGGAATGCCACCACTGGAGTTCCGCAAGCGATAGACTCCATGACCACGTTCGGTAGATTGTCTACCGGGGCTGGATGCACGAGGATATCTGCCGCGCAGTAGGCAAGCACCTTCGTGCGTTCGTGATCGATGTGGCCTAGTGACTGGACAGTGACACCAGGCGTATCCACCGCCAGACTTCCCTTGCCGAGCGTGACGAGCGTGAAAGGGCGATGGGAGATGTGTTGCAGGGCAGCGTACAGTAGATGGCCGCCCTTCCTTGTCTCCGTCAGGTTCTGGGCTGCCGCGAGCATAACAGGCCCAATGGCATTGATATCCAGCGCCCGACGTGCCAGATCACGATCTACAGGCTTGTAGATCGTGAGAGGCAGCCCGTTCGGGATCACCACAACGTTGTGATGCGCCCACATGCCACTGCACGCTCGTTTGGCCAACCACTGCGACGGTGTCACCGCGACAAGGTCAGGATGAGCGTCGAGTAGGCACCTTCTGCGACGCCAAGCATCTGCGATTAACCGAGGGGCTAACCTGGGGTACTCGCCCCACGTGGGACACCGATGGTCGCATCCTCTGAGGTACCTACTACAATCATAACTGTAGGCGCAACGTCCGGTGAAGCTCCACATGTCGTGGAGCGTCCAGACGGTGGGTGCATACTCAGCAGAGACGGCCACGATATCTGGAGGGAGTTCCGCGCCGTGGATATTGTGAACGTTGATGACGTCTGCCCGCGCGAACTCCAATGCGGCGCGCAGATGGCTATGGGTGACTGCTCGTTCTAGCATGGGTAGCCTGATGGACAAACGGCGTTCAAGCGTTGACAGGATGCGGCGCGTCAGTCGGGCATAGCGTGAGGGAAAGAGTGACGTCGTCTGCCATAGATGTTGCTGACCGTCGGGATAGGCGACGATACGTGTGACGACTGCTCCCTCACTAAGCAGGCCGGCAGCCAAGCGACTGGTAGCGATTGCGGCGCCGCCAGCGAGTTCAGCGTCAGAGATCATGGCGATGTGCAACCGAGTCATCAGGCGTAACGATCCTTGGATCTAGAGGACTGCCCGGCGATTGACCCAACGGGTATCACTGTCTATCGCCACAGGACGCAGCAGTACCTGTCAGTAGTCCAGCGTGCAAGGCTCTCATACCCGGCATCGTGAACAGGCGAACCCAGCAGTCGTCGCACGGTGTCCATCGGTCACAGACAAAGACAACCCGCCGCAATGCCGACGTAGGTTTCGAGGCGCTGCCATGAGGCCACCATCGATGATACGTGTAGGGTGAAACGGCTTCCTGGTACAGTGGGTGGGTGTGATCAGCAGCCTTCCTGAGAGCACGCTTCTGAGTGTATCACTGTTAGGGCTTTGTCGCTTCCATGTAGAGTGAGTCCGGCTTGTAGATTGAGCCATCAGGCTCGGTGTCGAGATGGTAACCTGTCCAGTCTGGGATCTGGCTTTCGTCTGCCCCTACCCGAATAGGATCGCTGAAACCTGTCTCGATAAGGAGGCGCGCGAGAGAATACCGGTCATACATCCATAAATGCACTTCGCCGCTCCTGCGATAGCGTCCCAGTCTCAGCGAGTCGTACTCATGAGTGAGAGCGAGACGCAGGAGTCTTTCTCGCACACAGCGCACCAAGTATCGAATGCGTCGCCATCTACTGGAACTCCCGGACACGTGCCCACCAGCGTGTCTTGAGCGGGATTTGGGCGAAGAGCTGATGTTTGTGCGGATGCGCCTTCCTTCAGCGCCGATCCGCTGTAGCACGAATTCCTCGTTTGGTATGATAGACTGCTTGAGATATGCTGCCATGTCTCCACCGGGCCGATCACGCACGAGTTGATCTAGCAGCTCGATCGCCATCCATGCATAGTTGTTCGCGCACTCCTCATCTCCAGTCAAGGCTCCCTCAAGGGCTTGCAGATATGCCCTTACCTGCAACTCCAGATCAGGCACTGCCACACGCAGAATGCCCCCGACTCGAAGGACCCTGCTACATTCCTGCAAGAGCTGCACAGCGTCTTGCCTTCGGAGATGCTCAAGAAGATGCGAGTGATAGACCACATCAAAACGTGCACTCGGGAAGGGCAGTCCCCTGGAGACATCGCACACCATGGTTTCGGGAGACGTAGGGCTGCGGTCCAGATTCACCCATCCAGCGCTGAGCCGTGCTCCACAACCGATGTTCAGTAAATCCACCGCCACATCTCCTGCAACACCTGAGCTATCACCAACTGTAAAGCTCTCATTAGTTATCCACCCAAGTCCACAAGCGGCAACCCTCAGGACGGGCAAGGGTCCGTACAACTCGAGCAGGCACGCCGACGGCCACGGAGCGGGGCGGCAAATCGGCGCAGACTACCGCACCTGCGCCGATAACGGTGTCATCTCCGATAGAGACACCTGCCAATACCGTAACATTAGCCCCACACCATACTCGGGAGCCTATCCGAATGGGCGCTGCTCCGGGCTCTAGCGTCTCAACGTCATGAGTGCCTGTGTTCAGATGAAGTCCTGGTGCTGATAGGAAATCATCACCTATCGTCACTGTGCCCCAATTGAGGATCATGGTGTGCTCGCCCAGGGCACAACGGTCGCCAATGGTCAGGTTACCACTTGTCTGCAAGTAAAAATCCCTACCAATCCAGAGCACTTTGCTGAACCTAATTCGCTGGAGGCGGAGGTACAACCTCCGAATGGCCAGAGGATCATTTGGCTGTGAGAACAGGACCTCGATCTCAGCCAAGGCCCAGACCAGATTCACAACGAATCGCCGCGCTCTTGACATGACCACTTGAGCAAGCCTGGACCGCATAGTCCCTTCCATTGTGATGCATGAGTTCGATCAGATACAGCCCCAGCAAACTCAATCTCAAAGGTGACTGCTCCGATGACACTCTCGAACAACTCGTAGTTGCGCTTCCCAAGGTAGAGATCGACCCAATACCGACCTGGGCCAACACCGTACGGAGGCACAATGCATGATCTGAAGCCATCATCGCCTATCACAGGCGGATCAGTGGCAAACTCGTCGCTAGAGTGATGAAGGCACATGCCAGAGCTGTTCCTTATCTGTACACTGGCTACGAGGTCTCTTTGGCCACAGGTTTCGATCTGCATGCGCAGCTGAATCTCCTGGTCTACAGAGAAGGGGCCTTCCTGCTGGCCGCCCTGCATCGCATGTACTCGCCGGAAGTGAGGCAAATCCTTGCGACTTTGGCAGACGTAGATAGTCTGGCTCTCTTGAGCACTTCCGAACGTGAGGTAAGCCTTCGTCACGTCGGCTACGTTGCCACTACTAAGCAAGCGTCCGCGATGCAGGAGTACTGCTTGCTGACAGAGGGAGGTGATTGCGTTCATATTGTGGCTCACAAACAACACCGTGCGTCCCTCACCCGCCACCTCCCCCATCTTTCCGAGGCACTTTTTCTGGAACTCGGCGTCACCTACCGCCAACACCTCATCCACCAAGAGGATCTCAGGCTCCAGATGGGCGGCCACGGCAAAGGCCAGGCGCACGTACATACCACTGGAATAGCGCTTGACCGGCGTATCGAGGAACTTTTCGATCTCGGCGAACGCGACGATCTCGTCGAACTTGCGATCGATCTCGGCGCGCCTCATCCCCAGGATGGCGCCGTTGAGGTAGATGTTCTCGCGTCCGGTCAACTCAGGATGGAAGCCGGTGCCCACTTCGAGGAGCGAGCCCACCCGACCATGCAGTTCGACGCGGCCCGTGGTGGGTTCCGTGATGCGGCTCAATATCTTGAGCAGGGTGGACTTGCCGGCGCCGTTGCGCCCGATGATACCCACCGCCTCACCGCGCTTGATCTCGAGAGAGACGTCCTTGAGCGCCCAGAGGTTCTCCTCGGGGGGCACCGGCTTGCCCAGATTGCGCAGGCGGTGGATGGGGGCCGTCAGGGTGTCCATCACTGTCTCGGTGAAGCGCTTGTAGCGCTCCTGCCGGCCACCGATTCGATAGCGCTTGCCCAGGTTCTCCACGCGAATCGCTACGTCACTCATGCGTCACACCACATCCGCAAAGGTCTTTTCCATGCGACGGAAGTAAAAGGCGCCGCTCAGCAACAACACGATTGCAGCCAGGGCAGACACCGCCGTCATGGGTCCGGGGCCCGTCTCGGTGCCGAGCAACGCCCAGCGAAATCCCTCGATGACGCCGGCCATGGGGTTGAGCCCGTACAGCGCCCGCCACTGGTCCGGGATGATGCTCGAGGGATAGGTCACCGGCGACGAGAACATCCAGAACTGCACCAGAAAGGGCACGGCGTAGCGGATGTCACGATATTGCACGTTCATGGCGGAAAGCCACAGCCCCACGCCAAGGGCCGTGATCAGGGCGAGCAGCAGGAAGGCGGGCAGCCACACGACGTTCCACGTGGGCGCGATGCCATAGAACGCCATCATCCCCAGGAGCACCACGAAGGCGATGGCGAAATCGATGAACGCGGGCATCACGCTGGCCAGCGGGATGACCAACCGTGGGAAGTAGACCTTGGTCAGGAGGTTGGAACTGCCGACCAGCGAGTCCGACGAGTTTGACATGGCCGTGGCAAAGTAGGTCCAGGGCAACATGGCCGCGTAGCTAAAGATAGGATAAGGGACCCCGTCCGACGGGATTCCGGCCAGGCGCCCAAAGAATAGGCTGAACACGACCATCGAGAAAAACGGCTGGATGATGGCCCAGGCGGCACCCAGGATGGTCTGTTTGTAGCGCACCGAGACGTCGCGCCAAGCCAGGAAGAGCAGCAGGTCGCGGTACTCCCATACCTCTCGCAACTGAAGAGAGATCCAGCCGCGCGACGGCTCGATGACGGTGACACCACGATACGTGGGGGAGTGGGGCGCTGCGTTCGCAACCTCGACATCCCCGTCCGGATCGGTCACGGCCACTCGGCCATCGATCGCATCCGCGCCTTCGATCGTCACGAGGCAGCCACCTGCTGCTCGCGCTGCGCCCGCACCTGCTCCTCAATCCACGGATACGTCCGCGCGATCCCCTCCTCCAGGAACACCTTGGCCCTCCATCCGATGGATTCCATGCGGCCATTGGAGAAATTCCGCGACTGCACCCCCACCGGCCCGTCCACGTGCTTGACGTGGATCGTCTTTCCCGCCACCCTGGCCACCGTCTCCACCAGCTCGTTCACCGAGACGTACTGCGGGCAGCCGATGTTGCAGGCGCCCTCCAGGTCCGAGTGGGTCAGTCGGTAGATGCCGTCCACCAGGTCACTCACATAGGTATAGGAGCGGATCGCGCTGCCGTCGCCCCACACCTCGATCGTGCCGCCGTCCTCCGCCTCGGCCACTTTGCGACAGATGGCGGCGGGAGCCTTTTCCCGGCCGCCGGTCCAGGTGCCATAGGGGCCGTAGGTGTTCTGGAAGCGGGCGATGCGCACCGCCATGCCGAAACGCCGCCCGTAGGCCATGGCCATGCGCTCGGCGTAGAGCTTTTCCCAGCCGTACTCGTTGTCGGGCATGGCAGGGTAGGCGCCCGACTCGTCCATCTCGGGCTCACCGGGCCGCATGTCGCGGTAGACGCAGACGCTGGAGGAAAAGAAGTAGCGCTTGACGCCGGCGTTGGCCGCGGCGTGGGTCATGTTGATGTTGACCAGGGCGCTGTTGCGCATGATCTCGCACTCGGCGGAGTGGATGAACCCCATGCCGCCCATATCGGCCGCCAACTGGTACACCTCATCGAAGGGGCCGTCGGGAAGGGCCAGGGCCGCCTCGGCGTTCTCCGGCTCGCGCAGGTCCAGCAGGCAGAACTCGTCCGCGGCAAGCGTGCGGAACTCGTGTTCCTTGATGTCGACACCGCGAACCCAGTAACCCTCGTCCTTGAGCTTCTGAACCAGGTGACCGCCGATGAATCCACCGGCGCCACAAACCAGAGCACGCTTCATGAGACTGATCCTCCTAGTCGATGTATCGATGCTGGCGCGGCGAGAGCGGCTCGGTCGAGCAGCACGCCCGTACCGCTGATGGCACATGGCCATGCCGCGACAGGTCCCGTGGGATAGGCGCGGGCCAACTCGACGCGCAGGGCGTCGGCAGCCGCCGCGTCGTGGGCAATGACGATGGCAAACCCACCCCCGCCAGCGCCTGCCAGCTTGGCGCCGCAGGAATAGGGGCGAAAGAGGGAGAATAGCCCGTCGATAAAGGCATTGGTGCAGTCAGGATCCATGCGCTTGTTGGCCTGCCAGTGTTCGCCCACCAGTCCGCCAAAGGCGCCAAGGTCGTCGGCATCCAGCGCCCTGCGCATCGCGATGGCCAGGTCGGCGATCTCTCGCAATAGGGCGACCATCTCCGGGTCGCGCGCCATGTAGCGTCCCATGATGGCGCGCAGGAGGTTCTTGGCCAAGCGGTGTTGGCCGGTGTGGACCAAGAGCATACGCGATGCGAGTTCGGCACTTACCTCGGTGGACAGGTGTAGCGGCTCGACGTGCACCACTTGGGGCAGACCCGGTTGTGTTGTCAGCAGCTTGATGCCAGGGGCGAGGCCACCCACCTGGTCCTGCCAACCACCGCCCGTGGTGATCATCTGTTCGAGGCATAGCACGCGGTCGAATAGCTGCGCCTCGTCGATCTCGTCTTCGAGCAGGGCGGCCAGAGATCGGAGGACCGCTCCGGCGAGAATGCTGCTCGTCCCAAGGCCGGAGCCACGAGGTATTGATGTGGCCGTGCTGAGCGACACCCCGCCGCCGAGCGGCTCCAGGATATCGGCGATCTCGGCCTGGGGCGCGGCGTCGGCCGGCACGATGCCGCTGTACACCAAGGCAGCCTTATGGAGGGCCAGGGGATCAGCAGGGTTGGCGTAATCGAGCACCTCACCGGCCCATCGCGGGCGAAGGACGGCGCCGATATCGCTGGCCTCCAGCTCTAGCCGGGGCTCCGGAAGGCACCGTGCCCTAGCCACGATAGGCAACTGCTCGTGTAACGTAATCGCGGCGTTCAGGACCCTTCCCCCGCGCTCCAGGCTGTATGGTGGAGTGTCCGTCCATCCACCACCAAAGTCGAGGCGGGCGGCGGCGCGTACGGTGATGGTGTCGGTTCCGCAGAACTGAGCATCGCGCGCCGCCGTGCGGGTGGACGTATGGGCCCTTACCAAGCGGGCAAGCGCAGCGAACGCTCGGTCGTTCCACCGACTGTCACCCGTGATGGCCCCGAGGGCGCGATAGCCTCGAATGGGAAGCCAGGGATCAGCACATCCCTCCAGTTCATCCGCGATCGCCCGTGCTCGGTGTGGCACATCGTTGGTGTGACCCAGAGCCGTTGCCAGCTGGGTCGCCGGGCGCTCCTCACGTAGGCCGTCCATGAACCGAAGGGCTCGGACGCGATCCTCGATACGAGCCTGCTCCCGCACGATGGCGCTCACATCCGCGCGCTCATAGCTCCCGGCCAGCGAGACGCGATCGGCGCGCCTCCAGGCATCACGAATGTCGCCGGGAGTATCGCCGGGTGCCTGGAGCCATAGGGCAAGTCGGAGACTCTCGTCGCGCGCGCGGCACACCGGGAAGAGCTTGGCGTTCCATAGGGTGCGCTCGGTCTCATCTTCAGCCCATAGTTGGTCCGGTCGTACCTGGGCGCACGCCAACCATGCGTCCCAAGGCTCGTTGAGAAACGTTCCCCCCCGGTCTATGGATACTTTGGGGTCATCGTGCACGCCAAAGAGGCGCGTCACAAAGGACTTACCGCCGTCGATGGGAACTTGGTGGAGTACCAGGTCGGGCTGGAGCGTCAGCTCGCCGGAGGTGACGACGTTGGCGACGATGGCGCCCTTCCCGATGGTCGCGTGGCCGTCAAGCGCGCTGTCGAGCAGGCTGGCGTCCGGCGCGCTGCCGGCGGCCAGAAAGGCGTTGACGGCAACGGTGGGCCGCTGCGCGGCATGCGTCGATGCGGGCAACCAGCACCCGCACGAGCTGGCCCATCCGCTGCTGGCGAGGAGGGATGCTCCGCCACGCAACACGTCCCGGTACTCGTAGGTGGTGCCAAAGTGGATGAACAGGGCAGGCTCTAGCTCCTCCACAACGTACGGCAAGCCACGGAGCCCCTCCCACACTCTCTCGCGGGCTCGCCTCAGGGATGGCGTCGCGCTGCCATCGCTGTCATCAGTCAGATAATCCGCGCGGCTTGTCGACTCGGCCAGGGGAGCGAGAAGATCCCCATACAGGTTGATGGTCAGCCCCTCACCGATCGCACGCTCCATCTCGCGGGCCAATGTCAGGAACCTGTCGACAGCACTAGCGTCGAACCAAACCATGCCGGTATCGACCAGGGCAGACCCGTTAGGGCGCAGTGCTCCTGCGGCCGTCATGCGGTCCATCGTAGGCTTGTGCAGGAAGCTCTGCACTCTCCGCGAGCCGGGCTCAGTGACATAGACGCCGTGGTGACCGGCTGTGGCAGCGGAGACGGCTGTCGCCACTCCAGAGATGCCTTGCCGGTGCAGGACCAACTGGAGGGGATCGAACAGGAGCAGCACATCGCCGGACATGATCAAGACGCCGGGAGGGATGCGAGCCGGTAGGCCGCTCAGGGTGACAAGGACCTCATCAAAGAGGCACGAGGGGCGCCCATCGGGCCACTCGTGTGGCACGCGGGCAAAGAGCTTGCCCTGGGCGGAGCAATGGGGCAGCCGGCGGGAGTCGCCGCCCGAGTGCACCAATAGAATGCGCCGGTCGGCGATGGCATGACGCTGATGGAGTTCCTGCAAAGCGCGCAGGGTGGCCCCACCGCTACCGATGCGCATGCCCTCGGGATCCGCCAGCACCACGAAATCGGTTTGCGGTGGGATGATGCCGGCCGTGCGACGCGCCTCCAACTGAGCCTCGTAGGCGGACGCCTGTTGCGCATTGCTGGCCGTGATGACGCAGACATCCCACGCCGCCCTGTTTGCCGTCGCGGTGGTCAGTGAGGCGATGTATTGCTCCCAGGCGTTGGCGTAGCTCTGCCGGAGGAAAGCCTGGGCGCCTGCGTCCAACTGGCTGTCAAACACGAGGAACCCTCATGTGTAGATGGTCAGGCGATGGTGCAGCGATGGGCTGCTCGTCCTCTTCCCACGATGGTGAGCTAGAGAGAGAAATGGCTTCGTTTCGCATTTTCACCCCTCCACCTCCACCCGCACCGTCGGCGGAACGAACTCGCCGAGGCGAATGCGCTGCAGGCGCTCGAGGGTGTTCAGGGCGCGGTAGATCTGGCGGTCCAGGGCAGCCTCGTAGCGCATGAAGAGGAGCAGGTCTTTGGCATTGGGCAGGCTGGCTGCGACCTGGTTAGCCCACTCACCGAGAACTGGCGGGTCTTCCAGCGCATAGTTCACGTCGGGCAGCCACTGTGCGATGGCGGAGCGCATCTCATCATCATCGGGATGGCGGTCGTATTCATCATCGAACAGGGCACGTAGTGTCTGCCAGGCCTCAGGATCATCATCATCTAGCTTGGCGAGATTCTCCTGCAGAATGTGCGCCGTCTCACGATCCTCCGCATACTGATCGAAGATGGGAGCACTGCTAAGGCCTCGGTTTATGGCTATCTTCCCTGCCTCGGCCCGCAGCACGCGTCCCAAGCGCCAGTAGCTGGTGGCGATGCGCTCGACGAGCATCTCCTCCACGGCGCCCTCGGGGGACAGGCGCTCGACGAAGGAGGCGAGCAGGGCGTCGAACTCCTTACGCGACTCGTACTCTTCCAAAACAGGCGGAATCAAGGCCTTGGACAGTATCCCATGCTTGAGGGCGTTCCGCGCGCTGGCCGCCTTGCCCTCGGGCGATTTCGGGCCGGTGGAGCGTAGGGTATTCTTGCGGTTCGCGGCGAGCTGGCGCTCGCTCACGCGTTTGGGGCCGGTCATGGCGTCACGTCCAGCAGTGGGATTGGGTTGCGCTTGGAAAGACCGGATACGGACTGGCACCGCCAAATGACCACGGGGCTATCGCCCTGGCGGATGCCGAAGCTGCCCTATAGTAGCACAGACATGGGGAAGGCGCAAGCGATCCGCGTCGCGCGTCGCCGGCCGCTCATGCCAGGCGTAGGCGCTCGCTCCACAGGTGAGAGAGGAACGGGTCATTCGCCGCCACCCGCCGCGCCACCTCATCCTGCCGGAGGACGAGGGTGTCCACGCCGATGGGGAGGTCGAAGAAGCGCAGGCAGAGGCGCACCCAGTCAAAGGTTTCGCCGGGGGTGCCGGGGGCGAGTTCGACGAGGACATCGGCGTCACTGGCGCCCGGCACCCCCGGCGAAACCGTTGGGGTAGCGTGCCAGCACATAGTGGGCGTCGAGCGATCGGCGCCTCGGGGATGGCGGCGCCCAGGTCGTACAGCAGGCCCTCGTAGCGGGCGAGGAAGCGCTTGTCGGTGCGCTGCACGCTGATGCGATCCATCAGATCTGCGCTTCCTCCCGCTCCCACACCCACCGCACCTCCCGCTGCATGGCGCGGGCCATTGGCGAACCTTCGTTGAGGCGACTCCACTCGTCCTCGGTGTAGACCAGCACGTCCGCAGGGACGGGGAGGGAGGTGGTGTCCCAGGCGGCGGCGCGGCGCTCAAAGGGCGTGTCCGCGTCGCTGACGATCACCACGACGTCCAGATCGCTCCCCACACCCCAATCACCCCGGGCGTAGGAGCCAAAGTAGCCCACGCGGTTGATGTCGGGGTGCTGACGGCCGGCGCCCCGCGCCCATTGGCGCAGGGCCGCTACCACCGTCTCGGCATCAGGCCATCTGAGCACGGACGAACGCAACGATCTCACCGGCATAGCGGATCGCCTCCTCAGACTGCAGCCGGCCGTAGTGCTGGAAGGGAGTACCACTGGCAGGCACATAGTACGCCGAGAGGAGGTTGGCGCCAAGCCCGGCGCGCTCGGGCCCGGCGCGCTCAAGCGCGCCGCTGGTACGGTCAAGCCCGCCAAGGCGGGCTGGGGAGGGCGGGCGACGTGAGGGGTGTGCGCGGTACGGCTGTCAAGGCCCCTCGGCTGCGCTCGGGACGGGGGATTCGGCGCTGGTGGACTTGGGCTGGGGAGGGCGGGCGATGTGAAGGGTGTGCGCCGTACGGCTGTCAAGGCCCCTCGGCTGCGCTCGGGGCGGGGGATTCGGCGCTGGTGGACTTGGGCTGGGGAGGGCGGGCGACGTGAGGGGTGTGCGCGGTGTGGTCGCCAAGGCCCCGGGGCTGCGCTCGGTGCGAGTCGGCGCAGGCCGACTTGGCAGTCTTGGCGCCGGACCTCGGTCCGCGGCGTGGCGCGTCGGCGGGTTTGCGGCACGGGGTGTGGGGCGGCCGCGCTATGATCGTCAAGGCCCCGGGGCTGCGCTTGGGGTGGAGTCGGCGCTGGTGGACTTGGGCTGGGGAGGGCGGGCGATGTGCGCGGTGTGTGCGCGGGGTGCGCTCGGTCGTCGGCAAGGGCCCCGGGGCCTCGGTCCGCGGCGTGGCGCGTCGGATTCGGCGCAGGCCGCGCATGATCGACCGGGGGCGGTGGAGTCGGCGCTGGCGGACTTGGGCTGGGGAGGGCGGGCGATGTGAGGGTTGTGCGCGGTACGGTCGTCAAAACCCCGGGGCTGCGCTCGGTGCGAGTCGGCGCAGGCCGACTTGGCAGTCTTTGCGCCGGACCTCGGTCCGCGGCGTGGCGCGTCGGCGGGTCCGCGGCGTGGTACGTCGGCGGGTTCGCGGCATGGCGCGTGGGCACATCCCCACCGCTACATTCGTACTACCGCCACGCCATCGGCAGCCACACGGCGCGCGCATCGGGCGCCGGTTCCGGATCCTCCGGCATGGGGCCCGGATCCTCGGGGACGGCCTCGGGGCTGGTGGCGGTGAGGTCCAGCGCGACGGTGGCGCCGGGCTGCCAGGGGATCGTCTGGGCCACCGGCAGGTCGCCCACGGTGAAGGAGACGCTCTCGCCCACGGCGCCGCCCTCCCGCTCGGGGGTGGAGGGATCGTCCGCGGAGACGGAGAGGGTGTAGCGCGCGGCGCCCTCTTGCTGAATGGTGGTCGCCGAGGCCACGTTCGCCCCGCCGATCCAGGCGCTCACGATCGTGCCGGCGGGGGCTGAGGCACCATTGACGCTCACCGCGCCGGAGAGGGTGATCGGCGCCGGCGCCTCCACGTGGTCGACCATCGTCCAGGCCTCCCACGTATCGTGCTGCACGAAATCGTACGCCAGGTAGCAGTAGCCGTCGCGGCCCCAGGTAGGCCCCCAGGAGTTGACCGTCTTGAACCCGCCCATGGCATCGTCGTACCCGACCACGAACATGGCGTGGCCGCCATAGAACGTCTCGTCGTCGCCCGGGCGGCGGAGCACCGGATTGCTGGCCGTGATGCGGTAAAAGCTGGAATAGACGGGCACGGCGATGGCAAAGGGCTTGCCTTCGGCCAGCAGTGCCTTCAGCGTATTGATGTCGGCCGTCCCCTCGCGCTGGTAGATGGGGGCGAATTCCTCCAGGCGGTACTCCCAGGCGTCCTGCAGCACGGCGGCCGATGGCTGGGTGCAGGTGTCGCTCACGTCGTAGGGGAACGCCGCCAGCGGGGCGGCGCCCTTGTCGCGCAGGACGGCGAAACCACCGTAAAAGCTCATGCCGGCGTCGCGGCCGCAGTTGCTCGTGGGCCGCTGGTTGTAGACGAACGCCGGGCTGAACTGGTGCTCGGGCGTCATCAGGCTCCAGCCGCGTTCCACGCTCTCCTGGAAGCTCTTGTAATAATAGCCCAGCGCCCAACCCACACAGCTTCCCTGGGCGCCCTGGTTGCCGACGGGCGGGAGGTGTACGCTCAGGTCGACCATCGGCGGCAGGGCGCGGAGCGAGAGGCCGCTGAGGTGCGCCGTATCGAGGAGGGGCACCTCGACCTCGGAGGGGACGAGGCCGAGGACATAGTCGCCAAAGGGTTCCTCCGCCCTGACGGCCGGCGGCATGGCCAAACCGAACAGGAGGGCGATCATCTGAATCGCGATGACCGCCAGCAGGCTCAGCCGCAAGCGCCCGATATCTCTCACCACCACGCTCCCTCCCATGCGGGGTCGTCCATCTATCTTTAGGATAGCAGGTGGGCGCAGGGATGGAGTTAAAAGGCCGTGAATGATGCCTTAAGGGGGCGTCAAGCCGGCGTTAAGGTGGCGTTAAGGGTCGGCCATACGATGGAGATGGGTGTGGAGGTTGGTTCGGAAGTCGCGGCGCGGCATAGGGTGTAATGGCTGTGGGGGATGGGGCGTCGCGCACGAGGCCATGCTGAGGATGGTTGACCGCGGGATGAGGCGAGGCGGATGCGGGAGGGTGATCGGATCGAGCGCTATCCTGGCGGGGCTCCCCGCCGAAACTTGGCTATCTCCTCTTCACGCGGCGGCCTGGACGCGACGATCGGCGCCCGCGGCGTCGCGAGCCCGTTCGCGACGCCGCGGGGTCGGCCTCCAGGTTACCAGCGGTACAACACGGTATAGGTAAGCTTGACCTCACCATCGGCCGGGACGGTCAGGTCCCAACGCGCCGTGGTGGCGTCGAGCATCTGCGGCTCGGCGGAGCTGTCGGTGATCTCGGCATCCTGTGCCCGGAAGAGGTGCTCGATGGCGCGCACCACCACCTGCTCGTCCTTGTGGTTGCGGATGGTGATCTCGTAGCTCTCCTCGATGCTGCGCTCGCCGATCTGTCGGAAGCGGGTCTGCACCCGCTCGCCCACGATGTCAAAGGCGTCGCCCAGGTAGAGGGAGAGTTCCTCGTCTTTGGGGGTGTGGTCGATCAGGTCCTCGCCCACCAGCTCGGCGCCGCCGTCGATGTCCTCCTTGTAGACGCGCACCGTGCCGCGCGGCAGCGGCAGGCCCAGGCCGCTCTCCTCGGCGTTGACGAACTCGATGCGCACCTGCACCTTGGTGTCGCTCTGCACGCCATAGTTGGGGTCGGTGATGGTGCCATAGCGCGGGAAGAACTGTGGCGAGGGGGCGTAGACGAACACCTTCTCCGCCTCCACCTCGGGCGCCGAGGCGAACTCGATCTGCTTCGTCTGGCGATCCTGCACAGTAACAGGACGCTGAACCTCATACAGATGATACTCAAAGAAGGCGCGTTCTTCGACCTGCGGCGTTGCCTCGGCGCGGCCGGCCGCCTTTTCCATCAGGAGGACCTCCTCCACCTGTGGCTCGACGCGGTTGATGTCGCCCGCCACGAGCTTGAGCCGGGCGTCGCGGTAGGTGGCGCCGCTGCGGTTGTCCAGCGTCACCCAGCCGTTGAGCGACAGGGCGGTGTCGTCGGCGTTCAGCAGCGCGACGTAATCCGCCTGCCAGTTGATCCCCTGGGTCAGGTAGGTGACGCGCACATCCTGCTCGCCCGCCTCGGCCGCCCGCAGCAGCCAGACCAGCGTGGGCCGCGTGATGAGCCCCTCGGGCAGCTCCGGGAAGGAGAACTCTTGCACCTGGCCGAGCTTGATGACGCGCACCCCGTCGGAGGTGGCGAGGATCAGGTCGTCGGCGCCCGAGAGGAGGGTGCCGCTGATGGTCGTGCCCTCGGCGGTGCGCACGGTGATCGCCTGGTCGATGTAGCGTTGCAGCAGCCGGCTGCTGTTGACCAGGTCGTACTCGTAATTCTGCTCGAGCACCGCCATTCCCTCGGGGTCGGTGAGCGACACCACGTTGACGCTGGTGGGCTGGATCATGGCGGCCACGTCGGCAAAGCGCACCACGTTGTCGCCCGCCTCCAGGTCCAGGGCGCGCACCTCCTTGACCAGGCCGACGTTCTGGTTATAGACGGTCAACTCGATCCCCGGCCGCACCTCTTGGGCGGCCGTCTCGGGCGGCGCCTCGACCTCCGGCTCGTCCGGCGGAGTCTCGTCGGGCGCGGCCTCCGTTGGTTCGGCGGTGGGAGGCGGCGTGGGGGTATCGGCAAAGGGGGTAGGCGTCGGTGTGCGCGTCTGTGCCAGCCCCGACGTGGTCATCACGAGGGTCAGGCCCAGCAACAACACGATAGCGACGACGGAACGGGCTCTCCTTCGCATCATGGCGGCTCTCCTTATCTAAAGGGTGGGGGACGCGGTGAGCATGTGCTGTCATTGAGACGCCGCAGGCAACGGCGCGGTTCCCCGAGCGGGGCGGCTTGACTGCACGCATTATACCGCGGTGAGGGAGCGGCGGCAACGGGGCGGCGCGCACAGCGTGCGCGCCCTACAGAGGGACGCGGCGCAGGTGCCATAGGGTGTAGGGGCCGCCCACCGGGGCGGGGATGGTGCGCACAGCGTGCGCGCCCTACAGAAGGCCGGAGCGCAGGCCGCCCTCCGGGGTGTAGGGGCCGCACGCCGTGCGGCCCGCCGCGGCGCGACCTAGACGACGCCGGCGAGGCGCAGGACCGCGAGGGGGATCCCCGCGCCCACCACGCCGCCCATCACCGTCTGGGCAACGGTGTGGGCGCCTACCTTGACGCGCGCCCAGGCCACCAGGGGCACCAGGAGCAAGAGCGGCGCGGCGCCGATGCCGAGGGTGGCGGTGATGAGCGTTGCCGAGGCGGCAATGCTCGCCACGTGCTGGCTGATCTTCCACCCGATGGTGATGACGTGGTTCAGGAGCACCAGCAGGAGCGCGCTCTGAAAGGCGACCAGCAACAGCCGCGGGCCGTCCAGCGTGAGGAGCAGGCCGAGGGGCAGGATGGCGGCCGCCAGGGAGGCCAGCACCGGCACGGGCTGCAGGCGCTCGCGCCGGTCCGAGATGTGCCAGTCGCTGATGGCGCCGCGGCGCAACTCACGTCGCAGGAGCAGGATGGGCGCCGCGATCGATACGAGCGCGATGGCGCCCACCCACAGCAACCCCCGATACCATGGGCTGACGTTGTAGAACCCGAGGATGAGCAACAGGGGGACGGCGACGTATTGCGGACTGAGAAAGCGCGACACGACGGTGGCCGTGCGCTGCGACCAGCGAATCTCGCTTACCAGCGTGCCGACGACGATCAGCACGCCGCCGGTGATGGCGGCGGCTGTCATGGCGTCGCCCGCCAGGAGCACGCCAAAGACGGCCGCGAACACCGGCTCGCCGGCGAAAATGAGGGCCGTATGCGTGGGCGTGGTGAACCGCTGCATCGACGTCTGGATGGCAAAGGCCGCCGCGGTGGCCAGGATGCCGGTAAAGCCCGCCGCAAAGAGCCCCGACGGGCCGGGCACCGGGAACGGCTCCGGCGCCAGGAGGCTGATGCCGGCGCTCAGCACCGCCACGGTGGCCACCTGCACGATAGTCAGGCCGAGGGGGTCCATGGTGGGCGCAAAGGCGCTCACGGCGACGATGTGCAGCGCAAAGGACACCGCGCACCCCAGGACGATGACGTCACCCATGGCCATGCCCAGGTCGTGGTTGAGGGTGAGGAGCGCCAGGCCCACGGTAGCGAGGCACACCCCGATCACGGCCGCCGGCGACGGCAGGCGCCGCAGGAGGAGCGCCGAGAGGATGGGCACCAACGCGACGCACAGGCCGGTGATGAACCCCGCCTTCGAGGCGCTGGTGTACTGCAGGCCGATGGTCTGCAGGGCATAGCCCGCAAAGAGGCACAGCCCGATGAGGATGCCGGCGCGCACGCCGCGCCACCCTAATCGCCGCAGCCGTCCGCCGCCGATGATGAGGAGCGCCGCCGTGGCCATGCCAAAGCGCAGCGTCAGGAACGGAAAGACGGGGTAGGACGACACGGCATCCTTGACCATCACAAAGGTCCCGCCCCAGACGATGGTGACGAGGAACAGGAGGGCGTCGGCGCCGAGTTGTCGCGATCGGCCCAGCGGTCGCGATCCTGCGGCGGGTATCGGTGTACTATCCATGGCGATGCGGCTCATCCTATCCCTTGAGTTCACTACGCACCGTGCGGTACAGGCTCTCGGCGCCCAGCTCGGCCAGCGTGTAGCAGTTGCCGTCGAGGGCGTCGGCCAGTTCCTGAGCCAGGCCGCGATCGAGGGATTCGTGCTCGGTGTTGATCACCACGGTGCGCGTCTTGCTGGAGGCGATCAAGTCGGCCACCAGCAGCGCCTCGTCGCGGGGCGGCATGCCGGTGATGGAGACGTTGCCGGCGCCGTCGGTGAGCAGGATGAGGAGCGGCATGATCTCGGGGTTCTGACGCCGCTCCCGCTCGACCACCTGGTGGGCCATGAGCAGGCCGGCGGAGAGGGGGGTCTTGCCTCCCACGGGGATATCGCGCAGCGCCTCCTTGGCCATCTCGACGCTGGAGGTCGGTGGCAACACGAGATCGGCCCGATCCTTCTGAAAGCTCACCAGGCAGACGCGATCGCGCTTCTGGTAGGCGTCCACCAGGAGAGACATGATGGCGCCCTTGGTGGCCTCCATGCGCTCGGCGGCCGCCATAGACCAGCTGGCGTCGACGGCAAAGACGATGAGGTTGGCGGCCTTGCGCACCCGCACCTTGCGGTGCAGGTCGGCATCGCGGATGGCGATGGCTGGGCCGCTCGACGGCGAGGCGCCCTCGCCTCCCGCGTGTCGCTGTCGCTGGCTGGGCGCGGCCTGTCGCACGGTGGCGTCCAGGGCGACGTCGTCATAGTCACCCGGCGCGAGGCGGGCGCGATTATAGCGCCCCCGCTTGCGCTTGGTCACCGTGTAGCTGCGCCTGCCGCCGGTGCGGCGCGACATGCGATCGATGGGGGTGGCGAGCTTGCGCGGGCGGAACGCATCACCGACCGATACCGGGGTATCAGCCTGGCGGAGGTAGTTGAGGGGCTGCGCGTCGGCATGATGGCCGCGCAGCGGCACGCCCTGCGTCGCCCCGCTGGGGTCAGGAAGCGGCTCGCGAATCAGGGTGTCCGTTTTTTTTTAGCCAGGACCTGTTCGCCCTCACCCTCGCCATTCTCTTGGGCCGTGGTTACCTCGGCGCGCGCCTGCTCCAGGCGCCGCTCCAGCTTTTGCATCTGGCCCTGGGTCTCTTCGAAGGGCTTGCGCCGCAGCCGGTGGGGCAGGGCGAGTTCCGCGGCCAGAAGGATGTCGAGTTCGTTGACGGCGTCGCGTCCCTCAAAGGCAGCGTGCGCGATAGCCGCCTTGAGGATGACGATGTCGGCGCGGTGGCCGTCGACCTCCATCTCGGAGGTCAGCTCCGCGATGGTGTACATATCGTCGGACGTATAGGTCACCTGGGGGAGCAGGAGCTGTGCCCTGACGATGCGCTGCGACATCTCGGCTTCGGCGTCGCACCACTCGTCGCAGAACGCCTCGGGGTTCTGCTCGTAGAGCACGCGGCGCCGAAGGATCTCGACGCGCGCGTCCTTGTCCATGATCCCCTGGATGTCGACGCACAGGGCAAAGCGATCCAAGAGTTGGGGTCTGAGTTCCCCCTCCTCGGGGTTCATGGTACCCACGAGGATAAAGCGCGCGGGGTGGGAGAACGAGATCCCCTCGCGCTCCACGACGTTCACCCCCATGGCGGCCGAGTCGAGCAGGAGGTCGACGACGTGGTCGTCGAGCAGGTTCACCTCATCGACGTAGAGCAAGCCCCGGTTGGCGGCGGCCAGCACCCCCGGCTCGAAGCGGCGCTCGCCCATCTTGATGGCGCGTTCCAGGTCCAGCGTGCCGACCACGCGGTCCTCCGTGGCGCTCACCGGCAGGTCCACAAAGGGGGTCTGCCGTACGCTGGTAGGGAGTGTCTCGCCAGCGGCCGCGCGCTGGCGGCAGCTATCGCAAAAAGTGTCGGGGCGGTGTGGGTTGCAGTGGAAGGGACAGTCGCTCACCACCTCGATGTCGGGTAACAGGGCGGCCAACGCCCGCGCGGCCGTGGACTTGGCCGTGCCGCGCTCGCCGCGAATGAGTACCCCACCGATTTGGGGGCTGATGGCGTTGAGCACCAACGCCCGCATCATACGTTCCTGGCCGACAATCGCCGTAAAGGGGAATACCTGCATCTCTTCTCTATCTCGACTGTGTAGTAGGTAGTAGAGTATAGTGGCCAAGGGCGGGCCTGTCAATCAGCGCGACAGCGTCGCCGGATCTCCCAAGCTGGATAGTCCCGTCGCGAGATTCGCTCTTATGTCCGCGGCGCGGGCTGTGCTATAATCAGCGTATGATGAGACAACCCTACTTTCGAGGAATGCGTCTGGGCCGCGACAAGACGTTTTGGATCGTCGTCGGCGGCCTTTTTCTGCTATATGGTATCTTTCGTCTCGGCGTGGTCGGCCTGCTGACCACGGTCGGTGCCCTGCTGGTGGCCATCACGGTGCACGAGTGCGCCCACGCCTGGGCGGCCGAGCAGCTCGGCGACCCCACGGCGCGCCTCATGGGGCGCGTCTCGCTGAACCCCCTGGTGCACCTGGATCCCATGGGTACGGTGATGATGGCGGTGACGGCCGTCATGGGGATGGGAATCGGCTGGGGCAAGCCGGTGCCCGTGTCGCCGCACCGATTGCGCTACGGCCCTCGGCTCGGGAACGGGATCGTGGCCCTGGCCGGGCCGGCGGCGAACCTGCTCACGGCCCTGGCGCTGGGGCTCGTGTTGCGCCTGTTGCCGGGCTCGCTCTTTGGCGTAGGGGGCGTGCTCGCGACGGTGGCGTTCACCAACATCGTCATCGCCATGTTCAACCTCCTGCCGATCCCACCGTTGGACGGCCACAGCGTGCTGTTGGGCCTGCTGAGCCTCAGTCGGAGCCGCATCGCATGGCAGGTGTCCCAGTTCATGCTGACCCTGCAGCGCCAGGGGCCGATGGTGCTCATCTTTGTCATCATACTGACCCAGCTGGCCGGGTTCAACCTCATCGGCTGGCTGATCGGGCCGCCGACGCGCCTGCTCTTTCGCATCATCGCCGGCGTCTAGAGTGCACCGCCGAGAACGCCGAGAGCGCAGAGGTGGCCAAAGGGGAAGAGGCTACATCGGGGCATGGGGAGTATGAGGGGTTTCCAGGATCCTCCGCGCTCTCCGAGGGTTCTGCGGTACATACGTTGGCGCATGAGCGTGTCATGAGGTGCCTGTACCGCGTGGGCCAGTTCCTGCGCCACGTCGTGGCGCGTGAGGCGGCCCTCGACCTCGTCCCTGCTCGGCAAGTGCTGTCGGGGCGGGCGTTGGCGCTCTTTCAGCGCATGCCCGCCGGCGACCAGCGCCACGCGCTGGAGGTGCTGACACGGCTGCGTGCCCACGGGTCGGTGGGGAATGACCTGGCCGCTGCGGCGTTGCTCCACGATGCGGGCAAGTCGCTGGCGGGCAGGGCGCCGCTGTGGAGGGCGGTGGTGGTGTTGGCGGGGCGCCGCGGGCGCCGTGTGCTGTTGCGCCTGGCGAGCCCGCGCCCGGCCTCCTGGCACTATCCCCTCTACGTCGCGTTGCATCACGCCGCGCTGGGCGCCGATCTCTGCACCGAGGCCGGGTGTTCGCCGGAGGTGGTGCGACTCGTGCGCCTTCACGATGCCGAGGTCTGGGACGACGCGCCGGAACTCGCCGATAGCCTCATGGCGCTGCGGGCGGCCGACGACGCCAGCTAGGGCGCGCCGTGCGGCGCGGGCAGAGAGGGACCCATGCAGATCACCATCATCGGCCTGACCATGCTCGGCACCTCGCTCGCCCTGGCGCTCAAGGGGGCGCACGAGGCGATCTCTATCACCGGGCACGATCCCGATCCCGACCGCGCGGCGGACGCCAAGCGCCTGGGCGCCATCGACCGCAGCGCGTGGAACCTGTCGGCCGCCTGCGAAAAGAGCGGCCTCATCGTGCTCGACCTCCCGCTGAACGAATTACGCCGCACCCTGGCAGCGATCGGCGAGAGCGCCGCGCCCGATACCGTGATCGTCGACCTCGCCCCGGTTAAGCGCCCCGTGCTGGAATATGTCCGGGCGTCCCTGCCCCATCCCGAGCGGTTCGTCGGCGGGCACCTCCTGCGCGCACCCCGCGCCCCCATCGCGGGCGAACCGTCGGCCGAGCAGGTGCGCGGGGCGACCTTTTACCTCGTGGCCTCGGCCGGCACGAGCGCCGAGGCGCTGGACGTGGCCAGCAACCTGGCCGTCGCGGCGGGCGCGGAGCCGCGGTACATCGACGCAGCCGAGAACGACGGCCTCACGGCGGCGACGTGCCAACTGCCGGTGATGGCTGCGGCGGGCGTGGTGGGCGCCCTCACCACCGACGCTGGCGGGCAGGAGCGGGAAGGCTCGTCGGGGAGCGCCTTGGCCGCCCTGCGCCTCGCCCTCGGGGACGGCACGGACCCGGCGGCGCTCTTGGGAAACGGCGACAACCTGCTGTACTGGATCGACCGGTACGTGGTAGAATTGCAGCGGCTGCGGCGTCTCGTGGCCGAGGGCGACGAGGAGGCCCTGGCCAAGGCGCTGGCCGGGGCGGTGGAGGCCGCGACACGCTGGGGCGAGGGTGGCGGCGACGTCGAGCCGCCGCCGGGACGGGGCGCCGGGGGCCTGCGTGAGCTATTTCTCGGTGGCCTCGGCAGGGGGCGACCTTCGGGCTAAGGCTGCGACCGTATCGGTGATCGCCCTCCGGAGCGGCCATGGACGAGTCGGCGGTGGATGGGACGCACGCGCCGAATCCCGATATCCGGCATCGCCGGACGATGAGCGCCGAGGCCCGCGATACGGGCTCGCCAGGAGGAGCAAGGGCAATGACCAGCCTCACGGTAGGCTTTCCTGCGCACAACGAGGCCGAGAACATCGGCCCGATGATCGAGATGGCCCGCACCAAGGTCGGGCCCCTGGTCGATGATCTGGAGATCGTCGTGGTGGACGACGGCAGCAGCGACGATACCGCGGCGATTGTGCGCGCCATGGCCGAGGATGACCCCCGCATCCGTCTCATCGAGCACCCCGTGAACCTTGGCTATGGGGTGGCCGTGCGCGATGCCATCTGGTCGGCCAGCAAGGAGCTGGTCTTTTTCACCGACTCCGACCGCCAGTTCGACCTGGGAGAGATCGAGCGCTTCCTGCCGCGCATCGATGGGGCCGACATGGTCATCGGCTATCGCTACGCCCGCAGCGACCCCTGGCACCGGCGGCTCTTTGGGCACGGCTGGAGTTGGCTCGTCAACCTCCTGTTCGGCTACGTGGCGCGCGACGTGGACTGTGCCTTCAAGCTCTTTCGGCGGACGGTGATCGAGACGGTGCACGTCTCCTCGGGCGGCGCCATGTTCAGCGCCGAGTTCCTGGTGCGCGCCAAGCTGGCGGGGTTCCGCATCGTCGAGGAGCCGGTGAGCCATTACCCGCGCCTGGCGGGAAGCCAGTCGGGATCGCGTCCCGACGTGATCCTGCGCGCCTTCCGCGAGCTGTTCCGGCTGCGCTGGGCGATGTGGACAGGCCAATGAGGTGACCGGCGCCTTGGATAACGCGAACACCACCCCATCCCCCTCAGAGCCCAAGGCCACGGCGCACCATCGGGTGCTGATGATCGCGCCCACCTCGTTCTTTGCCGACTATGGCTGCCACGTGCGCATCCTCGAGGAGACGCGCGCCCTGGAGCGTCTGGGGTGTCGCGTGACCATCTGCACCTACTTTAACGGGCGCGACCTCCCCGGCGTCGACACGTTGCGCACCATGAGCATCCCGTGGCGGGAGCACTATGAGGTGGGCTCATCGCGCCACAAGATCGCCTTCGATGCCCTCCTGCTGCTGCGCACTTTTGCCGCCATGTGGCGCGTGCGGCCCACCATCATCCACGCCCACCTCCACGAGGGCGCCCTCATCGGCTATCCCCTGGCGCGCCTGTGGGGCGTGCCGATGGTGTTCGACCTGCAGGGCAGCGCCAGCAGCGAGATGGTCGACCACCACTTTCTCTCGGCGGACGGCCCGTTCTATGAACCCATGCGGCGCCTCGAGCGGCTCATCGACCGGCTGGCGCCGCGCATCATGACGAGTTCCGCCCACGTGGCCGAACTGCTGGTGCAAGAGTTCGGCTGTCCCCCCCACAAGATCGACTGCGTGCCCGATTTCGTCGATACCGACGTGTTCCACCCCCTCCAGGACCCGAACGAGGTACAGCGCCTGCGCCACGCCTGGGGGATCCCTCGGGATCGCACTGTGGTGGTGTACCTGGGCAAGCTGGCAACCTACCAGGGCACCGATCACCTCCTGCGGGCAGCCGGCGCATTGTGTCGCACCCGGGAGGACCTGCACTTTGTCATCGGCGGTTACCCCTTTGTCGACCACTACGAGCACATGGCGCGCGAACTCGGGCTGTGTGACCGCGTCACCTTCACCGGGCGGGTGCGCTACGAGGAGGCGCCGCGGCTGCTGGCGCTGGGCGACATCGCCGTCTCGCCCAAGCTCTCGCAGACCGAGGGGGCGGGCAAGCTGCTCAACTATATGGCCATGGGGCTCCCCACGGTGGCCTTTGACACCGAGGTGAGCCACGAGTACCTGGCGGAGCACGGCGTGTACGCCCGTCGCGGCGATAGCGATGACCTGGCGCGTTGCCTGGCGGAACTGGCCGACGACCCCGCCCGACGCGCCTCCCTGGCCGGCGCGCTGCGCCGCCGCGCCGAGGAGTGCTTCTCCTGGGAGGCGGCGGGCCGCCGCATCCTCGACGTCTATGCTCAGGTGGTCGGTTCGAGGGAACGCGACCGCTAGAGCACATCCTCTGCCTCGCGATGCGTTGAGCCGGATACACACATAGCGCGGTGGGTGGCATGGTACGCGGATGGTCGAGCGTGCGAGCATGCCTAATCGCCTTGGTCGCAGGGCTGTTCCTTCTCCGGAACAGCCCAACGGCGGGCGCGCCCCCGTCGCCGGCGTCCGAGCCCCTGGGCCTCGTCTGTCTCAACGAGATGTTCCCCAACCCTTGCGACGACGGCCCCGAGTTCATCGAACTCTACAACCCGACGGGAGAGACGGCGGCCATCGGCGGATGGTCGGTAACAGTTCTCAATGGATCCACGAAACTGGCGAGCTACACGCTGCCCCTGACGAGCACGCTGGAAGCGGGTGGCTTTCTGGTGCTGTGGGAGGGCGACACGGGTCTCGCGCTGCCGGATACGTACCTTGCCACGGTGGCGCTGCACGATGAGGACTCGAACGAGGTTCAGAACGTCACCTACGTGCTCGCGACGTGCGGGGTATCGTACGGCAGGCTGCCCGATGGCTCGGCTAACTGGGAACCTGGATTGGCGCCGTCTCCGGGCGATTCGAACGCCTTTGCCACCGCAACGCCGAGCCCTACCGCCAGCAGCACGCCCACGGACACACTTACCCCCAGCCCCACGCCGTCGCGCACGCCCACGGCGACGAGCACGCCCAAGCCGACGCGAACGCCTACATCAACGAGCACGCCGAAACCTACCCGCACGCCCACCGCTTCGCGCACCTCGTCGGCCACGCCCAGTGCGACGGCCGTACCCAGCGCCACCCCGACGAGCACGCCCACGACGACGTCCACTCCGCTGATCCCGCGCAGCGTCTGCCTCTCCGAGTTCCTGCCTGCCCCCGGGTCGAGCGTTGACTGGGACGGCGATGGGCATGCCGACCATCTGGACGAGTGGATCGAGCTGTACAATAACCTGGATCGAGACCTGGACCTGACGGGGTGGATGCTGGACGATGCCGCGGGGAGCGGGGCTCGACCGTACGTCTTTCCCCAGGGGACGATCCTTGGGGCGCGGCAGTACCATGTTTTCTACTGGCGCACGACGTCCGTGACGCTGAACAACGAGGGGGATGCGGCACGCCTGCTCGCACCTGGAGGCGAGGTGGTGGAGGCGGCGACCTACTATGCGAGCGAGCACGACGTGGCGTACAGCCGTCGGTACCCGTGCAGCGGACCGTGGCTGCCGAACTGGCAGCCGACCCCCGGTCAGGCCAATCTGCTGGTGCCGTGCAATCCCCCCTGTAGCGGCGGGTGGCCTACATACCTGCCCATCGCGCGACGATAGAGCGACGCCCGGCGTTCGCGACGGCGCGCGGGGCTGCGGGCGATGAGGACACGCTGGGCGACGGGCGATCCTTCTCGCCGGGGCTCGGAGCGCCCGAGCGCACGTGGCGCGGCGGGAGGGTGAGGAACGTGGCGAGGGGCCGCGCGCTGGAAGGCGCGCGGCCCCTCGTATGTCCCGCGTACTCTACGATTGTGTCGCTGGGGCCGGACGACGGCCGCTGACCGCCGCCGAGGGGTTCACCTCGGGGTTCAGCAGGTTGGTGACAAAGGCCACGCCCACGGCCAGCATGAACGCTACGGCGCCGGCCAGGGCCGCCGTCTGCATGAGCTTGCGGGAGACGGGCTCGGTGGGCAGGGCGGCAGGGGCGGCGAGGCGCACCACGGTACCCTGCACGGCGGCGCCCACGTTCATCTCGGCGACCTTGCGGGCCACGGTGGTATACGTCTCCCACGCCAGGTCGCGCGTCTGGGTGAGTTCCTGCAGGGTGGCGCGTTCGGCCTCGAGGTCCGCCTGGAGTGCGCGCAGGCGGTCATGCAGCGGCGCGATGATCGGGTCGAGGGCGCCCTCACCCGTGAGGGCCTGTAGTGTGACCTCTTCTGTCTGGCCCTGCTCCCAAGCGGCGATGGCGGCGTCGAGGTCGGCGATGCGCGTTTCGATGGCGGCCATCAGCGCGCGCACGTCGGCGACCTGGGCGGATGCCGAGGCGTCGGAGGGGCTCAGCTGAACCTGAAGATTGGCCGGCATGTCTGCGGAGGACGCATAGGCCTGCGCCTTGATAAGGGTAAGGGCCAGGGCGTTACTGGCGGCGTCGGCGTCCCCTCCACCGGCCAACTGAGCCTCCAAGGCGCGGGCGTCATCAAGGAGGCTGCCGAGACGTAGGCGCGTATCGTGCAGCGAGGCGAGGGTCTCGACGCGTTCCGCGTGCTCCTCGGCAAAGGCGGCCAACCGCCCCTCGACCTGTACCTTGGCGGTGGCCGTGATGATGTCTTGCGTCTCCTTGATGGCCATCTCTAGCTCGGCGATGCGGTTGGCGCCGGCAAAGGTCACCAGGGCGCTCTGAGCGGCGTCATAGTCGGCCTTGGCGCGCTCGGACTGGCGGCGCACTGCCTCGGCCGATTCGACGATAACGCCGTAGAGTTGGTTGATGTGCCGCTCGTACTCGACGCCCCAGGCGTTGGCGACGGCCATGGCTACGGCGGGGTCCTGGGCGCGCACGCTGATAGTGATGAGGTCACCGGTGCCCGTGCCCTCCACCGCCTCGACGAGATCGGCGACGTTGCGCAGCTCGATGGGCAGGGTGTCGCCGAGGCGGGCGATGACCTCGGCGGCGATGGTGGGGTTCTTGACCAGGCCGATGAGCGCATTGCGCCGGGCGTCGGCGTTGGTGGGCAGGCCCTCGGACGACGTCTTGAACTCGGGCACCAGGGAGAGTTCCGCGCGCGATTCGGTGATGACTACCGAGGCGCTGGCCTCGTACGCCGTGGGGCGGGAGAGGGTCAGGCCGGCGGCGGCCAGGACGGCTACCAGGACCATGCCCACGATGACGGGCCAGAACTTGACCAGTACGAGGATGTAGGCGCGCAGGTCGATGACGTCGTCATAGTACTGGGGTTGCTGGATGTCGGTGGTCACGTGGGCGTCCTCCGATGTCATGTAGGGGCGACCGGCCGGTCGCCCCTACAGCTGGGGCTGTGTTCGGGCGCCAGTATAGATGATGCCGGTGAGCCGGGCAAACGGGAACACGGGGCGTATCCCCAAACCGCAGAGAGTGCCGAGAACGCGGAGAATCGGCAAAACCCAATCCCGATCTCGTTCTTGTGGGCTCTGCGGTCTCGGCGCACTCTGCGGTGGGCGCTGGCGCTATGGCGAGACGAACTCTTGAGCGTAGGCAAAGAGGGCGGGGGCGCCGCCGGTGTGCCAAAAGAGGACCGTCTCGTCGGGAGCGAACACGCCGCGGCGGATCATGTCGAGCAACCCCGCCATGGCCCGTCCGGTGTAGACGGGGTCGAGCACGAGCCCCTCCGTCGCCGCCGCCAGGCGGATCGCCTCGCGTTCCGGGGCGCCCATGATGGCATAGCCTCCCCCGGTATAGTCGGCGTTCACTGCGATGTCGTCGATGCCGAGTTCGAACGGCACGCCGTGGCGCGCCGCCGTGAGGAGCGCCAGGTCGTACACGGTGCGGCGCAGGGAGGGGGCGTCCTTGTCGACGCTGATCCCCAGGATGTGCGCGGAGATGCCGTACGCCTGGGCCCCCACGACCATTCCCGCCTGGGTGCCGCCGGAACTGGACGGAAAGACGATGTGGTCGATGGGCAGCCCCCGTTCCTCGGCCTGGCGCGCCAGCTCGCCCATGGCGTGGAGATAGCCCGCGGCGCCGATGGCGTTCGATCCACCGTAGGGGATGATGTAGGGGGTTCGCCCGGCGGCGCGCTCCTCGGCGGCCACCTCGTCCATCACGGCAAAGCGATCGCGCGCGCCCGCCCAGCGGATGCGCGCCCCAAAGAGGCGATCGAGGAGCAGGTTGCCGTTGAGGGTGGAAGGGGCGGTGGGCCCCAGCACCAGCACGCACTGCAGGCCGCACCGCGCCGCCGCGGCGGCTGTCTGCCGGGCGTGGTTGGACTGGGGGGCGCCGGCGGTGATGAGGGTGGTGGCGCCCTGCGCGCGGGCGTCGGCCACCAGGTATTCGAGCTTGCGCACCTTGTTGCCGCCCATCCCCAGACCGGTGAGATCGTCACGCTTGACCAGCAGGCGCGGCCCGCCGAGGGCCTCGCCGAGGCGGTCGAGTTCCTGGAGCGGGGTGGGGAGGACGGCGAGGGGCAGCTTGGTGCTCTGTTCGGTCATCCTGAGGCTCCCTGTAGGTGGATTGGGGCGGCGCGCGCCGCGCTGACTTGCCGCCTTATTTGCGAGGTGATACTTGCTTTCTCCATGTTTCTATTGTAAACTGGGCGGGTGAGTTGAGCAACAGAAGAGGGAACCATGACTTCTGATGGACGAGATAGAGCACTAGAGACGACGGTCGCGCAGATCAAGCGACGCTTTGGCGAGGGCGCCATCATGAAGCTGGGCGACTCGACCGGGCTGAACGTCGAGGCGATCCCGACGGGTTGCCTGGCGCTCGACATGGCCCTGGGCATCGGGGGCATCCCGCGCGGGCGCATCACCGAGATCTATGGCCCCGAATCGTCGGGCAAGACGACGCTATGCCAGCACATCATCGCCGAATGCCAAAAGATGGGCGGCGTGGCGGCCTTTGTGGACGTGGAGCATGCGCTCGACCCCTCGTACGCGGAAAAGTGCGGGGTGAATATCGCTGATCTCTACATCTCGCAGCCGGATACCGGCGAGCAGGGGCTGGAGATCACCGAGGCTCTGGTGCGCAGCGGCGCCGTGGACGTCGTCGTGATCGACTCGGTGGCGGCCCTCGTGCCGCAGGCCGAGATCGAGGGCGACATGGGCGACTCGCACATGGGCCTGCAGGCGCGGCTCATGTCGCAGGCGCTGCGCAAGCTGACGGGCGCCATCAAGCGCAGCAACACGTCCGTGATCTTTACGAACCAGTTGCGCATGAAGATCGGCGTCATGTTTGGCAACCCCGAGACGACCAGTGGCGGCAACGCGCTCAAGTTCTATGCCGCCGTCCGCCTGGATATGCGCCGCATGGAGGCGATCAAGCAGGGGGGCGACGTCATTGGGAACCGCGTCCGCGTCCGCGTCAAGAAGAACAAGGTAGCGCCGCCCTTCAAGATGGCCGAGTTCGACATCATGTTCGACCACGGCATCTCGAAGGAAGGCAGCATACTGGACGTGGGCGTCGAATCGGGTATTATAGAGAAACGTGGCTCGTTCTACTCGTTCGGTGAGACGCGGCTCGGCCAGGGGCGTGAGAACGTGAAAAAGTTCCTGGAAGAGAACCCCGAGATCACCAACGAGATCGAGACGCAGGTCCGTGCCAGCGTTGCCATGGTGGCTGCCCATGCGTTCAACGACGACGAAGACACGGATAGTGACAGCGACTTGTAGGGTGCCGGCCGCGCTGCGGCGCGCCCTTGCGAATGGCTCAACGCCGTACCACAGCCAACAACGCTGCCTTGCTCCGGTGTTCGACCGGTGCCGTTTGGCTCTTACACCTGCCGCCAACCGTTGGGGGTTTGATCTGGGAAGGTGCCTGAACCCGTTCTTGTGTGGTCACCAGTTTCTACTGATGATGAAACCGGTACAGGAATATACGCACCTGGGGTAACCCGGTTCGACACTGACAGACTGGCGCTCGTGTGAGAGGGCAGTGCGAGTGCGCATTGTAGGGCTGTGGCTGCGGCCACAGCCCTTTTTGCGTTGCGAACGGAGGGCGCATGCCCGAGATCACGGCGTTGACCGCGCAGCGTCGGAGGCGCAACCGGGTCAACGTCTTCCTGGATGGGGAGTACGCCTTTAGCTTGCAGGATACCCTGGCAGCGACCCTCCATTCGGGGCAGGAACTCGATGCGCAAGAGATCGCCGCGCTGCGGCAGCAGGATGCCATCGAGGATGCATACGATCGCGTACTGAACTATCTCACCTATCGCCCCCGCAGCACGTGGGAGGTGCGCCGGTACCTGCAAAAGAGGGACCTGGGCGAGGAGGCTCAGACCATGGTACTGGAGCGGCTCACCCGCGCCGGGCTGGTGAATGATCGGGAGTTCGCACAGTTCTGGGTCGAGAACCGGACCGCACATCGGCCGCGGGGCCGTCGCGCCCTGCGCGCCGAACTGCGCCAGAAGGGGATCGCCACCGAAGTCGTCGAATCCGCGGTTTCGGATGTGGATGAAGATGCGGCAGCCCTGGCAGTGGCTGAGGCCCGCGTGAGGCGCCTGGCGCACCTCGACCGGCCAAGCTTCTACCAGCGGATGTACGGCTATCTTCAGCGCCGCGGGTTTTCCTATGACGTCTGTCGGCGGATCACCGATCGCCTGTGGAAGCAGGTGGCCGAGGAGCACACCGACCCGGAAGGCGACCTCGCCGATTCATCATAGATTCGAAGAAAGGAAATTCTAGCATGGGGCCTGGACAGGCGATTCTCTGGATCGTGGCACTGATCCTGGCCGCTGGAGGAGCCTTTGCCTTGGGCTACTTTATGCGGACCAGGATCATCGGAAAGCGGACTGCACAGTTGGAGGAGGAGGTAACACAACGTGTGGCCGAGGCCCGTACGCGGGCCATGGAAGTTGAACTCGAGGCACGGAACAAGGCGCTGGAGATCTTGCAGGAGGCGGAGGCGGACAACAAGCGCCGCCTGCAGGAGCTGAGCCGCCAGGAGAGCCGCTTGCAGCAGCGGCGCGAGAATCTGGATCACCGACTGGACGCCCTGGAGTTGCGCGAGCGCAAGTTGGAGGATCGGCGTCGAAGCCTCGACAAGAGGCAAACCGAGCTAGACAGCGCCTGGGAGAAGCATGTCGCCGAGATGGAGCGCATCTCTGGGCTCTCGCAGCAGGAGGCAAAGGACCTGCTGCTGCAGCAGGTGGAGGCCGACGCGCGGATAGATGCCGCCCGTATCATCCGCGAGTCAGAGGCCAAGGCCCACGAGGAGGCCGAGCGCAAGGCGCGCGAGATCATCACCATGGCGATCCAGCGCATCGCCTCCGATCAAGTGGCCGAGACGACGGTATCGACGGTCGAACTCCCCGGCGACGAGATGAAGGGGCGCATCATCGGTCGCGGCGGGCGCAACATCCGCACCATCGAGAACATCACCGGGGTCGACCTGGTGATCGACGACACCCCCGAAGCAGTCATCCTATCCAGCTTTGACCCCGTGCGCCGCGAAGTGGCGCGCATCGCCCTCACACGACTCATCCAGGACGGGCGCATCCACCCGGCGCGCATTGAAAAGGTGGTCGAGAAGGCTCAGGAAGAGGTCGACGCCACCATCCGCGAGAAGGGTGAGGAGGCGGCCTACGCCCTGGGCGTCCACGGCCTGCACCCAGAGATCGTCAAGCTCCTGGGGCGCCTGCACTATCGCACGAGCTATGGCCAGAACGTCCTGCAGCACTCTATCGAGGCGGCACGGCTCTGTGCTATGATGTCGGCCGAGCTGGGCGGCGACGTGGAGTTGGCCAAGATGGCCGGGCTGTTGCACGACATCGGCAAGGCGGTCGACCACGAGGTGGACGGCCCGCACGCCGTGATCGGCGCCGAGATCGCGCGTCGCTTGGGCATCCCCGAACTGGTGGTCAACGCCATCGGCGCCCACCACGCCGAGATGGAGCAGCTCACCCTGGAGGCGGTGCTGGTCCAGGCGGCGGATGCCATCTCGGGGGCGCGCCCCGGCGCGCGACGCGAGTCGTTGGAGAACTATATCAAGCGCATCAAGGCGCTGGAGCAGGTGGCCAACTCCTTTGAAGGGGTCGATACCTCCTACGCCATCCAGGCGGGGCGCGAGATTCGCATCATCGTCAAGCCCGACGAGGTCGACGACCTGGCCTCTATCCGCCTCTCGCGCGACATCGCGCGCAAGGTGGAGGAGAGCCTGCAGTACCCCGGCCAGATCAAGGTGACGGTCATCCGCGAGACACGGGCCACAGAGTATGCCAAGTAGCTCGCACGAGCGCGAGGGCGCCGTGCGGAACATCAGACATACACGACAACGAGCACGCCGGGCGGTTCCCAAAACCGCCCGGCGCTTTGATCTTCACGTGCACAGTGCCGTCTCAGATGGGCTGCACGCGCCGGCGGAGGTCGTGCGCCTGGCTCACGAGGGGGGTCTCGGTCTCATCGCGCTCACCGATCACGACGCCGTGGAGGGGATCGACGAGGCCATCGAGGCCGGCGCGCGGTGGGGTGTGGCCGTCATCCCCGGCGTGGAGATCAGCGCCTATGCCGGCGAGGTAGAGCTGCACGTTCTGGGGTACCTCATCCGGCATGGCGACGCCCGACTCCAGGCGACCCTCGCGCGCTATCGCACATCGCGGCTGCAACGCGCCCGGGAGATGCTGGCGCGGCTCGAGGTGCTGGGGATACCGCTGGCGTGGGAGCGCGTGCAGGAGCTGGCCGAGCGAGGCTCCACCGGCAGGCCGCACATCGCCCGGGCGCTGGTGGAGGCGGGGTACGTCACCTCGGTGGGTGAAGCGTTCGAGCGCTATCTCAGGCCGGGGATGCCGGCGTATGTCCCCCGCGACAAGGCCGCCCCGGAGGAGGCGATTGGTCTCATCCACGACGCCGGCGGGTTGGCCGTGCTGGCGCACCCATGGGCGCTGGTCGACCATGTGGCCGCGCTGGCGGCGCAGGGGCTCGACGGCCTGGAGGCGCACTATGATGGGTACGCGCCCAACGTGGTCCATTACCTGCGCGCCCTGGCGGCGGAGCAGGGGCTCATCTGCACCGGCGGCAGCGACTTTCACGGGCTGCGCCTGATGCCCAACAACCCTATCGGCGGCGTCGCTATTCCGCGCGAGTGCCTGCGCGCCCTATATCGACAGCACCGCCAGCGCTCGGGCCGATCTCAGGCCTCGGAGGGCGTCCCGCTCTGACCGGTGCTCGGCTTGCGTGACCGCCGCCGACGGGGACGCCGCCGGGAGGGCTGGGCGCTTGGTTCGCCTTCACTCGGCGTCTGTGCCGGCGCCGCGCTCGCCTCCTGCTGACCCTGGGCGGCGCGCTCTCCTCGCGGCCGCCGCGGCCGCCGCCGGCGCGAACGGCCGGAGGTGGAACCCGTCGAGGCGGCGCCCTGCTCGGACGCCTGGTCGCCGCCACGCTGCGTCCCACCGGTCCCCGCGCCTTGGGCACTGGACGGCCGGTCGCTCCGCCCTCGGCCACGCGAACCGGTCGACGCATCCTCGGCGCCCTGGGCCGGCGCGGCGCTCGACGCCGGCGTGGTGACGCGCTCTCCGGCGCGGCGCGGGCCATGGCCGTTGCCGGCATCCGCATCGGCGCCGAACGCCTCCTCCATGGCCTGAGTCTGCGCGTCGTCCAGTTCCGCGGCGTCTCCCTGGCGGATCGGCACGCGCCCCGCCAACTCGTCGGCGGTCAGCTCGGTGGTCGAGCCGTCCTCGAACAGCAGCCTGACCGTCTCGCGCAGGGCACTCACGCCGATCACCTTCGCCTGGCCCAACGGGGTGGCGACCACCTTGCCGACCTTGGGGAAGCGCCCCTTCACCGACTGGTAGTAGTCGTTCTCGTAGCCCAGGCAGCAGAGCAGTCGCCCGCAGAGCCCCGAGATTTCCATGGGGCTGAGGGGTAGGTCTTGCTGCTTGGCCATGCGAATCGAAACGGGGCAAAAGTCGTTGAGCCAGGTGGCGCAGCAGATGGGCCGGCCGCACTTGCCGATGCCGCCCACCGACTTGGCCTCGTCGCGCACGCCGATCTGGCGCAGTTCGATGCGCACGCGAAAGATGCGGGCCAACTCGCGCACCAGTTCGCGAAAGTCCACGCGCTGCTCGGAGGTGAAAAAGAACGTCAGGCGGCTGCCATCGTAGCTATACTCGGCGCTCACCACCTTCATGGGCAGGCCAAAGCGCTCCACCTGCTCCTTGCACTTTTCGACCGCCTCCGCCTCCTGGCGCTGGTACCGCTGGCCGTCCAGCAGGTCGGACGTCGTGGCCCGGCGCACGATCGGCTTGAGCTGGCCGACGATGTCGGCCTCGTCGACCTCGTGGATCTCGGCGGCGACCTGCCCCATCTCCCTCCCGCGGGCCGTCTCTACGATGACGTGGTCGTCGATGCGCAGGTCGGTGAGGTCACCCGGGGCGAAAAAGTAGACCTTGCCCGTTCCTCTGAACTTGATGCCACAAACGAGCGGCATAGAGCCGTCCTCTCTCCGATCGGCCTAAGCGGCCGCGGCGATGCCCCACCCGAGCAGCATGACTTCTACGGCCAGGCGGGGGTTTACGTTCTGTTCCAACCGATTGAGGGCCGCCTCCGCCTCGCGCAGGGCCAGCGCGGCGTCACGTGTATCGCCTCGCGCGGCCCACTGGCGCAGAGCATCGAGACCGTCCACATTGGCTACCAGATCTTCGCATCCGTTGCGCACCAGGAGCACGTCGCGCCACCACGCCTGCCATAGGCGGATGACGTCGGGCAGCTCTTCCAGCTTGGCGAGGCGCTCGGCCGCCGCGATCCGGGCGGCGCGTCCCTGGCGCAGGAGCCCGAGCAGCGTCTCGAGGTGCTGCTCGCGGTCCGCCAGGATGGCCGGGTCCTGGGCGGCGCGGATGGCCCAGCCCACGCGTCCGGCGCTCAGCCGCGCCAGCAGCTGGGCGCGATCCTCGCGCACCTGCCAACGCTCCACCAGTGTCCGCTCGATCTGGTCGATGGGCACGGCGCGCAGCGCCAGGGCCTGGCAGCGCGACACGATGGTCGGCAGGAGCAGGCTGGCGTCGGTGGCAGTGAGGATGAGCATGGCGTGCGCGGGGGGTTCCTCCAACGTCTTGAGCAGCGCGTTGGCGGCCTCGGTGGTCGCCAGGTGAAAATCGGTGATGATGCAGGCCCGCCAGCGGCCCCGGTATGGCGAGAGGGACAGGTCGCGCTGCAGCGAGCGGACCTGGTCGATCTTGATGCGGGCGCCGTCGGGCGTCACTACCATCACGTCGGGGTGCGCGGACTGGGCGGTGTGCTGGCACGACCAGCACGCGCCGCACGGGGGCTGGTCGCCGGTGCAGTTGAGGGCAGCGGCCAATCCCAGGGCGAGATGCGTCTTGCCGACGTTGGGGGCGCCGGTCAGGAGGTAAGCCTGCGCAAGATGTCCGGTGGCAAGGGCGCGCGCGAGAAGCGCCACGGCCCACTCGTGTCCTACAGTCTGCCACATGGTAAGCGGTGCAGTCCTATCGGGATCGTACGTGATCGCTTGTGAATCTATTCTAGCACGAGTTCGCGGCGCACACAAATGAACGTAGCATGCTCAAGCGATGGTGAGACGAACATTAAGGGAAGTAAATAAGCGGTGAATAGCGCATTACCAGGGAGCGGTCACGCCTGGCTCGCGTCTGCGTCACCAGCCGGCCGGCTTGTGGATCACGCCGTGTGCATCCCGGAGCGTTGGCGGGAACTGACAGGCTTGCAGCGAACCCGGCCAGAGGTTCATGCATTTGCTGGCACATTTCTGAAGCTGGTAGCTGGGATGAGGGCTGTCCAGGTGCGGGTTGACGACCGTGACTGGCAAGCCGAGTTCGCACCGCACGAGCCGGATTGGCTCAGCCAGGTCCGAGTCGTTTGACACAACCACCGCCATCTCATACTCGCGCTTGAAGCCGTCCACCAAGAGGTAGGAGGCGAGGTTCACGTCCGAGCCCTTCTCCTCGGTGCGGATCACGGTAACGAACGTTGGGGCGTCGGGCGCAGAATCGGCGAGGGGCATGCGTCTAGGATGGGACTGGAAATCTCCCAAGTGTACGGACAGGCAGGGTATAGTCTCCAAAGCACGAATGAATGTCTGCTGTCGTTGGGGCTTTCGGGGATCGGTCGGTGTGGGCCGTACTCGCGCCGTGAAGTATCGAATGCGGCCTATGTCATGCTGAGGGAATAATCGGCAACTCAGTGCGTAGAGGTCAAGCCACCGGTACGGCGAATCCCGCACAGCGCCATAGTACAAGTTGAAGCCATCAACGTAGACGCTGATTTGCATGAGGGTCCTTCTTAAGCAGAGGCCGCCTTGCGGCGGCCTCAGACCCTGTCCCCGAAGGGATCAGGGGGAATTGACTACATTGTATGATGGAATTGGCGTTCTGTCAAGGGAGAATTCAGGCCGTTCAGACCCCTCAGGCCCATTTGTCTTGTTCCAGTGCCTTCCTAGCGCTGCGTGGCGCGACATCGGTTGGTGCCCGCGCCCGCGGGCGCTATAATCCTCCTTAGGAGGCAGCATGGACGATGTCACGATCCTCAGCACGACCAACCTGAAGGATGACCTGCTGGCGCGGCTGGCTGACGTGTCGCCGCGGGTGGCCGTGCGGCAGTCGTTCTGTCGGACGGGGGATGAGGTGACGCCGCTGTTGCCCGGGGTGGAGGTCCTCTTGACGCAGCACGGCGATTTCGACGCCGCGCGCGCCAACCGCCTGCGCTGGATACAGCTCCAGACGGCGGGCGCCGACCATCTGTTGGGTAACCCGGTGCTGGAGCGCGGCGTCGCCGTCAGCACGGCTAGCGGCATCCACGCCACCCCCATGGCGGAATACGTCATCGGTGTGATGCTGGCCATGGCCCGCCGGCTGCCCCTGGTGTGCGCGTTGCAGCGGGATCATGCTTGGCCCGAGCATCCCTGGCGCGAATTATGCGGGCGTGAGCTGCGCGACGAGACCATCGGCATCCTGGGGTACGGCAGCATCGGTCGCGAGGTCGGGCGACTTGCGCTCTCGCTGGGGATGCGCGTCGTGGCCCTCTCGGCCAGCGGACGCCGGAGGGACGAAGGATACCACACCGAGGGCACGGGAGACCCCGAGGGGCGCGTGCCCAGCGCCTGGTACACGCCGGACCAACTGCACGCGTTCCTGGGCCAGTGCGGCTTTGTCGTCGTGGCGGTGCCCTTGACGGCGGATACCCGCGGGATGATCGGCGAGGAGGCGCTGCGCGCCATGCGTCCCGACGCCGTGCTGGTGAACATCGCCCGGGGCGAGATCGTGCAGGAGGAGGCGCTGGTGCGGGCGCTCCGCGAGGGGTGGATCGCCGCCGCGGCGCTGGACGTGTTCCAGGAGGAGCCGCTGCCACCCGACCATCCCCTCTACGACGTGGCGGCTCGTCGCGACAACGTGCTCATCACGCCGCACATGGCGGCCATGACGCGGCGCTACAACGAGCGGCTGGTGGATCTGTTCATCGAGAACCTGCGGCGCTATCTCGCGGGGCGGGAACTGCTGAACCGCGTCGACGCCGCCAGAGGATATTGAGGGATGCGACCATGACGCAATACGAAGCGGCGCTCAATAGCGAAGCGGCGCTCAATAGCGAAGCGGCGCTCAATAGCGAAGCGGCGCTCAATAGCGAAGCGGCGCTCACGGAGGCGGCGCGACGGACCTTGGCGCTCCTCGAGGCGCGCGGGCTGACGCTTGGGGTGGCGGAGTCGTGCACCGGCGGGCTGGTGGGCCATGCGCTCACCAACATCCCCGGCAGCTCCACGCACTTTTACGGGGGGATCATCGCCTACGCCAATGACGTCAAGCGCGACCTGGTGCACGTGCCGGAGGAACTCCTCATCGCTCACGGGGCGGTGAGCCGGCCGGTGGCCATCGCCATGGCCCAGGGGGTGCGCCGGGCGCTGGGCGTGGACGTGGGCCTCTCGGTGACGGGGATCGCCGGCCCGACGGGCGGCACCCCCGACAAGCCGGTGGGCACCGTGCACATCGCCGTGGCCGGCCCCTGGGGCGAGGCGGCGGAGCACCACGTGTGGAACGCCGACCGCATCACCAACAAGGTGCGCTCAGCGCTGGCCGTGTTGGCGTTGCTCGAACGGGAACTGGGGCATCACACCCACCGCGACTAGAGCAGTAAGGAGATAGGTCTCTCTTCCCGGAGAGCACAAGGGCGAGCGAAACCCTCACTACAGAGGCAAACCCTCAGACTATGTAGTGACGACCTCATCCGTTCCTCCTCCGTTACAGGGTGAAAAGAACGAATGAATTCGTCACTACAAAGGGAGATATCCAGCTATGTAGTGACGTTTGATCCGTTTCGCCTCCCTCGCAAGGGGAAAGGAACGAATGAATTCGTCACTACAAAGGGAGATATACCCGGCTATGTAGTGACGGATTTATCCGTTCCTCCTCCGTTACAGGGTGAAAAGAACGAATGAATTCGTCACTACAAAGGGAGATATCCAGCTATGTAGTGACGTTTGATCCGTTTCGCCTCCCTCGCAAGGGGAAAGGAACGAATGAATTCGTCACTACAAAGGGAGATATGCCCGGCTATGTAGTGACGGATTTATCCGTTCCTCCTCAGTTGCAGAGTAGCAAAAACGAGTGAATTCTTCACTACATGGAGAGGCACCCTAACTAGGTAGTGACGAATTCATTCGTTTACCCTAGGGCAGAGACCGCAGAGATCGAGGCAGCTACCCTCCTCTCTGCGGTCTCGGCGCTCTGCGGTCAATGCTCCCGCATATCGCCGCGCTGTCTCATCGCCTCAAAGAGGAACACGGCCGTGGCGATGGCGGCGTTGAGCGACTCGGTCCCCTCCGCCATGGGCAGGCATAAGCCGGCCTCGGCGGCGGCGCGCGCCTCGGGGCCGGCGCCGTGCGCCTCGCCGCCGATGATGAGGGCCGTCGGCGCGGTCCAGTCCCACTCCCAGAGCGTGCGTGGGGCGGCGGCCTCGGCCAGGACGCGACGCGTGCCCGCCGTCAGGCGCAAGATGGCGTCCCAGGGCGTATCGGGGTGCAGCGCCAGGGAGAGGTGGGCGCCCATGCCGGCGCGGACCACCTTGGGCGCGTAGGGGTCGACGCAGCCCGGCGTGAGCAGCACGGCGTCGACGCGGGTCGCCTGAGCGGTGCGCAGGATCGTCCCCAGGTTTCCGGGGTCGCGGATCTCGTCGAGCACGAGGAGCAGGCTGGCGTCGGCGGGCAATGGAGGCGGCTCGGGAAGGGGCAGCACCGCCACGATCCCCTGCGGCGTGACGGTATCGGCGATGCGCTCCAGCACCGCCGATGCGACGAGCCAGGTGGGGGTATCGGCCTCATGGAGGGCGCGGACGAGCGCCCCGCCGGGGCCGGCGGCGAACTCGGACGTATAGAACGCCAAAGCGGGCCGATGCCCGGCGTCAAGCGCGTGGCCTACCAGCCTCAGGCCCTCCAACAGGTAGCGCTTGTCGCGGTATCGAGCCCGCTTTTTGTGCAAGGAGCGCGCGTACTTGACGTGCGCGTTGTCAGGACTGGTGATCGTTCCCAGAAAGGTCACACGGCTCCTGACCGGCTACGCCTCGGCCTGCACCGCCTCTCGCGCCGCCGTCGCTATCTGAGTGAAGGCGGTGGGATCGGTGATAGCCATGTCGGCCAGCATCTTGCGGTTGACATCGATGCCGGCCAAACGCAGACCCTGGATGAAGCGGCTGTAGCTCATGCCGTTCAGGCGGGCGGCGGCATTGATGCGCGTGATCCACAACCGACGCATGTCGTGCTTGCGGTCGCGGCGGTCGCGCGTGGCATACTTGAGTGACGTCAGCAGGGCCTCATTGGCCCGCCGAAACAACGCGTGCTTGGTTCCACGCTGCCCTTTGGTGGCCTGCAGTACTTTTTTATGGCGCTTACGGGCAGCGACGCTTCGCTTTACTCTGGGCACCTTGCTATTCCCCTGTAAGAAGCTGGCGACGCGAATCGAGGTTCGCGTCGCATCGTTCGATACTAACCCTTGAACTTGGAATGATAGGGCAGCAAGCGCTTGATGCGCTGGATCTCACCAGGCGTCTCGACTTCGAGCATCTTCCAGGCGATGCGCTTGGCGCGCTTGGAACGATTGCGCCGCAGGTGACGTTTCTCACCTTTGGTTCGCATCAGCTTGCCCGAACCGGTTAGCTTGAAGCGCTTAGCGGTGGCCTTATGGGTCTTGAGCTTGGGCACTTTTCGGGACCTCCAAAGGATGGCACAACGACGAAATGGGCGCGCGCTGTTCGCAACGGGTACGTTGTTCGCAACGGGTACGTTGTTCGCAACGGGTACGTTGTTCGCAACGCGTACGTTGATCGCATGGCATGCGTCGCTTGGCGCGTGCCATGCCCCCAACGCGGACGTTGGGCTCAGCGCGCTATCTATGGTGTCTTGCTGGCTGGGGCAAGAACCATCAACATGGTGGAACCTTCCATGGCCGGAGGCTGTTCGATGACCGCCACGTCGCGCATGGTGGTGGCCACCCTGTCCAGCAGATCGCGGGCGATCTCCTGGTGGGTGATCTCGCGACCGCGGAAGCGCACGCGCACCCGAACCTTGGCGCCTTCGGCCAGAAACTGGCGGGCCCGGTTGGTCTTGATCATCACGTCGTGCTCCGCGATCTTGGGGCGGAGCCGAATCTCCTTGATCTCGACCTGCTTCTGGGCCTTGCGTGCCTCACGCTCGCGTCGCTGTCGCTCGTACATAAACTTGCCATAGTCGAGCAAGCGACACACGGGCGGGTTGGCGGCCGGGGCGATCTCGACGAGATCGAGGCCTCGCTCCTCAGCCAGCCTCAGCGCGTCCCTGGTGGGAAAGATGCCCAGTTGCTTGCCCGTCTCGTCGATGAGCCGGACTTCACGAACCCGAATTTCATGGTTCAGGCGATGCTCTCTAGCGCTAATGGTCCTACCTCTCTCGTGATGATATGTCGGGCGCGCGAAAGCGCGGCGACCCGACGGGCTACTCGCCTACGTCAGAAAAGTTTACCATACATATTGTTGAGTGTCAAACAACTGTGATGCGATGATGCTGCAACAGACCCGTCCCGAACCCAGAAGCCACGCATGGCAACGTAAAAGGGTACATTCGAGACTAGAGCAAAGCGCTCAACGGGCACCTCGCGCCCACCGCCGCCCGCCAAGGGCGCATGCCATGTGGCAATGCGAGCGACGGCGAGCGGGCTAGAGCGCCTCGTTGTCGCGCTCGGCGACGAGCCTGGTCGCCCGGGCGAGGAGATCCTCGACGGGCATGGCGCCCAGGTTCTCGTTGGTGCGCAGCCGCACCGACACGGCGCCGTCCTCCACCTCGCGGTCACCGATGACCAGCATGTAGGGGATCTTTTGCATCTGGGCGGTGCGAATCTTGGCGTTCATCCGATCGCTCGAGTCGTCCAGCTCCACGCGCAGCCCGGCGGCTCGGAGCCGCTCCGTCACCTCCCGGGCATAGTCCGCATGACGGTCGGCGATGGGGATGACCCTCGCCTGCACCGGCGCCAACCACAGGGGGAAGGCGCCGCCATAGTGCTCGATGAGCACCCCGAAAAAGCGCTCCAGCGAGCCGAGCAGTGCCCGGTGTACCATGTAGGGGCGATGCTGCTCGCCGTCGGCGCCTACATACGTCATGTCGAAACGCTCGGGCTCGTTGAAATCGAACTGGATGGTCGTCATCTGCCACTCGCGGCCCAGGGCGTCCTTGATCTTTAGGTCGATCTTGGGGCCATAGAAGGCACCGCCCCCCTCGTCCATGTCGTAGGGCAGCTCCTCGACCTCTAGCGCCTTGCGCAGCGACGCGATGGCCCGTTCCCAGCGCTCCGGCTCGCCCACCGCCTTTTCCGGGCGGGTCGCGAGGTAGGCGTGGATGTTGTGGAAGCCAAAGGCGTGCCACAGTGCCAGCGAGAAGCGCAGCACCCGCAGGATCTCGTCCTCCATCTGCTCCGGGGTGCAAATGATGTGCGCGTCGTCCTGCGTGAACCCGCGCACCCTCAGCAGCCCGTGGAGCACCCCACTGCGTTCGTAGCGGTACACCGTGCCCAACTCGGCCCAGCGCAGCGGCAGGTCGCGGTAGGAACGCGTTTGCGTGTTATAGATCATGATGTGGAACGGGCAGTTCATCGGCTTGATGTAATAGTCCTGCCCGTCGATGTCCATGGGGGCGTACATCCCCTCTTTGTAGAAATCGAGGTGGCCCGATGTCTCCCACAGCCACGAGCGCCCGATGTGGGGGGTGTAGAGCACCTCATAGTCCCCCTCACGGTGCCGCTGCCGCCAGAAATCCTCCACGATGCCGCGAATGCGCGCCCCCTTGGGGTGCCAGTACACGAGGCCGGCGCCCGCCTCCTCGTGGAGGCTAAAGAGGTCCAGCTCGCGCCCCAGGCGGCGATGGTCCCTCCGCTCCAGCTCCTCCAGGCGATCCAGGTGGGCCTTGAGTTCCTGCTTGCTGGGCCAGATGGTGCCATAGATGCGCTGCAGCATAGGGCGATGCTCGTCGCCGCGCCAGTAGGCGCCCGCCGTGTTCAGCAGCGTGAGCGAGTCCCAGCGCAGCTTGCCGGTGTGCTCGACGTGGGGGCCGCGACACAGGTCCATGAACCCGTCGTGGCGGTAGACCGAGATCGGTTCCCCCTCGGGCAACTCGCGGATCAGCTCTTGCTTGTAGGGCTGGTCGGCGAACAGCTCCAACGCCCGCTCGCGCGAGACCTCCTCCCGCTCGAAGGGGTGGCGCGCCTTGATGCTCTCGGTCATCAGCTCGGTGATGCGCGTCAGGTCGTCGGGAGTGAGCGGCCGGGGCAGGTCAAAGTCATAGTAAAAGCCATCCTCGATGGCGGGGCCGATCCCCAACTTGGCATCGGGGAACAGGCGGGTCACCGCCTCGGCCATGACGTGGGCGGCGGAATGCCGCAGCTTGGCGAGTTCGTCTTGGTTCGGCATGGTACTGCTCCTCCCGATTCGGGCTGCGATCCGCTTTCGGCGGTCAGCGGTCGGCGCCTGGCTCTTGGCCGTTCGCTCCTGGCCATTTACAGGCGGCCGATCGATGGATGCCAACGGCTAATGGCCAACTGCCAATCGCCGACTGCCGATAGCCGATCGCCAACAACAAAAACGACCCCGCGCCCTGGGGCGAGAGGTCGACACTCCGCGGTTCCACCCAAGTTCCGGCGGGGAGGCACACTAATCGCGCTCACCAACGCCGCTCGTGGTCTGCCGTTAACGCGGCAAGCGGGGCCGCATAGTGGGACCGATGCGGCTTCAGCCGCCTCGGCCGTTCCGGGCCCGGCTCCCAGGTGGTTTTCGCCGCCTTGTGCACGAGGGGGGTCTCAATCGCTGCCCCCCACTCCCTGTCGGCGTCCGGCGGGTACTCGTCCTGATCGCAGCCTTTGATAGGGGGACTATAGCACAGAACCGGTGCCGTGACAAGATGGGATCGAACGCGCGGTTGACGGCGACTCGCGACACACTGTACAATAATAGCAGGCTGGCAATGACGCCGGCCGCTCGTGCGCCGCACCTCTATCCGTGGTAGCTCGTCTCTTCCCTCATCGTCGCCGCATCCGATGGCGCCCCATCATCCGATGGCGCCCCATCATCCGATGGCGCCCCATCATCCGATGGCGTCATCCACGTCTCCTCACGCACACCCATCCGCCTCGGCTTCCATCGCAGCGCATCCTCCATGCCTGATGTGGCCCTTGCCATGCGACCCCTTTCCGCTGTGGCCCGATGCTGGGCCGCGCACGAGCAGCGATCCGATGGGCGGCAGTTGCCCGCGCCGCAGCGCCGCGGGCCGATTGGACGAGAGGAGAGTCGATAGGATGGATGGACAGCGTGAGGATGGCCGGGATCGTCTGGCGCAGAGCAAGATTGACGAGGAGAGCAAGAACAGGCAGTTGGAGACGTTCCGCGAGGATTCGGAGGGCGAGCACCTCACCACCGACCAGGGCGTCAAGGTCGAGCACACGGACGACGCCCTCAAGGCGGGCGACCGCGGGCCGACGCTCATTGAGGATTTCCACTTTCGGGAAAAGCTAACCCACTTTGACCACGAGAACATCCCCGAGAGGGTCGTTCACGCCCGCGGCTCGGGCGCGCACGGCTACTTTCAGGCCTACGAGTCGATGGCCGAGTACACCAAGGCCAAGTTCCTGCAGGATCCGTCCAAGAGGACGCCGGTGTTCGTCCGGTTCTCTCAGGTGGTGGGGTTCAGGGGCTCCGCGGACACGGTGCGCGATGTGCGTGGGTTCGCCACCAAGTTCTACACCGAGGACGGCAACTATGACCTGGTGGGCAACAACATGCCCGTCTTTTTCATCCAGGACGCGATCAAGTTCCCGGACCTGGTGCACTCTATCAAACCCGAACCACACAACCAGATGCCGCAGGCCTCGGCCGCCCACGATACGTTCTGGGATTTCATCTCCCTCATGCCCGAGAGCATGCACACGATCATGTGGTTGCTCTCGGATCGGGGGATCAGCCGAAGCTACCGCATGATGGACGGTTTTGGCGTCAACACCTTCCGCTTCATCAACGCCCAGGGCACGAGCCGCTTCGTCAAGTTCCATTGGAAGTCGCTTCTCGGCGTCCACTCCCTGGTGTGGGACGAGGCGCAAAAGATCGCCGGCAAGGATCCCGACTTTTTGCGGCGGGACCTGTGGGAGGCGATCGAGATGGGCGATTACCCCGAGTATGAACTCGGCGTCCAGATGATCGACGAACAGGACGAGAAAAAGTTCGACTTTGACGTCCTGGACCCCACCAAGATCTGGCCGGAAGAGCAGGTGCCCGTCAAGATCATCGGCAAGATGACGCTCAACCGTAACCCGGACAACTTTTTCGCCGAGACGGAGCAGGTGGCCTTTTGCCCGGCGAACGTCGTGCCGGGCATCGATTTCTCCAACGACCCGCTGTTGCAGGGCCGCCTCTTCTCCTACCTGGATACCCAGCTCATCCGCCTGGGAGGCCCCAACTTTCACGAGATCCCCATCAACCGGCCGGTCGCGGCGATCCACAACAACCAGCGTGACGGTTATCACCGCCAGCAGATCAACAGGGGCCGGGTGGCCTACTCGCCGAACTCCCTGGACCAGGGGCACCCGCGGCCCGCCCCCGAGGAGGAGGGCGGCTACGTGCACTATGCGCAAAGGGTCGAGGGGCACAAGGTTCGCCAGCGGAGCGAGAGCTTTGGCGACCACTTTAGCCAGGCGTCCATGTTCTGGAACAGTCAGTCCGACGCGGAGAAGCAGCACTTGATCAGCGCGTTCCACTTTGAGATCGGCAAGGTGGAGACCATGGCGGTCCGCGAGCGCATGGTCGAACTCCTGACGCACGTGGACGGCGACCTCGCGGAGGAGGTGGCCAAGGGGGTCGGCGTTGCGTCGCCCGGCTCCAAGGGGCAGCGGCGCGAGACGTTGATCTCCAAGGCGCTCAGCATGGAAGGCACCGTCAAGGACACGATCAAGAGCCGCAAGATCGCCATCCTCGTGTCGGACGGCGTCAACGCCTCGGAACTCCAGCGCGTCAAGCAGGCGCTCACGGACGCGGGCGCCCACACGATGACCGTCTCCATGTACCTTGGGGCGGTCAAGGGCAGCGACGGGCAAAAGGTAGACGTCGACCGCAACTATGTGAGCACGGCCTCGGTGCTCTATGACGCCGTGTACGTCCCGGGAGGACGGCAGAGCGTCGACGCGCTCAAGGCGCAGGGTGATGCCCTCCACTTTGTCAACGAGGCCTTCAAGCACAACAAGCCGGTCGCCGCGTCGAGCGAGGGGATCGAATTGTTGCAGCAGGCCGACCTCGAGGGCGCTATGTTCGCCGGCGTCAATATGGACGGCCCTCTCGCTTCCGAGGAGGGGGTCGTTACGGCCCAGAGCGGCGCGGACATGCAGGCCTTTTGCGAGCGCCTGATCGACGCCATCGCGCATCACCGGCACTGGGCGCGTGCCAGGCGCGAGATGGTGCCCGCCTGACGGTGAGCGCCAGCGTATAGACGCTTCGCCGCGCGGCGCGGCCCCCGTGCGCGCTCCGGGGGCAGAGTGGTCGGGCAACCTCGATTTGCCAGAGCCGCGCCAGGGAAGTACGATGGTGCCATGGATTCCGTCCGTGACGGGGTCCATGGCACCATCTTGAGCCCCTCCAGGAGCGATATTGCATGAACGTCGAACTCGCCTACGGCCGGCATGGGCTGCACGTCGATGTGCCGGAAGACGCCGTGGTCATCCGGCCGGTCGAGGTCCCCGGCCTCCCCGACGAGGCCGCCGCCATCGACGCGGCCTTGGCTCAGCCCATCGCCGCGCCGGGCGCCGCGACCGTGCCGCTGCGCGACCTCGTCAAGCCTACAGATCGGGTGGTGGTCGTCTTTAGCGACATCACGCGCCCCATGCCCAGCGATCGCGCGCTGCCGCCGCTGCTACGCCTCTTGGACGGCGTCGTGCCGCGCGAGCAGATCACGCTGCTCAATGGCCTGGGCACCCATCGCGCCAACTCCCCCGAGGAGCTGGAGGGGATGCTGGGGCGCGACATCGTGAACCACTATCGCGTCGCCCAGAGCGACGCCTGGGCCACGGACGACCTCGTGGACCTGGGGCGCACTCGCTTTGGCCACCGCGCCGTCGTCAACCGGCAGTACCTGGAGGCGGACGTGCGCATCCTCACGGGGTTCATCGAGCCCCACCTCTTTGCGGGGTTCAGCGGCGGCCCCAAGGCGGTGCTCCCCGGCATCGCGGGGATCGACGCCATCATGGACAACCACGGCTACGCCATGCTGAACCACCCCCAGGCGACCTGGGGGCAAACCGAGGGGAACCCGGTGTGGGAAGAGATGCGTGAGGTGGCGCTCATGACGCGCCCCTCGTTCCTGCTGAACGTGACCCTCAACCGCCATCGCCAGATCACCGGCGTGTTCGCCGGTGACATGGTCGCGGCGCACCGGGCCGGCGTGGAGGCCGTGCGCCGCACGGCCATGGTGGGGGTGGAGGCGCCCTTTGACGTCGTGCTGACGACCAACAGCGGCTACCCGCTGGACATCAACCTCTACCAGGCGGTAAAGGGGATGTCGGCGGCGGCACAGATCGTCAAGCAGGGGGGCGACATCGTCATCGCCGCCGAGTGTCGCGATGGCGTCCCCGACTATGGCGAGTACCGCCGTCTGGTGCACGAGGGGGGCTCGCTCGAGGGCATTGTCGACCTCATCTCCCAGCCAGGCTTTCACTGCCACGACCAGTGGGAGGCTCAGCTCCAGGTGCAGGTCCAGCAAAAGGCGACAGTGCACGTGCACAGCTCCTACCTGCCCGACGACGAGGTGCGTGGCATGCTATTCGAGCCGTGCCACAACGTCGAGGCCACGGTGGCCGACCTCCTGCGCCGCCATGGCCCCGGCGCGCGCCTCTGCGTCCTTCCCGAGGGTCCACAGACCATACCTTATCTCGCCTGAGGCAGGAATATCCTGCTGTGGGGCCGCCTCGTCCTTTGTGCGCCACGTGTGGGTGGTGGTTACAGGTCGCAAGTTGCAGGTTACAGGCGTGAGCGGGTGAGCTCTCTGCAGCCTGAAACCTGCAACCTGAAACCTGCGACTCTCCCACGGTCGACCGCGTTTCATAGGGAGGAAACATGTCCGCTCAAGCGTCTTGCCTCGTGCCCATCCCCAAGACGGTAACCCGGGGGGAAGGGAGCTTTGTGCTGAACGGTCGTACGGCCATCGTGCTCTTGTCGACGGCGCCGGGCGCCGCGGCGGCTGCCGCCGACCATCATGCCGCCCGCGCCCTGCAGCGCGAGATCGAGGAGAACTCGGGGCTACGTCTGCCGGTGCTTCGCATGGAGCGCCCCGCCGGCCGCGACAACATCATCCTGCTGGTGTCCGATCCCGAGGCAGCGACGCCGTTCCTGGCCGAGGAGCTGGAGTGGGGTGACCTGCGGGAGCAAGGCGAGGAGGCCCACATCGTCGACATCACTCCCCAGCGCGTGGTGGCGGGGGGATTCGGCGCCGCGGCGCTCCATCTGGCGGCTCAGACGCTGCGACAGGTCGCGCGGGTCGAGGGGATCGCCTGGCCGACGCTGCGCGTCGTCGACTGGCCGTCCCTGCGATATCGCGGGCTTATGCTCGACGTCTCGCGGGGCAAGGTGCCCACCATAGAGACGCTGAAGCAGATCGTCGACGTACTGAGCCTCTACAAGGGGAACGTGTTACAGCTCTACACCGAGCATACCTTCCAGTTCCCCCACCACCCGCGGATCGGGGAGGGGTGCGGGTCGCTGAGCGGCGACGACATCCTGGAACTCGACGCCTATGCGCGGCTGCGCCATGTGGAGCTGATGCCCAACCTGCAGTCGTTCGGTCACTGCGCGCACATCCTGAACATCCCCGAGTACGAGCACCTGGCCGAGTCGCCCATCCGCTGGTCGCTCTGCCCCACCGATGAGGGCACCTACGCCCTGCTGGACGACCTGTACGCCGGGCTGCTGCCCAACTTTGCCTCCACGACGCTGAACGTGGACTGCGACGAGACGTGGGACCTGGGAAAGGGGCGCACGGCGCGGGAGGCGGCCGTCACGGGCGCCGTCGCCGACGCGGGGCGGCTGTACCTGAACCACATCCTGCGCCTGCACGAGCTGGCGGCGCGCTATGGCCGGCGCATCCAGCTCTGGGGCGATATCCTGCTACATCATCCGGAACTCGTCTCCGAACTGCCCGATGATGTGACCCTGCTGGACTGGCACTATGAGGCGGCCGACGACTATCCCTCGGTGCGCCAGTTCGCCGCCAGCGGGCGCGATTTCTGGGTATGCCCCGGCACCTCGTCGTGGAACACCCTCTTTCCGCGCATCGACAACAGCAACGCCAACATCCGCACCTTGGCGTGCCTGGGGGCGGAACACGGCGCCAGCGGCCTGCTGAACACCGACTGGGGCGACCACGGCCACTATCAGCCCATCGGCCAGTGCTGGTACGGCTACGCCTTTGGGCTGGAGCAGGCCTGGACGGGTGGCACGACGCCGGACGAGGCCTTTGACCCGCGCTTCGGGCGGCTCGCCTTTGGGGCGCCGGGCGAGGGAGTGGTCGCCACGATGCGCGACCTCGCCCGCCTCAACACCCTGGAGGGGATGGCGCGCCGCAACGCGTCCCAGAGCGTCTACGCGCTGTGGGACGAGCCACTGGCGGGGGAAAGCGTGAAGGTATTGCCGCCGGAGACGCTCCGTGAGGTCGTACGAACCTGCGAGCGCGCCGAGCAGGCCCTGCGCGGCGCCATGGCGGCCAGCCGCGACCCCGAGTCGCTGGAGGAGATGGCCTTCTCTGCGCGACTCATGGCCTATGCCGCCACCAAGGTGGCGGTGTCGCAGGGGGTGCGGGCCGAGCTGAAGGGGATCGCCGGCGACGCCGAGGCGGCACGGCAGACGCTTCGCGGCGCGTCGCGGCGGATACGGGCGCTGGACGCCGACCTCGTCCCGCTCATCGAAGAGTTCCGGGCGCTGTGGCTGCGGCGCGCCCACCATTCCGAGATGGACATCACGCTGGGCTACTATGCCGCCCTGCGCGGCCGCTATCGGGCGGCGGTGGAGTGGATGGGGGAGCGCTTGGCCGAGATCGACGCCGGGCAGCCGCCGAGCGCCGACCTGGCCGAGTACGACCGGCAGGCGAGCGGTCACGAGATCCTGGGCGAGACCTTCTGGCGCCGCTGGCGCGAGCTAGGCCTCATGCCGGAGTAACCGCAGCAAGGCAGAGAGTTGGAACGCGGATAAACGCGGATCAAACGGATAGACGCGGATCATTAGAACAGATCCGCGATAATCCGTGAAATCCGCGTTCATCCGCGTTCCACGATGTTACTCTTCGACGATGCGCTCGACGACGATGGAAGAGTTGGACGCCAGGGCGGCAAAGGCGCCTACCGCTGCCAACACGGGCGCCAGCACCACGCCGACGGCCGCCACCGTGAGGGGCAACTCCATCACGCTGCGGCCATCCTGTTTGATGACGATGCGGCGGATGTTGCCCTCGTGGATCAGCTCCTTCACCTTGTCGACCAGCTGCGAGCCGCTGACGCGGAGTTCCTCGGTCGAGAATTTCTTGCCTTCTTCCTCGCCCATCCTATGCTCTCCTTGTGCCCCGAACGCCCGGCATACGGGCGGTCCTGTGGGTACGCTGCTATCAGACTCTATACGCCATGCCTCAACGCCGAGTTGCGGCGCACCAGACCCCTCACCCCCAGCAGACCCCTCACCCCCAGCAGACCCCTCACCCCCAGCAGACCCCTCACCCCAACCCTCGCCCCGAGTACGGGGCGAGGGAGCAGAGACGCCCTGTAACCTGTCACCTGTAACCTGCCACAGCCCCTCGGCCCGCAACCCGCAACTCCATCGGGTTCCCCGCCTTGCCACGAAACGCGTTATGCCTACAATACCGGCACGTCATACTCGCATCGAGGCATCATGGAAACCTCTCTCAACGTCGCACGTCCCGAAGCAACGGAGCCGACGCCCGCACCCCCGCGCCGCCCCGTGCTGCGCGAACTCTTGGATACCTTTCTACCCGCCATCGTCATCGTCCTGGTGGTCAACCTCCTTCTGGCCCAGCCGCGCACCGTGCACGGCCAGAGCATGGAGCCCTGCCTGCACGAGAACGAACGGGTGATCATCGACCTCGTCTCGCTGCGCTGGCGCGAGCCGCGCCGCGGCGAGATCATCGTCCTGCGGCTCCCCAACCGCCGCAGCGACCCCCTCATCAAGCGCGTCATCGGCATGCCTGGCGATACGGTGACCATCCGTGCTGGCAAGGTGCTGGTGAACGAACAGGTGCTCGACGAGCCCTACCTGGACCAGATCACCCCCGGCCGCATGCCGGCGCAGGTCGTGCCCGAGGCGCACGTGTTCGTGCTGGGCGACAACCGCGGCGCCAGCAACGACTCGCGCTACTTTGGTATGGTGCCCTACGAGAACGTCCTCGGCCGCGCCTGGCTGCGCTACTGGCCCCCCTCGGAGGTCGAGCTGTTCCACTGAGCGCCGTCGCAGGGACGGGCATCGCGCATGGCGCGCAGAGCCTGGCGATAACCAAACGAGGCCGCAGAGGAGTCGGTTGCCCTCTGCGGCCTCGGCGTTCTCGGCGGTAACCGTCCCTACACTGGCGTCACGATGATGTCGGCCCCCACCAGCCCCGGATAGAGGCCGGCCTTGACCATCCCCTCCATGTCTGGGTGCACCAGCAGCCACTTGTTGACGGCCGCCAGCAAGCGGTTCTCACCCACCTTTTCCACCGTATAGGGCAGCTGCTCGTTGGTCCCCTTGGGCAGGTACACCAGCGTGGCGAAACTGCCGCCCTCGGTGGTGTGGATGGGCGCAAAGTGGAGGTTCCACGGCGAGAGTTCCACCACGGCGCCCGCCGGCGCATAGAACGCCGCCACCTTGCGCGTGTCGTAGGTGATGCGCTCCCCGAAGGCGATATCCTGCACGTGCCCCACCAGGAGGATGGCGTCCGTCAGGCAGACGTTGACCTCGCTCCCCTTGTGGTACTCGAGCCCCGCCATGCGCAGGTTCTTGCCGTAGCACCAGCCGACCTCCGTCGGCATGCCGCCGAACACCTCGTTCACGATGGCGGTGGTAAATGCTGTGGGGGCCTCCAGCGCCGCCACGGACGGCTCGTAGGCCACCCGTTCGGATGCGGGCAGGATGGCCCTGGCGTTGGCGATCACCTCCGACGGGTCGTAGCGCGTCAGGTAGCGCCCGTAACGCTCAAAGGCCGGATCGCTCACGGGAAGCAGGTTCAGGGCCGGGTTGGCGGCCTGCAGTCGGGATAGCACGTCGCTCATGGTGTGGCTCCTCGCGGATGATGACGGTGCAATGCCGGCATCGGGCGGCGCTTGGCGGGATGCCTAGCGATCCTTGGCGGCGATCACCCTGCCGGCCACATACAGGAACAGCATACCAAAGATGAGCTGCGCTGTCAGGTCGAGGAACAGCGACGCCGGCGGGGCCGCGGCGCTCAGGGCGGCGCGGTAGCCCTCCACCGCGCTGGTGAGGGGTATGAGGCGCATCGCCACCGCCATCGTGGGGGGCACGTCCGTCAGCGGGCGAAAGGCGCCGCTCACGAACAGCATCGCCATGCGCGCCACCGTGGCGGGGGGCATGGCGTCGGGCACCGAGCCGAACGGTGTGGCCATCACCAGCCCGAGGGCGGATGCCGCCAAGGACGCGGCGACCGTGTTGAGGGCAAAGAGTGCCGGACGGAGGGGCACTCCCCCCAGAGTGGTGAACGCCACGGCATACACGGCGGCCAACAGCATCCCGAAGGCCGCTCCTGCGATTACCTTGCCGAGGGCGAGAGTGTGCGGCGTCATCGGCGCGGTCATGAGGAGGTGGATGCTGCCCGTGCTGCGCTCCAGCGGCAGAGAGACCGCCTGCATGGCGCCGGCCCCAAAGAGCACCGCCGCGGCGATCATCCCCGGCGCGATGGCCGCGAGGGTCACGCCGCCGCCCATGGCATAGACGCCGTAGAGGATCGCCGGCAGCAACAGCCCAAAGGTGAGGTTGGGGCCCTTCAGGTAGTAGATGCGCACGTCCTTGGCGGCGATGTGCAGCGCCTGCGCCCAGGTGGAGGGTATTCGTCCCTTGCTGTGCGACGTCGGTCTCATGTTAGAGCAGTTCCTCCAGCCGCTGCTGCACCAACCGGTAGCAGGCGGCGTAGAGCAGCACGGCGAACGCTGCGATGGCGACTAGGTCGAGCCAGAGGGGAAAGTAGCTGCCGCCGCCCCCCAACACGAGGTGACGCAGGCCGTCTACCGTGTAGGTCAGGGGCAAGACGGCGGCCGCGGCCCGCAGCGCCGGCGCCATGGTGGCGATGGGCACGAACACGCCGCACAAAAAGATCATCGGGAACCGAAAGACGTTCGACATCGCCATGGCGTCGAACACCTCGCGCATCAGCAGCGCCACGAGGACGCCCATCAGCGAAAAGGCGATGCTGCCGATGACGATCACCAGCAGGGCCGCCGGCGCCAACGGCAGGCCGAGCACCAGGCCGGCGAGCAGCCACATGAGCGTCCCCGTGGCGGCGCCAAAGAGGGTGCCGCTGGCCGACTTGCCGATGAGCAGGGCGGCGTGGGAGATCGGCGCCATCACGAGGCGCTCCATGGCGCCGATGCGCTTCTCAAAGGCGATCACCACCGCCTCCACCGAGGTGGCGCCAAAGAGCACCGTCAGCGCTACGAGGCCGGGGACCAGGGCGCGGATGTCGCCCGGCGACCGCAGGTAGAACGCCAGGATCATGACGACCGGGAACAGCATGCCCCAGCTGACGAGGGGCGGCTTTAGGTAGTAGGTGCGCATGTCCTTGGCGGCGATGTGCCAGGCGCGGGCGAGTTGGTCGCGCCTCATCGCGGTCCCCCCTGGCGATTGTTCGCCCCCCCGGCGGCCATCGTCTCTACATCGAGATGGGTGAGCTGCACAAAGGCGTCCTCGAGGGTGGGGGTGACGGTGCGTACCGCCGTGACGCGGGCGCCGCAATCCCGCGCCGTGGCCAGTACGGCGTGGAGGGCGTCGTCTACCGCGGTGACCTCCAGGTGCAGCGCGTCGCCGCGCCGCGACAGGTAGGTCACGGTGTCGAGGTCACGCAGGGCGGCCTGCAGCGTCTCCGTCAACGGCGTGACGTTCACCTCCAGGGCCTCCTCGGCGCAGCAGGCGGCCCGTAACGCCGCCGGCGTGTCCACGGCCACCACCTTGCCCTTGACGAGGATCGCCACCCGGTCGGCGAGGCGCTCCGCCTCGGCGATCTGGTGGGTGGTGAGAAACAGGGTCACGCCGTGGTGGTGCAGGCCGACGATCGTCTCGCGAAGGGCGCGGGCGGCATGGACGTCCAGGCCGGTGGTGGGCTCGTCGAGGAAGAGGATGGGCGGCTCGTGCACCAGCGCCGCGGCGATGGTCAGCCGGCGCTTCATGCCGCCCGAGAGGGCGCCAAAGGGGGCGTTGGCGCGCTCGGAGAGGCTAAACTGCTCCAGCAGGGCGTCGGCGCGGGTCCGACGACGTTCCCGCGGCACGCCGTACAGCCCGGCGACAAAGATGAGGTTGTCGCGGGCGCTCAGCTCGCCGTACAGGTTCGAGCGCTGAGGCACCACCCCCACCCGCGCCTTGACCTCGAGCGGGTTGCGCGTCACGTCGAGCCCGTCGATGAGCGCCGTGCCCTCGGTGGGGCGGATGAGGCCCGTGAGCATGCGGATGGTGGTCGTCTTGCCCGCGCCGTTGGGCCCCAGGAAGGCATAGATCTCGCCCGACTCGACGGTCAGGTCCAGGTGGTCCACGGCCACCAGTGCGCCATAGTGGCGCGTCAGATTGTGGGTCTCGATAGCCAGCATCGTTTCACCTTATGGAGAGTCTTGGCTGAGGGCGTCGCGGCTGTTCAGCCGGCGCACGACGTACGCGGCTGCCAAGCCGACGAGAAAGCCGACGGCCATGTTGGTGGCCACCGAGACGGCGGTGGTGACCAGAGCCAGGTAGAGGGGCCACGCGCGCAGCTTGATGACGGGGCGCACGAACTGAACGCCGACCATGAGCATCATCCCCCCGATGAGGGCCATGGGAAAGACGTTCAGCACGTCGGCCAGCGATTGCCCGAGGAACACGCCCAGGGCGACCTCGATGAGTCCCTCCAGGATGTTCGTGCCGCCGGTGCGGGCGCCAAAGTAGTACTGGCCCGCCAGTCCGCCCGACCCATGGCACATGGGCATGCCGCCGAAAAAGGAAGAGGCCACGTTCATAGCGCCCATGTTGAGCATGAGCCGGTCCTCGCTCACCGGCTTGTCGGGAAAGAAATCGCGGATCATGGTGGCGGTGGCCAGCACGGCGTTGGTGATGGTCAGCGGGATCTGGGCAAAGCCGGCCAACACCATGGTGCGCCAAACGTCGTTCCAGGTGGGCACGGCAAAGCGGGGCAGACGGATTCCAAAGGTGACGGTGTTCGCCAGGTCGCCCCGCGCTGCCATGATGACGATGCCGAGGCCCATGAGCACCAGCGCGGCGGGCGCAAAGCGGTTCTCGCGCAAGAGCAGGATGATGGCCAACGCGGCGATCCCCCACCACGGTTCGGGGGCCATCATCTGCAGCGCCTGCCAGCCCAGCGTGATCCCCAGGGCGAGCTGGATGCCGCGAATGATGTACACGGGCGTGATCTCGGCCAGGCGCCGCATGAGGCCGGTGAGGGTGAGGATGAACCAGAGGATCCCCAGCCCTAGGCCCGAGGCGGCCACCATGGAGGCGGTCCATCCCTGGGCGATGGCGGCCACCGAGATCACTTTCTTGGGCTCCACCGGCATGGGCAGGCGATAGATGAGGCCGGTGGCGATGTTCGTCAGGCCAATCATCACGAACAGAGCGGCCGGGTCCATGCCGCAGACGACGATGAGGCCCACCGCCAGGGGAAACAAGGTGCCGAAATCGCCCATCGATCCGGCCAGCTCGCGCAGGTTGAACTCGAAATCCCGATAGTGTCGTGGGTCTCTCTGCAAGGATTACCTCTCAAGAAGGGGCGGTGTAGAACGCGGATGAACGCGGATTGCACAGATTGACGCGGATCTGGGGTTGATCCTTCCGATCCGCGTTGATCCGCAGAATCCGCGTTCATCCGCGTGCCATGGCTCACTCGTCCCGTTCGGCTTCCTGTCGCTCGCAGGGGTGCTCGGTCACGTCGCCATGGCACGCGCGAATCTGTTCGGGCGCGCACCCGTTCTCGGCTGGTCTCTGCTCAGGGTGGCAGCAGCCCTTCTTCTCATCGCAGCAGCACATGTCACTATCCTCCTTCGGGTCGTTGGAGTCGTGGTTGCCGACGAGCACAAACTCTATCCCCAGGCTGTCGCGCGCCAGCAGCTGGAAGGCGGAGAGGCGCTTCGAGTCGAGATAGTAGTGGATGCGATACCCCTGGCGGTCGGCCTGGACGAGGTCGAGGTCCTTGAGCACCCGGATGTGCTGGGACACCGCCGAGGGCGTGACGCCCAGATCATGCGCCAGGCGCCCGACGCACAGGGCGTGGCCGGGCTGTTGGCGGGCGAGGAGCGCCACGAGCTGCAGGCGCGTCTCGTCGCCGAGGGCTTTGTAGAACTGGGCCAGGTCGCGGAAGGTGGTCATCGGGTTTGTTTTAGTAGGCACTAAAGTCCGGCGGTATCGTAGCACGGATACTGCCCATCGTCAAAGGGGACCGGGGAGGCTCCAACGCCGGGCGGGCGGGGCGAGCGCCAGCGCGGTGCCGGGGGGTGAACCCCTCCGGCTACCCTGGACGAAAGCCCCTGCGGGGCTGGGGAGGTCGGCCCCGTAGGGGGCCACGTCTTGCGTAGCCCGGCGGTTCAACGCCGGGCGGGCGGGGCGAGCGCCAGCGCGGTGCCGGGGGGTGAACCCCTCCGGCTACCCTGGACGAAAGCCCCTGCGGGGCTGGGGAGGTCGGCCCTGTAGGGGGCCGCGTCTTGCGTAGCCCGGCGGTTCAACGCCGGGCGGACTTGGCCTGGCGCCTTGGTGTCGGCGGTTGGCGAGTCGATTGGACAGAACCCCGCCGGAGGTGTATACTGGCGCGCTCGTGAGCCTCGAAGACTCTCCACGCCTGCGTTCGCCTCACTCCTTTCGGAGCCACAGGACTGCCCTGGAGGCAGGACAGGAGCCCCACATGTCGGACGTTACGATCCGCCCAATCGATCTCGATCGCGATGCCGAGGGCCTCGCGGTCATGTGGAACGAGAGCGACCTCCAGTGGCCGGGCGGCTGGACCGATGGCGTGCCCATGACGGCCGAGTGGGTGCGACGCCACGAGTGCGAGCAGCGCACGCTGATTACCTTTGTGGCCGAGGTGGATGACAGAATCGTCGGCTACTGCAGCTATTGGGACGGCCACCACGGCCACTTGGGCGAGGGCTACCTGGCGCTGCTGAACGTACACCCCGACTACCAGAAGCGCAGCATCGGCCGGCGGCTCATCCAGGCGACCGTCGAGCGCGCCGTCCAGGAAAAGTTCCCGCGCCAGACCCTCGGCACCTGGTCGGCGAACTTTAAGGCCGTGCCGACGTACAAAAAGACGGGGCACTTTTGGACGCCCGAGTCCTCCGTGTGGATGCAGAGCTACATCCCGGGCGCCCTGCAGATGCCCCTGGCGAAGCCCTTCTTCGAGAGGCACGACTGGTACGCCTGCTACGTGCGTGCGTTGGCCCAGGCGTGGGACGACGAGCGCTGGGAGGGGCTCAAGGTCTTTACCCAGCACTGGGAGGCTGACGGCGAGAGGCTGACGATCTGGATCGACCGCGAGGCGCGCGCGCCGGTTGCGGTCGCGACGGACGACGTCGAGGTGGCGGCCATCGCCGAGGACATCGAGCCGCTCACCGGCGGCGAGGTGATGCTGCGCTGGCGCGTGGTCAACAAGGGGGCCGAGTCCCTGCGGGTGCACGTGCACGCCGTGGGCGACAAGGGGCTGTCTATCGACCATCGCGTCAGCTTTGACGTGGCGCCCGGCGAGACGGCGGAGCGCAGCGCGCCGGTCCGGATCGCGGCCGACGCCTCGGGGCGCAAGGACGACGGCACGGCGCCGGCGGTGCGCTCACTCATCCAGCTGAACGACCGCGAGGTGGAACTCTTTTCCGGCCTGCGGGCCAAGAAGGCGTTCAGCCTGGACACCGCCCCCGGCAGCCTCACCGTCGCGCCGGGTGTGCCCACAACGGTCGCGCTGCAGTTGCACAACGCACGCAAGCAGCCCGTCGAGGTTATTGTGCGGCTGGCGCCTCCCGAGGGGGTGGACGTCTCCTGGCGCGAGCACCAGGCGATGGTGCCGGCCGAGGGACACGTCACCGTGCCCCTGGAGGTGACGACGGCTGAGGAGGCCGTCTATGCGCTGCCGGCATGGGTCGGCTTTGCCGGCGAGGGCGCGCCCGAGCCGCTGAGCGAGTCACTGACCCTGTTCAGCCTGGGCGCCGGAGGCCTGTTGGCCCAGCGCTCCGGCGGCAGCGTGCGCCTGGAGACCGACGCCCTGCGGGTGACGGTGGAGGCTGACGGCGGCGTCATCAAGCTCGAGGAACGGGCGAGCCGGCGCACGATGGTGTCCGTCTTTCCGCGTCTGGGGCCGCCCTACTACCCGGGCGAGTTCGACAAGGTCGACTTGGATCTCGCGCTGGAGCAGCGCGGGGCGCGCACCGTCGTGCGCATGGTCGGCGCGGCGCGCTACACCAAGGGGCTCTACCTGTGGCAGGAACTCGCCCTCTCGCCCACCGGCCTGGCGACGCTGCGCAGCCGAGTGGAGAACCGCGGCGGGGAGGCGCACACCGTGGCGATCCAGCTGCAGGTGCGCGACGCGGATCGCGACGAGGAGACGGCGGCGACGGCGCTGCCGCAGGGGATCGTGTATGCCACTGGCCAGGATCTGCCCGCCTCGTGGGCCGACCTGCCGCGCGACGCTTCCGCCTACGCCGAGCCATGGTATGCCTGGGAAGTCGACGGCGCGGTCGGCGGCTTTGCCTGGGGAGAGGGCTATACGACGCTCGACGCCGGCTGGGGTATGAGCGCCACCACCGACGCGATGACGCTGGGGCCGGGCGAGCGCTCGGCCGAGGCGCGGCTGGCCCTGTGGGCCGGACGCGGCGACTGGCGCGACGTGCGGCGCGTGGCGCTGGCCTGGGCGGGGCGCGCTCCGGAGACGGGCCAGCCCGTCGCGCGGCCGGTGGCCATGGCGCGCCTCGTCCCGGGCGTCATCGCTACGGTGGATGACGAGGTGGCGGCACGCCTGGTCGTTGACACGACCCAGGCCCGCGTGGATGATGGGACGGTAACCGTCGAGGGGGCCGGCCTGACGGCCGACCCATGCCGTGTGGCGATGCGTGGCCTCTCCAAGGAAGCGCCGCACGCGCAGCGCCTGCGGCTGTCCCTGCCGGCGAGGGTGCTGGGGACATACGCGGGCTGCGCGCAGCTGAGCATGCCGCTCTTTGAGCACCGCGCGCCGTTCACCGTGCTCCGACTGGGCACGGGGGGCGCCGTGGCGGTGTGGTCCGAGGAGCGCGCCGGGCAAACGGTGTGGAGCATCGACAACGGGCTCAGCCGCTTTGAGGTGGCGCCCGGCTATGGCGCGAGCGTGATCGGCTGGTACCTCGGCGAGGGCGCCAACGAACTCTGCAGCCACTTCCCGCAGCCGCAGGGCTTTAGCTGGCTCTACCCCTGGTTCGGCGGCGTCCATCCCGAGGTGATGCCCGACGGTTGGGATACCTGGGAGGGAGCGCTGCATCGCGAGGTCGCCGTGACGGCCCAGCCGTTGGAGGTAACCGCCGCCGGCCTGGCGTGGCGCGGTGTGCGCCTGACGGTGCAGCCCGCGGAGAAAAAGCTGCAGGGTTTGGGTATCGAGATCGACTATACGACGCTGGGCGGCTCGAACGTGCTGCGTCAGGTGATGCGCCTCCGCAACCGGTGGGGATGCGAGCAGGTTGCGCGGGCATCCTCGCGCGTGACGGCCGCGCTGGGCGCGGGCCCCAAAGCCCTGACGATCCTCGGCGAGGGGGTCTGTCGGCGACCGACCAACGGCTCGACCTGGAGCGGCAAGCACCGCTGGGCGGCGCTGCGCAACGACGCCACCGACCGCACGCTGTTGGTGGCCAGCCGCTCCAACGACCTGTTGCTCTGGGATGCGGGCCAGCACGGACGCGCGCTCGACGCCACCCACACGCTGCGTCTGGCGGCCAACGAGACCCAAGAGATCGCCCACTATCTCGTGTTGGCCGATTCCTGGGAACGAGCACAGGGCTATCAGGCCCTGTGTGATCTAGAGGAGTGTTAGCAATGAACTTGCGGATTCCGGGGCCCACGCCGCTGCCACCGGAGGTGATCGCGGCGGTGGGCCAGCAGATGATCAACCATCGCGGCCCCGAGTTCGAGGCCATGTTCGGCGAGGTCACGGCCTGGCTGAAGGTGTTCTTTGAGACAGAGAACGACGTCTGCATCCTCACCTCGTCGGGTACGGGGGGGATGGAGGCGGCCATCGCCAACACCCTCTCGCCCGGCGACAAGGTGCTTTCGGTGACCATGGGCAGCTTTGGCGACCGCTTTGCCGAGATCGCCGAGGCGTACGGCACCGCCGTCACGCGGCTGGCCATCCCCATGGGCAAGGCCGCCGATCCGGCGCAGGTGGCCGCCGCCATCCGCGAGCAGGGGCCCTTTGCGGCCGTGCTCCTGACGCAGAACGAGACCTCCACCGCCGTCACCAACGACGTGGAGGCGCTGGCGCGCGCCATCCGCGAGGCGGGCGGCGAGGAGGTGCTCATCCTGGTGGACGCCATTAGCGGCCTGGGCGCCATCCGCCTGCAGGCCGACGCCTGGGACGTCGACGTGGTGGTGACCGGCTCGCAGAAGGCGTGGATGGCGCCGCCGGGGCTGGCCATGGTGAGCGTCAGCCCGCGCGCCTGGCGCGCCTACGAGCGCTCGAGAATGCCCAAGTTCTACTTTGACCTGGGCGACGCCCTTAAGTACGCCCGGCGCAACCAGACCCCCGCCACGCCCAACGTGGCGGCCCTCTATGGCCTGCACCGCAGCCTGCAGGACATGGTGGTCGCGGGGCCCGAGGCGCTCGCCGAGCGACACCGGCGCATCGGCGCCTACTGCCGTCAGGGGCTGCTGGACATGGGGCTGTCCCTGTTTGCCGACCCCGCCCACTATTCCAACACCGTCACGGCCGCCAACCTGCCGGAGGGGATCAGCGCCGCCAAGGTGCTGTCGGACCTGCGCACGGGCTATGGCATCATCTGCGCCGCCAGCAAGGTCCCCGGCCTGGAGGTCATCCGCATCGGCCACATGGGCTATGTGAGCGAGGCGGACCTGGACGAGGTGTTTGGCGCGTTGCGGGAGATTCTGGGGTTGTAGAGCGGCGGTCAGCATTCGGCTGTCAGCTGTCAGCAGGAACCCCGCGGCTTCCAGTCGTCCGTCCTCTCAGAGGATACGGCCAAGAGCCAACAGCCAATAGCCGAGTGTCGACAGCCGATCGCTGACAGCGCATAGGAGCTTGCGTTGGTTGAACCGACGGTCGTGCCCGCGAACGGCGCGATCCAGACGACGCGCGCCCAGGCCGGCATCGCCCGCGCCGCGGGGATCAACGCCCTGGGGAACGTGGGCAGCCGCCTGCTGGGGTTGGTGCGCGAGAGCGTCATCGCGGGCACCTTTGGGGTGAGCGGCGGCACGGCGGCGTTCGACGCCGTGAGCAGCGTCCCCAAGATGGTGTACGAGCTGCTCATCGGCGGGATGCTGAGCGCCGCCCTCGTGCCGGTGCTCAGCGAGTACGCCAGCGAGGAGCGGCGCGAGGAACTCGACCGCATACTCTCGATCCTCCTCAGCCTGGCCGGCGTGGTGCTCATCGTCGTGGTGGTGGCGCTCGAGTTGGGCGCGCCCTGGGTGGCGCCCCTCCTGCTGGGCGGCTTTGACGCCGACCTCTTGCGCACCGCCACCACGCTCGTGCGCCTCATCGTGCCGGCCATCCTCATCTATGGCATCTCGGGCATCCTGCAGGCCTACCACTATGCGCGCAAGCGCTTCGTCTACCCCTCCCTCGGCGCGCCGGCCCACAACCTGGGCGTCATCGTGGCGGTGGTGCTCCTGGCGGGCCGGCTGGACCTGGCCAGCCTCAGCCTGGGGATCGTGGTGGCGGCCACGGTGCAGCTCCTGGTGCAACTCCCCGGCCTGCGCGGCGCGCGCCTCTCGCTCCAATTCGATTGGCACCATCCGGTGGTGCGGCGCATCCTGCAGCTCTATGCGCCGGTGGTGCTGAGCATCGTCATCCAGAACGTGGGGATCATCATCGACCGCAACCTCGCCTCGCGCACCGTCGCCGAGGCGATCACCTGGATGCAAAAGGCCACCTTTCTCATCCAGCTCCCCCTGGGGTTGGTGTCGATGGCCGTCTCCCTGGCGGTGCTCCCCACGCTGTCGCAGATCGACGCCCGCGCCGAGCTGGACCGCTTCAAGCGCACCTTTAGCCTCGGGCTGCGGCTGGTGCTGGTGATCATCCTGCCCGCCGCGGCGGGGCTGGTGGCCCTGGGCCTGCCGATGATCCGCGTGATCATGGAGCGCGGCGCCTTTACCCCCGCGGACACCCACCAGACCTGGCTGGCGCTGTGCTACTACCTGCCGGGGCTTCCCTTTGCCGCCATCGACCTGCCGCTCATCTTTGCCTTTTACGCGCAAAAGGACACCGTCACGCCGGTGGTGGTGGGGGTGGTGGCGGTGCTCATCTACCTGGTGGTGGGGCCGGCGCTGGCTTTCCTGCTGGGGTGGGGCTACCTGGGGCTGGTGGCGGCCAACTCGGTGCAGCTGATAAGCCATGCCGTCATCATGCTGTGGGCCTTTGGGCGGCGCTTTGAGGGGCTGCGCGGCTACGGCGTCATCTCGACCACGGCCAAGGCGGCGTTGGCGTCCGTCGCGGCCGGGCTTTTGGCGTACGGCGGCTACGCCGTGGCGGCGCGCGCCCTCGCGGGCCGCGGGATGGTCACCGACGTGGCGGGACTGCTCGCCGGCGGGGGCGCGGCGGTGGCGGCCTATGCCGCGGCGGCGCACCTGCTGCGCATCGAGGAGTTGGGGTTGGTGGTGGGTGTCGTCCGGCGGCGTCTGGGTGCTGCGCCGCGGGCCGAGGCCTAACCCTAGCGCTGGCTCAGGGTACTGAGCCCAGCCAAGCCGGCGTGCGCCGGCTGACGATCGTCCCGAACGTAGCGAGGAACCTTGACGACCGAACCGCGCGAGCCCCTCACGCCAGAGGTGCCACGCCGCAGCGGGGCCGCCACGGGCCGAGGCCTGGCGGTGGCTCAGGGTACTGAGCCCAGCCAAGCCGGCCAGCCCCAGAAGCCAGCAGAGCGCGATGACATGTATCGGCCAACCCCGACTGCAGCCGTAACCTACCACCGGCACACGCGACTCGGAACCCGCAACTTGGAACCCACAACGCACAGCCCCGCCTGTAACCTGGACCCTGTAACCTGCTACCGCTGGGCCAGCCCACGGCGCCCCTCAGATCCACTTTTTCGGAAGCGCCGTTTCTCTGTATCCCTCGATGTGATCCAGCGCGTCCGCAGGCTCGGCCGCCACGTGGTAGAGGGCGCGGTACTCGGGACGTGCGAAACGCTCCTCGTACAGCCGCTCAAAGTGCGCCAGGAGCGGCTCGTAGAACCCGCCGGTGTTCAGCAGCACGATGGGGCCGCGCAGGTACTCTAGCTGCTTGAGCGTGATCACCTCGAGGATCTCTTCCAGCGTGCCAAATCCGCCGGGGAGGGCGACGTAGGCGTTGGCATGCTCGATCATCAGCGCCTTGCGCTCGCCCATCGTCTCGGTGACCAGCAGGTGGTCCGCCTCAGCATAGCCGAGGCCGAACTCTGCCAGGCGGCGCGGGATGACGCCCAGGACGCGCCCGCCGCCCGCCTTCACGGCGCGCGCCAGGTCACCCATCAATCCGGGGGTGCCGCCGCCGTATACCAGGGTGTGCCCCCGGGCGGAGATGAGCCGTCCGAGTTCTCGCGTCGCATCGCGGTAGACGCCGTCCACGGCTGAACTGGAGGAGCAGTAGACACAGATGGAGAGGGGCATAGGACCTCCAGACCTCCTAACCACAGAGAGCACAGAGAACGCAGAGAAGATACGAGATCATCTGTCTGCAGGTCAAGCTGCCCGCATCTACCTAACGCCTTTCTGTCCCGCGCCTTCCGATCTGCGCCGATCCGCGGCCCAGTACCACGACCGTGGCAAGCGTGTCACGGCACACTTGAGTCCCAGTCGGGACCGTAGGGCGCGCACGCCTGTGCGCGCCGGGCTGTACAGGCGTGCGGCCCCTACACGTGTCAGGTTCCGCCAGAGGTACGGTTGTAGGATCAGCGCGTGTCTGAGAAACACACCTTGCGCTGAAACGATGTCGCCCCGAGCGTAAGCGAGGGGCCTTGACTCGCATAAACAAGGTTACTGGGTCCGCTGCTCTGAAAATCGGACCCGAGGGGCCCACGTCCTTGGCGGCCAGCGCGGCGGAAACCTCGACGAGCGTAATCTCTGAGACGAGCAGCTGTGATGCGGAATCGGCGCGTGTGACGCGTTCACCCACGTGCTGCTGCCCTGCTCGGAGGGCATACCGCTTGGACCGAGCGCTGGCATCCAGGAAATACTCGCTCAAGGCTTTGATCCCCGCTGTTCCAGATGATCTCTGAAGGCCGCCCGCGCTGAATGACTCGCGGACTTCTTTGAGCGACACGCCGGGGGATAATGCGCTGCCGAAGCCCAGGGCCAAAGAAGCCACGCGCCCCGCAGCGCTCGGAGCATCGCCCGAACGGTGAGCGCGCCATCCGACCCCTCCGCGAGTGCTTTCTCGAGCACCTCGCTGGACAGAGCCTCGACCGACTTGTTCTCTCTGGTTACTCGGTCCGCTGCTCTGAAAATCGCCGCGATTCACGTTTCCGGTGGGACTAACTCATCAGGATGACTCGGGCCGACAGATGCGGCGCGAGAACGGCATCCTGCCGTAGGGGCGACCGGCCGGTCGCCCCTACCACGCTGCCCAAAAGACCACCACGGTTCTCGTTTCCGGCGGTGCTAACTCATCATGGTGACTCGGAACGACGCTGTGGCCCTCTCAAACACGTCCTAGTCCCCCCACGTCACCGACAAGGCCGGGCGGTTGGCGGCGTTCCAGTCTTCAGTGTCCGAGGGGACGAAATGCCGGCCGCTGTGGTAGGCGCCGTCGGCGGAGTAGAGCGCCAGGCGCAGAGGCTCGCCGGCGGCGACCGCCTGGGCCGCCGCGCGGGTGACGTCCCAGGTGTAGGCGGGCAGGGCGTTCCAGTCCTCGGGGAAGGGGATGGCATCCACCCAGGTGCGGCTCAGGTTCTCTCGCGCCTGAGGGGCGTTGTTCCACGTCAGCGTCGCCTCGCTCCAGTCCTCCGACACCGTGAACGCCTGGATGAGCGACGGTACCGCCTCGTCGGGCATGGAGGAGCCCATCTGGCGGAGGGTGAGCGTCGCCGATAGGACGCGCTTGCCCGCGGGCACGGTCTCCAGCGGGAAGGTGACGTAATAGCGCGAGAAGCAGGGCCAGTCGGCGATGTCATCCTGGTTTTGCACGTTCACCGGCATGGCCCCGGCATAGTTCGCCTCGCCCCACGCGGTCCAGAAATCGAGCCCGTCGCCGCATACCGCGCCCCCGCCCACGTGGCCGTCGGGTACCACGGCGCCGTTCAGGCCGTGGCGCACGGTGACCGTGCCGCCCGGCGCGCCGGACGCGGGGCCTTGTGCGGGCAGCCCGAAGGAGATGGCGCCCCAGGTGCGCGGGTCGTCGGCGTGCATGGCGCGGGGCCAGACCACGTCGGGGTTCGGCGCGCCGGAGGCGGCGTCCCGGTCGTGGACGGCCACCGCTAGCCCCCACTGTTCCCCGTCGGCGGGACGGGGCAGCCCGAGCCCGGCAAAGGGGATGCGCCAGGTGAGCACCCAGCCGCGCGCCTCGCCCCCGCTGTTGGGCGCGCCCTCGCCCCGGTAGCCCGCCTCGGAGGTGACCCCTAGGTCGGCGGGCTGCCAGCCGCCGTCCGCACCACGATGGGTCGCCTCGTAGGCGGCGCGATCCTCCCACCAGCGCAGCTGCGCCGTGAGGCGGTAGGCGCCCTCGCCGATGCCTGCGGCGGGATCGGGGTCCGTGTCCAGGTACACGGTAGCGGCGTCCCAGTTCGCCAGGTCGTCGGCGGCCGGCGAATCGGCGTCGTACCAGAGGAGCCGGTCATAGATCGACAGGCGCACCAGGAGGGCGTCCTCGGTATAGCCGACGCGGGCGTCGACACCGTTCTCGCTCGGCGTGATGCGCCCAAACCAGACGACGCTGGTCTCTTCCCAGGCCACGTCGGCGGCGAGCCGCGGCAGGTGGATGCGCGGGTAGGCGCGCGCCTCGGAGGGCGGCACGACGGACGTCGCGACGGGCGTCGCCGGCGGTGGGGTGGGCGGGCCGACGGGCGGGGTGGGGTCGAGCGGCGGCGTTGGCGAGGCTGGGGGCCGGCTCAGGTCGCCGCCGCCGATGGTCAGCGGCAGCCATAGGCGCGCCCCCGCGCCCGATTGGGCGATGGCCGGGTAAGCGGCGATGACGATGGGTGTGAGACAAAGAACCGTGAGTAGGACGAGCCATAGGGTACGATGATGCGTGCGCATGCCGGGCCTCCGGGTGAGGGTTGGTGGACCCGAGCACCGATCCATAGCGCACGTCGGCCGAGGCGAGGTGGGGAGACGCCTCTACGAGGGGCCCACCGTGACAGAGAGTATAAGGAGGGTATCCGTTTTGTACAAATGTTTGACGGCGCTACCACCGGCGGTATAATCACCCCATGCGGGGCGAGGAGCCCCGCATTCGAGCAATGAGGGGAGCGAGCATGTCCGCAGAGCACTGCGCGCCGCGCAACCTGGCCGGCTCCGATGGCGTCATCCGCCTGACGGCGCTGGCCAAGGCCGCCGGTTGAGGCGGCAAACGCGCCTCCGCCGCGCTGGCGCGCGTGACGCGCCACCTGAGTCGCATATTCAACGAGGCCGACTATCCCGAGTTGCTGGTCGGCCTGTCGGTGGCCGATGACGCCGCGGTCTGGAAACAGAGCGAGGATCGCGCGCTGGTGTTCACCACCGACTTTTTCACGCCCATCGTCGACGACCCGTACGACTATGGGGCGATTGCGGCTGCCAACGCGCTGAGCGACGTCTATGCCATGGGCGGCGAGCCGTTCCTGGCGCTGCACCTGGCGGCGCTGCCGGCAGACCTCCCCGAGGAGATGATCGTCGAGATCCTGCGCGGTAGCGCCGAGAAGGTCAAGGAGGCGGGCGCCATCGTCGCCGGCGGCCACACCATCGACGACGACGAGCCCAAGTTCGGCCTCGCGGTGCTGGGCGCCGTCGATCCGCGGCGGGTGCGCACCAAGGCGGGCGGCCGCCCCGGCGACGTCATCGTGCTCACCAAGCCGCTGGGCGTGGGCCTCATCGTCACCGCTTACAAGTCGGACGAGGCCGACCTCGACGACGTGGCGGCCGCCGTGGCCTCGATGAAGCGCCTCAACCGCGACGCCGCCCTGCCGCTGCGCGAGATCGAGCCCCATGCCCTAACGGACATCACGGGTTTCGGCCTGCTGGGTCATGCCTGGGAGGTGGCCGAGAGGAGCGGCGTGCGCCTGCGCATCCGCTTCGACGACCTTCCCTTCGTGCCGGGGGCCATGCGCTACGCCGAGGAACTCCTCTTCCCCGGGGGCGCCGGCAACAACCTGGGCGACTATGGCGCCCACGTCACCTTTGCGCCCCGTCTCGAGTACGAGATGCAGCTCCTCACCTTCTGCCCCGAGACCTCGGGTGGCCTGCTGATCCTCATGCCGCCCGAGCGCGTCGAGGCGCTGCTGGAGCGCTACCGCGCCACCGGCCAGGACGCCTGGGTCATCGGCGAGGCCCTGCCCGGCGACCCGGCGATCGAGGTGCTGTAGGAGAGGTTGTGCGTTGCGAGTTCCGGGTTTCGGGCCGGATGGACAGGCTGCAGGTGCCCCTGCTCCCTCGCCCCGTACTCGGGGCCTCAGTACCCTGAGGCAGAACCCCAGTACTCTGGGGCGAGGGTGGGGGTGAGGGGCGCTATCGAGGGGCGACGCGTGCAGTGAGTCAAGGTCCCTCGCTACGCTCGGGACGACGGAGTGTCTTGCTCGCGATGACAGCATCGAGCGCCGCCGTCCCGGCGACTGTCTGCGGCGTGGACGCCCTGATGCGAGAGGCGCGACGGTCCTCCCGAAAGCACCTCCTGTTCCCACCGATGATTGACCGAATTCCCCTCCCCTGAGTAGAATAGCCGGGCGTGCGCCCGTGGGGCGTTCGCCGGCGCAACCCTTCGAGAGGAGCGTTCACCTTGTTGCGATTGCACAACGAGCGAACCGGGGAACTGGAGGCTTTTCGTCCCCTCGGTGAGACGGCCACCATCTATGTGTGCGGCATCACGCCGTACGATACGACGCACCTGGGGCATGCCTTCACCTATCTGAGCTTTGACGCCCTGATCCGCTACTGGGAGTACCTCGGCTATCCGGTGCGATACGTGCAGAACGTCACGGACATCGACGACGACATCCTGCGCAAGGCGAGGGAGGTGGGCGACGACTGGCTGGCGCTGGGCAATCGCTGGACGCGCCATTTCATCGAGGACATGATGGCCCTCAACGTACGCCCACCCGACGTCTACCCGCGCGCCACCGACGTCATCCCGCAGATGCATCGCGCCATCCAGGCGCTCCTGGACAAGGGGCTCGCCTACGAGGCGAACGGCAACGTCTACTTTCGCGTGGCGGCGGACCCGCGCTTTGGCCAGGTGAGCCGCCTGCCCGAGGCCAAGTGGTTGCCCACTGCCAACGAGCGCGGCAACGTTCCCGACGACCCGAACAAGCAGGACCCCCTCGATTTCGTCCTCTGGCAGGCGCAAAAGCCGGGCGAGCCCGCCTGGGACAGCCCCTGGGGCAAGGGGCGGCCGGGGTGGCACATCGAGTGCTCCACTATGGCCCAAGAGTACCTGGCCGACGTCATCGACGTGCACGGCGGCGGCAGGGACCTCGAGTTCCCCCACCACGAGTGCGAGACGGCCCAGGCGTGCGGCGTTACCGGCTGCGAGGTCTTTGCCAACTTTTGGCTGCACACCGCCATGGTGTGCTACCAGGGCGAAAAGATGAGCAAGTCGTTGGGCAACCTCATCTGGGCGCGCGACCTGCTGGCCGAGCACAGCGCCGACGCCGTGCGCCTGCTGGTGCACGCGCACAACTATCACGAGACGTGGGAGTACATGGACGCCGAAATCGAGCCCGCCGACCGGCTGGCCGCGCGCCTGTTGGAGGCCGTCACAGTCGCCGGCGGCGATGGGCCGGCGCCGGATGTTTTGGGCGACGTGGCGGCGTTCGAAGCGGCCATGAATGCCAACCTCGACACCCGCGCCGCCCTGGATGCGCTAGGCGCCTTCGCCGACCGCATCGTGGCGGCCGCCGCCCTGGGGCGCGATGTGAGCGCCGCCCAGTCCACGCTGCGTCGCCTCGGCGCGGTGCTCGGGCTGCGTTTCGACGGCGACATCGAGCCGCGCGTGCGCCAGGGATGGGAGAAGCACCACCGGCGGTTCGTGTAATGGAACGCGGATTGACGCGGATTAGGCGGATCAACGCGGATCAAAACCAATAAACGCCGAGACCACAGAGCACGCGGAGGATCTAGATGGCAGCCTTTCCTCCGCGTGCTCTGTGGTCTGCTCTGTAGTTACCAGGTTTGATCCGCGTGCATCCGTTCCATCCGCGTCTATCCGCGTCCCTGCTCCTACACCTCCGGCTCTCCCCACCACGCCTCAAAGAAGGCGCGGATGTTCTCCAGCGGGTAGCCCTTGTTGAACTCGGCCTGGCCGATGACGCCGCCGCGGTCGTCCCACAGGGCCGCCTTGACGCGCTCCACGCCGGCGCGCACGTCGTCCGGTGTGCCAAAGGGGAGGATGTGCTGCCGGTCCATCTCGCCCCAGAAGGTGATGCGCCCCTTGAATCGCCGGCCGATCTCTTCGATGGGCATGGTAAACAGCTGCGAGTTGACGGCGTCCACACCGATCTCGATGAGGTGCTCATAGATGTCCAGGATGTAGCCGTCAGAGTGCATGAAGGCGAACTTTTCATGGGCGTGGGCGATGTCGCAATAGTCCTTGTAGAGCGGCTTGAAATACTCGACCCACATCTTGGGTGAGATGAGCAGGGCGTGCTTGGAGCCCCAGTCGTCCATGAACGACACGGCGTCCACGTCGGTACGCACCACGTGTTCCAGGTGCCGCAGGTAGTAGTCGTGGATCATCTCCAGGAGTTGGAACGCCTCCGGCACGCCCCACGCCAGGTCCATATAGGCGTTCTGTGACCCGCGCAGGAACTGGTAGCGCTCCCAGGGGCGCGGGTTGCCTAGATGCACAAAGCGATCCGTGGCGGCGCAGGTGCGGTTCACGTCCTCGAACCCCACCCCGAGGAGATGGTAGGGCGGCTTCCAGTGCGCCAGCTTGGTCCAGTCGTCGATGGCGGGGTATTTGACCTCGCCGATCATCCCCGCCTGGATGTTGACCCAGCGGCTGCCCCAGTGATCGGTCCACTCGCCGGGGGTGTAGAGGGGCGACTCGTCCGCCGGATCGCGAAAGCCGCTGGGGCCGAAATCGGAGGGGTACTGGTCGAGGAGGGCGCGCAGCTCTTCCTCGCGCCCGAAAAAGGCGGCCGGCAGCGTCCATACGTCGCGCGCGGGCCGATCCACCCCCTCGAAACGCAGCGTCCGCCGCACCCGTTCGCGAGGCGTCAGTCCCATGGCGCTTCCCTCCCTGTTCCGGATGTTCCGGCCCCATGATACGATCCCCTACTCGCCTTGTCGAATGGAGCGCACGCGGATGCGGCGTTGGGTACAAAGCGGAACGAACGGAGCCACGCGAATTGGAGACTCACCGCAGAGGCTGCGGAGAGCGCAAGGGATATGGGAATGCTTTGTCTATCTGCTTCTCTTGATGTCCTCAGCGGTCTCCGCGGTTTGTCTGGAGATCCGCGTTGATCCGTTCGATCCGCGTGAATCCGCGTTCCCTTCTCATCTTACTTGACGGCGGGCGTGGGGCTGGTAGAATAGAAAACTGTAGCTTAGCCTTGTGTACGGAAATAGAACGGATGTTACGCCGGGACTCGTATTCCCTGTTTGCCATCGGGCTGCTGTCCGTTGTCGTCTACATCGTGGCCTTGGCGGATCGCTATCCGCTCGTTGCTCTCTCCCAAAAGGGCAGTGTGCCCGATATCGGCGTCCTTAGCGGTTACCGCTGGGGGGCCGCTGCCGCCTACGTGGCCGCCATCGCGGCGGCGTTCGTCCTCTATGGGCTGGCGTTGCGCCTTGCCCGACGGTTGGGGTCGGATCGCGCCGCGGCCTGGGGCGTGGTGGTCCTGGGTGTAGCCGCCGCCGCAGCGCTGGTCGCCACCTACCCCTTGTCCGCCTCGGACGTGTTCCTGTACGTGGCCCGCGGGCGCGTGCTGGGAGTGCACGGCTACAATCCCTTCGTCGTGCCGCCCAACGCCTTTCCCATGGACACCTACGTCCCCTTCCGCAGCCAGTGGTCGGGGGTGGCTTCGCCCTACGGGCCGCTGTGGGAGTGGCTGGCGGCGCCCCTGGCGCGCCTGGGCGACGGCACGTTGTTGGGGTCGCTGCTGGCGTTCAAGGGGGCTTCGCTGGCGGCGTACCTCGGCTGCACCGCCCTGGTGGCGGCCATCCTGCGCCGGCGCGATCCCGGTCGCCTCGTGTGGGGGCTGGTAGCCTTTGGCTGGAACCCCCTGGTGCTCATCGAGGCGCACGCCAACGGCCACAACGACCTGGTGATGGTCCTGTTCGTGCTTCTTGCCGTATGGTTGTGGGAATCGGGGCGCTACGTGTGGGTCATCCCGGCCTTGGTGCTGGGGGCCCTCGTCAAGTACGTGCCGTTGATCCTCGTGCCGATGGCGGCGCTGCGCTTGGGCAACCGCCTGTCGCGCGCCGAGTGGCTGCGCACGCTGCTGGCGGCGGGGCTCATTGCACTGGGGTTGGTGCTGGTGGTGTTCGGGCCGCTGTGGCCGGGGCTGCGCAACTGGGGTGTGTTGGGGCAGATGCGGCGTGCCCACTTTTCGGCCGGCACCTGGCTGATCCTGCTGCTCCGGCAGGTATCGCCCAACGCCATGGCGTTCCGTGTGGCCGAGTGGACCACGCGCATGCTCTTTGCGGCCGGCTACGGGGTGCTGCTGGCGTGGTCGCTGGTCCGTCCACGGTCGCTGGCCGTCATCTTTTACGACTTGCTCTACCTGTGGCTGGCCGTGGGCAGCATGGCCTTCGGCTACTGGTACATCATCTGGCTGGTGCCGCTGGCGGCGCTCGTCCCGGGGCGCGTCGACCTGCGGAGGGTTGCAGCGTTCAGCGCCACCGGCCTGTTCTCGGTGGCGGTCTATACCTACCTGGGGGTCAAGCTGCGCGATGTGGTGAGCATGGACGTCATCACCCTGGCCACGGTGCCGGTGGTGTTCATCACGCCGTTCATCGTGGCGGGGGGGCTGCGGCGCGAGCCGAGCGACGTGGATCAGCGGCAGCATCGCGAGCACGCCACGGGGTGGTTTGGCGGTTACTATCCCTCGCCCCTGGCCCGTCCGGTCGTCGCCCAGGTGAACGATCCTATCGCCGGGGTGCCCGTCTTTCCATTCGACTATGACCTGCCGCCCGAGCCTCCGGTCGAGGCGGCGTCGCGTGAGCCGGCGGAACCGAGAGCCGCCGTCCGAGGGGAGCAAGATGGCCAAGTACCTCGTGATCGTTGAATCCCCCTCCAAAGCCAAGACCATCGGCCGCTACCTGGGCAGGGACTATCAGGTCAAGGCCTCGGTGGGCCACGTCCGCGACCTCCCGCCGAAGGAGTTGGGGGTCGACATCGAGCACGGCTTTCGCCCCACGTATCACCTGGTGCGCGGCAAGGGAGCCGTCATCGATGAGATTCGCGCCGCCTCGCAACACACCGACCTCGTCTACCTGGCCACCGACCCCGACCGCGAGGGGGAGGCGATCGCCTGGCATGTGGCGGAGGCTGCCAAGCTCGACGCGGACAAGACGCGCCGCATCGCCTTCGACCAGGTGACCAAGGCGGCCGTCCAGGATGCGCTGGCGCACCCGCGGGGGCTCGATCGCGAACTCATCGACGCCCAGCAGGCGCGGCGCGTCCTCGACCGGCTGGTGGGCTACCAGATCAGCCCCATCCTGAGCAAGACGCTGCGCCGGCGCCTGTCGGCGGGGCGCGTCCAGTCGGTGGCGCTGCGGCTGGTGGTCGACCGTGAGCGCGAGATCCTGGCGTTCGTGCCCGAGGAGTACTGGACGCTGGAAGCCGAACTCGCGCGGCGTACTGCGGAGAGGGAGCGTTTCACCGCGCGCCTCTTCAAGATCAAGGGCAAGGACCCCGAGCTGCCCGACCGCGAGAGCATCGACCGCGTGCTGGACGCCCTCAAGGGCGCCACCTATACCGTGACGCGTGTGCAACGGGGGGAGCGGCAGCGCAACCCGCAGCCGCCCTTTATCACCAGCACGCTGCAGGCCGACGCCGGGCGCAAGCTGCGCTTCTCGCCGCGCCAGACGATGCGCCTCGCCCAGCAGTTGTACGAGGGGATCGAGTTGGGGGACGAGACGGTGGGGCTGATCACCTACATGCGCACCGACTCGACCCACGTGGCGCCCGAGGCGCAGGCCGAGGCGCGCGAGTTCGTCGCCGGGCGCTGGGGACAAGAGTACTTGCCACCCAAGCCGCCCACCTACCGCTCCAAGGCGGTGAACGCCCAGGAGGCCCACGAGGCGATCCGTCCCACCTCGGTGCTGCGCACCCCGGAGGCGGTGCGGCCGCACCTGAACGCCCAGCAGTTCCGGCTGTATGAGCTGATCTGGCAGCGCTTTCTCGCCAGCCAGATGATGCCGGCGCGCTACGCCACCATGACCGTGGATGTGACGGCAGCCAAGGACTATCTCTTTCGCGCCACGGGCTCGACGCTCATCTTTCCCGGCTACCTGGCGGTGTACACCGAGGGACGCGACGAGGATGAGGAGGAGGAGCGCTCCCAGGCGCTGCCGCCCCTCACCGAGGGGGAGATCGTGGACCTGCTGCGGCTGCTGCCGGCGCAGCACTTTACCCAGCCGCCCCCGCGCTATACCGAGCCGACCCTCATCCAGGCGCTGGAGAGGAACGGCGTCGGGCGCCCGTCCACCTATGCCGCCATCGTCACCGTCATCCAGGACCGCGGTTACGTGGCGAAGGAGCGGGGGCGCCTCATGCCCACCCCCCTGGGGATGGTTGTGTGCGACGCGCTGGTGGCCACCTTCCAGGATATCATGGACGTGGGCTATACCGCCGGCATGGAGGAGCGCCTGGACAGGATCGCGGCGGGCGACCTGAACTATCGCGCCATGTTGGGTGACTTTTACCAGGGGTTCGCGCCCCGGCTCGAGAGCGCCCGCGGCGCCATGCCTCAAGCGGTGGAGGCGGCCCTGTGGGCCGACCTGCCGCCGGAGGTGCGCGAGCGTCGCTGCCCCGAGTGCGGCAGCCCCATGCAGGTGCGCATCAGCAGCGCCGGCCGCTTTCTGGGGTGCACGCGCTACCCCGAGTGCCGCGGCATCCTGGATCTGAGCACCCCCGCAAGGCCGGAAGCGCCGGCGGACGAGTTCGCCGAGGGGGAGACGTGCGAGCTGTGCGGCGGCCGCATGAAAATCGTCTCGCACGGACGCAACCGTTTCCTGGGGTGCGAGAACTATCCCACCTGCAAGAACACGCGTCCCATCCTGAGCGACGAGATCAAGCGGCTGGCCGCCGAGACCGCCTGCCCGACGTGCGGCCAGCGCCCCCTGACGCCCAAGAAGGGGCGCTATGGCGAGTATCTGCGCTGCGACCGCTGCGAGGTGAACTATTCCCTGCGCAAGCTCGGCCTGGCCGGCGGCGGACGCAAGGGGCGCGCCCGCGACGACGCCGAGCCCGCATCCGAGGGGGATGAGACCGCCAAGCCGAGCGTCGAGCTGGTGGACGTGGTCTGCCCGAACTGCGGCCACAGTCCCATGGAGCACCGCGCCGGGCGCTTTGGCCCCTACTATCGCTGCCCGTCGTGCAAAAAGAACGTGTCGGAGAAAAAGATGGCGCCGGCGGGGAGCGAGCAGGCATGACGTCACAGCTTGACGCCGTCGCCCGGCAGGCGCTGGCCGCCTATGGCCTGGACGGGGCACCCCTGGTGTTCATCCGCCACAGCGACAGCGTCGCGTTTCGCGTGGAGGCGCCCGGCTCGGACGGCTATCTCCTGCGCCTGCACATCCCCATCACCCCGGCCATGGGCAGCCACGGCGCCGACGGCGTCATGGTGCGATCGGAGCTGCAGTGGCTCGAGGCGCTGAACGATGATACCGACCTCGTCCTGCAGCGACCGATCCGAAACCGCGATGACGAGCTGGTGACCACCGTGCCGGTGGGCGCCGGCGCGCTGCACTGCTCGCTGCTCCGCTGGCTCCCCGGCGAGGCCTACGACAGCGAGCGGCAGACGGAGGACACCGCCCGCCAGATCGGACGCATCCTGGCGACCCTCCACCGACACGCCTCCGAATGGCGCCCGCCGCCCGACTGGCGGCGCCCCGCCCGCGACGCGGCCTACTTTGAGGCGGTGTTGTGGGCCCTGCGTCCCGCCGTGGAGGACGGCCGCATCGCCCGCGACGACTATGTGGAGCTGGCCAAGGCGGTGGCGCAGCTCGTCGAGCGGATACGCGAGCTGCCGCGCCACCCCGACGTGTATGGCGTGATGCACGCGGACGCCCACAAGGGCAACATGCTGCTCGACGGCGGCGAGGTTCGGCTGATCGACTTTTCGTTCTGCGCCACGGGCAACTATATGTTCGATCTGGGCGTTTGTCTGTCGGACATGAGCCCCGCGCTGCATGGCGCCTTTGTCGAGGGCTATCGCGGCGTGCGGCCACTGCCGGAGGGCTGGGCGGAGCTGGCGGAGGGGTTCTTTCTCGGGGCGATGGTGGGGACGTTCTCATTCTGGGTGCCCCGCCCGGAGGCCCAGGAGCACCTGGCGGCGATGGTGCCGCGCATCGTGCAAGAGTATGTGCTCAAGCACAACCGCGGCGAACCGTTCTGGCCGTACGAGTAAGATCCCTCCCGGGTGGTGGGCGTCGCCGGCGCCCATGTCTCGCGCACCAAGCGGGGCGAATGGTACGCAGATGGGCCGCAGATTTACGCAGGTCTTGTTGTTTGCACCTCTGATGAACGTCAGGGCGCCCTGCTACCCAGACCACGCTACCGTGTCCCGCCCTTTGGTCAAGCCAAAATCAGCGGCTCATCAGCGGAAACCTGCGTTCCATCGATCTCCCGGAGCAATGAAACGCGCAGGATGGCGAGAGGGCCGTCCGACGCTCCCTACAGCCCCAGCTCGTGGTGGATAAAGGGCACCGCACGCGCCAGGTCCGCCTCGGCGATGACGAACGACACGCTATAGGCCGATGCCGCCTGCCCCACCGAGATGACGTGCAGCCCCATGGCGCCCAGCGCCGCAAAGGCGCGCGGGGCGATGGGCGCCCCGTTCGAGTCGGGCATGCCCACCACGGACAGTATGGCCACATCCTCGGCGGCGGTGCAGTCCATGGCCCCCAGCTCCAGGTCGCGGGCGAACTCGGCGCGCAGCGCACGCAGGCAGTGGGCCTGATCGGCGCGGCGCACTACCAGGCTGAGGTGACGCTCCGTAAAGCTCTGGGAGAACATCAACACCTCGGCGCCCGATTCGGCCAGGCAGCGCAGCGCCCGCGACGCCGCCTGCAGCGACCAGAACCCCCCGTTCCCGCACAGCCCCAACAGGCTCAGCCCGCCGGTGGAGATGATGGCCGGCAGCACCTGGCGCGCCGTGTTCGGCCGCGGCACGATGAGGGTGCCCGGATGGTCCGGGGCAGTGCTGTTCAGGATGCGCAGCGGGATGCCGCGCTCCGCCAAGGGCGCCACCGTCTTGGGGTGCAGCACGTCGGCGCCGAAATAGGCCAACTCCTCCGCCTCGCGGTACGATAGCTCCCGCAGCACCCGCGCCCCGAGCACTAGCTTGGGATCGGCGGTGAGGATGCCGTCCACGTCGGTCCAGACGCACACCTCGTCGGCGTCCAGCGCCGCGCCGAGGATGGCGGCGGAATAGTCGCTCCCGCCGCGTCCCAGGGTGGTGGTCACTCCTCTGGCAGTGGCGCCGATGTAGCCGGTGACCACGGGGATGACGCCTTCGGCCAGGAGGGGCCGAAGGGTGTCGCCGGCGGCCTCGCGGGTAGCGGCCATGTCGGGACGCGCGGCGCCAAAGGTGTCGTCGGTGCGCACCAGACGCGTGGCGCTCACCGCCTCGGCGCGGTGTCCGCGCCGCCGCAGCAGCGCCGCCAGGATGCGGCACGACATCTCTTCCCCGATGGAGGCCACGGCGTCGCTGGCGCGGACGGTGAACTCGCCCAGGGTAGCGATGCTGCGGCACAGGCGCTGATAGTCGTCCAGGCGTTCCTCGACGTAGGCCGCCACGGCGTCGCGCTCCGGGCTGCCGCCGAGGAGGGCGTCCACCGTGGCGAGGTGCCGCTCCAGCAGCGCTGCCCGTGCCTCGTCGTGGTGCGCCTCGTTCCCCTCGCTGGCGGCCCGCGCGCCGGCGATCAGGGCATTGGTCGTGCCGCTCATGGCCGAGACCACCACGACCCGCTCCCCCTCCAGCCCCTCGATGATGCCTGCCACGGCGGCATAGCGCTCCGCCGAGCCGACCGACGTGCCGCCGAACTTGTGGATGGAGAGCATGGTCCTACCCTCGACCGGAGGCCAACGCCTTGCCGTGCGCCTCACTCGCCGCGTCCGCCGCGCGGTGCACCTTACCCAACGCCTGAGCCAAATCGGCGATGACTTCGTCGGCGTCCTCGATCCCCACGGCATAGCGCACCAGCTGGCCGGTGATGCCGATGGCGGCGCGCTCCTCCTCATCGAGGGTAAAGTGGGACATGAGGGCCGGCTGCTCGACGATGCTCTCCACCCCCCCCAGGCTGGGGCCCATGTAGGGAAGCGTCAGGGCGTCGATGAACCGCGAGGTGCCCTCCAGGTCGGCGTCGATCTCGAAACTCACCACGCCGCCGAAACCCTTCATCTGCTGTACTGCGATGGCGTGATCGGGATGGGAGGCGAGGCCGGGATACCACACGCGCCCCACGGCGGGGTGCGCCTCCAGGAACTCGGCCACGCGCTGGCCGCTCTCGTTGTGGCGCGCCATGCGGAGGCTCAAAGTCTTTAGCCCGCGCAGGAGCAGGTAGAGGGCGTGGGGATCGGAGACGGCGCCCAGCATGTTGTTCAACTCGCGCACGGCGTGGATGCGTTCCGTGTCGCCCACCAGGACACCCGCCAGCAGGTCGTTGTGCCCCCCCAGATACTTGGTGGCGCTGTGGGCCACCAGGTCGATGCCGTGCTCCAGCGGGCGCAGGTTATAGGGGGTGGCAAAGGTGGCGTCGATGAGGGTGAGGATATCGTGCCGGCGGGCGATGGCGGCGATACGGTCCAAGTCGGCCACCCGCAGGTAGGGATTGGTGGGGCTCTCGGCGAGGATCAGGCGCGTCTGCGGCGTAATGGCCGCCTCCAGCGCCTCATAGTCGCCCTGGCAGACGACGGAGCAGGAGACGCCGATGCGCCGCATGAACTCGAGCGAGAACTGGCGCGTCTTGCGGTAACAGTCCTCGGTGAGGATATAGTGGTCGCCCGCCGAGAGAAAGGTGAGCAGCGTGGCGGTGAGGGCGGCCATGCCACTGGCAAAGACGAGGGCGGCCTCGCCGCCGTCCAGCGCGGCGAGCTTGTGCTCCACCACCTCCTGGGTGGGGTTGCCGTAGCGACCGTACTCGCCGCGCACCGGCTCCAGCCCGTCCTCCTTGCGGCGCATGTGCTCCACCAGGGCGGCGGTGTCCTCAAAGCAGTAGGTCGAGGTCTGCACGATGGGCATGGCCAGCGCGCCGTACGGCTTGCGCCGGGTCTCTCCCGCGTGCACCGCCTGGGTGTCAAAGTGCGCCGTCTTTCTGTCCGCATCGGGCTGGGTGAACATGGAGCCTCCTCCTCATCGCTGCCGGGGAACAAAAAAGCCTTACGCTCCTATCAGAGGTAAGGCCGAGGGGGGCATGTACCCTGAAAAGAAAACTCTTCATCGGCTCCAGGCCAGATGAAGAGGGTGCATGCGTCCGCGCGATTGCCCTCTCATCTTTCAGAGATCCCCCCACAGGGGCTCTGCCGGACTTGGCACCATCGGGACGGGATCGGGTCGCCGGGCGTATGCCCGAGAGTTCTCGGGTGTTGCCCGGATGAGAGTGACCCTTGCCGCTATCCATGGTTGCCGAGGCTTCACAGGGCCGGTCCCTCCGCCTCTCTGGATAAGAGCGTCACGAGCTATTCAGTTGGGGGCGATGATAGCACAGGAGGGGGAGGGTGTCAAAGAGAGGAAGGGGACGCGGATGAACGCGGATTCGGCGGATGGACGCAGATGAGGGTGAAAGAGGGGCCGCTCAGGCGATAGGCCCGGCGGCCCCGTGATCGATGCCGGTTCTCGCGCTACCCTGCCGTCATGGACGTGGCGATCCGCACCAAGTCCTCCAGGTCCAGCCCCAGGTTGTGGGCCGCCAGCAGATAGGTGACCCCATCCTGAGTCCAAGTGAGATAGGCGTCGTCGGCTTGGTCATCCCACTGCAGGATGCCATGCCGCGTGTTCGGGTCGCCCCGGCCATCGTCTCGCCAGCCGCCATGAACATAGATTCCCGGCTGGCCGTTGACGACTGCCGGCTGCTCGCGTGATGCAGCCAGGAGAGGCGGGGCGCTGATTGGCCCATCGTTCGCCGACAGGAACAGGACCCCCCCCTCGAAATCGTGCTGCGCCGTGCGGTAGTAGGCGATAGTGATCTTTTGGCCGCTCCCCTCCCACTGCTCCGAGTCGTACTCCGCGATACTCCGGTGGGTATGGGTCAGATCATCGGGCAACCAGGTGGGTACCAGCAACGGAAAAGAAACCTGCTCGCGGATCTCCGCGATGCTGAGCGATGGGGGCGGAGTAACGCGGATCGTTTCCATCGCTGTCTGCACGGCGGCGTCCTCGTGCCGTTCGGTGTCCAGAAACGCGATACCCATGCGCTGGATGACGTCGTCGGCAAACGCCCTTACCCCTGGAACGCGGGCCAAGAGGACGGCGCACAGCAACGCGGCGGTCACTCCAAGGGCGAGCCGTCCTCGCCGCACACGGAGATCCCGTTCCCGCGTTCTCCCGCTCGCTCCTGAGGCCGTCCGGGCCTCGATACGCGGCCAGAGGTCGATCGTGTGGGAGGGCGCCTCTCGATCGGCGATCTCCAACAGCGCCCAGTGACGGTTGTCTTGCTCCTTCATTCGTTCCCTCCTTATGGGGCGTAAGGCGAGAGCAGCGAACGCAGCCGGTCGCGGGCCACATGCAGGTGCCACTTGACGGTTCCCGGCGCGCAACCCATTTCCCGAGCCGTCTCTCGCTCACTCAGGTTCAGGTAGTAGCGCAGGACGACCGCTGCCCTCTGTCGGGGAGATAGGGCGTTGAGGGCCGCCCTGATCGCGTCGCGCAACTCCCTCCGCTGGACATCGTCCTCTGGCCCGCTGGAAGATGCTTCGAGCCACTCGATCAGTTGGGGACAGCTTGGGTTCCCAGGATCGTCGAGAGAGACGTGGCGCTGCTGCTTGGCGACCGCCTTGAGCGCATCGTTGATGACGATGCGCAGAAACCAGGGGCGGAACGGCCGGGAGGCGTCGAACTGGTGGATGCGCTCATAGCTTCTCACAAAGGCGCTCTGCACGATGTCTTCTGCGAGCGCCCGGTCTCGGGTGATGAGGACGGCCGCCTGAACTGCCTCTACCTGATGCCGCTCGATTAGCGTTCGCAGTGCGGCGATGTTGCCCTCCTTGAGCCGGACAACGGCCTCGGTTTCGTCCATGTGGCGTCCTCTCCTTCCCCAGGTTGCGCGCGGCCCTCACTGTTAATATCTCTAGGGAAAGACAATGGTTGGGGGCAATCAGACTGCTGCGAGGAGCATCTGCCATCCACCCCGATCCGGAGCATACAAAAAAGGCCGTCTGCGCATGTGCAGACGGCCTTTCTGAGGCGACGGTCGGATTCGAACCGACGATGGGGGTTTTGCAGACCCCTGCCTTAGCCCCTTGGCTACGTCGCCCTATATGGAACGCGGTTCCCATCTCGCTTCCGTGGGAACCGCGTAGGAGCGGAAGACGGGATTTGAACCCGCGACCCTCTCCTTGGCAAGGAGATGCTCTACCACTGAGCCACTTCCGCTCGGGGAGCGAGTTTGCCACTCGCTCAGGTGCCGAGGCCCAGACTTGAACTGGGGACACCTTGATTTTCAGTCAAGTACTCTACCAACTGAGTTACCTCGGCAACTCACCCGAAGGTGAATGGCATTCTACATCATTCAGAAGTGAGTGTCAAGCTTGGTGCAGAGGGCATTACCGATCCCCCCGCGTCCCTTCCACGCCGGCGCGTATGGCGCGCACCTCCGCCAGCAGTTCCTGCAGGACGGACGCATCGGTGACAGCGCCCTCCACCGCGCGGGGCGGCCGCTCTCCCTCGGCCTGGCGCGCGTGCACGCGCTCCATCACCTGCCGTCGGATCCCCTCCCAGTCCTCCAGGCCATCGAGGGTCGCCTCGGCGCTGGTCTGCTGGCTGTAGCCGGCAGTGTGCACTTGCAGCGTGCCCATGCCCAGCAGGCGGTCCCAGATGCCGCGCTTGAGTTCCACGTTGGTCACCTTGTCGTAGGGCACCGACTTTTCCGTCTTGGTGAGGAGCCCCTTGCGCACGACGAGCTCGCGCTCGTCGAGGGCATAGTGGATGGTGCGGCAGTAGGGCACCAGAAGCGCGAGGGTGGGGATCACCCAGAGCATCGTAAAGCCCAGGTAGGCGGCTACAAAGACCCAGCCGAGTTCGGGAATCAGGGCCATGAGGGCCAAGGGCAGCGACAGGGCCGCGATGGTGCCCACCCAGAGGGCGTACTTGAGCGGGAGTCGCGGGCTGGGGGAGAATTCCTGCATGGCAACGACCTCCATTCTCGCCGTGACACGGTTTGACCTGCCCGTAGACTAGCGCGCCGGGGCTCAGCGGTCAACTGGCGGACGCCGTCCGGCGTTGCCCACGCCCCTTACCGGCCCCGCTCCTGCTTTGACACTCATTACCCCTCGTGGTAATATCGTCTGCGCGCGTGAGGCAGGGTGTGGGCGTCTCGCGGCCCCGCTGTGGCGGGTTCGGGATTCCGTACATGATCCCCGCATCGTCCCTCCCACACGGAACACCACAGAAGGAAGGTCAGTAGAACGTGAGCGAACGGGTACTAGGCACGGTCAAGTGGTTCAACAACGCTAAGGGATACGGCTTCATCCAGCCCGAGGAAGGGCCGGATGTGTTTGTGCATTTCTCGGCCATCCAGGGTGATGGCTATCGCAGCCTCGATGAGGGCCAGCAGGTCGAGTTCACCATCGAGCAGTCGGCCAAGGGCCCTCAGGCCAGCAACGTCATCAAGATCTGACGCGCTACTTGGCTGAGAACACTCCGCTGGGGACCCCTCCAGCGGAGTTTCTTGTTAGGCAGAACTCGCGGGATGAGGAGGCGCATGGCATCCAGCACATGGTCGCACGAGGAGTACGAGGTCGCCATTCGCAGGCACCAGTCCTGGAACTTTTGGGTGAACCTCGTGGACCTCGCCTTCTACCAACTGGCCGTGAGCTTTATCTTTGGCTCCACGGTGCTATCGCTCTACGCCAGCCACCTGACCGCCTCCGCCGTTCTCATCGGCCTCATTCCCGCCATCCAGAACGTGGGCTACTTTTTGCCGCAGCTCGTCACGGCGCGCCACTCGGAGCGGCTGGCCCGCCAGAAGCCGTTTCTACTCAAGGTCAGCGTGATGGAGCGCGTCCCCTACCTCTTTATCGCCCTGACCTGCCTGCTGTGGCCCGAGGCGCCGGCGGGCGTGGCGTTTGCCGTCCTGGCGGTGTGCCTCGCCATGGCGACGCTGAGCAGTGGGCTGGGCGGGCCCGCCTGGAACCACATGCTCGCCAAGGTGATCCGCGTCGAGCGGCGCGGCTTTTTCTTTGGATTGAGCAGCGCCGTCGGCGGGCTACTGGGGATCGCCGGGGCGTTCGTCTCGCGCCACGTCCTGAGCGCCTACGCCTTCCCGACCTCCTTTGGGATCTGCTTCCTCCTCTGCTTCATCTTTCAGGTGATGTCGTGGCTGGCCCTGTCGCTGAACCGCGAGCCGCCCCGGCAGCCCACGTGTGAGGTCACCTCGGTACGGGAGTACTGGCGGCGGTTGCCGGGCGTGCTGCGCGGCGATACCAACTTTTGTCGCTACCTCGTGGCGCGCTCGCTGATCGTGCTCGGCGGCATGGCCACGGCGCTCTACATCGTCTATGGCAAGCGCAGCTTTGCGGTGAACGATGCCTTTGCCGCCGATCTCACCATGGCAGCGCTCGTCGTCCAGACGGCCGTTACGCCTCTCCTGGGGATGCTGGTGGACAAAAGAGGGAACAAGCTCCTCTCTGAGGTGAGCGCGCTGCTTGGCGCGGGAGCGCTGGTGCTGGTGCTGCTGGCGCCCAGCAGCCTCTGGCTCTACCCTGTGTTTATGCTGATGAACGGCGCCCTGGCGAGCATGTTCGTGGCGGGCCAGGGGATCGCCTTGGAGTTCGGGGGGCCGGACAACTTGCCCACGTACGTGGCCCTGGCCAATACCCTGCTGGCGCTGCCGATCCTGGCGGCGCCGATCCTGGGCGGTTGGCTGGCCGACACCATCGGCTTTGGCAACCTGTTCACCGTGGCGCTGGTGTTCTCGCTGGCCGGATGGGCAGCGATGCGCTTTGCCGTCCGCGACCCGCGCGACGTGCAGAGGATGGATTAACCACGGAGACACGGAGAACAGAGTCATAGGAATAGAACGCGGATAAACGCGGATCAAGCGGGTCTCCGCGGATTCCTATCCGGGTTATCCGCGCGAATCCGCTAGATCCGCGTTCATCCGCGTTCCTTTTTTTACATCTGTGTCCTTTGTGTCTCCGTGGTTATTTTTTCTATCGCAGCAAGTCGCGCAGGGTGTGGGAGAGTTCCATGAAGCGAGGGGTGTAGAGGTCCTCGGGGGAGCGGGGGCGGGGGAGGTCGATCTCTACCTCCTGGCGGATGCGGCCAGGGCGCGCCGTCATCACGAGGACGCGGTCCGAGGTAAAGATCGCCTCCTGGATGTCGTGTGTCACCATGAGCACCGTCTTGCGTCGCGCCTCCCAGATGCGGAGCAGCTCCCAGTTCATCCGCTCCCGCGTCAGGGCATCCAGCGCGCCAAAGGGCTCGTCCAACAGCAGCACCTCGGGATCGTGCACCAGGGCCCGCGCCAGGGACACGCGCTGGCGCATCCCGCCGGAGAGATCGCGGGGGAGGGTGTCGGCGAAATCCGCCAACCCCACGAGTTCCAGCAACTCGCGGGCGCGGCGCTCGGCGGACTCGGACGCCACACCCTGGATCTCCAGGGGCAGGGTGACGTTGCGCAGTGTCGAGCGCCAGGGCATGAGGTTGGCGTGCTGAAAGACGAACCCGATCTGCCGCCGCGGGCTGGTGAGGGGTCGCCCGTGCAGCAGCACGCGGCCGCCCGTGGGGCGCACCAGGCCCGCCAGGATGCGCAGCAGCGTCGACTTGCCGCATCCCGACGGGCCGATGATCGACACGAACTCGTTGGGCGCCAGGGCGAGATCCGCCTCGGCCAGCGCCTCCAGGGGGCTGTCGGGCGAGGCGAAAATCATCTCTACGTGCTCGGCGACCAGGACCGCCCCCGCCGTGGCGCCGCCCGCTATCGCCCCGCCCCCGCGCATGCCGACGTGCGTCACGACGCTTCCACGAAGCGGTTGGTGTACAGCGACTCGGGATCGACGTCGGTCGTGATGAGGCCGATGCGGCGCATCAGCGCCACCGACTCGACCCACGCTTCCGGATCGCTGCGGCCGAACTGCTCCGAGCGCCAGATGGCGATCGAGGCGTCCAGCACGGCGCGCTGTACCTTGGCGGCGGCATCGTCCATCTCGGGGATGGCGGCCCGCGCGATATCGAACGCCGCGTCGGGATCGGCCACGGCGTCCTCGAGACCCCGCAGGAAGGCGCGGGTGATCCCCTCCACCAGTTCGGGGTCGTTCTCGATAGTCGCCTCGTTGGTGACGATGCCGGCCGACACGAGCTGCGTATAGTCGTCCATGTCCAGCAGGTTGAGGTCATACCCCGACTCGCGCAGCTGCACCGGCTCGTTCTGCGCGTAGCAGATGGCGGCATCCACGCGTCCCTCCACCAGGCTAGCCACCTGGGTGTAGCCGATCACCTGGAGGTTGACCTGGCTGGGCGCGATGCCGGCGGCGTCGAGGAACGCCAACCAGCCGATGTAACTGGCGCCCTCGGCGGCGGGGCTTCCCACCGTCTTGCCGATGAGGTCCTCGGGGGTGGTGATGCCGCTCTCAGCGAGCGAGACCACGCACACCGGAAAGTGGCGGTACCAGTTGAGGACGTAGGTAACCGGCAGGTCGTTGGCGCGCGCCAGGATGACCTGGTCGCCGTTGGCGATGGCGAACTGCAGGTCGTTGGTGGCCACGCGCTGCAGCAGGTCGGTCTCCATGCCATAGTCGAGGACGACCTCGATTCCCTCCTCGGCAAAGTAGCCCTTCTCCATGGCCACGTACATGGGCGCGAACTGGACGTTGGGGATGAACCCCATGGCGATGGTGACCTGGTGCGTCTCCCCGGTGGGGCCGGCGCCGGCGCGTGAGGAGCACCCCACGACGGCGAGTACCAGGATCAGGGCGATGCAGGCGAGTGCGCGATGCTTCATTCTCCACCTCGGTACAAGGATGATCTATGCCCCTTCCTCGGGCCAGCGCCAGCGCAGGAGCGAGCCCTCGAGGAGTGACACCAACAGATAGAGCGCCAGGGCGATGGCCATGAGGGTGAACAGCGCCACGAACATCAGCGGCGTGTCGAACAGTCCTCTGGCGAGGTTGACGAGAAACCCCAGCCCCCGGTCGGCGCCGACGAACTCGCCCACCACCGCGCCGATCACCGAGAGGGTTACCCCCACCTTGAGCCCGCCAAAAAGCACGGGGAGTGCCGCCGGCACCTCCAGGTAGCGAAAGATCTGCCAGCGGGTGGCCTCCAGGGAGCGCATCAGGTCCACGAGGTCGCTGTCGACGCTACGAATGCCCACCACGGTGTTGATCAGCACGGGGAAAAAGAGGGTCAGGGCGCAGACGAGCACCTTGGAGAGGCTGCCCACGCCGAACCAGATGACCAGCAAGGGGGCCAGCGCCACGATGGGCACCGCCTGCGAGGCGACGATGTAGGGGGAGAGGATCCGCTCGAGGGTGCGCGACTTGGCCAGGAGGTACCCCAGCACCAGCGCCACCGAGAGGCCCAGCGCCAGGCCTCCGAACACCTCGCTCAGAGTGACCAAGACGTGCGCCTGGAGCGTGCCGTCCTGCACCGCCTGCGCGAAACGCGCGGCCACGCGCGCCGGCCCGGGCAGGACAAAGGCAGGGTATCCACCCCAGCGCACCACCAGATCCCACAGGGCGACAAAGACGAGCAGCGCCACGGGCGTGAGGGCGTGCTGCCAGGAGATGGGGGCTCGGGCGCGGCGGCGGAGCCGCTGGCCGGCATGGGTTCCGATCGTCCGACTCGTGTGCATAAGAAAAACCCCGTGCTGAACAGCAACGGGGCTTGCCCTTACCACGTGGAGTGGGAATGCGGCCTTCTTTCATCCGGACTATACCGTCGGCTCCAGCGTCACTGGATCTGCCATTACTGGCTCGCGGGCTGGGCGGCTCACGCCGCCACACCGCCGATCGGGAATTGGCCCCTGAGGGAGCCTCACCCTGCCCCGAAGGCTGTTCGATTGTGAAATCTGGCTCGATTATACGCCGACGTGGCGGGAGTGTCAAGCCATGAGCGGAGGTTGCAGGGCGACAGGTTGCAGGTTACAGGCTTCAGGGAATGGCCTCGCCAGAGCCTGTAACCTGCAACCTGTCACCTGTCACCCCGCTTTCCGGCCGCCACGCGCGAGGCCGAGTTCCGCCCACACTTGACCCCCTTCTGTCGCCATGCTATCATCGTGCCGCTTGCGGGAGGACACGCCGCAGACGGGCCGATGCACCCAGATCACCTGCAGGGGGCCTCATGTTCAAGATATTCAAGTATCTGTTCGGCTTGTGGGTGGGGGCCAACATCATCGCGGCGCCGGTCGCTTGGCTGGTGCTGTACGTGATGGTGGGCAAGGTGCCCATGCCGCACAAGACAGGGCTGAGGCTCATGACCGTGGGCGAAGCCACCGACCACGTCCGCAGCCTCGTCGCGAAAGGAGTGGCGACCTACCATGGGTAGTTCCTTCAGGCGCGGGTTCATCACTGGGCTACTGGGGCCGCTGGCGTTTCTCGTCGCCCTGGTGGCGTGGATCTATCGCAGCACCGGCAGGCTCCCCTTCCCGGTCAAGAGCGAGAATCAGGGAGAGTTGCTCATCGCCCTCGTGCCGCCCGAGGACGTGAACACACACTGGCAGGTGTGGCGGCAGGAACTGGCGCCCGCCGTGACCAAGGTGCGCGAGTTGTACGAGGATGTGCGCGACACCTTTCTCAGCAACGCCTGAGTGGCTGCGGGACACTGAGCAGATGAACGTCAACGAGGCGGGCCTTTCGGCCCGCCTCGCGTCGTATGTCCGGCTGTGACGGTCGACGGCGTCAACCGTCTAGGCGCGTCCCCACTTTTCGTAGGCGTCCTTGAACGACATCCCCTTGGCAAAGTCCTCGCGCATCCCCTGCTCGCGGCGCTCGATCTCTTCGGCCTTGATGAGGGCCTCCATGGCGATCTCTTGCGGCACGACGATGACGCCGTCCTGCTCGGCGATGATCCAGTCGCCCGGCGCCACGCGCACCTGGCTCGTGAGGGTGCCGGGCATGGCGATGGGCACGTTCGCGGCCTGGATGCTCCAGCGGCCGGCCGACTCGATGGGTGACGTGCCTCGGGCACACACGGTATAGCCGGGGATGACCTCGAGCCCCCAGCTATCGCGGATAAAGCCGTCGAGCACGATCCCCTTGGCGCCCGACTGCATCAGGTGCCAACTCGTCATCTCGCCGAACTTGCCCGTCCAGCGCTCGCCGCCGCTATCGACGACCACCACGCAGCCGGGATAGTACAAGTCGCGAGGCCGCACCATGGCGTTGGTGGCCTCGTTCTTGGCGGCCTCGATCTCCTCACGCGTGCGGGGGTCACGGCCGCCGCGCAGCGTCACCACCTTGCCCGCCAGATGGGTATGGGGGAAGAGGGGACGGATCCCCAGATCGAGGCACTGGTTGGGGTACCCCATCGGATCAAGGGTGTCGTAGAGGTTGGCGACCCGGATCTTGTCCCAGCGCGCCTGCAGTTCGAGAACGGAATAGTCCTTCTCACTCTCCGCCATGCCGATCCTCCAGATGATGTGTGGTAGGCCGTGCCAGGGAGGGCACGGCGCGCGGCCGGAGACGCTCACTGGGGCGAGTCTAGCCGAGGTGCGACAACGCTGTCAAACGACGCGGGCGGGTCCCGGTTGCGGGTTCCGGGTTTCGGGTTATGTATTGTGGGTTGTGGGTTACTGGAGTCGCGCGCCGGTCGGATGACGGTTACAGGTTCCAGGTTGCAGGTACCAGGCAAGCGTGGGGTCACTCGCTAGAGTCTGGAACCTGTCACCTGGGACCTGCAACGCCCGGCTCTAGTAACCCACAACCCACAACGCACAACCCTCCACCGGGTGTGCTATAATGTGCGCAGACGCACGCTGCGAGCGGAAAGGGGAGGGACGCGTGAGCGAGGACGATCGGCAGGTTATCGTCCACATGGTCGGCAACGCCCACATCGATCCAATCTGGCTGTGGACGGTGGAGGAGGGGCGCGAGGAGGTGCTGGCGTCGTACCGCACCGCCGTCAGCCTCCTGCGCGAGTTCGATGGATACGTGTTTACCAGCGGCGCCACCGTCACCTATCGCTGGGTGGCCGAGGACGACCCCGCGCTGTTCGAGGAGATTCGCGCTGCGGTGGCCGCCGGGCGCTGGAATCTGGTGACGGGCTGGTGGGTGCAGCCGGACTGCAACCTCCCCTCGGGCGAGTCGTTCGCCCGGCACGCCCTCTATGGCCAGCGCTACCTCGAGGCGGTGTTCGGCCGTCGCGCGCGGGTGGGATACGCCGTGGACTCGTTCGGGCACGCCGGCACGCTGCCGCAACTCCTCGCGCTGGGCGGGCTGGACAGCTATGTCTTTTTCCGGCCCGGACCCAAGGAAAAGGACCTGCCCGTCGGCCCCTTCTGGTGGGAGGGGCCCGATGGCAGCCGCGTGCTCGCCTGTCGCCCGCCCCTCCACTATGGTACGCCGGGCGACGTGGACATTGCGGCGCGCATCGAGGCCGCGGCCGTGGAGGGCGCCACGGATCGCCTCCCCCTCACCATGTGCTTCTATGGCGTGGGCAATCACGGCGGGGGGCCCACCCGCGCCAGCGTGGCCGAGATTGCCGCGCTCTCGGCTGCCGACGGGGCCGTGCGGCCGATCTTTTCCTCGCCGGAGCGCTACCTAGACGCCGTGCGTGCCCTGCCCGATGCCTGGCCGGTGGTGCGTGACGATCTGCAGCACCATGCTCGCGGCTGTTACTCGGTGCTCTCGCGGGTAAAGCGGGAGAACCGCCGCGCCGAGGATGCCCTGGTGCGCGCTGAGCGCCTGGCTGCGCTGGGCGCCGCGGTGGCGGGATCGAACCCCGGCACCGAGCGCCTGCGGAGCGCCTGGGAGGGGGTGCTGTTCAGCCAGTTCCATGACGTGCTGGCGGGTACCTCCATTCGCGATGCCTACGAGGGCGTGTGGCGCCTGTACGACGCCGCTCAGGAGACCGCCGCGGAGGTCCTCGACGGCGCCCTGGAGGCGCTGGGCGCTAGGCTGGGCGTCCGCGACCAGGGGCGCCCGCTGATGGTATGGAACCTGCTTCCCTGGGAGCGCAGCGACGTGGTGCGCTTTGCCCTGCGCATGGCGGACTGGCGGCATGACCCCTGGGGTAAGCGGTTCCCCGGACAGCCCATCGTGACGGACGCCGAGGGGCGACGCGTGCCGGCCCGCCTGACCGAGGTGGTGATGGATTACAACACCTACGTGGTGCACGCCGAGGCGCAGATCACGCTGTCGGCGCTCGGCGCGGCGGTCTTTTACGTGGAGGTGCCCGAGATGGCGCCCCCTACGGAGGAGCCGCCCCGGCCGCAGACCGATACCATCGGCAACGACATGCTGCGCCTGCGCGTGGACGCGGATACGGGGGCCCTGGCCAGCCTGGTGGACATCGCCTCGGGTCGCGAGTACCTGGCGGGGCCGGCGAGCCTGCCGCTGGTGATCGACGACCCCAGCGACACCTGGAGCCACAACGTGGACGCCTACCCGGACGTCATCGGCGCGTTCCGCGCCACGGGGCCGGTGGAACTGGTGGCGGACGATGGCGTGCGTCGCACCCTCCGCGTAGAGAGCGCCTGGGGCCGCTCGCGTATCACACAGGAGTACACCCTCTACCCCCGCAAGCGCGTCGTGGATGTGACCCTCACCATCGACTGGCACGAGCAGCTCAAAATGCTCAAGCTAGCTTTCCCGCTGGCGCTCTCGGGGACGCGCGTCACTGCCTCGGCGCCCTATGGATGGGTCGAGCGCCAGGCCGATGGACAGGAGGAACCCTGTCAGTCGTGGGTGGACGTGAGCGGCGAGGGCCCGGAGGGGGCGCTGGGCGTCTGCTTTATCAATGATAGCAAGTACGGCTATGACGTGCTGGACAACACCTTTCGCCTGAGCGTACTGCGCAGCCCCATCTATGCCTTTCACGTCCCGCGCATGATGGTGCCCGGCGTCACCTACCCCTACATCGACCAGGGACGGCAGGTGGTGCGGCTGCGGCTGCTGCCGCACGACGGCGAGTGGCGGGCGGTGCATCCGGTGCGCCAGAGCGAGGCGCTGCACCATCCGTTCATCCCGCGGTGGGTCGCGCCGCGCTCCGGCACGCGGCACAGCCTGTCCCTGCTGCGCGTCTCGCCGGAGGACGTGGTGCTCACCGTGGCCAAAATGGCCGAGGACGGCGAGCGCCTCATCGTGCGCGGTTACGAGACGGCGGGGCGGCCGGCGAGGGTCGTGATCGCATCCGCGGCCCTGGGACATACCTGGACCCACGCCGTACGGCCCCACGAGGTGTGGACGCTGGCCCTGCCCCTGGACGGCGGGGCGCCCGTCCCACTGAATCTGCTGGAGGAGCCGCTGGCGGACGCGCGGCCCGCCGACGCGCAACCCTGACGCCCCCGATCGTGTCCTATGAGCAAGGGGACGGCCTGCCGTCCCTTGAGGAGGCCCGATGACGCTTTCTCCGTACGCCATCATCCTGATACCCTTCGCCGCACTGCTGGTGGTCCTGGGGTTCGTCACGCTGAACCGCTATATCGCCTACAAGGAGCGCGTCGAACTGGCCCGCCTGGGGTTCTCCCTGGAGGACCTGAACCGAGACGCGGCCGCCAAGCGGCACGGCCATCGCGGCGTGTTGTGGGGCGGTGTCATGACCGCCATGAGCGGCCTGGCGCTGCTCCTCGGCCTGTCGACGCTGGGGATGGGCGCCTGGCTGCTGGGGGGGTTGCTGCCGCTCTTTGTGGGCCTCGGCATGGTGTTCATCTACTTCAACACCTCGGGGGCCGCGCCGGGTCCGTCGGTGGAACGCGACGAACCGCCTTTGGACGGGGGCGCGGAGGTCAATCCCTTTGTCACCGAGAGTGAGAAAGCGCGGAACGACGGGCCTGACGTCCGCTGATGGCGCGAGCGGAACGCGCCCCGGCGAGCGCCGCGCCTCCGGGGGCAGGGGCCGTGGATGATCCCCTGGCCGCCCTGGTGGAGCGCTGCCGTCACGGCGACATGGAGGCCTTTGAGCGCGTGGTGGCCGAGACGCAGAGTGGCGTCTACAATCTGGCCTACAGCCTCCTCGGCAACCACGAGGAGGCGCAGGACGCCACGCAAGAGATCTATGTGCGGGTGTGGCGCGCCCTCCCGAGCTTTCGTGGTGATGCCCGCCTGACCACGTGGCTCTATCGCATCGCCGTGAACAGCTGCCTCAACCGGCGGCGCAGGCTCAAGGGGCGTATGGCCGAGGTGGAGGACGATGGCATCCTGGAGCGTCTCGAGTCTTCGGAGGCGGACCCCGCCGATGTCGCCATCCAGAACGACCGCAACCGCACGCTCTGGGCGGCGGTGAGGCGCCTTCCCGCCAAGTATCAGACGGTGATCCACCTCTTCTATCAACAGCAGTTGACGTACGACGAGATGGCCGAGGTGCTGGCCATGCCGTTGGGCACGATCAAGGCGCAGCTAAACCGTGCTCGACATGCCCTGGCGGATATGCTTTACTCCGGGCAGAAGGAACAACGCGATGCAGTGTGATCAGGTACAACCCAGACTGAGCGAATACATTGCCGACATGGCGTCGGGAAGGGGTGGGGGCGCGTCATATGACGCCGACGCGCTGGAGAGGCACCTCGCCGAGTGCCCGGCGTGTCGCGCCGAGGCGGAGCGCCTGCGCTACGTCGAGGAGGCGCTGTGGAGCTACCCCGGCGTGACGCCGCCCGCCACCCTGACGGCCGACGTCATGCGGCGCGTGGCCCTCGAGCACCCGGCGCCCGAGGAAGCATGGCGCGTGCTCCCCTGGGACGTGTGGGTGCCCGCGGTGGCGTTCCTCCTGGCGCTGCTGGTGGCCGTGGCCTCCATCCCGCCACACATGTTGCCCATGGTGCCGGGCCAGGAGATTGGCGGCACCGTCGCCTCCTGGTCCGAGCAGGTGAACGTCTTCCTGACGCCGCTGCAGGGGCCGGTGCAGGGCGGGCTGCTGTGGTCCGTCCTGGCGGCCATCCTGGCGACCACCGCCGGCCTCGGCCTCAGCCTTGCCCTCAGCGAGTGGTCGTCCGACGAGGTGAGCGCCATGGAATCGCGCGTCACCGACGCCGCCTCGCGCCTCTGGAACACCGCAAGACGGGCACACTAGCGAACTCTCGGAACGCGGATGAACGCGGATCATACGGATCAACGCGGATTCTCTACTATATGATCCTATCCGTGTTAGTCCGCATAATCCGTGTTCATCCGCGTTCCGTGTCCCCTCCCCCGTACGATTTGCCCTGAGACGCCATCTCCCGCATACTGTGGTGCCATCTGACGGTTCGACAAGGAGCATCCATGGGCCACAACCTCGTACACAAGATCGTCCGCGACCACCTCGTCTCTGGTGATATGATGCCCGGCTCCGAGATTGGCCTGCGCATCGACCAGACCCTCACGCAGGACTCGACCGGCACCATGACCTACCTGCAGTTCGAGGCGCTGGACCTGCCTCGGGTGCGCGTCGACCAGGCGGTGGCCTATGCCGACCACAACATGCTGCAGGCCGACTTTCGCAACGCCGACGACCACCGCTATCTGCAGACGGTGGCGGCGCGCTACGGTCTGTACTTTTCGCGGCCGGGAAACGGCATCTGCCACCAGGTGCATCTGGAGCGCTTTGCCGCGCCCGGCGAGACGTTACTGGGGGCGGACAGCCATACCCCCACGGCGGGGGGTGTGGGCGCCCTGGCCATCGGCGCCGGCGGGCTCGACGTGGCCGTGGCCATGGCGGGTGAGCCGTTCTACGTCCCCATGCCGCGCGTCGTGCTGGTGCGCCTCAGCGGCACTCTCGCGCCGTGGGCCTCGGCCAAGGACGTCATCCTGGAGCTGCTGCGACGCCTGTCGGTCAAGGGGGGCGTGGGGCGCGTCATCGAATACGGCGGGCCCGGCGTGGCCGCGCTGACGGTGCCGCAGCGCGCCACCATCACGAACATGGGCGCCGAGTTGGGCGCCACGAGTTCGATCTTTCCCAGCGACGAGGTGACGCGGCGCTTCCTCGTCGCCCAGGGACGCGAGGGGGACTGGCGCCCGCTGGCCGCCGACTCTGACGCCGACTATGAGCTGGTGATCGATATCGACCTCTCGGCGCTGGAGCCGCTGGTGGCCAAGCCCCACAGCCCCGACGCCGTGGTGCCCGTGAGCGAGGTCACCGGCCTGCCGGTGCAGCAGGTGTGCATCGGGAGCTGCACGAACTCGTCGGTGGTCGACCTAGAAGTCGTGGCCGCCATGCTGCGCGGCAAGACGGTGCATCCGGGCGTGTCCCTCACCATCAGCCCGGGGAGCAAGCAAGCGCTGGAGATGATCGCCCGCAGCGGGGCGCTCGCCGACCTTATCGCCGCCGGCGCGCGCATCCTCGAGGCGGGTTGCGGCCCCTGCATCGGGATGGGACAGGCGCCCGCCAGTGGGGCGATCTCGGTGCGCTCCTTCAACCGCAACTTCCCGGGGCGCAGCGGCACGGCCGACGCGCAGGTGTATCTGGCGGGGCCCGAGACGTGCGCCGCCGCGGCCATCGCCGGCGCGCTCGCCGACCCGCGGGAGCTGGGCACGCCGCCCGTCGTGTCGACGCCCGAGGCCTATAACGTGAACGACAACATGATCATCCCACCCCTCGCCGACGGGTCGGGGGTGGAGGTCGTCCGCGGGCCGAACATCAAGCCGCTGCCGACGCGTGGCCCCCTGGTGGCCGATCTCGAGGGCGAGCTGCTGTTGGTGATGGGCGACAACATCACCACCGACCACATCATGCCCAGTGGCGCCGACCTGCTGCCGTTCCGTTCCAACGTGCCCGCCCTGAGCGACCACGCCTTCGAGCGCGTGGATGCCACCTTCCCGGCGCGCGCTAGGGCGGCCGGTGGTGGCATCGTCATGGGGGGGGAGAACTATGGCCAGGGCTCCAGCCGCGAGCATGCCGCCCTCGTGCCCATGGCCCTCGGCGTGCAGGCCGTCCTTGCCAAGAGTTTTGCGCGCATCCACCAGGCGAACCTGGTGAACGTGGGCATCCTGCCCCTCGTCCTGGCCGACCCCGCCGACCACGGGCGCTGTCAACAGGGCGATCGTCTGCGCATCACCGGCGTGCGGCGGGCGCTGAGAGAGGGCGCGCCCCTGACCGTCGAGAACCTCACCCGCGGCCTCACCATTTCGGTGCGCTATGACCTCTCCCCGCGTCAGGTGGAGGTGATCCTGGCGGGCGGGCTGCTCAACCTGATCCGCGAGCGCGCCGGCGCATAGGGAACAAGGACGCGGATAAACGCGGATCATGTACCGGGATTGGAATCCGCGGTAATCCGCTCAATCCGTGGCGATCCGCGTCCCCGTTCTCCCCACCAACTGAGCGAAGAGGAGCAACGATGACACACACCGTGACACTGATACCCGGGGACGGCATTGGACCGGAGGTGGCGGGCGCCATGCGGCGCGTCGTGGAGGCGACGGGCGTCGCCATCGAGTGGGAGGTGCTCGACGCCGGCGAGGCCGTCATCGAGCAGTACGGCACGCCCCTGCCCGATCATATTCTGGAGTCGATCCGCCGCAACCGCGTGGGGATCAAGGGGCCCATCACCACGCCGGTGGGCAAGGGATTCCGCAGCGTGAACGTGGCGCTGCGCAAGGAACTCGACCTGTACGCCAACGTGCGCCCCGCTACGAGCATCCCCGGCGTGCCGGCGCGCTACGAGGGGGTCGACCTCGTCATCGTGCGGGAGAACACCGAGGGGCTCTATGTGGGGATCGAGCACGACGTGATCGCCAACCAGGCCGCCGAGGCGATCCGCATCATTACGCGGCGCGCCACGGAGCGCGTGGTGCGATTCGCCTTCGAGTACGCCCGCGCCAACGGCCGCAAGCTGGTCACCGCCGTGCACAAGGCCAACATACTAAAGCTGACGGACGGCCTCTTTTTGCGGGTGGCGCAAGAGGTGGCTGCCGAGTACCCCGATATCGCCTTCAACGAGCGCATCGTCGACAACCTGTGCATGCAGTTGGTGCAGCGCCCCCACGAGTACGACGTGCTGGTGCTGCCCAACCTGTTTGGCGACATCGTCAGCGACCTGTGCTCGGGGCTGGTCGGCGGGTTGGGGGTGACGCCCGGCGCCAACATGGGGGACGGCATCGCCGTGTTCGAGCCGGTGCACGGCTCGGCGCCCAAGTACACGGGCAAGAACGTGGTGAACCCCACGGCGACGATCCGCAGCGGGGCGCTGATGCTGCGCTTCCTGGGGGAGACGGCCGCGGCGGAGCGCATCGAGCGCGCCGTAGCCCACGTCATCGCCGAGGGGCGGGCGACCACCTACGACCTCAAGCCGCGCCGCGACGACCCCACCGCGGTAGGCACCCAACAAATGGCCGACGCCATCATCGCCGCACTCTAGAGACGGAACGCGGATGAACGCGGATGGAACGGATTAGCGCGGATTTCTCTTTTTTACGCAGAGAACAGAGACCGTAGAGTAGTGGTATGAACGCGTTGTCTCTGCGATCTCTGCGGTAAAGGGGTCTTGATCCGCGTTGATCCGATCCATCCGCGTTTATCCGCGTTCCATCTGCGTGCGCGGTACGGCGACGAGGGAGCAGGCGGCGGCGACGAGCATGAGCCAGGGGAGCACACCCAGCGCCGTGCCCAGGCCGACGCGGTCGGCCGCCAACCCGAGGATCCACGCCCCACCACCGCCGCTGACAAAGGTGAACCCCAGGATCAACCCCGAGATCATCGCCATGCGTTGCGGGAACTGGCGCTGCGCCGCCACCACAAACAAGGTGTGCGACGGGCCGATGATCAACCCCGACAGCACGAACGCGGCGTCGCTCAGCAGCCCCTCTCCGTGCAGGAACAGGTAGAGTAGTCCCCCGCCCACCACCATGGTGCTGGCCAGCACGCTGCGAATCCCCACACGATCCGCTACGTACGAGCCCATGACGCCGCCGATAGCGGTGGCAAAGAGGAACAGCGACATGAGCACGCCATAGCTGGCGGGCGATGCGCCCATGTCCTGCTGATACTTGGGCACATAGCTGTTCAGGCTGTGGTAGGTCAGCGATCGGAAGGCCGTGGCGATGAGCAGGAACGCCACCAGCACCCAGAAGGCGCCGCCGGAGGCGCCGTTCGTCATCGCCGCGGGCTGGTCGCCCTTTTTCGCCGTCGCGAGGCGCACCGGGATCCACGGGCGCACGACGACGAGCGCTACGGTGACGGTGACGGCCGAGATGGCCAGCAGCGAGGTGCGCCCAAAGGTGCTCAACAGCACGCCGCTGGCCGCCGAGCCAAACGTGGTGCCTAGGGTGCCGCCCAGAAAGAACACCGCCGCCGCCGTGGCGCCCCAGCGCCGGCCGCCCGACACGGTGGCGTTGACGGCGCCCTGCGGATGCCAGGCGCCCGATCCGAGCCCCGCCAGGGCCACGAAGGCGGCCAGAAGCGTCTTGGATGGGGCGAGGATGACGCCGGAGAACATGATCGTGGTCCAGATGATGGCCCCCACGCCAAAGAGCCGCCCGCCCCACCGCTCGCTGAGTCGGCCAAAGAGGGGCTGGGTGAGGGATGAGAACAGCTGGTACAGGAGCAGGATAAAGCCGATCTCGGAGTTCGCGAGTCCCATGGTGACGCTCAAACTGGCCAACAACACCGGTGCGACGCCGAACCAGACGTCATGGGCCGCATGGCCGACGGAGACACCCAGGAGGGTGCGGTCCTTGGCGATAGACATCCCGATTCCTTTGCGATAGAGGCTGAGGAAGGATTATAGGCGGCGGAGCGGGGAGCGTCAACGGCGCATGGGGCGGGGTTGCGGGTGTGGGTTGTGCGTTGTGTGTTGTGGGTGAAGGCTGCTGGTGGCAGGAGCGCCTACCCCTCTGCCGGTACTCCGAACCGCAGCACGCTGGGGGAGGAGGCACGGTGTCAGCAGATGCGCGGCAACTGCTCGCCGGCGAGCATGTCGAGGAGGCGATGGGTGCCCAGCGGGGTGCGCAGGACCACACGACTCCTCTCCGCAGCGCGCACGTCGCCGATGGCGGCCGCCTCGGCGCCCAGCGGGTGGGCGCGCATGGCGGCAAGCACCGCTTCCGCCGCCTCGGGCGCGACGATGGCGATGAGCTTGCCCTCGTTGGCCACATAGAGGGGATCCAGGCCCAGCAGCTCGGAGGCGACGCGCACGGCGTCGTGCACCGGCACGGCGTCCTCATCGATGGCGATCGAAACCTCCGAGGCGGCGGCCAACTCGTTGAGCGCCGTCGCCAGCCCGCCGCGCGTGGGGTCGCGCAGCACGTGGATGGCCCCACCCCCCGCCGCCAGCATGTCGGCCACCAGGCCGTTGAGGGGCGCGCAGTCGCTCCGCAGGGGGCTCTGGAAACGCAGCCCCTCGCGCTGCGTCATGATCGCCAGGCCGTGGTCGCCCATGGCGCCGCTGACGAGCACCACGTCGCCGGGGCGAGCCCCCGCGGCAGAGATGCACACTCTCTCGGGCACCACCCCCACCCCCGCCGTGGTGATGAACAGCCGGTCGACGCCGCCGCGCTCCACCACCTTGGTGTCGCCCGCCACCACGCGCACGCCGGCCTGAGCGGCGGCCGCCGCCATGGAGGCTACGATGCGATCCAGCTCCACTAGGGGGAGCCCCTCCTCGATGATGAACGCGGCGGTGAGGTAGAGGGGGCGGGCGCCGCGCATGGCCAGGTCATTCACCGTACCGCAGACGGCCAGCTTGCCGATATCGCCGCCGGGAAAGGCGATGGGCCGCACGACATAGCCGTCGGTGGTCATCACAACGCGCCCCGGCCCCAAGGCGATCTCGGTGGCGTCCTCCAGAGCGCCGGCGGGGCGGCCCAGGTGGGGGAGAAAGACCTGCTCCACCAACTCCTGGCTCAGCAGCCCACCGCTGCCGTGGGCCAGCAGAATGATGTCGTCGCTCATGGCCGCGAGGCCCCTCCGTAGCGATAGTAGGCGGCACACGACCCCTCGCCCGAGACCATGCAGGGGCCGACGGGTTGGGCAGGGGTGCAGGCGCGGCCAAAGAGGGGGCACTCGGGGGGCTCGATGGCGCCCCGCAGCACCTCGCCACAGCGGCAGCCGCGCTCCTCGGCGGTGCGCCCGCCGGCGGGGGCCGGCAATTCAAAGAGGCGCCGCGCGTCGTGGGCGGCGTACGCGGGGCGCAGCGCCAGCCCGCTCCCCGGCACGACGCCGAGGCCGCGCCATTCGGCGTTCGCCGGCTCGAACACGCGCCCCAGCAACGCCTGGGCCACGCGGTTCCCCTCGGCGGTGACGCCGCGCCGGTAGGCGTTCACCACCCGCGGCTCGCCGTCCACTGCGGCCGTCACGAGTTGTTCGATGGCGTAGAGCATGTCCAGCGGCTCGAACCCCGACACGGCGCAGGGGAGGCCATACTCCGCCGGTAGGAACTCCCAGGCTCGCCAGCCGGTGATGGCCGTCACGTGGCCCGGGCCAATGATGCCGTCCAGGCAGGCTTCGCCGGCTTCCAGGATGGCGCGCATGGCGGGTGGGGTGAGCTTGTGCATGGAGTAGACGGACAAGTTACCCAGCCCCTCGGCGCGGGCCGCCTCCAGGACGGCGGCCACGGTGGGCGCCGTGGTCTCGAAACCGATCCCCAGCATGACGACCTTCAGTTCGGGCCGCCGGCGCGCCAGGTCCATGGCGTCGAGGGCCGAGTAGACGACGTGCACGTCGGCGCCGGCGGCGCGCGCCTCCTGCAGGCTAGAGCGCGTACCCGGTACCCGCACCATGTCGCCAAAGGTGGCCACCGCCACGCCCGGAAGGCTTGCCATGGCGATGGCGGCGTCGATGTCGGCGTCGGCCGTCACGCACACCGGGCACCCCGGCCCCGAGAGGAGTCGGACGTCGGGCGCCAGCGCCTCACGGATGCCGTAGCGCATGATGGCGTGGGTATGGCCGCCGCAGAACTCCATGAGGCGCAGGGGCTCACGCCTCCGGCGCGCGGCGGCGCGCCGCCGGATGGCGTCCAGCAGCGCCCGCGCGGCGCCGGGCTCGCGAAAGGCCGCAGGGTCGCGGTGCGCGGCGGTGTCCGTCACAGGCGCTCGTCCGTTCCGGGCTCCGGGGCGCCATCATCGGCCGGCGAGCCGCTCGCCGCGCGACGTCTGGCCGCCTCGATCTCGGCGAAAAGCGCCAGTGTCTCGCGGGCCTCCGCCTCGTCGACGACGTTGATGGCGAATCCGGCGTGCACCAGGACATAGTCGCCGACCTGGGCCTCGGGCGTCAGCGCCAGGCTCACGTGACGCATCACACCGCCCATCTCGACCGTCGCCAGGTCACCGTCGATGGCGGCGATGCGGAGGGGGATTGCTAGGCACATGGGGCTATGCTCCTATGTGTGAGTACGGATCAAGGGCTATTAGCTCTTGGCTCTTTGCCAGTGCGTCTCACCTGCTCAATGCTCACGGTCAAGAGCCAATAGCCAAAGGCCAACAGCGCTCTAGCGTCGGGCTCACAGTTTCCAGCTGATCGCCGCTGTAACGACTGCTTGCCCCAACGCCAACCCGCCGTCGTTGCAGGGCACCTGGCGATGGGTCAGGACGTCGAACCTGCGGTCGCGCAGGGCGGGCACTACCAGCGCCAGGAGGAGGCGGTTCTGGAAGCAGCCGCCGCTGAGCGCCACGCGGTTCAGGCCGGTGGCGGTGCGTAGGCGCTCACACACGTCGACGATCATCGCCGCCAGGGTGCGGTGAAAGCGCGCTGCGACCTCGGCGCTGGGCCGGCCACGGGCCATGTCATCTACGAGCGCCGCGAACAGCGGCGCCAGGCCGATCTCCAGGCGCTCCGGCAGGGGACGCTCCACGCGCCCCCATCGCTGGACGTCACTGTGAGACGTGGTGGCGTAGGGATAGGATTCGGTGTCGGAAGGGCGGTCACGCAGGACCGCCCTTACGGCGTCACCGGGTAGGGGCGGTCCCGCGTGACCGCCCTCTGTCCCCGCTGCGTGACCGCCCTCCGTGCCGACGCGATCGTTTTCCTCGGTGGCCGCCATCTCGAGCGCGATGGCGGCCTGCCCCTCGTAGCTTACCTCATGGCACACGCCGAGGAGGGACGAGACGGCGTCGAACAGCCGCCCCGCCGAGCTGTTGGGCGGGGCATTGATCCCCCGCGCGACCATGGCGTCGAGGGCGGCGCGCTCCGCCTCACCGATGAAGGCCAGCGTCTCGGGGAGGGGGACGTCCCCCAGCAGTCGTCGCAGATAGGCATACGCCAGGCGATACGGCCGGTGGACGGCGGCGTCGCCCCCGGGCAGCGGCAAGTACTGCAGGTGGGCGGCGCGCTCAAAGCCAGCGGCGTCGCCCACCAGGAACTCGCCCCCCCAGACGGCGCCGTCCAGGCCGTAACCGGCGCTATCCCAGATGACGCCGATGGCGGGCGCCATCTCACCCCCTCCGCGCGATCCGCCAGGCACGCCGCCAGGTGGGCGTGGTGGTGCTGCACCGCCACGTGCTCCAACCCCTCCTGCCTCGCCAGGTCCAGCCCATAGCGCGTGGCCATGTAATCGGGGTGCATATCGGTGGCCACGACGGCCGGGTCGATGTGGAACAGCCGCCGGTAGAGCGCCAGTGTGTCCTCGAAGTGTTTCAGCGTCTCCACGTTGTCCAAATCGCCGATGTGCTGGCTGAGAAAGGCGTAGCGGTCGCGCGTCAAGCAAAAGGCGTTCTTGAGCTGGGCGCCGCAGGCCAGGGTGGGCCGCGTCTCCCACGGCAGGGCGATGGGCGAGGGGGCATAGCCACGGGCGCGTCGCACCGGGCTGCGGCCCTCCCGCGGGCACGAGCCAGACGCTGTCGTCGTAGCGCGAGCGGATGTCGCGGTTGTGCGCCAGGAAGGCGTCGGCGATGCCCCGCAGGCGGCGCAGCGCCTCGTCGTTGTCGCCGGCGATGGGCTCCTCCGACAGGTTGCCGCTGGTCATCACCAGCGGGCGTGGCCGACGTCGTGCAGCAAGAGATGGTGCAGCGGGGTGTAGGGCAGCATCACTCCGAGGTAGTGGCTGCCGGGCGCGCCACTCCCGACACGATGTCGGATTCCTCGCGCCAGGGGAGCAACACGATGGGGGCCGCCGTGGAGGCAAGCAGTGCGCGTTCCACCTCATCCGGCGTGGCGTGAAGCCAGCACCCGCCCGTCGGCCAGCATCACGGCAAAAGGCTTGTCGGGGCGACGCTTGCGTTGCCGTAACCTGGCGACGGCCTCGTTCGTCGCGTCGCAGGCGAGCTGAAGGCTCAATCCCTTGACCGCCACGATGCGCCCTCGCGGAGCAGCGCGCGGCGGCGCGCCGTGAATGGCGTCGACGCGCGGCGTCGTCGCGCTCCTCGCCAGGCCACTCCTCTGCGTCCAGCAGCCCTGCGCTGCGGCCGCAGACGGGGCAGGCGCTGGGCTGGGCGGAAGCGTCGGTCGAGGGGTCCTCGTACCGGCAGCGCATTCCGAGCACATGGCGAACGCGCGCATGGTGGTTGCCGGTCGTAGGGCAGATCGTCGATGATGGTAAAGCGCGGGCCGCAGTGGGTGCAGTTGGTAAAGGGATAGCGGTAGCGTCGGTCCGTCGGGGCGAGCACCTCGCGCCGGCAGGCCTCGCAGGTCGCTACATCGGGCGAGACGAGCTGGTAGGCCCCCGCCTGGGGCGCGCTGTGCACGATGGTGAATGCCTCGAGCCCCTGGGGCGCGACCGGTTCGCTGTCGAGGGATGCGATGCGGGCCAGGGGCGGCGCCTCCTCGCGGATGGCGCGCACGAACCGCTCCAGGGCCTTGGCCTGCCCCTCGACGACTATCTCGACGCCCCAGGAGGTGTTGCGCACCCATCCCATGACGTCGTGTTCCTGCGCCAGGCGGTAGATGTGGGGCCGAAACCCGACCCCCTGCACCACACCGCGGACGGCCACGCGGCGAGCGACGGGCATCACGACTTCCCGTTCGTCGCGCGCTCCAGCAACCACGCGATCCACGCATCCATCCCCGCGCCGGTGGTGCACGAGACCTGGAAGATGGCGATGTCGGGGTTGAGGCTGTGCACCAGGCGGCAAAACGTGTCCATGTCGAACGGCACGTAGGGCAGGAGGTCCGCCTTGGTGACCACGAGCACGTCCACCGCGCTATAGATGCTGGGGTACTTGTGGGGCTTGTCGTCCCCCTCGGGGACGCTGGCGATGGCCAGGCGCGTGTGCTCGCCGAGGTCGAACCCCACCGGGCAGATGAGGTTGCCCACGTTCTCGATGAACAGCAGGTCCATCTCATCCAGGGGGAGCTGGTCCAGCGCGGCACGCACCTGCGGGGCGTCGAGGTGGCAGCCGCCGCCGGTATTGATCTGCACGGCGGGCAGGCCGAGGGCGCGCACCTTGTCCGTGTCCACGTTCGAGGCCACATCCCCTTCTATGACGCCCACGCGCCGGCGCTCTCCGAGCGCCAGGGCGGTGTGGGTGATGAGGGTGGTCTTGCCCGCCCCGGGCGAGGCCATGACGTTGACGCAGTGCACGCCATGGGCGTCCAACAGCGTGCGATTGCGGGCGGCGACGTCATCGTTGGCGCCCAGGATCTTCTCCACCACGGATATATGCTCGGGCGTCATCGGCTACTCCACCTCGATACTGTCCACATAGAACTCGCGCCCGGTATCGATCCGGGCGGAGGCCGCGCCGCAGGAGGGACAGGTCCAGTCGGCGTCCCGGGGCTGCCAGCGATGCCCGCACGCGCCGCAGATCAGTCCCACCGGCAGGCGGCGGAACGCCAGCTCTGCGCCCGCCGCGATGGTGTCGCGGCTGAGAAAGTCAAAGTAGAACTGCACGCTGTCGTCCACGATGCTGGACAGCTCGCCGATCACCAGGTTGATGCGCAGCACGCGGCTGGCCCCCGCCCTCTCGGCGTGGCGCCGGACGATGTCCATGACGCTCTCGGTAACGCTCAGTTCGTGCATAATGTCAGCATTATACCGTGTCACCATGCGCCCCCGCAAGCAAAAAGCGGAGGCGACGAGTCCAGTATGGGGGGTGGAACGCGGATGAACGCGGATCATACGGATTTTCGCGGATTGGTTTGCATGTCGTCAGATCCGCGTCAATCCGCAGAATCCGCGTTCATCCGCGTTCTATCCCCTTTGTCTACGGACGGGTGTGCCGGTAGAATGGGGGCATGGTCAACGACAACACGAACGGCATCGGCACGCATCGCGAGACGTCGCTCCACGCCGACCTCAAGGCGTGGTGCGCCGAGGACGGCGACCAGATCGAGGCGGTGGTCGACGGCTATATCATCGACGTGGTGCGCGGTGACCTGCTCATCGAGGTGCAGACGCGGGGCTTTGCGGCGCTGACGGCCAAGCTGACGGCGCTGCTGGAGAGCCACCCCGTGCGCCTGGTGCACCCCATCGCGCGGGAGCGCTGGATCGTGCGGGTGAGCGCCGACGGCGAGATCCTGGGCCGGCGCAAGTCGCCCAAGCGGGGCCGGGTGGAGCAGGTATTCGCCGAGTTGGTGCGCTTTCCGTCGCTCATCCACCATCCCCGCTTTGCGCTGGATGTGCTCCTGACGCGCGAGGAGGAGGTGCGCTGCGACGACGGGCGCGGGAGTTGGCGCCGCAAGGGGTGGAGCATCGTCGACCGGCGGCTGCTCGGCGTGGATGAGCGCATCCATCTGGAGGACGTCGGCGACCTGCGCGCCCTGCTGCCCTCCGGCCTGCCGCAGCCCTTTACCACCCTGGACCTCGCCGAGGGCCTGGGCGTGCCCCGCCGCCTGGCACAGCAGATGGCGTATTGCCTGCGGGAGATGGGGGCGATCGAGGCGGTGGGGCGGAGGGGGAGGAGCCTGCTCTACGATGGCGACCGTGGCTAGGTGCCCTCGCGCCACTGGATCGACAGAGGGTCCCACCCTCCGACAGCTTCTCCCCGCAACACGGGATGAAAGAACTTGCACGCCACGTCAAACCCTTGTTCCACTGTCGTGACGCCGATGCCCGTACCACGAACGAGCGCTCGGAAGGGTGAACCCCAAGTCTCCGGCGGCTCGGGCAGTCGCTGTGGTGGTTCGCTGCCATCGCGCGCCCGAAAGGTCGCCACCAGCGCCGCGTGGAGCGCAGGTCCATCGATGGGCGTCGACAGCGCGATGAGCACGATATCCACAAGGTCCTTGACTCTGCTGCCCTCGCCGCCCGCATGAGGACGCGTGTAGGCGTGAGCCTTCTCAGCCAAGTGCTGACTTAAGGGATAGCAGGGGACGGTGCATGGGTCGATCCCGGCGAAGGTCAGCAGGCTCGGGGGACTGAGGCGTTCGAGCGGCTCTACGACGGGATCACCCCAGCCGACGTCCACATGAAAGGCCTCAAACACCCTATCGGCGAGCCGCGCCTCCACTCCGAACCGGGTGCCGCCGCCAGGCAGTTGGCCCTCAGAGGCGCGGAGCGGCCGCGCTACCGAGTATTGGAACCAGTCGCCGAGGTCCAGCATGGCGGCGCGCACAAGAAGATCGTGTGGGGAGTTGGCAGACGCGGTAAGGAGGAGGTCCACATCTTTGGTTGCCCTTGCGCGATCCGGAAAGCGCCACTGCAACGCGAGGCCGCCCCTCAGCGCCCAGTAATCGGGCTGATCGGTCGCCAGTCGGGCCATCAGCCGCTCAAAGGCGACCATCTTGCGTAGCCAGACGAGGGCGATGCCGGTCCCTCTGCTCTTATTGCGCAGACGATCCTCCAGGGCACGGCGAAAGGCGCCCGCGCTGGCATACACCATCATCCTTCACCCCTCAGCGCCTGTTCGATGAGGCGAGCGAGGCGGCCCCCGCGAGAGGACGCGTACCGGCGCAGGTGGCTGGCGGTCGTCATCCCTCGCCGCAGCGCCTCCCGGGCCGCCTGCGTCACGAGTTCGTCGGCTAGGCCGGCCTCGGCCACATCTGCCAGGGTGCGGGGCACGGTAGTTATCGGGAGCCCCTCGTAGTGCGTGGTGTCGCTCTTTGGCAAGTGCCCGGTATGGAGGCATATGCCGGTGCGGCGACGTGAGGACGTGCGAGGGACGGTGGCATGGACCTGTGATGGCAGGACGTCGGACAGATCGTACAGCGCCAGCGCCGTCTCGTGAGAGAGCACGGCACGCGGCCCCAGGGATAGGGACCACAGGAACAGGTCCTCGTGAGGTGAGGAAGGGTAGTGTCTGAGACGGTACACGCCCTTTCTGACGCGCTCGATGCGTCCCGTAGTGGCATAGTAGGATAGCTGGCGGTAACTGAGCCCGGCAGCGATGGCTTGGCGCGAGGTGAAATAGCCCGCCTGGTCGTCGGCGATCTCGAAAAGTGCCTCAAAGAGCGCCTGATTCCTCGGAGTAGCCATCACGTGTGCACCAACTTGCTATTTTCGTAGGAATATGCACACATCATATCCGATCCCTCGGGCCGAGTCAAGAGCCTCATGTGGTGAGACGCCGCCCGAGGCGCTACGATCTCTGGCAGGTGACCGCAATCCTACTTGACAGCGCCACCCCCTTCGGCGTATATGACCCTCGACGGCCGCCGCACGTGGTCGTCACACGCCCCCCTTGGCTCCGTCTCACTGAAGCGACACACCGCCACAGGAGCGACGCTCATGGCCATCACAACCGGTTATACTTCGGAAGAACTGCGCACCATCGGCGCACCCCCCACGTATCAGGGACAGCAACTGCGAGAGATTGCCTTCCCACTGGGCGGCATCGGCACCGGCTGCGTGTCTCTGTCCGGCGCTGGCGAACTCGTGGACTGGGAGATATTCAACCGCCCTAACAAGGGCACGCGCCTGCCCTACACCTTTGTCTCCCTCTGGGTGCGACCCGAGGGGGGCGAGCCGCTGGCGCGGGTGGTGCAGGCGCCGCCGCAACCCCCCTTCAGCGGCGAGGGTGGCGGCGGCTACCGCGGCCTGGGGTTCGGCGTCACGCGCGAGAACGGCTCCGGGCTGCCCCACCTGCGCGGCGCCACCTTCCGCGGCGAGTTCCCCTTTGCCGAGATCGCCTTCGAGGACCCGACGCTGCCGGTGGAGGTGCGCCTCGAGGCATACAGCCCCTTCATCCCGCTGAACCCCGACGAATCGGGCATCCCTATTGCCGTGTTGCGCTACCATCTGCGCAACCGCTCCGACCGCCCCGTGGTGCTCACCCTGGCGGCCAACGTGTTCAATCCCATCGGCTACCCGGGCACGGGCCCCTTCATCGGTGAGCACCTGGGGGAGAACCTCAACACCTACGTGGACGACGGCGCGGTGCGCGGCATCGCCTGCACCTCGACGCGCCTCGCGCCGGAGGGCCCCGCCTACGGCACGCTGGCCCTCACCACCACCTGGCCCGAGGTGACGCAGCAGGCCTGCTGGCTGCGGAGCGGCTGGTTCGACATGATGCACGACTTCTGGGATCACTTTGCGACCACCGGTACCCTGGAGCCGCGCGACCTGGGGCCGTCGGAGCCGGGCACGAGCGACGTCGGCAGCCTCGGCCTGCGCGCCACGCTGCAGCCGGGGGAGGAGGTGGTGCTGCCCCTGGCCTACAGCTGGCATTTGCCCAACTTTCAGAAGTACTGGGCTGCCTCCGGGAGCGGCGCTTGTGCTTGTGGCGAAGGCGCGGTGTGGCGCAACTACTATGCCTCCCAGTGGGAGGACGCGCTGGACGTGGCGCGCTACTACTATCGCCACGCGGAGCGCCTGTACGCCGACACGAAGCGTTTTCACGACGCCCTCTTCGCCTCAACGCTCCCCCCTTACGTGCTCGACGCGCTGTCGAGCCAAGCGTCTATCCTCCACAGCCCCACGGTGCTGCGCCTCACCGACGGCACCTTCTATGGGTTCGAGGGGTGCCACTGCGACAGCGGTTGTTGCGAGGGCTCGTGCACCCACGTGTGGAACTATGCCCAGACGGCGGCGTTCCTCTTTCCCTCCCTCGAGCGCTCGATGCGCGACGCCGACTATACCTACAACCTGCGCGACGACGGGCGCATGTGCTTTCGCCTGCAGCTCCCCCTGGGGAGTTCCCAGTGGGAGTACCACGCCGCGGCGGACGGCCAGATGGGCGGCGTCCTCAAGGTGTACCGCGACTGGCTCCTGAGCGGCGACGACGCCTGGCTGCGCGGGCTGTGGCCCAAGGTCAAAAAGGCGCTAGAGTACGCCTGGGTGCAGTGGGACCCCGACCGCGACGGCGTGATGGAGGGGGTGCAGCACAACACCTACGACATCGAGTTCGTCGGCCCGAACACGATGATGGGCACCTTTTACCTGGGCGCCCTGCGCGCCGGCGAAGAGATGGCGCGCTACCTGGGCGATGAGGAGGCCGCCGCGTCCTATCGCGCCTGCTTCGATCGCGGGCGGGCGCGCCTGGAGCGCGAGCTGTACAACGGCGAGTACTATATCCAAAAGGTGGATCTGGAGACGGCGCCCAAGTACCAGTACGGCGAGGGGTGCCTGTCGGACCAGGTGATCGGGCAGTGGTTCGCCCACATCGTGGGGCTGGGCTACCTCCTCGACCCCGCCCACGTGCGGGGCGCCGTGGCCGCCATCCACCGCCACAACTGGCGCGCCGATTTCTGGGAGCACGCCAATCCGCAGCGCATCTATGCCCTGAATGACGAGCAGGGGCTGCTGCTCTGCTCGTGGCCCAGGGGGGGCAGGCCGCAGTTCCCCTTTGTCTACTCGGACGAGGTGTGGTGCGGCATCGAGTACCAGGTGGCGAGCCATCTCATCTACGAGGGGCTGGTGGACGAGGGGCTGATGATCGCCAAGGGGGTGCGAGCGCGCCACGATGGGGAGCGGCGCAACCCCTGGAACGAGTTCGAGTGCGGCAGCCACTATGCCCGCTCGCTGGCCTCCTGGTCGCTGCTCACCGCCCTGTCGGGCTTTCGCTTCGACCTGCCCCACGGGACCATCGGCTTCTCGCCGCGGCTGGGCGCGGCGAACTGGCAGAGCTTTTGGTCCACCGGTACGGGTTGGGGCACCTTCAGTCAGCGGCGCCACAACGGCCGCGCCGAGGCGAATCTGTGCGTAGAGCAGGGGAGCCTGACGCTGCGCGATCTGCTCCTGGGCAGCGTGGGCGAGGCGACGGGCGCACAGGCCGCCCTGAATGGCGACGCCCTGGCGGTAACCCTCGCCCCGCGCGCCGGCGGCGTGGCCCTCCAGTTCCCCGAAGGCGTCACCATCACCGCGGGGCAGATCCTGCGCGTGTCGCTCAAACGCTAACGGCGCGATTGCGGGTTACGGGTTGTGCGTTGCGCGTTGTGCGTTCATCGTTCGCGTATAGTGGGTTGCAGGTGACAGGCTCTCGCGCGTTCATACGCCAAAGCCTGTAACCTGCAACCTGTTCCTTGTCACAGCCCCTCCGTCCCGCAACTCATAACCCGCAACCCATGACGCACAGCCCACGCTTGACAACCATACCCCCGTATGGTATACTTGTGACGGATTTCACAAGGGTACGTTGGAATCCGTAGTCGAGATACCGCGGGGGAAAGGGCACATGGCGACGTATGTGATCGTTGGTGGTGTGGCGGGGGGCGCCACGGCGGCGGCGCGGCTTCGGCGCATGGACGAGTCCGCCGAGATCGTTGTCTTGGAGCGGGGTGAGTACGTCTCGTTCGCCAACTGCGGCCTGCCGTACCACATCGGAGGCGTGATCGAGCAGCGCGACGCCCTCCTGGTGTCGACGCCCGACAAGCTGTGCGCCGAGTTTGCCATCGACGTGCGCACCGAGCACGAGGTGCTGCGCATCGATCGCGAGGCGAAAGAGGTGGAGGTGCGCGAGGTGCGCACCGGCCGCGTCTACCGCCAGCCCTACGACCGCCTCATCCTGTCGCCGGGCGCCAAACCCATCGTGCCGCGCATCCCGGGCGCGGACCTTCCCGGCGTCTACACCCTGCGCTCCATGCGCGACATGGACGCCATCAAGGCGCCACTCGACGCCGGGCGCGTGCGCAGCGCCGTGGTGGTGGGCGGCGGCTTCATCGGGCTCGAGATGGCCGAGAACCTCAAGGAGCGCGGCGTCGAGGTGTCCCTGGTGGAGATGCTGCCCCAGGTGATGGCGCCCCTCGATTTCGAGATGGCCGCCATGCTGCACCGCGAACTGCGCGAGCATGGGGTGCGCCTCGGCCTGGGGGATGGCCTTCAAGAGATCGTCCGGGCGGACGATGAGCGCCTCACGGCCACCCTGGCCGGCGGCGCGACGCTCGAGGCAGATATGGTGGTACTGGCCATCGGCGTGCAGCCCGAGAACGACCTGGCCCGCCAGGCCGGGTTGGACCTCGGCCCCAAGGGCCACATCTGCGTCGACGAGCACATGCGCACCTCCGACCCCAGCATCTATGCCGTGGGCGACGCCGTGCAGGTGATGAACCCCGTCCTGGAGACGCTGACGGCGGTGCCCCTGGCCGGGCCCGCCAACTGCCAGGCGCGCATCGCGGCGGACCATATCGTCGGGCACGACGCCCGCTATGTGGGCACTTATGGCACCTCCATCGTCAAGGTGTTCGGCCTCACCGCCGCCCTCACCGGCGCCAACAGCCGCACCCTGGGCCAGCAGGGCGTCGAGTACCTGACGAGCATCACGCACAGCCAGGACCACGTCGGCTACTACCCCGGCGCCACGCCGCAGACCATCAAGCTCCTCTATCGGCCCCACGACGGCAAGCTCCTGGGAGCGCAGGTGGTGGGCGGCAATGCTGTGGACCGCACCATCGACGCCCTGGCCACGGCGCTGCAGGCGGGAATGACGGTGTTCGACCTGGAGCGGTTGGAGCTGGCCTACGCCCCTCCCTACGGCGGCGCCAAGGATCCTGTGAATATCGCCGGCTATGTGGCGGCCAATCGGCTGCGCGGCGATACCGAACTCGTGGAGTGGCCGCGGGTGAGGGAACTCGTGGAGGACGGCATGGGGGATGGCGCCTACGGCATCCTCGACGTGCGCACCGATCCCGAGTGGACGCTGGGCCACATCCCCGGCGCGGTGCACATCACCAACAGTGAGCTGCGATCTCGGCTCGACGAACTGGATCGGGACAAGGCGTGGATCGTCTACTGCAAGGTGGGGCGGCGCGCCTACGTCATGGAGCGTATGCTGCGCCAGCATGGCTTGCGCGTCCTGAACCTGAGCGGCGGCTGGGACGTGTATGCCGTGGCCACCGAGCCCCAGAGCAACCTGATCGCCCCCGTCGAGGCGCCCGCGAAGGGCGGCGGGACGAACGGATCGAACGGCTACCGCGGCGGGGATGGAAACGGCGACGGCGGCAATGGCCGCGGCAATGGCCGCGGCAACGGCAATGGTCACGTGACCGAGGCCGCGCCCGTGACGGAGCCAGTGATGGCCACAGCGCGGCTGAACGCCATGGGCCTGCAGTGTCCCGGGCCGATCATGGCCGTCTACCGCCAGATGCAGGGGATGGTGGCGGGCGAGGTGCTCGAGGTGCAGGCCAGCGATCCCGGCTTTCGCCGCGACGTGGCCGCCTGGGCGGGGAGCACCGGCAACCGCCTGCTGGACCTCCGCGAGGAGGCGGGCGCCATCACCGCGCTGCTGCAAAAGGGCGCCCCGGCCACCGAGGCCGAGGCAGCGCCGCGATCCGCCGTCGCCCCGGCCAAGACGATGGTTGTCTTTTCCGGCGACCTGGACCACGCCCTGGCTTCCTTTGTTATCGCCAACGGCGCCGCGGCAATGGGGCAGCAGGTCACGATGTTCTTTACCTTCTGGGGGCTGAACGTGCTACGCCGGCGCGACGCACCGCGCACCAACAAGAACATCGTGGAGCGCATGTTCGGCTGGATGCTACCCAAGGGCGCGGACGCGCTCAAGCTGTCGCAGCTCAACATGGGCGGTGCGGGCACCTGGATGATGAAGCAGGTGATGCGCTCCAAGCACATCGACTCTCTGCCGCGCCTCATGGAGACGGCGCTGGAGAACGGCGTGCGCATCATCGCCTGCCAGATGTCGATGGACATGATGGGGATTCGGCCCGCGGAGCTGATCGACGGCGTGGAGGTCGGCGGGGTCGCGACGTTCATCAGCGAGACGGACAAGGCGAACGCGACGCTGTTTATCTAGGGCAGTCTTGGGTCGTGAGTTATGGGTTGTGGGTTGGTTGATCGCGCGCAGCTGACTACGTAACAGGTGACAGGTTGCAGGTTGCAGGCTACAGCGGGTCTACGCGCTAGAGCCTGTGACCTGCAACCTGTTACCTGTAACAGCCCATCCATCCCGGAACCCGCGCCTCGCAACCCACAACTACTGCGTTCGGTATAGTGCCACGTACGTCGAATAGTTCTGATAGATCAGCCGGATATAGTCCTGCGGCTGCTGGAGCGGGAGTGTCTCGTAGAACAGGTCGTGGTCGGCGATGGGCTGGTTGTTCGTCCAGCGGCCCATGTTGCCCGGGCCGGCGTTATAGCCCACCAGCGCCGCGATCCAGTCGCGGTCGTAGCGGTCGAGCAGCATGGCGAGATAGTAGACGCCGTAGCGCACGCTGACCACGGGGCGGGTGAGGATGGCCGGCGTGTAGCCGCTCTCGCCGAGGGAGCGGGCGATGTCGCCGCCGGTGGCGGGCATCACCTGGGTGAGGCCGGTGGCGCCGGCGTAGGACACCGCCTCGGCGTCAAAGCCGCTCTCCTGGCGCGTGAGGGCCAGGAAGAGGAGCGGATCCACGTGACGGCGGCGACACTCGTCGTCCACCAGGTGGCCGTAGGTGGTGGGGTAGGAGAGGCCCCACAGGGCGTCGGGCGCGTCGGCGGCGCCCGCCTCGCGCCCCAGAGTGCGCAGCCGGTTGGCGCACGACAGCGTCACGGCGTGCAGCCCCGCCTCGTCGCTGGCGCGCGTGAGCGCGAGGAGCTGGCGCGGGTCGTCCTTGACGGTGTCCAGGAGGGCGCGGTAGGCGGCGACCGCCTCGTTGTGCCACCCCAGCGCCAGGTAGGCGCGCCCTCGCAGGATCAGCGGATGGCCGGCGACGTCGCCGGTCCCTCCCTCCGCCGCGGGGGCCCAACTATCCACCCACGAGGCGGCCTGCTGCCACTTGGCGGCGTCCATGGCGGTGCTCGGGATGACGTCGTTCATCTCTGCCGGAAGCACCGGCGAGATCCCCGCCAGGAGGTCGCGGGCGCGCAAGCCATAGTAGTAGGTGGGTGAGGCGGCGCGCGCCTGCTGCCAGTGGTTCACGGCCGCGTCGCGGTCGTCGCGCTTTTCGGCGGCCAGGCCGAGCCAGGTGTGCAGCCGGGCGCGCTCGTCGGCCGTACGGCCGGCCTCCAGCGATGCGCTCCAGGCGGCGGTGGCGGCGCTCATGTCGTTGCGGGCGTAGGCGGCCAGCCCCTCGCGAAAGAACGCCTCGGCGGCACGGCTGCTGCTCGGGTAGCGCGTGCGGAGGTCGCGGTAAGCGGCGCCGGCGCGCTCCCAGTCGCGGGCGCGCTCGACGCTGGTGGCCGCCGTCCAGAGCGCCTCGGGCGCCCGGGCATGGTCGGGGTGAGCGGCGGCAAAGGCCTGGTACACGCCCACGCCGTCGCCGCCGGCGGCCGCTACGGCGCTCGCCTTGCCGAACCAGGCGTCGGCCACCAGGGCGTTGCCCGGGAACCCGTCGATGACGGCCTCGTACGACTGGATTGCCTCGTCGTAGCGCTCCAGGCGCTGGAACGCCTGCCCCGCCAGGTAGTAGGCGGGCGCCGCCTCCTCGCCGGGGATGGTGGGTAGGTGGCGGTGGAGCGCCTCGATGCACGCCTCGTATTGCGCCCCCTGATAGAGGATGCCCGCCCGTTCATAGTCGTTCACCACCGTGACGCCGATCTGGTCCAGCGCGCCGAGCGCCGTGTAGGCGGCATAGGTGGCTGCGTATTCGGTCACCACGGCGGTGTACTTGGCGATGGCCTCCTCGTTTCGCCCCGCGTCGCGCAACGCATCCCCCTGCTTTAGCACGATGAGAGCGCGGTAGGGCGCGTTCTGCGCAAAGGCCAGGATCTCATCGTAGGCCTGCGCGGCGCCGTCCACATCGCCGCGTTTCAGGCGCACCGACGCTAGCTCTTCCAGCATCTCGGCGCGCCGCGAGGATGACAGCGCCGCCTGGTCGATGGCCGTGAGCTGCGCCTCGGCCGGCTCCCACTCGTTTAGGGCGGCCAACGCTTTGGCCATGTGCCAGCGCACGTCGGGCGCCGCCTCGGGGCGGATCGCCAGGTAGCGCTCGTAGGCGTCCACGGCGGCCCGCCACTCCCCCATCGCCTCGTACGAGGTGGCGAGCAACGCCAGGCTGTCGGCCGTCTCGTCCTGCGAGCGCGCCTCCTCGATGACCACCGCCAGCACGGCGATCGCCTCGGTGTGGCGCCCCTCGGCGCGATAGGCGCGGGCCAGCGCCAGCACCATGGGCACGCGATGCGCCGGCTCGTCGGCGCGCAGCCGCTCCTCGAGGAGGACGATGGCCCGGCCATAGTCGCCATCTTTCAGCGCCCGGTCGACCTCGGGCGGCAGCGCCCCCTCCTCATTGCCCGGATTCTCTGCCGCCGACACTGCCGGGGGATCATCCGCCGTGGGAGCCACCGGCTCGGGGGTGTCGGTGGGCGGCGGCAAGGTGGCGGTGTCCGTCGGCGCGGGCGTATCCGTCGCCGGGGGTGGCGTGTGGGTGGCGGCCGGCGCCTCGGTGGGCGCGGGAGCCTCCATGGCCGTAGTGTCCGCCGCCGAGGGGGAGGCTGCTTCGGCGACGGAGTGGGCCGTCGGCTCTGGGGTGAGGGTCGGCTCACGCCTCCCATCCTTACAGCCCGCGAGGGCGAGGAGGGCGAGCAGGGCGATGCCGAGGTGGAGCACGTGCAGCGTGGATCGCGATGAGGCGGTCATGCGCCGTGTGTCCTTTGTGTTCGTGCTCCGGATCACGCCGATGCCCAGGCGGCGAGCGCGCGATCCAGCGCGGCGATCAGGTCGTCGGGATCCTCCAGGCCGATGCTGATGCGGTAGGTGTCGTTGTCCAGCCCCAGTTCCCGACGCAGGGCGGGATCCCCCTTCTGGTGGGTGATGAGGGGCAGGATGAGGCTCTCGTAGCCGCCCCAGCTATAGCCGAGGCGGTACAGGCCCAGGAGGGAATCCACGAAGCGGTGTTGGGCGGCCTCGTCGCGCGGCTGCAAGCGAAAGCCGAACAGCCCCGAGTAGCCGCACATCTGCGTCCTGGCGAGTTCGTACCCCGGGAAGGAGGGGAGCCCCGGATGACGCACCTCGCGCACCTCGGGCCGCGTCTCCAGCCAGCGGGCCACCTTGAGGGCCGACTCCTGGTGGCGCGCCATGCGCACCGGCAGGGTCCGCAGGCCACGGATCGTCAGGTAGGCGTCGTCGGGCGAGAGGATGCCGCCCAGGAGGCGGGCGGTGGCGCGCACCGGCTTCATCGCCTCGGCGCTGCCCGTCACGAGGCCCAGCATGAGGTCCGAGTGGCCGGCGATGTACTTGGTGCCGGCGTGGAGCGAGAGATCGATCCCCAGCTCGATGGGCGTCTGGTAGAGGGGCGTGGCCCAGGTGTTGTCGATCATGGTGATGGCGCCGTGCTCGCGGGCCACCCGCGCCACGGAGCGTAGGTCCTGGATGTCAAAGGTCAGGCTGCCGGGCGATTCGACATAAATGACGCGCGTGTTGGGCCGCATGCGCGCCGACAGGTCGGCGCACTCGCCGCAGGGAAAGTACTCCGTCTCGACGCCGAGCTGCCGCAGCATGCCGTCGCAAAACTGGCGCACGGGGCCATAGACGCACGACACGACGAGCATATGGTCGCCCGATCGCAGGTAGGCGAGCAGGGCGGTGGTGATGGCCGCCATCCCCGAGGCGAACGCCTGGGCGTCGTCCGTCTTTTCGAGGAAGGCGATCTTTTCCTCGAGGACGTGCGTGGTGGGGTTGCCCGAGCGACCGTAGACATAGTGCTGCTCGCGCCCCTCGGTGGTGTTCAGGTATTGCTGCAGCGACTCGAAGCAGAACAGCGAGGCGTGGACGACGGGCGGGTTGACGGCGCCGTTCCAGTCGCAAGGGGTGTCGCCGACGTGCAAGAGTTCGGTATCGCGCTTCATGGCCCTCACCTGGGGTTGCTGCGGCCGCGATGCTCGGCCGGTCTGGGGTGTAGGGGGCATCATAGCGGAGCGGGGGGGCGGTGTCAAAGACGGGCAGGAGATAGAACGCGGATGCACGCGGATGGGGCGGATTTACGCGGATTCATACGGGAACTAACCAGAGGGCCGTGACCGCAGAGCAGAGGGCTTTTACGCAATCTCTGCGGCATCTACGGTAAGACCCTAACCGATCCGCGCTGATCCGCCAAATCCGCGTGCATCCGCGTTCTATTCCCCCTCATTGACCGCATCGTCGGGCGCCGGTATACTGGCCGGTATCCTGATCGAGAGAGTGATACATGGGTCGAATCATCAACACTGCCAGCCCCGGGAGCGAGCGCAACCGGCTGCGACGCACCATCGCCGAGATTCTGCGGCACCTGATGTTCAAGCGCGGCGTGGACGATGAGGTGAAGGACATGACGGCGACCCTCGTGTTCGCGCTACGCGGCATCGCCGAGTCGGTGGAGGTGACCACCGACGCCTGGGAGAAGCGCGACTACTATGTGAAGGCGGATCGCTTCCGCCTCGACTGGGAGTGGGTGACGCCGGCGGCGCGCCGCCTCGCGGCGCTGGTCCGCGAGGACCGCTGGCAGGACCTCCCGAGCGAGTTGGCGGCCCTGGCGCCCCGCTTTGGCGATATCCGCATCGCCAAGATGACGCGCGCCCCCTCTATCTGGGCGTCGGGCTATGAAACGCTGATGCAGGAGAAGGCGGGGGCGTAGCGGGCGGAGCGCCGGTTGCGGGTTGCGAGCCGGAAGGGCGGTTGCAGGGCCCAGGTGGCAGGTTACAGGGTCTAGGGCGCCCCATCGTCTCGGGTCTGTAACCTGCAACCTGTCACCTGTACCAACTCTGCCGGCCCGGAACCCGGAACTCGCAACTCCCCGTCGAAAAGAGGAGGGCGACTATGACGTCGCAGCCCCAACAGAACGCCGCAGCATCCATCGACGTCGAGGCGCCGATCTCGGCCGTGACGGTGTATCGGCGCGGCGCCCGCGTCACGCGCACGGGGCGCGTCGATGTGCTGCCCGGCGCCGTGGAACTCGCCCTGCGAGGCCTGCCGGCGTCGCTGGCGGCCGATTCGGTGCGCGCCCGAGGGCGCGGCTCGGCGGAGGCGCGGCTGCTGGGGGTGGATGTACGCCGCGCGTTCTATGCCCAGCCGGCGCAGGCGACGGTGCAGGCGCTCGGTCGCCAACTGCGCGAGCTAGAGGAGCAACAGCGGGCGCTGTCATTGCGCCGCGAGGCGGCGGAGGCCAACCGCACCCTGCTGTCGAACCTGGCGGCCTCGGCCGGACGGCAGTTGGCGCGGGCCATGGCACAGGGCCAGGCGAGGTCGGCCGAGGGCTTGGCTATCATCTTCTTTGTGCGCGAGCAGTTCGAGACGGCCAACGAGCGGCTCCTGGCGGTGGACCGGGAGGAACGGCACCTGCAGGATCGCATCGCGCAGGTGCGCGCCGAGCTAGAGAACGTCAGCGGGGGCGCGGACCGCGAGGGGTACGACGTGATCGTGGCGCTGGAGGCGAACAGCGCCGACACGCTGGAACTCGAGGTGACCTACAACGTCCCCAACGCCTCTTGGACGCCGCTCTACGACCTGCGCCTGTTCGAGGCGGAGGACGGACCCCGGATCGAGGCGACCTACCTGGCGGAGGTGTCGCAGCGCTCGGGTGAGGCGTGGGACGACGTGTCCCTGACCCTCTCCACGGCGCGTCCGGCCGGCGGGGAGCGGGTGCCAGAACTGCGTCCCTGGATCATCCGCACGGAGCTGCCGCCCATGCCGGCGCCCATGGCTCGGCGGGAGATGGGTGACATGGCGCTCCCCGCGATGGCCATGGAGGAGTCGGCCCCCCTGGAGGCGGAGGTCTCCAGCGACGGCCCCGCCGTCACCTTCCGCGTGCCCCGGCGGGCCTCGGTGCCGGGCGACGGCGGCCCACACAAGGCGACCATCGCCCGCCTCGACCTGATGTCAACCCTCGACTATGTGACCGCTCCCAAGTTGGACGCGACGGCCTACCGCCGTGCTCGGGTGACGAACGCCAGCGCCTACGTGTTCCTCCCGGGGCGGGCGAATGTCTTTTGGGGGGACGAGTTCGTGGGGCGTGCCGCCCTCGAGACGGTGGCGCCCGGACAGACGTTCGAGCTGTCGCTGGGCGCCGACGATCGCGTCACCGTCAAGCGTGAGCCCGTCGCGCGGGGCGCCGACAAGGCGCTGCTGCGCGATGTGCGGCGCTCGCGCTACGGCTATGCCATCACCGTCACCAACCTCACCGGCGCGCCGCAGACGGTGGTGGTGCGCGACCAGATCCCCGTATCGACGAGCGAGCGCGTCACGGTGCGCCTCGATGAGGCCGACCCCCCGCCAAAAGAAAAGAGCGCGATGGGCCTGCTAGAGTGGGAGTTGGCGCTGGACGCCGGTCAGGAGCAGATCATCACCTTCCTCTTTGTCGTGGAGCAGCCCCGCGACGTCACGGTGTACGGCCTGCCGGATTGAGGCAAGATCGACGTAGAGTGAAACCGATGGCACGCGGATTTCGCGGATCGAACGCGGATTTTGCGGATCTTTCTGGTTGCTTTATTGGTGAATTTGATCGTATCTCTTCCTGCTAACCCACCCCAAGCATCCCTCCAACATCCATACGTCGGGTTGCAGAGGCGCCAAGGGCGCAGATTCTGCCGTCGTGGAGGAGGTGTCCTCATGGGAGCGTTGAACGGTCGGGTTGCCGTCGTGGCAGGGGCCACGCGGGGGGCGGGACGCGGCATTGCCGTGTCGCTGGGCGAGGCGGGGGCGACGGTCTATTGCACCGGCCGCAGCGTGCGCGGCCGGCCCGCCGGCAGTCGCCCGGAGACCATCGACGAGACGGCCGAGATGGTGAGCGCTCGCGGTGGCGTGGGGATCGCCATGCGTGTGGACCACAGCGAGCCGGAGGAGGTGCGCGCCCTCGCCGAGCGGGTACGCGTCGAGCAGGGCCGCCTCGATGTGCTGGTCAACGACATCTGGGGCGGCGATGAACTCACCGCCTGGGACAAACCCTTCTGGGAGCACTCGCTGGAGGACGGCCTGCTCATGCAGCGCCGCGCGGTGCATACCCACATCATCACCAGCCACTCCCTGGCGCCGCTGATGGTGGCGCGCGGCGCCGGCCTCATCATCGAGATCACCGACGGCGACAGCCTCGACTATTACCGGGGCAACCTCTACTACGACCTCGCCAAGGTCTGCGCCATTCGCCTGGCCTACGCCATGGCGCAGGAACTCGAGCCGCACCACGTCACCGCGGTGGCCCTCACGCCGGGATTCTTGCGGTCGGAGGCGATGCTCGACTATTTCGGCGTCGCCGAGGCGAACTGGCGGGATGCGGCGGCCCAGGAACCCTCATTCGCCGGCTCCGAGACCCCCTACTACATCGGGCGGGCGGTGGCGGCGCTGGCGTCGGACCCCGACGTGTTTCGCTACACCGGGCTGACCTTGAGCACCTGGAACCTGGCCAGGGAGTACGGCTTTACCGACGTGGACGGCTCCCAGCCCTACTGGCCCGACTACTATGAGCCCGCGAGGCGGGAGGAGCCGGATCGCGAGGGGGACCTGGATCGCGAAGCGGATTTGGATCGCGAAAACTCGAAGGGGGCGAAAGACGCGAAAGGGGCTACGCCGTAGCGCCGCCGCCCGCCGCGGGCCAGAGTTCGGTGCTCGCGTCGCAATGCCCGCCTGTGCACGCTGCGATAGCGCATGATGCTGTAGGGTCCGCACGCTGTGCGGAAGGCGACGCGCTGTGCGTGGCCTGCCTGTCTCCTTGGGCGCCGCGAGCCAAAGCTCGGTAGCGCGCGATGCTGTAGGGTCCGCACGCTGTGCGGAAGGCGACGCGCTGTGCGTGGCTTGCCTGTCTCCTTGGGCGCCGCGAGCTAAGGCTCGGTAGCGCGATGCTGTAGGGTCCGCACGCTGTGCGGAAGGCGACGCGCTGTGCGTGGCCTGCCTGTCTCCTTGGGCGCCGCGAGCTAAAGCTCGGTAGCGCGATGCTGTAGGGGCCGCACGCTGTGCGGACCGCCGCTCGATGGTCGGCATACATCGTAGATGGGGGGAACGCACCATGGCCGGACGCATTTTCGCCATTCAGAAGGATGGAACGCTGCACCCCATGACCGAGGCGCCCTATGCCGACGAAGACCTGTTCCAGCGTCTCCTGTCGGACTATCCCGACCTGCTGGTGGGCGAACAGGTCAACGAGGAGGCCCCGCGCCGATGGATGCTCGTCTCGCGCGAGGTGGGCGTGCCCCTGGAGGCGGAGGGCGGCGACACGTTCTCGGTGGATCACCTCTTTCTCGATCAGGACGGTGTGCCCACGCTCGTCGAGGTCAAGCGCAGCAGCGACCATCGCATCCGCCGGGAGGTGGTGGGGCAGATGCTCGACTATGCCGCCCATGCGGTGGCGCATTGGCGCCCTGATGCCATCAGAACGCGGTTCGAGGGTCAGTGTGCGCAGGGCGGCGCCGACCCCATGGCGCAGGTGGCGGAGTTGATTGATGCCGACCCCAGCGACGAGGAGGCGGTCGAGGAGTACTGGTCGCAGGTGGGCACGAACCTGCGGGCGGGCCGCATTCGCCTCATGTTCGTTGCCGATGTGATTGGCGGCGAGTTGCGCCGCGTTATCGAGTTCCTGAACCGCTTTATGGACCCCGTCGAGGTGCTGGGCGTCGAGATCCGCCAGTACCAGGGACGCGGCCTGCGGACGCTCGTGCCGCGCCTCGTGGGGCAGACCATGGCGACGCAGGGAAAAGCGGGCACGAGCGCCGCCAAGCGCCAATGGGACGAGGAATCGTACTTCCGTGAACTCGAGGAGCGCCGTGGCCCCGACGAGGCGCGCGTCGCGAGGGCGATCCTGGAATGGGCAAAGCCGCGCGTGACGCGTGTCTGGTGGGGACGAGGCCAGGACGGGAACTTTGTGCCGACCCTGGATCACCATGGGAGAAAGCACCAAGTCTTTGGTGTCGTGACACGCGGAGTGGTGGACATCTACTTCCTCCCATATTCATACAAGCCGCCCTTTAGCGCTGAGAGCAAGAGGCTCGACCTTCTCGAGAGGCTGAACACCATCCCTGGGGTCTCTATCTCCAGGGAGAGTATCAGGAGGTATCCCAAGATCCGGCTGGCGACTCTGCTGGACGAGAAGGTTCTACAGCAGTTTCTTGCCGTATACGATTGGTACCTGGACGAGGTGCGCAAGACCTAACCCCGGGCGAGGGGTGGCGCGGGCGGAACCTTGCCTGGCAGGCGCAGGAGCTCGGTCAGCGCGCCGGCGGTCCGCACAGCGTGCGGACCCTACAGTACCGCGCCCCTAGCCTGCGCAGGCAGGCTTTGCAGGGCTAGCGCCGGGCCTCGGCCCGCGGCGTGTGCGGGCGTGTGAGGACCCTACGGCCCGCGATGCGTCTCCTTTCGCCCATTTCGCGCTTTCGCGATCCAAACGCCCCTGTGATCCAGGCGTCCCGCGTCCCCGACACACAAACCGGGCTCCGGAGATTATCCTCTGAAGCCCGGTGTCTGTTCCGGTACGCCTAGCTACTCTGCCGGCAATTCGATCACCGGGTTGCTCAGCGTGCCGAGCCCCTCGACGGTGATCTCGACGACGTCGCCGTCCGAGAGGGTGAAGGTGTCGGGCGGGACGATGCCCGTGCCTGTCATCACGAACACGCCATTAGGGAAGCTGTTGCAGCGCGCCAGGTAGCGCACCAGTTCCGTCAGCTTGCGATGGATGTGCGCCGTGCTCGTCTCGCCGGTGAACCCCGGCCGGCCGTCGCGGTAGATGGTGCACGACACCGGCAGCGCCAGGGGGTCGAACCCCTCGGTGGCCAGGCGTACCCACGGGCCCAGGGCGCAGCAGCGGTCGTACACCTTGGCCTGGGGCAGGTAGAGGGGGTTCTGCCCCTCGATGTCGCGGGAACTCATATCGTTGCCCACGGTGTACCCCGCGATCTCCATGGTGGGGGTGACCATCAGGGTTAGCTCCGCCTCGGGCACGTCCCACTGGGAATCGGCGCGGATCGCCACCGCCTCGCCGGGGCCCACCACGCGATGGGGCGTGGCCTTGAAGAAAATCTCGGGGCGCGGCGCCTCGTACACCCGGCCATAGATGGTCGGCTCGTTCGACTCGCGCATGCGCGCCTCGCGGCTCATCTCGTACGTCACGCCGCAGGCCCACACCTCCTGGGTATCGAGGGGGGCGAGCACAAAGGGCGCGTTTGCGGGGTCGATGAGCGCCTCGGCGGAGGAGACGGCCTTGGCGGCGCCGGGCACCTGGGCGAGTTCGGCGATGGCCTGGGGCACGCGCCCCGCGGCGGCCTTGAGCCAGGCATCGAGGCTGGCGTATTCGGGACGGCCGAGCGCGGTGAGGTCATAGAGCCTGCCTTTGGCCACCAGGCCAAGGCGCACGTCGACCGCGGTCGTCTTGAAGCGGCAGAGGGAGAGATCGTTGGACACGAGTGCCTCCTTGAGACCAGCCCCCGCCGGGGGCGCGGATGGTGGGTGCGGTTGCGCCAGCCATTATAGCCCGGGTTCAGGCGGCACAAAAACCGATGGTACGCTGATTCCGCTGGTCGGACGCTGATCTCCGCAGGTCCAAACAAGAGAATCTGCGGAATCAGCGCTTTATCTGCGGAATCAGCGTACCATCGGATTCACGCAAGCAGGCGCCCTACGAGGCCGGCACGTAGCTCGGCATGGTCTCGGCCGAGAGGAACTGGGTCTCGTACAGGTGGGCGTAGACGCCCTTTTTGGCCAGCAGCTCCTCGTGGGTGCCACGCTCGACGATCTGTCCGCCGTCGATCACCAGGATGGTGTGGGCGCGCTGTACCGTCGCCAGGCGGTGAGCGATGACGAGCGATGTGCGGCCGAACATCAGCGTCTCCATGGCATCCTGGATCAACCCCTCGGTGCGCAGGTCCACGTTAGACGTGGCCTCGTCCAGGATGAGCACCCGCGGCGCCGCCAGGATGACGCGCGCCAGGCAGATGAGCTGGCGCTGGCCGAGCGACACGTTGGCCGAGTTCTCGAGGATCTCGGTATCATAGCCGTCGGGGAGCCGCTCGATGAACTCGTGGGCGTTGGCAGCCTTGGCAGCCGCGATGATGTCCTCGCGGCCGGCGTCGGGCCGGCCGAAGGCGATGTTGTAGGCGATGGAGCCCTGGAACAGGAACGGCTCTTGCGGCACGACGCCCAGCTGCTCGCGCAGCGACTTGATGGTCACCTTGCGGATGTCGTACCCGTCGATGCATACCCTGCCACCCGAGATCTCGTAAAAGCGCGACAGGACGTTGGTGACGGTGGTCTTGCCGGCGCCGGTGGGGCCCACCAGGGCCACCGTCTCGCCGGCGGGCACCTCAAAGCTCACATCCTTCAGCACCGGCACGTTGGGCGCATAGGCAAAGTCCACGTGATCGAACAGCACGTGCCCCTTCACCGGCGGCAACTCTACGGCGTCGGGCGCGTCCTGGATGTCGGGCTCCTCATTGAGCACCTCGAGGATGCGCTCGCCGCCCGCCATGGCGGCCTGCCAGGTGTTAAAGATCATGCTGAGGTCCAGGATCGGCTGGAACAGCCGGCCCGTGTAGCTCAAAAAGGCCACCACCACGCCGATGGTGACGGCCCCCGCCGTCACAGCGCGACCGCCGAACCACAGGATGAGGCAGATGGCGATCATGCTAAAGGCTTCCATGGTGGGGGTAAAAATGGAGGCCAGCGTGACGGCGGCGACGTGGGCGTCGCGGTTCTCGCGGTTGATCTCGTCGAAATCGCGGCTGGTGCGGTCCTCCTCGGAAAAAGCCTGGATGACGCGCATGGCGCCCAAGTCCTCGGCCAGCCGGCCCGTGAGGATGCTCACCTTCTCACGGGTGCGGCGGTAGGCGAGGCGGGCGCGCCCGGCGAACATGAGCGTCGCCACGATCATCGGCGGCAGCACGAGGAAGGTCAGCAGCGCCAGGCGGGCGTTGATGATCAGCATCACCGCAACGGTCGTGATGAGCACGACGACGTCACTGATCATGTTGATGAGCCCCTGAGAGAGGAGTTCGTTGATGACGCCGACGTCGCTGAGCATGCGCGAGATGAGCGATCCCGAGCCGTTGACGTCATAGTAGCGCATCGACAGCACCTGGTAGTGGCTAAAGAGCTGCGAGCGCATGGTGCGCAGCACGTTGTTGCCCACCGTGTTGAGCAGCCACCGCCGGCGCCATCCGGAGGCAAAGTCGAGGATGTAGGCGACCAGGATAACGAGCGCCAAGCGGCTGAGCCCTGCCATGTTGCCGGCGGCGATGTGTTCGTCGATGGCGGTCTTGATGAGGTACGGCACGACCAGCGCAATGCCGGCGCCCGCCAGCATCAGCAGCACGCCCTCGACCATCTGGCGCTTGTAGGGCTTGAGGTAGGCCAGGAGCTGTTGCGTGATCTTCCAGTCGAATACTTTACCGGTGACCGATTTATAGTGGCCCACATGGGCATGAGGGCCCCGAAACGATCCAGGACTAAAGGTGAAGCTCATTTACTCCCCCCTGCAGCAGGCTGAAGGGCTTGATCCTCCCGCCTGAGCTGGCGATAGTAGATATCGGCATAGATGCCCGACTCGCGGATCAGATCGCTGTGGCGGCCCTGGGCCACCAGGCGCCCGTTGTCGAGCACCAGGATCAGGTCGGCGTTGCGCACGGTGGACACGCGCTGGGCGATGACGAAGGAGGTGCGCCCCTCCATGAGGCGCGCCAGGGCGGCCTGAATCTGCTGTTCGGTATCGGTGTCCACGCTGGAGGTGGCGTCGTCCAGGATGAGGATGCGCGGGTCCATCAGCAGGGCGCGGGCGATGGCCACGCGCTGGCGCTGCCCGCCCGAGAGGGTCACGCCGCGCTCGCCCACGTCGGTGTTGTAGCCGTCGGACATCTGCACGATGAAATCGTGGGCCGCAGCGGCCCTGGCGGCCGCCTCGATCTCTTCCTGGGTCGCCTCGGGACGCCCGAAAGCAATGTTCTCGCGGATGGTGGTCGCAAAGAGGAGCGTCTCCTGGAGGACGATGCCGATCTGGCTGCGCAGCGACTCGAGCGTCACTGTGCGAATGTCAGTGCCGTCGATGCGGATCGTGCCCTGCGTCGTCTCATAGAACCGGGGGATCAGGTTTGTGATGGTGCTCTTGCCCGACCCCGTGGGGCCCAGCAGGGCCACTACCTGGCCCGGCTTGACCTCGAAACTCACGTCCTGGAGGACCGGAGAGTCGTCAACATAGCTGAACGACACGTGGTCAAAGGTCACCTGGCCGCGGATGGCGCCCATGGGCACGGCATCGGGCGAGTCCTCGACCTCGGATTCGGCGTCGAGGATCTCGAACACCCGGTCGGCCGAGGCGCGCGACTCGCCCAGCATGGTGAGCAGGAATCCGAGGCGCCGCACGGGGTTCACCAACTGCAGGACATAGCTGTTGAAGGCGACGAGGGCACCCAGGGTGAGATTGCCCGCGATCACCTGCCAGCCGCCTACCCAGAGGACGAGCACCGTGCTCACCGAGGCGAGCAAGATCACCAGGGGCATGGCGAACGCGTTGAGGCGGTTGATGGTCTGCGAGGTGTTAAAGATGGTGTCGTTCTCGCCGCCAAAACGCCCCATCTCGGCCGGCTCTTGAGCAAAGCCGCGCACCACGTGCATGCCACGCAGGTTCTGTTCCAGGCGCGATGTCAGGATGGCCGTCTGGTCCTGGCGGGCGTGGAACAGGGGGTGCACGCGCTCGATAAAGCTGCGCATGAACACGGTGATGATGGGCATCACCACCAGCGCCATGGGCGCCAGCAGGGCGTTCATGCGGAACAGCGCCACGGTGGTGCCCACCAGCAGCACGAGGGCGTCAATGAGGCCCAGCACCCCGCGGCCGGTAATGCGCTGCAGCCGGTCGACGTCACTGGTGGCGCGAGACAGCAGCTGGCCCGTCTGTGCCCTGTCGTGGTAGCTGAAGGAGAGGCCCTGCAGCTTCCGATAGATCTCGTTGCGCAGGTTGTAGGCGATCCCCTGTGACACGCGTTCCGTCAAAAAGCCCTCAAAGAACCGAAAGACACCCTGCAAGAGGGTGGCCCCCAGGAGGAAGAACACCATCTGCGTGAGCACGTCGGGCCGGTTCTCGCCGATACCCACATCGACCACGCGCGCGACGAACTGCGGCCAGATGACGCGCACGGCGTTGATGCCCAGCATACAGAGATACGCCGCGATCTCGTGGGGCCAGTACTTGCGCATATAACCAAAGACCCGGAGGACAACTTTCATAAGCGATTTTCACCCTCACGTAAGTTCTGATTCGTCCACATCCGCGATCTCGGACAGCCTGGCAAGCGCCCGGTCGATCCCCTCCAATTCGTCGGGGTCCAGCTCGGGGAGCCGGGAGCGCAGCAACCAGATCATCCCAGCAGGCGTCGTGGTGGCGACCTGTCGTCCCTTTTCCGTGGGCTCGACGTAGACTTTGCGGCAGTCCTCGGTCGAGCGGCGTCGTGTAATATAGCCATCACGCTCCATGCGGTCCAAGAGTGAGGAGGTGGTGGCATCGCGCACATAGAGGTAGCGGCTGATTTGGCCGACGTTGCAGGGACCCTCCTGAACGAGGTGCCGGAGCACTGCCTGTTGTCTCCCAGAGATGTTGGCGCTCATGCGCACCTGCTCGCTCTTGCGCCGTTGGTAGCGCACCAACGTCAGGTAGCGATGCACGATCGATTCGGCCAGTACGCGCGCTCTGCTCATAGGAGGGGTCCGTTCCGCCGGGGCCCAAAATGGTTAGCTAGCTAACGATTATACATCCATTCGCGAGGAGTGCAAGCGGCAATCGCGTTCGGCAGCATCCGGCGCACGCCGGTGGAGTTCCGTTGCAGGTTACAGGGGACAGGTTACAGGCCCTAGTGAACGACCCCCGTAGAGACTGTAACCTGCAATCCGACTTGGTAGCCCGTAACTCGTAACCCACAACTCGCCTATGACCTGCTACCTGTAACCTTGGAGGTGTTTGCCCCGAGCCCGTGGCTGACTTATACTCCGGCTCCAACCCACAGCAAAGGAGGAGCGCGCGCATGGCTGAGAACGCCCTCGGCTCCGAGATCGTCTGTCAGGTAGGGGTGATTGTCGAGGATATCGCCAAGACGTCCAGGGCATGGGCGGACCTCTTGGGGGTGGAGCCGCCTCCCGCGCGGCTGACGGACGGGCAGGATGTGACGCATGCCCGCTATCGCGGCGAGGGCACCGACGCCCGCGCCAAGCTGGCCTTCTTTGACCTGGGCCAGGTGCAGCTCGAGCTGATCGAGCCGGTGGGCGGGCCGAGCACGTGGCGCGAGTTCCTCGACGCCCACGGCCAGGGGATACACCACATCGCCTTTCGCATCAAGGGGATGGACGGCGTCATCGCACGACTCGAGGCGCGGGGCGTGCCCCTGGTGCAGCGCGGCGACTATACGGGAGGATGTTACGCCTACCTGGACGGCGTGCCCCAGTTGGGCGCCATCCTCGAGCTGCTGGAGAACTTCTAGTCACACGATCACCAGCACCACGCCGAGGACCGACAGGGCGGTGCCGGCCGCCACGTGGCGGCTAGGTCGCTCATGCAAAAAGATCATGCTGAGGGGCACGGCAAAGAGGGGCGCCGTGCACCCCACGATGGCCGTCTTGCTGGGGCCGGCGAGTTGCACCGCCGTCACATAGAGGGAGCCGCTGATCCCCCACCCCAGCAGCCCGGACAGGAGCAGGCAGCGCAGCATCGCCCGCTCGATGCGGCGGCCGGCGCCGAGCTGACCCCGCCGGGCGGCCACGGCGAGGGATAGCAGCACCACCACCGGCACGCGCACGCTGTTGGCGACGATGCTGTTGACTCCCCGCAGACCCAGCGCCACCAGGGTCGACGATAGGCCCCACAGAGCGGACGTGATCAGCGCCACGATCACGCCCCGGAGCAGCTGTTGGGGGGCGATGGCGTCCAGGGGCGCCGTCTGCACGCGGCCCCGGGGGCGCGCCACGAGGTAGACGCCCACCAGCACCAGCGCCATGCCGGCTAGGGTGGTCGCCTTGATCTGCTCGCCCAACAGGAGCACGCTAAAGACCACCGTAAAGATGGGGTAGCTGTTGGTGATGGGAAAGGCGCGGCTGACGCCCAGCGTCTTGAGGCTCGTGATGTAGAGGGCGTCGCCGACGACGCCACCCAGGATGACCGAGGCGGTGAGGAACAGCAGGCTCAGCCCCGTGAGTCGTTGGTAGTCGGGCAGGCCGCCCGTGATGAACACCAGCGGAATGATGACCAACATGCCCACGGCGGCGCGCAGGCCGTTCACCAGGAAGGGGTCTAGCCGCGTCGAGAGGGTGCGCAACAGGATGGTAGTGCTGGACCAGGTCATGGCCTGAATCAGCGCCAGCACGATGCCGGTGATCATGGCTGCACCTACTCAGAGAGGATGGCGAGTTGGTGGCGGCGCGCCGGGTCACCGTGGGGCGCGGGTGCCGTAGGCTCGTGCGAGCCAGTATTCCATCGGCGCCGGGAATTGTCAAACATCATCTCACTCCCTCTCCTCCCAAATGTCGCCCCGCGTAACCCTCGCGCATAGAGCAGTCTGGCGGGGGGCCGCCTCTGGGAGGTGAGGGAGGTACATACCGCTTCAAGGAGACGCGATGTCCATCACCGCCCGAGACGTGCACGAGCATCTGCGCTCCCTGGGGCCCTGGGTCGCGTGGGACCGGGGCACCTGCGATGGGTTCAAACACGGCGACCCGGAGACCGCCGTCACCGGCATCGCCGTCACCTGGCAGTCGCTGCAGAACACGCTGGAGGAGGCTCACGCCAGGGGGCACAACCTCGTCATCACCCACGAGCCCACCTTTTACAGCCACATGGACGACGACGCCGCCATGCGCGCCACGCCGCCCGGCCGGCGCAAGGCCGAGTTCCTCGATCGGACGGGGATGGTGGTGTACCGCTGTCACGATCTGTGGGACATCTACCCGGAGAAGGGGATCGTGGACGCCTGGAGCGCCTTCTTGGATCTCGGCGCACCCATCGCGCGGGAGCGCTACTATAACCTCCATGCCGTGCCCGAAACGGCCGCCTGGGAGCTGGTGGGGCGCATCGCCCGCCAGGTGGCGCCCCTGGGGCAGCAGGCGGTGCAGTTCGTCGGCACCCCGTGGCAGATGGTCCATCGCCTGGCGGTGGGCACGGGCGCCATCACCAACGTCCGCCGCATGGTGGAGCTGGGCGCCGACGTGGTGCTGGCCACCGACGACGGCGCCACTCTGTGGCGCGACGGCGCCTGGATGGCCGACCTCGGCGTGCCGATGATGGTGGTAAACCACACCACGGCCGAGATACCGGGTATGCGCAACCTCGCCGCGCATCTGGCGGAGCGGTTCCCGGCGGTGCCGGTCGAGTTCCTCGGGCCCACATGTGGCTACGAGATCTTGGCCACCGAGCGCGTGCGCGATACCGCCATCCGCATGCGACGCGACGACCTGGAGGGGCTGCCGCCGGTGGTGGTGCCCGAGGGGTACGTCTGCCGGCCCATGGCGCCCGACGAGGCCTGGGCCTACCTGGAGGTGATGAACGCCTCGAACTATTCCGGCGAGGCGGATCAGGCCTGGTTCGACCGCACCTTTGCCGGCGATCCTGAATACGATCCCGCCCATCTGAAGCTCATCTGGCGGGGCGATCGCCCCGTAGCGGCGGCGGGCGCCTGGCACATCACCATCGACGACGAGCGTTGGGGCATGATCCATTGGGTGGGTGTGTCGAGGGACGAGCGCGGCGGGGGGTTGGGCAAGGCGGTGACGCTGGCCGCCCTGCACCGGCTGCGCGAGCGGGGGTTCACCCGCGCCATGCTCGACACGAACGCCTGGCGGCTGGCGGCGGTGGCGGCCTACATGCGACTCGGTTTCCGCCCCTGGCCCACCGAGCGCGGGCCGCAAGAGGTGTGGGACCGCGTCCTGACCGATATGGCGGCTTGGCGGCGCTGGGGCGCCCCCCGGCCAAGGGACTGATGCGAATTGGAGGTCCTCCGGTGACGGAATCCCGCTCAAACCTGCGCGTGCTGGTGGCCGCCCCGCGTCCCGCGGGGCGCGAGCCGATGCCAACGCGCAGCCACGTGGAAGCAATGTATGATGCCCTGGAGGCCCAGGGGGACCGGGTGGAGGCTTACTGGCTCTACCCCGGGACGCCCGAGGCACTGGCCGCCCGACTCTCGGGGGACGACGGCCCTGCGCCCGACGTCGTCGTGCTCGATGTCGCCATGGAGATGGGCGCCGAGCCCCTGGCGTACCTGGAATCGGACGTGCCGGAGGGCGGGGCGCTGGCAGCTGGGGAGTTGGGCGCCATCCTGCGCCAGGGGAGCGCCGGCCTGGTGGTGCTGCGCCCGGCCATGTCGGCCGGCGCCGATCCGGCCAACGCTGACGCGGCAGCCGGCGGGCCGGCGCGCTATGCCGATGCCCTCGCCCGTCAGGCAGAACTGGCCGTGCTGCGCGTCGACGAACGCCTGGACGAGGAGGCCCTGCGCGTCGCCATGACGGCGGCGCTGGCGGCGCTGCTGGCGGGGCATGCACCGGGCGAGGCCCTGGAGGAGGCGCGCCGTGCCCTCGCGGAGGGGGCGCCCCACGTGGACCCCGCCGAGGGACTGACCCTGCACGGCTCAGGGGGCGCGCCGGTGGTCGCGCCTCAGACGGGTGGGCGTGGCGTCGGCAAGGTAGTGCGCTTTCCGGGGGCAGAGCTGCAGCCCCCCTGGCGGCGCTTGGCCCAGGAGCCGGCCGAGGGGGGGCTGCCCCTCGAGCCGGAGCATGGCTGGGTGGGGCGCGCCGTCGAGCTGGCAGCGCTGGAGCGCGCCGCCCACGACGAGGCGGGCAACGGTATCACGCTGATCCATGGCTACCATGGCGCCGGCAAGACCGCCCTCGCTGCCCACGCCGCGCGCTGGCTGGTGCGCACGGGGCGCTTTCGGCAGGTGGTGTACGTACGATACGCCGAGGGGGGCTATGCCGAGCGCGCCCTGTACGCCGTGGGGGCGCGGCTGGTGGGCGACCGCTTTGACCTGCGCGCCCCCGACGCCGTCGGCGACGTGGAGCGGGCCCTAACCGAGACGCCGACCCTTGTCATCTGGGACGACGTCGATGCGCTCCTGCCCGAGGGTACCGCGCCCATCGCCGCCGGCGACCTCGAGGAGTTGCTCAAGCTGGGGGTTCGCCTGGCGGGGACCGGCACCTCGCGCTTGTGGGTGCTTTCAGAGACGGCGACGCTGCCGCATCCGGCGTACCGCGCCGGCGCCGTCACGCTGGCGCTGCCCGTCGCCGGGCTGGCCCCCGCCGACGCCGAGGATCTGGTGCGCAGGGTGTGGCCCGCCGGAGCGCTCGATGGCGTGGACGATGATGCCCTGCGGCGCATCATCTGGCGGCTGGGCGGCCAGCCACTGGCGCTGCGCGGCCTGGCGGCGCTCTTGGAGCATCGTGCGTTGGGGGAGGTCGCCGCCGAGCTGTCGGCGAGCCTGCCCGGGTTCGACCTCGGCGAGGCGCGGCTGCGCGACGAGGCGCTGCAGCTCGTCTTGCAGGCGCTGATGCGGTCGGTGGAGGAGGACCTCCGCCCCAAGCTGGAGGCGCTGGGGGTCTTTGCCGGGGGGCTGATGCGGCCATTGGGCGGCAACGTGGCAGAGTTGGAGGACGCCGCGTGGGACCGGCTCGTGCGCCTGCTGAACGCCGCCGGACTCGTGCGCCAGCTCGAGGTGCCCGGCTTTAACGTGTCCTTTCTGCGCTTCCATCCCGCCCTGGCGCAGCACCTGGCGCGGCGTCTGCCGCCGCCCGTGCGCGTCGGGGCGCTGCATCGCCACGCCGGCGCCTACCTCGGCCTGCTCAAGTGGATGATGCAGAACGCAGCGCAGCATGGCGCGGTGGTGCGCGCGCTGGCGCTCCGCGAGTTGGCCAACTTTCGTCGGGGCCTGGCCACGCTGTGTGACGCCCACGAACTCAACGTAGCATCCGAGTACGCCAACCTGTGGCAGCGTTTCCTCGGGGACCTGGGTTTCCGCTCGGAGCATCAGGATTCCGCCCGGCGGCTGCGCGAGGCGGTGGCGCAGATGGTCCCGTCGGAGGGGCCGGTGCAGCGCGCGGGCGCGCGCTTTCTCATCGCCCAGGGGGAGCAACTCCTGGCCGCCGGGCGCGCCCCTGAGGCGGCCGTCATGCTGCAGCACCTGGTGGAGCGCATGGAGGCCGAGGGGGGCATGGCCTACAGCGGGCCGGAGGCGGTCCTCGACCTTGCCCAGGCCCGACGGCGTCTGGGGCGCGCCCTCGTCGTCGTGGGGCGGGGGGACGCCGCCGTGGCGGCCCTGACGGCGGCGCTGGGGTCGCTGAGCGAGGCGCGCGGCGATGAGGCGCGCCAGGAGGCGATGCTGGCACGGCAAGACTTGGGCGACGCCTACCTGGCGGGGGGGCGCCCCACGGAGGCCGCCGAGGCGTATCGCCAGGGGCTGGAGATGGCGCGCGAACGCGATGATCGCCGCCTCATGGGCACGCTCAACGCGCAGCTCGGCACCATCGCGATGGCCCAGGACGACAAGGGCACCGCCCGGCAGCACCTGGAGGCGGCCCTCTTTGATCTCCAGACGACTAACGACGCCGCGGCGATGTCGGCCATCTGGAGTCAGCTCGGCACGCTGGCCTGGCGCGGCGCCGACCTCGAGGAGGCGGAGCGCTGCTACCAGCAGGCGCTGGAACTCGCCCGCCAGGCGGGGCAGCCGTTGGTGGAGGCCCAGGTGCACCTCCAACTGGCGCTCACGGCGCGCCAGGCCGACCGCCTGGCCGATGCCGAGGGGCACTATACCCAGGCGATCCGCATCTACCAGGAGAACAGCGTCCGCACGGGCCTCGTATCGGCCGAGGTGGCGCTCGCCGAACTGTTGTTGGGCGAGGGAGAGTTGGAAAAGGCGCGCGTCCACGCCGAAGCGGCCCGCGCCGTGGCCGAGGATCCGCGCGTGACGTTCGACGCCTGGGCGGTGTATGCGCTGTTGCAGCGCATCGCCGAGGCGCAGGGGGACGCCGAGCGCGGGGCGCATTGGCGCGCCAAGACGCAAGAGGCTTTTGCGCATTCCCCCGAGGCGCAGCAGGTGCAGCAGCAGTGGCAGAGCGTCATCACCGGTGTAGCGAATGCCGCGCGCGGCGAGACCCTGGACGCGAATACGGTGGAGCTGCTGGAGCAGCTCGAGGGGCGCCAGGAGTGGCGCGACCTGGTGGGCGTCATCTGGCGCATCCTGGGCGGCGAGCGGGGGGCCGAGCTGTACGCCGAGCTGGACCACGTCGACGCCCTGGTGGTGCGGCGGACGCTGGAGGCGATCGAACGACCTCCGGAGGAGGCGGCGTCCGGAGATCAGGAGGAGGTGCCGGATATTGAGCGCTGGCCGGTGCCGCTCCCGCAACTCATGAGCGCCGTGGTGGCCGGCCTGCGGGGCGACCCCAACGCGCGGCGCCTGGTGGCGGGGGCGCTGGCGCGCATGGTGCAGGAGGATGCGCCCGAGTCGGCGCGGCGCTTTGCCGAGGCGCTGACGCGCATCCTGCGGGGCGAGCGCGACGAGTCGATGCTGGAGGGGCTGCCGAAGGAGGTGGCCGAGCCGCTGGCGGCGTTGCTGCGTGCGCTGGGCCAGACCAAGGCCGGCAACTGAGGAGTGACGGGCCCCGGCATGTAGGGGCCGGACGCCGTCCGGCCCGCGCTGCGCGTATGGCCCACCCACGCTCGTCACGCGGCGCGCACCGGCGTGCGCGCCCTACACGGCGCTCGGTCGACATGCGTGCGGGGCATCGGCGTTTCCCGCTCCGCCGATGTAGGGGCCGGACGCTGTCCGGCCCGCGCTGCGCGCATGGCCCACCCACGCTCGTCACGCGGCGCGCACCGGCGTGCGCGCCCTACACGGTGCTCGGTCGACATGCGTGCGGGGCACCGGCGTTTCCCGCTCCGCCGATGGAGGGGCCGGACGCCGTCCGGCCCGCGGCGCGGGGATCGGGGCGTTCAGGAAGGGTTTGCGCGGACAGAGGGGCACTGTTCGTCCTGCGCCAGGCTGGTGGCCAGCAGGCGACGAATCTCGGGGTAGCGGCGCACCACGAGGCGGATGAACCGCACGCCGGGGCGCCGCTTGCCGGCAAAGACCATGGAGAGCTGCCCGGTGGAGCAGCCCACTTGGCGCGCCAAGCCGCGGTGGCTGAGGCAATCGCGCTCCGCGATGGCGTGCAGGGCGTCGATCATCGCCCGAATCTCAGTGTCTCGCATGCTGGCCTCCTCCCGCCGCTACCGCGCGGTATTGCGCGCTGCTGCGGCTGACCGCATTATAGCACAAATGTTCTATTCCGGCAACGCCCGCTCCTGGTAGGCGGTGTGATGGGCAACGGCACGGAGCAACTGCATCCGCATAGGCCGCGTCGGCGCGTCGCCCACGTCCCGTGGGCGGCGATGGCCGTCATCGCCGGCCTGTTGCTGGCCGCCATGGCGGTGGCCAGCCTGGAGCTGCGCCCGGAGGGCGGTGCGCGCACCGCCCTGTGGGTCGTGGCGGCGCTGGGTGGAGGCCTGGCGCTGGGCGGCACGGCGGCCCTGGCGTGGGGGCGGCTCCGCTCCCGCCGCGGCCTGCACCTCTCCGCTGGAGGGGGGCGTCGCTGGCTGTGGCCCGCCACGCTCGCCCTGTTGGCTCTCGCCATCCTATCCGCCGTGCTGCCCATCCCCTATCCCTCGCCGTGGTTGAGCCTCGTCCCACCGCTTCTCTTCCTGGCCGGTGCCGCGATCCTGATCGTGCGCATCCTGAGCGACGCCACCCCCTTGACGTACCATCGCGCCCTGCGCGCCTACCGTGAGGGGGACGCCCAGCGCGCGCTGGCGTTGGTGCGCCAGGCGGTCGTCGAGCGCCCCGACGGCGCCTCCCGCGGCGCGTACGGCGTGCACTATCTCGAGGCGATCCTCCTGCGCGAGAGCGGCGCACTCTCTGAGGCGCGCGAGGTCGCCGATCGCCTGGTGGCGTGGCGGCCGGACCTGTACTATGGCCATGCCGAGCAGGGGCTGACCCTGTTGGCCGCCGGCGATGCGGCCACGGCGTGCGAGGCGCTGGAGCGGGCCGTGGAGCGCGCCCCGCGCCTGGCCGAGGCACACTACAACCTGGGCATGGCGCGGGCGGAGGCGGGTGACGCGGCCGGCGCCGTGGAGGCGCTGGAGTGTGCCCTGCGCCTGGGGCTGTCCGACGAGGTAACGCACCTCATCGCGCGGTATCAGCTCTATCGTGCCTATAGCGACGCCGGCCTGGCGCGGGAGGCGGCCGACATGGTGCGCTGGCTACGGCGACGCCGGGGCGCGGTGCGGCGCTGGCGCGAGGCGCTGGCCGCGGACCTCTCGGCGCCGCGTGCGCGCCGCCGGCGCGACGAGGCGATGATCGCCGAGATCGAGCGCGCTATCGCGGGAGAGAATCGTAACGCGGCGGCCAAGTAATCCACAGGTGTGTACACCCTGTGGATAACCCGGTGGGTAACCTCGAGAGGCATTTGCCCCTCCTCTCGCTTTGACGTATGCTCTGAGCGGTGCGCGCCTCACGGCATGAGGGCCCGCGCCGCCGGCCGCGATGTGACCGGCATTGTGTTGCGGTGAAACGCGAGCCCACCATTGCTCTCGGCCCGCGACCCGTCACGCACAACCCATCACTACTACCCACGAAGGAGCCCCGATCATGACCGATGCCTACAGCACGCTGAGCCCCTCGCCGCGCCTGCTGCTGGGCCCGGGTCCCAGCGAGATCGCGCCCCGGGTGCTGCGCGCCTGTGCCACACCCCTCCTGGGCTACCTCGACCCCGAGTACATCACGCTGATGGACGAGACCCAGACGCTGCTGCGCTACGTGTTCCACACGGACAATGCATGGACCATGTGCGTGCCCGGCACGGGGATGGCGGGCATGGAGGCGGCGCTCATCAACGCTTTCGAGCCGGGCGAGGACGTGGTCGTGTGCGTCAGCGGCGTCTTTGGCGAGCGCATGGTGGACGTGGCGCGACGCGCCGGCGCCCGGGTGACGCGCGTCGACGCCGAGTGGGGCACGGCGGTGCAGCCCGAGCAGGTGGCCGAGGCGTTACGCGGCGTCAAGGCCAAGGTGGTGGCCATCGTGCACGCCGAGACCTCCACCGGCGTGCTCCAGCCACTGGATGATATCGGCCGCGTCGTTCACGAGGCGGGCGCCCTCTCTTTGGTGGACTGCGTTACGTCGCTGGGCGGGATGCCCGTGGACGTCGACGAGCGCGGCATCGACATCGCCTACAGCGGCACGCAAAAGTGCATCGGCGCCCCCCCTAGCCTGGCGCCCCTGACCATGAGCGCCGCCGCGGTGGAGGCGTTCAAGGCGCGCAAGACGCCGGTGCAGAGCTTTTATCTCGACGCCGGCCAGATTTGGCGGTACTGGGGGCCCGAGCGTGCCTACCACCAGACGGGCATGATCAACATGCTCTACGCCCTGCGTGAGGCGCTGGTCATCATCAAGGAGGAGAGGCTGGAGGCGCGCTACGCCCGCCACCTCCGCAACCAGCGGGCGCTCATCGCCGGGCTGGAGGCCATGGGCCTGCGGCCGGCGGTGGAGGACGCCGCTATTCGCCTCCCCTCGCTGACCACGGTGATGGTGCCAGAGGGGGCCAGCGACAAGGCGGTGCGCGACGGCCTCCTAACCAAGTACGGCATCGAGATCGGCGGCGGCCTCGGCAAGTACGCCGGCAAGGCGTGGCGCATCGGCCTGATGGGCTATGCCTCACAGCGCAGCAACGTGATGCTGCTGCTGTCGGCGTTGGGCGACCTCCTGACGAACGAGCGCGTCGACGAGGGGTTGGCGGCCGCTTCGGGGGTGTATGCCGCCTAGTACGACCGCCCATGTGAGGCGGCTCTTTGTAGTGACGACTTCAGTCGTTTGCGTTGCTCTACAATGGCCTAGCGACTGAAGTCGCTACTACAAAGGCAGGCCGTCTCCACGATTGGACTGCCAGTTACCGTTGCAGTGCCAGTGTCCGGCGATAGAGGAGCGCATGGCGAAGCGATATAGGGCGTTGAGTTGTGAGGTGTTGGCCCGTCATCTGTACCACGTGGCGGCGCGGGCGCCGGACGTGATCGATGTGGACCTGATCGACAAGGGGCTGCACAGCGAGCCCGACGTGCTGCGCGCCGAACTGCAGCGACGCCTCGACGCCATCCCACGTGAAAAGTACGACGCCGTGCTGTTGGGCTACGGGCTGTGCAGCAACGCGGTGGCGGGGCTCGTCTGCCCCGTGGCGCCCATGGTCGTGCCCCGCGCTCACGACTGCATCACCCTCTACCTGGGCTCGGCCGACCGCTACGCGGCCGAGTTTCGCGCCAATCCGGGCACCTACTGGTACACGGCGGACTATATCGAGCGGGGGGGTTCCAACGGCGATCGCATCGCGCTGGGCGCCTCCGTGGACGATAAAGAGATGGACGCCGTCTACCACGAGTACGTCGCCAAGTACGGTCAGGACAACGCCGACTATCTCATGGAGGTGATGGGCGCCTGGCGGCAGCACTATAACCGGGCGGCGTACATCGACACCGAGGGGATCGTCCTGCCCGACTATACCGGGGAGGTGCAGGATCTGGCGGTGCGGCGCGGCTGGGCCTTCCAGCGCATGGCCGGCAGCCTGATCCTGGTGCGCGACCTCCTCGAGGGGCGCTGGGACGAGGAGCGCTATCTCATCGTGCCGCCGGGGCAGACCATCTCGCCCACCTACGATGCCTGTATCGCCAGGGCGGTGGACGCCAACGGAGCGTCCGATGACGCGGCCACCGGCCGCGCCGCCACGCGTGGATGATCGCAAGTCTAGTGTTGGGGAGCGATGGCATGTCGAGCGTGATCTCGCCGCAACTGACCGAACTGGCCGTCAACACCATCAAGATGTTGGCGGTGGATGCCGTGGAAAAGGCCAAGTCGGGCCACCCAGGGATGCCCATGGGCGCCGCCCACTATGCCTTTACCCTCTGGGCGCGCTACCTGCGCCATAACCCCAAGGACCCGACCTGGCCGAACCGCGACCGCTTTGTGCTCTCGGCGGGTCACGGCTCGATGCTGTTGTACGCCCTGCTGCACCTGTCGGGGTACGACCTCCCCATGGAGGAGCTTCAGCGCTTCCGCCAGCTCGGCAGCAAGACGCCGGGCCACCCCGAATACGGGCTGACGCCGGGCGTCGAAACGACCACCGGCCCGCTGGGCCAGGGGCTCGCCAACGCCGTGGGGATGGCCATGGCCGCCCGCATGGCGGCCGCTCGCTACAACACCGCCGAACACGCCATCGTCGACCACTATGTCTATGGCATCGTGGGCGATGGCGACCTCATGGAGGGGGTAGCGTCCGAGGCGGCCTCGCTGGCGGGGCATCTGGGGCTGGGAAACCTCATCTTTTTCTACGACGACAACCGCATCAGCATCGAGGGATCCACCGACCTCGCCTTTACCGAGGATCGCGCCAAGCGCTTTGAGGCCTATGGCTGGCAGGTGCTGCATATCGACGGCCACGACCCCGAGGCGGCGGCGGCGGCCATCGAGGATGCCCAGCGCGAGACGGCGCGGCCGACGCTCATCGTGGCGCGCACGCACATCGCGCAGGGGAGCCCCAACAAGGTGGACACCGCCAGCGCCCATGGCGAGCCCCTGGGGCCGGACGAGGTGGCCGCCACGCGGCAGGCGCTGGGGTGGACGCTGGAGCCGTTTTCCGTGCCCGACGAGGTGCGTGCGCTCTTTGCGCGGCGCGCCGCCGAGTTGGAGAAGGAGTACGGCGCCTGGCAGAGGACGCTGCGCGCCTGGGCGACGGCGAACCCGGACCTCGCGGCAGAGCGCGAGCGTGCCCTGTGCAAGGCGCTGCCCGACGATCTCGAGGAGCAGCTCCAGGCGAGCCTGCCGGAGAAACCCAACGCCACCCGCCGCCTCAGCGGCGAGGTGCTGCAACGGATCGCCGAAATCGCGCCCTACGTGGTAGGGGGTTCCGCCGACCTAGCGCCCTCCACGTCGACGCTCATCAAGGGGGCCGGCGATGTCGGTCCGGGGGCCTTTGAGGGGCGCAATTTTCACTTTGGCGTGCGCGAGCACGGCATGGGCGCCATCCTCAATGGGATGACGCTGTACGGAGGGTTCATCCCCTTTGGCGCCACGTTTCTGAGCTTTGCCGACTATATGCGGCCGCCGATCCGCCTGGCGTGCCTCATGGGGCTGCAGGTCATCTATGTCTTTACCCACGACAGCATCTTCCTGGGTGAGGACGGGCCGACGCATCAGCCCGTGGAGCAGATCGCCTCGCTGCGCCTCATCCCAGGGATGACCGTGATCCGCCCCGCCGACGGCCCGGAGGTGGCCGCCGCCTGGTCCCTAGCGCTCCGACACCAGACGGGCCCGACGGCCCTCGTCCTCACGCGCCAGGGCGTGCCGGCCATCGAGCGCGACCGACCCTTTGACATCGAGGCGTTCAACCGCGGCGGCTACATCGTCGCCGGACCGCAGCGGCGCTCGCCCGACGTGGTGCTGGTGGCCACCGGCTCCGAGCTGCACCTGGCGATGGCGGCGCGGGCGATCCTCGAGGAGGCGGGCTATGCGGTGCGCGTCGTCTCGATGGCGTGTCGCGTCCGCTTCCTGCGGCAGCCCCCGACCTACCGGGCCGAGATGATCCCGCCCTCGGCGCGCAAGGTCGTCATCGAGGCGGGGGTGCGCTTTGGCTGGGACGAGGTGGTGGGGCGCAACGCCATGTTCATCACCCAGGACAGCTATGGCGCCTCGGCGCCGTACCAGGTGCTGATGGAGCTAGTCGGCTTTACCCCAGAAGAGATCGCCCGCCGCGTGCTGGGCTGGCTCAAGGGGGAGTAGCGCCAACCGGCGCATTGCGACCCGCAGGATGCACGGGGCCGCCCCCTCGGGCGGCCCCTTTTTCGTGCCCCGGCCTCAGCGCTCCTGTCCCACGCCGAGGCGCCCAAAGGCCAGGCCACCCACGATGCGCAGGACGCCGATGACCGCCAGCGCCGGCACGATGCCGACCGCATCGGCCAGGAGTGTGCCGAGGAGCGGGCCGGCAAAGCCGCAGATGTTGGCCAAAAAGCTGTTGGCGGCGGCAAAGGTGGGGCGCTCCTCCTCGGTGGACACCTGCAGCAGGGTGTTGGTGAGGAATATGTTGGAGCCGGCGCCAAAGATGCCGCCGGCCATCGCCGGCAACAGCAGCATCTCGGGGGTAGTGGCGATGGACGTGAGCAGGGGATAGAGCGACACGCCCAGGGTGGAGGCCCACAGCCAGCGGCGACGCTCCGGCCGCGCCAGGACGCGCCCGAGCCCAAAGTAGGCGAACACGCTGAGAAAGCGCTCCACGGTGAGCAGGATGCCGATCCAGGCGTCCGAGGCGCCCAGGGTGCGCACGCGGTAGACGGCATAGAGCGCCGACGGCATCGACATGCTGAGGCGATAGATGAACGACGCCGCCGAGTAGCGCCGAAAGGCCGGCGCGTCGCGCAGGAGCGTCATCATGGCGGACAGGTTGAAGCGACGCACCGCCGAGGGCGCGACCTCTCGCTCGGGGAGCTTGAGGCGCGACAGCACATAGATGCCGCCCAGGCCGGCAACAAAGGCGCTGCCGAACAGTACCTGGTAGTTGATGGGATAGGGAGCGCGATCGAGCCACTGGCCGGCCACGAAGCCGGCCAACGCCGCCGCCAGGCCGTTGATGGCCAGGCGGGTGCTCAGCAGCGTGGGGCGCCGATGGGGCGCCACGGCCTGCCCCAGGATGGTGGTGAACGAGACGTCGACGGCCGACATGGGCACCGAGACGGCGCTGCGCGCCCCCACGAGGATGTAGGGAGCCAGCGTGGGGGGCAGGATGGGCAGGAACGCGAACATCCCCAGGATGGTTCGGTAGATGAGCCGTCCCCAGTTCACCGTCGCCACGAGGTTGCGCTGCCGCTGGACGAAGGAGCCCATGGGCAGCACGCTGACGATGATCACCAGGGCGGGGAGGGAGCTGTAGAGCCCCACCAGCCAGGTGGGCGCGCCCAGGCGCACGAGAAAGACGGATAGGAACGACATCACCCCCGCATCGATGATCGCCTGAAAGATCACCTCGGTGCAGAGGATGCGCTCGTTGGGCAGCAGCGCCAGCGGCGCGCCGATCTTGAGCGCCAGTTGGGTGCGCAACCGGCCAAAGGGCCGCGCGGCGCGCGGCGCGGCCTCCGTCGCGGCGGGCTGTGCTACGCCTGGCGCTGCGTCGGCGCCGCCGTCGGACGGGTCGGTATACGCCCCTAGTTCTTCGGGGGTCGTCAAGGCGTATTGTCTCCCAGTACGGGCTGCGGCGTCGCGCGCCGGGGGGCACATGCTATGCTCGCGGCTCGCGACACCACCGTTCGCGAGGCCTCGCACGTGAGGCCTCTACCCAAGGCACATTCCCAGGGCGCTCCCTGCACGTCGCCGACCCCGCCGTCGCTCTACGCGCCGGCGTCGTGCGCGAGGCATCAGCCCGCCAGCGCGCGGACCTGAGCGCGGATGGCGTCGCCCACCTCTCGCGTGGTGGCGCTGCCCCCGAGATCGGGCGTCAGCGTCCGGCCGGCGGCGGTGACCGCCTCGATGGCGCGCAGCGTGAGCGCGCCGGCATCGGCATGGCCCAGGTGATCGAGCAGCATCGACCCCGCCCAGATGGCGGCGATGGGGTTGGCGATCCCCTGGCCGGCGATGTCGGGCGCCGAGCCGTGCACCGGCTCGAACAGCGACGGGTAGCGCCGCTCGGGGTTGATGTTGCCACTGGGGGGGATGCCCAGACTCCCCTGCAGCGCGCCTCCCAGGTCGGTGAGGATGTCGCCAAAGAGGTTCGAGGCCACCACCACGTCGAGGCTCTCCGGCGCCGTGACGAACCGCGCCGCCAGGGCGTCCACGTGGTACTGCCGGCACGCGACCTCGGGGTACTCGGCCTGGAGGGCGGCGAACACCTCGTCCCAGAAGACCATGCTGTACTGGAGGGCGTTGGATTTGGTGGCGCTCACCAGATCGCGGCGCGGGCGCCGCTTGGCGAGTTCAAAGCCGTAGCGCAGCACGCGCTCGATTCCCATGCGGGTGAACACCGAGGTCTGCACCACCACCTCATCGTCCATGCCGCGATGGGCGCGGCCGCCGACGCCGCTGTACTCCCCCTCGGTGTTCTCGCGGATGCACACCATGTCGATCTCGGCGGGGCCCTTGTCGCGCAGCGGCCCCGGCACGCCGGGCAACAGCTTGACCGGGCGAAGGTTGATGTACTGATCAAAGCTCTGGCGGATGGGCAGCAGCAGCCCCCAGAGGGAGATGTGGTCGGGCACGGGCGGAAAGCCGGCGGCGCCAAAGAGGATGCTGTCATAGTCGCCCAGGATGCGCAGACCGTCCTCGGGCATCATGCGCCCCTCGCGAAGGTAGTACTGGCACCCCCAGGGGTAGCGATCGAAGGTGAAGCGCAGGCCGCCGTGCACCTCCGCCACCACGTTCAGGGTATCCACCGCCTCGTTGATCGTATCGACGCCGATGCCGTCGCCGGGTATGGTCGCGATGCGCAACTGATCCACCGATTCCGCCTCCCTCTACAAGGTCGAGGGCGCCTCCGCACCCTCGCCAGGACGCAGCGATTGTACCCCACCCACCGAGGAGTGCCAAGCGTCGAGGGTGAGGGGAGGGAACGCGGATGGACGCGGATTCAACGGATGAACACGGATCTCTATGGATGCCATGTCAGAGGGATAGAAGGGTGACCCAGTGCTCGGCGTGTCAGGGATCCATACCTCGGATCCGCGCCCATCCGCCTGACGCGTTCCCTCTCCCCCATGGCCAGACGTTTGACACCCCCTTGGCACGGCCACTATAATCGCCACAATCGCTCCGGCGCGGGGCTTGCCGCCTCGACGCCGGGCACGGAGGCGCGATGGCTTGGAAGCCGGATAAGGCCCTGGGGCTGGGCGTGGGCCTGATGGTGGTGCTGGTCATCATCGGCATGGAGGCCTTTCTCCTGCAGAGCATGTTGGACCAGCCGCCGGGGCTAAACCTGTACGTGATGGCGTTGTTGTTCGTCCTCAGTCTCCCGCTGTTAGTGCTCTGGCTCTACTGGTACTATGGCCTGGCGACGTTGCGCTACACCATGGATCGCAACGCGCTGGTGATCGCCTGCGGCGCCAGTCGCTATGTGGTGCCGATGGAGGAGATCCGCCGCACCGTGCGGGGGGACGAGGTGTCGATCCTCCAGGGGTTTCGCGGCGTGGGATGGCCCGGCTACCTCATGGGCAGCCTGCGCCTGCGCGACCTGGGGCTGCTGCTGGTGGCCAGCACCGAGCCCGTCGAGCGGCAGCTCATCGTCGTGACCGACCGCATGTGTTATGGCATCTCGCCGCGACAGCCGGAGCAGTTCCTGGCCGACCTGGCGGCGCGCCAGGCGCTGGGCGTGCTGCACCCGGCGGAGCAGACGGTCGAGTACGTCTCGTTCGTGGCGGCGCCCGTGTGGCGCGACCGCTGGTATTGGGCGACGGTGTTGCTGGCCTTTGTCGCCAACGCGGCGCTCTTTGGCATCATCGCGCTGCGCTACCCGACGCTGCCCGAGCGGCTGCCGCTGCACTTTGACGCCCAGGGGATGGTCGACCGCGTGGGGTTCAAGTCGGGGTTGATGGTCGTGCCGACCATCGGGGCGCTGTCGTTGGCCGCCAACGGCGCGTTGGGCACCATCCTCCATGGCCGCGAGCGTCTGGCCGCCTACCTGCTGGCGGGCATGACGGTGATCCTGCAGGTGGTGCTCTGGGTCGCGGCGTTGGGGATCCTGGGCCGCTGAGAACGGGGGCGATGTGGGGCTGTTCCTCTTGGGCCTGGCTGCGGGGGTCGCCATCGGCCTGCTGGGCCGGCGGGCGCGCCTCTTTACCTATGGTGGCGCCGGAGCCCTTGGCGCCGTGGCGGGGGTGACGTTCTACGCCGCCGGGTGGACCTGGGGGGCGCTCCTGCTGGCGGCCGTCGCCGGCGCGGCGTTGTGGCGGCTGTACGGCGCCGCCGTCAAGCGCGAGCGCCTGGGGCCCTGCGGCATTCCCCGCGCCTGGGACTGGAGCGAGGTGCTGGCGTTGACCGGCTGGCCGGCGCTCCTAGCGGTGGTGACGCGGCTCGGGGCGGCTCCTTTCGGGTTTTACGCCGGCTTTTGCGGAGCCCTGGCCACCACGGCCGCCGACCGCTGGGCGACAGAGATCGGCCTGCTCAGCCCGCGCCCGCCGCGGCTGATCGTCAGCAGGCGCGAGGTGCGCGCCGGCACGCCGGGGGCCGTCTCCACGTTGGGCATCGTCGCGGCGGCGGGGGGCGCCTGGTTGATCGGCTTTCTCGGGATGCTGCTGCCGGTGGCGGTGGCATGGGTGCGCGACGAGCCGTGGGAGCCTGCCCTGGCGTGGCTGCCGGTGGCCGCCACGGCCGGCGGCGTCATCGGCGCCCTGGTGGACAGCATGCTGGCGGGCACCGCGCAGGCGGTGTACTATTGCGAAAAGTGCGAGCGCATCACCGAGCGGCCGGAGCGTTGCGACGGGGGGCGCGCCGAGCAGGTGCGCGGCTGGTGGTGGCTCACCAGCGACGGGATCGACCTGGTGTGCGCTATCCTGGGGGCGGCGGTCTCTGCGGCCATCGTAGGGTGGCTTGCGCCAGGTACCATCTAGTGGTAGAATCGCGGTCACATGGGGCGCGTTTGGCGCGTCAGGTGGCGCGCGAATCGTCACCAACAGTCAAGCTCGGGGAGGACACAAGCCATGGGTCACAAGGAAACGATCTACCAGGGCATTCTAAATGGCAACATGAAGGCCGTGGAGGATGCCACCAAAGCAGCCCTGAGTGAGGCAGTGCCCGCGGGGGAGCTGCTGAACGAGGCCATGATCCCGGCGATGGCGGAGGTCGGTCGACTGTTTGAAGCCAACGAGTACTATGTGCCCGAGATGCTCATCGCCGCGCGCGCCATGAAGGCCGGCCTGGCCCTGTTGCGACCCGAGCTGGTGAAGGAAAAGGTAGAGCCGCTGGGCAAAGTGGTGCTTGGCACCGTCAAGGGCGACCTGCACGACATCGGCAAGAACCTGGTGTCCATCATGGTCGAGGGCGCGGGCTTTGAAGTGGTCGACCTGGGCGTCGACGTGGCCCCCGAAAAGTTTGTCGGTACCGCCAAGGAGCAGAACGCCGATGTCATCGGCCTCTCGGCGCTGCTCACCACCACCATGCCGAGCATGAAGAACACCATCGAGGCGGTCAAAGAGGCCGGGCTGGACGGCAAGGTCAAGGTCGTCATCGGTGGTGCACCGGTCACGCAAAAGTATGCCGACGAGATCGGCGCCGACGGCTATGCCCGCGACGCCGCCGCGGCCGCCACCCTCGTGAAGAAGCTGCTGGGCAAGTAGCCTTGATCGTACGGGATGCATACAGAGGGCGCCCGGTGGGTGCCCTCTGTTCGAGAGCCTGGGGATCGATGCGAGGCCGTGGACGTGACCTGACCCTGGGGATGGAGGAGTCATGCCCGATCGCGTCATTTCCCCGGCTGTGAATGCCGACGAAGCTACCCTGGAGCGTAGCCTCAGGCCGCGCGTGCTGGACGAGTACATCGGCCAGGAGCGCGTGGTCGAGAACCTGCGCGTCTTTCTCGAGGCCGCCAAGGCGCGCTCCGAGCCCCTCGATCATACCCTGCTCTACGGCCCCCCCGGCCTCGGCAAGACGACCCTGGCGAACGTCATCGCCGCCGAGATGGGCGTGAGCATCAAGACCACCTCCGGGCCCGTCATCGAGCGGCCCGGCGACCTGGCCGCCATCCTCACCAACCTGCGCCAGGGCGATATCCTCTTTGTCGACGAGGTGCACCGCCTCAGCCACGTGGTGGAGGAGGTGCTCTACCCGGCGATGGAGGATTTTGCCCTCGACATCGTCATCGGCAAGGGCCCGGCGGCGCGCAGCATCCGCCTGAACCTGCCCCACTTTACCCTCATCGGCGCCACCACCCGCATCGCCCTGATGACCTCGCCCCTGCGCGATCGCTTTGGCGTGATGTACCGCCTCGATTTCTACAGCCTCGAGGCGATGCGCGAGATCGTCTCGCGCTCGGCCGCCATCCTCGACGTGGCCATCGACGAGGCGGGCTGCCACGAGATCGCCAGCCGCTCCCGCGGCACGCCCCGCGTCGCCAACCGCCTGCTAAAGCGCGTGCGCGACTACGCCCAGGTGCGCGGCGACGGCGCCATCACCGCCAAGGTGGCGCGCGAGGCGCTGGAGATGCTCGAGGTGGACGACCTCGGCCTCGATAGCTCGGACCGGCGCGTGCTGCGGACGATCATCGAAAAGTTCGACGGTGGGCCCGTGGGGCTGGACACCATCGCCGCGGCGCTCAGCGAGGACGCCGATACCATCATGGACGTGTACGAGCCGTACCTGCTGCAGCTCGGCTTCCTTGACCGCACCGCCCGCGGACGCGTGGCCACCCGCCGCGCCTACGAGCACCTCGGCGTCCCAGACAACCGCGAGCAGAACGCCCAGGCAAGTCTGTTCTAGTTAGTTCGATGGTACGCGGATTACGCAGATGGAACGCTGATCAACGCAGATTATGGGGATTAGAAATCAGCGGAGATCTGCGTTGAACCAGCGGAATCTGCGTACTATCAGGCTCCCGATTCGACGTGCCTTTCTGGAAGTGAGTGCCCGATCTGAGCATGGAAGCACGTGCTATCGTTCTCGACGCCGAGGGGCGTACCCTCTCGCCCTGCCCCGCGGACAAGGCGCGGCGCCTGGTGGCCCAGGGGCGCGCCGAGGTCGTCCGCGACGACCCCCTGACCATCCGCCTGACGCGCTCCGTCACCATCCCCGCGCCCACGCGTAGGGGCGACCGGCGGGTCGCCCAGGACCCTGCGCCCACGCGTAGGGGCGACCGGTGGGTCGCCCAGGACCCGGCACCCAGGCGTAGGGGCGACCGGTCGCCCAGAACCCGGCCATCGCGACGGTGGGCGACCGGCCGGTCGCCCAGGACCCGGCACCCACGCGTAGGGGCGACCGGCGGTCGCCCAGGACCCGGCACCCAGGCGTAGGGGCGACCGCGGGTCGCCCAGAACCCGGCCATCGCGACGGTGGGCGACCGGGTCGCCCAGGACCCGGCACCCAGGCGTAGGGGCGACCGGCGGGTCGCCCAGGACCCGGCACCCAGGCGTAGGGGCGACCGGCGAGTCGCCCAGGACCCGGCGCCCACGCGTAGGGGCGACCGGCGGGTCGCCCAGGACCCGGCCATCGCGACGGTGGGCGACCGGCCGGTCGCCCCTACGAAGGTCGGCGAACGCCTGCTGCTGCACATCTGCTGCGGCCCTTGCGCGACGTACACCGTGGCCCACCTGCGCGGGCTGGGGTACGAGGTGACGGGCTACTGGTTCGGCCCCAATATCCACCCCTTCAGCGAGCACGAGCGCCGCCGCGAGGCGCTGGAGACGCTGGCCGCCGATATCGACCTGCCGGTGATCTGGGAGCCCGGGTATGAGATGCCCGAGTTCCTGCGCCTGGTGGCCGGCACCCCCGAGCGCCCGGCGCGCTGCCGCATCTGCTACCGGATGCGCCTGGCGCGCACGGCCCGCGTCGCTGCGGCGGGCGGGTTCGACGCCTTTTCCACGACGCTGCTCATCAGCCCCTATCAGGACCTGGACGCCATCCGCGAGATCGGCGCGGAGGAGGGGGACGCCCAGCGCGTGCGGTTTTACTTTGAGAACCTGCGCAAGGGGTTCGCCGAGCACCATCGCCTGGCCCGCGAGCACGGGCTGTACATGCAGCGCTACTGCGGGTGCGTGTATAGCGAGTGGGAGGGGTTGCGGGGGAGGTGAGGGACAGCCGGGGGGCCGGCGCCCCGTGGAGCCATTCTAGAGCAAAACGATTGACTTGTATGTCGCCTTACCCTATGGTGGATATGGGGGAATCATGACGGCGGTCGCGCGGCGTCGCGCGATCGTTTTTGTTTTGTCTGGATAGCGCGCCCAACAGTGGGCGCAAAGGGAGCGTACCATGTTTGCGCGTGTTAGCCGATACCATGGGGACCCGGGGAAGGTGAAGGAGGCCTTTACCGCGCCGAGCCCCGCCGAACTCGGCCAGACCCCCGGATACCTGGGCGCCTATGTGCTGGTCGACGAAAAGAGGGGCAAGGCGATCACCATCACGCTCTGGGAGACGGAGGAGGCGATGCACGATAGTATCGCCCTCGCCGATCGCCTGCGCCAGGAGGCCAGCGACCAGGCCGGCGGCAAGGAGAAACCTACGTACGAGATGTACGAGGTGGTGGAGGTGCCGGAATTCGCCAAGGAGTTGGTGCGGCGGTAGGTGGGGAGGTGTAGGGGCGACCGGCCGGTCGCCCCTACGGTGTGAGCGTCGGAGGCCTCCCCTCATCGGCAGATGCGTAATCGCGCACGAAATCCTCGAACCCATTTCGGATGTTCTCGCGGAACGCCTGCGATACGAGCGAATCGCCGAATAGCTGGAACGACCGGCTGCGATATTGCGTGTTCAGCGTGTACATCAGTCTCTGAAGATCGACATAATCACTCACAGAGCCCTCGTTGAGTTCGAGGAATGGATAAAGCTTGCCGTTCAGCATCTCCAGCCGCTCATCCCATCCCCGCTCACGGAAAAAGCCCTCGTACTGGTGGTAGATGTCGGTGGTAGGCACTGGCGTGAAGAGCATGGGGATGCACGATCCGACCACCTCCGAGACGAACATTACCGACTTGACCACGTCGTCGATCTTTTCGTTGGGAAGGCCGTAGAGCACAAAGGCGTTCACGTCCATGTGCCGAAGGTTGAAGCCGGCGCTTTCGGCCATTCGGACGGCAGTAACGAACTGCTCTAGGGTGACGTGGCGGCGGTTGAGTTGCGACAGATGGGTTTGGTTGATCGTCTCGCAGGGCAGGTACAGCCGCTGCATGTTCGCCTGCTTGAGAAGGTCGAGCAGACGCTGCGACTGGCTCAGGTGGCGCACGTCCAGCCCCTCCGGTGCGTACAGTCGATAGAAACGGCTGTCGGCGATGAGCGCCCCTAGGAGCCGCTGAAAGTTGCGCTCGTGATCCCACAGCAGGAAATCCGCGTAGAAGGCAAAGTCCTTGATGCCGTAGGTGTCCTGAGCGTGTTGCATCTCTGCCACGATGTCGTCTACGGGGCGATACTCGACGTGCCGCCGCCCGCCATTGATTGTGCGCTGAGCGCAGTAGGCGCAGTTGTACGGGCAGCCCCGGGCAGGCGTGACGATGGCATAGTCCGGGGGCGTGTCGTACAGCGAGAGGTCGGGCCAGAGGTTGTTGGCCTCCAGCACTTCACCGACGACGACAAGGTCCGGCTGGCAGAAGCGTGCGGCGTGCTCTGGCGCCAGGGTGGGATAGATGCCGCCCAGGAGGATCAGGGGGCGCGCATCTCCCCAACGCCGCCGCAACCGCCCGATCAGGTCGCGCACCGACTCCCACCAGTAGGTCATGGTTGCGCTGATCCAGACCTCATCGGGTGGGGTAGCGGCGCCAAACCCCCGCTCGTCGAGCCAGGCGTCGAACTCGTCCCAACTCTTGCCAAAGTGGTACTTCCAGAGGTCGAGGCGCTCGCCGTTCTTGGCAATGCGGTACGGAGGCGCCTTGGGCTCCGGCGTGTTCTTTTCGATGAAGGATTCGTCCGGCGCAATGCGGCGCTTGGGGACCGTGCGCTTGCCCTGCCCCGTCTCCATGAAGTCGAACAACTCTCGGCGCTTGTAGCCCAACGTGCCCAGTAGGGCGGCGATGCGCAGGAGGCCGTAGGGCTGCGACCATTCTGCCCAATACTGGACGTCGTAGGCGGGTGGGTTGATGAGCAGCGCGGTCTTGGTGTTCGGGCTCTCTGGGAGGTCTGTGGCGTCAAAGCCGGTGACGGCCGCGCCTGGCGTTGAGTGTGCTTTGTAGGATGCGAGCATAGGTCGGCTGTACCTTGTTTGGTGATGGCCAAGCGGCTGCCAAAGGGGTCTATCACCCCCTTGCCAGTGCCCCATGGGCCGCGGTCTCACTCTGGGCCACTTGTCTGCTGGGCGAGTTCCACCCGTGATTTCCCTTCCACGCGACCCAGCAGTACGTGCCGATGTGGATTCCGCATGCGGTAACTCCGAGGGCGACCGAGCCCATCGGGAGCAATGGAAGCAGGTTGTGACAGCCCACTCCGACCAACGCGCCATCGAGTGCACCAATCGCCAAGAGCTGCCAGAAGATTGAATGGCCAGACTCAAAGAACGATGGCTTTGTGTCCTCTGTCAGCAGCACCAGATAGGGTTGGAGTGCAAGACGATGGCCAGCGTCCCTCGCATCCTGGTCGCCAGAGTAGCCTCGGACCTTGTTGATCGTGCGGGCATACTGGATCATCGACATGCGCGTGGCGGTGAGGGTCATGGTCACCAGAAATCCGAGAACTGCTACCACGAGTAGCAGGGCCGTTACCACATCTGGAAGCCCGGCCAGGCTCAGCGGCACTTGCCCTTCTTTAACGTTGAGCACTGCAACCAGGACGGTAAGGGGCAGGCCAACCAGTGTCAAATAGGCCTTGAACATCTCGGTCGTCTGCTCGCGTAGGCCAAAGTAAGCCGTCGAGATGCGGTCATACTCGGGCGCCATAAAGTCACTGGCATCCTGGTTCATGTTCCCTCCATCGGATGGAACGCCGTGATTTGGACAACAGAGTGGCTCCACTCTAGGCTAACTCAGCTCCTCCAGGCTCTCCTGAATCTCCCGTAGTTCCTCGTCTGTCAGGCCCCACAGCTGAGCCGCGAGGCGATCGATCTCTGCCTCAATGTCCTGTAGTCGACGCTCATCATCTCCAGTAGCGGCGCCATGAGCTTCCTGTGATGCGGCAGATAGCTGTCTATGTATGGCACTTCCGGGATCGAACTGGGGGATGCACACTTTCTCTAGTATGCCCGGGGTGCCAAAGCTCTTCGCTCCCCTCGCCGAATGGGACTCCACCGCAAAAGTGAAAGGCGAGCTGTTAAGAACGGCGCAGATGTAGTGAGCCTCCTCTAATCCATCCACCTGCACGAGCGAAACGGTCTCCTGTGGTATCACCGGTTTGCCGTCAACGTCACCGACAACCGCCGCCTCAATCCGTGTTGCGATACGACCCCAAACCACCTTGTGTATGCCAAAGGTGTAGTCTGCTACAGCTCCATATGAATAGAACGGCTTCCCTCTCGCCAGGAGACCTCTTACCATCGCATCACGGCGCTCGGCTAATGCTTCACTGAAACCCTTGAGGTACGCATATGAACGGGGATAGCACCGCTGCATCCTCTCCTCGGGCACTATGCCGCCCTCTGGACTGGTGTGAACAAGTAGGATGGAAGCTGATGGTTCCGCTATCCAGCGGCGTACATCCCCACCACGGAGCAGTGGGTACACCAAGTCTCGTTCCAGAGCTGTCTGGGTATCGTCCACTTTACGCTTCGCGCCCTCAGTGATGTTACGCACTAGGAGCAACCCATCGGGGCGCTTAGCCAGGACCTCAAGCCAGTAGACCGCGTTGGCACCGCCAGTATATGCACCGGCATGCCCCAGATAGGACGATCTGCCTAGTAGTCTGCGTGCCGCAGCGAGGGCTCGAGCTGGAGCAGTAATCCAGGCGGATGTCACATCGCCTGCATCAACAGGCTGCGCGACATGACGGCGGAACGATGCTACGCGGCCTATGTCCTCTAGAGGAGTGTTCTCTGGGATTGCATTGCCTCCCCCACGCTTGTACCACAGCGAATAGGAGCGCATGGGGTATCGAGTGGCTCGTCCTCGTTCTAGTATGGCAATTGTTGTGCGGTTGGCTGCTCCCTCAAATGGCTTCAGGCTAGACATGTCATCCACGGCGATGACGGCTAGGGGAGTCCCATCGCCGAGGGTGAATCGACGAAAGCCCCGACCTGCAGAAGCCTTGAAGACGGCTTGCGTGATGACGAACCCTAGTCGCCCCCCTTGCCTTAGGTATTCCTGCATCACCACATAGGTCATCAGCGCCGAGATGTCCACTTTAGTGCTGCCAAGACGAGGCCCACCTTGTGGCGCTGCTATCAAGCCGTATTGAGACCAGAAGGGCCTAGTCCTCTGACGGTAGTCCTCAGGCAGGCTCTCCCAGTTCACCCAAGGGGGATTCCCTGCTACCAAGTCGAAGTGCCCTTGGAAGAGCGGCGCAAAGGCGTTCTTGATGATACGAGCCCAGATGCCGTTGATCCCCCCGTGGTCTAGCTCAAGCAGCTGGCTGAAGAGATCAGTGGCCACGGTAACTTGCGCCTCCGGCAGTGTCCCGAACTGATCTCGAAGGCGCTGCTGGAAAACACTCGGCGAAAGCCCGACCTCCACGCAATCCTCCAACAGCGAGGCGAAGCCATCGATACGCTCAGCGGTGACGAGTGAGCTAGGTACGGTGAAAGGCCCTACGGCTGTGCTGAAAGTGAACCCTGGGTGCTGAACCTCGATGGAGCGCTCAGCGAACATGACTGTCTGCCCGGTGGCATCCGCTGCTGAGGGGGTGAGAATCGAGTCAGCAAGATAGACGGGGATATTGATATCGCCGGACCGATATGGCAACAACTCGCCAAGCGCCAGGAGATAGTTGGTGCGCGCCGACGTGACCGCCAGTGGGTTCAGGTCGTAACCCACGATGTTGGTGAGCACCTGTTCCAGTACCTTCGCCGGGGGGAGCATCTTTTCCTCGGCGTAGGCCCGTACTCGCTTGATGGCCAACACCAGAAAGGTGCCCGAGCCACAGGCGGGGTCCAGCAGGCGCACGCCGGGGTCTCCCCGGTACCCGAGTTGGTTCAGCACGCGCTCGGCCAGCCAGTCGGGGGTATAGTACTCGCCCAGGGCGTGGCGCAGCTTGCGCGGCATGAGGTTCTGGTAGAGCTGCTTCAGGAGGTCGCGCGTCTCCTCGGGGTCGACGTCGAGCGTCACCAGCGAATAGTTCGCCAGGTCGGAGATCATACGGCGCAGGGCGCCATCTAGGGCTTCATCCCAGATGTCGAGATACCACCCGAAAAAGTCCCCCTCCACAAAGTTCTTGATACCGAAATCGGCCAAGATGCCGCCTCGCTCCATCTTGGTTAGGTACTGGCGCAGGACCTTGCTCTCGAGGTTTGCCACGGCGGATAGCCCGGTGCCGATCTTGGGCATCAGGTAGTAGAGCGCCACCTGCACCGCCAGCAGCTTGATAAAGGTGGCATAGTAGGTGTGCAGCGCGAAAAAGAGGCGCGCCGCATCCGGCTTGCGGTCCTGGATGGCGTACGACTTGGTCAGCGCTCCCAGGTCAAGTTGGCTCGATCCGCGCTCGTAGCCGGTGATCTCGCTGAACTGCCGGTGCCACTGAGCAAAGAGGATGCCCACCTTGGGGTGCTGGCTGGTCAGCAGGGCGCTGTACAGGGCGGGCACCACGCGTCGCGCCACGTTCGAGTTCTCACCAAAGTCGCGCTGCAGGTTCTCCGGCGTAAGGGCCAACTCGGTGGACAGGGACAGCAGATAGCGTAGAAAGGTCTCGACGCTCTGGGCGTTGACCGGCAGAGGCTTGTCGATGTGCCAGTGCTCGTCGCGGTAGCGCAACAAGATGAAAAAGCATCCATCGAGGACCACCCCCGCCAGCCGCTCCTTGCGGTGGCGGTCCAGGCGCTCCAGTCCCTCCATGTACTGCTGCACCTGCGCGATGGCGTGCTTGTTGGCGCCGTAGGTGTTGTCCTTGCGCAGTGAGCGCGGCGGCTCGTACTCGATAACAAGGCGATTGTAGACCGCATCGGCGCGTCCGTTCACCAGGGTGCGCTCGCGCTCCAGGCGCAGGGCAACGTCAAAGTGCTTGGCGAAGCGCTCGAGGATACGCTCGATGGCGGCGACGAGGTCAGCCTCATTCCGGGACCGCTCGGTGGCGTCATGGATGTCCCGGGCGATCTCGGGGGCGCGTTGGCGAACAAGGGCCTCCAGTTCCGTCGTGCTGAAGGGCATCTATCTCTGCTCCTGCTTGTAGGCCGGTCGCGGGAACTTGATCTTGACGGGTTGACGGTAGACGGCGTGGCTCACGAGCAGCTCGCCTTTCCCCAGCCGCGTCACAGCCATGCGGATGTCCTGATCGAGGAAGCGATAGTCGGGCGTGTTCACCTCTGCCGAACCGGAACGGCCGATGATCTTGGTCGAGCTGTTGCCCGTTACCCGCGAATGCACGGCGCTCATGAACTGCTGAGCCGAGATGAGGATGACGCCTAGGCTGCGTCCGCGCTCGGCGATGTCCAGCACCTGTAAGGCGATGGGGCTCTCCTTGCCACCGCTGGGCGCGTACTTGTTCAGCTCATCGACAAAGATGATGACTTTGCCCGGCACCGGCGCCTTCTCCGTGCGCTCGTCCGATGCCTCAGCCTTCACCTTGTAGATGGTGCGCAGGATGTCACCAAAGACGAGCGTCTGTTCATCGTCGGCCAGCTTCGCAATGTCGACGACGTAGGTCATGCCCCCCTTGATGTTAACGAGTTCGCTACTGAGGAGCTTCTCGTTGCTGGAGCGGCTATCGACAAAGATGCCCGTCTGTCGGGTCTCGACGATGCGTCGTAGATGCCGCCGGAACATGCCGATCGACGATCCAGCGAACATGCCACGCCACCGCGAACCCGTCTGCTTGCTCCGCAGGAACTCGAGTAGCTGGCCCCAACTCTGGACATCCTTGAACTCAGCTTCGTTCGCGGTGATGCCCGTCATGATCTCGCCATAGATCCCCTCGATAGTCCCGCTGGGATCGGCGACGTTGCTGAACAGCAGGTCCAGCTTGTCGGCCGTCCCATCGAGGTCATAGGCGTACAGGGTGGCTAAATAGGGCTCGGGCTGGTAGCAGTTTGCTTGCCCCTTCTCGCCGCGCGGCAGGAAGTAGCGCACGCCGTCAAAGGGCTTGGGCTCCAGGCCGAGGGCCTCCCACGTCTCCTTGTCTTCGGGCTTAAGTTCCGGCCCCCGCACATCGATCTGCAGAAGGTCGGCCTGTTTCACGTTGAGGATAATGACGGCTATGTCGCCCTTGTCTTCCGCCGTTTGCAGGATCGACTGGAGGAGGAACATGGCGTACGACGTCTTGGTGGCAAGCCCACTGATGCCCGAGATGTTGACGTGGGCCGATTCGGGGCCGAGGACGTAGCGGCGATCGAGGTAGGCGATCGCGGAAGCGCCATTGCTCATCTTGATCAGGCCGGCAGGGATGGCATCCTCTGGCCGTTCGCGGATCAGTGAGTCTGTGCCGAGTGCCTGCTGTACGTCATCGGGCATGGCAAAGCGCACGATCTGCTCACTGGGCACGGGCATATAGATGTCGTTGTTGTTGCTGAGCACATTTACCGACGCCACCGTCGTGCCCTGGCGCACCGAGTTCGGCTCCTCATCCAGCCGCCCAAAGTTGCTCGAGATGTAGTTGGCCAAGTGGTTCGGGGCGTCGGTGCGGTGTTCGAGGGTCGTCACGAGTCCGTAGGTGCGCGTAGGCTCCTCGCCCGGATGGTTCACCTGGTCTACGGCGACGATGTCGAAGGGGTTCACGATGACATCGTCGGTGAGCCAGAAGAAGAACTTTTCCGAGGTGATGGGGTCCCGCTCGGTGGCAGAGGTCCGTCCGACAGCTTGAGGTTCCTGGGGGGAGGACATGGCGCTGCTCCTTCTATGCGACTACAACGGGCTGCTGGGGCCAGCGAATCAGGCCCATGAGTACGTCCTTGGAGTAGAAGCCTACCTTGATGGTCTGTTCAGCCTGATAGATGGGGTAGAGGTGGCAGTGCCAGCGAGTATCGCGGCCGTAAGGCGTAACGTTCCGCTCGCCCACGAGGGCGCTCGAGATGAGGTCAGCCAAGTCTGCCTTGACCGGCGTTCGGTCAGGTCGGGGTAACTCGACCTTCACGACCCCCATCAAGGGGTAGTCCAGCTCCTTCTGCTCCCGGAGGCGCACATACCAGAAGGCAACCCGACCTCTGTGCGAACTGAAAGCGACGGTGCGGTGCGCGTAGGGGAGGCCGGCTAACAGGCGCGTGATGTCCATGCGCCGGCGGCTTTGGCGGCTGAAGCGGAACACGGGATCCTTACGAAAGTTCTTGGCTACCCCGATCAGGCAGTCCGTCTTGATGAACTCATCGAGCTTGACGGCGCCATCCAGCACTACCCAGCGTTCCCCGCTACGCTTGCCGTCGGTGCAGTCGATCATGTTGATCTCGAGCTTGTGCATGCGGTTTCGTGCAATACCGCCGGCACGGGTACGCAGGTTCTCAATGGTGGCCTCTCCACGAACGTTGGCGTTCTTCTCAGTGGTGTCAATCACCTCGAGCGATCCGTCGGGTGCGTTCAGCCGCTCCAGGTCACGCCATACGGAATCAGAGACGCCTAGAGGACCTTTGGGCAGGAGCAGAAGCAGTTTGTGACGCACCGCCAATGGGCGCACGCGTCCCAAGTCATCACGCTCAACGACCGAGGCGCCGATCTGAGCCAGTTCAATGGGAAAGGAGCGGTTACCCTCAATGCCGGTGGCGAGGTAGTAAGTGCGCAGGCTTCCATCGATGAAGTACCGGTAGAGGTGCCTATCGCGGCGCCCCAGCAAGGGTGTTGATCGATACAGATTAGCTGCAGACGGGGCAGGGGTCTCGAGGAACTCGGTCACCTCACGGGTCTCTTGGTTGATCAGCATATCCTCGAGTTCATCGACGTCGGGGCGAAGCAGGTCTTCGACAGCGCCACCCGATGCCGGGAGTACGTCAAAACTGCTGCTGAGGAGGCTAAGGACCGGAGTCAGGTCGGGTAGCGATGGCATGATGACACTCCGTCAGTGCTGATTGCCAGAAGCACAAACCAGACAGGAGGCCCCGCCTCGGCTTCCCCCCCCGAGGCGCGAACACCCCCCCGCACACTATTATCCACCAAAGCTCCACCTCCCGCAAGCGCCCCGCGCCACACCCACAGCGAATCACAGGAGGGCGAACAGCGACTCCCCTCCGCGTCCTCTGCGACCTCTGCGGTAAAACAGACCCTTGCGCCAAAGGCTGCTTTATGTTAGGCTTAGGGGGAGTGGTTATGGCATCGCGTTTTCATGGCGCTCTTGGAATGATCGCGCGGAGGTTTGTACTATGTATCGCAAGGTGTTCGTGAGTCTCGCCCTCGCCCTGCTGCTGGTCGTGGGAGCGGCCGGCGTGGCGTTGGGCCAGGATACCCCCGAGACGGCGCAGATGCTCGTGGGGGACACGCCGGTGAGCGGCAGCATCACCGGCAGCAACGCCGGCGCCTTTAACTACTACCTCATCGACTACCCCGGCGATGATATCGTGGTGCGGATCGTGGCAAGCTTTGCGCCGGGCGATCCGGCCACGCTGGCGGGCGTCGGGTTCAACGTCTATGGGCCCGCCGGCTTTGATGTCGGCGAGAGCACCCCCACCGGCGATGAGGATGGCCGCGAGGACCTCTCCCACGCCGAGTCGGATGCTACCCGCTGGTTGGTGCAGGTGTACAACTATATCGACGGCGTGACGGTGTCATACACCATCGCCGCCGAGGGGTTGCCCGCGCCGGCGGCCACTCCCACGCCGCAGCCGACGCCCGAGGGCACCCCGACCCCTGCGCCGGCCACGCCTCCGGGCGCGACGCCCGTTTCTCCGGGCGCGACGCCCGCACCCGGGACGCCCACCCCTGAGGCGCCCGCCGAGGAGGGGGTCATGACGCTGGAGGCCTCGGCTTCGGGCACGCTGATGGGGAGCGCGGGCGGCGCGTTCGACCGCTACACCCTCTCCTACCCGGGCGATAACAGCGAGGTCGAACTGACGATGACCTACGCCCCCGACAACTCTGTCATCAGCCCGGGCGTGGGGTTCACCATCTATGGCCCCGAGGGCCAAGAGTTCGTGGCGCAGCCCACCGGCGACTCCAGTGAGCGCCGCGTGACGCTGGCCTCCGAGGTGGCCGGCACCTACCTGGTGCAGGTGCACAACTATATCGAGGGGTTGACCATCGGCTACACCATCACGCGGTAAAGACGCGCGGCGGGGCGCGCCCAAAACGCGTCCCGCCGCACACGCGTATGTCGGGGCGACCGGCCGGTCGCCCCTACGTTGCGCAGGCGGGCGCGGTGACCGCCGGTGCGCCGGTTGTGATAGGTCCGCCTCCGCGGGCGACCGGCCGGTCGCCGTTGGGCGGCGGGTGTCGTGAGGCCGCCTCGGTGGGCGACGCCGGTCGCCCCGTTGGCAGGCGGGCGCGGTGACCGCCGACGTTTTTGGCCGAGAGGGTGCTCTCTGCGCAACGACCAGAGGGTTCTCTGTCCACCGCCCATTGGGCCGGGTTGTTGGCGATATATTCACGAATGCGCCACAGCTCGTCCTCGTCGCGGATGATGCGGTCGTAGTAGTTGCGCTGCCCACAGGGTTTCCGGGCGTTCCTCGCCAGGCGTTGATGCGCTTTGTGGTGGCAGCCTTGAATCCGGCGATGAGCGCACCGAGCGATCGCTTTCGCCTGCCCTGAGCTGGGAAGCGACCGGTCGCCCTTACGTCGCGCAGGCAGGCATCGCGATTGGCCTTGCGCTCCGGGTTGTGGGGCGCTCGGGGCGCCGGCGTGTACGTCGCTGGCAGGGATGGTAATTGCGTGGCGTTCGGTAGCGGGTGGGCTGGACTGGTCCGCCGGTGAGGGGCCGCTCCTGGGCGACCGGTCGCCCGTACGTCCGTAGGCAGGGATGGTAATTGGCCGCGTGCGCCGTCTCGATAGCCGGGGGGCGGGGCTGGTCCGCCGGTCGTGAGGGGTCCGCTTCCGCGGGCGACCGGCCGGTCGCCCCTACGCCTTGGATGATGACGATGCCGTGGAGGTGGTTGGGCATCACCACCATCGCGTCCAGCGCGATCTCCCTGCGGATGGTTGCTGAGCGCAGCCACTCCTCTTGGACGATCTCGCCAGCCTTACTCGGCTGCATCCTCGCACCTGCGATGTCACCGAACAGGCATTCGCGGCTCAGAGTGCAGAGGGTCACAAAGTATATTCCGGCCCCGGAGTAGTCATATCCTCGCAAGCGCGTCGAGCGTCGGTGGTGTCGGGCTGGGTCGAAAGGCATGGCGATCCTCCTGAACAAGCGGGATTGCGCGACGGCCACTGGCGGGCAATATGCCTCAGGTTCTGCGGCACCGCAATCGCCCCCCGTTTGGCCCGTGTCTCGTGGGTGGCTATAATCGACGCGTCGCACAGCGGCGCGTCGCTGTGCGGCGCGTCGATTGCGTGTGAGGGTGAACGATGCCGGGGATGCAGGAATTGGGACGGCTGTTGCTGGTGCTGGGCGGGGTGCTGCTCGTCATCGGGCTGTTGCTGACCCTGGGGGGCCGCCTGCCGTTCCTGGGCCGGCTGCCGGGCGACATCCGCATCCAGCGCGATAACGTCACGTGCTTTTTCCCGCTGGCCACGTCGCTGCTGCTGAGCATCCTCCTCACCATCCTGCTGAACGTCATCCTCCGCCTGCGCCGCTAGGCTCGTCGTTGCGGAGGTCCGATGGTACGCGGATTCCGCTGATCGGACGCTGATTGACGCGGATCAATCAGGATCGGCGCGGCGCGGTGGTGTCGCCGGATGGATGGGGTACGCGCGCGTGGGGGGCGCGGCAGAGAATCCGCGGAAATCCGCGTTCCATTCCTTCCCACGCCTGCAGGTCGCAAGGGGTCCTGGACAATGCTGTTTCCCTTCTTTACACGGTTCCTGTTGCGCCTGCCGGTGGCGCTGGCCTACGTTGGCGCCGTCGCCGCCAGCGGCTATCTGCTGCACCGTCGCCGCGACTGGCCGAGCCTGCTCGCCCTGGCGGGGTTCGCCCTGCTGTTGACCATCAACGTGCTCTTCAGCCTCAACCCCTTCTTCCAGTACTGGATGGAGCGCCGCGGCGGCGCCAGCGCCGATGTGGCCATGATCCTCGGCGCCGCCATGCTGACCGAGAGCACCGTGGCCGCGCTGGCCATCGGCTGCCTCGCCCTGGCGTTGTGGCTGGCGCTCGCCAAACGCTAGATTCCGGATCGATAGACCATCGTGCTGACCTCCGAGTTCGACTACGACCTGCCCGAGGACCGCATCGCCCAGCAGCCGCTGGAGCCCCGCGACGCCTCGCGCCTCCTCGTGGTGCATCGCGCCACGGGCGAGTTCGAGCACTGCACCTTCCGCGACATCGTCGAGTACCTCCGCCCCGGCGACCTGCTGGTGGCCAACGAGACGCGCGTCATCCCGGCGCGGCTGCGCGCGGTCAAGGATCCCAGTGGCGGCCGCGTCGAGGTGCTCCTCCTGGCGCGGCGCGACCCGTTGCGCTGGGAGGCGCTGGTGCGGGGACGCCGCGTCCCCGTAGGGCAGCGACTCCTCTTTCCGCGGGCCGGCGACGCGTCGGAACCGGCAGCGGCCGCGGCGCCCGTTGCCGCCACCGTGGAGGCGATCACGCCATCCGGCGGACGGCTGCTGCGCTTCGACGCGCCGGTAGACGGCCGGCTGCAGTCCCTGGGCGAGGTGCCCCTGCCGCCGTACATCCACCGGGCGCTGGACGACCCGGAGCGCTACCAGACCGTCTATGCCCGCGCCGAGGGCTCGACGGCGGCGCCCACCGCCGGACTGCACTTTACGCCCGAACTCATGGCGCGCACCCGGGAGCTGGGGGTGGCATGGGCCACGGTGCTGCTGCACATCGGGCTGGACACCTTTCGCCCCGTCACCGAGGAGCGCGTGGAGGACCACCAGATCCACACCGAGTACTGCCGCTTGGGCGCCGAGGCCGCCGACGCCGTCAACCGCGCCAGGGCGGAGGGGCGGCGCGTCATCGCCGTGGGCACCACGTCGGTGCGGGTGCTCGAGACGGCCGCGCGGGCGGCGCCCGAGAGTACTCGGGTTGCGTCCGAGGGTACTCGGGTGAGGGAGTGGGACGGGCCCACCGATCTGTTCATCACCCCCGGCTACCGCTTTCGCGTCGTCGACGCCCTGGTGACCAACTTTCACCTGCCGCGCTCCTCGCTGCTCATGCTCGTCTCGGCGTTCGCCACGCGCGACCTTATCATGCGCGCCTACGAGGAGGCCATCCGCGAGGGCTATCGCTTCTACAGCCTCGGCGACAGTATGCTCATCCTGTAGAGGGTTGTGCGTTGTGGGTTGTGGGTTGTGAGTTTCCGCTTGGTGACAGGTTCCGGGTGACAGGTTGCAGGCTTCAGGGCATCCATTCGCTAGAGCCTGCGACCTGTCACCTGGAACCTGCAACCGCGCGGCGACGCGCAACGCACAACCCACAACGCACAATCCGGGTGGTGGGTTTCCCGTAACGCGCCGGTTATGGTAGAATCGGCTGCTGATGTGGCCCATGCTGTCCGGGGCCACCGGTTCGCCCCGTGGCCCGGGGCTGGGTGAGCGGATGGACGCTAACGAGTACATTGCGTTGGAAGGGCGCTACACGGCCCACAACTATGCCCCCCTCGACGTGGTCCTCACGCGTGGTGAGGGGGCCTGGGTCTATGACGTCGCCGGGCGGCGCTACCTGGATATGCTGGCGGCCTACTCGGCCCTCAACCAGGGGCACTGCCACCCCCGTCTGGTGCGTGCCCTCGTGGAGCAGGCGGGGCGCCTGACCCTCACCTCCCGCGCCTTTCGCAACGACCAGCTCCCCCTCCTGGCGCGCGAGCTGTGCGCACTCACCGGCTATGCCATGATGCTGCCCGCCAACACCGGCGTCGAGGCGGTGGAGACGGCCATCAAGGCGGCGCGCAAGTGGGGCTACACCGTCAAGGGGGTGGAGGCCGACCGCGCCGAGATCATTACCGCCGAGGGGAACTTTCACGGGCGCACCATCGCGGCGGTGAGCTGCTCCACGGAGCCCCAGTACCGCGAGGGATTTGGCCCCTTGACCCCCGGCTTTGTCCGCGTGCCGTACGGCGACGCCGAGGCGCTGGAGGCGGCCGTGACGCCCAACACCGTGGCAGTGCTCATCGAGCCGATCCAGGGTGAGGCGGGCGTCGTCGTGCCCCCCGAGGGGTATCTGCGCCGGGTGCGCGACATCTGCACGCGTCACGGCGTCCTGTTCATCGCGGACGAGATCCAGAGCGGCCTGGGGCGCACCGGCCGCCTCCTCGCCTGCGAGCACGAGGGGGTGCGCCCCGACGTGGTCTGCCTGGGCAAGGCCCTCTCCGGCGGGATGTACCCCGTCTCGGCGGTGCTCTCGTCCGCCGAGGTGCTGGGCGTCTTTCGGCCGGGCGACCACGGCTCCACCTATGGCGGCAATCCCCTGGGCGCCGCCGTGGCCCGCGAGGCGCTGCGCGTGCTCGTGGAGGAGGGCCTCATCGAGCGCGCCGCGGAGCTGGGCAAGCACTTTTTGGCGGGGTTGCGCGCCATCGACAGCCCCCTGGTGGAGGAGGTGCGCGGCCGTGGGCTGTGGGCCGGCATCGTCCTGCGCCCCGAGGCGGGTGGCGCCCGCCGGCTCGTGGAGCGCCTGCTGGAGCTGGGCATCCTGTGCAAGGAGGCCCACGACGACGTCATGCGCCTGGGCCCGCCCCTGGTGATCGCCCGCGACGACCTCGATTGGGCGCTCGAGCGCATCGCCCGGGCGCTGGCGGCGTAGGCGCCATGGCAGACCTCCTGACGGTCTACCCCGACCTGGGAGACGCCATCTCGCGGCTTAGCGGGGGGCGCACCTGGCGCTTTACCGGGGCGTCGGCGCTGCTGCTGGACGCCACGCACCTGTACCTGGAGATCACCAAGCCGCGCCACTGGCGCCGCCTAGCCGACGGCACGTCGATGGCCGGTATCGGCGCCATCGGCGGGTCGCTGGAGGGGGATGAGGGCGTGCTGGCGTGCCTGCGGCGTGAGGTGCACGAAGAGATCGGCGCGCCCGTCGCACTCCTCTCGGCCAACGCGACGCACCTCGTCTATGAGCAGCGCACGGTCGAGACGCTGCAGCTGTCGGAGGGTAGGGGCGTCCGGCCGGACGCCCCTGTAGAGGAACCCATTCCCGCGCCGGTGTTGTGCACCGTGAGCGGCAACCTCTACCGTCGCGAGGAGCTGCCCGACGCACAGGTGCTGGCCATCGCCACCTTCTGGGCGAAGTTGGCGGGGCCGCCGCGCCTGGGGGACCTCTTTGGCCTGCTGGCGGTGCCCCTGGGCGCCCTCGGGGAGGTGCTGGGCGCGCCGCTCGCGCGCGAGGACGTCCGGCAGGACGCCCCCGTGCGTCATCCAACCGTGGAGGCGGTGCGTTCCATCCCGGGCGTGCGCCTGGAGACCCGCCGCCCCATGGAGGAAGGCACGCTCCTGGAGCCCGTGTGGACGGCGCGGTCGCTGCAAATCCTGGTGCAGGCGGGGCGCCTGCGATTGCCCTCATCTGGCCGAATCTCGCATCTCTGACGCGTCATAGCGCGACATCACACCGTGGGCCGGTGACGCCGGTCCAGCCCGGCAGAGCCGGGTCATATCACGAGGAGTAGGCTGATGGACAAGATCCGGCTGGGGTTCGTGCCCTCGCACCGCTACCCCTTTGACGAGGAGTGGGCCGTCGAGATGCGCCGCCGCAGCGTCGATGCCCTGAGCGCCGTTCCGGGGGTCGAAATCGTCACGCCGAGTGTGGGGCTCATCCATAACGGCCTGGTGCGCGACGACCTGGGCGCCCGCGCCACCATCGACCTGTTCGCCCAGCGCGGGGTGCAGGGCATCATCATCGGCGCCATGACGTTCGGCGACGAGATCTCGGCTGTGGCCATCGCCGAGGCGCTCGACGTGCCGGTGCTCGTCTTTGGCACCAAGGAGGGCCCCTTTACCGCCGACGGCGGCCGCCGGTCCGACGCTTTCTGTGGCACCCTGTCCATCACCTCGGGGCTCTACCGGCGCAAGATTCCCTACCTCTTTGCCGGTATCGTCTGGCCCGAGGAGCCCGCCGTAGCCCATGCGGTGCGCATCTTTGCCCAGGCGTGCGCCGTCGTGGACGCCTTTTACGGGGCGCGCATCGGCATGGTTGGCCTGCGCCCCGAGCGGTTCGAGACCTGCTCCTTCAACGAGTCGGCGCTCATCCAGCGCTTCCGGCAGCGCGTCGTGCGTATCCCCGAGTCAGAGGTGTATGCTGCGGCCAACGCCTGGCCCCAGGCCGACCATCGGCTGATCGCCACGCTGGAAGAGATGCGGCGCGAGGCGGATTGCGGCGCCTGTAGCGAGGCGGCCGTTGCCAAGATGGCGCGGCTGGAACTCGTGCTGCAGCGCTACTTTCAAGAGCGCGACCTGTCAACCATGGCCGTCTCGTGTTGGAACGAGATCCAAGAGCGCTATGGCATCTGCGCCTGCTCCACGCTGGGGCGTCTCACCGGCAAGGGGATGATGGTGGCCTGCGAGGTCGACGTGCTCGGCGCCCTCACGATGCTAACGCAGTACCGGGCGGCATTGGAGACCACCGTGCCCCACTTTGTCGACTGGACCATCCAGCATCAGCAGATGGACGATGTCTTTTTGGCGTGGCACTGCGGCAATGCGCCCGCCGCCCTGGCGGACGGGGCCACGCCGGTGGTGGTGCGCGAGCAGGCGATCATGAGCCAGGTGGTGGGGCCCGACAAGGCGCAGGGCGCCGCCGAATTCCAACTCCACCCGGGGCCGGTGACCCTCTCGCGTCTCGTCGAGTACGACGGCGCCTTCAAGATGCTCATCACGCGCGGCGAGATCATCCCCTCGGAGGATCGGCTGCGCGGCTCGTGGGCCTGGGTGCGGGTGAACGACCTCTCGCGCCTCTACCGCGTCCTGGCGGAGCAGGGGTTCACGCACCACGCCAGCATGATCCACGGCGACGTGGCCGACGCCCTGGACGCCTTCTGCCGCTTTACGGGGATCGAGGTGGTACGCGTCTAGATGGACGCATGGTACGCTGATCCCGCTGACCGGGCGCTGATTCGCGCTGATGACCGAATACACAGCATCTGCGGAAATCGGCGCTCCATCAGCGAAATCAGCGTACCATCGGACCAACTCAGATGATGCCGTACTGTTTGCCCACCGTCTCAAAGGTGGCGAGCACGCGGTCCAGCTGGGCGTCAGTATGCGTGGCCATGTAGCTGGTGCGCAGCAGCGACTGGTTGGGCGGGACCGCCGGCGGCAGCACGGGGTTCACATAGATGCCGGCCTCGAACAGCGCCCGCCAGAACCCGAGCGTCTTTTGCTCCTCCCCGATGAAAATGGGGACGATGGGGGTCTCGCTGCAGCCCGTGCTGTAGCCCATCGACTGGAATCCCTGGCGCATCTTTTCGCCGATGGCCATGACGCGGTCGCAGCGCTCGGGCTCGTCCTTCATCACCTGGAGGGCGGCGGCCACCGCAGCCACGTTGGGCGGCGGCATGCTGGCGCTAAAGATGAGCGACCGGGCATGGTGCTTGATATAGTCGATCACCGGGGCGTCGCCCACCACCACGCCGCCCAGCGAGGCGAACGACTTGCTAAAGGTGCCCATGGTGAGGTCTACCTCGTCGATGAGGCTGAAATGCGCCGCGGTGCCGCGGCCGTGGGCCAACACGCCGAGGGAGTGGGCGTCATCGACCATCAGGCGGGCGCCGTACTGCTTGCACAGGCGCACGATCTCGGGGAGCGGGGCGATATCGCCGCCCATGCTGAACACGCCGTCGATGACCACCAGCGCCGCGCGCCCGTCGCAGCTCTGGAGCGTCTGCTCCAGGTGTGCCATGTCGTTGTGGCGATAGCGCTTCATCTCGCCAAAGGCGAGGCGGCAACCGTCCACGATGCTGGCGTGGTCCTCGCGGTCGGTGATCACCACCTCGTCACGTCCGACGAGGGCCGAGATGGTGCCGAGGTTCACCTGCATGCCGGTGCTGAACACCAGCCCGGCCTCCTTGCCGCAAAAATCGGCCAGGTCCTGCTCGAGTTCGTTGTGCCAGGCGAGGTTGCCGTTGAGAAAGCGCGAGCCGGTGCAGCTCGTGCCGTAGCGCTTGACCGCCTCCACGGCTGCCTCGCGCACCTTGGGGTGGGTGGTGAGCCCCAGGTAGTTGTTCGAGCCGATCATGATCATGCGCTTCCCGTTGATGACGACCTCGGTACCCTCGGTGTCGTCCAGCGGGATAAAGTAGGGATAGTACCCTGAGGCGCGCGCCTCGGCCGCTCTGGTAAAGCTGCGGCACTTTTCGAACAGGTCCATGGTGTTCCTCCGGGGATAAAGGGATGAGTGCGTCCTGCGGCAAGGATAATGGATGATGATGCCGCCCATCGGAGCGGGCGCATTGTAGCTACCCGCCGGGGGGCTGTCCAGCGCCACGGGCGGCAGAGGATGCTCTTCCCACCTCCCCAAGGCCTCCGCGGCGAACCCAGGATACGCGAGATCCGCTGCGAGGTCTTGTGGAGGCGGCGGGACGGGGGCTAGGGCAGCGCGCGGCGCTCATGGTGTATACCGGCAGGGGGTAGTTGGGCCTGCTGGCGGCGTGTCCCTTGGATTCTTGTGGCTGTAGGGCACGTGCAGCGTCGGCAGATTGGTTCCACAGGGTTCCAGCGCGCCGCTCTCGGCCTCTAGGGCAGTTGGTGGTGCCGTTTTGAGCTTATGCAAAGTGGTGGTACAATAGCGAAGGCTAGCGCCCAGCATCCGTAGCTGGCACGTATCTGAGAGGGAGCACGCCATGCGACACCAGATCGACGATTTTCTCAGATCACTGCAAGTGGAGAAAGGCTATTCCAACAACACGATCGTGGCCTACCGCAACGATCTGGAGCAGTTCGCGGATTTCCTATCAGAGCAGGCCGGAGTTTCCTGCTGGGACGATGTAGACAAGAACTGCCTCGTCGCCTATGTGAACTGCCTCAAGGGCGAGCGCGAGTACGCCTCGGCCACGGTGGCTCGCAAGGTGGCGGCGACCAAGTCGTTCTTCCACCACATGGTGAGCGAGGGCAGGCTGTCCGATGATCCCAGTGCCACGCTCGACTCACCCAAGGTCCGCAAGTACCTCCCGACCTCTATCTCGGAGGCGGACGTCGAAAAGCTCCTCAAGGCTCCCCTGAAGCATGACTCGGTACGGGCCCTACGGGACAGCGGTCTCCTGGAGCTGCTGTACGCCACCGGTATGCGTGTGAGCGAGGTCGTCGACCTCGACATCGACGACATCGACCTGGGCAACTCGGTGGTGCATTGCGCCAGCAAGAACGGGCGCGGCAAGGAGCGCACCATCCCCATCTACCGCCACGCGGTAGAGTGCCTCACCAAGTACCTCGACGAGGGGCGGCCCAAGCTGGTGCGCGACGACGATGAGACGGCCCTCTTTCTCAACCACCGCGGCCGGCGCCTCACGCGCCAGGGACTCTGGCTCATCATCCGCAAGTACGTCGAAGAGGTCGGCATCAAGGCCCCGGTGACGCCCCACACGCTGCGCCATTCCTTCGCCACGCACCTCCTGAACGGCGGGGCGGACGTGCGCGAGGTGCAGGGGCTCCTGGGCCACGCCAACATCTCGACCACCCAGGTGTATACTCAGCTCAGCCAGGAACGGCTGCGCGAGGTATACGACGAGGCTCACCCCAGGGCGCACTAGTTGCCGGCGCTCTCACCGCGACCCGCAACGCGAGGCGGCAGCCCTTGCTGAGGGCGTGATCGGCTATCGGGGCCAGAGAAAGGGATCGAGCCGGTGATCGGGCTTGTTACGCGTGAGACAGTCATCGAGGCGGTCGAGTACATCCGCTCCCACACCCGGCACAAGCCGGAGGTCGGAGTCGTGTTGGGCTCGGGGCTATCCGCCCTCGCCGACCGGGTGGCCGACGCGGATGTCATCTCGTATGACGATATCCCGCATTTCGTGCCCTCCACCGTGCCCGGCCACGTCGGGCGCCTCGTGATCGGGGTCCTGGGAGGCGTGAGGGTGCTCCTGATGCAGGGGCGAACCCACTTTTACGAGGGGTATTCCACCGCCCAGGTGTCGCTGCCGGTCCGCGTGATGCAGTACCTCGGGGTCGGCGCCCTGATCGTCACGAACGCCGCCGGCGGTATCCATCCCGAGTTCGCCAGCGGCGACTTGATGGTCATCAACGACCACATCAACCTGGTGGGTATGGCGGGGCAGAACCCCTTGCGCGGCCCAAACGAGGCCGATTTCGGCGTGCGCTTTCCCAGCATGGCGCCGGCCTATGACCCGGCCCTGGTGACGCTGGCCGAGGAGGTGGCGCGCGAGCAGGGCATCACCCTGCGGCGCGGCGTCTATGTCATGGTGGCCGGCCCCAGCTATGAGACCCCCGCCGAGATTCGTTTCCTCCGGACCATCGGCGCCGACGCTGTGGGCATGTCCACCGTGCCAGAGGTGGTGGTGGCGCGTCATGCCGGCATGCGCGTCCTCGGCATCTCGCTCATCAGCAACGTGGCCATCGATGCCCTAGAGAAGGCGCAGGGTATGGCGACCCACGAAGAGGTTCTGGAGGCGGGCCGTCGCGCCGTCCCGGCCCTGATTGCGCTTGTGGAAGGAATCCTGACGCGCCTGTCGCAATCCTGACCAAAGGCATGCCATCGTGCTCAATGTGATAGCACTGCTGCTCAGCCTCATCGAGGAACACACTATCTGGCTCTACGGGGCCTGTCTGCTCGTCATCCTGTTCTTTGTGCGTTCCTACTGGGTGGCGCACCGGCAGAGGCAGAACACCGTCTTTACCATCGAAAAAGAGATCGCCGCCCACCGCGAGGGGCGCGCGATGTCGGGCGTGGGCGCCATGCTGGGTATTGCGGTAGTCATCACCGGTATCAAGTACTATGTGGTGCCGACCCTCGATGTCGCCGCCATCGTCGAGCCCACCCCCACGTTGACCATCCCCGTGCCCCCCACCACGGCGGTGGTGATCGCCACGCGTACACCGACGCCAGAGCCCGTGGCGACGACGCCCAAGCCCGAAGTGACCCCCACCCCTTCGCCCACGGAGGGCACGCCGCCGACGAACACGCCTCCGCCGCCCCCACCGGTGACGTGCGCCGATGCCAACATCTGCATCACCTCACCGGGCAACGGGGCGACCGTATCGGGCATGGTGAACATCATCGGGACGGCCGATCACGGCCAATTCCAGTTCTACAAGGTCGAGTACGCCCAGGGCGAGCAACCGGGCGCCTGGCACGTGATCAACGACGTGCACCGCTCGCCGGTACATGGCGGTGTGCTCGAGCAGTTGAATGCCGGCGCACTGCCGAACGGCGTGTACTGGGTGCGGCTGGTGGTGGTGGACCAGTCGGGCAACTTCCCACCGCCATCCTCGGTGCGCATCGCCATCCAGAACTAATCAACCCAGCCCTGGGGGCCTCCATGCTTCGACGCGGCACACTCCTGCTATTGATGCTTTTCGCTGTGACGTTCCTCTCTGGATGTACGCGTTCGACCGCCGACATAGCCGCTGTTCCACCGGCCGAGGCGGCTACCGAGCCGCCGCCCCCGACGGCGGCTCCCACCATCGAGCCCTCGCCGACCCTTAGCCCGACGCCGTCGGCCACGCCCACGGCTGCGCCGACGCCCACGCCCCTGCCGCCCGTGCGCGTGGTGGCCAGCTACCCCATCGACGGCGACAAGGCTTTCGTGCCCGACCGGCCGTTGACCATCGCCTTTGACCGCCCGATGAATCCCGAGGCGGTGGCGCAGGCCCTGACCCTCTCTCCCGCCGTGGAGGGCGTTGTCGAGTGGCCCGAGCCGCAGCGCATGGTCATCCGCCCCGCCGAGCCGTGGGCCGAGGGCGAGCACGCCCTGACGCTGGCCGCGGGGCCGCTGGGGAACGCGGGCGAGCCGCTTGAGGCGCCCCTGGAGCTGCGCTTCAGCGTCGGCGGGCGCGGCGTGCCTGTGCCCATCCTCATGTACCACGCCATCGAGGACCTCGACGAGGGCGCCAGCGCCACCAAGCGCACTTGGACCGTCTCCCCCGCAGCCTTTGCGGAGCAGATGGCCTACCTGTTGGCGGAGGGATGGACCACCATCTCCCCCGACCAACTGGCGGCCTACCTCACCGCCGGTGAGCCCCTGCCCCCCAAGCCGCTGGTGATCTCGATGGACGACGGGTACAAGGAGGTTCACTCCGTGGTGTACCCGCTCTTGAAGGATACCCTCCTGCGGCCGGTGCTCTATATCCCCCCCGATCACGTCGGCCTGCGCGCTTACCTCGACTGGGACCAACTGCGCGAGCTGGTGGACGCCGGCTTTTGGATCGGTACCCACGGCTACGATCACACCCCGCTGCGCGAGGCGAGCGACGCCGACCTGCCGCGCCAGTTGGGCGAGTCCAAGGGGTTCTTTGAGGACGCTCTGGGCATCACAATCGATTCCTTCTGTTACCCCTATGGCAGCTACGACCAGCGCACGCTCGACGGCCTGGTCGCCCACGGCTACACCTCGGCCATGACGCTGAACCCCCTCGTTTACCAGGTGCCGGGAGAGCCCCTGCTTCTCAGCCGACTCCTGGTGGACTATGACATGACGTTAGAGGAATTCACGGAACTTTTACCGTGATGTGCGCGTCTGTACACCACGTGAGGCGGGTATAGCCTTGCGTGGTGCCCGGCGCGACGTATACTCCCGGCGCGGGGATGCACCCCGCGTCTCACGCCTCGCGCACGACCCAACCTGAGGAGAACCTTCCATGGCCTGGCATACGGCCCGGCGCGGCGCGCTGCGCGCCGCCCTGTGGCTGACCCTCGCTATCGCGCTGTGTGCTTGCAGCGCCGCGGCCCCCTATCTGGGCGCCGGGACACCCGTCCCGCCCACCGCTAGCGGCGAACCCGCCGCCACGTCCGTAGCGAGCCCCACCGTGGAATCCGTGACGCCCACATCCGCTGCCCCGACGGTCGTCGCAGGCGAGACGCCCACCGACGCCCCCAACGCGGGCGACGCCACCCCGCCGGTCGAGCCGGCTGCAGGGGTCGACGACCTGGGCCTGGTCTATATGCGAGGCGCGAGCCTGCTGCAGACGGGTTACCTGGGCGGCGAGACGCGCGAGATCGGGACCTTGCCGCCGTACGATGCCTGGGCGTTCGACGGGGGCCGACTCGCCCTGGCGCTGGGCCCCGCGATCGAGGTGATCGACCTGGTGCGCGGCGAGCAGGCCAGCCTGCGCGTCGAGACGGACGCCGAGGTCGAGTTCGCCAAAGTGTATTGGGGTCGGGAGGAGGGCACGCTGCTCCATGTGGCCTGGATCGCCGACGCGTCGGCGCCGACCCACGGGCGACGCGTGGAGCTGCGCGCCCTCTCGCCGAACGATGGGCGGGTGCTCGGGCAGGCGGCGCTGCCAGACGTTGCCGGCGTGACGGTGCTGCGCTACGTCGACGCCCTTGGCGGTACCGTGGCCCTCGTGCCCCGCGGGGGCGACGGCGCCTTTGGTGAGGTGCGTGTCATCGACCTGACTACCGGCGAGACGGCCGCCGTCCACCCCATGACCGGGGAGGGGGTGGGAGGTGAGCGCGAGGCGTTCGCCATGTCACCCGACCTGGGTCGAGTGGTGACCGACGGCACGGTGGATGGCGCCCCCGGCCTGTGGCTGCACGACCTCGGCGGCGATGCCCGGTCGCGCGGCTGGCGCTGCCCCGAGGGCACGCGCCCCGTCTCGCCGGTCTGGTCACCCGACGGCGCCGCCGTGGCCTTTATGCTGCAGCCGGATGTGGAGGGGGGCTCGCAGGACGCCAGCGTCCTGGGCGTATGGGTGTTGAAGGCGGCGTCTTCTGCCGATACCTTGAATGTGGACCTGGTGATGGCCGAGGCGGGCGCCTCGTCGTCCCTCGTGGGCTGGACACCCGAGGGTGACCACCCGCAGGGTGGCCATATCGTCGGTTACCATCGGGGCGAGGGGGACGACGCCTACGTGTTCGCGGTGCGGCCTGACGGCGGCGACCGGCGCATCCTGAACCTGGGGGCCGATGCCGTGGTGCTCGGCTGGATGCCCATGGTCGACCCGGGTTCGGTGCGGGTGGCCGTCGACCCCTGGCCGGCGCGCTTTGCCCAGGCCCAGGAGGATCCCGACGCTCTGGCGACGGTGGCCGCCGCCTTTGTCGCGGCGCACGCCGACGAGCCGGACGAGGCGCTCGGAGCCGCGCTGGGGGAGCGCCTGGCGGACGCGGGCTGGCAATTGGATCTCGGCGGGCCGCAGGTGCGTCGCCTTGACGACGAGTTGTACGTGGCGCAGCTCCCGCCGCTGCAGATCTGCCTGCTGGAGGGGGGAAGCGCGCAGTGCGTGGCCTCGGGCCACCTGGTGATGGACGCCCGGCGCGACGGCGATGACCTTGGCCTCATCTATGGCGTGATCGGGGCGAGTTCCGTGCAGCCCATGTTCGTGCTGCTGGGTCGCGACGAGGGGGGCGCCTGGACGCCGCGGTGGAGCCCGCAGGGCAAGCGCGATTGGATCGCGACGGACGGCGAGATCCGGTTCGAAGGAGAGGGGGTGGGAGCGCTGCGCGTCACGGGCACGTCGTTCGGTATCGTTCTGAGCGAGGATGAGGCGGTGGCCGAGTGCCATGCCTGTCTGCATCGCAACCTCTCCGCCATCTGGCGGCGTGACGGCGAGGGGTACGCGCGCCAGAGCGCGCTGCCCGCCAAAGCACCGCTGTCGAGCGTCATCTGGGAGATGACGGAGCCGACGCCCTATGCCGTGGTGCACGAGGTGCTGCGGCGCGCCCGGGCCGATGAGGACGCCGGCGACCTGGCGACGGCGGGGGCACTGGCGAGCCTCGACGCCCTGGGATTCCTTGCGCCCGGCGTGCGCCTCATCCCCGAGGACGTTCAGGCCGCGTCCGGCACAGGTCAGGAGCGAGACGTGGTGGTGGTCTTGAGCGGGGAGGGGGGCGCGCGCTATCGCGCCACGGTGCAGGATGGCGCGCTGGTAGACGTAACGATAGACAATGGTTGAGGCCAACACTATCGTAACGGGATATAGTCACAAAGGACAGGGACAATCTATTGCGGCGCCCATATAAACCTGCTATAATGGGCACAAGAGTCGGTGCTAGACGACAGTAATCCAACGCATAAGGGCGGGGACAGAGGGTTCTGAAAACCAAAGGGGCCGACAAGCCACCCGACCGACTCGGAACCCAGTCGCAAAAGGGGGACGTCACGTGGCACTCATCGGGAATCAACCATATCGGCGCGTCACACGCCTCGTCCTGCGGATCAGTCTGCTGGCCGCGGTTCTTCTGGCGGGGCTGCTGGGACCACTGTCAGCAGTCGTCTCGGCACAGTCGCCGGGGCCGTTCCGGGGGGAGTACTATAACAACACCACCCTCTCGGGCGCGCCGGTGCTGGTGCGCGACGACAGCACGGTGAACTTTGACTGGGGCGGCGGTTCGCCGGGCTCCGGTGTCAACAGCGACAACTTTTCCGTGCGCTGGACCGGTTTCATCCATTTCGGGGCGGGCACGTACACCTTTTACGTGACCACCGACGATGGCGCGCGGCTGTGGGTCGACGATCAGCTCATCATCGACCAGTGGCGGCCGCAGGTCGCCACTACCTACTCCGCCAGCAAGTACCTGAGCGCGGGCTACCACAGCGTCCGCCTCGAGTACTATGAGGGGCAGGGGAACGCCGTCATCCGGCTCCGTTGGGAGACGGGGAGCGGCGGCGGCACCATCACCGAGTGGCAGGGCGAGTACTATAACAACACCTCGCTGAGCGGCAGCCCCACGGTGGTGCGTAACGATTCCAGCATCAACTTTGATTGGGGCACGGGCTCGCCCGCCTCGGGCGTCAGTAGCGACAACTTTTCCGTGCGCTGGACCCGCTCCATCAACTTCTCCAGCAGCGGGACCTATGTCTTTTCCGCCACGGTGGACGATGGCGTGCGCCTCTGGGTGGACGGCGTGCTGGTGATCGACAAGTGGATGCCGCAGTCGCGCACCACCCACACCGGCTCCATCTATCTGTCGGCGGGCACGCACCAGGTCAAGGTGGAGTACTTTGAAGCCACCGGCAACGCCGTGTGCATCGTCAACTGGAATTTGTCGGGCGGCGGGACGACGCCTCCGCCCGCCTCGAGCCAGGAGATCATTGTCGACAACAAGAGTTCCGGGTTCGTCTGGGGCGGGCCGGCCGGCAGCTGGTACAGCCGCGCGGTGGGCTATGGCGGGCAACTGAACTGGACGTGGAACGGCAGCACCCAGGTGCACAACTGGGCCAAGTGGCACCCCTATGTGCCCACGGCCGGCAGCTGGGAGGTGTACGTCTACATCGCCAGCAACTATTTCGGCTCCAAGCAGGCGACCTACCAGGTGTACCACAACGGCACGCGCGACGACCGCGTCATCAACCAGAACATCTACTATAACAAGTGGGTCAGCCTCGGGACGTTCTACTTTGGCGGTGGCGGCAACGAGTACGTCTACCTGGGCGACAATACCGGCGAGGCCTATGCCACGCGCTATGTGGGGTTTGACGCCGTCAAGTTCGTCCGCAGGGACGGCGGCGGTGGGACCACACCCCCGCCCTCCGGCTGCACCATCACGCCGGTGCTGGGGTTCGGCCGCGTTTGGAGCACCTACAGCAACGTGAGCAGCCGGCTCGGCTGCCCGACGGCGGCGGAGGTGAGCGTCTGGTCGGCGGAGGAGTCGTTCGAGGGCGGCTACATGTTCTGGCGCGACGACACGGATACCATCTATGTGTTCTATAACAACGGTACCTGGCAGTCGTTCATCGACGCCTGGACCGCGGGCGAGCAGGAGTGGGATTCCTCCATCGTGCCGCCGTACGGGCTGTTCCAGCCCAAGCGCGGGTTCGGCAAGGTGTGGCGCAACAATCCCTCCGTGCGCAGCACGCTGGGGTGGGCCACCACCGAGGAGCGCGGCTTCCAGGGCTCGGCCCAGTCGTTCAACGGCGGGACGATGCTGTTCAGCAACGTCCGTGGCATCCTCGTCCTCTACAGCGACGGCCGCTGGGAGCGGTACAACTAGTTAGCAGTTCTCAGTTGTCAGTTATCAGCAGCCGCCGGCGAAACGCCGGCGGCTGTTTGTTGTGGGGTGCATCCCTGAGAGGGGTGCACATGGCGGGGGCAAGGGCGTGATTCCTAGCGTTCATGGAAACGAGTAATACGCTGATCGTGCCTTGGGTGCAACGCGCTGATCTCCGCGGATCATCCGGTGAATCGGCGGACACCAGCGTCCGATCAGCGGAATCAGCGTACCATCAGGCTCTCAATACGGGCATACTCACGATGGAAGCCAGCCTCGGCTACAACCCGACGCCATGGATGGTGCCGCCACAGTGGCTGCAGGCGCCGTCGCGGGTGTCGTTGCTGAGCACGAGAAAGCCGCGGCGCTCGATGACGGGACGACTGCAGGTGGGGCAGAGGGTGCTCTCTCCATCGCCAAAGGCAACGTTGCCCTCGTAGACGTAGAGCAACCCCTCCTCCAGGCCGATCTGGCGCGCACGGCGCACCGTGGCGACGGGCGTCGGCGGGACGTCCGTGAGGCGGTAGGTCGGGTGGAAGCGGCTGACGTGCCAGGGCGTGTCGGTGCCCAACTCGGCGGCGATAAATCGGGCGATGTCGCGCAGCTCTTCCTCGGAATCGTTGCGCCCGGGGATGACGAGCGTCGTCACCTCGAGCCAAACGCCATGCCGCTTCATGTACACCAGGCTATCCAGCACCGGCTGCAGGCGCGCGCCGCACTCGCGCCGATAGAAGGCGTCGCGAAACGCCTTCAGGTCGACGTTGGCAGCGTCCATCAACTGTGCGCCGCTGGGCGCCGTCACCATGGCGAGCATGTCCGTCGTCATGTAGCCGTTGGTGACGTACACGTTGGCGATCCCCGCCTCAGCGGCCAGCTTGGAGATGTCGTAGGCGTACTCGAAATAGATGGTGGGCTCGGTGTAGGTGTACGCGATGCTGCGGCAGCCATAGCGCTCGGCGGCGCGCACCACCGCCTCCGGGGGCACGTCCTTCGTCTCGGGGAGCACGTGGCCGTCCCGCGGCATCTGCGAGATATCGGCGTTCTGGCAAAAGGTGCAGCGAAAGTTGCACCCCGGCGTGGCGATGGAGTAGGCCTGGCTGCCGGGGTAAAAGTGGAACAGCGGCTTTTTCTCGATGGGGTCCACGACCTGCGAGATCGCCTGGCCATAGACCAGCGAGTAGAGGGTGCCGCCGACGTTGCGGCGCACCTGGCAAAAACCCAGGTGGCCGTCATCGATGCGGCACCCCTGCGCGCAGAGGCGGCACCGCACCTGCTCACCTTCCAGCCGCTCGTAGAGCAAGGCTTCCTTCATGGCGATGCCTCTTTCGCCGGCGGCAGCCGGCCGATCAGTCCCCTGGAGGGTAGGGGATCACGCACACAAAGCGCAGCATACCCTCGCCGGCGTTGATGAACTGGTGCTCCTCGTCGGGCTCTACGTATACGCAGCTTCCGGGGCCGATGGCGGCCTCGCCGGCGGCGTCGCGGACGGCGCCCTCCCCCTCCATCACCACCACCTCGTGCTCCCAGTTGTGCGTGTGGTAGGCGGTGGAGGCCCCGGGCTGCAACTCGATGATGCGCGCCACAAAGTTGGGCGCGCCCACGTTCTTGCCCAGGACCCAGCGGATGGTGGCGCCGGGGAGCCCCTCGGCCGGTTCGGCGGGCACGGTGCTGTAGTGAAAGGCCTTCATGTTCCTCCCTACTCCCACGAGGTGGTAACGATTACGGCGTGGGCGAACACGCCGGCCCGCCCTATGGCTCGGATCGTCTCCCGATGGCCGCTGTCTGACCTTCAAGAGGGGGCTGTCGCGCGATTAGCCCGCGCAACCGCGCCAGGTTCTCCACGTCCTCGCGCATGTCCGCCCCTTTGGGGGTCTCCAGCAGCATTGGCACGTGGCGCAGGGCGGGGTCGTTCACCAGCAAGCGGAACGCCTCCAGCCCGACGCACCCTTGGCCGATGTGCTCGTGGCGATCGACGTGGCTCCCCAGGTCGCGCTTGGCGTCGTTGAGGTGGATGGCGCGCAGGCGCTCGAGGCCGACGACGGCGTCGAACTGGCGCCACATGGCGGCATAGCTCTCGGCGTCGCGGAACTCGTGCCCCGCCGCCAGGGCGTGGGCGGTATCAAAGCACACGCCGACGCGCGCCGAAGGCGCGGCGTGCTCGCCCATCCAGGCGAGCTGTTCGAACGTCGTGCCCAGCGCCGAGCCCTGCCCGGCGGTGTTCTCGAGGAGCACCATGACGTCGGCGTCGGCTGTGGCCTCAAAGGCCCGGCGCAGGCCGGCCGCGACGCGCTCCATCCCCGCCTCCTCCCCCGCGTCCATGTGGGCGCCCGGATGCAGGACGTAATGGCGCACTCCCAGGCGGCGACAGCGCTCGAGTTCGACGATCAGGGCCTCCACCGACCGCGCCCACAGGGCGTCGTCGGGGCTGGCCAGGTTGATGAGGTACGAGCTGTGGGCGACGACGGGGTAGATGCCGGTGGATGCCCTGGCCTCGGCAAAGGCCTCCACATCCTCGTCCGTCAGGTCCTTGGACGTCCAGCGGTTGGCGTTCCGAGAAAAGATCTGAATGGCGTCACACCCGATGGAATGGCCGCGCTCCAGCGCTTTGGCGGGCCCTCCCGCAATCGACATGTGCGCGCCGAGGCGCGGTCCGAGCACGATGACTCTCCTCATTGCGGTGAGAACCATTCTAGGGGGCGCGAGAGGGCGTGTCAACGCGAGGGGGAAAAGGAACGCGGATCAACGCGGATTCCGCGGATCTTGACGGATAGGACCCTTTTGGTCTCTAATCCGCGTCAATCCGTATAATCCGCGTTGATCCGTGTTCTACTGTCCTGTCTCGTCCGGCTCTTGATGTGGGTCCCCCACATCGCAGGCGCCGGAGAGTCAAGTGCGCACGCCGAGGCGCGGGAGCACCCAGCGGCTGAGCGCGAGCCACGCCACGATCACCAGGATTGGGGCCAGGTCGCGCAGCGATACACCCAAAATCTCCATCGGACCTCTCGTCATTCGCTCACGCGGGGACGCGCAGCAGCATGTCGATCAGTTCCGTCACGCTCTGCTCATTATCCACGCAGCCCGGGTCCTGCAGGCAGGATAGGGCATAGTACTTCATCAGTTCCAGGCTCACGCGGTGGGTGGCGGCGCGCACCGAGGCGAGCTGGTTGAGCACCTCACGGCATTCGCGCCCGTCGGCGAGCATGCGCTGGATGCCCTGCGTCTGTCCCTCGATCTTGCGCAGCCGCCGGATCAGATCCTCTCGCGCCTCCGCGGGCAGCCCGCTCTCTGCTGGCGACATCGCTATCTCCTAACCGCGTTCTCTGAAAAGGGGCTACCTAGCCCCTGGGTGGGAGCCCTCAACCACCGCTCGGCGAGCAGGAGGCGGCGCTGAGGGAGAGGCTCCCCGTGCCGGCCGTCCCAAAGGTGCTAAAGTGCTTTGTGCAGTGCGGGCTGTGGCATTCCGGACATTCGACCTCCACCGGCGTCGACATGGAGCGCACGAACTTGTCGAATGTGGCGCCGCACTCCTCACAGTGGTACTCGTAGATCGGCATGCGTTCCTCACTCCCTCGATGCTGTCTCGCTCGTCCCCCGCAGGGCGTTCCGCACTGCGGCCACCACCGGATCCTTGCGAATCCCTCCCGCCTGGCGCAGGACGATCTCTCCTACTCCGTCCGTCACAATGAGCGTCGGCACGGCGCGCACCGCCATGTGGGCCGCCATCTGTTGCCCGACGCGTGAGGCAGTATTGAGGCGCACCAGCCGCGCCTCATCCTCCATCTCCCTCGCGATCCCGTCGACCACGGGCTTGGCCAGCAGGCACGCGCTTCAAGCGTTGTTGTAGAAGGCGATCACCGTGGGCCGGCCGGCTCCCAGGCTCGCGAGGAGTTCCTCGGCCGAGCCTACGTCCGATGGGCGCATGCGAAGCGAAAGGTAGCCGATGGCGAGCAGGGCAATGACCACGACGGTCAGCCAGTTCTCGCGCCATGCGACACTCAGACGCTCGCGCGCCGACGGGCGTGTGCTCACAGCTCCGCTTCCGCGAGGACGGCGTTGATCTTGCGCTGCAAGACCGCCTTGGCCGCGAACCCGACCCACCGGTCCACCTCCTCACCCTTGATGTACACGATCAGGGTGGGGATGCCGCGAATGCCCAGCTTGCTGGGGATATCGGGGTTCTCGTCGGTGTTCACCTTGGCGAACACCATCTTGCCGTCGTACGCCTCGGCCAACTCTTCGACGACGGGGGCAACCATGCGACAGGGACCACACCAGGGGGCCCAGAAATCGACGACTACCGGAAGCTCGGAATCCAACACGTCCTCCTGGTAGCTGGCATCCGTCACGTGCTTGATCTTGTCGCTCATGCTCGTCCTTTCTCCTGCGCATATCTGGCGACCGGGCCTCCATGCGAGTATCATGGTGCCGGGAGTCGGCCGGGGAGTGTCGCGCCGCGGCGGCGCCTCCGAGGGGGATGGGATACCCCCCTACGGTATCAGCATTCTACCACGGGCCACCGGCGCTGTCAAGAGGGACGAGGAGGTTGTTGTGATATCGTTGCTGATTCCGGGTTTGGGGGCGTTCGCCTGGCGACACCTCGTGTTGGACGTGAACGGCACTCTCACGGTGGGCGGCGAACTCGTCCCCGGCGTGCCGGAGCGAGTGCGCGTCTTGGCGGGGAGCCTGGGGGTGCACCTGCTCACGGCGGATATCCGGGGCAACGTGGCGGATCTCGCGCGCCGACTCGGCGTGGCCTGGACGCAGGTACAGCGCGAGCACGAAGACGAGCAAAAGCGCGACTATGTGGAGGGGCTGGGCGCCGAGGGTGTCATCGCCATCGGCAACGGCAACAACGACGCCCTCATGCTCTCGGCGGCGAGTCTCGGCATCGTGGTCATCGGGCCCGAGGGGGCGGCGACCCGCGCTATCATGGCGGCCGACCTGGCGGTGCACGACATCGTCGATGCCCTGGACGTGCTGCTCGATACGACGCGGCTGGCGGCGACGTTGCGGACGTAGCGATCGCCGACCGCCTAATTGCCAGCCGCGCGTCGCGACGCTACAATACCCCCACGAGCCCGAACCACCGTATCCGTGCAGGAGAGCAGGCGATGGCAACCATCGAACGGGCGGCAGCCTTTTATCTGGGCAGACGCTACGATCCCGCCGCGCGCGAAGCGCTCGAGGACGAACCGATCCTCTACGATGCGCGCGACCTCACCACGCATGCCGTGTGCGTCGGCATGACGGGCAGCGGCAAGACCGGCCTGTGCGTCGACCTCATCGAAGAGGCGGCGTTGGACGGCGTGCCGGCCATCGTCATCGACCCCAAGGGGGACATGACCAACCTGTTGTTGACCTTTCCCGACCTGCTTCCCTCCCAGTTCCAGCCGTGGGTCAACGTCGACGACGCCCGCCGCAAGGGACAGACGGTGGAAGAGTACTCGGAGACCATTGCCCAGACCTGGGCCAACGGGCTGAAAGAATGGGGGCAGGGCCCGGAGCGCATCCGCAAGCTCAAAGAGTCGGCCGAGTTCGTCATCTATACCCCGGGCAGCGACGCGGGCATCCCTGTGAGCGTGATGCAGAGCCTGCGTGCGCCGGACCTCTCGTGGGACGACGAGGAGGAAGCGCTGCGCGAACTGATCTCCGGCACCGTGTCGGCCCTCCTGGGGCTGGTGGGCGTCTCGGCCGACCCCGTACGCAGCCGCGAGCACATCCTCCTGTCTCACATCGTCGAGCATGCCTGGCGCCGCGGGGAGGACCTGGACCTGGCGCGCCTCATCGAGGCGATCCAGCGCCCGCCTTTTCGCACCCTGGGCGTGCTGGACATCGACAGCTTTTACCCCGAGCGCGACCGCATGGACCTGGTGATGCGCCTGAACGCCGTGGCCGCCTCGCCAAGCTTTGGCTACTGGCTCAAGGGAGCGCCGCTGGACATCGCCTCGCTCACGCGCACCCCCGACGGCCGCCCACGGGTGTCGGTGTTCTACATCGCCCACCTGAACGACGCCGAGCGCATGTTCTTTGTCACCCTGCTCCTGGAGCAGGTGGTGACGTGGATGCGCCGCCAGTCGGGCACCACCTCGCTGCGCTGCCTGCTCTACTTTGACGAGGTGTTCGGCTACATGCCGCCCCACCCCGCGGACCCACCGAGCAAGCGCCCCCTGATGACGCTGTTCAAGATGGCGCGCGCCTTTGGCATCGGCGTGGTGCTGGCGACGCAAAACCCCGTCGACCTCGATTATAAGAGCCTGACGAATGCCGGCACCTGGCTCATCGGCAAATTACAGACCGACCGGGACAAGGCGCGGGTGCTGGAGGGGATGGAGGGGGTCGTCTCGGAGCAGGGCACGCTGCTGGACCGGAGCTATCTGGACCGCACCCTCTCTTCCCTCGATTCCCGCGTGTTCGTCCTGCACAACGTGCACCAGGAACGGCCCGTGTTGTTCTACACGCGCTGGGCGCTTTCATACCTGCGCGGACCGTTGACGCGCAGCCAGGTGCGGGAGCTGATGCACCCGGTCAAGGCGCAGGTGCAGGAGGCGGCCTTTGCCGAGGCGCCCGCGGCGCCGCGGGCGGCGGCGCCCATGCCGGCGATCCCCAGCGGGTACGCTTCCGTGCCCCCATCGGTGAACGCGCGGGTGCCCCAATACTACCTACCCATCGTGTTGGCGCCCCAGCGCGCCGCTGAGGAGGCGGGCCTGCGGCTTCCCGTGAACGCGACGCAGCCGCCGCTGGTGTACGAGCCCTACCTGCTCGGCTCGGCCATCGTGCGCTACAACGGGGCCGGCCGGGCTCGCGGCGCCGACGAGCGCGTCACCTGCCTGGTGCCCCTGCCCCCCGCCCACGCCGTGGTCGATTGGCGCCGCCACCTGGTGGACGACCGCGCCGCGGACGAGGTGCAGTCCACGGCGCCCGAGGGAGGGCTCTATGCCCCCTTGGCCGACGGCATGGCCGATTCGCCCCCCTACACGCGGTTCCGCGATGCGTTCTCGGACTATATCTATCGCGAGGTCTCGCTGCCGATCTGGGTGCACGGCGAGTTCAAGCTGGAATCCACCGCCGGGGAGGACGAGGCTGCCTTTCGCGCGCGCTGCCGCCAGGAGGCGGAACGGCGCATGGACGACGAGGTAGACGCCCTGGCCAAGCGCTATGCCCGCGACCTCGACCGCCTGCAGACAAAGCTCGATGCCGAGGAGCGCGAACTGAGGCGCGATATCACCGAGCATGAGGAGCGCAAGCGCGATGAGCTGCTCAACGCGGGCGAGTCGATCTTTGGCGCCTTGCTGGGGCGCCGCAGCTCGCGACGGCTGTCCGGCGCCAGCACCAAGCGCCGCCTCACCAGCAAGGCCAAGGCCGACGTCGAAGAGTCGGAAGAGGTGATCGCCAAGCTCAAGGAGCAGATCGCCCAACTGGAGCGCGAGCGGGACGAGGCGATGGACGAGGTGCGCGCCCGCTGGGCGGGTGCGGCCGAGCGCGTGGAAGAGTCCGAGTTACACCCGACCCGTTCGGGCATCCACATCAAGGTGTTCGGCCTCGCCTGGGTGCCCCATTGGCTGCTGGAAGGCGACGGGACCACGCGCGTGCCGGCGTTTCCCTTATCATAGCATCGATGCGGAGTAAGTGATGGCTGAACCCTATCGAGATTTTCCTGAACTCGTGCTCCACTGCGTTCAGGGGCGCGATTATCGCTTCAACATCCATGACCTGGGTGACGATGTCACCATCACCGCCATACACGGCGGGGCGATCGAGCCGATGACCAGCGAGGTCGCCATGATTATCGCCGGGGAGGACCACAACCTCTACGACCTGCGCGGCATGCGCGCCGGCGACAACTCGGCGCTGCGGGTGCCGGCACAGCGCTTCGACGAGATGCGCCTCCGTACCCTCCTAAAGCGCTCGCGTACGGCGCTCAGCGTGCTGGGGGTGCCCGGCAAGGAGCCGGTCGTCCACCTGGGCGGCAAGAACCGCCGGTTGCGCGCCGTACTGGAAGAGCAGCTCGTCGAGGCGGGTTTCGCCGTGCGGGGGCCGCATGGTCCCGGCGCCGCGCACCATCCTCGCCGCTTTGTGAACTGGCCGTCCGCCGGCGGCGTACAGATGGAACTCTCGCTGGCGCTGCGCCGCACGATGACGCGCGCTCCACTGGAGGGCTTTCAGTGGGAAGACCCGGCGGGATGGACGGATCGCTTCAATGCCCTGGTGCGGGCGACCAGGGGCGCGCTACGCGACGAGGCCGCCCTGGCGCGCGACGACCTGGGCGAGGCACTGGAGCGCTTTGAGGCCGCGACGCGCACGTTCCCGGCCGAGTTGCGCTCGTCCTACCATCACCACCAGGGCGCGCACGGCGGGGAGGGCGGCGAGGGTGGCGGCGCCTGCTGTCCCAGCAACGGCCGTGATCCCGCCGGCGGGGGCGAGCCCTGATCCTGGCGAGGGGAGGCGGCGGTGCCTAGGGCGAACGCGAACGTGCTGATCCTCGCCGACCACCGCGAGGCGGCCGGCAGCATCCTGGAGCAGCTGGCCGACATCGAGGGGGTCACCATCCTGGTCGATCAGCTCGACGTGGCGGATTACGTGCTGAGCGACCGCCTGGCGGTGGAGCGCAAGACCGTCCCCGATTTCGCGGCCTCTATCGTCGACCGGCGACTCTTTTCGCAGGCCGAGCGCCTGCGGGAGCGCTTTGAGCGCGTGGTGTACCTCATCGAGGGCGGTGGGCTCTACGAGGGGCACAACCTCCATCCCAACGCCGTGCGCGGGGCACTGTCGTACCTCGCCGTGCTGAGCGGCGCCACGGTGCTCCGCTCCGAGGGGCCGGAGGACTCGGCGCTCCTGCTGGCCACCATGGCGCGCCACGAGCAGTATGGCCTGGGATACGAGGTATCGGGTCACCACGTGCGCCGCGGGTCGACGCCCGACCTCCAGCAGCGCTACGTGGTGGAGGAACTCCCCGGCATCGGCCCCAAGACGGCCCACGCCCTCCTGGAGCGGTTCCGCTCGCTGGAGGCTCTGTTCGCCGCCGATGAGGAGGCGCTCCGCCGGGTCCCCGGCATGGGGCCCAAGCGCGCCCGCGCCGTGCGCGACCTCATCACGGCGCCGTACGTAGTAGAGAGTGCCGGGACGACGCCGGAGCGCTGAATTCGTGGCGCGGCGCCAGCCCCGGCAACACCGGCCATCATCCACCGGCTCGAAAGGAGCACATCATGCGCTACGAAGTAAACGGCAGCGTCCTACCATCGGTCGACGTCTGGTTGGAGCCGGGCGAGTCCGTGTTCACCGAGAGCGGCGGCATGGCTTGGATGAAGGGTGACGTGCGCATGAACACAAACACCCGCGGGGGCCTGCTGCAAGGGCTGAGCCGCACCCTGGCGGGGGAGTCGCTGTTCATGACCACCTACACCTGCCAGTCGGGACGGGGATGGTGACGTTCACCCCCGAGTCCCCCGGCCGCATCATGGTGTTCGATCTGCAGGCGGGGCAGAGCCTCATCTGCCAGAAGGACGCCTTCATGGTGGCCCAGGAGGGCGTGCAGATCGAGATTCACTTCCGCCGACGGCTCGGCGCGGGGCTCTTTGGCGGCGAGGGGTTCATCCTGCAGCGCGTCACGGGGCCGGGCGTCGTCTTCTTGGAGATCGCCGGGGATGTGCGCGAGTACGCCCTGGAGCCGGGTGAGATGATGCGCGTCGACCCCGGCCACATCGCCCTGTACGAGCCGACGGTGGACTATGACATCACCACCGTCAAGGGGTCACGAACACTTCCTTGGCGGCGAGGGACTCTTCCTCGCCACTCCCCGCGGCCCGGGGCGCGTGTGGCTGCAGAGCATGCCCATCAGCAACCTGGCCGCCAAGCTCAAGCAGTACCTCCCACCAAGGGCTGACGAAGCGGGAGGCCCATGGTACGCAAGATCCCGCTGATCGAACGCTGGTCTCCGCAGATGACTGGTATCCACCCCATCTGCGGAGTGTCAGCGTACTCCTCTCTGTCGTCCCGAACGTAGTGAGGGACCCTGACGCACTTGATGGGAGTGCCTGACACGAAGCGGCGAGCCGCCCCCAACTCCGTCCCTTTCGAGCGCAGCGAGGAACCTTGATGCACTCGACGGCTCACCTCGCCTACGGCGCCGCCCCACCCCCTACCCGTCGTCCCGTACGTAGTGAGGGGCCTTGGCACGCTCTACAAGGCCCCCACGCCGCCGGGCGACCCCAGCGCAACCCGTCGTTCCGAACGTAGTGAGGAACCTTGACGCACTGAGTGTGACGACTGGCTATACGCAACAATCGTCTAGCGCACGAGGCAGCACGATGAAGCAGTACTATGTCTACATCATGGCCAGTTGGTCTCGTGTCCTGTACGTAGGCGTTACCGGCGACCTCGAGCGGCGAGTTTTCGAACACAAGCAAGCAGCCCCCGCTAGGTTCACCAGCAAGAAGGTCGTAACGCGCCTCGTCTATTATGAGGTCCACGAGCGGGCTGATTACGCTATTGAGCGGGAGAAGCGTATCAAAACGTGGCGGCGACAGAAAAAGGTGGCGCTCGCGGAGCAGATGAACCCCGGGTGGGAGGACCTAGCCGCTGCGTGGTACCGAGAGTAGGAACGGGACCGTTTCGGTGCCAAAGTGAGGGGCCTTCGCTCTGTGATTACATTCCTCACTACGTTCGGGACGACAGGGGTACGCTGATTTCCGCAGATGAATGGTGTCCAGAGCATCTGCGGAAATCAGCGCGCGACCAGCGAAATCGGCGTACCATAGGCTCCGGTGGCGCGATTCATTCCTGCTCAGGTTTGCTGCCAGCGGGCCTGCTGCCCGGAGGCGGCTTCCCGGCGGAACTCTTCCTCGTCGGCGCCTTGATGTTGCTCCAGACCGCACGCCGTGCGCGCTCGGCGATGATCATCATCTCAAAGAACTGTTTCTACTGCATGGCGCTTCCCCCTTTAGGCCGGATTGGTGAGCGACCCGCACCGGCGAGGGCCGCTCTACAGACTGATGCCGAGCCACGCCAAGGCCGCCACCATCAGCGGCGCGATGAGCAGCGCCGGCAGCAGGTTGGCCACGCGGATGCGCCGCACATCCAGCAGCAGCAAGCCGATGGCCAGGATCATCACGCCGCCGGTGGCGGTCATCTCGGCGATCATCGCCTCGGAAAAGACGTTCTGCGCCAGGCCCGCCGCCAGCGTCAGGCCCCCCTGATACAGCAGGATGGTGAGCGCGGAAAAGAGCACCCCGATGCCCAGCGACGAGGCAAAGGCCAGCGCCGCGAACCCGTCGAGCACCGACTTGATCGCCAGCAGCGAATAGTCGCCCGTCAGTCCATCTTGGATCGACCCGAGGATCGTCATGGGGCCGACGCAGAACACCAGGCTGGCGGTAACAAACCCCTCGGTAAAGTGGGCCATGCTACGGGCGGAGGCGCGCCGCGCCACGCGGACCCGCAGCCACTCGCTGACGCGCTCCAGCCCCACGTCGATGCCCCACCACTCGCCCAGTATGGCGCCGATGAGGACGCTCACCAGCACGATGAGGACGTTTTGCGTCTCCAGCGTGAGGTGGACGCCGACGACCAGCGTCACTAGGCCCAGACCGTGCAGCACGGTCTCGCGCATGCGCTCGGGCAGGCGCTGCCCGAGCAGGACTCCTAGTCCGCCCCCGATCAGGACGGTGACGATGTTGAGGATTGTGCCGATCAAGGGCGTCCCCTCTGTGCCCCCATGGGGCCGAGATTCCGCGCGGCTAGGCGAGGCTTTGCCGCGAGCGGTCAGTTATAGAATATGGGAAACTCTTGATCGTCAAAGTACCAGACACCGTTGGTGCTGAGGTACTCGTACGTCTTTTGCAGGAAGGTAAAGTGCTGGTCCTCGGCCTGGGCGAGATAGTCCCACATCGCCTTGGCTTGCGGGCTCGAGGCGCTCTCGGCCTCCTGCTGGTAGAGGGTGTAGCCGCGGCGCTCGAAATCCATGGCCATCTGCAGCGCCTGCTCGTCGGAGGTCCCGGGCGGGATGAGTTGCTCCGCCGCGTCGGCCTCGGGAAAGATCGCCGTGGGGTCGGCCTGGCTGGCCATGGCGCGCGCCTCCTCCAGCGACACCCAGTCTTGACTGCCCGAGAGGGCCGCGTACTGGCCGCGCAGGATCTCCAGGTGTTTGCCCTCCTCGTCGATCAGGCTCTGAAAGACGCGCTTGCCGTCCTCCGCCTCGGTGCGAGCGGCGGCCTGCGCGTAATAGCGCTGGCCCCAGATCTCGGTGCGCATACCGCGCTTGATGATCTCGAGTGCTCCGTGATCGGTCATTGCTGTGTCGGCTCCTATGCATGTCTCGCCCGCGCGTCGCAACCGTAGCGCCCCGCGCGGCTCAGAACGTGGCGGGCGCTGCCCACGGGCGGCGCCCCGCCGCTTCGCCATCATCCTAGACCCATCCGCCCAGCGAGACGATCGACTCATAGTTGCTCATCAGCAGGTCAAAGTGCGTCATCTCGGCGGAGGCCAGCCAGCGGTACATCTGCTGTCCCGCGGCGCTCTCGGTCTCCTTGGCGGCGGCGCGGTACAGGTCATAGCTGCGGATCTCGTTCTCCAGCGCCACGTGGAGCGCCTCCAGCTCATTCGGGTTCCGGCCGATGCGCGCCTCCACCTGCGCGCGCTCTGGCGGAAAGAGCTTGCCGTCCAGGTCGATGTCGGTGGCGTCGATGTCCGGGAGTAGGGCGTAGCTGCCGCCCCCCCCGATTTCGTGGAGCTGGCGCTGCACCATCTCGGCGTGGCGCTCCTCATCAGCCGCCAGCGATAGGAACGTGCGCTTGCCCTTCTCGTCCAGCGTCTCCTCCGCCGCCTGCAGGTAAAAGGCGCGTCCCTCCTGTTCCAGCTTGAGCGCCTGGCTGAGGGCCTTCAGGCTCGACTCGTCCGTCATCGGTTGCCTCCTCGTGGGGTGCCGGTGTAGTGTCCGGCGTGGTCCAGTGCTAGAACTGGATGGTAGTCTCCTGTTTCCTGCCCTCGCGCACATAGGTGAGCGGCACGGATTGCCCGGGGCGCACGCGGGCGACCACGCGCTCCACGGCTGCCGCGCCGCGGATCGGCTGCCGAGCGATGGCCGTGATGACGTCGCCTGCCTGCAGGCCGGCGCGCGCCGCGGCGCCGCCGGGCGTGATGCGGCCGATGTAGGCCCCCTCCGTCGCGGCGGTCCGCCCTTTGGCGGCCATCTCGGCGGCGTCGGCGACGGCGGCGCCCAGACGGGGACGCTGCGCCCACTCCAGGAGCTGATCGAGCCGCGGCCGGTCGAACCCTACCACGGCCTTGCCGTCGATGACCGTAACGGGTACGCCTTGCTGGCCGCTGACGCGCACCATTTCCATGGCCGCGTCGCGGTTGGCCGCCACGTCCACCTCGCGGAAAGGAACCGAACGTCGTGAAAGATACTCTTTCACCTGGCGGCAGTAGGGTCAAGTTGGTGTGGTATAGACAGTTACTTCCATCGTCCGCCTCTCAGGGCGCATACGGCAGCCAATCGTTGCAGGTTACAGGTTGCAGGTCACAGGCTATCGGAAAGCACGCCGCTCCGGCGTGTTACCTGTAACCTGTCACCTGAAACCCGAGTCAGATAACCACAACGCATACCCTATCATCGCTGGATCGGGTCCGTCATGAACTCCTCCAGGAGCTGGAGGTAATCCTCCTCGGGATGGGTGCGAAGGGGCTGGTGTACCAGCGGCCCCGTCTCGAGCACCGAGAGCTGCTCCTCGTAGGATGGGACCGTCTCGTCCTGGTAAAAGACGCCCACAGGGATGCGCTCGCCGCCCGGGAACTCGATGGCCCGGGTCATGGCCGCCTCCATGTCGCTCGGGTCGTGGCCCTGCTCGGCGAGATCATACACGTGCTCGCGGTACCACTCGTTGCCCATGGCCGGGTTGTACGTGACGCACACTTGCTGGATATCCAGCAGAGCATAGCCGCGGTGGTTCAGCGCCGCCGTGATCATCTCCATCATATGGTTGATGTTCGGCGAGTAGCTGCGCGCCACAAAGGTAGCCCCCTGCGAGAGCGCCAGGGTGAGGGGGTTGATGGGCACGTCCATCACGCCCACGGGCGAGGTGCTCGTCTTGATCCCCTTGGAGGTGGTGGGCGAGGCCTGCCCCTTGGTCAGTGCGTACACGTGGTTGTTCTGCACGATGTCGACCATGCTGATGTTGCGTCGCACGGCGTGCAAAAAGTGGTTGCCGCCCTCCGAGTAGCCGTCGCCGTCGCCGTGGACCACCACCACCTTTAGGTCGTGGTTGGCGAGCTTGATGCCGGCGGCCACCGGCAGCGGGCGCCCGTGCAGCCCGTTAAAGCCGGTGATATTCATATAGTCGGGGGTCTTGGACCCCTGCCCGATGCCCGTCACCATGATGACCTGGTGGGGCTCCAGGCCGGCGCCCGCTAACGCCCGCTTGAGCGCGTTCCAGATCGCATAGTCGCCGCACCCCGGGCACCAGGTGGGGCGCACGTTGTTGGAGTAATCTTGAACCGTTGCCATCTCACTTGACCTCCAGGCGACCCAGTATGTAGTCGGGCGTGAAGCCACGGCCGTCATACTTGAGGATCTGTTGGTCCACCCGTATACCGGTCTCGGCATGGAGCAGATAGGCGAACTGGCCGCGCGCGTTCCCCTCGACGCTCACCAGCCGGCGCGCGTTGCCCAGCGCCTCGCGGGTGTGCTCCCGGGGGAAAGGCCAGAGGTCGACGAAATGCACCATGTTGGCCGACCCACCGCCGGCGTTGTGGAGGTCCACTGCCTCGCGGATGGCGCCGTAGGTCGAACCCCACCCGATAAAGGTGACGTCGGCCGAAGCGGGGCCGTAGCGGTAGGGCGGGCGCATGTCAGAGCGCGCCACCTCCTCCTTGCGCAGGCGCTTGTCGAGCATGGCCGCCGAGATGCCGGCGTCCTCGGTGATGTGGCCCTCCTCGGTGTGCTCGTCGCCCGTGGTGAGGTACACCGCCTTGGGGCTCATCCCGGGGAGCGCCCGGGGCGAGATGCCGTCCTCGGTGATGGCAAAGCGCTTGTAGCCGTCGAGTCGCTCGAGGTCCTCGGCGCTCAGCAGCTTGCCGCGCTCGATGGGGATGCGGTCGAGCATGAAATATTCTACATCCGCCGAACGCACCGAGGTGGCGAGGTACTCGTCAAAGAGCACCACCACGAGGGTCTGGTACTTTTCCGCCAGGTTAAAGGCCCGCCCGGCGCACAGGAACGCCTCCTCGGGCGTGTGGGGCGCCAGCACGATGCGGCCGAACTCGCCGTGCGACGATCGCAGCGCCAGGAAGAGGTCGCCCTGGCTGGTGCGGGTGGGGAGGCCGGTGGCGGGGCCGGGGCGCTGGCCGAGGTAGGCCACCACGGGCGTCTCCGTCATGCCGACGAGGCTGAACGCCTCGGTCATCAGGTCGTAGCCGCCGCCCGAGGTGGGCACCAGGGCGCGCACGCCGGCGTGGGCGGCGCCGATGACCATGTTGGCCGCCGCGATCTCGTCCTCGGCCTGGCGGGCGACGACGCCCCACTCTCGGCCGTGGAGCGATAGGTACTCGAGCACCGTGGTGGCGGGCGTCATGGGGTAGGCCGACACGAACTTGCACCCCGCCATGAGTGCGCCCATCGCAAACGCCGAGTTGCCGGTGATGGTCATGCGCGGGGGGAGGCTCTGGGGCTGCAACTGCCAGGGAAAGCCGTCCTGCACGTCCTGCTTAGCCTGATCGTAGCTGCGCTGAGCCACCCGGGTGTTCTGCTCCACCACCCGCATGCTCTTCTTGGAAAAGTTCTTTTCGATCACCCGCACGATGTTGTCCAACGGCAGCCCGATCAACCCGGCTACGTAGGCCAGGGCGCCGGTGTTGCTCATGATGCGGTTGCCCTCTTGCTCGGCGATCTCGAGGAGCGGGGGGCGCAACAACCGCACGTCCCTACCCTGAAGGACGTCCTCGTCAAAGGTGATCTGGGGGTCGACGATCACGGCGCTCCCGGGCTCCAGCGCGTCGGCATGCAGCCCCACCGTCTCGCCCGTCAGGGCGATGAGCACCTGGATCTTGTCGCGCACGGCATAGGCGGGCTCGGAGCGGGCGCGCACGGTGAAAAAGTTATGGCCGCCGCGGATACGCGAGCGATAGTTGGCCTCGGCGAAGACGTGCAGGCCGCCGCGCGTCAGCGCCTCGGAGAACCCCGTGCCGCTGGACTCGACCCCCTGGCCGGCCTCACCGCCGATGCGAATCGATACATCGTTAGCTGGCATATGTCCCAACTCCTTTGGTGGTGCGCAGTTATCAGAGGCCGGTGAGCCACGTGCTCGTGGCTATTGGCTGTTGGCCATTGGCCTCTCACCGTCGGCAGCCATAGCGGCCGAGGGCTAACAGCCAATCGCCAACAGCCAACCGATCACTGACCACTGACAACTGACCACTCTATCTGAGCACACAGACGGCGCCGGGCCGCTTGAGGCGCAGGATCAGCGTCTCAAAGACGCGGAAGTGCTGATCGAGCCCCACGTTGCCCAGCCAGGCCGTCGTCACGTCTTGGCCGACCACCAGATCCATGTTCCACGGCTGGGGGCTGAGCACCAGCACCTGGTCGGCCACGGCGGGGTCGGTGCTCTGGAAGATGCCGTCCGCCAGGATCGACTCGACCAGCGCTAGCTCACGCCGGCCGTGCATGAACAGGCTGGCGAGGCGGGCGTACATGGCCGGGCTCATGATGGCCGCGAACGGCCCATCAAAGCCGGTGGCGCGCAGCTGCGCGACGGCATCGGCGACGGCGCGGAACGGCCCGCCGAGCGTGTCCCAGTCGCCCAAGGCGCCGGAGCATTCGGCGAGGCTGGCCAGCCCGCCGATGATCATGCGATCCTCGGTCTTGGCGAGCTTGGTCGCGGCGATGGCCGCTGCGCCCAGGTCCAGGCCGTACGGGGTCTGCCGCGAGATGGCGATCTGCCTGGCCCGCAGCATGAACTCTTCGGCGATCTCTTCGAGGCGCACGTACTCGGTGGTGGGCGTGGCGATGGCGGCGCCGTCCTGCTCGGTAAAGGCGAACAGGGGGGCCACCTCAACGCCCCAGCCCACCGGCCCGACGAGGTCGAGGACCCGGCGGCCCACCAGGATCTTTTTCACTACCGAGATGACCATCTCATCGATGGCTGCCCAGACCTCCTCGGTGATCGGGGCGTCCTCACGCATCAAATAGTCGCTCATGGTCTCTCCTCTCCACTGCGTGTGTGGTGTGGCGTCACTAGCCCTTCAGGCTGCCCACGGAAGGCGCCCTGCGGGGCGCGGCCTCTCGCGGCGCCTCGGGCGCCTCATTGGGGGGTGCCGGCTCCTCGCCCGACTCTTCCTCCGTCACCTCCTCCAGCAGCTCCTGGAACGCCTGTACATGGTGAATCTCGTGGTCGCGGATGCGCTCCAGTAGGCTCTGGAGCCCCGGGTCGTCCAACTCGGGGATCTGCTCCGTATAGTCGTGAGTTACCTCACGCTCCACGGCGATGTTGGCCTCGAGCATCTCGCGGTGGTCGCGGGTGAGCACCAGGTCGCCATGGCTCATGTCGGGGTCGCCGCCCCCCTCGGCCACCTCCTCGGACAGCCAGCCCATGTGCTGCATCTCGTTGATGGCGGCGTTCGACAGCTCCTCGGCGATCTCTTTGTCGGGGCTGACGAACGAATGGTACAGGTACTGCAGGACCACGGTATACTCGTGGCGAATCCCGTGACCCAGGATGGCGGCGGTGCGCGGGGCGGGCCCCGCCTCCGGCTCGGTGCGCTCAGCCTCCTCCGCCTCGGCGGCGTGCTCGGCGCCCGCCTCCTCGGCCAGGTCGCCGAATTGGCCCTTGTGCACCAACTCGTCGTGCAGGATGCGCGACAGGATGCGTCGCACCTTTGGGTGGTCGATGGTGTCGATGTGGGCGCGGTACTGGTCGATGGCCACCTGTTCCAGGTCGACGTCCTTGAGGAGCTGCTCGGCCGGGGCCCCCGGGCTCATGTCCACCGGATCGCGCTCCATGGTGGGGTCGCCGCCCAACTCGACGATGAGGTCGGCCAGCCAATCGAGGTGGCGCATCTCTTCTCGGGCAATGGCCTCTACCTCGCAGGCGACCTCGCCCTCTCCCATGGCGTAGGCGTGCCGCAGGTACTGGATGATGGCCTGGTGTTCGCCGCGCATGTCCTTGCGAAGCAGTTCGATGATCGATTCAGTCATGTGTACCCCCTGGTGGAGATGATGCTTCATGGCCGGGGAAAGCTACAACGATCGTGAGCCTCCGCGTGCCACGATGACGGGAGCCGTACAGCGGGCTCCAAGCCCTATAGCAGGCTCCGGATGTCGAACCCTTTCTTCAGGATGGTGTCGAGGTAGGGCGATACGTCTACCTTGCGCGCCATCAGTTGACCCACCGCGCCGACATTCGAGCGGTCGCCGACAAAGATTGCCCCTACGACCTGCCCGTCGCGCACCACGAGTTTTTCATAGATCCCCGCGTCCGGCTCGGAGCGACGCACCTCCGTGACGCTGCCATCGTGCTCCGGGATCGCCTCGCCGACGGAGGTCACGTCGATGCCGGTGACCTTGAGCGTGGTGCTCGGCACGATGTCGCGGTACAGCACGCCGGCGTCGCCGGCGATTTGGGCCGCGGCAACCCGCGCCTGTGCCAGGGCCGCCGGGATGATGCCCCACACGCGCTCGTTGAACTCGGCCACGTCACCCACCGCCAGGACGTCGGGATGGCTGGTGCGCAGTCGCTCGTCGACCACCACGCCCTTGTTGCAGGTGAGCCCGCCCGACTGGGCCAACTCCAGGTTCGGCCGGACGCCCGCTGAGACGATGACCATATCGGTCTCGATCACCTCGCCGCTCTTGAGGTGGACGCGCCGGACGGAGCCCTCCCCCTCGATGAGGGTGCACGTTTTACCGGTGAGGATGTGGACGCCACCGTGTTGGATGATGCTCTGGAGCACCCCGGCGCCCTCCTCGTCCAGCTGGCGCGGGAGCAGCCGCGGCAGCAACTCCACCACGGTCACCCGCTCCTGATGGGCATGGATGGCGTGGGCCAGGTCGAGCCCGAGCAACCCGCCTCCCAGCACCACTACGTGGCGGCTGGAGCGAGCGTGCTCGCGAATCGCCAGGGCGTCCTCCATCGACCGCAGCGTAAAGACGCCGTCGATGCCTGCTCCGGCGATCGGCGGGACCCAGGCGTGCGCCCCATTGGCGAGGAGCAGCAGGCCATAGTCCACGACCTCGCCGTCGTCCATCGTCACGCGATGGGCGTCAGGGTCGAGCGCCACGCCGCAGCGGCCGAGGTGCAGGTCGATGCCACGCTTGGCATACCAGTCGTTTGGGTAGAAAGAGATCGCGTCAGGTGACGCATCACCGGCGATCAAATCGATGAGTCTTGGTCTAGGGTAGTAGGGGTAGCTCTCGTCGGAGTAGAGCGCGACCTCGATGGACGGGTCGCGGTCCGTCACATAGCGCGCGGTGGTCACTCCGGCGACGCCATTTCCGATGATGACCAGCTTCATCGTACCTCCTCACAAGCTGCCATCTAGAGTGGCGTTGGACTGTCCACGGCGGTGTGTAACGAGAGCGGGGGACGGGGGCCGTGTTGATCCCTAGGGGTTGTTAAGGTCTCGAGCGATCACCGGTGGGGCGCCGCCCCACCGGCGGCCGCTCGAGAGACCATATGCGTCGGTGTCAGGGTGTCAGCTCTGCAGCTCTTCGAACATATCTTTGGCCGCCCCACACTCGGGGCAGACCCAGTCGTCCGGGATGTCCTCGAACGCGGTACCTGGGGCGACGCCGTTGTCCGGGTCGCCAACGGCGGGGTCATAGACGTATCCACACACGAGGCATTCCCACTTGGTCATTGCGGGCCACTCCTTCACGCGGTCGGTGTGAGCGATGGCCGGGGTGTTGCCGCCCCGCGCCGCCTAGTTCTCCTTGTAGACGATCTCGTCGTAGAGCGACTCGACGCGATGCTTGTGCGTCAGCTCCTCATTGGCCAGGTAATCGAACAGCTTGGTGGTGTCCTCGTCCTCGCTCACCTTGGCCAGTGAGGCGTAAAGGCTGTGGCTGGCGCTCTCGCGCTTGCCCGCCACGATGAGGATGTCCTGAAAGTCAGAGTCGGGCGACAGGGGCTCTTCGACGAGGTAATCCGTGATCTTTAAATCGACCACCTGCTGCTGTTGCCCCTTGGAGATGACCCGGAAGACGTTGCCCTTGAGCAGCGCCTCGAGCTTGTTGCGGTGCCCCACCTCCTGGGCTGCGAGGTCCTTCAGGATGTCCTGGGCGTGCGGCGTATCGATCATCTTGGCGGCGTTGGTGTATAGGGTGTATGCGTCGATCTCGCGCTGGATAGCGGTGCGCAGGATGTCGTGAATCGGGTTGTCGGAAGTGCTCATCGCGTTGACAGCTCCTCTCGTATTGGCGACATTCGCCGATCCATTGTAGCGGCAAGAAGCGAGTGGGTCAAGCGTCTACGCGCGCACCAGCTACATCTCTCGCGGTACCCTTAAGCAGCGCGTGGCGATGCGTTGACCCTCCCGGGTGACGATGCTACAATGCGGCACCTGCCGAGCCTGGCGCTTGCCTTCTCGGCTGCTGTTCTCTGCGAACACCGGCGGCGAGCCGTGGCTCGTCGCTGGATCCCACCTGTCTAGTACAACACATACCTGACGCGAGGTGTGAACTGTGAGCGACCACTACTTGGGGCTGCCCGTCGATCGGCTGCGCCGTACCACAGATCCCGGCCTGTTCCGCTTCACCACCACCGCCGACCTGGAGCCCCTGGGGCACGTCATCGGCCAGGAACGGGCGGTGCGCGCCATCGACTTTGGCATCGACATGCCCGGGGACGGCTACAACATCTATGCCATGGGTGCGGCGGGCTCGGGGCGCACCACCGCCGTGCGTCGGTTCCTCAACGAGCGCGCCCAGGACCGCCCCGGTCCCGGCGAGTGGTGCTACGTCTATAACTTTGAGGATCCCCGGCGGCCCCACGCCATCCGCGTGCCGGCCGGCCGGGCCATCCAACTGAGCCGCCAGATGGATGCCCTGGTGCAGCAGCTCCAGCGCGAGATACCGCGCGCCTTCGAGGGAGAGTACTTCGAGCAGCGGCGTCGCGAGATCGTCCTGGACTTGCAGCAGCGGCAGCGTGAGATGCTCGAGGCGCTGGAGCAGTATCTGAACGAGCGCGGCTTTGCCCTCATCCGCTCCCAGACCGGCCTGGCCATCTCTCCCATGCGGGAGGGACAGGTGCTGTCGGCCGAAGAGTATGACAAGCTCGACCCCGAGGAGAAAAAGCGCTTCGAGTCGCACCGCGCCGAGCTGCAGGAGCAGTTCGACAACGCCATGCGGCGCACGCGCGAGCTAGATCGCACGGGCAAGCAGTCGCTCGACGACATCACCCACGAGATCGCCGGCTTTGTCGTCGACCAGTTGATGGCCGAGATCCGCGAGAGCTTTGCCGACTGCCCGCGGGTGGTCGAGTACCTGCAGGCGGTGCGCACGGATGTGGTGGACAATGCCGCGCGCTTTGTGCCCGACGGAGAGCAGTCCCGGCTCCCCTTCCCCGTGCCCCAGGGGACGGACCACTGGATCGACCACTACAAGGTGAATGTGCTGGCCGAGGTGTGCCTGGGCGAGTGCGCACCGGTAGTGGTGGAGGACAACCCCACCTACTATAACCTCGTCGGCCGCATCGAGCACCGCGCCGAGTTCGGCGCCATGGTCACCGACTTTACCCAGATACGCGCCGGCGCCCTGCACCG
>JAXGNH010000011.1:0-229927 GCA_040768165.1 Anaerolineae bacterium
CACGGCGTGCGGCCCGCTGCGCGCTGGCCGGTCCCCTCCGCAGTCGGCGCAGGCCGACTTGGCTCTCTTCGCGCCAGACCTTGGTCTGCGGCGTTCCCCTCGCCGCAAGCGCCCGCCGCTAGAGAGCGGCGTACACCTCCTCGAGGCGCTGCGCCACCACGCTCCAATCGAAACGCTCCACGACGAGTTCGCGCCCCGCGGCGCCCAGGGCTCTCCCCGCGTTCGCATCGGTCAACAGGGTCGCGATGGCGCGCGCCATCCCCCCCGGCTCATCCTCCACCAGTGCATGGCGCCCAGGCGTCAGGCCGACCCCCTCAGCGCCGAACGTCGTGGTGACCAGCGGGCGCCCCGTCGCCATCGCCTCCAAGACCTTGAGCTGGGTCCCCCCGCCGGTGCGCATGGGCGCGACCACCACGTCGGCGCCCCCCAGGTAGGGGAGCACCTCGGGCACCCAGCCGGTCACGGTGACGCTGGGATCGTGAGAGAGCGGCGCCAGGCGTGGGTGGGGGCTCTTGCCCACCACGTACAAACGCGCGTCGGGGGCTGCCCGCCGCACCAGCGGCCAGACGCGGCCGTGGAACCACAGCATGGCGTCGACGTTGGGCCGATAGTCCATCTTGCCGGTAAAGACCACTGCCGGGTGCTGTAGCGGGACATCATCGGGGAGGCCGGGGTGGTAGCGCTCCGTGTCCACGCCGTTCGGAACCACCAGCGGCTCCAGTGAGGGGTCCAGCTGGCGCAGCGCCCCTGCGTCGGCCTCGGACACGGCCACCACCACCTCCGCCTCGCGGCAGAAGGCGCGCTCAAAGCGCGCCAGTCGCCGCCACTGGGCGAGGGAATAGGCGGCGACTGGCCATCGCGTCGGACGTCGGACGTCGGCCAGACAGGCGCGCCGCTGCAGCACATACTCGGCGTTGTGATCGTCGAACACCAGCGCCGGCGAGCGGTCACCGAGCCAGCCGCGCACGAGGTGGGCGTAGGGCGCCATCTCGATCCCCTCCACCTGCAGCACGTCGAACTGCTCCCGCGTCACCAGGTCGCGCAGGGCTTCGGCAAAAGGGACGCTCTGCAGGCGCTCGGCCATGTCGGGGAGGCGCGTCAGCGCCAGCGTGTGAACACGGTCTCGGCGCGAGCGCTCGGGCGGGGGCACGGTGTGTAGGACGTGACATAACGACAACAGGGGATCGTCCGAGGCCGGCCCGTGCGGTGCAAAGGTGAGCAGGCTCACGGCATGGCGCCGGGCCACCTGACGGATGAGGGAATAGTTGCGCAGGGCGGCGCCCTGTTCGGGCGGGTAGGGAAGCTGGGGGGTCAGGAACAGGATGCGCGGCGTAGTGGTTGGCATCGGCGCCTCCCGCCTGCGCTTAGCGCAAGCTGTGGTAGAGGGCAAGTGTTTCGCGGGCCGCCTTGTCCCAGGAAAAGACGGCCGCGCGCTTGAGCCCTTTCTCGCGCAGGCTGGCCCGCAGCTCGCAATCGCTCAGCGCGCGCCAGATGGCAACCGTCAGCTCTTCCGCCTCGTTGGGGTCCACCTTGAGCCCTGCGTCGGCCACCACCTCGGGGAGCGACGAGACGTTGGAGACGATCACGGGGGTGCCGCAGGCCATCGCCTCCAGGGGTGTCAGGCCAAAGCCCTCATAGATCGACGGCGCGACCAGTACCTGGGCGGCATTGTAGAGCCACAGTAGCTCCTCGCTGGACACGCGCCCCAGAAAGACGCAATCGTTCACCAGGTCGAGTTCACGCACCAGGGTGAACACCTCGTCAAAGAGCCAGCCCCTCTCCCCCGCTAACACCAGCTTGACCGCCGGGTGATAGCTATCGAGGAGCTGGCGGAAGGCCCGCAAGAGCATCGGCACGTTCTTGCGCGGCTCGATGGTGCTCACAAAGAGGATGAAATCGCCGGGTATGCCGAACCGCGCCCGCACCCGCTCCTTGATGTCGGGCACGTTCAAGGGGCGAAAGATGGGGCTGGCCGCCTCATAGATGACGGTGATCTTGTGCTCCGGCACGCCCAGCAGTCGCATCACGTCCATCTTGGTGGCCTTGGAGACGGCGATGATGGCATCGGCCCGCCGCACCGCCTGGTCGATCTGCCCGTAGTAGCGCGCCGATTCCTTGGTCAAAAAGTGCGGGTAGAGCATGAACACCAGGTCATGGATGGTGATGACCGAGCGGGTGCTGGTGCGAAAGGGCGGGATGAAATCGGGGCTGTGCAGGACGTCGAGCCCCCGCGCCGAGATCTCGATGGGTAGAGTGAGTTGCTCCAAGCGGTGGTGGCTGGGGGTAAAGAGGCGGCGTACGGTAAAGTTCGGGCGCTCCAGGATCGGCTCCCGGCTCCGAAAGTGCTGGAGGATGACAAACTCGTCGTCAGTCTCGCAGCGCGCCAGCCCCTCGATGAGCTGGAGAACGTACTGGCTGATGCCCGCGTGGCGATAGTGCGTGATTCGGGCATCGATGCCAATGCGCATGGTCTGCTCTCCTTCCCACCGTGCGTTGTGCCCTCACCGACGCCGATCCAGACATAAGCACACAAGAACCCCCTCCCCGGCCACGGTCCCGCGGCGGGCGATGGGGGCACCTATGCGACCCTCTATCCCACGGACGATGCTATGATACCATCATCTCCCGGCAACGTCAAAATCGCGTCGGCGGCAGCAGAAGCAGCGGCAACGCGTTCCAGAGAACAACAGTCGTGACCAGGGAAATGCACGTAACGGGGGGAGCGGCAGAGCAACGTCGATGCAGCGCCGGAGGGGCGGCATCGCTCCGAGAGAGTGGCGCAGCGGATGGCGGGGGGAACCGGCTCGCTTCGCGACGGATCCTCCCTCACCCCCCAGTCGGTACCCCGGCCTGCGGGGCGAGGGGCCGGGGCTGTGCGCGGCGCCGCGTCAGGCGGCGGTCGAGAGTTGCTCCTTGTCACTGGGTTTCTCGACAGGGGCGCACTTTTCCGCGCGATCGGCCTTGGCACGGTCGAGCGCGGCCTCCAGCTGCATGTCCCCACGCGTTGCCCCGGCCATCATGCACCAGAAGACAAAGGCGAACAACAGCCACAGGACGATGGCGGCTAACACCATGGCACAACTCCTTCGCACAACGGGCGTCCGGCCGCCCGAGGGGGCGGCGCAACGGCCCGCTCTCGGCCCTCACACTACCGGTATCGTCACGACGGCCGGACGCTACAGGTAGGCTCTGTAAAAAAGGGGTTAAGGAGAGGCGCCAGATACACGCAAGGGGGCGATGTGGCGTGAATTGGTTCAGAGCGAATCGCCGGCGCTCGGCCTCGCCGACGGCTCGGGGCGCCGTGGTGTCGTGGAGCGATCGTCTCGCGCCGTCAGAGGCCGATGTCGTCGCGCGCATCGGGGGCGTCGCGATCGGTCGCTCCAACGCCCGACGATCCGGCCATGCACCACAGCGGAAAGGCCAGCAGCGTGACCATGAGGATAGCCAGTCCTAGCATCATGAACCCCCGGCGTTTGCCCTTGGGTGGGACGAGCCCTTCGCGCGGATAGGACGCTCAGCGCGCCTGTCTTCTCTATCGACCCCTCGGGCCGTCACGCCAGCGCCGGGGCGTGAAATCCGTGTGAAGCATCCCCCGTGCTCGGGCCGTCGCGGGCCGCGGGCCAGGCGACCACACGCTGATGCCGCCGAGCCGTAAACGGCCCGTCTAGGCCATCAAGCCCGCCGAGGCGGGCTCCAGCCGGACGCCTGTGCAGCGCGCCTTGGCGCGCTTTTGAGCCCAGTACGCTGAGCCGCCCGGCCGCCGGCCTTGGCCGCGGGTGGCCGCCGGGGGGGCGCCCAATGCGCCATCCACGCGTCCCTGCATGCTTGCGCCAACGGGGGCGACGTGCTAGTATGCCCTAGCTCGGGATGGGGAGGCCCAGGCGCGGCGGGCTCGCGATCCCCGCTGACCCGACATCGCGAAACATGCATACGGGAGGTATTCGTGGACAAGATTGACATGCTCAAGGGGATGGTGGACACGGGCGTGGTGGCCATCGTTCGCCTGAATTCGTCCGAGAGCCTGACGCGGGTGGCGGAGGCTATCGCCGAGGGCGGTGTGCGTTACATCGAATTTACCATGACGACGCCTGGGGCGTTGGAGGTGCTTGGCAAGGTGACCGAGCGGTTTGGCGACGACGTCATCTTTGGCGCCGGCACGGTGCTGGACGCCGAGACGGCGCGGGCCGCCATCCTGGCGGGCGCACGGTTCGTGGTGGCGCCCAACCTGAACCCCAAAGTCATCACCCTCTGCAACCGCTACAGCGTTCCCGCCATGCCGGGCGCGCTCACCCCCACCGAGATCATGCAGGCGTGGGACTTGGGCGCCGATGTCGTCAAGGTGTTCCCGTGTAGCGCCTTCGGCCCCGACTATATCAAGGCCGTGTTGGCGCCGCTGCCCCACGTCAAGCTCGCGCCGGTGGGCGGCGTCGAGCTGGACAACGTCTCGGCCTACATGCGCGCCGGCGCCGCCTGCGTCGGAGTGGGCTCGAGTCTGGTGAACGCCAAGCTCATCGCCGGCGGCGACTGGGCCGGCCTCACCGAGCGCGCCCGCGGGTTCATCGAGGGCGTCCAGGCAGGGCGCTCCTGAGAGCGCCATCGGATCGGGGTACGGCATGAGTCGGTTGGATGCGGTGGCAGAGGCCTTGGGGATCGGCACCGAGGAGGCGAAGCAGTTCACGCGGGCGGTGCGTGCCCAGTTCGAGGCGGCGCCCAGCTATGCGCAGATCCTGCGCGCGCTGCGTGACTTTCGCGGTGGACGTCCCTCGCCGCAGCAGGTGGCGGCGAGCATCAAGCAATTCCAGGCCGAGGGCCAGCAGGGCGGCCGCCGACCTCGCGGGCGAACGCCCTCGCCCCGGGGCCGTCCCCCACGACGCGGTAGGCGCCCGCGATAGCACCGCAGAGACGATAGAAACGCTGTAGGGGCGACCGGCCGGTCGCCCCTACGCACGTTGCGCGCCCCGCCGCCTCAGCCCGTCATTCGTACCGCAACGCGTCGATGGGGTTGAGGTTCGATGCCCGGCTGGCGGGGTAGATGCCGAAAAAGAGCCCCACGGCGATAGAGAACCCCACCGCCAACATCACCGACTGCGGCGACACGACGGCCGTAAAGGTGCCGAGCTGATTCACGATCATGGCTACGCCCCAGCCAAAGGCGATCCCCGCCGCGCCCCCCACCACGCTGAGCACCACCGACTCGATGAGGAACTGCCAGAGGATGTTCGACCGCTTGGCGCCCACCGCCTTACGGATGCCGATCTCGCGGGTGCGCTCCGTCACCGACACCAGCATGATGTTCATGATACCGATGCCGCCCACCAGCAGCGAGATGCCCGCGATGGCGCCGAGAAAGATGGTCAGCACGCTGGTGATCTGCCCGGCGACGCTGAGGATGTCCTGCTGCGAGGCCACGGTAAAGTCGTCCTCGGCGAACTGGATGTTGCGGCGCTCCCGCAGAACCCACGTGACCTCGTCGATGGCGGCGTCGATGCTGGCCTCGTCATAGGCCGAGACGTTGATGAGGTCGACGGTATAGCCCTGCGCGCTGCTGGTGCGCGCCCCAAAGAGGCGCCGTTGCGCCGTGCTCAGCGGCACGATCACCTGGTTGTCGGCCGATCCGCCGCCTACCCCCTGGCCCCCGCGCTCCTCCAGCACGCCGATGATGCGAAAGGGGACTCCGTTGATGCGCACCAGCTGCTCCAGCGCCAGCTCGGGCTCGCCAAAGAGGGATCGCGCCGTGTCGACGCCCAACAGGGCCACGCGCGCCTCCACCGACTCTTCGCCCGAGGTAAAGAACGCGCCGATGGCCGGCCGCATGTTGCGCACGAACTCGTACTCGGGCGTGGTGCCGATGACGACCGAGTTGGTCGACTCGCCGCGATAGGTGACCGTCGCGCTGCGGTTTAGCTCGGGCGCCACCGCCGCTACGTGCTCCGTCATCCCCGAGTCGAGGAGCGCGTCGGCGTCCTGGCGGGTCAGCGGCTCCGGCACGGTGCCGATCCCCGGGCCCGACGCCTGGTCAAAACGGCCGGCAAAGACAAAGATCAGGTTCGAGCCGATGCTCTGGATCTGGTCGGTGATGGCCGCCTGCGCCCCCTGGCCGATCGACAGGAGGGCGATGACGGCGCCGGTCCCGATGATGATCCCCAGCATCGTCAGCGCCGACCGCATCGTGTTGGCCCGCAGGCTGCGCAGGGCCATGCGAATGCTCTCGGTAACGTTCATCGTCTCAACGTCCTACTCCGCCGCCACCGCCGCGGCGGCCTCGGCGGCGTGCCGGTGCTCCAGCACCGGCGTGTCCTCCACCACCTTGCCGTCGCGCAAGCGGATGATGCGCCGCGTGAACCGCGCAATCTCGGCGTCGTGCGTCACATAGAGCACCGTGATGCCGCGCTCCTCGTTCAGCCGCTGAAAGAGCGCGATGATCTCCAGCCCCGTCTTGGTGTCCAGGTTGCCGGTGGGCTCGTCCGCCAGGATGATCGATGGGTCATTGATCAACGCCCGGGCGACGGCCACCCGTTGCTGCTGTCCGCCCGACAGCTCGTTGGGTTTGTGGTGCAGCCTGTCGCCAAGGCCCACCGCCTCCAGCGCCTCCGCCGCCTTTTGGCGGCGCGCCCTGCCGCCGGCGCCGGCATAGATCAGCGGCACCTCCACGTTGTCGAGCGCCGTGGTGCGGGATAGCAGGTTATAGCTTTGAAAGACGAACCCGATGCGCCGGTTGCGAATCTCGGCCAACTGGTCGTCGTTCAGCGTCGCGATGCGCGTCCCTTCCAGCAAATACTCCCCCGACGTCACCTGGTCGAGGCACCCCAGGATGTTCATGAGGGTGCTCTTGCCCGAGCCCGACGGCCCCATGATGGCCGTGAGTTCGCCGCGCTCGATGCCCAGCGAGACGCCGTTCAACGCCCGCACCTCGACGTCGCCCATCTGGTACACTTTGGTCACGTCGTGCAGTTCGATGAGCATGTCAGCCCCCCACGATGGCGGGGCCGCCAAAGACACTGTCGCGTGGCCGCGAGACAATGATCTCCTGGCCCTCCTCCAGCCCCTCCAGTACTTCAGTGTACTGGGTGCTGGACAGGCCGGTCACCACCGGCACGCGCACGGGAACCCCGCCGCGCAGCTCCTCGACGTAACGGCCGTTGCGATCGCGCCGCAGCGCCCGCGAGGGCACGAGCAGCGCCGCCTCCTTGCGGTCCACGACGATATCCACCGCTGCGGTCATCATCGGTCGCAGGTCCAGGTCGTTGGGTTCGACCTCTACGGTGACGCCGTACGTCACGATCCCCTGATTGATGGTACCCACCAACTCGACGTCTGTGATGCGTCCGCGCAGCCGATCATCGGGATAGGCGTCGAGGGTAACCTCGGCTTCCTGGCCTGCGGCGACCTGGCCGATCTCGGTCTCGTCGATGGTGACAACGATGTCGTACGCCTCCGGCTCCACGAGGGTGGCGACCGGCGTACCCGGCGCCACGGTGTCCCCCGCGTTGAGGTCCAGGGACGACAGTTGCCCCGCAAAGGGCGCCCGCAACACCGCCCGCGAGAGGTTGTTCATGGCCGCCTCGACGCCCACGCGCGACTGGACCACCTGCGCCTCGGCCACGGCGAGGTCCTCAGCCCTGGGGCTCGAGAGCAGCGTGGCCAAGGTGCTCTCGGCCTGGGCCACCTGCAGCTCCGCCTGCAGGATCGCCGCCGACGTCGGCGGCTCGAGCAACTGGGCATAGTTAATCTCGGCCTGGCGCACCGCGAGTTCCGCGTTCAGCACCTGCGCCTCGGCGGCATCGCCGCTCCCCCCGCCGCTCAGCGGGTTTCCCTTGATGGCGTCGCGGTTCCCCTGTGCCGCCCAGAGCGAGTTCTTGGCCTGGTCGATGGCCAGCTTGGCCAGCTCGATCTCGCGCTCCGACGGCCCGCGCCGCAACTCGGCCAGGCCGGCTCGCGCCGATTCCACCGCCGAGCGCGCCGCGGCGATCTCTTCCTCGCTCGGGGCGCTGCTGGCGCGCTGCAACTGCGCCTCACTGATCGCCAGGGCCGCCTGCGCCTGCTTCAGGTTCAGCTCCAGGTCGCTCATATCGAGCCGCGCCAGGGCCTGTCCGTTGCTGACCGATTCCCCCTCCGACACCAGCACCTCGGCCACGGTCCCCGCCAGGGAGAACGATAGCGCCTGAGATCGGCCCGCCCGGAGGCTGCCGGACGCGCTCACCATCGCCTCGATCGACCCGCGCTCCACCGGCGCCAACTGGTAGCCCTCCGGCACGCCGACGACCCTCTCCTGATCGCGGCTGTACAGGAACCAGGCCGTGGCCAGGACGGCGATCACCAAGATGACCGCTACAACACGCTTCATGCCACGCCAACTCCTTCGTAGACGGACGATGCCGAGCGGCTGCCCGCGTTCGCGCGGGCCTGCGCGGCTCGAGAGTATATCCTCCAAGGGGACTCGACGCCAAGGGGCGGCGCGTCCCTCTATCCCACCATCCCGCCGGTGAGCGCCGCGCCGACCGCCACCGGCACCAGCTTGATGGCCGTCAGCATCGCCCAGATCACGACGGCCAGAAAGGTCGCTCGCCCATGCCCCACCCGCGTCGCCGCAACGATGGCCAGTGCCAGCAGCACGAGGTGCCAGATGGCAAAGGGGTCCACGCTCGACAACAGGGCATAGGGCACGCTGCGGCTGTCGCGCAGCCAGTCGCCGCTGCTCACCAGAAAGGAGAGCCCCATCTGCTCCACCACGCGCCCCTGGACGGCGTACAGCGCCGTCAGGAGCAGATCGCGTACAAAGAAGGGTACCATGCTCCATAGGGCGCAGGCAAAAGCCGATCCCCAGGTGCTCACGCCGCCCAACGCCATGCTGCCAAAGTGGACCAACGCCCCGCGCGCCACCCACCCCAGGGCCATGGCGAACAACCCGCCCCCCAGTGACGACAGCAGATACGTGGAGCGATCCAGCGGGCGCGACGACTCGCGCACCATCTGGGCCTGCTCCTCGCTCATGCTCGCCGTGATGCGTTCGATCATCTGGGTGCTGCGTTCATTCGCCAGGCTTACCTGAGTGTCCGCCGTTACCATGGCGTAGGTGGCCACGCCGATGACGAGTAACAACGCCGGCAGCCACCAGCTTCTAGGGCGAGACGCCGCCTCGCGCATGGCCTGCCCGGGCCGGTCGATGAGGGCGATCGCAATGCCTCCCAGATGCATGGCACGCTCCTTCGATGTGGGGTGTGTACCGCTTTGTATGACGCCGTCGCGCCGGCGCTTATTCGGTGCCGCATAGGGCGCGCTTGCGCCACAAGCCCCGCCGGCCTATGCTGTCGCCCACGCCAGACCGGGAGGTGGCCTCGTGGGAGACGCAACGCGCCCGAACATCCTGCTCATCCAGTCGGATCAGCACCGCTACGATTGCACCAGTCGTAGTGGGCACCCCCTCGTCAGGACCCCCACCCTCGACGCCCTGGCCGCCGAGGGGGTGTGGTTCAGCAACGCCTTCACGCCGAGCCCCATCTGCGGTCCGGCGCGCCAGTCGCTGTTGTGCGGCCTGTGGCCCGAGCAACACGGCGGGCTGTGGAACCATGGCGGGCTGCCCCTGCCGCCGTTCGACCGGGACACCTGGACGGAGGCGCTGCGAGACGCCGGCTACCGCCTCGGCCATGTGGGCAAGTGGCAGGAGCACCCCACGCGTGGGCCCGAGGCGTTCGGCTTTCACGACGTCACCCCCGCCGCGGCCTATGCGGCCTGGCGGCGGGACGCCGGCCTCCCCGAGGCGCGGCCCGAGGGGTGGCGTTGGTTCGGCGGCGTCGACCCCGTCGCCCCGGAGCAGACGCGTCCCTTCTGGCTGGCGGCGCGCGCGGCGGAGCTGCTGGAGCGCTACGCGGGGCGCCCCGAGCCCTGGCACCTGCGGCTCAACCTCGACGAGCCGCATCTGCCGTGCTTCCCCGCCGAGCCGTTCGCCAGCCTCTACCGCCCGGAACAGATTCCCCCCTGGGGGAACGCCGTCGATGCACTGGAGGCCAAGCCCTTCATCCAGCGCCAGCAGCGAGCGAGTTGGGGTATCCAGGGATATACGTGGCGAGAGTGGTCGGTCTTTGTGGCGCGCTATCTGGCCGTGGTCACCCAGATCGATGCCGCCATCGGCATGTTGCTCGACGCCCTGGAGCGCCTCGGCCTAGCGGGCTCGACACTGGTCGTCTACACCACCGATCACGGCGACGCTGGCGGCAGTCATGGTCTGATTGACAAGCATTATACCATGTACGACGAGTTGGTGCGCGTGCCCCTCATCGCGCGCTGGCCGGGCGTTGCGCTTGCGGGGGCCGCCTCCGACGCCATGGTGACGCAGGCGCTCGACCTAGCGGCCACCATGTACGACGCCGCGGGGCTCCCCGTGCCTGCTGCGTGCCAGGGACGCTCGCTGCTGCCCATCCTGCGGGGCGCTACGCCCTCCGACTGGCGCCAGGAAGTGATCGCCACCTACAGTGGCGCCCAGTTCGGCTTGTTCGTCCAGCGCATGCTGCGCGACCGCCACTGGAAGTATGTCTGGAACCCGACGGACGTCGACGAGCTGTACGATCTGGCGTCCGATCCCTACGAACTGGCCAATCGCGCCCCCGATCCCGACTGCGCCCAGGTGCTGTCCGCCATGCGCGTCCGGCTCTATGAACGCCTCCTCGCCCAGGGAGATCCGTTGGTAGGCAATGAGTGGATGCGCCGCCAGCTGCTCGACGGGCACAAGCTGGCGCGCTAGAGCGAGGGGGGAGCCGCTCCCCTCCCTCGGCACTTTCTCAAGCTATACCGTTTCGTGCCGATATGATGTGTTGGGTGTCCCGGGGGATGCCCTTCACCGCGACATCTGCTATACTCGCGTGGCACTCTAAATTCATCGCGCCAGGCGCATCGAGGAGGCAACCTTTTCATGGACGCAACCAAGTACTGCCCGAGCTGCGGCGCGGCGCTGGAGCCGAACGTGCGCTTTTGCGGGGCCTGCGGCCATCCCGTGGCCGCGAGTTCCGCCGGAACGCCCACCGGCGACCAGCCGCCCGCTCCACCCCCGCCGTGGGAGGTCGAGTCGCAGCCCACCACCCCGGCGCCACCGACAACCTCCTTCGCGGGACCGGCCCCGGCATCGCCGCCGCCCACATCGTTCGCGGGGCCGCCTCCCTCGTACGTCGGGCCCGCGGGCGCTCCTCCGTCGGGGGCGGGCTACGCGCCGCCCAAGAAAAAGAGCCGCACCGGCCTGTTCATCGCGTGCGGATGTCTCCTCGTGATCGTGATCGTGGGTGCCCTGGCCGTCGGCGCGTTCCTCTGGTTCCGGGCCCAGGAGGGTACCACGACCTCCGGCGGTTCGTCGGGCTCCATCCCCGGTGGCGTGGCCGTGGCTACCGTGGCCGCCCAGGGTGGCGTCGCCAAGGGCGAACTGCTCTACGAGGACGATTTCAGCAACCCCGACAGCGGCTGGGACATCCGCGAGGGCAGCGACGCCTCCACCGTCTACCAGAACGGCCAGTACCACATCACCGTCAACGAGATCGACTGGGTGGCGTGGGGCAACCCCTACTCCCACTTTGACGATTTCGTCCTGGAGGTCGATGCCACGCAGGTGGCCGGCACCGACGACAACGATTTCGGCATCCTCCTGCGCTACGTCGATGTGGACAATTTCTACCGCTTCGAGATCTCGGGCGACGGTTACTACAGCTTTGACCTCATGCAGGACAACGAGTGGCTCACGCTCATCGAGTGGACCGAATCCGACGCCATCCGCCAGGGGACTAGCACGAATACCATCACGGTGGTGTGCGACGGACCCAAGTTCGAGTTCTATGTGAACGGCGTGTACCTGGACGAGTACCGGGACAACACCTTCCCCTCGGGCGACATCGGCCTCTTGGCGGGCACGATCCAGGAGGCTCCCGTGCACATCGCCTTTGACAACCTCAAGGTGTGGGGGCTGCCGTAAGCCCTACGCGGCTCGACCCCAGGATAGCACACGGGAGGCGAGGGTACCCTCGCCTCCCGCTTCTTTATCGTCACCCTCGGGCGTCACCCAGGTCTGCGCGAGTCCCGCTACGATATCTCCACGCGGCACGTGCAATGCTGCTCGCGCACACACTCACAGGGCGCCTGTAACCTGCAACCTGGAACCATTTCTACCCGGAACTCGGAACCCGGAACCCAAACCTACCACTCCCGAGAGTGGGCCGCTATCCCTTGACCGCGCCAAGTCGGATGCCGGTGATAAAGTACCGCTGCACGAACGGGTACACCAGCAGGATCGGCACGACGGTGATGACGATCGTCGCCGCGCGCGCCCCGCGGTCCGAGATCTCGTACAGCTCCTTGGGATCGAGCGTGAGCACCGCCTGGAGGTTCGAGGCCACCACCACGCTCCGCAAGAACGTCTGCAGCGGGTACATGGTGCTCTTGGTCATCAGGATCATGCCGTCGAACCAGGCGTTCCAGTGGCCCACCGCGGAGAACAGCGTCATCGTGGCCAGCACCGGCACCGACACAGGCACGAACACGCTCCACAGGATGCGCCAGTGGTTGGCCCCGTCGATGATGGCCGCCTCCTCGATCTCTTTGGGGACGTCGCGGAAAAAGTTCATCGTCAGGATGACGTTCCAGATCGGTACCGCCCCCGGCAGGATGAGCGCCCAGATCTTGTTGATCAGGCCGAGGCTGCGGATCACCAGGAACCACGGGATGAGGCCCCCGCTGAACAGCATCGCAAAGACAAAGAACCACATGAAGGCGTTCCGCCCCTTGAAGCCATCGGCCGCCTTCGAGAGCGGATACGCGGTGAGCACGGTGAGCAGCAGGTTCAGGGCGGTGCCCAGCACCGTACGCTGCACCGAGATCCGCGCCGCCTGGTAGATCGTGCCCGCCTGCAGGATCTTTTCATAGTTGGCCAGGGTGAAGCGAACCGGCCACACCGTCACAAAGCCCCCGGCCGATGCGGCGCGGTCGCTGACCGATACCGCGATGATGTGGATCATCGGTAGCAGGCAGGCGATCGCAAACACGACGAGAAAGACGTGGTTGGCCACATCAAAGAACCTGCTGCCCCAGCTTTTGCTTTCGACCATCGTTGGCTCCTGTCCTGAGGCTCTGGCCTAAAAGATGCGATAGCCGGCGTATTTGTCGGCCAGATAGTACGCGATGACAATGAGCACGAACCCCACCACCGACTTGACCAGACCGATGGCGCCGGCCATGCTGTACTGGGCCGAGATGAGGCCGGCACGGTAGACGTAGGTGTCGAGGATGTCGCCCGTGGCATACACGGCCGGGTTGTAGAGCATGAACACCTGGTCGAATCCGGCCTGGAGCACGTTACCCAGCGCCAGACAGGCCAGCAACACGATCGTGCTCGAGATCCCCGGCAGCGTCACGTGCCACACGCGCTGCATGCGGCTGGCGCCGTCGATGGCGGCCGCCTCGTGGAGCTGGGGATCTACGCTCGTCAGGGCGGCGAGATAGATGATTGTCGACCATCCGACGCCCTGCCACAGATTCGTGACGACCAGGGTGGGCACGAACCACTTGTTGCTGCCCAGGAACATGGGCGGATCCTGCAGCCCCATCGCCTTGAGGGTGCGCGTGATGAGGCCGTTCGATGCCACCATGTCGAGGACGATGCCGCCCAGGACGATCCACGACAAAAAGTGGGGCAGGTAGACGACGGTCTGTACCGAGCGCTTGAACAGGGCGCTGCGCGCCTCATTCAACAACAGGGCCAGCGTGATGGCGGCGACCTGCATCGTCACGATCTTGAGTGAGGCGATGACGATGGTGTTGCGCAGGATGTTGTAAAAGTCGGGGTTCAACGTAAAGATGTAGCGAAAGTGCTTCAGCCCCACCCAGGGCGATCCGGTGAACCCCAGCCCCGGGTTGAAATCCTGAAACGCGATCACCACACCGTACATCGGGTAATAGCTAAAGATGGCGACAAAGATTATCCCGGGCACGAGCATGAGGTACAGGGGCCACGTTCGGGCCAGGTATCGTAGGATTCTGGCGCGGGTTGCCCCCGCCTGTACTCGTTCGGCTCCCGCAAGTGCCATCGCTGTATCCTCCATGCTATGCAGATACGGCCCGGCGGTTGTTGTCAAGGTCAGACGTGCTCGGGCTGCTAGGACGCGTCCGAGGCACGATCGGCTCATCGGGGCGAACGACGATGCCGGGCATCATCGCCCGCAACGCACACACACCTGGGCCAGACCGGGGCGGGTTCTCCGCCCGCCCCGGCGGCGAGGATCGATGACCCGATCGGCTCCACTCTGGCGGAGCCGATCGGAATCGTGTCGGTCAGATTACCTGCTCTGCCACCACTCGTTGACTTCTTGCGTCCACTGATCGCCACCGACAGCCTTCCACTGCTCGACGAAGGTATCCCAGTCGTCCAGTGGCTGCTGGCCGATGATGATGTTGATGAACGCCTGGTTGCGCAGCTTTTCCATGTCGGCGCCCCGCTCGATCTCCGTCGGGGTGGCGGTGCGCTGGAGCTGCGTCATCACGCCCTGGTCCGCCGTCTCCAGAATCCGCAGGCGGCACAGGTTGTTCGTGGTCGTCGTGCCGGTCGGGTCCTCGAGCACGAGGTTCATCATGGCGTCGCGCTGCTCGGGCGGGAGCTTGCCCCACTCATCGAGCTGGTAGCGGATCTGCGTGGCGGGCTGCTTGGGATCGAGGAAGCCGCTGCCGCGCGTGCCCACCGGCCCGGGGGTCCAGTTCTGGAAGCTGATGCCCGTCGACTTGACCGTGTCGCCCTCGAACTGGTAGTTGCAGTCCTCCCAGCCGTGCATACGACGCCAGGGGTCGTGCCAGAGCTGATCCCACCAATCGGTGATGGTAAAGATCTTGTCGAGGTGCTCGAATCCCTTGCGCCAAGCAAAGGGGTCCGGCTTGAAATTGTTCTCGGTAAAGCGTCGCGCAAAGCCCTTCGGCCCTACGGGGATGTCGGCAAAGGCCCACACGGCCTCGGGATCGTTCACCACGCTGTCCAGGTTGGCGCCCCACGACGGCGTAAAGTGAAAGCCGCACAGGTTGGCCGCTACGTTCTGCATCGCCTGCGACGTGCCGTAGGTATAAAAGTCCTTGGCTAGCACCCCGTCCTGGTACCACTGTGCCAGGACGCCCAGCGCCTCCTTGACCTCGGGGCGGATGGCGCCGTACATGAGGCCATCACCCTCTGGCTGCCACTGGTGCGGGATATAGCCGAACCCGCCCCAGAAAAAGTCGAGGCTGCCGTACCAGGTGGCAAAGAGGTTGGCGCTCTCGGCGGCGCTGGCGAGGAGCCCGATGGTCGAGCCGGACGCGCCCTGGCCAAAGTCGCCCTCGACGAAGGCCAGCGCCAGGTCATGGACCTCTTCGAACGTCGTGGGCACGGACTTGCCGGTCTTTTCCAGCCAGTCCTGGCGGTACCACATCAAGCAGTCGTTGTGGGCCAGGTCCTCGACGCGCGAAAGGCCGTACTTGCGTCCGTTGAACGTCACCCACGTCCAGGGGAGGTCACCGTACTCGCGCCAGATCGCCTTCCAGCGCGGGCTTGCATAGGCGTCGTAGGCGTCGGTGATGTCCTCGAGCAGGTCCGCCTCCACCATCTTGGAAAAGATCGCGGGGGGCACGGTCTCGAGGAAATCGGGCATGTCGCCGCTGGCCATCGCCAGGTTGTACTTTTGGTTCGCCTCGTCGCCGGTGCTCCACGTCCAGGCTACCGAGAAGCGGACGTTGAACAACGACGCGATCATCTCCGCCCAGGGGTTGTTCTCCAGGTCGTCGCCCTCGCAGAAGCGGGTCTGGGCGTCGACGCGCCGTGTGGCGCTGATCACTACGGGATCCTGGTAGGGCACGCCCGCCGGCAGGTCGGGCAGGAGCGTCTTCCAGCCCTTGGGATGATCCGGGCTGCCGGGCATGTTGCCGGCCTCGATGAGGATCTCCTCGGCCGTCTTGGCGCCGGGTGCCTCGACGACTACGGTGACTTCCTTCTCAACCTCTTTCTCGACGACGGTGGTGACCTCTTTTTCCACCTCTTTTTCGACGACCACCGTCTCCTTGACCACCTGCGGTGCGCAGGAGGCCAAGAGCGCGGCTGAGGCGCCTACGGCGCTCCAGCGCAAGAAACCGCGACGCGACAGACGTTCTTGCGAAGACATGGACGGCTTCTCCTTCTTGAGACTAGAGAACACTAGTGAAGGGACTAATGCACAACCCACGTATCGATAGCGTCACAATGCGCACTCTCCGATAGTCGCCCTCCTTTCACGCGCTAGTATACAATAAGTGTCCGGTTTGTCCCAATTACCTGCCGCCGCTGAGGGACGCTCGCGCGCCCTGCGTGCCACCCAGGCGGCGACGCGCCATCATCGCGCTACCGTCAGCAGGAACCACGGCGTCGCGGGCCCCGCCGGAAGCGTGGCCACATAGCCGTCGTCCCGCCGCTGGAGCGCCAGGGGCTCGCCCTGAGGCTGGCCGTAGGCGTCCAGGGGCTGCAGCGCGACCTGGCGCGCGTCGGCGAGCCCTCGGAGGGTCACCGTCGCCTGCACCGGCTCCAGCCGCGTGGGGGCATGGCCCCACGCGCCGCCGTCGTCCCGACACGACGTGCGACTGTCGTCCGTCCAACGCATTCCCGTATTCGCCGACCGGGCCACGGCCACCAGCAGCATGCTGTCGCTCGAGGCGATGGGCGCGCCGTCCAGGCTGGCCAGCTCGATCACCGCGAACGGCGTCGCCGAATCCACCACCATGTTGCGCGTGGCGCGGCGGCCGGCGCGGCCGATGACCGCCTGGTGGCGCGGCGCGTCGATGAGCACGTGACCGTCCTCCGGCGCGCCCGCCCAGGTGAGTTCGCCGGTATCGCTGCGGATGGCGCCCTCGGGCAGCGACACCTCGCTCGCAGCGGGCTCGAGCGCCTCGGCGTGGAATGACGCAATCTCGGTGCGGTGCACCAGCGCCAGGCGTCCCGGGAGGTGGGGCATCCAGTAGGGATGCTCGCGGTCTCCGGGTTCCCTCAGGCTCTCCAACACCCAATCCTGGGGCATGCGCCGTTCCACCACCTCGCGGGCGGCCTGCACGTCGCCCCGCAGGAACATGAGCCCCACGCTGGCCATCTGCGTCCACTTGACGGGATCGCGGCTCAGCTCGAAAAACGTGAGGATGCTGTCGTCGCGCCACTGCTCCCTATCCCAGTACGGCCCCGACCACGTCCCGTCATAATCGTAAAAGATGATGCCGTCCCAGTCCTGGAGCAGCGCATAGGCCGCCAGGATGGGCAGGAACTCGGCGCCATAGTCGTTGGGGAAGGGCTCGTTCACCTCCGAGAGGATGTAGGGCAGCCCCTGCACCTTGCTGCGCGACAGGGCGGCCGCCACCGAGGCGTCGGGCTGGTCGACCATGGGCGTGTTCACGATGGTCCACTCGTCGCGCCCAGGCGTGCGCCTCGCCGGGCGCTGCGGATGCTGCCAGTACATGTGGCCGTCCATCACGTCGAGCACGGCGTTGGCCTGGAGCATCGGCATCGCGCTCCAGCGCTGGTTGTGGTCCGAGGTGCCCAAGATCAGTTGCTTGGTGCCCAGCTCGCCCCGCAAATAGTCGCGCATATCGAGGAAAAAGTCGCGCTCGATCTCGGTGTAGAACAGCGCCTCGTCGCGGAACCGCTGCGCGTTGGCCGTGGCGAACGCGTCGCAGTGCAGCCGCTGCACCGAGCCCCGCGCTGCATCCTCATAGTCCCGCAGGTCGCCGCCCCAGGCGGCGCTCAGCGCCGCGCGGTCGGCATAGCGCCGCGCGAGCCAGTCGTTCCAGAGACGGTCGAGCGTATCGACATAATACGGCGGGACGTCATACCAGTGGCCGGCGTACGGCTCCGACTCGCCGCGCGTGAGGTAGCCGCGGAACCAGAACTCGAGCAGGCTGTTCTCGTTGACGATCTCGATGAGGCAGATGGCCGGCTCGTCGGCATAGCGCACGCCGGTAAAGGGGTTCACGTGGTCCAGCAGCTGTCGGGCGTACTCTTTCTGGAGCGCGATGAGGCGCTCGTCAAAGTAGGTCAGCCCCTTGCCCCAGCGCACTACCTCGGCGTCGATCACGCCGTCGGCCTCGGTAAAGGTTCGCGCCACGTTCAGGTTGAGGTCGAGATAGATCCCCTCGTTCTTGCAGCAGTAGATGAACCAATCGAGCCGGGCCAGCCCCTCGGGGTCGAGGGCGCGGGTCGATTCCTTCCCCGGCCCCGACTGCCACGTCTGCACCTTGCCGTCGCGCGAGCGCATCAGGATGCCGTTGGGCCAGCGATGGTCGATGGCGTGCAGCCGGATGCAGTTCACGGCGTACTTGGCCAGGCGTCGCGCCACGACCGGCGCCAACTCCATGGGCGGGAGCGGCGTGTCGGTGCACAGGTTCAGCCCCCACATGCGCCAGCGCTTGCCGTCGCCGGTGACGAAATGGCCGTCGACGTTGCGGATGAACCCCGTCGCCCCCGCCGGCTTGTCCAGCAGGTACGACATGTCCACCGGCCCCTCGGTGGTATCGTCCCAGGGGACAATGTACTCGGGCCAGGAGTCGTGGTCGGGCATTGATCTGCGTTCGGTCATGGGATCGCTTCCTCAGTTCGTCGCGCCGGCTGCCGGCTGGCGCGTCACGGTGATGAGATACCAGAGCGTGGCGGGCTCGGCGGACAGGGTGACGGCGAACGCCCCATCCTCGCGGGCCGCCGCGATGGGCGCGCCCATCGGCTGTCCCTGCCCGTCCAGTGGCTGGACGCTCACGGCGACGGCGCCCTCCAGCCCACGAAGGGTGATGCGGCCGGTCACTGGCTCGATGCGTGTGGGCGCCTGCCCCCACTCCCGCCCCAGCGAGCGGCGCGTGTCGTCCGTCCAGCGCATCCCCGTGTTGGCCGATCTCGCCGCGGTGAGCAACAGCAGCCGCTCCGCCTGGGCCACCGGTGCCTCATCGAGGCTGCCCAGCTGCACGGCGGCAAAGGGCGTCGTCAGTTCGACCTCCAGGTGCGTCGTGGCGCGGCGGCCGGCGTGGCCGATAACGGCCTGGTGCCGCGGCGCGTCGACGAGCACATGGCCGTCGTCGGGGGCGCCCGCCCAGGTGAGTTCGCCCGTGTCCGATACAATGTCGCCCTCGGGCAGCGCCAGCTCGCCCTCCTTCGGTGTGACCTCCTCGGCGTCGAACGAGGCCACCGTGCGGTGCACCAGCGCCAGCCGCCCCTCGATGTAGTGGATGGCGTAGGGATGCTCGTCGTCGGGCAGGTCCGTGCGCAGGCTCTCCAGCAGACGCTCGCGGGTGAGGCGCCGCTCGACGAGGCGCTCCGCCGCGCGTACGTCTCCACGCAGGAACATCAGCGCGCCGACGGCCGTCTCGGCCATCTTGACCGGGTCGTTGCCGATGGAAAAGAACCGCTGGATCGCCTGATCGCGCCGCGCCTCGTCCGAGTTCAGCCCATAGTCATAGATGAACACCCCATCCCAGTCCTGTAGCAGACCGTAGGCGGCGATAATGGGGATGAACTCGCAGGCATAGTCGTTGGGGAACGGCTCGTTGATCTCTGAGAGGGTGTAGGGCAGCCCCGCCACGGCGCTGCGCGAGAGCTGCGCCACCGCCGAGTGGTCGGGATCGTCCACCATCGGCGTGTTCGTGATGCTCCACTCGGCGCCCTGCCACCCCTCGACGCCGTAGCGCGGGTGCTGCCAGTAACAGTGGCCGTCGATGATGCCCAGCACCGCGTTGTCGTACACGTGCACGGCGTTGTTCATGCCGTGGTTGTGGTCGGAGCTGCCCACGATGACCTGACGCACGCCGATCTCGCCGCGCAGGTAGGCGGCCATCTCCTGGAAGAACCCGCGCTCCATCTCGCTGTAGAAGGTGGCCTCGTCCTGGAACCGCCCCCTGGACGCGGCGGCGAAATCCTCTGGCTGGAGCCTACGCACCGAGCCCGTCATAGCGTCCTCGTGCTCCCGCAGGTCGCCCTCCCAGGCGGCGCGGAGCGCCTCGCGATCGGGGTAGCGGCGGAGCAGCCAATCGTTCCACAGCCTGTCCAGGTCCTCGGCGTAGGAGGAGGGGATGTCGCCCCAGGTGCCGAACGGCTCCTTCTGCTCGCCCCGCAGGCGTCCCTTGGCCCACGACTCGACGATGCTGTTCTCATTCACCAGTTCCACGATCGCCACCGCCGGCTCCTCGGCGTAGCGATTGCCGGTGTACGGGTTGACGTGGCCGAGGAGTTGGGCGGCGTATTCCTTCTGAAGGGTGATGAGCTGTGGGTCGAAATACGTCAACGCCTTGCCGTAGCCGAGCAGATCGACCTGCTTGACGCCGTCGGCCGCCGTAAAGGGGCGCGACACGTTCAGGTTGAGGTCGATATAGACCCCTTCCTTCTTGCAGCAGTGGACGAAATAGTCCAGGCGCGCCATCGCCTCGGGGTCGAGGGCGCGAGTCGGCTCGTCGTCGCGCTGCACCGCGTCGCCGAAGCGCGGCGGCAGCGGCGTCCGCCCCTTGCGGCGCATGAGCACGCCGTCGGGCCAGCGATGGTCGATGTGGTGCAGCCGTAGGCAGTTCAGGCCGAACTTGGCCAGGCGCCGCGCCACGGCCGGGGCCAGCGACATCGGCGGCAGGGCGGCGGCGCGCGTCAGGTTCTGGCCCCAGATGCGCCAGCGCTTCCCGTCGCCGGTGGCCAGGTGGCCGTCCACGATCTGAATGAACCCCGTTGCGCCTGCGGGCTTGTCCAAAAGATGGGACATGTCCGTCGGCCCGGACGTGGTGTCATCCGCCGGCAGGCGAAAGGCGGGCCACCTGTCGCTATCGGGCATCGACCGTTGCGGAGCCGACATAGCACTCATGGAATCTATCTCCTGTGGTTCCGGTGTTAGTGATCAGTCATCAGTATTCAGTTGTCAGTCGTCGCTGGTCACAGGCAAGCCCAAAGCGCAGATGAGCGTCACTGGCAACCCACACCCCACAATGTCACTGACCACTGAAAACTGACCACTGACAACTGCTACCCGCGTCGCACCCGCACTAGCGCCGCATACCGCACGGCGGGCAGGTGCAGGATGCCCCCCTGCAGCGACGCGCCGTCCGCGGCACCGGCCGCGTCGTCGTGCCACGGGCTAAAGCGCTCCACGGCGCCGCCGGTCACGCCCAGCGGCGCGAGATCCAGGTCCTGGGGCGCCAGCGGTGCCGGCTCCACCTCGTCGCGCAGCACCGCGTGCCAGCTATCGGCGCGGTTGCGCACCCACAAGAGGAGGTGCTCCTTCCCCAGGAGACCCAGGATCCAGGCGCGGTCCGTGGACAGGTCGATGGGCTTGAACCCCTCGGCATCCAGCGCGATCCCGTCGACGAGGTCGGCGAAGGGGCGGAACTCTTGCCACAGGTCCTTCCCGTCGACATAGTGGTCCCAATGCCAGATCTGCCCCGTGCCGGCGGCGCCGGCAAAGAACGCCGGAAAGGTGGTGTCGTAAAAGAGGATGCCGCGGTTGTCGGCCCGGTAATATCGAAATGGGCCGGTGTGGCGGTCGTTCACCGCGCCCGTCTCGGCCAGCATGATGGGGCGGTCGGGTCGGCGGGCGCGCTGCACGGCGTCCAGCGAGAACGCCACCGGGTCGACGGTGCAGATGCGCCACGGCGCGCCCTGGTCGAGGTAGCGATGGACCTGCTGAAAGTCCATCTCCTCCATGTGGAAATCGTCCTGGATCCCCTGCTTGCGCTCGACGTCAAAGCTCCCCAGCGAGTTGGTGACGAGCTGCTTGGGCGCCATCGCTTTGACCGCTCGCAGCATGTCGCGCGTCCACGCGCGCTGTACCTCCCAGGAACTTGTCGCGCAGCAGTCGATCTCGTTCCACAGCTCCCACGCCATCACCACGGGGTCGTCGCCATAGCGCGCGATGTAAGCGCGCACCTTCTTGAGCCACAGGTCGCGCCACGTCTGCTCCGTGAACCACGCGTCCATGCTCGCCGGGGAGCGCCCGTCCTCCGGATGGCGCAGCGTCTTGGCAAAGGGCGATCCGGGCTCAAAGGTGCGAAAGTGCTCCAGGCACATCTTGATCCGAATGCCGTGCTGCCGGGCCAACTCCACGACGCGGTCGAGCCGCGCAAAGCGCGACAGGTCGAGTTCGCCCGCTACCTCGGTCTGGGGCTCAAAGCAGGGGTTCGACAGCCACAACCGGACATAGTTGGCGCCGGCCCGCTCCAACTCGCGGAACCAGCGCCGGTATTCGGCGGCGCCCAGCGTGGCCGTATCGCTCGAGGTGGCGAAATGCTCCATCCCCTTGGGAAGGGGGTAGCGCGGCGGGGAGCACAGGCACAGGCCGATGGCGCAAAAGGCATCCCCATTCGAGAGGGCCAAGTAGCGCGGATCGCGCGCGCTGATCTGGACGAACCCGCCCGCAAAGGAGGCGTGATCCGAGGGCTCGCACTCCAGGGAATCCTCATCCACCACCTCATCGCCGCTCATAGCGCGATAGTGGTAGGTGCCTGCGGTGGTCGGGGTAAAGCGCACGGCCGTCACGGGGTCGCCCGTCGCAACGGTGTCCTCGTAGCCGTGGTGGTCGTAGACGAGTTCAGCGGGCTGATGGTCGAACGTGGGTCGGGTCTCTTCCGAGCCGTCGGGGCCCACGAACACGACGCGGTCCACCCCCAGGAGGCGGTCGAACGTCGTTGTCCATCGGCCGTAGCGCTGCACTCTCATCGTGCTCCTCATGTGGTAATCGCGCCGGGAATTGGCCAAGCGTCAGTTGATCCGGCAGTCGTGGCAGGTGTCACAGCTTGCGGGAGAAGAGGGCGGATAGTGGGAATTACGGCGCACAACGCTGGTGCTGGCTCGTAGCCTGTCACCCGCACCCTTTCGCACCGCGTTCAGGTTGACCTACCCGCCTCCTCTCTTATAATAAAGTGTCACCGATGCTCACTCAACGGGGTTTGCGCCATCGCCCCGCCAGTTTTCCGCCAAGGGACCATGTCTGACCGACCGATTGAGGACCTCCAGGACGAGACCACCTGCGTGCCGGACGAGTTCACCGCCATGGTGCGCGATGTGCTGACGCATCTCTACGACTATGCCCACCTGCAGCGCCATCCGCTGGCGGCGTTGGTAGGCCCCGCGGGGCCGAACCACGACGTCGCCCGCGCCCTCCGCAATCTGATGCTCGATACCCTCGAGCAGCTCGAGCCTGGCGCCCACGTCTCGCGCAATGACAAGGAGTGGCGCCCGTACGGCATCCTGGCGCACCGCTACGTCGACGGCTACGAGGTCGACGACATCATCGTCGAGTTGCGTACCAGCTTGCGCCAGTTCCAGCGCGACCACCGCAAGGGCCTCCTGGCGATGGCCAGTATCCTCTGGCCGCGGTGGCAGGCCGTCCAGCGCGAGCGAGGGGCGGGCGATGGTCAGGCTGAGGCATCGGCAGAGGAGTACGGTGGCTTGCAGAGCGAGATGGAGCGCTTGGGGCTGGCCGTGCAGAGACTCGCCTTGGCCGACCTCCTCGGCCGGGTGCTGGCACCGGCCAAAGCGATGGCCCAGGGCTACGACGTCTGGCTCGAGGTGGCGTTGAACCACGGTGCCGTCACGGTGTGGGCCGATCCCGCCCTCGCGAAGCAGGCCGTCCTGGCGTCCATCACCGCGCTCATCGCCGGGCGCCCGCCCACCCTCACCATCTGCAGTCGCGTCTCCCCCGAGCAGGCTACCCTCTCGCTGCGGCCCCAGCCGCCCCTCCACCACGACGAGCCGCTCCTTCTCGGCGAGGTGCACGACCGGTTGACCGACGTCGCCGAGTTGATGGCGGCCCAAGGCGGCAGACTCGAGGTACGGGGCGAGAACCGCTGCGTGGAAGAGATCGCGCTGCACTTTGGCCGCGCCGAGGGCGCGCCCGTCCTCATCGTCGACGACAACGAGCGCGTACTGCAGCTCTTTGAGCGCTACCTCATCCCCGAAGGATACCGGGTCACCGCCGTCTCCGACGGCCAGGGCGCCCTCGATGCCGTCGAGCGCGAGACGCCCGCCGTCATCATCCTGGACGTGATGATGCGCACCATGGACGGCTGGGAACTCCTCCAGCGCCTGCGCGCCAACCCCGCCCTCGACGCGGTGCCCATCGTCGTCTGCTCGGTGCTGAACGAGCCGGAACTCGCCAGGGCGCTGGGCGCGCGGCTCTATCTCAAGAAGCCGGTGTCGCAGCAGCAGATGCTGGCAGCGGTTCGCGAGGTGTTGTTGCTCCCTGGCTCGCCTGAGACGCGTCCAACAGAGCCCGGATGTAGCGACCCAACTCGGCGCGATTAATGCCGTCGGGACGCAGCAGCTCCAGGCGGCCGCCGCGCAGCCTCGCCAGCTCTTCGCCATAGCTGGACGCCGTGGTGATGATCACCGGCAGCAGCGCCAGCCGCGGGTTGCGCCGCATCGTCTGCAGCACCTCGAGCCCTGTGATTCCCGGCAGCGTCAGGTCCAGCATGATGACATCCACCGCCTCGCGCTCCAGGGTGGCCAGCGCCTCGTGTCCCGTGTAGGCGTGATGGATCTCGGCCTCCGGCCACTCGGCCGCCAGCACGCGATGGAGCAGCGCCCCAAAGCCCGGGTCGTCATCCACCACCAGCATCCCCGACGGCCGTGCGCAGGCGGAGCGCACCGCCTCGACGATGCGCTCCCTGCGCACCGGCTTGACGAGATAGTCCGCCACGCTCAGCTCCCGGGTCACCACCGTCTCCATGGCGACCTCACATCGCAGAACCGGCAGGTCGGCTTGCCCCGTCTCACGCCAGACGTCCTCGGCCGTAAAGCCGTCCTGGCTATACGGGTCGTGCAGCAACACCACCCCCGCCGGCTCGTCCGTCCTGACTGTCTCCGCCAGCTCCTCCAGCGTCGTGACGGGCAGGGCGCGATATCCCTCGATGGCGCGCGCCATCATCCCGATCGCCTCCAGGTCCTGCCCCAGGATGATGGCCGTCCTGTCCAGGGGGTTCTCGGGGGCGCGCGGCGCCCACCCCTCCGGCGAGTAGAACGCCAGTCGCGATACGGCCCGCCCCGACTCGGGCAGCGGCAGGTAAAAGCGAAAGGTGCTCCCCTCGCCCAGCACGCTCTCCGCCTCGATTCGCCCGCCGTGCAGGTTCACGAACTGCTTGCAGATGGCCAGCCCCAGGCCGGTGCCGCCGCGCCCACTGGTGATGGGCCCCTTGGCCTGGCGGAACTCTTCGAACAGCGCCGGGATCTCTTCCGACGGCATCCCCACCCCCGTGTCCGACACCGCCACGGCGATCTCGCCGTCCTCCTCCAGCGCGCTCACCTCGATGCGCCCCTGGTCGGTGAAGCGGATGGCGTTGTTCAGCAGGTTGAGCAGTATCTGGCGAATCCGCGTGCGATCCACGATCACCTCTGGCAGCGGCCGCGGCACGTTCATGCTCAGGGTCACCGGCTTTCCCCTCAGCAGGCCGCTGGCGGTGGCCAGCGCCTCATGGATGAGGTCGCCCATATCCGTGGGCTCCAGCCGCAGCGGCAGGCGCTGCGCCTCGATGCGCGACAGGTCGAGGATGTCGTCGATCATCCCCATGAGGTGCCGGCTGCTCTGATAGATCTCGCGGATGTCCGCCCGCAGCGCCGGCGTCCACTTGACCTGGCCGTACACCTCGGGCGTCCGGTACATCATCTCGCTGAACCCCATGATGAGGTTCAGGGGCGTGCGCAGCTCGTGGCTGACGTTGGCGGCGAACTGTGCCTTGATGTGGCGCGCCTCCTCCGCCTGCTGCCGGGCGATGGCCAGCTCATAGGTGGTGCGCTGCAGCCGCCGCGTCGCCTCGGTGAGCGACTCCAACGTGCGCCCCAGCTCCCCGCGCCGGTCGCGCACCTCCTCCAGGAGGCGCGTCATGCGCTGCTGGCTGTCCCACGCCCACTGCAGCGTGGCGTCGAACCCCCGGGCGTTGAGCCACTCTACCAGCGACGCCAGCCAGATGATGACCACGATCGGCAGTACCGCCTCCATGGGCCGCATCGCCAGCAGGACGCCCGTGTTCAGCGCGCTCGCCAGCAGGCCCAGCGTCGGCCCGAGCGCCCATGCCACGATGACGGCCAGCGTGGCGAAGGCGGGGAAGAGGGGGGCGGTATAGATGTCCAGGGAGAGCGCCAGGCACGCCGCCAGCCCGGCCGTCAGCACCACCCGCGCCAGCCGCGGAAACCGCAGCCGCGCGGCGAACGCCAGCAGCCCCACGCCCGCAAGGGCCAGGAACATGCGAAAGTTGGCGGAGCTAAAGCGGTCGGTGGCGCCCGCCGTTGTCCAGCCGAGCGTCCCGCCGACCAGCAGCAGCAGGGCCAGGAGGTTCGTCAAGCGATCCTTCAACTCCTCCGCCTGCATCCGCCCGCCGTCACCGCTACCGTTGCCGAGTAATGTGTTGTTCGCCACGCTGGCCCCTCGTTCCTGCTATCCTCGCCCGCCCCGCCCCCACCGGCGTTGTAGGGGCCGCACGCCTGTGCGGCCCGCGGCGCGGCGATCCACGCGCCGGATCGTCGCCGTGCGCGCCCTGCACAACCGTCGCCGAGTCGCCGGGCGCCCGCCCCGCCCCCACCGGCGCTGTAGGGGCCGCACGCCTGTGCGGCCCGCGGCGCGGCGATCCACGCGCCGGATCGTCGCCGTGCGCGCCCTACACAACCGTCGCCGAGTCGCCGTGCGCCCGCCCCGCCCCCACCGGCGCTGTAGGGGCCGCACGCCTGTGCGGCCCGCGGCGCGGCGATCCACGCGCCGGATCGTCGGCGTGCGCGCCCTACACACCCGTCGCCGAGTCGCCGTGCGCCCGCCCCGCCCCACCGGCGTTGTAGGGGCCGCACGCCTGTGCGGCCCGCGGCGCGGCGATCCACGCGCCGGATCGTCGGCGTGCGCGCCCTACACACCCGTCGCCGAGTCGCCGTGCGCCCGCCCCGCCCCCACCGGCGTTGTAGGGGCCGCACGCCTGTGCGGCCCGCGGCGCGGCGATCCAAACCGCGGATCGTCGCCGTGCGCGCCCTACACACCCGTCGCCGAGTCGCCGTGCGCCCGCCCCGCCCCCACCGGCGTTGTAGGGGCCGCACGCCTGTGCGGCCCGCGGCGCGGCGATCCACGCGCCGGATCGTCGCCGTGCGCGCCCTGCACAACCGTCGCCGAGTCGCCGGGCGCCCGCCCCGCCCCCACCGGCGTTGTAGGGGCCGCACGCCTGTGCGGCCCGCGGCGCGGCGATCCACGCGCCGGATCGTCGCCGTGCGCGCTACGAAAATCCCGTCCGCCGAGATGCGCCGGCACCCTCCGACTGCGGTTGTTGTGCGACGCGGCGGCGGTGACTCGAGACACCCCTACACCCGCGCGTCCACAACCATGATTATAGTATATCTGTCCACCCAACAAAGAACCGGACGGCGACACCCCGCCGTCCGGTTCTCGGACCCTTCTATGCAACCATGGTCAGGGCAAATCACGATATGTGCCCACCACTCCCACAACACCTGCAACCTGCAACCTGTCACGCGCGGTGCGCAGCCCGAAACCCACCACGCATAACCCACAACTCGGAACCCGCAACCTACCCCGCGCCGTTCGCCCCGATAGCATCCGCCACCCACGTGATCCCTAGATCCATCAGCTTGCCGCGGGTCGGCGCGCCCGTGGTGGCGTCCCAGCCCATCATGCCATAGAAAGCGGCCAGCGCGGCGCGGTATTGCTCCTTCGAGGGCGCCTTGCCCGCCACCGGGCCCTCACGCATCGCCTCGTAGAACCGCGGGGGCATCATGTCATCCTCAGGGCCGAACCCCTCCCGCGCGTTGAACGCCCGCGCCATATCGTAGGCGCGCTCCGCCGCCAGCCACAGGTCCGAGATCCCCGTCTCCCACCCCGTGGCCGCGCGGATGATGTCCGCCTTTTGCTGCGGGCTCCACATCTGGAACATGCACATCCCCGTGAGGTTGTCCAGCACGCGCGAGATGATGGCATAGCGCATCATGCGCGCCTTGTCAGCGCTCAGGTCGTCCCACGGCAGCGGCTCGATGATGCCGAACGGCTCCAGGGCCTCGATGCCGCCCTGGGTCGTGTAGCCGCTGTCGTGCGCGCTGTGCATGTGATCGGCGCCCGTGGGCGACACGCCGATCCCCAGGCCGTGGCCGTACTTGACCCGGGGGTCGTGCATGGCCACCTCTTGCCCCTTGATCTGGATGGCGAACCGCTCGGCGCCTCGTCCGATCTTTTTCGCGGCGCGCAGCGACCCCTCCGCCAGCAGGTCGCCCAGCCCCTCACGGCGGACGATGCGCTCCAGCATCGTGATGAGCGCCTCGGCGTTGCCGAACCGCAGGTCCAGCCCGCCGGTGTCCTCGTTGGTGAGCAGGCCCCGTTCATAGCACTCCATCGCAAAGGCGATGCTCACGCCCGCGCCGATGGTGTCCAACCCGTTGGCGTTGCACAGCTGGTTGGCGTACGCCACCACCTCCAGGCTGTCGATGCCGCACAGCGAGCCCATCGAGCCCGCCGTCTCGTACTCGGGTCCGCCGTACTTGCGGTGCACCGGGTAGGTGTCGCTCTTGACCTCGGCCACCCACTTGCAGCGGATGGGGCAGCCAAAGCACGTGTCCCGGTCCACCGTAATCGTCTCGAGCGACCTCTCAGCCGTGAGCGACTCGAACCCCTCAAAGACGCCCTGCTGGAAATTGCGCGTCGGCAGGCCACCCACTCCCTGGTTCGCCCGCACCATGCGCATGGTGCCCAGGGTGGAGAACACCACCGAGCCCGTCTCCTTGTAGTGGTCGCGGAACCACTTGGCCAGCTCGCCCAGCGCCTCCTGATCGGCCACCGGCGGGCGCCGCGTGCCGCGTACCGCCACCGCCTTGAGCTTTTTCGATCCCATGACGGCGCCCAGGCCGGTGCGCCCCGCGGCGCGGGCGGCATCGTGCATCACGTTGGCGATGCGCGCCAGCCGCTCCCCCGCCGGACCGCACTGCGACACGCGCAGCCGCCGCTCGCCGAGTTCCTCGCGCAGCCGCTCCTCGACGTCCGCCGTCTCCATCCCCCACAGGTGCTCCGCCGGGCGCAGCTCCACCTGGTCATCGTTGATCCACAAGTAGACCGGCTTTTCCGCCGTCCCCTCAAAGATGATGGCGTCCCAGCCGGCGCGCTTGAGTTCCGCGCCGAAAAAGCCCCCCGCCTCCGAGCCGGCGAACCCTCCCGTGAGGGGCGACTTGCCGCCGATCATGTGGCGGCCGCCGCCCGCCATGGGTTGCCCCGTGATGGGGCCGGTGGCATAGATCAGCTTGTTCTCGGGCCCCAGCGGGTCGATCCCCGGCGCCACCTCTTTCAGCAGATAGTACCCGATGAACCCCCATCCCCCGACATAGCGCCGCAAAAATAGGTCGTCCAGCGTCTCCGTGGTGATGTCGCCCGTGCTCAGGTTGACGCGCAGCAGCTTGCCCCAATGGCCAAAAGTCATGAGTCTATCCTCCGATGCGATCTAGAGCGGCAATCTCACCCAGCAGGCGCCGCTCTCCGCCAGCGCGCAGGCGTCCAGGATCTCCTGCACCGTGACTCCCTCCGCAAAGCCGGGCTGAAAGCAGAACCCGGCATCGGCGTCGTCGGCGCGATAGGCGTCCACGAAATCCATGATCACGCTGCGCCGCACGCCGTTCATCCCCGGGATCAGCCCGTGCAGTCGCTCGGGCACGAGGATTGTGGTGTACGGCGTATCGGCCGTCTTGCCCTGACGCAACACTTGGTAATCGGCCAGCACGTCGGGCGGCAGGAACACGTCCAGCTCCAGCGGGCGCTGTTGATTGTACATCAGCCCCCCATCGCTGCCGTACACCTCGATACGCTGGTCGTACCCTCGTCCGGTAAAGATATAGCCTCCGCACAGGTACCCCATGGCGCCGCCGGCGAACGACATGAGCACCATCCCCTGGTCCTCGGTGGTCACCGGCGTGGGCAGCCCCGTGTCGTGCCACAGCCGCTGCGGCACAAAGGTGCGCGTGCGCGCCGTCACCTCGACCACGTCCTCGCCCAGCCACCAGCAAATCATGTCGAGGATGTGCGCCCCCATGTCGCCCAGGCCGCCCCAGCCGGCGCGCTGCCGGTCGTTGCGCCAGGTGCCGGGACGCTCGGCGTAGCCCGTGCCGCCGGCGGCATACACCGCCTGCACCGTGGTGATCTTGCCCAACGCCCCCCGGGCGATGATCTCGCGGGCGAGCTGGGCCGCCGGCGTGCTCCGGTGGGAAAAGTTGACGCCCGTCCGAAGTCCCTTCGCCTCGGCCGCGGCCCACATCTCGCGCGCCTGGCGCAGGTCCATCGCCAGGGGTTTCTCGCAGTAGACGTCCAGCCCGCGCTCGATGGCGGCCATCACCACCGGGTAGTGCATGTCGTTACTGGTGCAGACGCTCACCAGGTCGATGTCGTCGCGCGCCAGCAGGTCGCGATAGTCGCAGTAGCAGTCGGCGACGCCGTGGCGCTCCCTCATCTGCTCCAGGGCCGCCTCGCTGATGTCGCAGGCCGCCACCACCCGTACGTCGGCGCACCGCAAATAGTTGGGCACGTGATGGTTGACGGCGATGCCGCCCGACCCCACGATCCCTACACGCAACGGCTTGACGTTCATGGGGTGCTGTTCCTCCTGGTTCTACGATGGTTCATCACGCAGAACATACCCGGTGTAGGGGCGGCACGCCGTGCGGCCCGCGGCGGTGTAGGGCGGCGCCGTGCGGCCCGCGGCGGCGTAGGGGCCGGACGCTGTCCGGCCCGCGGCGCGCACAGCGTGCGCGCCCTACATGGCCGTCGAAGAGTCGCCGGCGCCCACCCGGCGCCGCAAGTGCCGCCGTGCGCCCGACGCGCCTCGCATGGGCGCTGTAGGGGCGGCACGCCGTGCGGCCCGCGGCGGTGTAGGGGCCGGACGCTGTCCGGCCCGCGTCGCGCACAGCGTGCGCGCCCTACATGGCCCTCGAAATGTCGCCGGCGCCCACCCGGCCGTTGCGAAGGGGCGCCGGGTGGCCGATGCGCCTCGCATGGGCGCTGTAGGGGCGGCACGCCGTGCGGCCCGCGGCGGTGTAGGGCCGGACGCTGTCCGGCCGCGTCGCGCACAGCGTGCGCGCCCTACATGGCCCTCGAAATGTCGCCGGCGCCCACCCGGCCGTTGCGAAGGGCCGCCGGGTGGCCGATGCGCCTCGCATGGGCGCCGTAGGGGCGGCACGCCGTGCGGCCCGCGGCGGTGTAGGGGCCGGACGCTGTCCGGCCGCGTCGCGCACAGCGTGCGCGCCCTACACGGCTCAAGGGAGCCTGTTGACCCAATCGAACTGCACCGTATCACCGTCGCTTCCGCTCGCCAGGGTCACCCGCGTGCTGGAGGCGAAATCCACCGGAAAGCGAAAGCGATCGTTGGCGCGCCAGTCGTACCCCAGCCAGTTGAGCAACATCAACTTGATGACATACCCATGCGCGATGATCGCCACGCGCTCGAGGCCGTACGTCTCGGCATAGATGCGGATGCGCGCCCAGGCGGCCATCACGCGCACCCAGGTGCGCTCCAAACCGAAGCGCAGGAGGTCGGGCGACCACGTTGAGATCAGCGGCCCCGCCGCCGGCTGCCCCTCGAGATCGGCGGCGCTCATCTCCTCGAGTTCCTCCAAATCCCACCGTAGCAGGTCGGGCAGGCGGTCGGTCACGGCGTCGGCCGTCATCTCGGCGCGGATCATGGTGCTGGCACAAAGGAACTGGATGTCCCAGTCAGTAAACAGCTCAGCCACCCGTCGCGCCTGCTCCTCGCCGCGCGGCGTCAGGCGCACGGCGGCGGGGTCTGTGACCCGGCTATAGTCCACCTCGGCGTGACGGATCAGGAATACCTGCATGCAACTCCTCGCAAATCCGATGTGGGGCCCGCCCCTGGAGGTCCCCAACGCCGCATTCTAGGCGCCCCGCTGGAGCAGGTCAAACCTCGCCTCACTTTGCCGCCGCCCGCACGATGGCCACAAAGTCCGCCGCCTTGAGGCTGGCGCCGCCCACCAGCCCACCGTCGATATTCGGCTGGGCCATGAGTTCCGCCGCGTTGCCGGGGTTCACGCTGCCCCCGTACTGAACGCGGATGGCGTCAGCGATCGCCTGGTCGTAGAGGCGCGCCACCGTGGCGCGAACCACGTTACCACAGACGTGCTCGGCATCCGCGGCCGTAGCGGCGCGGCCCGTCCCGATCGCCCAGATCGGCTCGTAGGCGATGATGATGCCGGCCACCTGCTCCCCGCTGAGGTCGCGCAGGGCGGCCTCGACCTGCCCCGCCACCCACGACTCGGTGATGCCGGCGTCGCGCTGCTCCAGCGTCTCACCCACGCACACGATGGGCGTCAGCCCGTGCTCCAGCGCCGCCAGCAGCTTCTGGTGGACCGTCTCGTCGGTCTCGCCGAAATACTCGCGCCGCTCCGAGTGCCCGATGATGACGTAATCGCAGAACTCGGCCACCATCAGGGGCGAGACCTCGCCGGTGTAGGCGCCGCTCTCCTTCCAGTACATGTCCTGCGCGCCCACGCCGATGGCCGCGCCCTCCACGAGGCGTGCCACCGCCGGCACCGCCATGAACGGCGGGCACAGCACCTTGTCCACCCCCTGAACGGCCGACAGGGGGTCCAGCATCTCGCGCACCAGCGCCTCGGCCTCGGCGACCGTCTTGTTCATCTTCCAGTTCCCGGCCAGGATCGGGGTTCGCATCGCATCGTTCCTTTCGTTCGAGTTCTCGTTTCGCGAACACCTCTCCATGGCCCCCGCGGTAAAGCCCTGAGGCGCGAGGTCTGCTGCGGCGAGCCAGCGGGAGGTGTTCCCGGCCAGACGATGGTAGCAGAAAGGGCCGGGTGCGGCAAGGTGAGGTTTGGTCTGTTGTCGCCTCTCCCCGTTTGCGTTATCATCCCCGCGCAAACACCCTAGCCCTCGCAAGGAGCCGCCCATGAACGACCGTGAACGCTTCCTGGCCACCATGCATTACCGCGAGCGCGACCGCTGCCCCTGGTGGGAGATGTGGTACTGGAAGGAGACCCTCGATCGCTGGTACGACGAGGGCCTCCCTCGCGACGTCCACCTCCAAGAGTACCTCGGCGTCGATCGACGTGAGAACATCGGCGTCTCCATCGGCCTCGTCCCCGCCTTTGAGCGCGAGACCCTCGAGGAGACCGACGAGTACGAGATCTTTAGGCGGGAGGACGGCGTCATCTGCAAGCAGTTCCGCGGTGACCTGGCCGGTCGCATGCCCCAGTGGCTGCGGTTCCCTATGGCGACGCGCGACGACTGGGAGAACGTTATCAAGCCGCGCCTGAACCCCGCCTCGCCCTGCCGCTACCCCCTCTACTGGGAGGAAAAGAAACGCATCTGGGCTCAGCGCGACTATCCCATCTCCATCAGCGGCGGCTCGGTGTTCGGCTGGCTGCGCAACTGGATGGGGCTCGAGGGGATCTCCCAGGCGCTCTACGACGACCCCGACTGGGTTCAGGAGATGATGGACTACCTCGCCGAGTTCGTCATGAACACGGTGCGGCGGGCGGTGGAGGAGGTCGACATCGACTATGTGACCATGTGGGAGGACATGGCGTACAAGGCGGGGCCCCTCATCTCGCCGCGGATGTTCCGGCAGTTCATGCTGGAGCCGTACAAGCGCATCACCGGGCTGTTCCACGACCATGGCATCGACCTCATCCTGGTCGATTCGGATGGGGACTCGGAGCCGCTGATGGAGCTGTGGCTGGAGGGGGGCGTGACGGGGTACTATCCCATCGAGCGGGCGGCGGGGATGGACGCCGTGGCGCTGCGCAATCGCTTTGGGCGGCGGTTGCGCCTCGTCGGGGGGATCGACAAGCGAGCGATGGCCGCCGGGCCAGCCGCCATCGACGCGGAGCTGGCCCACGTCGCACCGCTGGTGGCGGATGGGGGTTACATCCCCTGGTGTGATCACCTCGTGCCGCCGGATGTGCCGTTCGAGCACTATATGTACTATGTCCGGCGCATGAAGGAGATGACGCTCGAGCCGGCGGGGTTCAGGTAGAACGCGGATTAACGCGGATTAGGCGGATTGACGCGGATGTTGGGGAGAAAACCGCAGAGGGCGCGGAGGACGCAGAGATCTACCACTGAGGCACGGAGGCACGGAGATCTCTGGTGGTAGATGAACCGCGAAGGCACCGAGGGCGCGGAGGTTGCTGAGGCGTTGCGAGTGAGTGGCGGCTGCGCCTGTGTTCCTCCTATTCTCCGTGCTCTCCGTGTCTCTGTGGTGATATCTCGATCCGCTCTGCAGTTCCTCTGCGATCTCTGCGGTTTGTATGGATCTGAGTTTATCAGCGTTCGTCTGCGTCCCATTCTAGCATGAAGGAGAGCGTCGTGAATGATCGGGAGCGGTTTTTGGCGACGATGAACTATGAGCCGGTGGACCATTGCCCCTGGATGGAGATGGGGTATTGGCCCGAGACGCTGACGCGCTGGCACGATGAGGGGATGCCGAAGGACGTCCATTACCAAGAGTTCTTGGGCATCGACCGGCGGACGACGATGCCCGTGAACCTCAACCTCTGCCCCGGGTTCGGCCACGAGGTGCTGGAGGTGACGGAGGATTACGAGATTTTCCGCGGGGGCGACGGGGTGGTGCGCAAGCAATTCAAGCGCGATACGAAGGTGGGCAGCATGCCGCAGTGGCTGCGCTACCCGATGGAGACGCGCGACGATTGGGAGAGCGAGATCAAGCCGCGGCTGAGGGCCGAGTCGCCGGCGCGCTACCCGCTGTATTGGGAGGACCTGAAGCGCATGTGGGCGGGGCGCGATTGGCCGCTGGGGCTGCGCGGCGGGTCGGTGTTCGGGTGGATCCGCAACTGGATGGGGCTGGAGGGGATCTCGCAGGCGCTGTACGACGATCCCGACTGGGTGCAGGAGATGATGAATTATCTCGTGGACCACTATATGGCCACGGCACGGCGCGCGGTGGAGGAGGTGGACATCGACTATATCCTGCTGTGGGAGGATATGGCCTACAAGGCGGGGCCGATGATCTCGCCGCGGATGTTCCGCCAGTTCATGCTGGAGCCGACGCGCCGCCTGGCGACGTTCTTTCACGATCACGGCATCCACATCATCTTTATGGATTCGGACGGCTACCCGGAGCCGCTGGTGCCGCTGTGGCTGGAGGCGGGGGTGACGGGGCTGTACCCGGTGGAGCGCGCGGCGGGGATGGACGTGGTGGACCTCAGAGAGAAGTACGGCCGGCAGCTGCGGTTGATCGGCGGGATCGACAAGCGGGCGATGGCGCTGGGGCCGGCGACGATCGACGCGGAGTTGGCGCACGTGGCGCCGGTGGTGGCCGACGGCGGCTATATGCCGTGGTGTGACCATTTCGTGCCGCCGGATGTGTCGCTGGAGAACTATCAGTATTATGTGCGCCGCCTGAAGGAGATGACGCTCGACCCTGTGGGGTTCAGATAGAACGCGGATCAACGCGGATTCGGCGGATTGACGCGGATACTACAGATTCAACCGCCGAGAACGCCGAGAACGCAGAGATTTACCACGGAGACACGGAGACACGGAGGAAGAAGAGGAATGGATGGACGCCACCCCAGTCCACTCCATAAAGGCTCCGTGTCTCGGTGTCTCCGTGGTTCATCCCATATCCGCGTCGATCCGTGAAACCCGCGTTCATCCGCGTACTACTCCTAACCCTCCGTGTCTCCGTGCCTCCGTGGTCTATTTTGACCCGCGGTAATCGCGCACTGCGCGTGACGCCTTATCCGGCTTCTCCCTCCACCATTTCCTCCAATCCTCTGTGTCTCCGTGCCTCCGTGGTTTGTTCCTAATCTGCGTGTATGCGCGTTTAGCTGCGACCCGTGCTCCTCTCCTCTGCCAGGTCGACCAGGGCGATGAAGGCGTGGGCGGCGGGGGCGTCATAGATGCCGGAGGAGGTGCCGGCGAGCATGTAGCCGCGGGGGCCGACGCGGTCGAGGAGGTCGGCGGCGAGGCGCAGGACCTCGGGGAGGGGGCGCGTCTCGAGGACCTCCATGTCGTCGAGGCCGCCGACGAGGCAGACGCGGCCGCCACCGCGGTCGCCGACACGGGCCATGGCGTCGGCCATGTCGATGTCGCCGTAGGGGGGCTGCTCGATGGGGTCCAGCGAGTCGATCCCGAGGTCGGCGATGCGGTGGAGGAAGCGGCGCATGTAGCCGTGGTTGTGATAGTGGGCGATGGCGCCGTGGGCGTGGATGAGGTCGATGAGGGGGCGGTCGTAGGGGACGACGAGTTCGTCCCAGGCGCGGGGGCCCATGAGCTGGGTGGCGTACTCGCCGCCGACGATGCGAAAGCAGTCGACGCCGCCGCGACAGGCCTCCTCGACGACGCGGTAAACGCGCTCGGCGGCGACGGCGACCATGTGGCGGATGACGTCGGGCTGGGAGGCCCAGAGGAGGCTGCAGGTCTCGGTGCCGAGGACGTCGTTGGGGAAGCAGAGGGCGTTGCCGAGGCCCATGACGGCGAGGCCGTCGTCGGCGGCCCAGGCACGCCAGGCGCGCCAGGCGTCGAGGTCGGGGTGAGGGTCGACGTAGGGGATGGCGAGGAGGGCCTCGACGTCGGCGACGTCCTTGCAGAGGGGTTCGGTGCAGGCGGTGGTGCGGGCGGTGGTGGTCCAGACGGCGGTGAGGGTGCGGCCGGGGGCGTGGACGGTCTGGATGCGGCGGGGGCCGTCGCGGCGCTCGACGGCGGGGAAGGCGGCGCCGCCCCAGATGTGACAGCCGGTGTCGATCTCGAGCCAGGGGTCGGTGCGGGCGATGAGCCGGCGGCCGAGGGAGCTGTGGCGGTCGATGCGGCCGAGGCCCCAGGGCGCGACGGGGACGCGGTCGACGGGGTCGTGGTGGATGGCGGCGAGCATGCGTTGGCGCGAGGTCATGCGGGCGGGCATGGGGCACCTCCTGGTGCGGTGGTGGGGGGATTGTAGTGCGGGTGGGGGTGGGGGGCAAGGAGGGGGCGCCGTGGGGGCGGGACGCCGCGGACCGAGGTCGCGATCACAACCTTGGGACGCCGCAGGCTGAAGCCGCGAACGGAACCCCGGATCGCCGGCTCCAGACGCCCCCCCCGCCGCGACGCCCCATTGACGCCGCCGCCGCGCCGACCTATCATCGCCCCACACCGCACGCAAGGAGGGCGACATGCTGCTCATCGACGGGCACCTGGATCTGGCCATGAATGCGTTGAACTGGGATCGCGATCTGGACCTCGACGTGTACGAGATCCGCCGGCGCGAGGCGGGGATGGCTGAAAAGGGCCGCGCCCGCGGCACCACCACACTGCCCGAGCTGCGCAAGGCAGAGGTGGCGGTGTGCCTGGCGACGGTGATCGACCGCACGGCGCGCCCCAACAGCCCCGCCGACGGCTCGGCGTGCCAGGCGATCTCGTACGCCAAGGCGCAGGGGCAGCTTGCCTACTATCGCCTCCTCGAGCGCCAGGGCAAGGTGCGCCTGCTGGGCGATTGGCCCGCGCTGGCCGCCCACTGGGACGCCTGGGCCTGTGGCGGCGCGGAGGATCCCCTGGGGTTCATCCTGGCGATGGAGGGCGCCGACCCCATCGTCAGCCCCGACCAGGTGAGCGATTGGTGGGACGACGGGCTGCGCGTGGTGGGCCCCACGCACTATGGCGTGAGCGCCTATTGCCACGGCACCGGCACCGAGGGGGGCCTCACCGACCTCGGGGCGCCGCTCTTGCGCGCCATGGACGAGGTGGGGATGATCCTCGACCTGACGCACATGTCCGAGGGCTCGTTCTGGGAGTCGCTGGAGGTGTTCCAGGGGCCGGTGCTGGCCAGCCACAACAACTGCCGCGCCCTGGTGCCCGGCGACAGGCAGTTCTCCGACGACCAGCTGCGCGCCATGTTCCAGCGGGACGGCGTGATCGGCGCGGCGCTGGACGCCTGGATGCTCAGACCCGGCTGGGTCAAGGGAGAGACGACGCCCGAGGGGCTGACGCTGGAGGCCGTGGCCGACCAGATCGACCACGTCTGCCAGCTGGCCGGCAACGCGTCCCACGCCGCCATCGGCAGCGACCTGGACGGCGGCTATGGCACCGAGCAGACGCCGTCGGACCTGGACACCATCGCCGACCTGCAGCGCGTGCTAGACATCCTGCGCGCCCGCGGCTATGCCGAGGCAGACCTGCAGGCGATCGCCCACGGCAACTGGCTTCGCCTCTTTGAAAAGGCGTGGTGCTGAGGGGGAAGGAGATAGAACCACGGAGACACGGAGACACGGAGGACAAGGAGTAGAACGCAGATAGATGCGGATTGAGCGGATCGGCGCGAATTAAGGACGAACCACAAAGACACGGAGAGCACAGAGGCAACAACAGAACGCGGATGAACACGGATCGCACGGATTTCCGCGGACACCCTCCGATAATCCGCGCTAATCCGCCAAATCCGTGTTCATCCGCGTTCTATGCCTTTCTTCTCTGTGTCTCCGTGGTTTATCTCTTCGCTCTACCGTCTACGGATAGATACCGCGCAGCTCCAGCGCCCGGGCGACGCGGCCGATCGCCTTGATGTAGGCGGCGATGCGCATGTCGACGCCCTTGTCCTCAGCGATGGCCTGCACCTGCTCGTAGGCGCGGATCACGTGGTCGCGCAGGTGGGCGTTGACCTCTTCTTCGCTCCAGAAGTAGACCTGCAGGTCCTGCACCCACTCAAAGTAGGACACCGTCACGCCGCCGGCGTTGGCCAGGATGTCGGGGACCACGGTCACGCCGCGGTCGTGGAGCACCCTGTCGGCGTCGGGGGTGGTGGGGCCGTTGGCGCCCTCGACGATGACGTCCGCCTGGATGCGATCGGCGTTCTGGCCGTGGATGACCTTCTCGAGGGCGGCGGGCACGAGCACCTGGCAGGGGACCTCGATCAACTCTTCGTTGGTGACGAAATCGGCGCCGGGATAGTCGATCACGGAGCCGCTCTCCTTCTTGTGCCGCATCACGTCGCACACGTCGAGGCCCTTGGAGCAATAGATGCCGCCGCGGCTGTCGCTGACGGCCACCACCTTGGCGCCCGACTCGTGGAGCAACCGCGCGCTGACCGAGCCCACGTTGCCAAAGCCCTGCACGGCCACGGCGGCATCCAGCGGGTCGAGCCGCTTGGCGCGCAGCGCCTCGATGGCGGTGATCATCACGCCGCGGCCGGTGGCCTCCTCGCGCCCGCGCGATCCCCCTACCTCCAGCGGCTTGCCCGTCACCACGGCGAGCTGCTCGGCGCCGGTGTGGATGGTGTAGGTGTCCATGATCCAGGCCATGGTCTGGGCGTTGGTGTTGACGTCGGGGGCGGGCACGTCGACCATCGGGCCGATCATGCACGAGATCTCGGTGGTAAAGCGGCGGGTAAGGCGCTCGAGTTCGTCGCGCGAGAGTTCCTTGGGGTTACAGATGACGCCGCCCTTGGCGCCGCCGAACGGCAGGTCGACCACGGCGCACTTCCACGTCATCCACATGGCCAGCGCCTTGACCTCGTCCAGCGTGACGTCGGGGTGGTAGCGCAGGCCACCCTTGGCGGGGCCGGCCGCGACGCTGTGTTGCACCCGATAGCCGGTAAAGATGCGCAGCGAGCCGTCATCCATCTTGACCGGGAAATTGACGGTCAGTTCGCGCTTGGGGTGGCGCAGCATGTCGGCGATCCCAGGGTCGATATCGAGATAGCGCACGGCGTTATCGAACTGCTCGAGGGCGATCTCGAACGGGGACAGCTTTTGCGACATCGGTGAACTCCTCCATGTATGCTGTAGCGCGCGGAGCCATGTTTCCGCGCGTCTCCGCCAGGTGTCTCCAAACAAAACGCCCCGACCCACGTGGTGGGTTGGGGCGTTACGGTGCCCGGGCTGCCACAAAGCAGCGGGTATTTGGATGTAGGCCCCACCGTGCCGCCGCGGGCCGGACGGCGTCCGGCCCCTACAGGGTGCGTTCCCCTTGTAGGGCGCGCACGCCGCCGATCCGACGTGTGGATCGCCGTGCCGCCGCGGGCCGGACAGCGTCCGGCCCCTACAAGGTGCGTTCCCCTAGGCGCACGCCGGTGCGCGCCACCGCCGTGCCGCCGCGGGCCGGACAGCGTCCGGCCCCTACAGGGTGCGTTCCCTTGTAGGGCGCGCACGCCGGTGCGCGCCACGGCCACGCCACCGCGGGCCGGACAGCGTCCGCCCCTACAGGAGGCGTTCCTTGTAGGGCGCGCACGCCGGTGCGCGCCGCCGCCCCGGCCCCTACAGGGCGCGTTCCCCTTTGTGGGGCGCGCCACCGCCACGCCACCGCGGGCCGGACAGCGTCCGCCCCTACAAGGTGCGTTCCCTTGTGGGGCGCGCCACCGCCACGCCGCCACGGGCCGGACAGCGTCCGGCCCCTACAGGGCGCGTTCCCTTGTAGGGCGCGCCACCGCCGTCCACGGGCCGGACAGCGTCCGGCCCTACAGGGCGCGTTCCTTGTAGGGCGCGCACGCCGGTGCGCGCCGCCGCCCCGGCCCCTACAGGGCGTTCCTTGCAGGGCGCGCACGCCGGTGCGCGCCGCCGCCGCGCTGCGGGGCCGGACAGCGTCCGCTCCTACAGGGCGCGTTCTCAGGGCGCCACCGCCGCCGCGGGCCGGACAGCGTCCGGCCCCTACAGGGCGCGTTCCCTTGTAGGGCGCGCCACCGCCACGCGGCCACGGGCCGGACAGCGTCCGGCCCCTACAGGGCGCGTTCCCTTGTAGGGCGCGCCACCGCCACGCCACCGCGGGCCGGACGGCGTCCGGCCCCTACAAGGTGCGTTCCCTTGTAGGGCGCGCACGCCGGTGCGCGCCGCCGCCCCGGCCCCTACCGCCTGAGCCGGTCGAGTTCCTCGCGCAGGAGCCGGTTGGCCACCTGCGGGTTCGCCTGGCCGCGCGTGGCGCGCATCACCTGGCCGACGAGGAACCCCAACACCTGCTCCTTCCCCTCCAGGTACTGCTGCACCGGCTTGGGGTTGCCCTCCAGCGCCTCGCGCGCGACGGCGCGCAACGCGTCTTCGTCGCTGATCTGCGTCAGCCCGCGCCGGGCGACGATCGCCTCGGCGGGCTCGCCGGTGGCGTGCATCTCGGCGAGGACCTCCTTGGCGACCGTGGCGTTGATGGCGCCCTCGGCCACCAGGCGCAAGAGGGCGGCCAGCGCTTCGGGGGAGATGCGCAGCGCGTCGATGCCGGCGTTTTCCTCGCGCAGCAGCCGGAACACCTCGCCGGTGATCCAGTTCGCTACCGTCTGCGCGTCGACACGCGCCGCGCCCGGGCGGACACGTGGGTCCGCCCCTACGGAGGAGGCGGAGGCCACCGTCGCCTCGAAATACTCGGCCACGGCGCGATCCTCGACGAGCACCGCGGCGTCCTCGGGGCGCAGGCCGTATTGCGTCACGAACCGCTCTCGCTTGGCGGCGGGCAGCTCGGGCAGGCGGGCGCGCAGATCCTCGACCCACTCTTCGCGCAGCTGCAGCGGCGGCAGGTCGGGCTCCGGGAAGTAGCGATAGTCCTCGGCGCCCTCTTTGGAGCGCTGGAACACCGTCCGCTGGCGCGCCTCGTCCCACCCCATGGTCACCTGGTGCACGCGTTGCCCCTCGTCCAGCAAGCGCGACTGCCGCTCGATCTCGTAGGCGATCGCCTGGCGCACCGACCGGAACGAGTTGAGGTTCTTGACCTCCACCTTGGTGCCGAATTCCGACGCGCCCACGGGCCGCACCGATACGTTGGCCTCGCAGCGTAGGGCGCCCTCCTCCATGTTGCCCGAGTTCACCCCCAGGTAGCGGAGGATGGCGCGCAGCGCGAGCAGGTAGGCCCACGCCTCGTCGGCGCTGCGCATGTCGGCCTCAGTGACGATCTCCATGAGCGGCACGCCGGCGCGATTATAGTCGATGAGGCTGCGGCCGTCATCGTGGAACAGCTTGGCCGTGTCCTCCTCCAGATGCACCCGCCGAATCCGGATGCGCCGCCCCTCGATCTCTAGCGCCCCGTCCACGCACAGCGGCATATCGTACTGCGAGATCTGGTACCCCTTGGGCAGGTCCGGGTAGGGATAGTTCTTGCGGTCGAACTTGTTATACTCCGGGATGCGGCAGCCGAGCGCCAGCCCCGTCAGCACCGTCGCCTCGACGGCGGCCTGGTTGATCACCGGCAGCACGCCGGGCAGCGCCAGGCACACCGGGCAGACGTGTGTATTGGGTGGGGCGGAGGCATAGTCGGCCGAGCACGGGCAGAACATCTTGGACCGGGTGATGACCTGCGCGTGCACCTCCATCCCGATGACGGCTTCGTACCGCATGCAACGTCCCTTCCGACGAGCGGTTACCCCTGTGGCGAGCGACTGCCGCTCAGGCGAGCGACTGCCGCTCAGGCGAGCGACTGCCTCTCTGACGAGCGGTTGCCGCATATTATAGGCGCAAACGCGGCGGCGGAAAAACGCGGGGTAGAGGTTGTGGGTTGTCGGGGCAAGGGGGTCTGGATCGCGGCGATCCGGAGTACCGGATCGGGCGCGAAAGGGCTCGCCGCGTAAAGAGGGTGGGCCTCTGGATCGCGAAAGCGCGAAAGGGCGCGAAAGGCGCGAAAGGTCTCGCCGCCGAAGTAGGGCGACGCCTCGGATGGCAGTCAAGGTCCCTCGCGAGTACGCTCACGACGACGACTGGGGCGAAGGGACCCGCCGGGGCGGCGGCTCCTGTTCCCTCGCCCCGGTACGCCGGGGAGAGGGTTAGGGTGAGGGGTCTGGGCGTTGGCGGGCGTCTCAGGTGCGCGCGGAGCCTCTGGATCGCGGCGATCCGGAGTACCGCAGGCCTCTGGATCGCGAAAGCGCGAAAGGGGCGCGAAAGGCGCGAAAAGTCTCGCCGCCGAAGTAGGGCGACGCCTCGGATGGGAGTCAAGGTCTCTCGCGAGTACGCACGGGGCGAAGAGCGCCGCCGGAGCGGCGGCGCTCCGCGGCATCCTCCATGCGTCGCCCCGCTCTCCTCCAGCCCGCGCAGGCGGGCTTCGCTGTCTTAGCGCCAGGCTTCAGCCTGCGGCGTGCCCCGCTCCGCGGCGTGCCTCGCTCCGCGGCGTGCCCCGCTCTCCGGCGTACCCCACTTCGGCGGCGAGCCCTTTCGCGCCTTTCGCGGTGTTTCGCGTTTTCGCGATCCAGACGCCTGCGGCGTCCCCCCTCGCTCTCCGGCGAGCCCCACTTCGGCGGCGAGCCCTTTCGCGCCTTTCGCGGTGTTTCGCGCCCGATCCGGTACCCCGGATCGCCGCGATCCAGACGCCAGCGGCGCTCCGGCGCCCCCCCTTCGCCGCCCTCACACCTCGCCGGCCTCCCGCACGACCCGATACGGCACCCCCAGCGCCTCAAAGTGCTCCGCGCCGCAGTCGATCTTGCGCTGTTCGTCGGGGCGCAGGTCGTCTGGCCGCAAGCTGCCCTTGGTCTCGCACACCAGGTACAGGCGCTCCTCGCCGGTGGGCGCGCCGTGGGCGTCCCGCGGCTCCAGCACCACCGCCCAGTCGGGGTTATAGTCGCCGATGGGGGTGCTCACCACGAACCAGTCGGGCAGCTTGATGTAGAGCTTGACGTCGTCGCGCCGCTCCAGGCCCTGCACGAACTCGCGCTCGACCCCCGAATCGACGACCACGTGGTCGTACAGCGAGGCCCCCTCGGCGCCGTCGGGGCGTTGGCTGGGCACCAGGTACTCTTCCCACCATGGGATCTCGCCGGCGAACTGGGTCATGGCATAGTAGGCGTCGATCTTTTCGTACCTGATGCCGTCCACGAGCTGGTCGGCGAGCCTCGCCTTGATGGCGCGCACCGCCACGGTGGCGAACTCGGTGGGGTTGTCCACCATCGCCTGGCGGCAGTTCGGCGGCGCCCGGCGGACGATCTCGAGCAGGGTGCGGCGGGTGAGGCGCACCGGCGGCGTGGTGTGCTCCATGAGGTCGGCCATGATCTCCAGCAGGTTGGGGAGGGGGTAGCGGCCGGCCAGGTCCACCATCGTCTTGGCGCCGCTCATGAGCAGCGCGGTAAAGGCCCCCTCCTGGCTGGCGTCGACGCGCGCCTTGGTCACCGTCACCCGCGGCGGGCGCACCTCGGCGCCCTCCAGGTCGGCCAGCACCTCGCGCACCAGCCGCTCGCTGTCGACCGTCACGCGATAGCGCGTCCTGTGCTTGATGCGCTCCCACAGCGCGCGGAACTCGGGCTTGAGCGTGTAGGCCTTGCGCAGGCGGGCGGCGCCCCTCCGCCGGGCGTTGGCCGGCTTGGGCGGGAGGATGTCGCGGCCGTACTCCTCGGCCACCCGCGCCCGCTCCTCGTCGCTCAGGTCCTTCAGCGGCTTGCCGTAGCGCGCCTCGATCTCGCCCCAATACTCGGACGTGACCTCGCTCTGCAGGTCGGCCACGAAACGTTCATAGCTCTCGTTGGCCACCACCGTCAGCACGTTCACCTGCTCGTCGCGTACCCGCGCGCCGCTGCGGTCCACGGCCAGGCGCACGCCGCGGCCCACCTCCTGGCGTTTCTTGACGTCGGAGGCGGTCTGGTTCAGGGTGCAGATCTGGAACACGTTGGGGTTGTCCCACCCCTCGCGCAGCGCCGAGTGGGAAAAGATGAACGCCACCGGCTCGTCGGGGGAGAGGAGGCGCTCCTTGTCGCGCATGATGAGGTCGTACGCCTCGCGGTCGCGCTCCGCCTCACCGGTGACGCTATCTTCCAGGATCGTCTCGCCGGCGCGGGTGCGCCGCTGGGCGAAATAGGCCGCCTGCACCGCCTCGGCGCCGCCGCCCCGCCACTCGGGGTGGCGCTCCCTGGCCTCCTCGTACGCCTGGCGAAAGAGGCGCCGGATGAGGCCGTCGGCCGGCGCATAGTTGTCCACCCGGTCGATGAAGAAGAGCGATAGCACCTTGATCCCCCGCGCCGCCAGCCGCGCCTGTTTGCGCAGGTGCTCCTCGACGGTGTAGCGAATCTGCGCCTCGAAAATCGCCCGCCGGTCGGCGCCGATCTCGGCGCCCAGCGCGAGTTCCACGTTGTTGCCGAAGCGGATGAACCGCCCGCCTGGGTTGATCTCGTCCACGTCATAGCCGGCGTACTCGCGGCGCCCCGTCTTGAGCTGGAGTGCATCGCCGGGGCGCACGGTGATGGTGCGCTCGGCCACCGTCCCGCCGCGCGTCAACGCGTGGACCGCCAGGCGCGCGGTGATGGTGTTCTTGCGCGTCTGCACCGCCACCAGCCGCAGGTAGGGCCGCGCCTCGTCGTCCTCGCGCACCACCGAGGCGACCTCGATGCGCTTGACGAGCCCCTGGCGGTAGGCCTCGTAGGGGGTCAGCCGGTAGACCACGTTGTAGGGCACGCGGTGGGTGGCGCTGTAGCGCAGCGCCAGGAGGGGGTTGAGGGCGGCCAGGGCGGCGATGCTCTTTTCGCTCTCCATGTTCTGCGGCTCGTCCAGGATGAGGATCGGCCGCGCGGCCTGCACCAGGCGGATGGGCGTCTCCCCCTGCAGCCGGTCGGTGGTCTGGTGGATGACGTTGGCGGCCTTGTTGAACGCGGCGATGGTCATCACCATGATCTCGACGCCGTCCGAGAGGGCGAACTGGCGCACCTGCGAGATGTTGGCCGAGTCGTAGGCATAGTAGCGGTAGGGGGCGTTGTGGTACAGCGCGCGCAAGTGGGCCTCGGTGATCTGCAACGTCTTGAGCACGCCCTCGCGGATGGCCACCGAGGGGACGACGACGATGAATTTGCGCAGGCCGTAGCGGCGGTACAGTTCCAGGGCGGTGCGCAGGTAGACGTAGGTCTTGCCGGTGCCCGTCTCCATGGCGACGGAAAAGTTGGCAAAGCGCACCTCGCGCGGCCCGCCGTCGGTGGCGATGCGCTCCTGGAGGCACAACAGCTCGGCGTCGGGCGCGATGCCATTGCCCGCCTGCACCGCGCGCAGGTTGGCCAGCAGCTCCTCCTCCGTCAGGTCGAGGCGGTTGGCGACGGCGGCGAAAAAGGAGGCGCCCCCGCCAAAGGTGAGGTCCGTCTCGACGCGGGGCTGGCCGGCGAACAGCCCGGCCACCGCCTCGATGGCGGCCAGCTGGAATTCCTGGTTGGCGTCGAATTGGAACTTCATGGCGCTCATACCGTCTTGAGCCGGCACTGGAGGGCCAGGTTGGCGGCCAGGGCGTCGTCCAGCGCGGCGTCGCGGCAGACGAACACGTCGTCGCGCCCCAGGCCCAGCGCCGCCGGCGTGTCGGCGTGCAGCCGGTCGTCCAGGCAGATGAGGAAGTTCTGCTCCCGGTCCGGGTCGGTGACGCGATAGACGGCGTTGGCGGCGGCCGCGACGACGCGCTCGATGGTGGCGTCCAGGCCGTACCCCTCGCGCAGGGCCACCTCCCAGAGGAGCCCGGCGGCCGTCCACCCGGGCCGCAGGGGATCGGTAAAGAGGGCCATCTGCCCGGCATACTCCTCGGGCGTCTCCCCCTCCACCCCCTCCCAGGGGCGATAGTGGGAGGGCGCCAGCCGGTAGACGCGAAAGCCCAGGTCCTCGGGAGTCTCGCGGGTGGAGAGGTCGAGCTTGCCGGCGTCCTCCTCCCGCATGCGGGCGATGACGCGGCGGATGCGCTCCTTGCCGATGTCGGCGATGGTGGCGTAATCGTCGCGCCCGGTGGGCTCGGGGAGCTGCACCATGATAAAGCGTCGGTTGCCGCCGTCCTCGCGGTTCAGTGCCAGGACGGCGTGGGCTGTGGTGCAGGAGCCGGCGAAGAAGTCCAGGATGAATGGCGTCATCATCCTGCCACGCATAGGTCAGCAGATGCTTCAGTAGCCGTGTAGGCTTCGGAAACGTAAAGGTTCTGCCATCACCGAAGTTCGCGGACTTCCGCAGTTCCCTCCTGTGTGTATGGGCCCTCCATCACAGAAAATGGCTTTGCGCCCGCCTCTCTTCCTTCTTCATCATACAGGTACTGCTTGTAGTATACCGACCAGGCCCCGTCTCTTTCGGTGACCACAAGCTCATCGTTTTCTATCGCTCTCCGAACTCGTTCCCTCGACCATTGCCACTGCTTCTCAGGCCAGATCTCATTCCCTTGCCACGAAATGGGGTAGCGAAGGTTCGGACGCTCATCATAGCTCGTGGTAGCGAGAGGCTGTGTGCGATAGGGTCCGCGCGTTTGGAGCTTGTCGTCTTGGCTCATGTAGTACTTGCGGACTTCCGGGTCCGGCGGCAGATCTATCGAGCCACACGAGCGAAGGCTGCGAGCATAGCACACCACATACTCGTGTAGGCCGACGACGTACCTCGCTTTTGACCCTCCGCCGTAAGACTTCTTCCATGTAAGTTGTGCGACAAAGTTCTCCTCGCCATACAACTCGTTCATGAGCAGCCGCAGGTTAGCAGCCTCGACATCGTCGATGCTCACAAAGATCAGCCCATCCTCCCGCAGAAGCTGGCGTGCCAGGAAGAGGCGGGGGTACATCATGGAGAGCCAGGCGGAGTGGTAGCGGCCGCTCGTCTCGGGGTTGGACGTGAGCAGGTTGCCCTGGGCGTCCTTCTGGCCGGTGAGGCGCAGGTAGGTGTCCAGGGGGTCGGCATAGTTGTCGGGATAGATGAAATCGTTGCCCGTGTTGTAGGGCGGGTCGATATAGATCATCTTGACGCGGCCAAAGTAGGGCTTGTAGAGGAGCTTGAGCACCTCCAGGTTGTCGCCCGCGATGAACGCGTTGCGGGTGGTGTCCCAGTCCACCGACTCGTCCGGGGAGGGGAGGAGGGTGGCGGAGGTGGGGGTCTGGAGGAGGCGAATGGCATCGCGCTTGCCGGCCCAGGAAAAGGTATAGCGCTCGGGGGCGTCGTCCACCAGGTCGCCGAGGGCGGCGCGGAGGGCGTCCCAGTCGACCTTGCCCTCGGTGATGGCCTCGGGGAAATGCTCGGCGATGACGGCCAGGCGGTGGTCGCGCACCGAGGCGGACTGGCGTGGGATGGGCTCGCCGTGTTGCTGCGTTGATGCCATGATGTGTGTCTCCCTTCCTACACCGATGCCGCCGGGGACGGCGGCGCTCCGTCGGGTGCGTGCGCTGGGCGGTATGATACCGCGGAGGAGGGGGTGTGCGCAAGGGGGGGGCGTTTGGATCGCGGCGCTGCGGGGTACCGCAGGCGTCTGGATCGCGGCGATCCCGAGTACCGGATCGGGCGCCAAAGGGGCGCGAAAAACGCGAAAGGTCTCGCCGCCGAAGTAGGGCGACGCCTCGGATGGGAGTCAAGGTCTCTCGCGAGTACGCACGGGGCGAAGAGCGCCGCCGCTCCGGCGGCGCTCCGCGGCATCCTCCATGCGGCGCCCCGCTCTCCTCCAGCCCGCGCAGGCGGGCTTCGCTGTCTTAGCGCCAGGCTTCAGCCTGCGGCGTGCCCCGCTCCGCGGCGTGCCTCGCTCCGCGGCGTGCCCCGCTCTCCGGCGTACCCCACTTCGGCGGCGAGCCCTTTCGCGCCTTTCGCGGTGTTTCGCGTTTTCGCGATCCAGACGCCTGCGGCGTCCCTCCTCGCTCTCCGGCGTGCCCCTCTCTCAGCGGCGAGCCCTTTCGCGCCTTTCGCGGTGTTTCGCGCCCGATCCGGTACCCCGGATCGCCGCGATCCAGACGCCAGCGGCACCGGAGCGCCGCCGTCTCAGCGGCAGGCCTGCAGGGGGGCGGGCGCCTGCGTCAGGCAGGCGGTTCGCCGCCGGGCGGCCTCTCAGGCGCGGCCTTCTCCTGCTCGACGGGTGGCGCCGGCTCGGTATGCTCCTGCAGCGCCTCGCGCGCCTCGAGTTCCTTCTCGAACACGCGCAGCTCGGGCGGGCGCGGGTCGCCGAACTCGGGGGGCAGCTCCTCCACCGGCGACCCGAACAACCACCGCAGAAAGCGCCGCACTCCATCTCCCAGCCTAGACACCGGCCAGCACCGGCACGGGCTGGGTGGGGCGCTGGCCCAGCACCTTGGTCATCTGCGCCTCGTCGATGCTCTCCTCGGCCAGCAGGGCCTCCACCAGGATGTCGAGCCGGGCGCGGTTCTCGGTGAGCAGGTCGCGCACCTCGCGATGGCGCTCCTCGATGATGTCGTGTACCTCCCGGTCGATGCGCGAGGCGGTCTCTTCGCTGACCTCGCGCCCCTGCGACAGGCTATAGCCCAGGAACGGCGCCTCGTCGTTGGTGTCCAGCGCGATGGGCCCGAGGCTGCCCATGCCCCAACGCGTCACCATGCGCCGGGCCAGGCGCGTGGCCTCGACCAGGTCACTCTCCGCGCCGGTGGTGATGTCGTCCAGGGCGATCTCCTCGGCGGCGCGCCCCCCCAGCATGACGGACAGCCGGCCCAGCAGGTACTCTCGCGGCAGGTTGTAGCGGTCCTCCTTGGGCAGCTGCTTGGTGACCCCCAGGGCCTGGCCGTGGGGGATGATGCTCACCTTGTGCACCGGGTCGGCGTTGGGGATGAGCCAGGCAACGAGGGCATGCCCCGCCTCGTGGTAGGCGACGATGCGGCGGTCGTGCTCGTTGAGCAGCACCGAGCGCGCGCTGCCCAGCAGGATGCGGTCGATCGCCTCGTCAAAGTCGGCCGCCGAGACCTGCTGGTGGTTGCGCCGCGCGGCGATGAGGGCGGCCTCGTTGGCCAGGTTGGCCAGGTCGGCGCCGCTCAGGCCGGTGGTGGCGCCCGCCAACAGGTGCAGGTCGACCTCGGGGCCGAGGCTGAGGTGGCGCGTATGGATGCGCAGGATCTCCTCGCGGCCCTTGCGGTCGGGCAGTCCGACGACGACCTCCCGGTCAAAGCGGCCGGGGCGCAGCAGCGCCGGGTCGAGGACGTCGGGGCGGTTCGTGGCGGCCATAATGATCACTTCGTGCCGATCGTCGAAACCGTCCATCTCGACGAGCAGCTGGTTGAGGGTCTGTTCGCGCTCGTCATTGACGGTGCCCACGCCGGCGCCGCGACGGCGGCCCACGGCGTCCAACTCGTCGATGAACACGATGGCGGGCGAGGTCTGCTTGGCGCGCTCGAACAGGTCGCGCACGCGGCTGGCGCCCACGCCGACAAACATCTCGACGAACTCGGAGGCGCTGATGCTATAGAACGGCACGGAGGCCTCGCCGGCCACCGCCCGCGCCATGAGGGTCTTGCCGGTGCCCGGCGGCCCGACGAGCAGCACCCCCTTGGGGATGCGCGCGCCGAGGCTGTGGTACTTGCCCGGGAACCGCAAAAAGTCCACCACCTCCTTGAGGTCTGTCTTGGCCTCGTCGGCGCCGGCGACGTCATCAAAGGTGATGTCGGTGCGCGTAGAGACGTGGCGGCGCGCCTTGCTGCGGCCAAAGTCGGTGAGGCCGGAGGTCTGGCCCTGGGTCATGCGTCGCCCCATCCACACCATCAGCCCCACCAGCAGAACGAGGGGCAAAACGTTGGCCAGCAGGATGCCCAGGAAGGGGGTCGACGGCGTGCGCGCCTCCACGACGACGCCCTGGGCATCGAGAAGGCTCAGGAGGGCGGGGTCGCCCACCGCCTCGGGGAAGGTGGTGGAAAAGCGCGGGTAGAGCTGTGGCGTGCGCTGCGGCGCTGCGGTGGAGGGATCCTCGGGCAACAGCACCTCCTCCTCGAACTCGCCGGAAATCTCGGTGCCCGAGATGGTGACGCGGCTGACGTTGCCCTCCCGCACCTCACGCAGGAAGGTGCTATACGGAATGGCGGCGGACGCGGTGTCGCGCGGCAGCAGCCCGATGACGTTCCAGGCAATGAGACCTAGGAGGATGACCCACCAGATCCAACTCAGATTGATCTTCTGAGGCCCTTGTTGCTCCACACTCGTGCTCCTCTAGCAGTGCTGGTGCGCCTATCGCAGGTCGGGTTGGGAGGCCGCGGCGGCGGGCGCAACGCTTGGCGGCCAGCGATCGGTCGGGAACCGGTGGAGCGTTGGCTGCGCGCGCTGGGATGGTGGGGCGAAACGGGGGCTGAGCGGCGGCAACGTCCGGGAGAACGCCTCCACCGGTGCGAGCGGCATTCGATTTCTGCCCTATTGTACAGCAAATCGATCAGGATAGCTAGCGTGGGGCGAGGGTGGTTGTGGGGTGTGCGTTCTGGGGTAGCGGTTGCCGGTTGCAGGTTCCAGGTTACAGGTGACAGGTTCGAGGGAGCGTGCGATTTGATGCGTGGAGCGGTGTTGTGGGCGATGGGGGGCGGGGAGGGGGGCGCCGCGAGGCGGGGCTCCGGTCGAGCCCCGCAGGGGCTTTCATCGAGCGTAGCCGAAGGGCTCGAGCCCGCGGGGGCTGGAGGAGGAGGGGCGGGCCGCACGGCGTGCGGCCCCTACAGCATTGGTCAGCGCGGCGGGATTGGCCAAGGCTTGGCCTTGGGACGGATAGCGCCGGACGTCGGTGTACGGCGGGTGTGGCGCGGCCGCGCGGCGTGCGGCCCGTAGAGCATCCGTCTGCGCGGGCGAGCTTGGCGTCCAAGGCTATGCTATGGCACGGTGCGCGGCGCGATCAGTCGCCCTGTGGTGGGGCGGCGCGCTGGTGTTGCTGGCATTCGGGGCAGAGCGCGCCATCGGCGGGGGCGGGGCCGTCGCCGGGGAGGGCGCCCAGGTCGTGCCAGGCGCCGTGGGCGTCGCGCACGCGGCCACAGGAGGGGCAGGTGGGCAGGAGGCGCCGAAGCGTTGCGATGCGCTCGTGCGCGGCCTCGAGGTCGGCCTCGAGTTCTCGGCAGCGGCGTTCGCCATCGCGCAGGAGGTCCTGGAGGACGAGCAGGACGCCGGCGTCGCGGCCGCGCTCATCGACGAGGGGGGTGGCTGACAGCGCGACGGGAGCCTCGCGCCCATGGGCGGGACGCACCACGACGTCGCCGACGAGGTCGAGCAGGCGCCCCTCGCGCAGGGCGACGGCGGGCGCATCGGGCGCGCGCGGGTCGGGCGTCAGGGGGGAGAGGGAGAGGATCTCGGCGAGTGGCCGACCGGCGGCGCGCTCCCGGGGGACGCCGACGAGGGTCTCGGCGGCGGGGTTGAGGAACACCACGGCGCCCTGCGGGTCGACGGCGATGACGGCTTCGCCGATGCAGCGGAGGGTAGCGTCCAGCCAGCGCTCGTTCCGGCGCAAGTGCGCGTCGATGCTGTGCTTGTAGAGTGCCACCTCGATGGTAGTCTGGAGTTCGCGCAGGCCAAAGGGCTTGGGGAGAAAGCCGAGGGGCTCGGCCACCTTGGCGCGGCGGATGGTGTCGGCGTCGGCGTAGGCGGTGAGATAGACCACGGGGATGCCCAGGCGCTCGTGGATGTAGCGGGCGGCGGCGATGCCGTCTCCCTCCCCCTCGAGGCGGATGTCCATGAGGACCAAGTCGGGGTTGGTGCGTTCGGCCTCATGGATGGCCTGTTCGGCGGTGGCTGCGAGAGCGGGCACGCTAAAGCCCAGGTTCATGAGTCGCTTCTGCAGGTTGCGGGCGACGATGAACTCGTCCTCGACGATGAGGATCCTATTTCGTTCCATGGCCGGTCATGCCTCCTGGGAGCCGGTCCTGAACAGCACCGGCACCGCGCGTCACGCACAGGTTCGCGGTTGGGGACGAGCCGCGAGGCCATGCCCGGGGGAGGGCAGCAAGGGCGCCGCAGAACGCACGGCGCCGGGCAGGTCGCCATGGTGCTCTAGGGACGAGCCCGAGGCAACGTGTAGCGCGGGCGGCTCCCGGGTGGAGCGAGTCGGTGGCGAGACGCGCCGCGCCGAGTACGGTACCTCAGTATATGACGGGATTCGGCAACCTGTCAAGGGCTCAATGCGGTCAAACGCCAGAAGGCACCGGTATACTGAGGCGAAACCACGGTACGGCATAGAGCAGCGCTAATTCGCGCAAGCCACGGCATCGGGGGCACTGCCGGAGGGCGGCGCCAGGGAGGTGGCTCGGGGAGCGTCATCGCAGGAGGCCGGCCACGGCCGCCACGTGGTCGGGGAAGTGGCGGCGCAGGCGCGGCTTTTTGATGTTCTCGCGCACGATGCGCGTCACGTCGTCGTCGCGCCAGTCGGCCAACTCCTCCAAGAAGCGAAAGCCCTGGTCCGGGGTGGCCTGCACGACCACGCTGAGGGTGTACTCGAGCCCCTGGCGCAGGGTGCGGTAGGCCTTGGAGCGGCGTTCGCCGTTGGTGCGCACCTCGGCGAGGATGCGGCGGTGCATGTCGAGGGCGGTCTCGGCTCGCGCCGGCGTCGCCAACACGTCGGGATCGGCCAGGCCGGCGGCCACGGCGCGCATGGCGAGCCAGTCTCCGGGCACGATCCAGGTCTCGAGGACGGCCAGGATGGGATCGGGGTCGCGGCAGAGGAGGGCCTGGAGGGCGTTGGCCACGGCCTCACGCAGGCGCCAGCGCTCGTCGTGGGCGAGGGCATGGAGCAGGCTGAGGGTCGACTCGCGCAGGTCGGGCACGGAGGCGCCAACCTCGCCGGCGGCCCAGGCGCCGCAAAAGGGGAGGAACTCGTCGGGCGTGTTGGCCGGGGCGTCGGCGGGCGAAAGGGCAGTGAGGCGCTGCACCAGCCCCCAGACGGCGGGCGCGGATAGGGCCGCCATGGCGCCGGCGGTCTCGGCAAAGGCGCGGGCCAGCTCGAGGTTGGCCCGCGGGCCGGGCAGGCGGCTCTCGCTCGCCAGGTAGCGGCGGAGAGGGGCATCATCGCCTGTAGTGAGGTAGCCCTCGAACAGCGGTTGCAGCGCCGCCGTGGTGACGGTCATCATCTCGCCCCCTTTTCGTACGAGGCCGCCGTGGGCGGTTCATGACACTACCTTGCCCGGTGAGTGTGGCGGTGCGCCTGGTAGGGGCGACCGGCCGGTCGCCCCTACGGCAGGGCGCCGCGGGCGTGGGCGGCGCCCTGCCCCTACCGACGCGCGCAGGGCGCGCATGGTGCCGCGGGCGGGGGCGGCGTCCGGTCGCCCCTACGGCAACGCGCTGCGGAGCGCCGCCGGTACGCGGCGTGGCTTCTCAGGTGAGCCTACAGGCCGACCCGCGACAGGCACTCGGGGACGCCGCGGATGCCCAAGTTGACGCGATAGAGGGCGCCGGCGCCCTGGCCGTCGGTCTCTTTGCGGTTGCCGCCCGCGGTGGTGACGTACATGTCGGTATAGTCGGGGCCGCCAAAGGTGACGCAGGAGACCTTTTTGGCGGGGAAGGCGACCTTGTCGACCAACTCGCCCGCCGGGCTGAAGCGGAAGAGGTGGCCGCCATCCCAGCGGGCGGACCAGACGTACCCCTCGGCGTCGACGGTCATGCCGTCGGGCACGCCCTCGCCCTCGGGGGTGCGCACGAACAGGCGCTGGTTCGTGAGATTGCCGGTGGCGGCGTCATAATCAAAGAGATAGATCTCGCGCTTGCCCGAGTCGGTGTAGTAGAGGCCCTTGCGGTCGGGGGTGAGGCCCATGCCGTTGGAGCAGCCGATCCCCTCGAGGATCAGGTGGATGCTGCCGTCGGTGTCCAGACGGTAGAGGCGGCCGAGGCGCTCCTTGGTGGGCATGGTGCCGCAAAAGACACGCCCCTCGGTGTCGGCAAAGACGTCGTTGAAGCGGGTGGCGCGCTCGTCGGGGATCTCGTCGAGAACGGTGGTGAGGGCGCCGTCGCGCCAGATTCGCACCGCACCGCGCTCCTGGAAGAGGAGCAGGGCGCCGTCGGCCTGGATGGTGAACCCGCCGATCATCTCGCCCTGGTAGACCTGCTCGTGATGGCCGGTGGCGGGGTCATAGCGGAACATGCGGCCGGTGGGGATGTCGACCCAATAGACGCGCCGCTCCATGGGGTGCCACATGGGGCCCTCGCCCGTGACGCATTGATAGTCGGCGATCAACTCGGGTTGCATGCGTTACCTCCAACGCTCGATAGGGTGGGGCGCAGGATAGCACGGGGTGGGCGGGGGCGCAAGGGGGGGCAGGGCGATTGCATCAAAGGTGGGGTACAATGGGAGTCCTTGCTACCAGCTGAAAGGATGCTCCCATGGCCGACTCCCCCCTGGACGGGCTCACCCACTACCTGGAAGACATCGATGACCCGCGCGTAGCCGGACGGTGTAGTCACCGCCTGAGCGATATCCTGGCCATCGCCATCTGTGCCGTGATCAGCGGGGCCGACAACTGGGTGGAGGTAGAGGCCTACGGTCAGGCCAAGCAGCCCTGGCTGGCCAGCTTCCTGGCGTTGCCCCACGGCATCCCCTCCCATGACACCTTTGGGCGGGTCTTTGCCCGGTTGGATCCCGGCCAGTTCCGCGAGGGCTTTGTGGGCTGGGTGGCTGACCTGTACGCCCAGATGGCCGGGGTGGGGGCGGGCATCGCCATCGATGGCAAGACCTTGCGGCGCACAGGGGATCGGGCCAACGCGCAGAAGCCCCTGCACATGGTCAGTGCCTGGGCCACGGACTGCCGGCTGGTGCTCGGGGCTGTGGCCACGGCGGAGAAGAGCAACGAGATCACCGCCATCCCGCAGCTGTTGGCGCTGCTGGATCTCACCGGGAGCGTGATCACCACCGACGCCATGGGCTGCCAGCGCGGGATTGCGGCCCAGATCATCGCCCAGGGCGGGGACTATCTCCTGCAGGTGAAGGACAACCAGCCCACGCTGCATACGCGGCTGCGGAAGCTCTTTGTGGCCACGGAAGGGGCGCAGCCCTTGCCGGTGGCACATGAGACGGCCTGCCGCACGGGCAAGGGGCATGTGCGCATCGAGCGCAGGCGCTGCTGGGTGGTGGCCGATGCGGACTGGCTGCGGTACCTGCAGCGGGACGCTTCCACGGAGCCCTGGACAGGGCTGCGGGCGGTGGTGAAGGTGGAGCGCACCCGCTGGGTAGGGGCGGAGGAGAGCACCGAAAGCCGCTACTATATCACCAGCCTGGGGAGGGATGCCCAGCGCATCCTGGGGCTGGTGCGGGGGCACTGGGGGATCGAGAACGGGCTGCACTGGGTGCTGGACATTGCCTTTCGCGAGGACGAGAGTCGCGCTCGCACGGGGCATGCGGCGGAGAACCTGGCGATCCTGCGGCACCTGGCGGTCAACCTGCTCAAGCAGGAGACGACCCTCAAGGTGGGCATCCATGCCAAGCGGCTGCGCTGCGCCTGGGACCACGCTTACCTCCGCAAGGTCCTCTCCGTTTGATGCAATCGCCCTGCAAGGGGGGGCGGGGGGCGAAGGTGCGCCCGCCCGCGTCCCCGCCGCGTGTGGCGCCGCACCACGGCGCCAGGGGGTGAATCCCTCCAGCTAGTGTTGGTAGAAGCCCCTGCGGGGCTGGGCAGTAACTCCTGGGGGCCGAGGGTAGGCGGGCACGGGGGCGTCTGGATCGACGCGACTCAGACGCCCTCCGCTGACCGTCCAGACCCTTCAGCCTCAACCCTCGCCCCAAGGTACTGGGGTCCGCCCCAGGGTACTGGGGTCCCGAGTACAGGGAGAGGGGGCGGAGGGGAGGCCTCGCCGGCACCCTCTGGCGTTCGCGGCGAGGGTGCCGGTAGGGGCCGGACGCCGTCCGGCCCGCGGGGCGTGCGGGCTCTACGACACGATGTGGGCGGCGAGGGCCTCCTCGTTGAAGGTGATGCCGAGGCCGGGGCCGTCGGGGACGAGGAGGTGGCCGGCCTCGTAGCGGAGGGGCTGTTGGAGGAGTGGATCGCCCAACGGGTTGGGGTTGAGCGGGTTGGGGTACTCGCAGATGGCAAAGTTGGGCGTGGCGGCGGCCAGGTGGAGCGATGCCGCCAGGTGCACCGACGAGCAGGTGCTCACGTGGGCGCACCATGGCACGTTGTGGAGATCGGCCACCAGCGCGATGCGGTGGGTTTCCGAGATGCCGCCGGCCCGGCAGACGTCGGGCAGGATGACGTCGGCGGCGCGGCGGCGAAGCTTTTCCTCGAACTGCCAGCGGGTGCACTCGGTCTCGCCGTTGGCGATGGGCAGGTCGACGGCGGCGCAGAGGGCGGCGTAGCCGTCCAGATCCTCGGGGGGGAGGGGGTCCTCGAGCCAGCGGACGCCGGCGGCCTCGAGGCGACGCGCGGCGGAGACCGCGGTGCGGGCGTCGTAGCAGCCGTGGGCGTCCACCGTGAGGTGGGCGCGCCCAGCGATGGCGCGGGCGACGGCCTCGGCCTGCTCGAGATCCTCATCAAAGCTGCCGCGACCGATGGACAGCTTCATGGCCGTGAACCCCCGGGCGATGAACGCCTCCGCCGCCTCGAGACGCTCGTCGAGGGTCGCGCCGGGGACGCCGGAGGCATAGCAGGGGACGCGCACCGTTTCGGCCTCGTCGGCGACGCCAAAGGGCCCGCCGAGGAGTCGGTAGATGGGTTGGCCCAGGAGCTTGCCGGTTAGGTCCCACAGGGCGATGTCGACGCCGGCCAGGGCCTCCATCATAAAGCCGGTGTTGTGGCCGCGCAGCCGCATCGAGTTGTAGAGGCGATCCCAGTGGGCCTGGACGGCCAAGGGGTCGCGGCCTACGAGCTGGGGCGCCAGGAGGTCCTCCACCAGCGCCTGGCTCACCCGCGGCACGGGGGGCGAATGCGCCTCGCCCCAGCCGACGATGCCAGAGTCGGTGGTGATCTTGACGAGGAGGGTCTCGGCCTGGGTGGCATAGATGCACACGTGGCGGCCGGCGTTGCGGTTCAGAACGCGGGCGTCGCCGCCGCCGGGCATGGCGGGGGCGCGGAGCCCCGCGGAGGAGACGTAATCCCTGTGCGCGGCGATGCGGAGCGCTTCAATGCGGACGATGCGGTCGGTCATGGGGCGTTCGGTCCTCGTATAGTGGGTGAATGGTACGCTGATCTTTGCTGATGGTACGCGGACTTCTGCTGATTTCTCGGGATGTACGTCCGCTCTCTAGGGCGGGCCGCACAGCGTGCGGCCCCTACCTTGCGGCGGGGGCTCCCGCATGGCAGGGCGGGCGGCGCGGCGTAGCGCGCGGCCCCTACCATCTCGCGCAGGGCGCGCATGCCGCCGCGGGGCGGCGCGGCGGCGGCCCCTACCTTGGCGGCGGGGCTCCCGGGTGCGCGGCGGGCGGCAGAGCGTGCGGCACCTGCCTTGCGGCTCCGGGGGCCAACAGCTAAGGGCCAACGGCCAAGCCCCTACACCGCGAGCGGGTACGGGCCGTAGCGGCGGACGGCGGCCGAGAGGGCCAGGGCGTTCTCGGGCTTGACGTAGGAGGCCAGGCTGTTGCCGCTGGTGACGATATAGCCCCCGCCCGGGCCGGCGACGCGGATCAGCTCGCGCACCTCAGCGTCCACCTCCTCGGGGGTGGCCATTCCCAGGAGGTTCAGGTCGACGTTGCCCAGCAGGCAGAGGCGGTCGCCATAGTCGCGCTTGACCTGGGCGATGTCGACGGCGCCCTTTTCCAGAGGGTGGAGGCCGGCGATACCGAGGCTCAGCAGGTCGTCGACGAACGGGATGATGTTGCCGTCACTGTGGATGATCCACGGGATGGTGATCTTGGCCGCGACCTCTTCGAAGCGGGGCATCACCAGCTCGCGGAACACCTTCCGTGAGAAGAACGGCGCGCTGTTGAACGCCATGTCGTCGGTAGAGATAAAGGCGTCAAAGCCCAGGGCGCAGACGCGCTCGGCGACCACCAGCATCCAGTCGCAGTAGCGGTCGAGGACGGCCTCCACAAAGGGGCGGTTGTCGTACAGGGCGAGGCTAAAGGTCTCCCAGCCCATGCTGAGGGTGGTGGGAAAGATGCCGATGCGGGTCACGAAAAAGCAGGCATAGTCGCCCTTGCCCTCGACAAAGGCGCGGGCGCTGGCGTAGAGGGCGTCGTCGTGCGGATCGGGGAGGACGATGCGGTCGATGTCGGCCTCGGTCTTGATCATCCCCTCGCCGTAGAAGAGGCGGCCGTCCATGCCGGGCACCTTGTGGGCGTAGACGGGCGCGCGCAGGACATAGGAGAGGTTGTCGAGGTGCAGGCGCTCGGCGACGGCGCGCGCCTCCTCCAGGGTGTACTGATTGCTCTCCTTGTCGACGGCCAGGGAGGTTCGCTGCCACCCGAGGAGCTGCTCCGCCAGGGCGCGGTCGACGCTCAGCTCGCAGTAGGGCACGCGGTCGGGCTCCTCGCGGCGCAGGGCGGCGAGGACGCGGGCGCGGGAAGTCATGGGCATGGGGGTCTCCTTTGGATGTCAGCGTTCGGCGTTCGGCTATCGGCGGCGAGGGGCCCTTGGCTGTTAGCCATTGGCCACTGCCCATCTGTAGGGGACAGTATCGACTATGGCAGGACCGGCCAAGAGCTAATGGCTAACAGCCAAGGGCTAACGGCCAACAGCCGCGAGCTGACCGCTGACAGCCGATAGCCGAAAGCCGACCGCCCCCGTTACGGCCGCAGGTTGAGCGCTCGCAGCCGCTCGCTCATGGCGTTGTAGGCGATGACGGCCTTGTCGTCGCGCATCCAGGAAAAGCCCTCCATGGAGACGTAGGCGTCGTAGCCCAGCCTGCCGAGGGCGGCATAGAAATCGTCGATGGGCAGCTCGTCCCCCTCGTCGCCGACGACGATGAACTCGTTAAAGGGGTACTTGCCCTTGACGCCCTTTTCGTGGCAGTGGACGATGTACGGCCCCACGCGCTCCACGGCCTGTGCCACGTCGCCGCCCAGGATATGGAAGTTGGTGATGTCGCACAGCACCTTGAGGGCGGGGGAACCGACCTGCTCGATGAGGAGCAGGCACTTGTCGGGCGAGTCGACGATCTGCCCCTCGTGGTTGTGGATGGCGAGGTTGAGGCCCATGCCGTCGGCGCGCTTGGCCAGCGGCTTGAGGACGTCGATGAGGATCTGCCACGCCTCGCGGTCGCCGTCGGGCAGCCAGCCGGGCAAAAAGTTCACGTTCCTGGCGCCCAGCTCCACCGCGATGTCCATGAGCTGGCTCCAGAAGGCGATGGTCTCTACCCTATCCTGTTTGGCCGATGGGGCCATGGAGGGGTGGGTGTAGGGGTTGATGGCCGCCACCTTGAGGTTGTTCTCGGCCAGCAGGCGCTTGGCATCGTCGAGCTGGGGCTCGAGGGGCTCGCCGGTGCGGATGTGGGCCGTGGGCCCGCAGACGATCTCGATGCCGTCATAGCCGAGGCTGCCGAGGTGCTCGATGACCCAGGGGAGTTGCTTGTCGACGAACGCGCCCGAGTGGAGGGAAATGCCGATCATCTGTGCCTCCTGAAGGTGAGGTGGAACGCGGATTGACGCGGATTATGCGGATGGACGCGGATCAGAAGGGGATTACCACGGAGACACGGAGAACACGGAGGAAACAGAGGGTGGGGTTGCGATAGCCAGTTCGGCTGTCTGCCCTCTTTGGCCAATCCTTCCTCAATCCGCGGGAATCCGGAGAATCCGCGTTCATCCGCGTTCCATTCCGCTACTCTCATGACGACTTGAAGGGCCATAGGCGTAGGGCGGTTTTGCCGAGGACCCATTCGCGGTCCTCGGGGGCGAAGAAGGACACCTCGTCGCGCACCACCGATAGGGTTTGCGCGTAGGTGGCGTGGGCGAGGCAGACGGGCCAGTCGGTGCCCCACATGATGCGGTCGGCGCCAAAAGCCTGGTAGACGCGCTGGACCAGGTCGTGGGTGTCGCGCCAGGGGTAGGGCTCCTTGGACAGCGACCAGGTGTGGCTGATCTTGACGAACACCCGCGGATAGCGGGCGAGGTCGACCAGCTTCTGCCGCTCCTCGGGGCGGTCGGGTGGGCAGTCGGCCATATGGTCGATGCACACGTCGAGATCGGGGTGACGCTCCAGAAGAGCGGCCAGGTCGGGCAGGCGCGGGGTGCGCGTCAGGACGAGCATGGGCACGCCGAGTTCCGTGGCCCGGCCAAAGAGGGGATCCATGAGCGGGCCGGTGAACCAGTCGCCGGAGGCGTCCACCGCCGGACTGAGGCGCACGCCGTGAAAGCCGCGCTCCTCGGTCCAGTAGGAGAGGTGGTCGGGGGCGGCGGGGTCCTCGGGGTTGACGCGGCACACCCCCATGAAGACATCGGGGTAGCGCTCCAGGGCGTAGGCGGTGTAGCGGTTGTCCCAGCGGTAATGGATGACCTGGACGAGGACCGTCTTTTCCACGCCGTTGGCGCGCATGAGATCTAGCAGCATCTCGGGGGTGGCGTCCTGGGCGGGCGGCGAGTTGGTCTCGGGCGCCCACGGGAAGGCGGGCAGGTTCTGCCAGACGTGCACGTGCGGATCGATGATGCGCATGGGGCCTCCTGTGGTTGCCTGGGCTTGGCGGTTGGGCTCTGCGCTCGCTCAGGATGCTGCCTCGGGAGAGACGCGGCACTCTACGGGCAGAAGCTGCTGAAGATTCACGCGCCGAGACGCGTCCAGTATCTCGATGCCCACGATGTGGCCCTCGGCGCCGATATCCAGAACGATGTCGTCAGACACGGGGCGGTTCATGACGTCCTGGGGCCGGTCGTCGAGACGTATGTACAGTAGGTCAGTCTTGGTGTTGTACTCAACCAGCATGGCTCACCCGCCATCGGCCGGTCATGTGGGGCATATGCCGACACTGAGCGCTATCGTAGCGCGAGACATCCGACCAGTCAATCGTCTGTGCTGGCCACGGGTCACCCCTCGCAGTGACGGACGCCGCGGACCGAGGTCCGGCGCTAAGAGAACAAAGCCTGCCTTCGCAGGCTAGTGGAGGCGTCGGTCCGACCGCGATGGGGGCCACCCCCTCCGGAGGGCGCACCACGTGAGCGCTTGCGCCTGCAGCGCTGGGCGCCGGCCGGAGGGGAGCTGGTGTCGCTAGATCCAGCGGTACCGAGACGGGCCAAAGTCGGCCTCGTAGTAGGGGACGATGGCGCGGCCGGGGGCCGAGACCTCATCGAGGCGGCGGAGGTCGTCGGCCGTGAGCGACACATCGAGGGCGCCCAGGTTGTCGTCGAGCTGCTCCAAGGTGCGCGGGCCGATGATGGGTGCGGTGATGCCCGGCTGCTGGCCGACCCAGGCCAAGGCGAGCTGGCTGGGGGTGACGCCCTTTTCGGCGGCCATCGTCTGGAGCACCTCCAGCACGCCGAAGGAGCGCTCGGCAAAGAGCGCCTTGGTGCGCTCGTCGTCACGGCCCGCGAGGCGGGCGCCCTCGGGCGGGACCTCGCCGGGGCGGTACTTGCCGGTGAGAAAGCCGCCGGCCAGCGGCGACCAGGGGATGATGGCCACGCCGTAGGTCTGCGCAAAGGGGACGAGTTCGCGCTCGATGCGGCGGTCCAGGAGGTGATAGGGGGGCTGCTCCGAGACGAAGCGGTTGAGCCCCAGCTCCTTGGCAACCCAGAGCGCCTCCATGAGCTGCCAGGCGGCAAAGGTGCTGGTGCCGATGTAGCGCACCTTGCCGGCGCGGATCAGGTCGTCCAAGGCGCGCAGCGTCTCGTCGATGGCCAGCCCCGACTCGGGGCGGTGGAGTTGGTAGATGTCGATCCAATCGGTCTGGAGGCGGCGGAGCGACGCCTCGCACTGCTGGATGATGTGGCGGCGGTGGTTGCCCAGGCCGTTGGGATCGTTCTCGATCATGCGGCCGTGCACCTTGGTGGCCAGCACGATGCGGTCGCGTTTTCCATCCCGCTTGAGCGCCTGGCCCACCACCTCCTCGCTGCGCCCGCGGTTGTAGACGTTGGCGGTATCGAAAAAGTTGATACCGGCGTCGATGGCGCGGTCGATGATCTCCACCGAGGCGGCGGGGTCGGTCTTGCCGCCGAACATCATGCATCCGAGGCAGAGTTGACTCACCCGTACGCCGGTTCGCCCGAGGTCACGGTACTGCATGGTGATGCTCCTTTCCTCGCACCAAGGAGTGCGGCTGATGGCTGGCACCATTATAACATAAAAAGATAGACAAAGTCAATAACAAATAGACATAAGAAGGAGCGATCGCATCGTGGTGGGTGTGGTGCGCGACGAGGGAGACTGCTTGCTGCGTGGAGGCGCCCGCACGCGTGCAGCCCGCGGCGCGCACAGGCGTGCGCGCCCTACAATGGGGCGTTCGGGAGTTGGGTGTGGTGCGGGACGAGGGGCGCTTGCCGCGTTGGAGGGGGCCGCACGGCGTGCGGCCCGGCGCGACAGGCGTGCGCGCCCTACAATGGGGCGTTCGGGAGGTGGGTGTGGTGCGCGACGAGAGGGGCGCTTGCCGCGCTGGTAGGGGCCGCACGCCGTGCGGCCCGGCGCGCACAGGCGTGCGCGCCCTACAATGCGAGGCGCTCGGGCGTTGGGTGTGGTGCGGGACGAGGGGTGCTTGCCGCACTGGTAGGGGCCGCACGCCGTGCGGCCCGGCGCGCACAGGCGCGCGCGCCCTACGACGCGGGTTCTTGGCTCAGGTAGCGCACGGGGATGCCGTGGGCCTCGGCGAAGGCGATCTCGCTGCGGGTGCTCTCGCCGATGTAGCCGCCGACGTCGAGGACCATGATCTCGTCCGAGATGGCGATCTTGGCCTTGTGCAAGGCGTCGAGGTCGGCCTTTTGCTCGGGGGTGAGCGGCACGCCGTCGGCGTGGGCAAAGAGGCCCACGCTGAGGACGATGTGGCCCTGGAGCGTGAGGCGCGCGTTCCAGTCGATGTACGCCTGCTTGAAGCGCGTCGAGCCACATAGCGTGATGATCTTGCGCCGGGCGCCGAGTGAACTTGCCATTACGTGTCCTTGCGTGAGCGATCGTGGGGCCGAGCCGAGGCGGGCGAGCCGCTGATCAGCATGCGCCCTCGACGGCGGCGATCGCCTCGACGGCTTCTTGACGCGTGTCGAACGGTGGCAGCACCAGGAGCAGGCCGTCGGGGCCCAGCTCTCTCGCCAAGCGCACGGCGTCGTCGACGGTGGGGCAATGCACGTGGAGGCACCAGCCGCGGCGGCGGATGTCGCGCAGGGTGTCGATCCAGAGCACCGGCGAGCCCGCGCCCGGCTCGGGGTTCCACTGGATGCCGGTCAGCCCGGGGATGGTCGCCAGGAGGTCCAGGAAGCGCAACTGCACCGTGCCGTCTAGGTGGTAGAGGGTATAGTCGAATGCCTCCACCGTGCGCACCAGATCGGGAAGCACAAAGGCCTCGTACATGCGCGGCGACAACATGACGGAAAAGTCGCACTGCACCGCTTCGAACGATCCCTCGGCCATGGAGGAGAGCCAGGTGGTGGTGTCGCCATAGCCCCAGCGCGTGACGAGCCCATAAAAGTGACGATAGGCGGCGAGGTACATGTCGGTGAGGGCGGCGGACCAGCGGCGCACGTCGTCGGGGCGCTCGAGGAGGTCGACGCAGAGCTGTTCGGGCGTGCGAAACCCCGACAGCGTCGTGAGGCCGTCGAGGAGGACGGGCGGGTTCACGAACCCACGGGCGCCCACGACGTCGGCGACGGCGCGCAAGCAGCGCTCCAGGCCTCGCGTGGCGTCACCGGTCGGTGAGAAGGCGGGCAGGGGGCGCCGCCATATGTCGGGCAACGGCTCGATCCAGGCCGAGGCCGAATGGTAGGCATATCCCCCGCCGGCGAGCACGGCGAGGACCGTGAGGAGGGAGCCGAAACGCAGCCCGGTAGCCGGCATGGCCTCGGCCAAGAACTCTGTATGGTCGAGGAGGGCGGCGGCGCGGCGCGCGTGCCAGTCGGGCGACCAGTCATTGGCGACGCTGGGCGCCTCCTCGCCGGGCACCGGCGCATGGCGCCAGGTGGGGTCCTGCACCACGGCGTGCAGCGCCGGACGCCCGAGGCTTTCGCCGGCCCAAAAGGCCCGCAGGCGCTGGCGGGCCTCCTCCTCGTCACGTTTGCAGCCGAACGGCATGGGGCCCTTCCCTCCGCGCTGCCCAGAGATGGTTCTATGGGCGAGGGGGCGTCACCGGGGCGCTCACGCCCACGGTTTCAGCACGACCTTGGCGCACTGCTGGGAGGCGGACAGCTCGAACGCCTCCTGGATGCGCGACATGGGCAGCACGTGGCTCACCAGCAGGTCGAGCAGCGGCGAATGCTGGATAACGTGCATCACGCGCTGAAAGTCGGACAGGTTATAGTGCCAGTTGCCGATGATGGTCAATCCCTTGCGGATCAGGTCGGGGCTGACGCGGACGGGCAGATCGTCGTGGCATTCCCCGATGAACGCTACGCGGCCGCGGCGTCGGGCGGCGTCGATGCACAGGCGCTGGGCGGCGACGACGCCGGAGCAATCGAGGGCCACGTCCACGCCCACGCCGCCGGTGAGGGCCATGACCTGCGCCAGGGCGTCGGGGTCGCGGGGGTCGATGACGGCAGCGGCGCCCATGGCCTGTGCGCGCTCCACGCGGAAGGGGTTACCTTCGACGACGATGGCGCGCGCGCCGCGAAGGCGGGCGTTGACCAGCGCCCCGAGCCCCACGGGGCCGGCGCCGGTGATGAGCACGGTGTCGAAGGCGCTCAGGTTAGCGGCCTGGAAGGCGCCGAAGGAGGGTCCCAAGCCACAACAGGCCAGCGAGGCGTGCTCGTACGAGACGTCGTCGGGGATGGGGGGCAGGAGCCAGTCCGGCTTGAGGAGGTACTGGGCGTAGGTCGACTGCCCCTCCTGGCCGCCGGTGAACGCCGAAAAGCTCGGGGCGTGCTGGCAGTAGATATAGTCGCCCGCCACGCACAACGGGCAGACCCCACAAGCGTAGAGCGGCATCACGACGACACGGTCGCCGACGCGTACCCGGCCGGGCTGGGCGATCTCGACTACCTCGCCGGCGGCCTCGTGGCCGAGCACGTCGGCGCGCGGGCCGGTGAGGAACTGCTTGTATTCGGTGCACATGGGCGTGGCGTGGACCTTGACTACGGCCCAGTTCTCGACGGCATGGGGGCGGGGCACCTCGACGAGGCCCGCCTGTCGACGGCCAAGGATGACGGCCTTTTGCATGGATGTTGCCTCAACAGACTACGGGGACGCCACCAAGGTCGCCCCGAGGTATCGATGATGCGTAGAGCCCGCTGCGGGCGACCTTCGGGAGGCGTCGCCGCAGCGATGCTTGTCAGCGTGCGACGGGGACTATATCATGAATGCCACGTTCGGGGTAATCTGGCGCCGAGAGGGAGCGCATGCCTCGCGGGCGCCGGTCGATACGTCAGGAAAGGTGGGAGCGATGAAGATCGTGGTACTCGATGGGTTCACCCTGAACCCGGGGGATCTCTCGTGGGACGGCCTGCGGGCTCTCGGCGACGTGACGGTGCACGACCGCTCGGCCCCCGACCAGGTGGCGCCGCGCGCCAAGGGGGCGGAGATCGTCTTGACGAACAAGACGCAGTTGGGCCGCGACTGCATCGCGCGATTGCCCGACCTGCGCTACATCGGTGTGCTGGCCACGGGGTATGACGTGGTCGACGCCGCGGCGGCACGCGAGCGCGGCATTCCCGTGACCAACGTCCCGACGTACGGCACGCGCTCGGTGGCGCAGATGGTGTTCGCCCACCTGCTGAACCTGACACAGCACGTCGCCTATCACGCTCAAACGGTGTGCGAGGGGCGCTGGGCCGCCAGCCAGGATTGGACCTACTGGGACTACCCGCTCATCGAGCTGGAGGGGCTGACGATGGGCGTGGTGGGTTTCGGCCGCATCGGCCAGGCGACGGCGCGGCTGGCGCAGGCGTTCGGCATGGAGGTGATGGCGTACGACGTATCGCTGGACGAGGCGCCGGTGCCGGGCGTCGATCTTGTCGACCTGGAGACGCTGCTGCGCCAGAGCGATGTGGTGAGCCTGCACGTGCCCCTGACGCCCGAGACGGAGGGGCTGATGAACGCCGAGCGCCTGGCGCTGATGAAGCGCACGGCGTTCCTCATCAACACCAGCCGCGGGGCGGTGATCGTGGCCGATGACCTGGCCGACGCGCTGCACAGCGGTCGCCTGGGCGGCGCGGGGTTGGACGTCCTCCCTGAGGAGCCGGCGCTGCCCGACAGCCCGCTGGTGTGCGCCCCGAACACCTACGTGACGCCCCACATCTCGTGGGCCACACGGGCGGCGCGTTCGCGGCTACTCGACACGGCGGTGGACAACGTGCGCGCCTTTCTCGAGGGCCGGCCCAAGAACGTCGTGAACGGCTGAGCCCGCGTCAGAGCGGCAGCCTTCCCAACGCGACGGCGTCGCCGCCGTCTAGGAGCGGCACGCGCTCGCCGGTGGCGCCGTCGTACAGGCCGACGGCGAGGTGAAGGTCGGCGGGGCGTTCGGCGGGCAGCAACAACCCGTGGCGCTGGCCCGAGCCGGCGTGGACGGTATCGTGCTGCGCCACGGGGCGGCCGGCATCGTCGGTCAGGTGCACGAACACCTTGAGGGGGGCATCGCCGGCGCGCTCGCCGGACCAGTTCAACTCCAGGGCGACGGCATCCTCGCCCGCCGGCGTCCATCGTGCCCCCTGGAGGGTGAGACCGTTGGCAAAGCGCGCCCCCGCGGCGTGCTCGCGCCAGCCATCCCCGGGCCGCAAGTAGGCGGCATAGAGGGTATCGCCCCGCCACTCCTCCCCCGCCGGGTAGAACGCCTCCTCGAGCCACGCCTTGAGGGGGGCATTGGGCCCGTAGGACCCCTGAAAGAGGACGAACCAGAGGCGCGAGGGGGCCGGCGACTCGGCGTCGACGCGGGCCTCGATGCGGTCCATCGGCTCGATGATTGGGTCCCAGCGCATGGCGTAGGACCAGCGGGGATCGTCCGGTCCGGCGTGGTGGGCATACCAGCCGGCCTTGGCGAGCACGTTAAAGTAGATGCGGTCGGCCGGGGTGGTGCGCGTCGAAAGGTAGGCGTGGTCGGCGGCGGGGTCGATGGGGTCGACCACCTCGAGCATCTTGGCGTACACCGAGCCGGCGGAGGTGGGCGGGCCGGCGAAAGCAGGCCAATAGACGATGGCCAGGGCGACGACGGCGGCAACGGCGGCGAGCCGGCTGCTTCGTGCGAGGCGCACCAGCGCCCAGCCGACGAGCAGGGCGAGAAAGGGCGCCGGCATGATCATGTAGCGCGGCGCGAACCAGCGGGTGAGGTGGGCGCCCAGCACCACCCCCACGTAGCTCAGGACGATGGCGACGACGGCCAGCCCCAGGGCGCGGGCCTCGCGACGGGTAACCGTCCCTAGGGCAGCCCCGACGAACAGGATGGGCGCCAGGACGAGGCCGGGGTGAAGGGGGGCGTCATAGGCGAACACCATGCCGTCGAGGGTGGGGCGGAGGTAGCGGGCGGCGTCGGAGAGGGAGGCGGGGCCGGCGCCCCCCGCCGCCAGGCGGGTGCGCAGCGTGGCCGAGGCGGCCACGAGCCAGGGGGCGTAGCCCAACCCCACCAGCGCCGCCGACGCGGCCAGCGCGCCGATGCGGCGAGGGTGGCAGGCGGCGGCGTAGAGCCAGACGGCGGCCAGAGGAAAGACGGCATAGTAGCTGATCCACAGCCCGACCAGGGAGGCCGCCGCCAGGCCGAGGGCGGCGACGACGGTGGGTTGCTCCTCCCAGCGCAGGGCGCACCAGGCGGCGGCGAGGATGGGCACGACGAGCAGCGCGTACATGCGCGCCACCTGGCTATAGTAGACATGCAGGGGCCAGACGACCATCAGCGCCGCGGCGGCGAGGGGGACGGCGGCATCGCGCGACCAGCGGCGGGCCACGGCATAGGTCATGGGCACGGCGAGCACGCCGGCGGCCACCGAGGGCAGGCGCAGCAGCGTGGCGGAATCGCCGAGGGCGAGCCAGGGCTTGAGGAGGGCCACATAGAGGGGCGGGTGCCACTCTTCCGTGGCGATGCGCCAGAGGTCGGCCCAGGGGAGGCTGGCGTGGGCCAGGGTCCACCCCTCGTCCCAACGGAGCGCCGGCGTCGCCAGCTGCACCAGGCGCACGGCCAGCGCCGCCAGGGTCAGGAGGGCGACGGGGAGGTGGGCGCGAAGGGCCGGGCGCGATGCGCCGGCCCGCATGGGTACAGTGTGTGGCTGCACGTAACGTCTGCCTCGGTGGTCGAATCGTTCGGTCGCGGCGCACGATGGGGCGGTGCGGAGCGCCACGATAGCAGGGGTGGGCGGGGGTGTCAAGCTTGGGGGGGAGCGCCGCAGACCGAGGTCTGGCGCGAAGAGGGCCAAGTCGGCCTGCGCCGACTGGGGAGGTGCTTACGGCAGCAGCCCACGCAGGTGGGCTTGGCCGAGCTTGGGCTATGGCCAAGCCGTTAGCGCCGAACTTCAGTTCGCGGCGGGCGTGCCGAGGCGGGAGCGCCGCAGACCGAGGTCTGGCGCGAAGGCAACCGGCCTGCGCCGACTGGGGCGCCTACAGCAGCCCGCAGGTGGGCGGCCGGCTTGGGCTATGGCCAAGCCGTTAGCGCGAGGGCACGGGGGCGCCGCAGACCGAGGTCTGGCGCGAAGAGAGCGAAGCCGGCCTGCGCCGACTGGGGGCCCGGCGGCGGGCGTGCCGAGGGCGGGGCGCCGCAGACCGGGTCTGGCGCGAAGAGAGCAGTCGGCCTGCCGACTGGGGCTACAGCAGCAGCCCACGCAGGTGGGCTTGGCAGGGCTAGCTTAGCGCCGAGCTCTAGCTCGCGGCGGGCGTTCGGCGCCCTATAGCGAGGAATCTCGTCCAGCCAGACAAGGCCTCCCGCTACGCTCGGGGCGACGAGGGTTGGTTGGGGCGACGGTGCGGACGTCCAAGCCCGTCATTCCGAACGTAGTGAGGAATCTCGTCCAGCTCGACAAGGCCCCTCGCTACGCTCGGGGCGACGTGAGGCGATCGAGGGAGGCGGGGGCTGGCGCCGGCGGGCGCTTTGCCCTACAATCAGGCGAGGAACGGCCCGACCGCGGCCCTGGGCTATGGGGTGTGATGGTCGCGCGGGTCGTGATCGTGAGAGCGCCAAACGTGTAGGGGACTCACACCCTCGATCACATCGTGAGGAGTTGACGATGCGTGTACTGCTGGCCGTGGTGGCTCATCCGGATGATGAGGCCTTCGGGATGGGGGGGACGCTGGCGCGGTACGCCGCCGCGGGGTGTGCGGTGTACGTGGCGACGGCGACGCGGGGCGAGGCGGGGCAGATCGCCGGGGAGACGGCTACGCCGGCCAACCTGCCGCTGGTGCGCGAGCGTGAGCTGCGCTGCGCCTGCCGCGCGTACGGCGTCCATCCGCCCATCTTTCTCGACTACCTGGACGGGCAACTGCCCATGGTGCACCAGGGACAGGCGGTGGGCAAGGTGGTGCGCGTCATCCGCGAGCTGCGGCCCGACGTGATGATCAGCTTTGGGCCGGACGGCATCTATGGCCACTATGACCACATCGCCGTGCACCGCTGGGCCACCATCGCCTACGATCTGGCCAACGATCCGGATTGCTTCCCGGGGCAACTCGAGGGGGAGTGCCGGCCGCATCAGGTGCGAAAGCTGTACTACCAGGTGCTGCCCGAGGAGGAACTCGAGGAGTGGCGGGCGCAGGGGCAGCGGCCGGTGGTGATGATGGACGACGTGCCCTTTCCGATGATCGGCTGGAAGCGGGGCGACATCACCACCGTCATCGACATCAGCGCCCACGCCGAGGCCAAGATGGCGGGAATGGTGTGCCACCGCTCGCAGATCGGCGACGAGGGCGCGTGGACGAGCGACGAGGCGCGCGCCTCGCGCATGTTCAAGGAAGAGACGTACGTCCTGGCCCGCTCGACGGTCGAGCGCACCGAGGGCGTGGAGGACGACCTGTTCAGTGGGCTAGAAGACTAACCACGGAGACACGGAGGGCACGGAGAACTCGTGGTGGCTCCTATGCTGCGGACCTGAGCAACAGGTGGAAGGAGCGCCTTGGCACTCATCGAAGAGACTCTGACCCAGCAGATCATCGGGGCGGCGATCGAGGTGCACCGTCACTTGGGGCCGGGCCTTCTCGAGTCGGCCTATCAGACTTGTTTGGCACAGGAACTGACGTTGCGGGGCATTCCTTTCGAGAGCGAGGTGCCCTTGCCCCTCTCGTACAAGGGCTCACAGGTCGAGTGTGGCTATCGTCTCGACTTGTTAGTTGACGGCAAGGTCGTCGTGGAACTGAAGGCTGTCGACGCGCTCCTGCCCGTCCATGAGGCCCAACTCATGACTTATCTCAGGCTCTCTGGCTGCCGCGTAGGGTTGCTCATCAATTGGCACGTCCCGGTGCTCAAGGACGGCGTAAAACGCCGTGTACTATGAGTCTCTTGCGCCGCGAATATCGGCACATGACCCCAATAGCGAGAGAGCTGCGCGGTTAGTAGTGGTACCTGGTTGTACTCGGTGTTCTCCGTGTCTCCGTGGTTGGCAATCTCGTAGGAGGGTTTGATGGTTACGCAACTTGGTGAGGGCGTGTATTGGGTGGGGGCCGTGGACTGGGGGTTGCGGCATTTTCATGGGCACGAGTTGTCGACGCATCGCGGGTCGACGTACAACGCCTACCTGATCGTCGACGAAACGATCGCGCTGGTGGATACGGTCTGGGCGCCGTTCACCGACCAGCTGCTGGCCAACATCCGCGAGGTGGTGGACCCGGCCAAGATCGACGTGGTGGTGGCCAACCACGCCGAGGTGGATCACTCCGGGGCGCTGCCCGAGGTGATGCGCCACGCGCCCGATGCCGCGCTGATCGTCTCGCGCCGCGGGCGGGACAGCATCGAGGGGCACTATCACCAGCCATGGGCGTTCCAGGCGGTCAAGACGGGTGACAGCGTCAGCCTGGGGAGCCGCGAGCTGGTGTTCGTCGAGGCGCCCATGCTGCATTGGCCCGACAGCATGTTCACCTATCTCACGGGCTCGGCTATCCTGATGCCCAACGACGCCTTTGGCCAGCACTATGCCACGGCGTACCGCTTTAACGACCAGGTCGACCAGGACGAGCTGTACCACGAGGCGCTCAAGTACTATGCCAATATCCTCACTCCGTTCAGCGATCGCGTCCTGAAAAAGATCGACGAGGTACTGGCGCTGAATCTGCCGGTGAGCATGATCGCGCCGAGCCACGGCGTCATCTGGCGCGACAACCCGCTGCAGATCGCGCGCGCTTACCAGGAGTGGGCGACGCAGACGCCGGAGCGCAGCGCGGTGATCCTGTACGACACCATGTGGCACGGCACGCGCCATATGGCCGAGGCGATCGGCGAGGGGCTGCTGAGCGAGGGGGTGCCGTTCAAGATCTATCACATGGCGACCTCGGACCGCAACGACGTGCTCACAGAGGTGTTTCGCGCCAACGCCGTGATCGTGGGGTCACCTACGCTGAACAACGGCCTGCTGCCGACGATCACGCCGATCCTCGAGGACCTCAAGGGGCTGAAATTCAAGAACAAGATCGGCGCGGCCTTTGGCTCCTACGGCTGGAGCGGCGAGTCGGTCAAGATCATCGAGGGGCGCCTGAACGACAGCGCCATCTCGGTGGTGGCCGAGGGGGTGCGCGCCAAGTGGCAGCCCAAAGAGGACGACCTGGAGGCGTGCCGGCGCCTCGGGCGGGAGGTAGCGGCGGCGGTCAAGGGCGCCGGGGGGTGAACCCACTCGACCACGCAAGAGCCGGGGGGTGAACCCCTCCGGCTACCATAGGAGAAAGCCCCTACCGGGCTGGAGACGTGGCCCCACAGAGGCGACACCTCGGTAGCGCGCTCGGTGAGCGCGCTCACCGAGCGCGACGGTTCAGCGCCGGGGCGCTTAGCGCCTCCAGGCGAGGACGATGAGGCCGACGCCGATGACGAGCATCACGATGGAGCCGATGGACAGCTTGGCCTCCCCGGACGGCGCGTTGAGGAGCGGCAGGGAGGGAAGGTAGCGGACGGTGACGGCGCTCCCTGTGCGCGGCAGAGTGCCCGTGTTCAGCACGTTGGAGCGGCGGGTCATGCCGTTACGCTGCTCGCCATCGGGCATCCGAAAGCTGTAGCTGATGTTATAGTCATAATCCGAATCCTCGGACGAGGTATTCCGAGTCACGTCGGTGATGACCCCCGGGGCGCTGGAGCCGGCGACCTGCAGGACGGGGCCGCGGACGCCCATCAGCATCAGTAACAGGCCGACAAAGGTCAGCAGGATCTTGCCGCCCACCGAGCTGCCCTTGGCCTTGGCGGGCTTGCTCTTGCTCGAGGAGCGGCGTCTGGGCGCGGGCGGGGCCGCCTCCACAGCGGGTGCGGGGCTCGGCTGTGGCGGTGGTGGGGGCGACGGGCTGGGGGGTGGCGGGTAGGCGGTGGCGACGCGCTGGCCGCACGACGTGCAGAACGCCGCGCCGGGCGCCAGGGGTGCGCCGCAGTGCATGCAGAACGCGGGCTGAGAACTCATCACATGCCTCTCGTGGTATGATGGTGGATGCGATCGAGGCCGGATGCGGCCCGACGGTGTCCGCCGACAGTATACCCTGGCCGACCGCGTCTCACAACCGCGGGGCTGCACGCGATCTCGGGAGTCACGCCAAAGAGCACCCGCGGCCAAGGCCGGCGGCTGGACGGCCCAGAGTACTGGGCTCAAAAGCGCGCCGAGGCGCGCTGGGGACGACGGAGCCCGCCTCGGCGGGCTTGGTGGCCCAGACGGGCCGTTTACGGCTCGGCGCCCTCGGCGGCGTCGCTCGCACCCTGAGCGCCACCCGCGGCCAGGGCCGGCGGCTGGACGGCCCAGAGTACTGGGCTCAAAAGCGCGCCGAGGCGCGCTAGGGAGGCGTTCGGGTGGAGCCCGCCTCGGCGGGCTTGGTGGCCCAGACGGGCCGTTTACGGCTCGGCGCCCTCGGCGGCGTCGCTCGCACCCTGAGCGCCACCCGCGGCGAGGGCCGGCGGCTGGACGGCCCAGAGTACTGGGCTCAAAAGCGCGCCGAAGCGCGCTGGGGACGACGGAGCCCGCCTCGGCGGGCTTGCCGGCCCAGACGGGCCGTTTACGGCTCGGCGGGTGGCGGCACTCGAGCCGACATCGATCACAGGAGACCTACGTGCTGATGCTCAATCCCAACCAACCCTTCGCTCGCGGGCTGCGCACCGTACTAGCGCTGTTGATCCTGGCCCTGGCCGGCCTGGCGGCGAGCGCGATCCTCACGGCGACGGGGACCGAGGCGCTCTTGGGCGTCGTCGTCTCGGGCGCGTTTTCGGTGTTCCTCGGCGTGGCGCTCGCGGCGATCCTCGGGGCCGGCGCTGTGCGGCGGCGACAGATCGGCGCTTTTCTCGCGGGTGACCGCGCCATGGTGCGCTGGACGTACACCCCTGAACAGACGGCGCGCATCCGCGCCGAGCGTTGGGATGACGAGCGCGTCGACTGGAAGGTGCAGTTCGGGTGTCTCACGGTGCTCTTTGGCCTCGTGGGGGTGCTGGTGGGGGTGATGGGTTACCTCTCGGGGGAGCTGAATCCCCTGGTGGCTGCCGGCGTCGGAGTGGCGTTCGGGGCCACGGTGGGCGGCGTCGTCGCGGCGGCGAATCACGCCGGCGTGCGAGCGGAGCGCGCCGCGACGGGACCCATCGATGTGGCCCTCGGGATCGGCGAGTTCACCTTCGACGGCGAGTACTTTTGCGAGCGGGGCGCCGAGCACGTGATCGAGTCGCTACGGCTCGACGAGTCGGCGCGACGCGATGACGGCGTGACGCCCGATCTGGTCATCGAGACCTGGAGCCATCCCTGGTACCAGCGCACGCCGATGGAGCGCGAGTGGCACATCCCCGTGCCGCCCGAGCGGGCTGAGGCGGTGCGGCGGCTGGTAGAGGCTGTCGACCGCACCATGTAGGCGGCCCACCCGCGCACCGCTCGACAGCACAGGCGCCGACCGCACGCCATGGCCCCACAGCCTGTGGCGCCGCCCCCGATTGTGTGACATAATAGGAATAGAAGATCTTGCCGCTGCCGCGCCCATGCATGCGCGCGTGGCGGCGATGCTGCACGGATGGGCGGCAGATTTGGCGGGACCCGAACATCGCGATTGTCCCGATTTGGGGAACTCTACGCCTCAAGATGCGTCTTAGAGGTGAGTAACCCATCGTATCACCCCGGCAGGCGGACCGGGGGTGAGAGGGCACGGTATCCCAATGTCTAGCAGCAATCCTTTCGACAACGATCGTCTCAAGACGCGCAAATTGGCGCCGGACTCCCCCCGCTCCGGCCAGGGGCCACAGCCCCCCGAGGCGGACGACGCCCCGTTCCGGGTGCCCCGCCGCATCGCTACCCGCTGGTATGTGCTCATCGGGGTGATCATCGCACTGGTGATCGTCGCGGTGCCCATCGTGGCGCTGCTCATCCCCCGCATGAGCGCCAATCCCCAGCGGCCGACGCCGTCGGCCACCCCCGCGCAGGCGACGGTCACGGTAATCCCGCGCAGCAGCGGCGGCTATACCGTGGTTGGCGCAAACTGGCCGGCGAACCGCGAGATCGCGCTGAGCCTGGCGACGGACGACAGCCCGCAGCCGGTGGCGCTCGCCACGGTGCAGAGCGACTGGACGGGCGCGTTCCGCCTCGACCTGGGGGCCGAGGCGTCGGAGCTGCTTCGCCAGGGCGCTCAGATGATCGCTACGTCGGGGGATCTGCGGGCGACGAGCGTCGTGCAGCCCCAGGCGCCGGGTGAGACGCCGACGACGCCTATCGGTACGCCTACCGGTGCGCCCACCGAGTCGCCCACGGGCGCCCCGACAGAGTCGCCAACCACGACGCCGGACGAGACGCCGACGGCGACGCCGGCTGCTGATGGCATTACCGGCGTCGTGAACGCCGAGTTCCTCAACCTGCGCATGGGACCGAACACCGGCTATGCCGTGATAGCGCGACTGCAGCGCGGGTGGGCGCTGAGGGTGAGCGGGCGCAACGCCGAGGGCACCTGGCTGCGCGTCACCTCGCCCGAGGGCGACGAGGGGTGGGTGGCGGCCGAGTTCGTGACGCTTCAGGGCGCGAGCGTGACCGACGTGCCGGTGGTGGGGTCGCCGGCCACGCCGGTCGCGACTCCTATCGTGCCGACGGTCACGCCGCCGCCCGCCACGGCCACGCCGGCCATCACCCACTGGCGGGGCGAGTACTATCCCAACGCCTCGCTGAGCGGCAACCCGGCGCTGGTGCGCAACGATGGGGCCGTCCAGTTCGACTGGGGGGGCGGCTCACCGGGCAGCGGCGTCCCGAGCGACCATTTCAGCGTGCGCTGGACGCGCCAGCTCCACTTTGACGCCGGCACGTACCGCTTTCAGGTGCGGGTCGACGACGGCGTGCGCCTGTGGGTGGACGGCAACCTGATCATCGATCGCTGGACGGCCGGCAACACCACCTACACGGCCGAGGTCGATCTCACCGGCGGGCAGCACGCCCTGCGCGTCGAGTATCTGGAGCTGACGGGCAGTGCCCTCATCACGCTGAACTGGCAGCGCGTGGAGCGCACCTTCAGCTACTGGAAGGGCGAGTACTATGCCAACGACAGGCTGGCGGGCGCTCCGGTGGTGGTGCGCGACGACAGGGACTTGAGCTTTAACTGGGGATATAGCGCGCCGGCGCCAGGGGTGCCGGCCGATCGCTTTTCGGTGCGCTGGTCGCGCACCGTTCGCTTTAGTGAGGGGTGGTACAGCTTTCGCGTGCACGCCGATGACGGGGTGCGCCTGTGGGTGGCCGGCAACCTGATCATTGACCGCTGGGCGGGCGGCGAAGCGGTGAACACGGTACGGCAGCACATCTGGACCGGTGATCACCAGGTGGTGCTCGAGTACTTTGAACTGGAGGGGATCGCGCGAGCACACCTTGGCTGGGAGAAGGAGCGGCCGACGCCCAGGCCCACCGACACGCCGGCCATCATCACGGAATGGCGCGCCGAGTACTGGGACAACGACGGCTTTCGCGGCGACCCCGAGGTGGTTAGAAACGCAAGCGCCATCAACTTTTCCTGGGGCGAGGGGCGCCCTGCCGACGGCATCTCGCGCGACTACTTTTCGGCGCGGTTCACCCGCCGGCTGAGCCTGACGCCCGGCCTGTACCGGCTGACGCTGGGCGCCGACGACGGTGCGCGGCTGTTCATCGATAACCAGTTGGTGCTCGACATGTGGAGCCAGGGGGCGTTTCGCACCATCAGTCGCGACATGGTGCTCGGCGGCAACCACGACTTTCGCGTCGACTATTTCGAGGCGCGGGGGGGCGCGGCGCTGAGCCTGGGCATCGACTATCTGGGGGCGCTGACGCCCACGCAGGCGCCGCCGACGGCGACGCGGACGCGTACGCCGACGCGCACCCCGACGCCAACGCATACGGCGAAGCCGACGGCGACCCCCACCGAGCTGGCGAACCCTCCCAAGGAGACGCTGACGCGGACGGTGACGGTTGTGCCGCCGCCCACCGACACGCCGACGCCCACGCTGACGCACACGCCGCAGCCGCCGACCGCCACACCGACGAAGGTGCCGCCGACGGCCACGGCCACCCCGACGCACACGGCTACGCCGTCGCCGACGGCCACGCCCACGGAGACACCGACTGCGACGTTCACGGCGTCGCCGACGCCGACGACACAGGGGACTATCCCCGCGCCGACGGCGACGCCCACTGCTACCTCGCAAGGCACGATCCCGGCGCCCACGGCGACCGAGACGCCGTCGGGGTCCTCGGGGTTGCCGAGTCCCACGCCCACGAGCACCCCAACGCTGGCGCTGGGCGTGGCGTCGCCGCTACGCTTTTCGACGCTCGACGTGGATGCCGGCGCCTATGGCACGGTGTTGACGGACACCTATCGCGTCTTTGGCGATGCCGCCTCGTGGGATGCCTTTGTCGTGGCGCACGGCGGCGCGCCGGGCCCGCTGCAGGGCGTAAACTGGAATCGTGAGCTGGTCATCGCGGCCTTTGCCGGGGAGCAGGTCACGCCCCCCCATGGCGTGCGGATCGACGGGATCGGCCTGCTGGACGGACAGATTCTGGTGCGGGTGGACGTGGGCGCGCCGAGTGGCGCGGCAACCGCCACGCCTACGGTCGCCGCGCCGCGGCACCACCTGGTGACCATCGACCGCGACGATCTGCCGGTCAAGGCGGCGCCGATGGTTGTGTTCCTCGATGGCGCGGGGAACATCCTCAAGCAGGAGACGATCGGCGTGGTGTTGCAGCAACTGCCGAGCCCCGCCAGGCCGCCGACCAACAGGCGGCCGCCGTCCTGGCGGTAGATCGACGGACACGCAAGGGAGGGGGACGCGACAGATGTCGCGTCCCCCTCCCTTGCGTCTCAGTACAGCGCGTCGGAGCGCGTACCGCAGGAGTATCTAGGGCAGAGCGAGGGACCTTGATGCGTGAGACAAGGTCCCTCGCTGACGTTCGGGACGACGCCGCTTGAGTGGAGCCTGGCGCCCAGCAAGGCCGTCATTCCGAGCGGAGCTAGGAATCTCGTCTCGCGCGCAGCGAGGGCTGCCCGTTGTGCGTGAGACAAGGTCCCTCGCTGACGCGCGGGACGACGCCGCTTGAGCGGGGCTGGCACTCGGTGGGGCCGTCACTCCGAGTCATCACGATGGGTTAGCAGCGCCCGAAACGGGAATCGTGGTGGTCTTCTGAGCAGCGTGGTAGGGCGCGACCGGTCGCCCCTACGGCAGGGTGCCGTCCCTGCGCCGCAACCGTCATCCCGAGCGCTCGGGACGACGGGGTGGGCGCCGATCAGGGCGTGGCGAGGCGCAGCGTGGCGATCTCCTTGGGGTGCAGGGGCAGCGACCAGTCGCCGTCTTCTGTGGACGCGTCCAGCGCCTCCAGGGGACGCCCCTCCAGGTCGACGCGCTCGGCGCGCGTCGGGCGGCCCTCGGCCCACAGACCATCGCCGAGGCGAATCCGGGCCGTGGTCGACGCGGTGAGCGGGTTATAAAGGCGCAGCTCCACGATCCCGGCGTTGCGCCGCAGGCTGGTGACCACCGCGTCCCCCTCCACCTCCAGGAGGCCGGCGGTGGGCGGGAGCGAGGCCACACGGCTGCCACGGAAGTAGGCCACGTCCTCGGGGCGCAGCTGGGCGGCGCGCAAGCCGGCGGCCAGGCGCTGCCCCAGCAGGCAGAGGCCCGTTCGGTCGGGCTCGCCCGCCAGAGGGACGATCCAGTAGCGGAACGTCATCGGCCCCTGAAGCTGCCCCTCGGGCTCACCGTCGGTCATCACGGTGCGGCGCGTGGCGCGCAGGAGCGTCAGGGCGATGGGGCGCTCCGGAAGGTCGCGCACGGCGGACTCGAGCTGACCCATGCTGACGACGGCCAGCCCGCCATCGGCGTCAAAAGCGGCGGTCCAGCTCTGTTGGGGCTTGGTCTCGACCTCCAGTTCACGGTAGAGGTGGTTGTCGGCGCGCAGGGCGATGGGGCGCTCCACGACGTCAAAGGCGGCGTCGGCCAGGTAGGTGTCGGCGTCGGCCCCCGTGGGAAAGAGCACCCGCAGGCGGTGGTCGCGGGCGCGGTTGTCGACGGTGGTCTCGATCTCGACGTGGCGCGCGCCGCGGCGCAACGTCACCAGGCTGTCGATGACCACCTCGACAAAGGCGTCGGAGCGCGTCATGGCGTCAAAGCGGAAGGCGTCGGGGAGGCGCATGGGCACGCGCACGCGGAACGTCGCGTGGAAGGGACCGTCATGGACGAGGGCCACATCGGCGATGCAGGCGGTGGAGGAGAAAGCCTGGTCGTTGACGGCCATGCCGTGGAACCAGCCGTCGCCGATATCGGCGCAGTCCTCAAAGGTGAGGAGGCGCGTGTAGGTCCGGCCGCTAGCGCGATGGGTGACGGTGAGGGTCCCGTTCGGTTCGACGGTGACCGCCAGGTGCTCGTTGGCCATGGAGCGCTCGCTGGTGGCCAGGCCGGCGACGGCGGGGTGCCGGGTCGGCAGGCCGTCCTTGCCGGCGCGCACCGTGAGGGTCGTATAGCCCATGGCCGGAACCGCGAGGGGCAACGCCACGCGCACGTCGTTCGTCTTGTACCCCTCGGGAAAGCGCGTGTCGAGGACCCGCACCTTGCTGCGGCCCATCGCCTGCGCGAGGCGCTGATAGGGCAGCTCGTTCCCCTGGGCGTCGTAGACGCGGAAGGCGGGCTTGGGTTCAAAGCCAAAGAACTCGTTGAAGGTGGGCCAGTCGGCCGGTATCTGTAGGTCCAACTCGGCGGGTCCATCGACCGCCTGGGGCAGCGGGTTGAACACCACCACGCGCAGCGCGTCGGGAGTGACCTCGCCGGCGACGTGGGCGCCGATGGCGCGGGTCGCCTGGATCGTCAGGCGGTCGGCGATGCCGAGGGCCTGGTGGAAGCGGAACCTCATGTCCTCGTGGACGGCGTCGATGCTGCAGCCGCAGATCGAGTCGTGGGGATGGTTCTTGAGCAGCCAGCGCCAGGCGACGTCGAGGAACCCCTGCGGGTACTCGCTTCCGATGGCGGCGCTCGCCATGACGCCCAGCGGCTCGGCCCAGTGGCAGAGGGCCGTCTGGCAGGCGGCGTTCTGCTGCTTGATCCAAACGCGGCTGGAGAGGACGCCGGGGATCAACCACTGCTGGTCCACGGCGGCGGGGTGCAGGCCCGGCTCGCGGAGTTCCCCCTCCATGGTGAGGGCGATGCGATCCGCCTGCGGCAGCATCTCTTCCAAATAGGCGTCCAGGCTAGAGTGGACGATCGCGAAGCGGCCGGCGCCGCGGCGCATGCGTCCCGCCACTACGGAATAGACTTCGGCATCCCACTCTTGATGGTCGCCGCCATCAAAGACGAGCAGGGGGTCGACCTCGCTGGCCTCCGCCTCCTGCTCGAGGTAGGCGGAGAGGTCGGTGTCGACCTGCTCCGCGTCAAAGACGCGGGCGCGGTCGTTGGCGTGGCGCACCTGGAAGGCGAAACTGCAATAGCCCACGGGCACAAAGCGGTAGCACGGCATCTCGGTGCCGTCGGCGCCGCGCCAGATGACGTGACGCGCGGCGACGGGGTTCAGGCCGCGCCAGATGAACCCTCCGCGGATGCCAAAGCCGGCGAATATCTGCGGCATCTGGCTCGTGTGGCCAAAGAGGTCGCAGGCAAAGGCGGCGTCTGATGGGCGGCCGCCGAAGGAGCGCGCCACGCGGCGCCCCAGCTCGATGTTGCGGATGAGGGACTCGCCGGAGACGAGGAACTCGTCGGGGAGCACGTACCAGGGCCCGATGACGAGCTTGCTCTCGCGGGCAAAGCGCTCGATCTGCGGCCGGCGCTGGGGGCGTACCTCGAGATAGTCCTCGAGGATGATGGCCTGTCCGTCGGTCTGGAACGGCCCCTGGAGGCGGCCGTCCTCCAACCCGTCGAACACGCGGTCGAGGAGCTGCACGAGGCGGTAGCGGTAGTCCTGGAACGTCTGGTACCACTCGCGATCCCAGTGGGTGCTGAGGACGTAATGGGCGCGGCGTTGGGCCATGTCAGCTTCCTCCGAGTGTTGTTGTGAGTCGTAGTTATGGGTTGTGTGTTGTGAGTTGTGTGTTGAGCACACGGGGAGTCACAGGTTTCAGGTTGCAGATTACAGGCATCCGTGTGACCATGCGCTCAAGCCTGTAACCTGCACCCTGGAACCTGCAACCGCCGCGGGGCCCGCAACGCACAACCCATAACTCACAACTACTGCAGCGCGTCGTGCCGGTAGACGAACGCGCCGCCGACGATGGTGCCGAGGACTGTGGCGTTCAGGATGTCCATCGGGTCGATGTCCCAGAGGTCCCGGTCCAGGATGGTGATGTCGGCGAGCTTGCCGGGCTCCAGGGCGCCGAGGCGGGCCTCCATGCCAGCGGCGTAGGAGGGGCCCCAGGTGTAGCCACGCACCGCCTCCTCCACGGTGAGGCGCTGCTCGGGGTGCCACCCCGCGCTGCCCGGGGAGCCGTCGGAGCGGCGGCGCGTCACGGCGGCGTGGATGCCGGCCAGCGGGTCGATGATCTCGACGGGGCAGTCGGAGCCCAGCGCCAGGACGGCGCCCCCTTCGAGGACGGAGCGCCAGGCGTAGGCGGTGCGGCAGCGCTCCCCCAGGTGCTGCTCGGCGATGTCCATGTCCGAGGTGGCGTGGATCGGCTGCATGGAGGCCACGATGCCCAGCCGTCCCAGGCGCGCGACATCATCGGGGTGGAGGATCTGGACGTGCTCGATGCGGTTGCGGAGCGGACGCCAGGGCGCGTCGCCGGACGCCTCCTGCTGCACGCGGGCATAGATATCCAGGATGTCGCGGTTAGCGCGATCGCCGATGGCGTGCACGGCGCAGGCCAGGCCTGCGGCGTTGGCGCGCCGCACGGCATCGAGGATGGCGGCCGGGTCGTTCACGCCGATGCCGCGATCGCCCGGGGCATCGGTGTACCCCTCGAGCATGTGTGCCGTACGGGGACCGAGGGCGCCGTCCATGAACATTTTGACGTGTCCCAGGCGTAGCCGCTCGTCGCCGAGGCCGGTCTGCAGGCCGACGGCCAGGGCGTTGTCGAGGGCGTCCATGGGGATGCTCTTGACCACGCGCAGCGTCAGTTCGCCGCGGCCGTGGAGCGTCTGGTAGGCGCGCAGCGCGGCGGCGTCGCCCATATCGTGGATAGCGGTGAGGCCGGCGCGGTGCGCCAGCGGCAGCGCGTAGCGGATCGCCTCCACGGTGCGCTCGAGGGTCGGCTCGGGGATGACGCGGTTGACGAGCGCCATGGCCTCCTCGAGGAGGACGCCGGCCGGGCGGCCCTGGGCGTCGCGGACGATCTTGCCGCCGGCGGGGTCGGGCGTGTCGGCGGTGACGCCGGCGAGGGCCAAGGCGCGCGCGTTCACCCAGGAGGCGTGGCCGCTCTTAGTGCTCAGGGCAACGGGGTGCTGGGGCGCGACGCGGTCGAGCATGCCGGCGGTGGGAAAGGCGCCGCCCCAGACGTTGTGGTTCCAGCCAAAGCCGGTCACCCACTCTCCCGCAGGGGTGCGCGCTGCCTGCTCGGCGACGCGCCGCAGGCACTCTTCCAGGGTGTCGGTCTCGGCCTGCACGTTCTGCAGGCCTAGGGCGAACATCGTAAAGTGGATGTGCGCGTCGGCGAGGCCGGGGAGGACGCAGGCACCCTTTAGGTCGACGACCTCGGCACCGGCGCCGGCGAACGCGCGCGCCGCGGCGTCATCGCCGACGTAGGCGATGCGGTCCCAGCGCGCCACGAGGGCCGTGGCGAGGGGCCGGGTGGGGTTCAGGGTATGGATGCGGCCGTTGACAAGGACCAGATCGTCCGGCATGGGACCTCGATTCGTCGCGCGACCGCGCACTGTTGGGTGGGGGCGCCGACTCTGCCCTTGCGTATCCAAAATGAAACGACCACGTCGTCACGACGGTACAAAGCACTATGCCGTGACGACGTGATCGTTCTTCCTGCTAAAGGACGTACGTAGCGATTCGAGTCGTCACTACCATACCGGTCTAGCGATTGCGCAGCGACAAGAGCGCCGAGGCGATGACGACCTTGAGCGCGTCCGCGCCGGCAAAGGGCGCTACGCCCAGGGCCCAGGCCTGCGGCAGGCCGCCGACGTAGCCGCTGAGCCAGGCCGCGCCGCCGGAGTAGATGATGACCATGGCGGCCAGGCCGCCCGCCAGACGCCACAGCGCCGCGAAGCGGCTGCCGCGCCGGCTCAGCCAGCCGGCCACAAAGGCGGCCGCCGGGAAGGCGATGAGGTATCCGGCCGTGGGGCCGACGAACGCAGCCGGGCCGCCGATGCCGGCTGCCGTGATGGGCGCACCCAGCAGGATGGCCTGCAGATACAGCCCCTGGGCGATGAGGCCGCCCCAGGCGCCGAGAAGGTAGCCGCTCAGGATGACGACCAACACCTGCAACGTCAACGGCACGGGCGAGAAGGGGAGTAGAACGCTAATCCGCGCGCTCACCGCCGTCGCCACGGTCAAGATCAGCACGGCCAGGACCCTGGCCCAGGTGGATGTCTGCGTACGGTTGAGTGTCAAGACGTGCATCGGCGCTCCTCTATAGATGGATGGTGGGGGCGTCGCCCCGGGCGGATACGTGCGCCCATGATAGCGAAAACGCGGGTGCTGTCAATGCGATTGTGGGCGGGGGGCGTCACGCCCAGCCGGGCGCCGAGCCGTAAACGGCCCGTCTGGGCCTGGCAAGCCCGCCGAGGCGGGCTCGTTCCGTCGGCGCGTGTCCCGTAGCGCGCCTTGGCGCGCTTCTGGGTAGTACTCTGGGCCACCCAGCCGCGGGCTTGAGCCGCGGATGGTGGGCCGCGGGTGGGTGCCGCGGAGGCGCCCCGCGCTACGTGTGCGTCCGGGGCGGCGCCTGCGCCTCGTCGGGCAGGTGCGCCGCATCGGGCCGGGTGGGTAGGGCGATCTGCCCGTCCTCCGACGCGGGAGCGGCGCCCGCCTCGCGAGGGGCAAAAGTGACCAGGGCGCCGTACTTTTGCAGCTCGTCGAGGCGGCAGCTCCATACGAGGCGGCCGTCGTAGGGGATAGCGTCGGGGCAGCCGTCGCACATGTTCTGGCGGCCGTCGGGGAGGATGTCGCACGGCTGGATGACCATGAGGGATTGGAGCCGCAGCGGCCTGAGCCACTCGGAGGGACGGGTGAGACGCCGCCAGGCGATGCGCCGCAGCCCGCCGTTTGTGGCGGCCAGCGGGAGCAACGCCCAGGCGTTGCGCAGCAACCAGGGGCGGGTGTAGGCGAGGTAGCTGCCACGGATGGCGTGATGGGCGGTCTGCACCCACTCCATGAAGCGGGGGTTGGCGTACCCGTAGACGCGCTCGGCGTTGCCAAAGCGCAGCCCGAGGAGCCACTTGAATGAGGCGGGATCCTCGGTGCCGTTGAGGTAGGCGCACGGCTCATACTCGGGGTAGACGTCGCGCAGCCGGTCCACCACCTCTTGTGCGACGATGTCGCGATGCCCCTCCTGGTGCTCCAGGTGGTAAACGAGGTCGCCGAGATCGACGCGCCGGCCGGCCACGTAGGCGTCAAAGGCGCCCTTTTTGCGGGCCGAGCGAAAGAGGATGAACACCATCGAGTGAACGATGTCCATGTGTTCCTGGGCCCAGCGGGCGAGCATGGGCACGTCGTCCAGGGTGTCGCGGTAGATGGTGGCGTTAAAGGCGCAGGCGATGCGGCCACGCCCCACCTGGTGCACCATGGTGGCCAGCTGCAGGCGGAGTTCGTTCAGCTCGGCCTCGGTCTTGTCCCTCCAGCCGGGCCGCACCTGGTGCGAGTCGACGTGAAAGGTGAACCCGGTGACGCCGGCGTCGCGCAGGTCGGCCAGCAGCTCGGGCGTCAGGGCCTGGCCGTTCGAGTTGACGATGGGCTTCCACCCCTGGGCCGCAACATAGCGTACCAGCTCGACGATGTGTGGGTAGATGAGGGGCTCACCGCCGGCGATCGAGATGCCGTCGGTGTTGCGCAGGCGCTTGACGACGTCGAGTTCCTCGATGACGGTCTCCAGGGGCTTGTGGCCGTGGGGATCGTTCTCGCGGTAGCACCCCTCGCAGTACAGGTTACAGTGGGTCGTCGGCTCCAGCCAGGTGATGGCGTTATCGGCCCACGTCCATGGAAGGCGATAGTAGGCCTTGTGATCCAGGGCACGAGACATAGGGGACCTCCACTCGAGCGCCTGCTCGGCATGATCCGATGTGCGCCGCAGCAGTGGGCCGGGTAGCAGAGGAGAATGCGCGAAGCGAACCCACGGGTAACGGCATTATGCCGCGATAGCCGGTGGAAGGCAAGGTGACGCGGGCCTGGGGACTTGGGCCGAACACCTCGCGAAGGTCCCCCGCGGCAAGCCCTCGCGCAGAGCGGCTTCGCCGCGGGGGACGGTCTTGGCGCGGCCCGGCACCAGGGCCCTAGCGTTAGGATGGGCGATCCTTTACCCAAAAACACATCGCACCGTCCAACGCTTCAGTTCCCGGTGGAGCAATGGGGGCGTGCTATGGAGGGCCACCACTGCAGCGCGGCCGCCAGGAACGCCCAATGGATCGAGGGCGCCAGCCACTGGAACCGTGCCAGTCAGCCGCGCGTGGGCGCGACGTTAATGAGGAGGAGAGGGCGAGCCAGGCGCGCCGTGGTCGGCCGGTCAGCGCCGCTCGTGGTTCAGGAGCCACTCCTTTCTCTCCAGGCCGCCGCCATAGCCGGTCAGGTGACCGTTCTTGCCGATAACGCGATGGCAGGGTGCCATGATACTGATTGGATTCCGACCGTTGGCGTGACCCACGGCTCGGACCGCTTTGTGGTTGCCGATGGCGGCCGCCAACTCCTGGTAAGAGATAGTCTGGCCGTAAGGGATCTCCAAGAGCGCCTGCCAGACCCGCTTCTGAAAGGGAGTGCCGCGGAAATCATAGCGTAGCTCGAACTCGCGGCGTTTGCCCTGGAAATACTCGTCCAACTGCCGGATGGCCTCCTCCAGGACGAGGGTGGTGGGGCGGGCGGGGGCCTCCCCTTTCCCTAGATCGTTAACAAACAGCACAGAGACCACGGCCTCAGACGTGGCGACGATCTCTAGCAGGCCGATGGGCGATGCATAGTAGCCCGTGCATTCACTAGTCATAGAGCACCCTCCAGAGGTAGAACGCGGCATAGGCCTCCCACCCAGTCCACGGCTTGGCCAGGGCCCTAATCTCAGAGAGGGACGGCTTGTTGTCTCTGCCCAGGACGATCTGAAGTGCCCGCTGTAGGCCGACATCGGCGATGGGAAAGGCCTGCCGATGGCGGAAGCACTTGAGGATCACATAGTCTGCCGTCCAGGGGCCCACCCCTCTCAGAGCCATCAGCCTCGCCTTGAGCTCCTGGTAGTCTTCCAGGTCCGCGAGGTCGGTCTGACGCAGTTGACCACCGTCAAAGCGCCTGGCGATCTCGATGATATAGCCCGCCTTGCTCCGCGAGAACTGCAGCACCCTCAGATCCTCCTCCGCCAGCGGAGCCAGGGCCTGGGGCGTGGGGAAGAGATAGTAGGGTTCGCCCCCAAAGACGAGGCGCTGCCCGTACGTTTCCACCAGCCGCCGTTTCATCGTGTAGGCAAACCCCAAGGTGATCTGCTGGCCGATGATGGCCCAGCAGAGAGCCTCAAAGAGGTCCTCCATTTTGACGATGCGCAGCCCCCGGTATTTGCGGCAGAGGCCTCTCAGGATGGGATCGGCCTCCGCCAGCTCGTAGAAGGCGTCGATCTCGACTCCCAGGTCAAACATCGCCCAGACAGTGTGGGCGACCTCGGCCCTAGCCCATTGGGGCGGGATAGCGTTGAGGAAATGGACGCAGAGTCGCTCACCGGGCATCTCGATCTTGACCACCAGATCCCAAGGGTCGATGCGGAGGCGCCTGTAGAGGGCACCCCCCTTCACCCGGTGCATACACTCCAGACTGGAGCGCCCCAGATAGACCAGTCCCTCGACGAAGGAGAAATCCCGCGGCGTGTCGACCTCGATGAACTGCCGGTGGTCGTGCCAAGGCACGGCGTCGGCCTGGGGATGGCATCGCTCAGGGTGTCGAAGGCAACCTCGCACCGCCTCCACGGCTGCCCCACAGTGGTGCGCGTGCTCTCTGTCGTGGCCCGGTGTTGCAGGACACGATCCAGGAGATCCTCGTGGCGTTGGCGGTGAAGTAGATGGCATCAAAACGCTCCATGGGCACAGGAAGGCCGGTCTCCAGCCACAGTAGTCCTCACGGCCAGGAGGACTTACCCAAGACAACGCCCAATGCACGGCCGCCTCCTGTGGGTAGTCACCGTCTCCTGTGTCTCCCTAGGCGACGGGCCAGCGCCGACGGCCGGAGGCCCGCGGACCAGCCCGTAGGCGGCCAGGCGCAGGCGATGAGATCACGTCCCACCTCGTGCTCATGGCGGTCGCTCGCGGGCCGAGTGCGCTCGATTCGGCGTCTCAGCTCCCCGTAGAATGGTAGTGGCGCACGCCGATGCGCCACACCTGAAGCGCCGCCACGAGGAACGCTACGCCGATGAGGGGCGCCGCCCACTGGAACCACACCGGCGAGCCGAGGACGTCGGCGCGGCCCAGGATCGGCAGGGCGGGAAAGTAGGTCACCGCGGCGAGGGGCACGACGAACGTAAAGATGCCGCGGAACCAGGGGCGGTAGATACTGATGGGGAACTGAGCCGTCTCGACGCCGCCGTAGGTGACGGTGTTCCAGATCTCGAGCGTCTCGGTGGTCCAGAAGGCCATGGTCGCCTGCAGCACGAACAGGCCCACGAACAGACAGGTGCCGCCCAGAACGCTGGCGATGAGCAGTACGACGCGCGGCGCCGTCCAGCGCACGCCGAGAGCGGTGGTAGCCCACAGGAGGACGATCAGGCCCTGCGACAAACGCCCGATGCGCATGAGCTGGACCTGGTGTCCGGCCACCTGCAGGGCGGTGCTGCGGGGGCGCAACATAAAGCGGTCAAAGTCGCCGCTCCTGACCAGGTCGCCAAAGATGTCGAACCCACGCGCCACGCTCTCGGCGGAGGCAAAGGCGACGCTGATGATGCCGTAAAAGAGGGCGATCTCGGCCAGCGTCCAGCCCTGGAGCGAGCCAAAACGGTCGAACACCGCCCACAGTGCCAGGAACTCGACGCCGGTCCCCAAAAAGTGGCCGATGGCGAGCATGATGAACGACGCGCGGTACTGCATCTGACTGCGAATGGAGGCGCCGACAAAACGGGCGTACAGCCGGATCGCGTCGATCACGTCAGCCCCCTTGGATGACCATGCGCCGCGTGCCGCGGTTCAGCAGCCAGCGTCCCAGCAGCACCAGGGCGGCGGTCCACGCGAGCTGATGGCCCACCACGCCGAACACCTGCTCCGGCGGCAGATGGCCGGTGTAGAGGCGAAAGGGTGTGTCCATGAGCCCGCGGAAGGGCAGGAAGGCCAGGATGGGCTGCGACCACTCGGGGAAGAAGGGGAGCGGCACGATGCTGCCGGAGAGGAGCGACGCCATGAGGGCGAGCAGGCGCATCGCGCCGTCTCCGGCGACGGTCCACATAAGTGAGATGGCCAGCAGGTTGGTGATGGCGCACGACAGGAGCACGGCGCCGCCCGTCGCCAGCAGCCATGCCGCCGCCGCGGCCACGGACTCGGGGGGCTGCAACCCCAAGAAGAGGCCCGCTATGACGAACAGGGGGATGCAGCGCAGCATGACGGGCGCGATGCGGCCGGCGAGGGCGCGGCTGTACCAGAACCAGTAGAGGTCGGCGGGGCGCAGCAGCTCGTAGGCCACGCCGCCGGAGCGGATCATGGCGCGCAGCTCGCCATCGATGGACCAAGGAATGAGGAGCAGCATCGCCTGGATGAGCCAGAGATACGTGACGGTCTGCGGATAGCTCATGGGCTGCGGCGCGCTGGTTGAACGGTAGAACGCCTCAAAGATCATCACGCGGATGAGGCCCCAGAAGAGCTGCGTGCCGAATCCCGCCAGCGCCGCCGCGCGGTACTGGAGCAGGACGCGAAAGCGCGCGCCGGTGAGCGCCACGTAGGGCTTGAGCGTCCGCGCGAGGGGGAGGACAGCCGTCATCGCTGGGTACCCTCGGCTTGCCGGGCTGACCCGGCCTGCCGGGCGGACCCGGTACTCCGGGCCTCCTCTGCATAGAGTCGCGAGACGATCTCCTCGATGGGCGGGTTCTCAACGTACAGGTCGCGGATGGGGTGCCGCGCGGCGATGCGGCCGATGAGGGTGGCGGCGGGCACGCGCTCTGGGTCGAACCGTAAGTGCACGCGCCGGCCGTCGCGGCGAAAGACCACGGCGTCGGGGTCGCTCACGTCACCGTTCTCGTCGGCCAGGTCCACGATGAGGTGGCGGTCGTGGCTGACCTGGGCCCGAAGGTCGGCCAGGGTGCCGTCCAGCAGGATCGCGCCACGGTTGATGACGATGATGCGGCTGCAGAGGGCCTCGATGTCGTCCATATCGTGGGTGGTGAGGATGACGGTGACGCCGCGCTCGCGGTTCAGTCGCAGGACGAAATCGCGCACGGCGAGCTTGGAGACGGCATCGAGGCCGATGGTGGGCTCGTCGAGGAACAGGATGGGCGGGGCGTGGAGCAGCGACGCCGCCAGATCGCACCGCATGCGCTGGCCCAGGCTGAGTTGGCGCGCCGGCGTGTCGAGCAGCGGGCCCAGGTCCATCAGGTCGACCAGCTCGTCGCGAGCCCGGGCATAGTCGGCTTGGGGTACGCGGTAGATGTCGCGCAGCAGATCGAACGATTCGATGACGGGCAGGTCCCACCACAACTGGGTGCGCTGGCCGAACACGACGCCGATATGGCGTACGTGCTCGACGCGCTGGCGCCAGGGTACGCGCCCGAGAACCGAGACGTGGCCACCGTCGGGCACCAGGATGCCGCTGAGCACCTTCACGGTGGTGGACTTGCCGGCGCCGTTGGGCCCAATATAGCCGATGAGTTCGCCGGCATCCAGCGCGAAAGAGATGTCGGCCAACGCCTGCACCGTGCGGTAGCGGCGATGCACGACACCGACCAGCGATCCCAGGATCCCCGGGGTACGCTCGGCGACGCGGAACGCCTTGGCCAGGTTCTCGACGACGATCTGCGGCATGGGGCCTCCGGGGAACGGCTGTTGGCTCTTGGCCTGCGAGGGGCGGTGCGCCTGACTGGTCGGAAGCGAGACCGATGATTCTACCAGCGTTGGGGTGGAAGGGCAAATCGGCGCGTGCACCGCCGGCGAGCTGCGGCAGTGAAGTCGCCAGGGAGTGCGATGTGAGGCGCGCCCCTCACGGCACCCGGATGGCCGGCATGTAGAGCCGACGTATGGCGTCCATGACGGTCACCGTGGCGGTATCCTCGGCGGTGACCGTGTCCGCCGGTCCCGGGTTGTAGGCGGTCCAGGTGGCCGTGTTCGTGGTGGACCTGGTGATGGCCGCCGCCACGGTGATCGTGAGGCCGGTACCCGGCGCCATGGGGTACTCGAGTTCGTCCACGATGTCGCCCAGTTCGCTGTCGACCAGGTCATGCATGCCGAGCGTGATCGGTCCGGCGTTGAGGACCTGGTAGCAGTAGGTGACCTCGGTCCCCCCCGCGACGGTGATAGCGTCGGTAGCGCTACACACCCCCGGCTCGATGCCGACCGTTTTGGTGAGGATCAGGGTCGCGTCCTCCGCGGCGGGGTGTCGCGCCGCGCCGCCTGTGGAGTCGGCCAGCACCGGTTGGGGGGCCTTTGGCGCCAGGAGCGCCAGTAGCGCAATCGCGGCCAGAGCTGACAGGGCTATCGCGCAACGCCTTCGGGGCATCTCGGGTCCTCCTTTAGGCGGGCACGCCGTCGCGGCGCATATGCGCAGGGTATCTCATAGGGCGCAGTATGCACGATGCCGAGTGGTCGCACAACTGCGTCGGAGCGCCGGCCGACGACGCCACGAATGCGAACACCTCCCGGACGTCGACCGACGTCCGGGAGGTGTTCGTGTGTGCGCTATCGGCCGATGGCCGAGAGCCGAGAGCCGACGGCGTTACTCCGCCGGCTCGATAGTCACCGACGCCGTCATGTTCCAGCGTAGGCGGGCGTCGAGCGTGTCGGGCGTCACCACGGCGGTGTAGGTGATGTCGCCGCGGTTGTTCACTCCCAGGGCGTTGATGCGGGTGACGGTGCCAGGGATCTCGACGCCGGGCAGGGCGTCGAAGGTGATGGTCGCCCGGTCGCCCTCCTTGATGCGCACCACGCTGAGTTCCGTCAGGTCGGTGGTCTCTACGCGCCAGGCCGAGAGGTCAGCCAGGTGCACCAGCGGCTTGGCCGGAGCGACGTACTCGCCCACTTTGGCATCGAGCTTGACCACGGCGCCGGCGAAGGGAGCGCGCAGCCCGGCGTCGGTGACGGCGAACTCGGCGCGGGCCACGGCGGCCTTGGCCTGCTCGACCTGCGACTCGGCGATGGCGACCTCTTCCGCGGTGGCCGGGCGGACGGCGCGGTTGCGCTCGGCCTCGGCCTGGAGCACCTGCGCCTGGGCCGTCTCGAGCTGCGCCAGGGCCGTGTTGACCTGGGCCTGAGCCGCGGCGATGTCGTGCGCCGTGGCGCCGATCTGAAGCTGCTGAAGCTGTAGCTCGGCGATGCGCACCTCTTCCTCGTAGCGCTGCGTCGCGGCCTGGCCGGCGTCGCAGTCGGCGGAAGACCCGCCGTTGTTGGCGCGCCCGCACGCCGCGTCGCGCTGCGACTGGGCGCCCCAGAGGGCGTTCTTGGCGACCTCGACACGTCGCTGGGCGATGGCGATCTCCTCGGCGGTGGCCGGAGCCTGCACCCTGGCCAGGTTGGCCCGGGCGGTGGCGACGGCACTCTCGGCGTTCCGCACGCCGGTGGCGGCGACCGCCACGGCGGCGTCGAGGGCGACGACGTCTTCGGCAGAGGCGCCGGCTAGCGTCTGGGCCAGCCGAGCCTCGGCGCCGGCCAGGGCGGCACGTGACTCGGACAGGGCGGTCGCAAGGCTGTCGCTGTCGAGCTGCACCAGCAACTGCCCCTCCTCGACCACGTCACCCTCGGCGACGGGCACCGCGGTGACGATGCCGCCGGCGGCGAGGCTCAACGCCGCGCTGCGATCGGGCACGACGATCGCCTCGGCGATGATGTCGTTGCTGGCGGTGACGGGCTCACCCGCCACCGCGCCGGGCGTGGTGGTGGTCTCGGCCATGGTGGGGTTGGCGCGTCCGAGCGCCAGGTACATCCCCCCCGCCAGCAGCGATACGATAACTAGTGCGATGATCCACTTTTTCATGACTGTGCTCCTGTATCTACGCTTGTTGATGGGCACTCGGCTATCAGCAGTCGGCTGTCAGCTTTCGGCTGGTATCAGCCGCCCCGCTAGTGGCGGCTGATCGCTGACAGCCGACTGCTGATGGCTATTCGTACGCCAACACTTCTCGTACCGTCAGCCGCGACGCGTTGTGGGCGGGGAGAAAGCTGGCCAGGGCCGAGAGGCCCAGGACCAGACCCAGCCACAACAGGACGCCGCCCACGGAGAACGCCGTGCTCATGCTGCTGCGAAAGAGCGCCTCACCCAGGGAGCTGCTGAGCCCCTGGCTGAGGGGGATGCCGAGCAGCCCTCCCAGCACCCAACTGATGGCGCCGATGAGCATCCCCTCGGCGATGACGATGCGCAGCACCGCGCCGTCCGAGGCGCCGATGGCGCGCATCACGCCCACCTCACGCGTGCGCTCGATGACGTTGATGCTCATGGTGCCCATGAGGCCCAACCCACCCACCACGGCCAGCAGCACGGCCATGATGAGGAGCAGGACGATGACGATGTTGAACTGGTACTCGATGGTGTCGCGGGTGTCGGCGGTGATGGAGCGTGAGTGCACCCGCACACCGAGCCCCTCAAAATGCCCCTCCAGCGCCCGCGCCACGCGATCCTGCGTCTCGCGGTCGTGGAGCACGGTGGTGACGCGTACCGAACTGGCGCGCCCGACGCGCCCCTGGCTGAACCCGAGATAGTCGCGGTTCACATAGCCGGTCCGGTCCGTGGCCAGGCCCTTGGCGATGCCCACCACCCGCCAGGTGGACTCGCGATCGTTGATCGACAGGGTGATTTCGTCGCCCACGCGGATGCCGGCGTCGTCTTTGAGGACGATCGAGTTGATGACGATGGCGTTCTCGTCCTCCGGCAGCAGCCAGCGCCCCTCGACCATGATGGGATCGATCATGTGCGTCGGGTTGGGCGCCCCCACGATGGTGACGGCATCGCTCTGGGTGCCGTCGGGGCGCTCCCAGCGCGCGCTGGCGAAATCCCACGTCTCGGCCGACACCACGCCGGGCACCGAGCGCGCCTCGCGCTCTAGGAGTTCGGTGCGATAGGGGCGGGCGAACTGGATGGTGGCGTCCTCGCCCCAGTAGCGCAGGGCGTCGTCGAGCGTCAGCAGGAGCGAGGCGCGCACCGAGAACACGGCGATAAAGATGGCGCCGGCGAGCGTCAGGGTGGCGAGCGTCAGGACGAGACGCCCCTTGCGCCGGAACGTGTTGCGCAGCGACAGCATCAGAGGCCGCGGGATCAGGCGCAGGCGCGTCATTACCCGCGAAAAGAACCCTTGGCGCGCCCCCGTCTTGGGCATGGCATAGTCGGACAGCGCCTGGCGGACGCTGGTGCGCGTCCCCGATAGCACGGGATAGAGGGCGGCGACGAGGGGCGTCACGAGGCCCACCGCCACCTCCGTTGCCAGAACGCTGGCGGGAGCGCCATAGTCGGTCACGTCAAAGTTCACCAGGTCGGCCATATAGCTGGTCAGCGCCCGGGCGGCCAGGCTGCCCAGGGGGAGCGCCACGCCCAACGAGAGGACCCCAAAGAGCGCGACCATCCCGACATAGAGCCCCATGACCTGCGGGGCGCGAGCACCTACGGCCTTCATGATGCCGATCTGCCGCCTCTGCTGTGCCAGCAGCGCCGAGATGGTGTTGATAACGAGAAAGCCGCTCAGCGCCAGCGAGAGCATACCCACGAACCGCATGACCAGCGTGATGGGCTCGATGCTGTCATTCGCGGGGTGTTTGCCCGGCGTCGGGATCCAGGTCGTGTACACGGTCAAGCCGCTCTTCTCGACCTTGGCCTCGACGCGCTTGGACACCTGGCGGATGATGTCGATGTCGCTGGTCTCCTCCGCCTTGACCATCAGCTCGCTGTAGAGGGTCGGGTAGCCCAACCACTCGAGGGTGTCCATGGTCACATAGCCGAATCCCCCTCCCGTAAAGGCCGCCGGCGGCTTGTTGATGTCGTGGGCCGAGCCGGCCACGCGCAAGGTCCGCTCCTTGCCGTCGGCGCCCTGCAGGACGATCTCCTCGCCCACGGCGGTGTTCAAGGCGGGCAGAGAGGCCCTCTCGATGAGTATCTCTCGTCGAGGAGGCGGCCAGGCGCCGGCGCTGGGAGTGATGCGGCTCATGCGTATGTCGTCGTAATCGGCGATGCCGGTCAGGTACAGGCTACGCCACTCGTCGTCACCCACCGCGACGGGCAACGTGTAGCTGCTGCGCCCCTCGGCCTGGCTGACCCCCGGCACCCGCTCCACCACGTTCACCAGCTCGTCATCAAAGAGGTCGCAGTAGATGTGAAAGCTGGGTGGGTTGATGGCGAGATAACTGACCGTCATCTCACGGTTGAACACCGCCTCGCAGGTGGCGATCATGCCAAAGGCAAAGACGCCCACGGCGATCGAGAGCACCACCAGCACGGTGCGCGTCTTGTTCCTGCACAGGTCGCGCAGCACCTTGCCCCAGCGCACGCTAAGCATAAGCCCCCTCCCTCTGCGGCAGGCGCACCATGGCGCCGTCCTCCACGGGGCGACGGGCGCCGCGAGGGACGAACCTCTCCTCGTCGACGATCTCGCCGTCGGCCAGGGTGATGGTGCGCGTGACACGGCGCGCCAGGTCGCGGTCGTGCGTCACCATGAGGATCGTCTTGCCGGCGTCCACCATATCCTCAAAGAGGCGAAAGACGGCGTCGGCGGTCTTGCTATCCAGGTTGCCCGTCGGCTCGTCCGCCGCCAGGATGGGCGGATCGTTGGCCAGCGCCCGGGCGATGGCGGCGCGCTGCTGCTGCCCGCCAGAGACCTGCGAGGGGAGCTTGTCGGCCTGATCGGCCATCTCCACCTGCTCCAGCAGGGCCAGGGCGCGCTCGCGGCGGTCGCGTGGGGCGTACATGCCGCAGAAATCCATGGGCAGCATGACGTTCTCGGCGATGGTCAGGGTCGGAAGGAGCTGGAAGAACTGAAAGATGACGCCGACGTTCTTTCCCCGCCACACGGCCATGCGCCCCTCGTTGAGGGTGTGGACGGCGGTGTCGCCGACCAGCACCTCTCCCGAGGTGGGACGGTCGATGCCGGTAAGCATGTTGACCAGCGTCGACTTGCCGCTGCCCGACTTGCCCACTACGGCGACGAACTCGTGAGAATCGACCTCCAGGTCCACCCCCTTGAGCGCGGTAAAGCTGCCGGCGGCGCCGGTGTAGGTCTTGACGACGTCGCGCACATCGATGAGGTGCCGGTCGCCGTTCCTATCGCAGCCTGCAAGGGCCTGGTTTCTTTTTCCACCGAACAACTTGAACATGACGGCCTCCAAACGGATCACATGGCTGAGCGCTCGTGGCGAGCGCGGGGCTTGCCCATGAGACGGCCGACATCCCGCGTGGGCGATGTGGGCCGTCGTCTGGTGATCATCATAGGAGCAAGGGGGAGACGGCGCGCCCTGCACGTGGTGAGAATCGGGTCTAGACGAGAGGGCGGAGATGCGCCTGGTCATCCGGCCAGGCGCCAAACCCCACTGACACCTGTCGCGGAATCTGGTGCATTCGGTATACTGCGGCCGCTACCCTGTGCTGCCCATCGCCCGCGGTATTCTGCGCACAGCGGCAAGTTCCAGGCGCTGTGTGGTCCGTCCGTGTCATCGAACTCGGCTTGGGGGTGAGCGCTCATGAGTGGCACCATCATCGTCCTCACGGGCTAGCGCCGGTGCGGCTTTTACCGCATGTCGGGGCTGGGAGCGATCCAGGTGCTATGCAGGAGGGGCGGAGAGCGCCTCGGGTTGCCGTAGGGCGCGCACGCCTGTGCGCACCGGGCCGCACAGGCGTGCGGCCCCCACAAGTGCGGCGTTTTGCGCGACGTACGGTTGTAGTACTAGTCGCCGGTGACGCCAGGGGCGTGCTACGCCCCGGCCACCAGGGCGTCCTGCAGAGGCTTGATGGCGGGGTAGATCTGGCGGTAGAGGGCGTAGCGGGCCTCGTAGGCGGCGCTGGAGGCGGGCGTGGACGTCACCGTCGCACCGGGGTGTACCGCTCTCTCCACCGCAGAGGCCAGATCGGGGTAGACGCCGGCGCCCACGCCCGCCAGGAGGGCGGCGCCGAGGCAGGCGGCCTCGGTCACCCGCGGGACGCGCAGGGGGAGGCGGCAGATGTCGGCCTTGAGCTGCAGCCAGAGGCGGCTCTTGGCGCCGCCGCCCACGGCGCTGAGCGCGTCGATGGCGACGCCGTTCTCGCGCAGCAGGTCGATGTTGAGGCGCAGCTCGAACGTCAACCCCTCGAGGATCGCCTTGGCCAGGGCCGCCCGCGTGGTGGCGAAGGAGAGGCCCAGCACCGCGCCGCGGGAGCGCGTGTCGAACCGGGGGGTGCCGCTCCCGGCCAGATGGGGCAGCACCAGCAGGTCGGTGGGGCCGTCGGGGGCGTCGGCCAGCACCAGGTCATAGGCGTCTCTGCCCAGCGCTTCGGCGACGCGCACCTCTTCTGCGCACATGGTGTCGCGGAACCAGCGCAGCGTCAGGCCGCCGCTGTGGTTGAGCGTCATCGCCAGGTAGAGCCCCGGCACTACGTGGCGGTAGACCGAGATGTTGCCGTGTTGCAGCCCCTCCGTCAGGGCGGGGCGCTCCATGGCCACCTCGACCACCTCGGCGGTGCCCGTCGAGACCATGGCGGCGCCGGGGGACGTGACGCCGCTCCCCATGGCGGCGCAGGCCTGGTCGTGGCCGCCGCTCACCAGGGGGATGGGGCCGGGCAGGCCCACATCCTTGGCGACATCGGGCGCTATCTCACCGACCACGCCCCCCTGGGCCGGCGCCAACGGGGCCAGGCGCCCGGGGTCGATGCCGCATGCCGCGAGGATGTCGCCCGCCCAGTCGCCGGCCGCAAGGTCGTACATCTGGGTGCGTGAGGCGAGGCAGTGGCTGATGGCGGCGCATTGCCCGCCGCCCAGGCGCCCCAGGATATAGTCCTCGTAGAGCAGAAAGCGGTCGGCGCCCTCCCAGAGGTCGGGCTCGTGGCGCCGTAACCACAGGAGCTTGGGCAGGGTGTTGACGGTGTGCAGCGGCATGCCGGTGCGGGCATAGAGGGCCTCGGCGCCAAAGCGTTCCGCCAGCCAGGCGTTCTGGGGGACGGTGCGGGCGTCCATCCCCAGGATGGCGGCGCGCAGCGGGCGGCCGTGGGCGTCCACCGGCATCACCGCCTCGCCCTGCACCGAGAGCGCCATGGCCGCCGGAGGGTCGTCGGGGGCCGCGGCGCGGGCTGCCGCGATGGCGCTCCGGAGTGCCTCGAGGGCCAAGCGCCAGACGCGCTCGGCGTCCTGCTCCGCCCAATCGGGGCGGGGGGTGAGGACGGGGTACTCGCGGGAGGCGCGGCCCAGGATGACGCCGTCCTCGCGAAAAACGATGGCCTTGCAGCCGGTGGTGCCGATATCGAGGCCTATCAGTGCCATGGGTCATGCCCCTCGTGCGGATAGGATGGGAACGCGGATGAACACGGATTCCACGGATTGCCGCGGATCGGATGATTACTATCCATCACCTGATCCGCGGAAATCCGTCGAATCCGCGGAGATCCGCGTTCCATCTCTTTGCGGATCAGTCGTCGAGGCCCTGAAGCTCGCGCGCCATGGCGGCGCCGCAGCGCCTCCAGGCGGCGATGATGCGGTCGTCGTAGGGGTCCAGGTCGCTGTCCTCGATCCTGCCGTTGGCGTCGAGCCAGGCCACCGTGCGCCGCACCCCCTCGATAAAGGGGACGGTGTAGCGAAAGCCGAGGTCCTCGTGGGCGGCGGCGTTGTATAAGATATTGTTGAACTGGAAATTGTCGGCGCAGCTCGCGGCGCGACGCGAGACCGAGGCGAGGAGCCCGGACGGGATGTGCACCAGCTCGGGGAGCGGCACCCCGAGGGCCTCGGCGACCTGCGCATGGAGCTGATTCCACGTCATCCACTCCTCGCCGGTGGCGTGGTAGGCCTTGCCGTAGGCGCGGGGGTTGCCCAGGGCGCCCACAAAGGCGCGGGCGACGTCGTCGATGTGGCACGACACCCAGAGCGAGTTGCCGTCGCCGTGGACGACGATCGGCTTGCCCTTGCGCATGCGGTCATAGTAGGCGGTGCCCCGCCCGAAAGAGTGGACCAGGTTGCCGCCCTCACCGTAGGTCAGCGCGGGGCGGATGACGGTCACGGCGAAATCGCCGCGGGCGTGGGAGGCCAGGAGGGCGCGTTCGCAGTCGACCTTACCCTGGCCGTAGGCGTTGCGCGGGCCGTAGGGCTCGTCCTCGCGGTAGGGGTAGCGATAGGCGGGCTTGGAGTAGACGTCCACCGAGGAGCAGAACACCACCTGTGGCGTGCGCCCCGCCAAGGCGCGGATGAGGCTCTCGGCTTCCTCGCGCTGAAAGCACACCATGTCGATGACGGCGTCAAAGGGGCCGGCCTCGCGCATGCGCGCCTCAAAGGCGGCAAAGTCCTTGCGATCGCCCAGGTTGACCGTGGGGCGGCCGGAGACGCGCAGCGCGTGTCGCCCGCGGTTGTACAGGGTGACGTCGTCGCCGCGATCCAGCAGTTGTTGGGTGATGGCGGTGCTAATGAGGCCCGTACCGCCGATGATGAGTACCTTCATAGCGCCTCCCAATGGACGCGATGGCGCGGCGCGCAGGGCGTACGCGCCCCACAAGGTCGTGCCGCAGGGCGCGGGGCCGGTGCGCGGCGCCGGCGATGCCGAGCGAGCGGCGCCCATTCCAGAGCACCCGCGGCGCGCACAGCGTGCGCGCCCTACAGTGGCGCGCGACAAGGCGTGGCCGGAACCCACAACGCACAACGCACAACCCACAACGGCGCTACGAGTGCCGATACACATCCCACCCCAGATACGTGTCGAACGCCTCGGCGAGAACGGCGGCCGTGTGAGCCGGGTTCATGGCCACGTGATGCTCGAAACCGTTCTTGCAGATATAGTGCAGCAGGCTCTGCAGGTCGGCCACCTCCACCACGGCGCGGCTGCCAAAGGTGTCCAGCGGGTCGGCGGTGTAGCGGGCGTCGCCGACATAGCTACGCACCTCACCCTCCAGGTCGTCGGTGCTGATGCGGGCGTAGCTCATGGGGCCCTCGGGCACGCGCCCCGCGATGGTGCCGTAGGTGTTCGCCTGGCCGAGGGTCGTGGCCAGGATCTCGGCGTAGGCCATCTTGGGCTCGGCGAGAAAGCTGCGCGCCCAGTTGCCGCAGTGGAACAGCACGCACTTGTTCGGGTCCCCGTCATAGTTGTTGTTCCAGTCGACGAGGGCGCTGGGGCGGCCGGATGCCAGCTGCAGGGCGTACATGGCTACGGCGCCGGTGACGTCGACCTCGCAGGCGCTGGGCATGAATCGTTCGCTCATCATGCTCATGAGCATGCAGGCGTTGATGCCGGCGTTCTCCTGGATCGAGTTCCAGCACTGGATGGCGGTGGCGTGCAGGTCGTTGGCCGCCATCCAGGCGTCGATGACCACGCCCAGGCGCGCCATGCGTACCAGGGGCTCTGTCGGGATCCCCTCGGTGGGGACATATTCCCGCACGGCATCGAGCTTGGCCTTGACACGGGCGTCATCGTCGCTCAGGCGGCCGGCGTTGCCCAGCACCTCGGACAGGTCGATGGTGGTAACGCTGATGCCATACGCCTGCAGGAGCTTTTCGCTGTAACGCACGGTGTTGAACGCCCCGGGGCGCGCGCCGATGGCGCCCAGCCGCGCAGACCTGAGCCCGTTGACCACCCGGCAGACGCCGATGAAATCGCGCAGGTCTCGTTTGAACGACTCGGAGCGGGGATCGACGGTGTGGAGTTGCGTCAGAGTATAGGCATAACCGTACTGCCGCAGGTCGTTGCACACCGAGATCTTGCCGCAAAAGGCGTCACGACGGCGCTCCACGGTGAACTGGTCCAGGTCGTCGGGGTAGGCCTGCACCAGGATCGGCACGTCCAGGTCGGCCAGCTTGATGGTGTCGGCCACGCCCTTTTCGGTGCCAAAGTTGGGCAGCACCACCAGCACGCCGTCGATGCGCGACCGATGGGTGCGGAATAGGTCGGCGCAGACCTTGGCGTGGTCCCACGTCTCGACGGCGCCGAGGGGCGTGGCGTCCTCGGACAGAATGACGGCCTCGATGCCGAGTTCGGCGAACACCGCCAGCACGTCGCGCCGCGCCTCGGCGCAGAGTTCATTGGGAAAGAAATCGCGGTTGCCGATGATCACGGCGAGGGTCGTCTTGGACATGGCTGCAGCTCCTTTCGGGAGATGGGACGCTGTTTGCACGGATTCTCGGACGCAGATGAACGCAGACGAACGCTGATCTCTGCTGCCTAACTCGGACTTGCCGTTATGACTCTGCCCTGAAGTGCGAGCTGACGGAACAACAACGAATGGATGCACTAACACCACATCAGCGTAATGTCCCTTTGTAGTAACGACTTTAGTCGTCCTTCTCTCTATACGAGTTAGAAACGAATGAATTCGTCACTACAAAGCAGGTGACACGCGAGCCTACTCCCTCTCCCCGTACTCGGCGAGAGGGTGGGGCTGAGGGGAGTCCCTACTCCTCCGGCGGATACACCTTTTCCGGGGCCACGCGCCCCTTGGGGCGCTCGATCAGCTCGAGCGTCACGCCGATGGCCTCCTCGCTGTCCAAGTAGGCATAGTGGCCGTCGCCGTCGCGGCCGAAACCGGCGCCGTCCTGCGTCATGGTCAGGCCGGCGGCCTCGGCCTGGGCGAGGGCGGCGCGCATGTCGTCGACCAGCACGCCGAGATGGTGCACGCCGTAGCCGTGCTCGGCCACATGCTCGGCATAGATCGTGTCGCCGGAGGCCATTTCGATGAGTTCGATGCGCAGGGGACCGATGTTGGCCAGCGCCACGCGCATGGCATAGTCGGCCGGCCGCCCGCGGTAGCTCATCTCTTTCACCAGGGGCCGGGCGTAGGTGTAGAAATGCCACGGCCCGATGCCGAACAACCGCCAGTAGTTCGCCACCGTGGCGTCCAGGTCCTCGACCACCAGGGCGATCTGGGCGACGCCGTTCGCTAGCAAGGGTAGGGGGGCGCTCTCTGTCACGATGGGTCGCCTCCCTCGTCGCGCTCTGCGGCCAACATGGCGTCCTGCATCTGGCGCAGTTGGTACACAAAGCGCGAGGCGTCCGGCAGCAGGGCGTCGGCGGTGATCGCCTCGCCCTTGGCGATGGCGCGGGTGACCGTGCCGCCGGTGGCCAGGCCCATGGGGATGGCGCCCAGGCGCCGCGCCTCGTCGGCCAGGTAGATGCGGTTGTAGAACTCGGGCCCGCCGATGTCGCCCAGCACGTCGCCGGGGCGCAGGTCGCGCTTGGCGATCGCCACCACCTCCGAGACGGGCCGTTTTGCCACTACGGTGCGCTCGCCATAGAGCACCGCCTCGGCCACGGCGTGGGGCGTCTCGATGTTGCACAGGTGGTAGGGGCGGTAGAGGAGGTAGTTGGGGCCATCGCCCATCCCCAGGAAGCGCATGTCGGTGCGCACCCGCTCGCCGTGGCTCGTGACGATGGCGAACACGCCGGGGGCCACCTTGCCGGTCGAGTACTCGACGCAGCCCCGCTTGGTCAGGATGCCGCCGTCCTCGGCGGGTACGAACACCTTGGTGAGGTCGGGGATGTCGACGCGCGGCCCGTGCATGCCGGCGACGTCGGGCGTCAGACCGGTGGCGTTGGACACGGCGCACATCTCGACCATCGTCTTGCTGCCGTCGACGAACGAGGCCAGCATCTTGGGGCTCATGCCGCGCGCCTCGGCCTCGGCGCGGCATGATTCGGGGGTGGCGGCATAGTCGATGGGGTTGTTCTTGCCCTTGCCCAGGCACACTACCTCGAACCCGAGGGAGGAGGCGAAATCGTACAGCCCCTTGAGCACGCCCGGCTCGTCGCCGGCGGCGACGGTATAGATGCAGCCGGTCCGCTCCGCCAGGCGGCTGAGGTAGAGGCCCACGGTGACGTCGGTCTCGACGTTGAGCATCACCACGTGGCGCTGACGCATGACGGCGTTCCAGGCTACCTGGGCGCCGACCTCCGTCATGCCGGTGGCCTCCACCAGGCACTCGAGGCCGTCGAGCTGGGTGAGGAGCAGGGCGTCCTCGGTGACGACGCGCTTGCCGCCGCGCAGGGCGTCCTCCGCCTCGCCGCGCCGGTTCGTGACGGTCACGGCGTCCTTGGGCAGGCCCAGCGCCTCGAAGGTGGCCAGGGGCCGGCGCACGTCAATGTCCGAGATGGCGGCGGTGATCATCCCCGCCATCTGGTGCGTGACGTGGACAAACCCCGAGCCCATCTGCCCGCATCCCACCAGCCCCACGCGAATGGGGTTGCCGGCGGCCTCGCGGGCGAGCAAGCGGTCGTAGAGTTCCATGAGGTCGTTCTCTCCCGTATGTCTCTTGGATATGGGCTATTAGCTCTTGGCTATCAGCTGTTGGGTCAGCCTGGGCGCGTTCCGATCAGGACCAAAAGCAATCCTGCGCGAGGGCCAGGAGCCAAGAGCTAGCCGCCAACAGCCCTGGTCGCCATGCGCTCACGTCCACGCACGCTACCCCCGCAGCGCCGCCAACGCGCCAAAGTCGTCCTTGACGTGCTCATAGATGCGCTTGTAGAGGTGGAAGTAGGCCATGTAGCGCTGGTGGTTCTCGGCGATGGGCTCCACCGGCTCGATGTACTCGGCCCACTGCCGGGCGACGCCGAAATCGGGGAACACGCCGGTGGCCACGCCTGCCAGGATGGCGTCGCCATAGGGCGCGCCGGTGCGGCGCTCGAGCAGGACGGTGGGCACGTCGAACACGTCGGTGATGATGCGCCGCCAGAGGCGGCTCTTGGCGCCCCCCTCGTTCAGGACGATGGGATAGTCGATGGGAATGCCCGACTGGCGGATGAGCCGATAGGAGTCGTACAGGGCATAGGCCACCGCCTCCATCATGGCGCGCACCAGGTGCCCCTTGCCGTGGTGGAGCGACAGGCCAAAGATCACGCCGCGGGCGTGCACGTCCCAGATGGGGGTGCGCTCACCCATGAGGTAGGGGAGGATGACGAGCCCCTCGCTCCCCAGGGGCACCTTTTCCGCCTCCAGGTTCAGTAGGTCGTAGGCGTCGACGCCCAGGACGCGCTCGACCTCCAGCTCGTACTGCGAGAACTGGTCGCGCAGGTAGCGGATCGACTGGCCGCCGGTGGTGGTGGTCGGGATGGTGATGTAGGTGTTGGCCGAGTCGATGGTATAGGCGACGTTGATCATGGCGCGGCCTACGTCGGAGAACATGAACCCCACGTCGCGGTGCACGACGCCAAAGTTGCCGCAGGTGCCCAGGTTCATCTGGATGGCGCCGGGGGCGATGGCGCCGCCGCCCACCCAGCCGGCGTTGCAGTCCACCTGCCCCGCGGCCACGGGCGTGCCCGCCGCCAACCCCGTCTCGGCGGCGGCTTTGGCCGTCACCTCACCGACGATCTCCTCGCAGCGGTAGAGGTCGGGCAGGATGGCGGGGTCGATGCCGATGGCGTCGAGGATGCCGGCGTCGAAACGCCCGCGCTGCACGTCATAGGCCACGCCATAGAACCCGGCCCCCGAGTAGTGCAGGGTGGCGCGGCCGGTGAGGCATCGCGTGATATAGCCGTCGATGGTGAGCGCCTTGGCGATGCGGCGGTAATCCTCGGGGCGATGGCGCTTTTCCCACAGCAGGTTCACCAGGGTGGGGTGGTCCTCCAGCCGGTTGGCCGACACGGAAAAGATGCGCTCCTCGCCCACGTGCTCCTTGAGCCAGGCGACCTCTTCCGTAGCGCGGCGGTCCATGAGGTTGTAGGCGCGGTGGAGGGGCCGCCCCTCGGCGTCGACCATCACGAGGGAAGGCAGCGCCGACGACACCGCCACGCCGCGGATGGCGCGCGGCTCGACGCGCGCCTGGGCCAGCGCGGCGCGAATCAGCCGGCAGCACGCCGCCCAGTAGTTGTCGGCGTCGTGCTCCGACCATCCGGGGCGCTCGTGGATAAAGGGGTACTCCTCGAAGGAGAACCCCAGCACCTGCCCCTCATCGTCAATGATGCACGCCTTGGCGCCGCCGGTGCCGTAATCGAGGCCGAGTAGATAGGTGGACATGTCGCTGCTCCTGGTGGGGGGTGGCGGGGGGGGGGGGGCAGACGGGGGGGCCCCCCGCCCCGCCGACAGCCGAAAGCCCTCGTTCTACTCCCCCATCGTCACGACCACCTTGAGCGCCTCGCCGCTGGCGGCCATGTCGAACGCCTCCGCCACGCGATCCAGGGGGTAGGTATGCGTGATGAGGCGGTCGGCGGGCACGAGGCGACGCCGGAGGACGTCCAGCGCCTGGGCGTGCATGCACGGATGGTAGGAGAACGATCCCACCACCGCGATCTCGCCGTAATGGATGCGGTTTGCGTCGAGCGTCACCGTGGGCGCCGCCTTGGGCAGCCCGCCGAAGAGGAGCACCTGTCCCCCCTTGCGCACCATCTCGACGGCCTGGGCCTGGGTCTCGGCCACCGGGTTGGCGCAGATGACGATATCGGCGCCGCGGCCGCCGGTGAGCGCCCGGACGCGCGAGACGACGTCGTCGCGCAGCGGGTCGATGACATAATCGGGCGAGAAGCGCAGTGCTAATTCGCGGCGGCGTTGGCTGCGTTGCGAGACGATGACGCGCGCGCCGCGCGCCTTGGCGATGGCGATGTGGGCGCAGCCTATCGGCCCGGCGCCGATGACCACCACGGTGTCGGCGGGGGAGGTGCCGGCATACTCGTGGGCGGCCAGCACCGAGGCGCACGGCTCGGCCAGGGCGGCGTGGGCGTGGGCCATGCGCGGCGGCGCGTGATGGACGATGCCGTTGGTGAGGATCTCGCCCGTCAGCGCCATCTTTTCCGCCAGGCCGCCGGGGTAGCCGGGCGTGATCCCCACGGCGCGCAGGTTGTCGCACAGGTTGTAGCGACCGTGCAGGCAAAAGTAGCAGCGCCCGCAGTGCACGTCGGGCGCCAGCGCCAGGTGGTCGCCGGGGGCCCAGTCGGTGACGCCCGGGCCGACCTCCAACACGATCCCCGATACCTCGTGGCCGGGAATGATGTCGCCTCCGGCGGTGCCGCCGCCGCTGGCGCCGCTGTTCGTCAGCGCGAAGGCGCCCGTCGGCCCCTCACGCCAGCGGCGCAGATCGGACCCGCAGACGCCGCAGGCGCGCACGGCGAGGAGCAGTCCGTCTTCCGGGCAGACGGGATCGGGCACCTCGCGCAGGGCGATGGTGGAGGGTGCTACCAGGAATGCCGCACGCATGGATTGTATCTCCCCACACTCGTGGTTGCCGCCGTAGCTGTATCAGTCATGGCGGCACAGGCCGCACGGCGTGCGGCTCCTACCGGGACCTCGCGGAGTACAGCCATTCGGCTAGGCTGATAAGTCGTCGGTGCGTTCGTCGGCGACGAGCTTGCGTCCCACCGCGCCGCCGGGGTGGGTGCCGCCGAACTGGTCGCGGGTGTAGCCGCGCAGTTCGAGCAGCAGCACGCAAAGGATGTCGCCCGCGGCGGCGTTCACCAGGGAACTCCCCGTGGCGATCATGCCGTACGGGTCGACCTCCGCCGGCGCGGAGATGTGGTATACGAGGTCGCTGAGGCGGCCCAGCGGGGCGTCCGGGTCCTCCGTCTGGGCGATGATGCGGGCCCCGCGGGCGCGGGCGATCTCGGCGAGCTGGTTGATCTCGGCGCTGCGCCCCCCTTTGGAGATGACATAGAGCAGGTCGTTGGCGGTGATGGCGCCCGAGCCGCCGTGGAGGCAATCGGCGGAGTGGATGAACAGGGCGGGCGTCCCACAGCACGACAGGAGGTGGGCGAACCTCTCGGCGACGGCGCGCGAGGTGCCGGCTCCCGTGACCAGTACGTGGCCGCGGCACGCGAGCAACATGCGTACCACGTCGGCGAGTTGCTCGTCAAGCTGCTGGCCGAGGTGCTGCACGGCCCTGGCCTCGCGGTGGACGATGGCCCGCGCGCGCGAGACGAGTTCGTCGGGGTTCAAGTCAGTGGGCATGGCTCATCTCTCCGTGACTCTGCCCCGTTATCCTCCGCCGCATCGAGGAGGCGCTGAGCGGTGACGTGGTCGGTCACCAGGACGTCGATCAGGTGGGCGCGCAGGGCGGCCCGGACCACGGCATACTTGACTTCGCCCCCCGCCACGCCGATGGTGCGCGGGATGGCGCGGATCTCGTCCAGGGTCAGCCCGATGATGCGTTCTACGAACGGCTCTGCGAACGGCTCGTTGAGCGGCATCCGGACGGGCCGGCCGTCGGCGTCGATGAAGCGCAGGGCGATGTCGCCTACGGCGCCCGCCTCCCGCGCGGCGTCGGCCTCGGAGGGGCTGATGATGGTGCCGTAGCGCATGACCACCGAATCGGGCGAGGGGACGCCCAGCCCGACGATGGCGATGTCGGCGCGGGCCGCCAGGCGCAGGGTGGCGGCGATCTGCGGGTCGGCGCGCAGCGCCTCGGCGGCGGCGACGGACGAGACGAGGCCGGGGGCGGGAAGCAGCTCCAGGCGGGCGCCGAAACGGCGCGCCACGCGCCGCGTGAGGTCGGCCGAGTGCTCGCGCGCGTCCACGGGGCCGAGCCCGCCCATGATCTGCACGATGGTGACGTCGGGCCAGGAGCGCGCGGGGAGGGCATCGACCATGGCAAGGAGCGTCGAGCCCCAGGTGATGCCCACCACCTCGTTGCCGCGAATGGAGCGCGCCAGGCACTCGGCGGCGGCCGGGCCGAGTTCGCGGGCCACGCCGGCGGCGTCGCGCGGGTCGGTGACCGCCACGACCACCGCCTCGTCGAGGCCATAGTGCGCCTCGAGCCCGCGCTCGAGGGATGACATATCGCTGGACGGCGGCACGAGCACGATCTTGACGACCCCCGACGCGCGTGCCCGTTGAAGGAGGCGCGACACCTTGGGGCGAGACAGGCCGAAGCGACGGGCGATCTGTTGCTGCGTCAGATCCTCGTCATAGTAGGCCTGGGCCACGCGGTAGAGGAGCCGCTGCGACTCGGCGTCCACGCTTGCCATCGCTCCCATGAACACATGTGCAGAAATGAACGGATACTCGCATTGTAGCGGGAGATGGGCGCGGCGTCAAGGGGCAGTCGTGAGCCAAGGGATCCGCTTTTCGCCTTGCGCCGACACTTGACGCACGGGTATGATTCGGTAGAATCGAGAGGGGGTGTGTGTGCCGCCGGTGCGCCGGCGGCAGTATCCTGTTGAAGGGGTTCGCCTGGTGTCGTTCATCGCTTCGACTCGCTACGATCGCCGCGAAACCAGCCCTCCGCGGGCGCGGTTTCCGGTTCGTGCGCGCCCCCTCCTGGGAGCGGCGCTACTCATTGTTCTGGCATTGCTCGTCGTCGGCTGCGGCCGTGACGCCTCCGCCGAGGGACCCCAGACGGCCACGGGTACGGGGGTCGTGAACAAGGGCTCCGACACGCTCGTGAATCTGGCCCTGGCGTGGGCGGAGAGGTACATGCAAGTGCACCCCGAGGTGCGCATCTCGGTCACCGGCGGCGGCTCGGGTACGGGGATCGCCGCCCTCATCAACGGAACCGTCGACCTGGCCAACGCCTCGCGTGGTATCACGCCGGAGGAGGCCGCGAATGCCCGCCGCAACGGCATCGAACCGGTGGAGTACACCGTGGCCCTCGACGCCATCGCGGTTGTCGTGAACCCCGCCAACCCCGTGGATCGACTGACGATCCCCCAGATCGCGGCCATCTATACCGGCGCGATCACCAACTGGAGCGAGGTGGGCGGGGAGGACCGCCCCATCGTGCTCCTGTCGCGCGAGTCCAACTCGGGCACCTACGTCTACTTTCTCGAGAACGTCATCCGCCAGGGGCGCAGCGACAGCGATCTCCTCTTTTCCCCCGACACGCTGCTCATGCCGTCGTCCGAGGGGATCAGCGAGGAGGTACGCCACAATCCCAACGCCATAGGCTACGACGGCCTGGGATACGTGACCCCCGACCAAAAAACGGTGGCCATCGCCGTGGCGGAGGGTGAGCCGTACGTGATGCCGTCCATCGAGACGGTGAACCACGGCACCTACCCCATCTCGCGCCCCCTGTACATGTACTCGGCCGGAGAGCCCACGGGCGACGTGGCGGCATACCTCGACTGGATCCTGACGGACGGACAGGAACTCGTCGCCGACATCGGCTTTGTGCCGCTGGGATCCGTCATGGAGGGCGGCGAATGAGCGATGACGCGCAGCTGATGCCGGGAGTCCAGCCACGAGCGGGCGCCCGATCCAAGCGCTGGGGCGAGTTCGTAGTCGAGTCGCTGGTCCGCGTGCTGGGGGTGTCGACCATCGGCTTTGTGCTGTTGATCTTCCTGTTTCTGTTGCGCGAGGGCATGCCGATATTCAGCGAGGTGCCGCTGGACAATCTCGCCGGCGTGCGGTGGTATCCAACCTTTGGCCTGTTCGGCTCGCTGCCGCTCATCCTCGGGTCGGCCCTCGTCACCGTCGTCGCCATCGTCATCGGGCTGCCGCTGGGCGTGGCCACCGCCGTGTACATCCGGGAGGTGGCGCCCGAGTGGGCGCGCGAGGTGCTCAAGCCGATGATCGAGGTGCTGGCGGGAATCCCCTCGGTAGTGCTCGGCTTCTTTGGCATGACGCTAGTGGCGCCGCTGGTGCGTGAGGTGCTGAACGTCCCCACCGGCTTGACGGCGTTCTCCGGCGCGATCGTGCTGGCCTACATGGCGCTCCCCACCATCATCAGCGTGGCGGAGGACGCCCTGGACACCGTGCCGCGGGGCTATCGGGACGGCGCCCTGGCCATGGGCGCGACGCAATGGCAGACCATCTGGCGCGTGGTGGTGCCCGCGGCGCGCTCGGGGATCGTCACGGCGGTGATGCTCGGCATGGGGCGCGCCATCGGCGAGACGATGGCCGTGATGATGATCACGGGCAACGCAGCGCGCATGCCGCTGACGCTCGACTCACTCTTCCGGCCGGTGCGCACCATGACGGCCACCGTCGCCGCCGAGATGGGCGAGGTGGCCCAAGGGAGCGTGCACTATCACGCCCTCTTTGCCATCGGCATCGTGCTGTTCGTCGCCACCTTTCTCATCAACCTGACGGCGGCGCGTGCCCTGTTCCAGAAGCGACGCCGGGGAGGGTTGCGCTGATGAGCCGCTATCGGATGCAACGCCTGGGATTTGGCCTTCTCACGGCCATGGCGCTGATCGTCGTGCTGCCGATCCTGGCCGTGGTCGGCATTGTCGTGGTGCGCGGCATCGGCGCCATCAACTGGGAGTTCCTGACGGCGATGCCGAGGGAGGGGATGACGGCGGGCGGCATCATGCCGGCCATCGTGGGCACCCTGCTCCTGACCCTCGGCACGGCGCTGGCGGCCATCCCGGTGGGCGTCGGCGGGGCGATCTACCTCGCCGAGTACGCCCGTGACACGTGGCTGACGCGCGCCATCCGCCTGGCCATCGTCAACCTGGCCGGCGTGCCATCGGTGGTTTACGGCCTGTTCGGGCTGTCGCTGTTCGTCCTGTTTCTGAACATGGGCACGTCGATCCTGGCGGGCTCGCTGACGCTAGCCATCATGACGCTGCCCATCATCATCAGCACCGCCGAGGAGGCGCTGCGGGCCGTTCCGGTCGAGGTTCGTACCGTGAGCGAGAGCCTGGGCGGCACGCGCTGGCAGGGGATACGCAACGTGGTGCTGCCGCAGGCGCTGCCGGGCATCATCACGGGCGTGATCCTCGGGCTGCTGCGGGCGGCGGGGGAGACGGCGCCCATCCTCTTTACGGTTGCCGCGTTCTACTTGCCGCGCCTGCCGCGGAGCCCCTTTGATCAGACGATGGCCCTGCCCTATCACCTGTTCGTGATCAGCACGCAGGTGCCGGGCATGCCGTCCGAGATTCAGTATGGGACCGCGCTGGTGCTCCTGGCGCTGGTGCTGTCCCTCAACGTCGTGGCAACCATCATGCGGCGCCAATTCCGCAAGCGCCGCCAGTGGTGATCCCTGGGTTGGAGCAATTTCTTCGCGCCGGACCGAGACCGACGATGATAACTGAACGAGCCGAGACCAAGATACACATCGAAGACGTGAGCTATGCCTATGGCGACAACGAGGCGCTGCGCCACGTGACGCTGGACATCCCCGCGCGGGCCATCACCGTGCTATTCGGGCCGGCGGGGGGCGGCAAGACGACGGTGCTGCGACTCATCAATCGCCTGAACGACCTCGTCGAGAACACGACGAGGTTGGGCAAGGTCTACCTGGGCGGCGAGGACATCTATGCCCCCGGCGTCGATCTGCCCGCCCTGCGGCGGCGCGTGGGAATGGTGTTCGCGCTGCCGCTGCCCCTGCCGGGCACCATCTATGAGAACGTGATCTATGGTCCGCGACTGGCCGGCGAGCGGAACGCGGCGCGGCTCGACGAGATTGTCGAGCGCAGCCTGACGCAGGCCGCCCTGTGGGACGAAGTGCGCGATCGGCTGCACGCCTCCGCCTATTCCCTCTCGGGAGGCCAGCAGCAGCGGCTGTGCATCGCCCGCAGTCTGGCGCTGGAGCCGGAAGTGTTGCTCCTCGACGAGCCTACGTCGGGGTTGGACCCCATCTCCACGGCCAAGGTCGAGCAGTCGCTGTACGAGCTAAAGCAGCAGTACACCATCGTACTCGTGCCCCACAGTATCCAGCAGGCAGGGCGTGTGGCCGACTATGCCGCCTTTTTCCTGATGGGCGAGCTGGTCGAGACCGGGCCTGGCCGGCAGATGTTTACCGCGCCCCAGAGGAAGCAGACCCAGGACTATATCACGGGACGGTTTGGCTAAGTGGCTAGGATAGATGTCGAGCACCTGAACTTACTCTACGGCCGCAAGCTGGCCCTCAGCGACATCAACGTGTCGATCAACGAGCGCCAGATCACGGCGCTCATCGGGCCGTCGGGGTGCGGCAAGTCCTCCTTTCTGCGTTGCCTCAATCGCATGAACGACACGATTCGTGGGGCGCGCGTCGAGGGAAAGGTGATGCTGGACGGCGACAACATCTATGCGCCCGACGTGGACGTGGTCGACCTGCGACGCCGGGTAGGGATGGTGTTTCAGCGCCCCAACCCCTTTCCCCAATCGATCTTTGATAACGTCGCCTTTGGGCCGCGCATCCTCTCCCTCGGTCGCAACGGCGGGCTCAACGACATCGTCGAGGAGAGCCTGCGCGGGGCGGACCTCTGGGACGAGGTAAAGGACGTCCTCAATCAGGACGCGCTCAGCCTCTCGCTGGGGCAGCAGCAACGTCTGTGCATCGCGCGGGTTATAGCAACCAAACCGGACGTCATCCTGATGGACGAGCCGGCGTCGGCGCTCGATCCCATCGCGACGCTCAGGATTGAGGACCTGATGCAGCTGTTGGTGCGCGACTATACCATCGTGATCGTGACGCACAACATGCAGCAGGCGGCGCGCGTCTCGGACTATACCGCCTTTTTCATGATCGACGACGAGGGCGCGGGCACGCTGGTAGAGTACGGCGAGACGGGCCAGGTGTTCACCAAGCCAAGGGACAAGCGGACGGAAGACTATATTACGGGCAGGTATGGATAGTTATTGGTTATCAGTTTTCAGTTGTCAGTTATCGGTTCTCAGACGCTGCCTGGTGGTGTAGGACTGTGCTAGTGGCAAGAAGCGTGCTTGTCATGTGTTCGAGGCTGATCACTGAGAACGGATAACTGACAACTGGTCCTCGGAGCAAACGCTATGAAGCGCGTTCTCTTTCTCTGCACCGGCAACTCGGCGCGGAGCCCGATGGCTGAGGGGTTGGTGAACCGGTTCCTGGCGGGGGAGTGGGAGGCGGTATCGGCCGGGGTGCGGCCTGCCGGCTATGTGCACCCCCTGGCGGTGCGCGCCATGGCCGAGCTGGGGATCGATATCAGCGCGCATCGGTCCAAGTCAGTGGACGAGTTCCGAGGGGTGGATCTCGACCTCGTGGTTACCGTGTGCGATCAGGCGGCGGAAGAGTGTCCCCTGTGGCTGGGACAGGGGCGCGTCGAGCATGTGAGCCTGCCCGACCCCGCCGCGGCAGAGGGTGCCGAGGAGGAGCGCCTGCAGGCTTTCCGTGAGGTCCGCGACGCCATCCGGCGGCGGATCGTCGAGCCGATGAGCGAGGGCAAATGGTAAGTCTGACGGTTCCTTCGCGACATAACGAACGACTGGCCGAACTCGTGCGCCTGGGGGAGGCCGACGCCGAGCTTGGGCAGCTGTTCAAGTCGGCCAATGTGAACGCCGTGGACCGCAGCGGCATCAACGACCACGGCGAGGTGCACGTGCGCATCGTGGCGAACGCCGCGCTGCGCATCCTACGTTACCTGGCGGAGGCGGGGATCGAACCCAGCGTGGTGACGAACTATGGCCTGACGCGCGAGGACGCCGAGGTCGTGGTGGTGCTGGCCGCCTGGCTGCACGACCTTGGAATCGCCTTCCATCGCGACGACCACGAGCGCTACAGCCTCATCCTGGGCTACCCCAAGGCGCGACAGCTGCTGGCCGGCATCTATGAGGAGCCGAACCTCACGGTCATGGCGGCGGATGTCATGCACGCCGTGATCGCCCACAGCGCCGACGAGCGCTGCCTGACCATCGAGGCGGGGGTACTCAAGGTGGCGGATGCGCTGGACATGAGCCAGGGCAGGTCGCGCATCCCCTTCGAGGCGGGCCAAGTCAACATCCATTCGGTGTCGGCGCTGGCGGTCAAGTCGGTAGCGATCGAGAGAGGTGAGGAGCGGCCGGTGCGTGTCTCGGTGCTCCTGAGTGCCTCGGCGGGGATCTTTCAGGTGGACGAGTTGCTGCGGCGCAAGCTGCGGAACTCGACGTTGGCGCCCTACGTCGAGGTGGTGGCGCGCATCGAAGGGGAGACGGAGCCTCGACTCTTTGAGGTGTACAAGCTCTGAAAGGACACGAGCATGCTGAGACAGACATTCGAGCGCGATCTGCAACGGCTGCAGGACGAGGTGTTGGCTCTTGGGAGCATGGTCGAGCGTGCCCTGGCCGAGTCGGTGGACGCGCTCAAGAGGCGGGACCTCGTGGCCGCGCACCGCATCATCGCGGACGACCGCAAGATCAACGCCAAGCGATTCGCCATCGAGGGTGAGGTGTTGGTGCTCATCGCCACCCAGCAACCGATGGCCAGCGACCTGCGCGTGCTCGCCGCAGTGCTCGAGACCGCTACCGAACTGGAGCGCATCGGCGACTATGCCAAGGGGATCAGCCGTATCAGTCAGATGATCGGCGATGCCCCCCTCATCAAGCCGCTGGTGGATATCCCGCGCATGTCGGCTAAAGCGCTGGACATGTTGCACCGCTCCCTGGACGCCTTCGTGCGGCAGGACGTGGTGGCGGCACGCGCCATTCCCAAAGAGGATGACGAGGTCGACGCGCTCTATAACCAGGTGTACCGCGAGCTGCTTACCTACATCATCGAGGACCCCTCGCGGATGGAGCAGGCCAACCAGCTCCTGTGGGCGGCCCACAACCTGGAGCGCGCCGCGGACCGCGTGACCAACATCTGCGAGCGCGTCGTGTTCACCGTCACGGGCGAGATGACCGAGATGGACACGACGGACACCGAGGAGGGGCTGGCGGCCGTCTAGGGTGTGCCCGAGGCCCGCACCGTCCGTTGAAACCAGCGCCGGCGCATGCCGGCATCGCTGTGGACGCGATGCGCCGCGACCCAACCCGAGGCCCCGGCTCCCCCGGGGCCTCGGCCATTCCCGCGTCGCCCAGACGATCGCGGCGCGTGATCCAAAGGAGACGCCCCATGAGCCCGAACCGCCAACCCAACATCCTGTTCATCTTTACCGATCAGCACAAGCTCTCTGCGGTGAGCTGCTACGGGGAAACCCCCTGCCGGACGCCCCACATCGACGCCCTGGCGCGGGACGGCGTCCGTTTCGAGACGGCCTATACCTCCTGCCCGGTGTGCACACCCGCGCGGGGGACCATCATGGCGGGGCTGTACCCCCATGGCCACGGCATGTGCTGCAACACGGAGGACCTGGGCTGCTCGGTGCAGGAGCTGGTCGACCGGCCGTCGCTGCTGTCGAGGCGCCTCGAGGCGGCGGGCTACCGGTTGGGCTACACGGGCAAGTGGCACCTGGGGCGCGACCGTGAGATGTCGTATGGGCTGTCGAACGCGCGGGCGCTGCCCCAAGACGTGGGGTTCGAGGGGCAGCAGTTCGCCGGGCACGGCAACGGGGGATTCCACTACCCCGAATACCGTGCCTACCTGGCGGCGCACGGCTGGGAGCATCGGCTCAAGCCAAAGGACGGGCGGCCCTACCATGCCTGGACCTATGGCATCGTAGAGGGCCCGGAAGAGTCGACGGTGCCCTACTTTCTCGCAGAGCACTCTATCGGGCTCATGGACCGCTTTCGGCAGGCGGGGCAGCCCTTCTTCCTGTGGCACAACTTCTGGGGGCCGCACGGTCCCTACTATGTGCCGCAAGCGTACTATGATCTCTATCGCGACGTAGACATCCCCGAGTGGCCCAACTATCGCTGGGCGGAGGTGGGCGGCAACCGGCCCTACCACATCAAGCGCCACACCCATGCCGACGAACTCACCTGGGCCGACTGGGCGGAGGCGGTGCGCTACTACTATGCCTTTGCCACCCTCATCGACCGGCAGATCGGGCGGCTGGTGGAGTACCTCGACGCGTCGGGCCTGCGGGAGAACACCATCATCATCTTTACCGCCGACCACGGGGAGACGCTGGGGACGCACGCCGGCCTGACGGACAAGGGGTTCCATCATTTCGAAGAGATCCAGCGCATCCCCTTCGTGGCCTGGTTGCCGCCGGCGCTGGCGCAAGGACGGGGCGGCGCGGTGGTGACCGAGTGGGCGTCACTGGTGGACGTGTATCCGACGCTGCTGGACTATGCCGGGGCGCCGGCGACCGAGGACGAGGGGCTTCCCGGGCGGTCGCTGCGGCCGCTGCTGGAGGGGCGCGAGACGGCGTGGCGCGACAGCGCCTTTGTCGAGTTCTTTGGCGTCAACTCGCTGATCACCACCATGGCGAGCGCGCGCCATGGCCGCTACAAATATGGCTGGAACAGCACCAGCGAGGACGACCTGTACGACCTCGAGGCGGACCCTCACGAGATGCACAACCTCATCGGGGACCCGGCCCGCGCCGGCGTGGTGCAAGAGATGCGAGAGCGGCTCGAGGCGTGGATGATCGAGACGGAGCACCCGGGGCTCGGCCTCTATCGCCGCTCGCGCATGAAGAACTTTCCGTACTAACGCCCAAACCAATGCTAGCGCCCTATGTAGTAACGACTTTAGTCGTTTTTCCCACTCTAGAGGACGATAAACGACTAAAGTCGTTACTACGAAGGGTGCTATAGAAGACTCGGCTAGCGCAGGGCGCGGGGCCGCTCAGTCAAAGTACTTGTCGCCGTTCCACACCAGCGTCCGGGCCACGGCGTCGTCGAGTTCTACGCCCACGCCGGGGCGGTTGGAGACCACCATCGTCCCGTTGCGGATGAAGGGCTTGTCCCCCTCGCAGAGATCCTCCCACCAGGCGATCTCGCGGCCGTGGAACTCGAGCACGAGAAAGTTGGGCACGCTGGCGCACACGTGGCAGGCCGCCATCATCCCCAGGGCGGACGAGACGTTGTGCGGCGCCATGGGCACATAGTACGTGTCTGCCATATCGGCGATGCGCTTGCCCTCCATGATGCCGCCCGCCTTGGCCAGGTCGGGCATGATGACGTCCACGGCGGCCCGCTCCAGCAACTGCCGAAAGTCAAAGCGCGAGTACTGGTTCTCGCCGGTGCAGATGAGGGTGGACGTGGCGGCGCGCACCTGGGCGAGGGCGTCGACGTTCTCGGCGGGGATCGGCTCCTCGAGCCACATGAGCCGCAGCGGCTCCACCGCCCTGGCCAGGGTGATGGCCGAGCCCATGTCGAACTGGCCGTGGCAGTCGATGGCCAGGTCGATGTCGTAGCCGATCGCCTCGCGCACCCCCTGAATGAGGCTGATGATGTGCGTCATCTCGGCGGCGGAGACGGTCCAGTTGAAGGGGTCCTTCTTGCCGGGGCTGACGTGGTCCACGTCGAACTTGACCGCGTTGTACCCTTCCGCCAGCACCTCGAGCGCCTTTTCAGCGTACGAGGCTGGCGAGTGGTCCTCACCGGCGTGGCAGTCGGCGTAGAGGCGGATCGCGTCACGGAACTTGCCGCCCAGCAACTGATGTACCGGCACGCCCATGGCCTTGCCGGCGATGTCATAGAGGGCGTTCTCGATGCCGGTGAGGGCAAAGACGGTGGGCGCGGTGCAGCCGCCCGAGTAGCGGTGGCGGCGGCGCATCGTCTCATACAGTGGCCCGATGCGCAGGGGGTCCTGCCCCACCAGGAGGGGCTTGAGGGCCAGCACCTGCTCCTTGGTGGAAAAGCCCCCAGCGATGAGGCCGGCGGAGCTGCACTCGCCGGTGCCCACGATGCCCGAGTCGGTGTAGACGCGTACAAAGGTCCACACGCTGCCGCCGCTGTGCGGCTCGGGTCGGCCGATGACGCAGGCCTGTACGTCGCTGATCTTCATGGTCGCTGCGCTCCTCAGGGTGGGTGGGTCGGATGTGGCGCGGAGTATAGCGCCGCGACGCGGCAAGCGCCAGCGCGCCACCTCCCATCCGATGTGGCCTAGATGGTGCGGCGGCCGTTGGCGGCGGCGCGGGAGACGACCACCTTGAGCGACGCGGCGCGTGGTCTGGCGGTTTCGGCGCTCGGGCGCGGCGCCGGCCGACGGCTGGCCGTAGGCGCGGCGCGATAGACGTAGTAGCTGTGGGCCAGCCGTACCGCCACATAGCCCACCGAACCGCCAAAGATGAGCCAGGCCACCAGGACGCCGCGCCACGGCTGAGGCACCTGCGCGACGGCCAGCACCAGCGCGGCGCCGACGGCGGCGACGAATAGTAGGAAGGTGTTGCGGGACATGGCGTACTCCTCGAGTAGTGGGCAGTTACCAGCTCTCAGGGGTTAGTGATCAGTGACGCGTGACGCCTGACCACGCCGCGTCATTCGTATACGGCACAGCAACCATCAACCGCGCACAACGCACAACGCACAACTGACTACTGAATACTGATAACTACCCCTCCTGCGCTGCCTGCAGCGCGCGCTCGGCCTTGGCGCGGTTGAACCCGCCGGTGGGGAGCTTTTGCCGGGTGTAGCGGTAGATCCAGTTCGATGATGGCGGATGGCCGTGGCGTGCGTGGTAGCGGCGGATCTCTTGCACCACGAAGGAGGGGATGTCGTCCACCGGCCGGCCGCCGCCGGCGCCGCGGACGACCGGCGCCGCCAGGGGCGACGTCGTGACGGGCCCCGCGGGGAGGCGCGCGGCGCGGGGTGGATAGCGTCGACGCCACTCCCCCAACAGCTCGGGCGACACCATGGCGGCCTGGAAGTGACGGCGCAGGCTGCCGTTGACGACCATGAAATCGCCGCGGCCACGCAGCGCCTCGGCGCCGCTGTCATTCCGGCCGGTGGCGTTGTAGGCCGCGGAGCGGTCGGCCACGCGCCCCACCAGCCGCACGGCGACGTTGCGCATGGTGGTGGGGCCCAGGTCCCTGGCGAGGGGGTGTTGCGCCCCCAGGATGACGTGCATTCCCGCATGCCGCCCAGCTTGCGTGAGGCGCGCCAGATGGTCCTTGATGCGCGGGCGCTGCATCACGAGTTCGGGCACCTCGTCGACAAAGACATAGGTGAGGCCCTCGCGCCGCCGGCCGATCGCCTCGGCGAGCACCCGCAGCCCGACCTCGCACTCCTCGGGGGTGTGGAACAGGCCCCCGCGCCACACCGAGGGGTGGCCCGAGAGCGGCTCGAACCCGCCGCTGGGGTCGAACAGGGCCACGCGGGCGCCTCCGATCATCTGGGCCGACAGGATCATGGTGCGCATGAGCGTCGATTTGCCGCTGCCCGTCATGCCGATGACGGCGGCGTGTACGTTGGTGGGCGCCACGAGTTCCAGCACGAGTTGGTGCTGATCCTCGTCGATCCCCAGGAGGAGGCTGCCGACGGGGATGTCGGGCGCGGCGTCCCAGGCGTCCTCATAGAGCACCGTGTCGCCGCGCTCTGCGTCGGGGCGGGGCACGCGCACATAGACGACGTTGCCGTCGATCTCGACGCTGACGCCGGGGACGTTCAGGGCGTAAGCGAACTGCGGGCCCAGGTTACCCAGGCGCGTCAGAACACGAGGATTCACCTGCAGGCCATACTTTTCATAGAGGGGAGTGACGAGGACGCTGTCCGTCGGCGCGATGTCGTCTACGCGGCGAACCTCGACGCCCCCATCACGGCGGGCGACGCGCTCGTTGTGCCAGAGGAGGCCGCAGTCGCGGCACACGCCCAAGATGCGGTGGAGGCGGTCGGCATAGTGAGTGCCGGCGCCCCGCCGGTCGAGCAGGTTCTTCCATCGTGGCATGATGCTTCACCTATGGGGCTGATGCAGGGCGGGAGTAGAACGCTTGTTCTACAAACATTCTAGCACGGCTTAGCTCTCGTGTCAATAGTTATATCGTAAGCTATATAGTTTGCGATTTTTGTGATATTCCTTGGCTAATGTCCCATCGCCCCTGGGATAGGTCCGCGACGCGCTGGGAAACCGAGCCGTGGCGCTGTGATATGCGAGCGTGGGCGCCCCTCATGGTCCACCGCCGTGACGCTCTGCGTCTCATGCCATTCGCCGCGGCCGACCATCGCGCGGCGCTTGACACAGGGGGTGGTCGGAAGGACACGCTCCGGTTGACCCAGGCGTACGCCTGGGCTAACATAGCGGCGCTTCTATCGAGGTGACGGGCCCGACCTGGCTCGGGTGCAGGGGTAGACGAGGTGCAAGCAATGGCGAGCGAACCTTCTAGCGGCATTCCCACGCGTCTTCTGGGGGCGACCCGCGAGCGCGTGTCGATCATCGGCGTCGGCGGCCACCACATCGGGCGACCGACGGAAGCCGAGACGGGCATTCGCATCATCCGCACTGCGATCGACGCGGGCATCAACCTGCTGGACAACGCCTGGTGTTACCACGACGGTCGCAGTGAGGAGATCATGGGGCGGGCGCTGCGCGACGGCTACCGGCAGCGCGCCTTCCTGATGACCAAGAACCACGGGCGCGACGGCGAGACGTTCCGCCAGCAGCTCGATGAGAGCCTGCGCCGACTGCAGACGGACCATATCGACCTGCTGCAGTTTCACGAGATCATCCACGAGGGGGAGCCCGACCGCATCTTTAGCGAGGGCGCCATCGAGGCGGCGGTGGCGGCGCGCACCGCGGGCAAGATCCGCTACATTGGCTTCACGGGGCACCGCTGGCCCCATCTGCTCAAGCAGATGCTGGCGCACGAGTTTCAGTGGGACACTCTGCAGATGCCCGTGAATCTGCTGGACGCCCACTATCGCAGCTTTGCCGCCGAGGTCCTGCCCATCGCTCAGGCGCGCAGCATCGGCGTGATCGGTATGAAGGGGCTGGCCGCCGGGCGCATCATGGAGGCGGAGGTCTCGGTACAGGAGGCGCTGTCGTACGCGCTCTCGCAGCCCATCGCGAGTCTCATCTGCGGCATGGAGTCGCTGGAGGTACTAGAGCAGAACCTGCGCATCGTGCGCGACTGGCAGCCGATGGACCTCGAAGAGCAGGCCAGCCTGCGCGACCGCGTTGCAGCGGCGGCCGCCGATGGCCGGCTCGAGGAGTACAAGACGCGCTGGTAAGGCCGGGGCAGTGCATACGAGGAGCAACGACGTGGCGATCCCGAAAACGATGACCTGCGCCGTACTGTACGGCGTGCGAGACGTGCGCATCGAGGAGCGGCCGGTGCCCGAGCCGGGGCCCGGCCAAGTGCTGGTGGCGGTTTCTCGCGTGGGCGTGTGTGGCAGCGACGTGCACTATTATACGCACGGTCGCATCGGCGATTTCGTGGTGCGCGCGCCCATGATCCTGGGGCATGAGAGCGCCGGCACGGTGGCGGCGCTGGGCGAGGGGGTCCAGGGGTTTGCGAAGGGCGATCGTGTCACGGTGGAGCCGGGCTACACCTGCCGGCGCTGCCACTACTGCAAGACGGGTCGCTACAACCTCTGCCCCGACGTGGTGTTCATGGCGACGCCGCCCATCGATGGGGCGTTCTGCGAGTACGTGGCCTGGCCCGCCGATTACGTCTTTCCCCTGCCAGAGGCGATGACGCTGGAGGACGGCGCCATGATGGAGCCGCTGGCGGTGGGCCTGGCTGCCGTCGAGCGAGGTGGCGTGGCGCCAGGGGATGCCGTGGCCGTGCTCGGGTGCGGGCCCATCGGTCTCCTGACGTTACAGGCGGCGCGCGCGGCCGGGGCGACGACGCTCATCGCCATCGATGTCATGGATTTCCGCCTGGAGCACGCCCGGCGCCTCGGCGCGACACACGTGGTGAACGACGCCGACGGTCGGGCGGTAGAGCAGGTGCGCGCCATCACCAGCGCCCTGCAGGGCTTTCCGCCGCGTCACAGCGGCGCCGATGTGGCGTTCGAGACGGCCGGCTCGGTCGTCACAACGCGCAACGCCCTGGCGGCGACGCGCCCCGGCGGCGTGGCGGTGTTGGTCGGGCTCCCGCCACAGCCCACCGTGGAACTCGACATCGTGGCGGCGGCCAGCAAGGCGATCGATATCCGCGGGCTGTTCCGCTACGCCAACCGCTATCCGGCCGGCATCGCGCTGACGGCGGCCGGCCGGGTAGATGTGGCGTCCCTGGTCACCCATCATTTCTCACTGCGTCAGGCAGAGCGCGCCCTGCGCTTCGCCGACGAACACAAGGGCGACAGTCTGAAGGTCGTGGTAGACGTCGGAGACTAGGACAGATATCATGCCGCGCATCGGGCGGCAAAGAGGGAGGAGGCCATCGAACGGACCCGGATGGGCGTCGGCACCACACTCTATCACCTACGCGAGGAGACATACCATGGCTGACATCATCACCATCGAGGGGATCGGCGAGGTGTATCGCGCCAAGCTGCAGGCCGTTGACATCAACACCACCGAGGCCCTCTTGGAGAAGGGCGCCAGCGCCAAGGGGCGCAAGGAACTCGAAGAGAAGACGGGCATCAGCGGCACGCTCATCCTAGAGTGGGTAAACCGTGCCGATCTGTACCGCATCAAGGGCGTGGGCGAAGAGTACTCGGACCTGCTCGAGGCGGCCGGCGTCGACACGGTGCCCGAGCTCGCCCAGCGCAACCCCGACAACCTCTATGAGGCGCTGGTGGCGCTGAACGCCGAGAAAAAGCTCGTGCGCCACATGCCCGGTCGCGCCCAGGTGGCGAGTTGGATCGCCCAGGCGAAGGAACTGCCCCGGGTGATGACGTACTGAGATGAACCTGGTGCTGTTCATCCCCGACGAACAGCGCGCCGAGAGCGTCTCGTGTTATGGGCATCCGCTGGTGCGGATGCCCAACTACGATCGTCTGGCGGCGGATGGGGTGCGCTTTGACCAGTGCCATGTGGCCCATACCGTCTGCTCTCCGTCGCGCTGCTCCTTCATGACCGGCTGGTACCCACACACCGCGGGGCACCGTACCCTCTGGCACCTGCTGCGTCCCCACGAGCCGAGCCTCTTTGGGTACCTGCGCGAGGCGGGCTACCATATCGAGTGGCACGGCAAGAACGATCTGTATGCGCCCGAGTGTTTCGCCTCGTGCGTCGACCGCTACGCTCACGCGGACGGCGGGCACGCCGGCCCCAACCTGGGCGCCTACGGCGAGCCCGGCCACTACTCTTTCCTATGCGAGCCGTTCCCTGGCGGCCTGGAAGACACCGCCGACATGCGCAACGTCCAGGCGGGGATCGACTTTGTGCGGTCGCGGCGGCCGGGCGACCCACCCTTTGTGCTCTATCTGCCCCTGAGCATGCCGCACCCGCCCTACGGTGCGCCCGAGCCGTTTCACAGCATGTTCCGGCCCGAGGACGTGCCGCCCCTGCGACCGGCGGGGCTGGACGGCAAGCCGTCGTTCCACGAGCTGATCCGGCGCTATCGCGAACTCGATGCCCTGCCCGAGGGACACCTGGAGCGCATCCAGGCGGTGTACCTGGGAATGAACGCCTACGTGGACTGGATGCTGGGGCAGCTGCTGGACGCTCTGGACGAGACCGGCCTGTCCGAGGAGACGACGGTGGTGGCCACCGCCGACCACGGCGACTGGGCCGGCGACTATGGCCTGGTGGAGAAATGGCCCAGCGCTCTCGATGACTGCCAGACGCGCGTGCCGCTCATCATCCGGTCGCCCGGCAACCGGGCGGGGCACGTGGTCGAGGAGCCGGTGGAGCTGTTCGACATCATGGCCACGGCGTTGGAGCTGACCGGCGTGGAGGCGCGACACACCCATTTCGCCCGCTCGCTCGTGCCCCAGTTGGGTGGCGCGCCAGGGGATGCGGGGCGGGCCGCCTTTGCCGAGGGGGGCTATGACCCCCACGAGCCGCACTGCTTCGAGGGGCGCTGGGCCGAGTACGACATTCCGCGGTCGCCGGAGCACATCTATTGGCCCAAGGGGTTGCAGCAACAGGAGCACCCCGCGAGCGTGTGCCGCTCGGCGATGATCCGTACGCGCGAGTGGAAGCTCGTGCGCCGCACCGCCGACGTGTGCGAGCTTTACGACCTGCGGGCAGACCCACAAGAGCTGTGTAACATCTATGGGGACGCGTGCTATGGCGCGGTGCGGGCGGAACTCGAATCGCGCCTGTTGGACTGGTACCTCCGCACGGCGGACGTGGTGCCGCTCGACGAGAACCCACGCGGGCTGCCGCCGGCGGGGACCGGGGGATGAGTTCGGCCGGCAACGGCGGCAGAGCCAGGGGGTGAACGCCTCCGGCGACGGCGCCACGCCGTGGCACCATAGAGGCCCCGACGGGGCTGATTGTCGGCCCGGCAAGGTCGCCGAACGCGGGCGTAGGGCGCGCACGCCGGTGCGCGCCGCCTCATGCCGCGGGCCGGACAGCGCTCGGCCCCTACCGCCTTTGCGTCGTAGCGCCGCGTGGCGCGACAAGAGCCTCATGGCGGTAGCGGTCGTCCCGGCGATGTCGCGGGATGCGGGTGTAGGGCGCGCACGCCGGTGCGCGCCGCGGGGCGCCGCGGGCCGGACAGCGTCCGGCCCCTACCGCGTTTGCGTCGTAGCGCCGCGTGGCGCGACAAGAGCCCCAGGGCGTTAGCGGTCGTCCCGGCGATGTCGCGGGATGCGGGTGTAGCGCGCGCGGGCCGGTGCGCGCCGCGGGGCGCCGCGGGCCGGACAGCGTCCGGCCCCTACCGCGTTTGCGTCGTAGCGCCGCGTGGCGCGACAAGAGCCGTCCCGGCGATGTCGCCGGCGTGCGTAGCGGTCGTCGTAGCGCCGCGTGGCGCGACAAGAGCCTCCATGGCGTTAGCGGTCGTCCCGGCGATGTCGCGGGATGCGGGTGTAGGCGCGCGCGGTGCGCGCCGGTGGCGCCGCGGCGACAGCGCCGCCGGCCGGACGCGCGTGGCGCGACAAGGCCCATGGCTAGCGGTCGTCCCGGCGTTTGTAGGGCGCGCGCCGGTGCGCGCCGCGGGCGCCGCGGGCCGGACAGCGCCCGGCCCCTACCGCGTTTGCGTCGCAGCGCCGCGTGGCGCGACAAGAGCCCCGGCGTTAGCGGTCGTCCCGGCGATGTCGCGGGATGCGGGTGTAGGGGCGCGCACGCCGGTGCGCGCCGCCCGGCGCCATACATCGTGCGCAAAAGCCCTGCGGGGCTCACTATGGCCCCGCAGGGGTCTATGTCTAGCCTAGCCCGGCGGTTCAACGCCGGGTCGGCGTCGAACGCGTTGCCTATTCCTCGTCCTCAGCCACGTCCTCTTCGTCCTCGGTCTCGACGAGACCCAGCGCCTCGGCCAGTTCCGGGGCGTAGCTGAGCCACCCGGGCTCGCTCGGCACCAGGGCGGCCTGCTCCTTGGGGTTGTTCAGGCGGTAGGCGTCCTGCCGCCTGGCAAGCTCGCGCACCAGGAGGCGGTGCAGGGCGGGGGTGGCCGACTCGGGGCGCACGGCCGCAAAGATGTCCAGGACGGGCTCGTCGCTGCCGTTGGTCCACGCCGGCCCCAGGGCGGCAAAGGCCACTACCTCGCTCTCCTCACCCAGCACGACCATCGCCTCACGCCAGGGCTCGCCCAAGTGGGGCAGGTAGCGGGCGTCGATGGCGTCCACCTCTACGGGCAACTCTGCCTCCGGGTACTGGGCGTTCAGGCTGCGAAACAACTCGGCGACGGCGTGGAGGTCGTCGGCCATGCAGGTGCGCGCCGTGAGGTGTTTGATCTGCTCGCTCTCACGCGCCTCCTCCTCCGCCTCGGAGCGCACCCAAGCGAACTTGCGCCGCAGGATGGTGGGGTAGTAGCGCTCCAGGACGTCATAGTCGACCTCCTGGCCCCAGCGGTAGTACACCCGCGGGTCGATATAGGACTTGAGGCTGGTGCCCAGGTTCCAGGTGCGCTTTTTCGAGGCGATGGTGGCTTGGGCCTTGATCTTGCCCAGGGCGATCTGCGCCTTGCTCACGCGCTCTCGGGCCGTCTGGGTGCGGCGGCGCGCCGTCGCCAGGCGCTTCTGGTAGCGCTGGCGCACGCGCTTGCGGCGCTCATCGGTGGCGGCCTCCCCCTCCTTGGCGCGCGCCTCCTCTTTCAGCGCCGCATAGGCGTCGTTGAACTCCTTGACCTGCACCTGGTAGCGCGCCACGCGCTCCTCGGCCTTGACGCGGCGCTCCTGGTAGCGCTGGCGCGTCGCCGGCCAGTTGCCCGTCTCTTTTTTTGTGTGGTTGCAGAGCACGGCCGCCTCGAGGTTGGCCATGTTCGCCGCCTGCCACTTGACATATTCCGGATGGCGGGGCTTGACGCCCGAGGCTGCCAGCGACTTTTCCACCGCTGCGGTGGCGTGGTGCGTGCGGAACACCTTGGCGGTCAGCCCGGGCTGGATGCCCGACAGGTAGGCGTTCACGTCACGGCTCGAGACGTTCGGGAAGAGCTGCGGCTTGTCGCGGGTAGGGTGGTTGCGGTCGCCATTGCTGTTGGGGCTCGACGGCCGGGCATTGCGGACGAGTTCCGCCAGGTTGTCCAGCACCATCTTGGGCGGCTGGAGCGACTTGTTCCACTCTACCGAGTCCTTCCCCAGGAAGCAGAACTCGACCACGCCATCGTCGCGGATGGTCACGTGCTCGGGGCGCAGCGTGGTGGCGCCCACGGTGTCCGCCTCGTCGGGGTCCTTTTCGTCGCCGACGCGGAGGCAGAGGGTGTCGATGAGATAGCAGGCGGTGGCGATCATGCGCCGGCGCGCGTTCTCGTGGGATAGGTCCAGCTGGATGCGGGCGCGCACGCGGTCGATCTCGGCGTCGAGGTCCACCGCCTTGTCGAACTTGAGCGCTTCGCGCTGCTGTTTGACCGGCGCGGTATCGCTGAGCCAGATGTATTTGAGCTTGTCGGCCAGCTTGTCCTTCCAGCGGGCCACCCACAGCGACTCGGGCTGCCAGACGATCTCCTGCCAGTTCCCCTCGACGGGCGGGGCGTCGGGGCTGAGGTTGAGCGTCACATCCTCTCGGCGGGCGCCCTCCTTCCAGCGGCCACGCAGGGGGTGCTCTCCGCGCCCCATAAAGATGCCCGAGGGCTCGGTCATATAGTTGCCCAATTCGACGCGCTGGCCGTTGACGATGGCATAGCCGTAGCGCGCCTTGAGCGCCTCACGTACCTCCTTGCGCGCCGCGGCGGCGGCCTTGCGCTCCTCGCGCGTCATCGCCTCCTTGGCGGCACGCTCGGCGTCTACCACAGCATAGGCGGGGGTCAGGTCGATCTCGTCCGGCGTGAGGGGGAGGCCACTCCCACGCCTCGTGCTCGGCGTGAGGGGCGGGTCGATCCCCAGGGCGGCGGAGAAATCGGCGAAAAAGTTGGCGGCAAAGACCTCATCCTGGACGTAGGGCGTGTCCTTCTTGCGCGCCCAGGCGAGGGCCATCTCCTCTTGCTCGGGCGTCAGCGCCACGGGCTTGCCACGCACGGTGATGACCAGACCCACCGGCTCGGGCGGCTCTGGGATGACAATGCCGTTATGAACGAGCTGTTTCAGCAAGCGATCCACTCTCCCGTCAAGGCACTCCAGTTCCATACAAGGGACCGATCAACAAGGGAGTGATCGGCCCGGCATTAGAGGATACCACGGGAAGGGCGGTTTTGGCAAGCGGAGTTGGCATGCGACGGCCGACTGCCGACCGCCGCATGCCGAGAACGTTCGTTCCATATCTCCGACTGTGGTATAATGTGCTGATGGAGGGAGCACCATGAGCGACAAGAAGCGGCTGATGCTGATCGATGGCCACGCACTGGCCTATCGGGCCTACCACGCCATCCCGCCGCTGACCAGCCCGACGGGCGAGCCGACCAACGCCACCTTTGGCTTTGCCAACATGCTGCTGAAGGCGCTGTCCGACTATCAGCCCGACTATGTCATCACAAGTTTCGACGTCGGCCGCACCTTTCGTCACGAGGAGTATGCCGAGTACAAGGCCCACCGCGCCGAGACCCCCGATGATCTGCGGGCCCAGATCGGCCGCATCCGCGAGCTGCTGGAGGCGCTGGGCATCCCCATCTGCATCATGGAGGGGTACGAGGCCGACGACGTGTTGGGCTCGCTCTCGGCCAAGGCGCAGGCGGCCGGCCTCGAGACGATCATCGTGACGGGCGATAGCGACGTCTTTCAGCTCATCGGCGAGGGCGTGCGCGTGCTGGTGCCACGGCGCACCTTTGGCGACGTGGCGCTGTACGACGAGGAGGCGATCAAGGAGCGCTATGGCCTCTCACCGTCGCAACTCGTCGACCTGAAGGCGCTCATGGGCGATTCGTCAGACAACATCCCCGGCGTGTCGGGGGTGGGGGAAAAGACGGCCACCAAGCTGCTGCAGGAACACGGCTCGGTGGAGGTGATCTACGAGCACCTCGACGAGGTCTCACCCCAGCGCTTTCGCTCGGCGCTGGAGCAGGGGCGCGAGAGCGCCGCGTTCAGCAAGCACCTGGTGTCCATCGTCCGCGACCTGGACGTGCCCATGGACCTCGAGAAGAGTCATTGGGGCGACTTTGACCGGCAGCGGGTGATGGATCTGCTGCGCGAACTCGGCTTCCGCACCCTCGTGGGGCGTATCCCCCAGGGGAGGGCGGAGGGGCCGGTGACGCAGCTCGGCCTGTTTGGCGCGGCCGATCGCGCCGAGGCGGCTGGCGCCAACGGCAGCGCGCCCATCGGCGACTATACCACTGTCGACTCTGTCGAGGCGCTGGACGCACTGGTGGAGCGCCTGCGCGGGGCGACGGCGTTGGCCGTTGACACCGAGACCACCAGCACCGACGCCATGCGGGCCGGGCTGGTTGGCATCTCTCTGTCGGCGGAGCCGGGCGTGGCCTATTACCTGCCGGTGGGGCACGACGAACGCCTGCGTCCCGGGCCGCAGCTCGACCTGGACGTCGTCCGCGCTAGGCTGGGGCCTCTGCTGGCCGATGCATCGATCCCCAAGGTATGTCACAACGCCAAGTTTGACATGATGGTCCTCTCGCAACACGGCATGCCGTTGGGTGGTCCCTGCTCCGACACGATGCTCGCCGCCTGGCTGCTCGAGCCGGACGGGCGCGGCATCGGCCTAAAGAATCAGGCCTGGCTGCGGCTGAACGTCGAGATGACGACCATCGACGAGCTGATCGGCACCGGCAAGAACCAATTGCGCATGGACCAGGTGAGCGTCGCTAGGGTGGCGCCCTATGCCTGTGCCGACGCCGACGTGACGCTGCGCCTGTGCGAGGTGCTGGAGCGCGAACTCAAGGAACGCGACCAGTGGTCGCTGTACAATGAGATCGAGTTGCCGCTCGTGCCGGTGCTCGTGGGCATGGAAGAGCACGGCATGGTGGTGGATCGCGGCTACCTCGAGGCCATGTCGCGCCAGCTGGCTGAACGCCTGGGCGAACTCGAGGGGGCCATCTTTCGCGAGGCGGGGCACGCCTTTAACATCAACTCTACCAAGCAACTCGGGGCGGTGCTGTTCGAGGAGCTGGGGCTCCCCGGCGGGCGCCGCACCAAGACGGGGTTCTCGACGGATGCCGCCGTGATCGAGGGGCTGAAGGATCAGCACCCCATCGCGGCGCTGCTGCTCGAATATCGACAGATCGACAAGCTCAAGAGCACCTACCTGGACGCTCTGCCGGCGCTGATCAACCCCAAGACGGGGCGGGTGCACACCTCGTTCAACCAGACGGGCACCAACACCGGCCGCCTGTCGTCCAGCGACCCCAACCTGCAGAACATTCCGGTGCGCACCGAGCTGGGGCGCGCCGTGCGAGCGGCGTTCATCGCGCCTGAGGGACACTTGCTTCTGGGGTGCGACTATTCGCAAGTGGAGCTGCGGCTCTTGGCGCATTTCTCCAAGGATCCGGAGCTGATGGGCGCCTTCCACCGGGACGAGGACGTGCACGCCTCGACGGCGGCGGCCATCTTTGGGCTGCCGCTGGCACAGGTCACGTCGGACCAGCGCGCCATGGCCAAGACGATCAATTTCGGCCTGATGTACGGCATGTCGGACTTTGGCCTGGCGGCGCGCACCTCGCTCAGCGTGCCCGAGGCGCGCGAGTTCATCAACGCCTACTTTACCCGGTTCCAGGGGGTGAAGGAGTACCTGGAGGGGACGATCCAGCGGGCGCGTCGCGATGGCTATGTGGAGACGCTACTGGGGCGCAGGCGTTACTTCCCCGAGTTGCGCTCGCGAAGCGCCGCCAACAACAACATGCGCGCCGCCGAGCGCGCTGCGGTAAACATGCCGATTCAGGGGAGCGCCGCCGATATCATCAAGCTGGCCATGATCGTGCTCGATCGTCGGCTGCGCGAGGAGGGGCTGGCGTCGCGCATGGTACTGCAGGTGCACGACGAACTGGTGCTCGAGGTGCCCGAGTCCGAGTTGGAGCGCGCCCAAGCTCTGGTGGTGGAGACCATGGAACGGGCCTACACGCTCGACGTCCCCCTCAAGGTGGAGGCGGCCACGGGCATGAACTGGATGGAGATGAAATAGCGTGACCATCATCGATACTGCGACAGTTAGTCGCGACCTTCAGCGCAACCTCGCCAAGGCTATCAAGTCGGCCCAGCGCAAGCGTGATCTCCCCCCGTTCGACGTGCCGGAAGAGATCGTTGTGGAGCGTCCCAAGCAAGAGTCCATGGGCGATTTCGCCTCGCCTGTGTGTATGCAGCTGGCGCGTCTGGCGCGCATGGCGCCCATCAAGATCGCCGAGCAGGTGGTGCGCCGCCTGCCGCGCCACCCCGCCATCGCGGCGGTAGAGGTGGCGCATCCCGGGTTCATCAACTTTCGCCTGGCCGCATCCTGGCTGACCGATCAGGTGTCGGCGATCCTGGCGGCGCCCGACACCTACGGCAACGTGGATCTGGGCAAGGGGCAGCGCGTCCAGGTCGAGTTCGTGAGCGCCAACCCGACGGGGCCGCTGCACATGGGCTCGGCGCGCAACGCCGTGTTGGGCGACGCCATCGCCTCGGTGCTGGCCGCGGCGGGCTATGACGTGCAGCGCGAGTACTATGTGAACGACGGCGGCAGCCAGATGCGGCTGTTCGGCGCGACCCTCTATGCGCGCTATGCCCAGGCGCTGGGGCGCGACGAGGCGGTCCCCGAGAACGGCTACCAGGGGCAGTACATGGTGGAACTCGGCGCCAGGCTGGTCGAGGAGCACGGCGACCGCTTCCTGACGTTGCCGCGGGATGAGGCGGTTCGGCAGCTGGGCGACCTGGGCTTGGCCGAGGTGATCGCCGGCGCCAAGGCAGACCTGGCGATGATGGGCATCACCTACGATTGCTGGTTCAGCGAGCGCAAGTTGTATCAGGAGGGCCAGTACGACAAGGTCATGGCCATCCTGAGGGAGGGCGGCTACCTCGACCTGCACGACGGCGCCGTGTGGTTCAAAGCGACCATGCTGGGGGCCCCGAAGGACGAGGTGGTGGTGCGCTCCGATGGCACGCCGGGGTATTTCGCCTCGGACATCGCCTACCACTATAACAAGTTCGTCGAGCGCGGCTTTGATCGCGTCATCGACGTGTGGGGCGCCGACCACCAGGGCCACGTGCCGCGCATGTTCGCCATGATGAAGGCGCTGGGGCTGGACCCCACGCGTCTGTCGCTCATTCTCTACCAGCTCGTGACGCTCAAGCGGGGCGGCGAGGTGGTGCGCCTCTCCAAGCGCACCGGGGACATGATCACGCTGCGCGAGGTGTTGGAGGAGGTGGGCCCCGACGCCATGCGCTTCTTTCTCCTGGCGCGCTCGGCCGACAGCCAGATGGATTTCGACTTGGAACTGGCCAAGGAGCAGTCGGACGAGAACCCGGTGTACTATGTGCAGTACGCCCACGCGCGCATCTGCTCCATCCTGCGCCACGCGGGAGATCTGGACTATAGCGAGGGCGACGTGGCGCTGCTGACGTCGGAGCCCGAGTTGGCGCTGATCCGGCGCATGGTGCGGTTGGGCGAGGTGGTGGGCCTGTCGGCGGAGCACGAGTCGCCCCACTATCTGACGTACTATGCCCAGGAACTGGCCGCGGCGTTCCACGCCTTCTATCGAGACTGTCGCGTGGTCAGCTCCGAGCCGGGAGACGAGGCGATCTCCAAGGCCCGCCTCAAGCTGGTCTCCGCGTGCCGCATCGTCCTGGCGAGGGCGCTGGGCTTGATGGGGATGACGGCGCCTGAGGTGATGTGAGTGCGGGCAGGCGAGCATCGCACGGGTTACTATCGGTCAGTTTTCGGTTATCAGTTGTCAGTAATCAGTGATCAGTCGTGGTCTAGAGTAGGCTACCGCAGAATGACAGGTCTATCGCCAAGCAGACCAATCACGGACTCACAACTGATAACTGACAACTGACAACTAGTAACTGACAACCCTTAGTCGATCACCGCTCGCGTTCCACGCCGAGTCCTTTGACGATTATCGTCTTGTGTGGTACACTTTTTGGGTGTGCCGTTGAGCGGCCACCGTTGGGCGAATAGCTCAGCTGGAAGAGCGCTTCCCTTACAAGGAAGAGGTCACAGGTTCGAGCCCTGTTTCGCCCACACGCAGTTACACGAGCGCATGCGCCTCGATCCGGCGGTCGGCAATCGGCTATCGACGCTTGCCACGGGCCGGCGTCCAGCGGCCCCGCCCATGGGGCCGGCGGGCCGTGGCCAGCTATGGTAGGCCGCTCACTGCGGGCCATTTTGCGCGCATTTCACCCGAGGAGGGGTTCATGGCCGGTGTTCGCACGTTGCAGACCCTGACAGAGTCATTCTGGCGCGACGACTATGTCGTGTCGACCGCCGACATCGATCTCGTGACGGGGCAGATACTCGAGGCGGCCAAGCCGCAGCGCCTGGGGGCGCTGGCGTCTACCATCATTATGCGCCGGATGCAGGCGGAGCGGGACGCTGCCACGCGCCAGGCCAAGAGCGGCGATCTCTACCAGCCCAAGGGCCACTATGAGGTCGGACAGACGGTCGTCTTTTCGGCGCAGGATTTCGAGACGGGGCGCGTCGTCGGGGTGCGGGCGGGCGAAAACCCCAAGTATGGCCCCTTTAGCGTCATCCGCGTGGCCTTTGATGCCCCGCCCGCGGAACGCGAGTTCGCGGCGGACCTGGACGTCCCTCATCCTCTCAACGCGCCCATCGAGGAGCTGGTAATCAGCACCGACAGCTCGGTAAGCGAGGCCGACCTGGTGCGCGCCTTTGAGCACTATGTGGCGGTCAAGCTGGAGCCGGCCCTGGAGGAGGCGCCCGAGTTCGTGCGCTTCAATGGGCAATGGTTCCTACGCGACCTCCTCCCCGAGATTCACGTCGGCCACCGGAACCTCGCCGAGGCGATGATCTATGAGGCGGGCCATCCCCTGCCCGCGCGCGAGATGCTGACGGAACTGGAACTCTCCGTGGCCGGGTCGCGCGATGCCCAGTTGTTCGCGCTGAACCGCGCCCTCGGTGAGGACAGCCGCTTCGACAATGTCAGCTCGGCCGAAGATCCCATCTGGTTTCTGCGAGCCCTGGTGCCCGAGGCGGTGTACCAGCGGCCGTCCGTGCTGGAGCCCGCCTTCAAAGCCCAGGGTGGCGAGTACATCGGCTTGACGATGCTCGATATGGTCGAGGAGATCGGCGACGAGTTGGACGATGTCGACGCCGCCGCCGTACTGCGCGACGGCAACAGCATGCGGTACCAGCTCAGCTTTCCGCATCTCCATGCCGGCAGCATGCCGGCTTCTCAGCGCCTGCTGCGCATGATGCCCGCCAGCACTCAGCGCTACTTTCCCATCACCATGGTCGACAGCCGCACGAAGAAGCGCTTCGACGCCTGGGTGGTGCCCGAGGAGCGCTATGTGTGCGGCCTGAAGGAGTGGTACACCTCGTCGAGCCTGACGGTGGGGGCGGAGGTGACCGTCGCTCCCGCCGACGAGGCGATGACGTTCACCATCACCGTGGCGCCGGTTCGCAGTCGCCGACGCGATTGGCTGCGCACCGCCAGTGTCGCCGAGGGAGACCTCAACGTCCAGTTGCAGCAGCAGGCTCCCCCCGCCGTGCGGGTGGATGCGAACATGCTGTTCCTGGTGCCGGACGAGGAGGCAATCGCAGAGTTGATGGCTCAGGCAAGCGATGCCCAACTCTCGCTCAGCGCCATGGTGCGGTCGGCGTTCTTTGAGTTGGCCAAACTGGGCGGCACGGTGCACGCCAAGAGCCTCTACTCGGCCTGCAACATGCTGCGCCGCACCGGCGCCGTGCCCGTCTTTGCCGAGCTTACCCGCCGCGCCTGCTACGATCCCGTGGGCGATGGCCTGTGGGTCTACAGTCCAGACCTGGAGGGGGCAGTGTATCGCGATCCGGACGAGATGCGGGAGCGTCCTCTGTCCACGCGCGAGAACACCGTCCGGGATCAAGCGATCCAGTATCTGGGAAGGTAGGAGGAGATCCATGGCCGCCAGATGGCATCGACCCACGGTCGACACCAAGTTCCACATCGACATGGACTGGTGGGAGGCCAGCAACCGCAACATCCGCGTCTACATCCGCGAGGCGCTATGCGACGAGTGCCGCAACGACTATGTCGGGGCCGATACCGGCGAGATCGACTGGGTCGATGAGCAGACGGGTGAGGTGACGCGCGTGGACGGCCTGATCCACGCCCTGCGCACCTGCTGTAGCACCAAGCCCAGCTACATCACCCCTACCACGCCCATCATCGACGCCGTGTTCCGCACCTTTCTCGCCAACGGCAACAAGCCGCTGACGGTGCGCGAGCTGTACGAGTTGCTGGATCGGCGCCCGCCGGAGGTGCTGCTGCGCATGCTCACCGCCGGCCCGATCTACATGGGCATTCGTCCGGTCACGTGAGCGCCCGGGACTCCTCCCAGGAAAAGAGTCCGCCCCACGGGGAGGGCTCTTTTTGGTTGCGCTCCGGCGGTAGGGCGGTCGGTGCGGCGTTCGCCCGGGTGCCGGCGCCCGTGTGGCTCGCGGTGGGCGCGGCGGCACTGTTGCTGCTCTTCTACGGGCCGGTGCTCCTCGGCGGCGAGGTGTACTATCAGGGGGACGTGGCGCGCGTGTACCTGCCCCAGCGGGCGGCGCTGACGCGGGCGCTGCGGGGTGGCGCGCTCCCCTGGTGGACGCCCGAACTGGGGATAGGCTACCCGCTGCTGGCCGAGGGGCAGGCGGGCGCGCTGTACCCCATCAACTGGGCGCTGAACCTCCTCACCACGCCCCTGGCGGCCGTCACCGCGGCGGTGCTGCTGCACTATCTCATCGCCGGGACGGGGGCGTACGCCTACGCGCGGGCGCTGGGGCTCTCCCGCCCGGCGGCATTTTGGGCGGGGATGGTGCTCACGCTGGGTGGGTTCTATGTGGCGCACCTGAGCCATCTGAGCATCCTGAGCGTGGCGGCGTGGCTGCCCTGGTCGCTGTTCTGGGGCCGGCGGCTCCTCGGGCGACCGCTGGGAGCGGCGCGGCCGGTGTGGGGCGCAACTGCCGGCCTTGGGGCGACGGTGGCGCTGCAGCTGGTGGCGGGGCACCCACAGATGGCGCTCCTGGGCCTCCTAGTGCTGGCGGCGCAGGCGGCCTCGCTGGCGTGGCCGTCCCGTGGCGAGGGCGGTGTCGCGAGCCGACTGGCGCTATGGACCGCCGCGGTGGCCTTGGGCATTATCGCGAGCGCCCCCCAGTGGCTGGCGGGCGCCCAACTCACGGCCCTGTCGCAGCGCTCGGGCGGCGTCGATAGCGCCTTTTTCACCAGTTATTCCTTCCATCCCCTCCTGCTGGTCACCTACTTGGCGCCGTTCCTCCGCGGCAACCCCTACCCCGAGGGCTCGGTAGAGCTGATGCCCTACCTCGGCGTGCTGCCCCTGGCGCTGGCCGGGCTGGCGCTGTGGCATCGGGGGCGCGAGCGCTGGTTCTGGGCGGCGCTGGGCGCGGCCGGGGTGCTGCTGGCGTTCGGGCGGTGGAACCCCCTCTACGGCCTGCTGCGCCACGTGCCGGTGCTCAACCTATTCCGCGTGCCGGCGCGCTATCTCTATTGGACGAGCCTCGCCCTGGCCCTCCTCTCGGCCATGGGGCTGGACGACGCCCTCCGCCTGGGCCGGCGCGCGCCGACGGGCGGTTCGCGGGCGCGGACGTCCGTTGTCGTGGCGGCTGTGGCCGTCGTGGCGGCGCTGGCGCTGGGCGCTCGGGTGGTGGGCTTGGGGCGCGACGCCGACGCGCTGGTGCGGCTGTGGGCATGGCTGCCCATCGCACTGGTGGCGGCGTCGGGCGCACTGCTGCTTCTAGCACGGCGCATGGCGCGAGGGGCATGGCGCGTGGCTGCGATGGCGCTGCTAGTGGCCGACCTGTTGGCGTACAACGCCGTGCTCGGCGCTACCTATAGCGCCACGACGCCACGTGAACTCGCCGAGGCCGAACCGGCCTCGCTGGCGTTCCTGCGCCAGGCGGAGGGCATCGCCGGGGGCGGGCTATACCGCCTGTACACGAAAGAAGAGATCACGCCGGCCCTCTCGGTGATGCGCGAGTCCTACTTCCCCAACATGGCGCTGACCCATGGGCTCTCGGGCGCCAACCTCTACCTGCCCCTGGTGCCGCGGGCGTACGGCGACTACCTGGAGACCCTCACGCCCGAGCGTCTGAACCGACTCAACGTGCGCTACTACCTCGTGCCCCAACTGCTGCCGGTAGACGAGGCCAGCGAGCTGTACGACGTGCACAACCCCCTGGCGGCGCTGCCCACCGACCGCTGGATCGAGACGCCGGAGCTGCGCCTCGATGAACTCGTCGTCGAATCGTACCTCAGCCACTCGGCCGACCTCCCCGACGGCGCCCTCGCCGCCGAGATCGTGCTGCGCGACGCCGCGGGCGTCGAGACGGTGCTGCCCCTGCGCGCCGGAACAGAGACCGCCGAGTGGGCCTATGAGCGCGACGACGTGGCCGAGGTGGTGCGCCATGCCATGCCGCCGGCGGCGACCACCTGGCCGGCGCGATCCGGCTTTCCACCGCGCGAGCACGTCGGCCACACCTATGCGGCGCGGTGGACGTGGGATGCGCCCCTGGAGGTGGCGGCCGTGGCGATCCGGCCGGCCCTGCCGCTGGCCTACGTGCGGGTGGAGAGGGTGCGGCTGCGCGACGCCGCCGGCGAGGAGCGGCTCCTCTCGCACCTGGCGGGGCAGGGCGATCACTCGATCGTCTATCGCAGCGAGGACGTGCTCATCTACCGCAACGAGGACGCGCTGCCCCGGGCCTATGCCCTCCCCTGGAGCGCCGTGCGCGCGGCGGACGGTCAGGCGGCGCTGCCGGCACGGGTGGAGGCGGCGGAGGTGGGAGCGGTGCATGTCGTGCAGTATGACGCGCACGAGGTGGCGCTCGAGGTCGCCGTGGACGAACCGTCGCTCCTGGTGCTGGCCGATCTCGCCTACCCCGGCTGGCGTGCCACCGTCGACGGCGAGTTCGCCCCCATCCTGGTGGTGGACGGCGTGTTCCGCGGGCTGGCCCTCGAGCCCGGCGCGCATCGCGTGCGCATGGCCTACCGGCCGGCGCTGCTGGAGCGCGCGGCGGCGCCGGCAACGCCTCCCGAGGGGGGCTAGACGGATCGCGGTGAGGCTTGTATAATGGGCGCAGGTTCGGGGGTGCCGGAGGGCACCACAGGCCACCATGGAGGAACACCGTGAACACGTTCAACCGCATCGTGATGGTGCTCGGCATCCTTTTCTGGATCGCCGTCGTGACCTATGTCGTGCTGCTGCCACTCGACGCGGTGGGCGTGGCGCGGCTGGGGCTCGACGTGTTCGAGCAGTCGCTGTTCGATGACCAGTTCTTTACCATCTTTCTCGCTGTGAGCGGCGGGATCCTGTTCCTGATGCTCGTGCTCCTGGTGTTGGAGCTGCGCCGGCCGCGGCGTCGGACGGTGCGCATCAAGACGCAGGGACGCGGCAACGCGCAGCTGGACGTCGAGTCGGTCACCCAGAGTCTGGAGTACCGCGTCGACGAGTTGGCCGGCGTGCGCCAGGTGCGGACGCACATTCGGAGCCGGGGCAAGGACGTGGACGTATCGCTGGACCTGGATACCAGCCCCTCGGTGAACATCCCGGTGCTGACGGACCAGGTGGTGAGCCTGGCGCAGGACATCGTGGAGGGGCAGCTGGGCCTCAAGATCCACGGCCAGGTGCGCGTGAACATCAAGCACGAGCCCTACCCTCGCGGCACGATGCCCGTCGCCACGCCCCAGGAGCGGGACGCCAGCGCCCGGCCCGCCCTGGTGGAGCCGGTCTTGCCACGCGCCGAGCGGCAGCCCACCAAGCCCTTCGAGCCGGTGAGCAAGCCCGTGGTGGTGCCCGCCGGTAGCAGCGCGCCGGCCAAGGTGGAGACAGAGTCGGAGAACGGCCAGGGGGACGAGGAAGACGAGGCTCCCAAGAAGCTGGCCTGGTAGCTCAGGCGCCGGACGCGGCACGACCCGCGGCCGTCACGGCGAGTACGCCGTCCATCAGGGTGACGGCCTCGATGCGCACCGACCAGGCGGCGTCCTCCGCCAGCGCGCCAACCACCGCCTCGGCGGTCGCGCCGACGATGCGCGGCATGGGCCTGCCGTCGACCGTCAGGCACGCCACGCGCACCGCCGGGCGCCCATCCTCGACGGCCGGCACGAGGGCGGCACCGATCGCCGTTCCGCGGCGACCGACGGCCGCCTGGAGGTAGAGCGCCTCCTCGGTGATGTGCGCCGTTGCGTCGCGCGCCGGCGCGCCCTCGAGGGCGAGGCGGAGGAGGGCGGTGAGTTCCTCCTCGCGAACGACAAGGATGGCGCCGTCGGGGCCCGTCAGAGCGTGGGCAACGCGCTCCTGCAGGGCCGCGGCGAGGGCGGGCGGGGCCTCGATGGGCCGTTCGGGGGGTTCCACCGGGCACGGTTGGGGCCGGCATCCCGCCAGGACCAACAGCAGGCAACACGTTAGGGCGAGGGCCACTCCCTCACGGCAGCAACCATCGCAGCGACGTCGACGCGTCATTCTCACGGGAGCAGAGCCTTGAATAGCGCAGCCATCGATCGACCATTGAGGCGTTGCTCTTTGTCTCCGAGGGGCCGGTGAGCCTGGACGACCTGGCGCGCGCCCTGCAGGTAGAGCGCCCAGAGGTGGAGCAGTCGGTGGACCGGCTGCTGCGCGCCTCGCCCGGGCGCGGCACCCACGTCGTCTATGCCGGAGAGCGGGTGCAGATGGTCACCGCGCCCGATGCGGCCCCCTACGTCGAGCAGTTCCTGGGCCTGAACCTTTCCAGCAAGCTCTCGGCGGCGGCGCTAGAAGACGCTGGCCATCATCGCCTATCGCCAGCCGATCACGCGCGCCCAGATCGACGCCATCCGTGGCGTGAACTCGGACGGCGTCATCCGCTCCCTTATCGCCAAACAGCTGGTGGCGCCGGTAGGGCGACTCGAGCAGGTGGGCCGGCCCGTGGTGCTGGGCACCACCCTCGATTTCTTGCAGTACTTTGGTGTGCAGTCCCTCGATGACCTGCCCTCGCTCCCCGAACTGGCGGACCCGGGCGAGCCGGGGCCGGGCCTCGCGACAGAGGTCGAGGCGGGCTCCAACGGACACAACGCCGGCGACGGCCGCGGCAATGGTAGCGGCAATGGCCGCAACGGGAGTGGCGGCTGACGCGCACCGCCCGCGCAGAGCTACTCGATCGGCGCCCCTTCCAGACGGGAGGGGCGCCTTCGCGTGTCGAACGCTCTAGCCGCCGGTGGCGGCGAGTTCCTCGCCGTCGGAAGCGGCGAGTTCCTCGCCGTCGGAAGCGGCGAGTTCGTCGCCGTCAGTAGCGGCGAGTCCCTCGGAGTCGGTGGCGGCGAGTTCGTCGTCCCGCACGACCTCGGCCGCATCGTCCAGCTTGAGCGAAATGCACTGCGAGACGCCCTGCTCACCCATCGAGATGCCATAGATCGTCGAGGCGGCCTCGATGGTACGGCGATTGTGGGTGATGACGACGAACTGGGTGTTCTGAGCGTGCTCGCGCAGCATGTCGCGAAAGCGCCCCACGTTGGCCTCGTCCAGGGCGGCGTCCACCTCGTCGAGAAAGCAGAATGGCACGGGGTTGGCGCGCAAGAGGGCAAAGAGGAGCGCCACCGCCGTGAGGGCGCGCTCGCCGCCCGACAGCAGCGAGAGGCTCTGGGCGCGCTTGCCCGGCGGGTGCGCGATGATGTCGATGCCGGTGGTGGTGATGTTGTCGGGATCCGTCACGATGAGTTCCGCCGAGCCGCCGGCGAACAGCGTGCCAAAGTACTCGCGGAAGGAGCGGTTCACGTCGCGAATGGTCGCGCCGAGGTCCTGCTCGATGACGCCGTCCAGCTCCTCGATGATCTCGTGCAGGCTGGCGATGGCGCCCCGCAGATCCGCCGCCTGGCTGTGGAGGAACGTCTGGCGCTCCAGGAGTTGCTCGTACTCCTGGGGGGCATTGGGGTTGATGCTTCCCAGCCGCCGTATGCGCGTCCGGAGCTGTCGGATGTCGTCGTTCAGGGAGGGGGGGATGGCGGTGACGACGGGCAGCTCGACGACGTCGTCGCCCAGGCTCAGCCGCAGCTGCTGTGACGCCGCGCCGGGGAGTTCGATGGGCCCCAAGTCCTCCTCGATATCGCGGGCCAACGCCTGCAGCTCGTCGCGGGCGCGGTCTCGCTCGAGGATCCCCCGGTGGTACTCCGCCTCGGCCCGGTTGAGGAGTTCCAGCGCCTGAGCGCGCTGGCGATCCAGGTCGCGGCGCTGGCGCTCGAGCTGAGCCAGACGCTCTCTAGCCGGGCCCAGCCGCGCCTCCACCTCGGAGGCGTTCCTGGCGACCTCCTCGAGGCGTGTGCCGGCGGCCTCGATGGTGGCTGCCAGATGCTCCAGGTCGCGCTCGAGGGTGCTGCGCTGCGCTTGTTTTGCCTAGATCTGTGCCTGGATCTGGGCGAGGTTCGCGCGATGGCTCTCGAGGAGGGTCTGGCCGCTGCGCACCGTGCGCTGCGCCACGGCCACCCGCGTTTCTAGCTCGGCCACGCGCTGCGCCAACTCCTCGTGACCCTCCACGGAGAGCTGCTCGCGCAGCTCGCGCAACCGGGCGCCGGCGGCGGCCTGGTCGCGTTCGGACTCGTCGAGGCGGCTGACGAGGGCGCGCTCCCGCTCCGCCAGCTCGGCGATCTCTTCCCCGATCTGGGCGATGCGGCCCTCCCGCCAGCGCAGCTCGCGCTCGCGCTCGCGCACCTCTTGTGCGTGGTTGCCGACGGCGGTGTGGGCCGAGTCGATCTCGACGCGCAGCCGCGACAGGAGGCGTGTCTGCTCCTTGACCTGACGCTGGGCGTTCTCCAGCGCCTCGCGCTGCGCCCCGGCGGCCTGCTGCGCCTCGGCGAGGCGCGCCTCGGCCTCGGCGATGCGATCCGGCAGGTCGCGCCATTCGCGCTCCTGGGCCAGGAGGTTGCCCGCCTCGCGGCGCGTGCCGCCGCTGAGGGCGCCGCTGGGCTGCACCGTCTCACCGGCGAGCGTCACAAACTGCGATGCCCCCAGCCGCCGCCCCAGCAGCCGGCGCGCCGTGGCCAGGTCGCGCACGACGACGATGCTGCCGAGCAAGAGTTCGAACACCGGCCGGAGGTGATCCTCATAGTGTACCAGGCTCGACGCTACCCCCAGGACGCCGGGCTCGGGGCGCAGCGACAGCGGAGAGCGAGAGCGCACGGTGTCCAGCGGCAGGAAGGTGGCCCAGCCGGCCCGCGTGCGCTTCAGGTGTTCGATGGCGGCCTCGGCGTGCTCCCAGCGCTCGGTGACGATGTTCTGAAGCCGCGCGCCCAGCGCAGACTCGATGGCCTGCTCGAACTCTTTCGGGACGGCCATGAGGCTGGCCACCGTACCCAGCAGGCCGGGCAGCCCCTCGCCGACGCCAGCCGCGCCGCCCTCGCCCTGGCCGGAGCGCTGGCCGCGCCCGTCCCTAACGCCCAACACCTCGCGGACCCCGGGATGATAGCCGGTGAGTTCCTGGCGCAGGCGGGCGAGGAGATCGTGACGCTCCGAGAGGCGATCGCGTTCGTGCTGGGTGCGGCGGGCAGCCTCATCGGAGGCCGCCAGTTGCTCGCGCGTGGAGGTCACCTCCGCCTCGAGGGCGGCGAGTTGCTCCTGCCAGCGCTGTTGGTACTGCGTCAAGGCCCGCTCGCGTCCGGCCAGCTGCTCGCCCTGCTCGCGCATGCTCTCCAGGCCGGCCTGCAGCAGCGCCAGCGCTGAGCGAGCGTCCTCGCGCTCGGATGCCAGGTCGTCGCGACGCTCGATGAGCTGCTCGAGACGGGCGCGGGCATCGGCGATGGTGGACTGGAGCTGCCCCACGTGCGTCTGCTCGGCGGCGGCGAGCTTTTCCACCGCTTGGCGCGCCGACTGGAGGCGATTGAGGTCGGTGCGGGCGGTCGCGAGTTCGGTGCGGCCCGACGCCAGCGCCGCCTCGTGCTCCGCCAGCTCGGCCTGGGTGTGCTCCACCTCGCCCCGCACGATTTCGCCACGCGAGGCGAGCGAGGCGAGTTCGGCGCCCAACGCCTCGTGCTGCTCGTGGAGCAGGCGGTCGCGCTCCCGAGCCACGGCCTGCTCGCGACGCAGCGCCTCGGTGGCGTCGCGCAGCTTGGCCCCTTCCGCCGTGATGGCATCGAGGGCGGTGCGCTGCGCGGCCTGCGCCTCAGCGTGGCGGTCCTGCTTTTCCTGGAAGCCATGGGCGTAGGCGCGCTGGGCGTCGACGCGGGAGGCCAGCTCCTTCACGACGACCTCGGCGCGGTCGAGCGCCTGCTGGCGCCGCTGCCACTGGTGACCGAACCAGATGCGCTGCAACTCCTGGAGGTCCTGCGTGAGGAGGAGGTGCTCCTCGGCGCGCTCGGCCTGGCGCCGGAGGGTCTGCGCCCGCGGCACGAGTTCACCGATGATGTCGTTGACGCGCTGCAGGTTGCGCTCCGTCTCCTCGATGCGCCGTAGCGCCTCCGCGCGCTTGCGCAGGTGGGGCGCGATGCCGGCGGCCTCCTCAAAGAGGGTGCGACGTGCCTCGGGGCGCAGCGAGAGCACGGCGTCCACCAGGCCCTGGCCGATGACGGTGTAGCCACTGCGCAGAAGGCTGCCCTCGACGATGTCGACCACGTCGCGATAGCGCACGCGGTTGCCGTTGAGCAAGTACTCGTTCTCACCCGAGCGGAAGGCGCGGCGCCCCAGCACCACCTCGGAGAACTCGAGGGGGAGCCAGCCGTCGCTGTTGTCGAGGACCAGCAGCACCTCGGCGACGCCCATGCGCGAGCGCTGGCGGGTGCCGCCAAAGATCATGTCCTCGCTCGTCTTGGCGCGCAGCGTGCTAAAGCTCTGCTCGCCCAGCACCCAACGGATGGCGTCGGCGATGTTGCTCTTGCCGCTGCCGTTGGGGCCGACGATGGCGGTAATCCCCTCGGCGAACTCGAACTGTGCTCGCGCGGCAAAGCTCTTGTAGCCGTACAGCTCGAGGCGTTTCAGGCGCATGGCGTCCTCGGTGGATGGCGATTGGTGATCGGCGATCAGCGATCGGCTATGGGCTTTTGGCTGTTGGCGCTTGGCTTTTGGCCGGCCCGGGCGGTGTAGCGCTCCATACCAAGCCGGACGCTTTGGCAGCCAACGGCTAACTGCTAACAGCCGTTCGCCGACCGCCGATAGCCAACGGCAGCGCTATGACACCGTTCGGTGCGCACGCAGGGCAGCCTCGGCGGCAGCCTGCTCGGCGGCCTGTTTGGAGTTGCCGGTGCCCTCGCCCCACACGGCATCGCCCACCAGCGCCTGGGCGGTGAACGTCTTGGCGTGGTCGGGCCCCTCCTCGCGCACGATGCGATAGGAGGGGGTGATGCGCACGGTGGATTGGGCGTATTCCTGCAATAGGCTCTTGGCGTCCTTGCTGGCGCGGAGCCCGTCGATCTCGGTCGCATGTCGGTCGAGGAAGGCGTGCATCCATGCGCGCACGGCGCCCAACCCCTGGTCGAGGTACAGGGCGCCGGCGAGCGCCTCGAACGCCGCGCAGAGATTGGCGGGACGCTCTCGCCCGCCGCTGGCCGCCTCGCCGCGGCCGAGGAGGAGGTGCCGGCCCAGGTCGATCTCCAGGGCAAAGGCCTGCAGCCCCTCGGTGCGCACGATCTGGGCGCGCAAGCCGGTCAATTCGCCCTCCGTCGCCTCGGGGTACCGCGCATAGAGCCACTCGGCCACCACGAGGTCGATGAGCGCATCGCCCAGGAACTCGAGCCGTTGGTTGTCGATCGGGTCGGACTGGGGATTTTCGTTGGGGTAGGAGGGATGGGTGAGCGCCTCCCGGAGGAGGTCGCGATCGCGAAGCGTGACGCCCGCGGCCCGCTGGGCGTCGTCCAGCTCGTGGTCGGTAAGCCCGTTGTCTGACAAAGCGCCACCCTCATGACATGGGCGCGGACGTGCCCGGCCCAACTGACATAACCCACAACGAATCGCGAACACTAGTATACCACTCAAGTGCCTGACGGCACAACCACCACGACAGGCGAGCGTACATGCAGGATTCTGAGCGATCCGCGGGGAACACCTCCCGGACGCCCCTCGTCGCCAGTCGGTAGATGGTGGGGATTGCCGCGAGGCAACCTCCAGGAGGTGGCACCCACGAATTTGTGGACACGGCAACGCGAGGATGATACAATGGGGCGGCGCCGGGGGGTGACGCCTCGGCGCAGGGTGATGCGTCGCCGTTGGCTGCCAGACCGAGAGAGCAGGAGTGGACATGGCCGAATCACAACCCATTCGAGTGCTGGTGGTGGATGACCATGCCGTGGTTCGCGGCGGGCTGGCAGCGTTCCTCCTGGCCTTTGACGACCTGGAGCTGGTCGGCGAGGCATCGGGCGGCGAGGAAGCGGTGCGCATGTGCCGCCGGGCGCGCCCCGATGTGGTGCTCATGGACCTGGTGATGCCCGAGATGGACGGCGCCGCCGCGACACGCGCCATTCGCGCCGAGTGCCCGCAGGTGCAGGTGATCGCTCTGACGAGCTTTCGCGAGGAAGAGTTGGTGCAGGGCGCGCTACAGGCCGGCGCCATCGGCTACCTGCTCAAGAACGTCTCGGCCGATGAACTCGCCGACGCCATCCGCAAGGCGCACGCCGGCCGGGCCACGCTGGCCCCCGAGGCGGCCCAGGCGCTGATCCGCTCGGCCACGCAGCCCCCCCCGCCGGGGCACGACCTCACCGCCAGGGAGCGCGAGGTGCTGGCGCTGATGGTGGAGGGGCTGAGCAACCCCGACATCGCCGAGCGATTGATCGTCAGCCGCTCGACGGTCAAGTTCCATGTGAGCAGCGTGCTCTCCAAGCTCGGCGTGTCGAGCCGCACCGAGGCGGTGGCGATGGCGCTGCAGAACAAGATCGTGTAGCGCTCGCCGGACACCAAGCCCAGTCCGTCGTCCGACACCGACGATGGGCGTGGTGCATACGCGGCCCGATGACGCCCTCGGATCGACCACCCACGGTTGGCCCGAGGGCTTGTGCGTTCCCGCTCCCTGGCATGCCCTGGCCAGTGGGCCAGGGCAAAGACCATCCAAACGTCCACTCTCCTTTCCGCTATTCGTCCGGCGCGCCCTGGAGGGCAGCCCACTATACTAGAACCAGCGAAGGGGCACGAGGCATGGAAGCCACGCCGCGCGTGGGACGCGCGACGAGACGCCGGGTGCGAACGCGGGGCCGACGCCCAGGGGATCGGGGCGGGAGCCCCTGGCAGGATTTGGCCGCTCCGGCCGGCCTGATGGAGGGATGGAGAGGATGGAACACTGGATGCTGACCCACGAACTGAACGCCTACCGTCACCGTGAGCTGCTGCGCGAGGCGCAGCGCGACCGGCTGGCACGTCGGGCTCAGGAGCGCCTGCAGTTTGCTGGCGGCCGCCTGGCGATGGCCCTGTCGCTCGCCACGATGCTGGTGATGGTCCTCGTGCGGGGTTAGGCGAAGCGTCGAGGCGGGCCGTGCGGCGGAGTGACGTTGCACGGCCCGCCTCTTTGTGTTGTGGCATCCCTCACCACGCAATACGCATCGTTTGCCTGCGGGCGCGGGCTCGAGTACCTTCTGATGGGGTGGATGCAGGCGCTGCGCGGCGCTACCGAGAGGACCAACTATGGACAACGATAACGTCATCGTGACACAAGGACTCGGCCGACGCTTTGGCGCCACCGTGGCGGTGGCGGGGATCGACATCCAGGTGGCGGCCGGCGAGGTGTTTGGGCTGCTGGGCCACAACGGCGCCGGCAAGACCACCACTGTGCGGCTGCTCAATGGGGTGCTGACCCCCAGCATGGGGAGCGCGCGGGTGCTCGGGATGGATCCGGCGACCGATGGGCCGCGCCTTCGCCGGCGCACCGGCGTGCTTACCGAGACGCCGGGGTTGACGGACAAGCTCTCGGCACGAGACAACCTCACCCTATTTGCCGAGATGTACGAGGTGCCACGCGAGATGGTGTCGGGGCGCGTGCAAGACCTGCTGGCGCTCTTTGGCCTGGACGACCGCGCCGACGAGCCCGTCGGTGGGTACAGCCGGGGGATGCGACAGCGTCTGGCCATCGCCCGAGCGCTGCTCCATAACCCCGAGATCGTCTTCCTGGACGAGCCCACCGCCGGCCTCGACCCGGTGGCAACCCGCCAGGTGCACGAACTCATCACCCGGCTGACGCAGCAGGAACAGCGCACCATCGTGCTCTGCACCCACAACCTTGTCGAGGCGCAGCGTCTCTGCTCGCGGGTGGCCGTGCTTGCCCACGGCGCCATCGTGGCCATGGGCACGCCGCGCGACCTGGCGCAGCGCCTGGCGCGCCAGGCGCGCCTGACGCTGGAGGTGGAGCCCGGGGACGAGCCGATCGTCCGGGCCGCCGTCGAGCGCCTCGATCGGGCGCTTGTCGAGGCGACCAGCCCCGGCGAACTGCACGTCACGGGGCTCGACCGCGAGCGGGTGCCCGATCTCGTTGCCGACCTGGTGCGGGCGGGGGCGCGGGTCTATCGCCTCGCCCCGCACGAGCCGACCCTCGAGGACGCCTACTTTGCCCTGCAGAGCGACGAGGAGGTGACGCCATGAACACCCGGGCGATGCGCGCCATCGTGCGGCGCGACCTCAAGATCGTAGGCCAGACCAAGGGCGTGCTGCTGCCCATGATCGTCGTACCGGTTCTCATGATGATCGTCCTGCCGGCGGTGCTGGTGGCCGTCCCTGTACTGGTGCCCGATGTCGCCAGCGAACTCGACGACCTGAGCGCGATGCTGGCGGCGATGCCCGACGGCCTGCGCCAGAGCCTGATCGGCTATACGCCCGCGCAGCAGTGGGTGGTGCTGACGGTGCTCTATATGCTGGCGCCGCTCTACCTCATCGCCCCGCTGATGGTGGCCAGCGTCATCGCGGCGGATAGCTTTGCCGGCGAGAAGGAACGCAAGACGTTGGAGGCGCTCCTCTACACGCCGACGACGGACCTCGAGCTGTATGCAGCCAAGCTGCTCTCGGCCTGGCTGCCGGCGGTGGCCATCGCCTGGATCGGCTTCGTGCTCTATGGTCTGGTCGCCAACATCGGCGCCTGGCCGGTGATGGGGCGGATCTACTTTCCCAACCTCTCGTGGGTGCTGTTGGCGTTCTGGGTTTCACCCGCCATCGCCGCCCTTGGCCTCGGCGTGTCTGTGCTGGTGTCCGTCCGGGTGAGTAGCTTCCAGGAGGCCTACCAGCTGGGCGCCGTGGTGGTGGTACTGGTCGTGGGTCTGATGATCGGCCAGATTTCGGGCGTGATCTACTTTAGCGTCGGGTTGGTTGCCGTGCTGGGAGCGATCCTGTGGCTGGCGGCCGCGGCGACCCTGTGGGTGGGCAGCCACAGCTTTCAGCGTGGCCAGGTGTTGGCGCGGCTCTAGGGGCGTCACCTGGCCACCTGGCCAGGTGGGCGACTGGCCCGCGGGCCGGGGTAATGCCATGGGGCACGTGGTATGATATCTAGGGGCCGATGCAGGGGGCGCTTGCCACCGCCGGTCCCTTCTGTAGTTGGGGTGCGACGGCCAAGGATCTATGTGACCTCCGTCGTCGGCACTCGGCCAGATGGCCAGGGAAAAGGCGCGCCGAATGCCGGAGAGGGAAACCGATCTGTTGGCCGGCGCGGAAGGGGCAGTCCAGCGATATGATGGGATCGTGAACAACAGAACAGACGCGTCGAGCGGGGCGGGCATCCATCGTCGGCGCGGGACGGGGGACTGCATGATGGCAACGAGCACGACGGACGGAGACGGCGGAACGCGTGACGACCGCCGTATGGATGTGCACGACGACCGGCAGCGACGCAACACGGCCTGGGTGCTGGGTCTGGCCCTCGTCGCCGCAGGAGTGTGGGCCCTGCTGCGTAGCGTGGTGCGCGTGCCGTTCTTTGGGCGCTTCCCTCTCTCCTTGTTCGTCCTGGACGCGCATGCCTGGGACCTGCTGTTCCTCCCCGCGTTGGGCTGCGTGTTCCTCGCTTGGGGCGTTGTGGTCCGCAAGACGGGCCTGCTGATCCCGGGCGGCGTGTTGTCGGGCATCGGTCTCGGTGTCATGGCCAGCCAGGGGCCGTTCGGGCTGGCGAGCGGTGAGGCGCAGGCGGGCGTGATCCTGGCGTCCATGGGCCTCGGGTGGGCGGCGGTGGGCGTGCTGGCTACCACAGTTGTGGACCGGCGGGCGTGGTGGCCGTTCATCCCGGCGGCGGTGCTGGGCGCGCTGGGAGTTGCCTTGATGACCGTTGGTGGCGCGGGCCTGGCTACCCTCAGCAAGGTGGCGGTGCCGGCCGGCCTTATCGGCGCCGGTATCATCATGGTCTTGCGGCGTCGAGGTTGATGGGCCGGGCGCCGACCTGCTACCAGCCAGGCGACGCGTGTCGACCGGGCGGCGGGAATCCTTGCCGCCCGGTTCTGCTATCCCGTGGCCGGCAAGGCGTGTTCGCCGCCTCGGATCTCGCGGGGGGCTGCCTGGCCACATGGCCAGGTGCAGGACTGGGCCACAGCTGCGGGAGCACACCCATCCACCGGATGGCACCCTCCCTTCGGCCGTATGGTACAATAGGGGCGCGGGCAGGGAGGTGCATTGGCTCTGCCGGATGCGCCCGTCGGCGATTACCGCGCCGCTCCGGCGGTTCACACACGAGGAGTTCGCATGGATGCACCACTGGTAGTCAGCAATCTCACCAAGCGCTATGACGCCGTGACGGCCGTCGACGGCCTCTCGTTCGAGGTACACGAGGGGGAGGTGTTCGGGCTGCTGGGGCCCAACGGTGCGGGCAAGACCACCACGATCCGCATCGCCATGGGGATCTTTGACGGCGACGAGGGCTCGGTCAGCGTGCTGGGCGGGCGGCCCGACGCCGCACGGCGGCGCGTGGGCTATCTGCCCGAGGAGCGCGGGCTGTACCGCGACCTCAAGGTGCTGGAGGCGCTCACCTATCTGGCCGAACTCAAGGGCGTGCCGCGGGGCACGGCGAGCGAGCGCGCCTTGAGCTGGCTAGAGCGCGTCGACCTGGCCGAATGGGCCCAGCGGCCGGTGCACGATCTGAGCCGGGGGATGCAGCAAAAGGTCCAGTTCGTGGCCTGCCTGGTGCATGACCCGGACCTCTTGATCCTGGATGAGCCGTTCCAGGGGCTGGACCCCGTGAACGTGGAGGTGCTGAACGACCTCATTCGCGAGCTTCAGGCCCAGGGCAAGACCATCGTGTTGAGCGCCCACGAGATGAGTCTGGTCGAGGCGCTGTGCGACCGCATCGTGCTCATCAGCCGGGGGCGTAGTGTGCTGTACGGCTCGCTGGACGAGATCAAGCGCCGCTATGCCAAGGATGCGGTGCGGGTGCGCACCGACGCCTCACTGGCCGGGTTCCCCGGCGTGGCGGGCGTCGAGGAGCGTGAGGGGGTCCAGATCGTCACGCTGGACGGCGCCACACCCCAGGACCTGTTGGCCACGCTGGTGGCGCGCCGGGTGCCGGTGCAGGCGTTCGAGGTAGCCACCATGCCGCTGCAGGAGGTCTTTGTGCGGGTCGTGAGAGGAGAGAACGGTGAGTAGCACGCAACATAACGAGCCGGCCAAGAGTCCGCATCCCATCTTGAGCATCGCGCGGCACGAGTACCTCACCAACGTGCGTCGCACCGGTTTCATCGTCGTGACGGCCATCGTACCGCTCATCATGGTGGCGATTCTGCTGGTGGGGGCGCTCTTTGGCGGGGAGGCGGGCGCGTTCTTTGAGGCCCAGTTCAATCGGGACCGAGGCACCGTGGGCGTGGTCGATCGTCACGGCGCGTTCACGCCGCTCTTGCCCGAGTACGAGGGGCGCTACGCGCTGTACCCGGATGAGATGGCCGGCCGCGCCGCCGTGCGGTCGGGCGAGATCAGCCTGCTGATGGTCATCCCTGAGGACTATATCGCGCGGGGCGAGGTGACGCTCATCAGCGCCGAGGGCGGGGCCTCCGCCGTGATGTCGGGCGAGTCTGATGGCGGCAGCGCCTTTTTCATCGACCACCTGCTTCACGGCGTGGTGGACGACGCCCTTCGGGAGCGGCTGGCGGAGCCGATCAACCCGGTGATCGTGCCGCTGGATGGCGATGTCAACCCGCGTGGCGGCGTGGCCGGGATCGTCGCCAACATCCTTGTGCCGTATTTCCTCGGGATCCTACTGATCGTCACGCTGCTGACCTCCTCGGGATACCTGCTGCGCAGCGTCTCGGAGGAAAAGACGAGCCGCGTCATCGAGATCCTGCTCTCGTCGGTGACGGCGCGCGACCTGCTGGCGGGCAAGGTGCTGGGCCTCGGCGCGGTGGGCCTCACCCAGGTGTTCATCTGGCTGGCCTCCGTGTTGGCCCTGTCGGGCAGCTTTGCCGCCGTGCTGGGCGTCGCCGGGCTGCTCCTGACGGAGCCGGCGGTGCTGGTGCTGGCCGTCGTCTACTACCTCTTGGGGTTCATGGTCTTTGCCGTGCTGATGGGCAGTGCGGGAGCGGTCGGCACCTCCATGCAGGAGGCGCAGCAGGTGGCGGGGCTGTTTTCCTTCATGGCGGCGCTGCCGATGATGCTGGGAGGGTTCATGATGTCGAACCCGAACATGCTCTTGGCGCGCGTGCTGTCGTGGTTCCCCATCACGGCGCCGATCACCATGCTCATGCGCCTCGGCATGACGAGGGTGCCCGCCATCGATATCGTGGGCAGCATCGTGCTGCTGTTACTGACCATTCCCCTGGTGCTCTGGGCGGGGGCCAAGGTCTTTCGCATGGGGCTACTCATGTACGGCAAGCGCCTGTCACTGGGCGAGGCGTTGCAGGCGCTCAAGCGGGCCTGACGGCCCGAGTCCGAGGGCCCGCGCATTGTCGGCGGGTGACCTGTCGCCAGTCAAACGGACGGCGTGGGAGGATTCCTCCCACGCCGTTCGCTTTGGGTGGGACCGCGTTACCCCTGTGCCTTGAGGGACCCGACGGTGCGCTCACGTCCATCGGCGCTGGACCCCTCCTCTGACTCTGACTCGCCCCGACCGAGCATCTCGTTGACCTCTTTGCGGCCGCTGTCGCGCCAGTGGCGCTCCTCGCCGCCGGTGAGGATCTCGAGCAGGCGTTCGAACTCGCCGATGTGCTCGCGCTCCTCATTGGCCACGTCGATCAGGATCTGGCGTGCCATGGCGTTGTCGGTCGCCTCGGCGTGCGCCATATAGATATGCACCGCCTCATGCTCCGCGGCGATATCCAACCGTATGGCGCGCACGAGTTCTTCGTGGGTCAACTTGCGCTCCGGAACCTTCCCAATGAATGGATTGGTGAACTCTGGCATTCCTCGACCTCCTGTCCTCAGCTTGGGGCGGTGGCGGCCGCCCGGTACCACCTGGATCCAAGAGCCCGCGAGGGGCCGCTCCAAGCGTCCACGACGGGGCTGCGGGTTGGGTACGGCCGATCAGGACGTGAGGGGGATGGTGAGGGCTTGGAGGGTGGCGGTGGGGCCATACCGTGTTACGAGAGGCGCCATAAGTGGCGGCGAGTGGGACGACGCAACCATTCTAGCAGCGCCAGAGATGTGGTGTCAACCGCGGCAGGGATATTGTCGACGCCTCCAGGAAGCGGACTCTGGAGGGGCCCCTCGGGCGGTGTTCGCCATACCGGGCGCGGCGGCGCTCAGGGCGGCGCCGCCTCCGGCTCGTCGAGCCGACCCAGCAGCCACGGGACGCCGAGGGACACCGCCAACCCCACCAAGGCGGCCTGGCCCAGAGCGACGGGGGCGGGAGCGGCGATCTCGCCCGTATAGGCGACGGTGACGGCGAGCACCGCTATCACGTACCCGGCGCCGACGATCCCCAGCCCCACCAGGAGGCGTACCAGCCAGGGCGTGGCGCGAGGGGGCGGAAGCTTGCCGCTCGAGGCGCCCTCGATGGCCCGGCCGAGGGAGAGGCCCAAGATTGCCCCGGAGACGGCGTGGGCGTAGGTCCCGCGCGTCAGCGCGGCCATGGCCAGGGGGCCAAGCGCGCACAGCGCGACCTGAAGGCCGACATTCCGGCGCCGCCACCAGCGGCCGAACGGCGGCTCCATCGAGCAGTAGGCGCCGATGACGGCCAGGCCCAAGAGGATGCCGCCGATGGTGTCCTGGGGATAGTGCACGCCGAGGTAGACGCGAGAGAATGACACCGCAGGGATGAGGAACGCCCCCACCGCCAGCGCCGCGCGCCGTCCATAGATGATGGCCAGGCCCAGCCACAGGGTGGCGGCCCCCTGCGCGTGGCCGCTGGGAAAGGCATAGCTGCTGGCTGTGTCCTTGGCCTGGACGGCGGTCGACACCACGAACGGCCGCGGGATGGCGAACGCGTCCTTGATGAGCAGGTTGAGGTACAGGGAGAAAAGCAGCAGGAGGGCGATGCGCATCCCGCGGGCCTTGTCGCCCTGCCACAGCGCCAGCGGCACGAGGGCGAGATAGACGGACGAGTCGCCCAGCCAGGTGATGGCGCGAAAGAGCGGGTCCAGCGTGACGCCGGACGCCGCCTGGATGGCGACGATGACATCGACCCCCCAGGGGATGAGGTCGATCAACAACTCACGCATCGTCGGGTGTGGCGCGCGTCCCCATGTCAGGCCCGATCGCGTGGTGAGGCTGTAGGGGCGGCGGGCTGTGGCGTCGGGACGGGTTCCACATCGGCGCCGACCGGCGCGCGGGTGCCGACTCGCATGTTCAGCACAGTAACCGCCGCAAAGGCGATGCCGGCGGCATAGAACACGGTGGTGGTGGGGGTTCCGGCCACGATGAGGGCGCCCAATACCGGCCCGATGGCGAACCCCGCCGACGAGGCGCTACTGGTAAGCCCCAGGGCGGCCCCGACCTTGTCCTTGGGTGACAGGCTCACGACGAGGGCGTTGAGGCTGGGCGAGATGCCGCCCTGGAAGAAACCCTGCAAGCCGCGTACGGCGCCCAGGGCGGTGGCCGAGCGCACCAACGCCTGGGGGAAGTAGAGTACGCTCATGCCCATGGAGCAGGCGAGCAGCGCTCGCCGGTGGCCGATGCGATCGCTGAGGCGGCCGACCACCAGGGCGGAGACGGCGGCGCTAAAGGCGCCCACGCCGGTGATAGTGCCGGCGATGGAGGCGAGGCGATCGCTGTTGCCCACCAGTTGCTGAATAAAGATGGGCAGCGCCGGGCCCAGCAGCCCGTAGGTGAGGCCTACCGCGAACACCATGGCGGTGAGCGCCAGCAGGCCCGGCGAGCCGAGGATCGAGCGGAACCCCGCCAGGGGATTCTCGGCACGCGCCCGCACGGCGATGGCGGCGCTCTCCTCCGGCTCTCTCACGGCTGCCACCACCACCACCGTGGCCAGCAGCACGATGACGCCGCCGGTGAAAAAGGTGGCTCGATAGCCATAGCTGTCGGCGATGAACCCGCCAACCATCGGGCCGAGGGTGTTGCCGACAAAGACGGATGTCTGCACCAGGCCGAGCGCATAGGCGAGGCGGTGCTTGGGTGAGCCCGTGGCTACCAGCGCCGTCGCGGCGGCGGGTGTGCCCGTAAAGAACCCCTGGAGGGCGCGAAGCACCATGAGTTGGACGGGCGTGCGGATGAGACCGAGGCCAACCAGCACGAGACTGGTAGCGATCATGGCGCGGACGAGCATCGGCTTGCGGCCGTAGCGATCGCCCAGGGCGCCCCAGATGGGGGTGGCGATGGTAAAACCGATGGCGCCGATGGACTGGAAGGCGCCCGTCCAGGCGGCGACCTCTGCGAGGTCCGTGATGCCCAGTTGCTGGATGTAGTAGGGGATGAGGATGAAACTCGCCTGAAAACTCAACAGCGCCATGACCTCGGCAACCACGATGGCCCACAGGTTGCGCTGCCACGGCAGCATGTGCAGTCTCTTCAAGGGTGCTTACGCCTCTCTTCGTCGCATTCCCGAGATTATAGGTTCGCGGGGGAGAGGGGTCAAACCTCGTGCGGGGACACCTCTCGAAGGCCTCTGCAGCAAACCCGCCACGTGTGCGAGCCGCTGCGGGGGGCCTTGGGGCCGCGTCCCGGGCAGCAAGGGCTGCACCGGGCAGGGGGGAGCGGCAGGCAATGCAAGGAATCCTGCACACTCAGGCGGAAAGAACATGTGTTCTATGTATCCAGTCACGAAGAAACTCGTCATAAGACAACGGGTTGTGGAATAGGTCTGTATAAACACTAGGGGTAGTAGGTCTCGAATTCATAAAGGAAATTTACGCAAGAACTCTTGCCAAAGCTAGAGATATGCGGTATAATGCTCCCAGACGTGTCGAGCCAGTCGCCGCCAATCGCGCGACCACACCCGGCGAACCACCCCAAGGCGGCGGCGCCAGTCCCACTCGTCCACCATCGTCTGCAACGCGCAGGCACTTCAGGCGTCCAACGTTAGCCCGCTCGACAGCCGAATATGCGTTACAACGAGCCCTAAGCTGTTCTGGAGCGCGGGGCCTTGTTTTTCGACCGCATCTTTTCTGGAGGCGACATGTCAGAGTGCAGTGTCAGACTAGTGCAGAAGCGTGACGGCCGGATCGTGCCCTTTGACCAGGACAAGATCACCAACGCGATTTTCAAGGCTGCACAGTCGGTCGGCGGCGACGACAAGGAGCGGGCCCTCTTTGTCTCCAACGCGGTGGCTGCGATGTTGGAGGAGCGCTATGGTGCCGGCCAGGTGCCAACGGTGGAGGATATTCAGGACCTGGTGGAGCGGGCGCTCATCAAGCACGGCCACGCCAAGACGGCCAAGGCCTATATCCTCTACCGCGACCTTCACAACAAGCTACGCGACATTCGCGCCCTGATCGACGCCAACGAGCTGGTGGACGGCTACCTGGAGCACCTGGACTGGCGCGTTAACGAGAACTCGAACATGAGCTTCTCCCTGCAGGGGCTCAACAACCATATCTTTACCGCCGTCAACAGCGCGTATTGGCTGAACCGCCTCTACCCCAAGCGCGTGCGTGAGGCGCATCTCAACGGCGACATCCACATCCACGACCTCTACATCCTGGCCGTGTACTGCTGCGGGTGGGACCTGCGCGACCTGCTGATCCGCGGCTTTGGCGGGGTGTCGGGCAAAGTCGAGTGCAAGCCGCCCAAGCATTTCCGCTCCGCGCTGGGCCAGATCGTGAACTATTTCTACACCATCCAGGGCGAGTCCGCCGGCGCGGTGGCCTTTTCCAGCTTTGACACCTACCTGGCGCCCTTTATTCGCTACGACGGCCTCAAGCCCAAGGATGTGCGTCAGGCGCTGCAAGAGTTCATCTATAACATGAACGTCCCCACGCGCGTCGGCTTTCAGACGCCGTTCACCAACCTGACGATGGACCTCGTCGTGCCCAAGACGCTGGCCGACGAGCACGTCATCATCGGCGGTGTGCCCACTCTCGACACGTACAGGGATTTCCAGCCCGAGATGGACCTGCTCAACCGCACCTTCGCTGAGCTGATGCTCGAGGGGGACGCACACGGGCGAGTGTTCACCTTCCCCATCCCGACGTACAACATCACCGCCGATTTCGATTGGGACAACCCCAACCTGGACGCCGTTTGGCTGATGACGGCCAAGTACGGCATCCCGTATTTCGCCAACTTTGTGAACTCGGACCTCGATCCGGAGGATGTGCGCTCCATGTGCTGCCGTCTGCGGCTCGACAACAAGGAGCTGCGCAGCCGCGGCGGCGGGCTCTTTGGCGCCAACCCCCTGACGGGCAGCATCGGCGTGGTGACGCTCAACATGGCCCGCATCGGCTACCTGGCCGAGAACGAGGAGGATTTCCTCTCGCGGGTGGCAGACCTTATGGACGTGGCGCGCGATAGCTTGCTCATCAAGCGGCGCGTCATCGAGCGCTTTACCGAGGGCGGGCTGTATCCCTACTCGCGCCACTACCTGGACGCCATCAAGGGGCGGCTGGGCTCGTACTGGGCCAACCATTTCAACACCATCGGTCTCAACGGCATGAACGAGGCGCTGCTCAACTTTATGTGCGCCGACCTCACCACCGAGGTCGGACGCACCTTTTGCGAGCGCGTGCTCGATTTCATGCGCGATCGCCTGCTGCAGTACCAGGAGCAAACGGGGCAAATGTTCAACCTGGAGGCCACCCCCGCCGAGGGCACGAGCTATCGTTTCGCGCTGCTCGACAGGGCGCGCTACCCGGATATCATGGCGGCGAACCAGCGCTCGGCCGATGGGGAACCGTACTATACCAACTCGACGCAGTTGCCGGTGGACGCCACCGATGACCTGTTCCAGGCTCTCGATTGGCAGGACAACATCCAGACCAAGTACACGGGCGGCACGGTGGTACACGTCTTTCTCGGGGAGAGGCTGCCATCGGTCAAGGCGACCAAGGATCTCGTGCGGCGGGTGGCGAACCAGTACCGTCTGCCCTACTTTACCCTGACGCCGACGTTCAGCGTCTGTCCTGTGCACGGCTACCTGGCAGGCGAGCACTACACCTGCCCCAAGTGCCTGGACGAGCAGCCCTGCGAGGTCTATTCCCGCGTGGTGGGCTACCTGCGTCCGGTGCAGCAGTGGAACAACGGCAAAAAGGCCGAGTACCAGGATCGCAAGGTCTTTGTCGTGGAGCAGCCCCGCGCGATGGAGATGGCGGCGTCGTAACGGCGGTCGGCGGTTAGCGGTCGGCTCTCAGCAGTCGCCGCTCTGTCGGGCCTTTGGCCGTTGGCTATTGGCTTGGCGTCCCGCATAGGAGTGTAGCCTGTGGAGACGGAGCTAATGGCCAATAGCCAATGGCCCGCAGGCGAGGGCCCGAGGACCGACATCTGACCGCCGACAGCCGAGGGCCGACAGCCACATTATGAAAATCACTGGACTGCAAAAACTCACTCTCATCGACTACCCTGACCGCATCGCGGCGACGCTGTTCCTGGCCGGGTGTAACCTCGATTGCGGCTACTGCTACAACCGCTGGATGATCGACGCCTCCCGGGCGCCCGAAGCGCTGCCCGTGGAGGCGTTCCTCGATTGGCTGCACATCCGCGTGGGTAAGCTGGACGGCGTGTGCGTCAGCGGCGGCGAGCCGACCCTGGACCCTGATCTCCCCGACCTACTGCGCGCCATCAAGGGGCTGGGCTTCGCCGTCAAGCTCGACAGCAACGGGACCCGCCCCGCTGTGCTCGGCGCGCTCCTCGACGAGGGGCTGCTGGACTATGTGGCGGTGGACATCAAGGCGCCGCTGGACGAGCGCTACGCGATCGTGGCCGGCCGCCCGGTGGACCCGGACGTCATCCGGCGCACCCTCGCCCTCCTGCGTGCCTGGGGCGGCCCCTACGAACTCCGCACGACGGTAGGCCCCGACCTCGACCGCGCCGCCCTGCGCGACATCGCCAAGGAACTCCTGCCCGAGGAGCGCTGGTACCTCCAGCCGTACATGGCTACCCCCGAGGTGTCGGAGCGTCTCGCGGGGCTGTCGGCGCCATCGGAGGACGACCTGCGGAATGCGGCGGAGGAGCTGCGGGCGGTGGCGGGGGGTGTGCGGCTGCGGGGGGAGTAAGATACTCACCACCAAGACACCAAGAGCACCAAGGGACACCAAGGTAGGACTGTTAGCAATTGGCTATTAGCTGCTGACTGCTATCGCCAACAACATAGCCCCCCTTGGTGTTTCTTCGTGTCCTTGGTGCCTTGGTGGTTATTGCTCTCCCTCGGAAGGCCCCTCCGGCAGCTTGGGATCGGCGAGTTTGCCCTCGGCGATCATGCTATCCAGGAGGCGGCGCGTCTCCTCGTGTTGCAGGAACCCCGACAGCAGCGCCTGCTTGTAGCGCACGGCGCGGGCGCTCTCTTGCGCCTGCTCGTCGAGGCGGTCCATGAGCTTGGTGGTCATGTCGGCCATCAGGTCGCGCATCTGCTCCTGCTTTTTGGCGAGGAGTTCGTGGAGTTGCTCGTTCTCCAGCAGCAGGGCGCTCACCACGTCGCGCTGTCGCCCCCCAAAGAGGCCCATCAGGCCGCTGGAACTCAGGCGGTCGCGCAGGCGCGCCACCTCGCGCTCCAGGGCCGTCACCTGCTGGTCGCGCTCGCGCAGGCGCCGCTCGTACTCGGCCACGACGTCGTCCTTGTCGTCGGCGACGGTGTCGAGCAGGCGCTGCAGCGTGGCCTCCTGGTGGACGCGCTGGTCGGCCAGGAGCCGCTCGCGCTGCCGGCGGTGCACGCCGTTGAGGAACCAGATGATCACGCCGGCCACCAGGGCGCAAAAGATGAACGTCAGCAGCACCGGCGGCGAGAGGATGATGTCGGTGAAGGTGGGTTCGGGCACGAGACCTCCTGTTGGGGGTGGTTGGCTATCGGCGGTCGGCTGTCAGCTGTCCGCGATCGGCCCGCGGAGAGGGGCGCCGGGGGCTCAAGCCCTCCGGCTATGCTAGATGAAAGCCCCTGCGGGGCTGGCGACGGCCCCGTGAGGGGCCGATGTCTGGCATAGCCCGGCGGTTCACCGCCGGGCGGGTGGGCGCGCGAGCGGGCGCCGGGCGATCACGCCGGCGTGGCGCCGGGGGCTCAAGCCCTCCGGCTACGCTAGATGGAAGCCCCTGCGGGGCTCGTCCGGCCCCGCAGGGGCCGACGTCTGGCGTAGCCCGGCGGCTCAACGCCGGGCGGGTGGGCGCGCGAGCGGGCGCCGGGCGATCACGCCGGCGTGGCGCCGGGGGCTCAAGCCCTCCGGCTATGCTAGATGAAAGCCCCTGCGGGGCTGGCGATGGCCCCGTGAGGGGCCGATGTCTGGCATAGCCCGGCGGTTCAAGCCGGGCGGGTGGGCGCGCGAGCGGGCGCCGGGCGATCACGCCGGCGTGGCGCCGGGGGCTCAAGCCCTCCGGCTACGCTAGATGGAAGCCCCTGCGGGGCTCCGTCCAGGCCCCCGCAGGGGCCGGCGTCTGGCGTAGCCCGGCGGTTCAACGCCGGGCGGGTGGGCGCGCGAGCGGGCGCCGGGCGATCACGCCGGCGTGGCGCCGGGGGCTCAAGCCCTCCGGCTATGCTAGATGAAAGCCCCTGCGGGGCGGCGATGGCCCCGTGAGGGGCCGATGTCTGGCATAGCCCGGCGGTTCAACGCCGGGCGGAGGGCGCGCGAGCGGGCGCCGGGCGATCACATCCGGCGTGGCGCCGGGGGCTCAAGCCCTCCGGCTACGCTAGATGGAAGCCCCTGCGGGGCTCCGTCCGGCCCCGTGAGGGGCCGACCTCTGGCGTAGCCCGGCAGGTCAACGCCGGGCGGACGGGCGCGCGAGCGGGCGCGGCACCACGTGAATTCACGATAGGCGCGATGGGGTGGGCTGTCAAGAACGGGGCGCCTTCCCGCTCGGTCTCATTACGCTTGCCGCGGCGACCGCGTTGCGCTAACCTGCGGGTGTCAGGCCGAATCGGCGGCCACGCGGGCCTCGCCCATTCGCAATGCCAAAGGAGACGCGCCATGACCACCGGCATCGACCGGCCATCGCATACCGCGCGGGTGCGCGTGGACGCGACGCTGCAGACGCCCCTGCGCCACATCTGGACCTACGTCGGCTACGACGAGCCGAACTATACCTACACGCCCAACGGACGCGCGTTGCTGGCCAAGCTGGGCCGTCTGGGCGACGCGCCCTATTACATCCGCTGCCACTTTTTGCTGTGCAACGGTGAGGGCGCCGGCTCGCCCAAGTGGGGCTTTTCCAACGTCTACACCGAGGACGAGGGCGGGCGGCCGGTCTATTCGTGGGACATCATCGACCGCATCATGGACACCATCGTCGCGTGCGGCTGCGTCCCATTCGTCGAGCTGGGGTTCATGCCCCAGGCTCTGACGTCGGCGCCCGCCGGCACGGCGTACGAGGGCGCCCGCGCCGAGGGGTGGGGCTACCCGCCGCGCGATTACAGCCGCTGGCTCGACCTGGTGCGTGTCCTGGCGGCCCACTGCCTGGAGCGCTATGGCCTGCGCGAGGTGAGCCGCTGGTACTGGGAGCTGTGGAACGAGCCGGACATCTTTTACTGGCGCGGCACGGTGGAGGAGTATTGCCGCCTCTACGACTATACCGTGGCCGGCCTGCTCTCGGCCATCCCGCACGCCAAGGTAGGTGGGCCCGGCACCACCAGTCCCGGTCGACCGGCGGCCGGCGCCTTCCTGCGCACCTTTCTCGAGCACTGCACGCGCGGCGTCAACGCGGTCACCGGCGCTCGGGGCACGCGCCTCGACTATGTGAGCTTTCACACCAAGGGCGGCGGCTATGGCACCGAGCCTGGCGCGCCGAAAAAGACGCCCAGCCTCCATACCCTGGCGCGACACGTGGCCGCCGGCCTAGAGATCATCGCCGACCTGCCCGAGCTGCGCGGCCACGAGGTGGTGCTGTCCGAGTGCGATCCCGATGGCTGGGCGGCGGGCACGACGCGCGACAATCCCAACCTCGCCTATCGCAACAGCGAGTACTATGCCAGCTATGTCGGCGCCACGGCCTGCAAGTTCGTCGACCTGGCCGACAACCGCGGGCCGCGGGTCGACGCCATGCTCACCTGGGCGTTCCAGTTCGAGGATCGCGGCTACTTTGAGGGGCTGCGCACCCTGAGCACCAACGGCGTGGACAAGCCGGTGCTCAACGCCCTGCGGCTGCTCGGGGAGTTGCGGGGCGCTCGCGTGGCGCTGACCAGCGACGCCGCCGGCGAATCCCTGGCGCAGGAGGGCGCCGACGGCCCCGAGACGCCGCCCGACGTGTCGGGTATTGCGACGTTGGATGAGCGTGGGGCGCTGCGCGTCCTCCTCGTCAGCCACCAGGACGATTGGGACGTGCACGCCGCCACCGCGGCGACGGTGGCGGTGGCTGGGCTCGAGCCGGGGCGGCGCTACGAGGCGTACCGCTCGGCCGTCGACGCCGAGTCGGCCAATGCCCATACCGCCTGGCAGCGCATGGGGGCGCCAGAGTCGCCCGACGCCGCCCAGAGGGAGGCGTTGCTCGAGGCGGCGCGCCTGCGACGCGAGCGCCTATTCGACCTGTCGGCGGATGGGAGTGGCAGCGTCACCTTTGCCGCCACGCTACGCAGCCACGGGGCGTACCTGTTCGAACTGCTTCCCGCCACCGAGCCGGAGGTGGGCGACGCGCCGTAGCGAGCACCAACCGATGCGGGCGACGCGGGCCGCACAGGCGTGCGGCCCCTACACCCCGGGCGGACGGTGGATCATGCGTGGACCATAGCAGTGTGCCGTAGCCATGCCCCGGCCGGCGGTGTAGCGCGCGCACGCCGGTGCGCGCGGGGGCCTGCAGTGGGCGGACCCATGCCGCGACGCTGCGCCGACGTCTGGCCGAGCGGAGGCGGGCCGCACAGGCGTGCGGCCCCTACATGCCCCGCGGGACGGTTGGGCATGCGGGCGCCATGCCGGCGGGCGCCAACCAGGTCCCGGCCGGCGGTGTAGCGCCCGCACGCTGTGCGCGCGGGGCCCGCCTCGCGACCTATGCCGTCGAGCGGCGTCGCGCCAACTCCTCGCGGACCTCCCGGTGCGCCTCGCGGCCGATGGGGTAGGCGAGGGCAAAGGCGATGCCGCCGCACAGCAAGAGCGCAGGGCCCGGGCCCGTCATGGCGCGGATGGCGTTCAAGGCGGCGGGGGTCTGCGTCGCGGCGTTGGGGACATAGCCCGCCCAGTCCAGCGCCAGCCCGATGCCGAGGAGCGCCAGGCCGGTGGCTGCCTTTTGCGCCAGCATCACGAGGCTGTAGAACACCCCCTCGTGGCGGGCGCCGGTGTGCACCTCGTCCCACTCGACGCTGTCGGGGATCATCGCCCAGGGGAGCACGTGGGCGGCCGACACCCCCACCCCCGCCAGCGCCGACAGGCCAAGGACGATGGCCGCCGGCGTGCCGGGGCGCACCAGCACCATGACGATCTGGACGGCCGCCCAGAACCCGATGCCGATCACGTACGCGACGCGCTTGTTCGTGTGCCGTGCCGCCCACTCCCACAGGGGCAGCACCAGCAACGCCGTCACAAAGATGGCGCCAAAGATGGCGTCGCTCTGTCCTCCATGTGCAGCCAGTACCGCAAAAAGTAGAGCAGCACCGCCTGCACCACGTCCACCGCCAGCCAGGTGAGCATAAAGATGCCCATGCTCGCGACAAAGGGGCGGTTACGCAATGCGGCGCGCAGAGACTGACGCAGTGAGGGCGTGGACATCTTGGCCGCGCCGGGTCGCTCGCGGGTGCCGACGAACGTGACCAGCAGCCCGATGCCGCTGAGGATCCCAAAGACGACGCCGTTCAGCCACACCCGCCCGGCGTTCTCCGGGCGAAAGGCGCCCACGATGGCCCACGGCACGGTAAAGGCCACCAGCCCCCCGACAATCGAGAACGCCATGCGATAGGCCGTCAGCGAGGTGCGCTCGTCATAGTCGGGGCTCAACTCGGGGGTGAGGGCGAAATACGGCATGTAGACAAAGGTGGCCGCCGTATCATAGAGCAGGTAGGCGGCGCCATAGTAGATCAGGAGCCCGAGCTGCCCCTCGATGGGAGGTCGCCACCACATCATGGCGAACGCCACGACGAACGGCAGTGCGCCAAACAGGAGGAACGGCCTCCGGCGTCCCCAGCGGGAGCGGGTGCGGTCGCTGATGTGCCCGATGAGTGGGTCGTTGATCCAGTCCCACTGACGAGCGATCATCATGACGAGGCCGGCCAGCGCCGGGCGCAGTCCCACCACGTCGGTGAGAAAGAGGAGGAAGTACACCGCGATGAGCGTGCTGGTGAGGCTGAACCCCGTGTCCCCGAGACCATAGAGGATCTTGGCGCGGCGGGGCAGACGGTCGGCGGCGATGGTCATGGTTCCCCCAGGGCGGTGCGCGCCCACACGTGTGCTGCGACTGCAGCGACTGCAGACGCGGCATTCTAGCCCTCGCCGTGTGTGCTGGCAAGCGGAATCCGCCTCGCCAGAGCGGGCCGGACCACAGCCCGCCACGGCGCGCTTAGGCTCAGCCGCCGGCGTTTGGCAGTGGGGTGGGTTGGCCGACCGCCGGCTGCGCGCACCCCGGCTCCCATGCCAGCCCCCTGAGGCGGGCCGGCACAGCGCGCCTTGGCGCGCTTGGAGGCTTGGCCGCCGGCCTTGGCCGGCGGGTCGTGCCGGCGGCGCTCGGTCGACACGCTCCCCACGAGCATGGACACGCCCCATCGCCGATGGTACAATCCTCGCCCAGCAAGCCACCTCACCACACACGCCTCGGGGGATACCGTGCGCCTCAAGTCGTTCATCATCACCGTCGTGGCGCTGTTCGTGCTGGCCAACGTCATCGTCGCGGCCATGCGGCGCTGTGGCGTCGTTCCCGACGCGGCGGCCGTGCCGGGCGATGCGCATCCCGTCGCCGCCGGCGCGTCGCCGACGCCGCCACTCGAGACGCCCCTCACCCCAGAGTCCGCCGCGGCGGTGCTCTCATCCGCCCCTCTTCCCACAGTGGCGCGGCCGCCGGCCGGCATTGAGGGGCTGCATCTGCAGCTCAGCCGGCCCCTGATGTTCGACATTGGCGCCCTTGGCGGGCTGGCGGCGGAGGGCGAACACCTCTACGTGGCCGCCTGGGACGATGGCGCCGGGGCCGCCGTGCTCTACCAGGTGGACCGCGCCTCCTATGGCATCGCCCAGGTGCGCGCCCTCGCCGAGGAGGGGACCATCTCGGTGGGCGGCATCGACGTTGGCGGCGGCCTCGTGTGGGTGCCCCTGACGCGGGGAGGCGATTCCGCCGGAACGCTGCTCGTCGGCGTCGATGCGCGGACGCTCGAGGTGCGTGAGCGCCGCGAGGCGGCGCGTGACATAGCGGCCGTGGCGGCCGGCGGCGATGGCAGCCTCTATGGCGTGACGCGCGACGGGGCGCTCTGGCTGGTGTGGCCCGCGCAAGACGGGCCGGCACGCGAGGCGGCCGTGGGCGGAGCCCGTTACACCGACCTGGCCGAGGCGGGCGGAAGCCTCGTGGCGGTCGGCACCGATGGCGTCTCTGGTGTCGTCGATGTCATCGACCCGCAGGGGTTCACTTTGCTGGCGCGACACCACGGCGTTGCCGAGGGAGCGGACGGCGTCTGGGTGACCTCCGGCGGGCTCGAAGTCACCGACGAGGCCGTCCTCCTCCTGCCCGAGGGCGGCGCCCGTCCCTCGCTGCTCACCTATGTGCCGGAGGCCGGCGACCTCGATGCCTTTGCGCCCAGCGTGGAGGTAGGGAAGTGGGCCGCGTCCGGCACCGGACGCGGCTCACTCCGCATCAGGGGACATAGCCCACCATGCGGCCCGTGGCGCTATCGAACACGCCCAACGGGCGCTCGCCGCTGGGCGGAGGCGCGGGCGGGCCAAAGATGAACGGCAGGTGCACCACGGCCTGATCCTGGTTGAGCGCCGGGCTTGCCGCGGGCGCCATCAAGCCGTCGTTGCCGGCGGGCGCCCAGTCGTCGTCGGCCATGCGCAGCGGCAGCACGGTGAGCCCCTCGCCGCTGGTCGGTGTCTGTACTGCGAGATAGACGACGCGGATCGGCATGGTCGTGCTGCAGATCCGGTCGAGGAGGTCCGTCGGGCAGGTCCCCTCCAGGAAGCAGGGGTCGAACTCTACCCCCGCGGGGATGAATATCTCGGGCGGCGTAAAGCGGTCGATGGGCGGCAGGAGGGAGAGGAATCGCTCCGACGGCGGCGGGTTGGGCATGCCCGGGATCTCGTCCCCCCACAGGACCTGATCGGCTTCCTGCCATGCCACGCGCAGCGGGAACCCCCCGCTATGGACCAGGTTGATCGACAGCATGCCCTCATCGGGCGCCAGCCGCAGCGTGCCCGACGTGGGACGATCGAGGTTGGCCGGCGGCACGACGTCGTAGGGGTCCGCGGGCTGCGGCGGATAGATGAACAGCACATAGTTCGCCCCCGCGGGGATGTTCAGCGGGATGCGCGGATGGCGCAGGTCGGTGCCGCAGTGCTCGTGAATCTGTGCGATGACGTTGGCGAAACCTCCCTCGTCGCCCGGGTTGAAGGGGCCGATGAACGACTGAAAGGTCGCCTCTTGCGTGCCGAGCAGGGTTACCCTGGGCACATTCGTGGGCGACACGCGGAACGTGCCGGTGATCACCGGATGGTCGCCCTCGATGACCAGTTCGCCGCCCCAATTGGCCGGCAGGCGGATGCCCAGGCCGTCGCGCTCCGGCGGCGCGAGGAGCCGCTCGAGGTCAGGATAGCGGTCGGCCACATCAGCCCCCTCGCTGGGGGGCGCCAGCGCCGGCTCGAGATAATTGATCCGCTGAGGCTCGGCCGCCAGAGGCTGGCCGTTCTCGAACAGAAAGAGCGTCGACGCGGGCGCCGCGCTGCTCATGTGGTCGGCAAAGGGGCGCTGACCCAGGAGGGGGAGCCTGGTGAGCCAGCCGCCGTTGCTTGGGATGCGGCGGGTGTTCATCAGCACGTCGATCTCGAGCCCGTCGGCCGTCTCACGGGAGGCGATGAACCGCGAGATCCCTCCCAGCGAGTTCGCCGTCACGAACGCCCCCTCGAGGGCGACGTCGGGCACCTGGCCCGCCATGTCGACGATGTTCAGGGCGCGTGGTTCGACCCACGGGGGATCCTGAGCGCGCGCCGCCGGTGGGGACGCTGCGAGGGACGCGAGCAAAGCCAACACGAGGACGCGAAGCAATCGCGCCGAGGCGCGTGTGTCCAGGCGCATGTCGTTCGGCTCCTATCACTGCCTGCTATCGGGTCGCTACCTGATTATACCCGCACCGCACCCTACACACGTAAAGAGGGCGTAAGCGCGCCACTACGTACCTCATTCGGGACGCGATGGCCGTGCGCCGCCTTGACGGCCGTCGTCCCACGAGGCTAGACTGCGTCGCGGCGGGGGGAGCCGGCGCAGCGGCCGAAGATCGACACTCATAGCGCATCAAGGAGGGACGCATGACCGGTGATAGCGGTCCGCCGCGGGCCGCCTTGGAGGGGATTCGGGTCGTCGACATCACGCAGGCGCTGGCGGGGCCGTTCCTTGCCATGCTATTGGGCGATCTCGGGGCCGACGTCATCAAGGTCGAGCGCCCCGACGGCGGCGACCAGTCGCGCGGCTGGGGGCCGCCGTTCGCGGGGTCCGAGAGTTCTTACTATATGGCGGTGAACCGCAACAAGCGCAGCCTGACCTGCAACTTTCGCACCAAAGGAGGCGCGGAGGTGCTGCGGCGCCTCGCGGACGGCGCCGACGTGTTGATCACCAACGAACGGCGCGAGAGCTATCGCCGAAGGATAGGCATCGACTACGCCGGCCTGGCGGCGCGCAACCCTGGCATCGTCTACTGCTCCATCACGGGATTCGGCATGACGGGGCCCGCCGCCGAGACGCCGGGGTACGATATCATCGCCCAGGGAATGGCGGGGCTGATGCCCCTCACCGGCCCGCTGGACGCGCCCCCCTATCGCTATCCGGCCTCCATCGCCGACCTCGCCACGGGCATGTACGGACTGAGTTCCGTGCTGGCGGCGCTGTACGTGCGCGAGCGGACGTGCTGCGGCCAATACCTGGACCTGTCGCTGGTCGAGTCCCAGGCCTGGTGGACCATCATCCAGGCGGCCGCCTACCTTCTGAGCGGCAACCCACCACCCAAGCTGGGCAATGACCATCAGTCCATCGTGCCCTACGGCACCTTCAGGGCGCAGGACGGCTATCTCATCATTGCCTGCGCCAGCGAGTCACTGTGGCAGCGCCTCTGCGACGTGCTCGAGATGCCGGAGCTGCGCGACGACCCGCGCTTTGCCATCAACCGCGAGCGCGTCGTGCGACGCGACGCCATGCGCGACGAGATCGAGCGGCGCCTGGCCGCCCGGCCCGCCGCCGACTGGCTCGCCCTCTTGCGGGAGGCCGGCATTCCCTGCGGGCCGATCTATGAGGTCCCCGAGATGCTCGCCGACCCGCACATGGCGGCGCGCGGTTTCGTGGTGGAGCAGCCCCACCCCACCGCCGGAACGCTGCGCACCCTCGCGTCGCCGCTGCGCCTCTCCGATACGCCGGCCACGTACCGCCGCCATCCGCCCCTCCTCGGCGAGCACACCGAGGAGGTGCTGGGCGAACTGGGCTACTCGGCCGAGGAGATCGGGCGGCTGCGGGAGGAGGGCGCGGTATAGGCGCGGGGCGGTTGTGGGTTATGGGTTGCGCGTATGATGGAAGCGGTTGTGTGTGAGCCTGACGAATAACAGGTTGCAGGTTTCAGGTTACAGGCTACCGTGAGTGACTGCCCTTGACATAAGCAGGGCGCGCCTGGCGCCTGTAACCTGGAGCCTGTTACCTGCTACCGGCCGTCGATCCGATGACGTGTAGGGCGGCGCCGGACGCCGCCCTCAGTCCAATGCCCGAAGGAGGCTGTCGTGCCACGCAGGCGCAAACCGAACATCGTGCTACTGGGGATCGACTCGTTGCGGGCCGATCATATGAGTTGCTACGGCTACCCCCGTCTGACGACGCCGCACATCGACCGCTTTGCCCAGGCGGGCGCGCTGTTCGAGCGCACCTACAGCCCGCATATCCCCACCACCAGCGGGTATGCGTCGATGTTCACCGGCATGGACTGCTTTGGCACCCAAGTGGTGGCGCTGCGCCACAAGGGGCCGCTCCGCCCCGAGGCCAAGACGCTGGCCGAGATCATCCAGGAGGCGGGCTATGCCACCACCTGCGTGGGGTTCTCGGGCAACCCCGCCTCACGGGGGTTTAACACCTACCTCACCTTCCCCGGCTGGGGGAGCTGGAACGAGGGGCGCAGCCCCAAGGCGGAGAACCTCAACGCCGTGGCGCTGCCGGAGTTGGACCGCCTCGCCAGGGCGCGCGACCCCTTCTTTCTCTTTCTGCGGCACATGGACCCCCACGCGCCCTATCTGCCGCCGGCGCCCTTTGAGCGCCTGTTCTACCACGGCAACGAGACGAACCCCCGCAACAAGTCGATGGAACCGGTGATGGCGTTCAAGCCGTTCCGCGACTTTTTCGCCACCTGGATGCCGCCGGGGATCACCGACAAGGACTATGTCATCGCCCAGTACGACGGCGCCGTCGCCTACATGGACTCCTCCATCGGCGCCATCATGACGGCGCTGGAGAGCCGCGGTATCCTGGACAACACCATCGTGGTGATCAACTCGGATCACGGCGAGACGCTGTACGACCACGAGTGCTACTTTGACCACCACGGGCTGTACGACGCGACGCTCCACGTGCCGCTCATCATCCGCTACCCGGGCAAGGTGCCCGCCGGCGTCCGGGTCGGCGGGTTCAACCAGCACAAGGACTTCGTCCCGACCCTCCTCGACCTGGCCGACATCCAGCCCGAGCCCGAGATCGCCTTTGACGGGCGCAGCCTCATGCCCATGGCGCGCGGGGAGGTGGCCTCGCACGAGAGTTCCTTCTATATCACCGAGTGCACCTGGATGCGCAAGCATGGCTGGCGCACGCCCGAGTGGAAGCTCATCGTGGCGCTGGAGCCCGATTTCCATTTCAAGCCGGAGGTCGAGCTCTACAACCTCGTGGAGGACCCCGAGGAGAACGTGAACCTCGCCGAAAGCCACCCCGACGTGGTGGCGCACCTCCGGCAGGAGATGGACGCCTGGATCGCGCGCCGCGAAGAGGAGACGGGGCTCCCGAACCCCATACACCATCAGGGGGACTGGCACGGCCACGAGGGGGTCGGGCCGTTCACCTCGTCGCAGCAGGCCTATGACACGCTGCATATCGGGGATCCGAACCAGGCCGCGCGGCTCCAGGCCGGCCCCGTGGAACCCGAGAAGGAAGACAACTGAGGCACGCCACCACATACGACCATCACGGTGGGGCCGGTCGACGCCGGCCCCTCATGGCAGACGACACAGGAAGGAGACCCGCTCATGCCGTTGCGAGTAGCCGTCGTAGGGGTAGGCAACATCGGCACCATCCATGCCGGGGTGTACGACAAGCACCCCGACGCCGAGCTGGTGGCGGTGTGCGACATCGACAGGGCCAAGGCGGATGCCGCCGCCCAGCGCTTTGGGGCGCGCCCGTTCTACTCGGTGCAGGAGTTGCTGGCCAGCGGGATGGCCATCGACGCCGCCAGCATGTGCACCCGCGGGGTGGAGAACGGCGGCGACCACTATGCGCCGACCGTCGAACTCCTCCGGGCGGGGGTGCCGGTGTTGGGCGAGAAGCCGATCTCCAATAACCTGGAGGAGGCGCAAGAGATGGTGGCCCTGGCCAAGGCCAAGGGCGTGCGCTATGGCATCAACCTGAACCATCGCTTTACACCGGCGGCGCTCATGGCGCGGGAGTGGCTCGACCAGGGCAAGCTCGGCGAGATCAATATCATCAACATGACCATGTGGATCAACAACCCCAACGAGACCTCGCCGTGGTTCCACATCCGGGCGCTGCACCCCCATTCCCTCGACGTGATGCGCTACTTTGCCGGCGACGTCGACAAGGTGCAGGCCTTCTTCAAAAAGGGGAAGGGGCGCAAGATCTGGTCGAACGTGCAGGTGAACCTGCTGTTCAAGAACGGCGTCATCGGCCATCTCACCGGCAGCTATGACGCCGGCGGCAGCTATGGTCTGGAACGCCTCGAGGTGATGGGCTCCGAGGCGCGGTTCGTGCTCCTGGATGCCTGCGAGCACCTCACCTTCTACCCGCGCCGGTCGCAGGAGACGGTGACCTACGACTATGTGGGCGGCATGATGGCCTTTGGCGAGACCTTTGGCAGCCGCATCGACCGCTGGATCCGCCAGAACCTCGAGGGCGCCGCCCCCGAACAGGTCGACGCCTCGGGCGAGGACGCCCTCAAGGTGCAGACCATCATCGAGGGGATCATCACGTCGTGGGAGACGGGCGATGTCGTGAGCGTCTAGGGCGGTTGCGGGCCGCGCGGGCGGGCGTTACAGGTTGCAGGTTGCAGGTTGCAAGCATCAGCGAGTGGTCTCCCTGCAGTCTGTATCCTGCGACCTGTCACCTGCCACCGCTGCACCCGTAACCCGCAACCCGGAACTCGAAACCCACAACCCATAACTGCGAAGGAGGCCTGACGTGACACTGCGCGTGTGCGTCATCGGACTGGGAGCGATCGGCAACCTCCACGCCGACATCCACAAGGCTGACCCGCTGGCCGAGTTGGCGGGGGTGTGCGATATCGACAAGACGCGGGCCGATGCCGCCGCCGCGCGCCTGGGCGTCACGGCCTACTATGACGTGCCCGACATGCTGCGCCGGCTCAAGCCGGACGTGTGCAGCGTGGCCACGGGCGGTTACGAGTACAGCAGCGACCACTATCTCCCCACCATGCAGGCGCTGGAGGCGGGCTGCCACGTCCTGGGGGAAAAGCCCATCTCAAACGAGATCCCCAAGGCGGAGGAGATGGTGGCCAAGGCCCGCGAGAAGGGGGTCTGCTACGGCATCAACCTCAACCACCGCTTCACGCCGGCGGCGCGCCTGGCCAAGTCCTGGGTGGACGAGGGGCGCCTCGGGCACCTCCTCTTTATGAATATGAGCATGTGGATCATGAACCCGCGGGAGAGTTCGCCCTACTTTCAGCTCAAGGCGCTCCACCCCCACACGGTGGACGTGATGCGCTACTACTGTGGCGACATCGAGGCGGTGCAGTGCTTTGCCCTCAAGGCGCCGGGGCGCAAGATCTGGTCGACGGCCCAGTTTAACATGCGCTTCAAGAACGGCGTGGTCGGCTCGCTGACCGGCAGCTATGACATCGAGCGCGGGCACCCCATGGAGCGCTGCGAGGTGGCCGGCACCGGCGGACGTTTCGTGTTGGAGGACATGTTCCGCGAGCTGACGCTCTACCCGGCCGGGAACCTGCAAAAGACGGTCTATACCAACCCCATCTTTGGCGGCATGGGGAGTTTCAACGACACCTTCAAGAACCGCATCCACCGCTTTCTCGAGCAGGTGAGCGAGGGCGTGGCGCCGGACGAGATCGACGGCTCGGGTGCCGACGGCCTGGCGGCGCAAAAGGTTCTCGCGGCCGCCATCGTGTCCCTCGAGAACGAGACGGTAGAGTACGTGCGCTAACGAGGCGGAAAACGCCGATGAACGCGGACCGAGAATGGCGACGGTTACAGGGTACAGGTTGCTGGTTACAGGACACAGAGAGACCACTCGCTGAAGCCTGTAACCTGCAACCTGTACCCTGCAACGCTTGTCTCTTGTGCGCGTTTATCCGCGTCCCACCGTCACCCTATCGGAAAGGATGATCCTATGAAACTCGGCGCCAACTCGGTGCTCTTTGGCGGGCATGACATGGAGACCGCCTTTCGCTGCATCGCTATGGCCGGCTACGACGGGATCGAGGTGTCGGCCATCGACGGTATGAGTCAGCACCTGGTGCTGGATCGTTGGCGCGAGATCGCGCCCGAGGTCAAGCGCCTCGCGCGAGAGTACGGGCTCGAACCCCTCGCCATGGAGCAGCCGTCGCGGGACCCGGCGCGCATGGAGGCCGCCTTCCAGGCCGCCGTCGAGATCGGCATCCCCATCATCAACTGCGGGCCCGGCGGCAAGGCCGGCGATGAGGAGAGTTTCTTACAGACCATCGACTCGTTGAACGGCCTGTCTGCCATGGCCGAGCGCTATGGCGTGACGCTGTGCGTCAAGGCGCACGTGGGGGCCTGCATCCACGACACGCCCACCACGCTGCGCGCCATGGAGTTGGTCACCTCGCCCGCCTTTGGCATCGACATGGATCCCTCGCACATCTACCGGGCGGGCGAGAACCCGGTGGAGGCGATCGCGGCGGTGATCGGCCGGGTCAAGCACGTGCACATCCGTGACTGCAAGGGGCGGCAGCAGGGCCCCGGCAAGCCCGAGATGCAGGCCAACGGTCGGGGCGATATCGACCTCGTGGGGTACGTGCGGGTGCTACACGAGCACGGCTACAACGGCCCCTTGGATCTGGAGGTGATCGGCGCGAAAGAGTACGACGTGATCCAGTGCGCCGTGATCGCCGCCGAGGCGCGGGGCCACATGCAGGCCTGCCTGCAGGCGTGTGGGGCACGGTAGGGCCACGACTTGGCCCGATTACCAGAGCCGCTGGATGCGATACATCTCGAAGGCGCTATCTCGGCTGACGATGGGCAACCCCTCAACTGCCGCCTGAGCCGCCAACATGCGACTAAAGGGATCCCTGTGGCCGCGGTACGGGAGGGATGCCACCGCCGACGTGTGTTCCAGCTTGATTGGCAGCAAGTCGATTCCGTTCAAGGCTAGCTGTTCAGGGATCAGCGTATCAAAAGCCTGGCCAAGCGAAAGGCGGCCAAGGCTGACTTTGATGGCCATCTCCCATAGGCTGGCAACGCTGAGGAGAGGCACGTTGTTGGGGTCCTCGATGAGATCGCGCCGTGCCGCCCAACTCCCTGCTGCCGGCGATGAACCAGAGGAAGGCGTGCGTGTCGAGGAGGAGCATCATGGCTCGTACTCTGCCATGTCAGCGAGAGGCTCGTCAAAATCCTCGCGGATCATGACGAGGCCCCTGGCGCTCCCGAAGCGAGGATGGCGCAACGGCTTCTCTACGGGAACCAGCTGCACAACCCGGCCTGGCTCCTTCTCGATGTATACGCTCTCCCCGGCAACGGCTGCGTCCACCAGGTCGGCGAGTCGCTGACTGGCTTCGCGGATATGCACACTGCGCATAGTGTCGCCCCCTATCATGCTTGCCTTGCAGATAGAGTACACGCGTTGGAGAAAAGGGCAATACTCAGCGTGAAGCGGGTTGAGACAGGCAAAGTGCTTGAGATCGTCACGGCTGACACACCGGATCGGAGAGAGAGATGGCCAACATAGGCCGGATCGAACGCTTATATTGAGTATGTTCTGTGCGGTTCCCATCATCATCGCTGTCAGTGTCCTAGTCATCGCGTGGCTGCTGCGCCGCGACCGGGTGCCCTGTCCGTACTGCGGAGAGCGGATCCGGCGCGAGGCGCGCGTCTGTCGCTTCGGTGGGCGCGATGTGGAGCCGGCGGCGGGCGAGAGGTATGGTAGCGAGCGCTAGGCACGGCGTTTGCGCGAGGGGGCCGCATGCTGGCGGGTGTCCGAGGTGACAGAGCCCGTGCGACGTTTGTCGTAGACGGCGGCGGCATCCTGCGCTAGACTAAGAGAGGCACCGGCGTCGGGCCGGCGCCATGGTAGCGCAGGAGGTGAGCGATGCCAGAACGGACGGCGGAAGCAGAGTGGCGCGGGAACCTGAGACAAGGGCGCGGCACGATGCGCTTTGGCAGCGGCGCCTACGAGGGCGAGTACACCTACGCCTCGCGCTTTGAGGAGGGCCGGGGCACCAACCCCGAGGAGCTGATCGGCGCGGCCCATGCGGGGTGTTTCTCGATGGCCCTGGCGGGGGACCTGGCGCGGGCCGGGCACGTGCCCGAGCGCATCCACACCACCGGCCACGTGCACCTGGAGACGGGCGCCGGGGGAGCGCGCATCACCCGGGTGGTGCTGGAGTGCGAGGCGGAGGTCCCTGACCTGGACGAGACGACGTTTCAGGAATTCGCCGACAAGGCGAGCAAGAACTGCCCGGTCTCCCGGGCACTGACCGGCGTCGAGGTCGCGGTGAACGCCCGGCTGCTCACGGCCAAGTAGGCGGCTGGCGACGGGCGTGCCCAGGGGTGGGAGGTAACGAGGTGATGCACACCGACTCCTCCCACCGAATAGGTGACAGGTTGCCGGTGCCGGGTCACAGGCCGCCGTGAGCGAGTGGTCTGTGCAGAGATGATGGGGGCCAGTCCGCGCAGGCGGGCTTGGCAAAGCCGTGTGCTCGGCCAGGTCCGCCTGCGCCGACTCGCTCAGCGGGTGGTCCGGCAAGGCGACGCCCTGTGAGACCAGACGCACCGGTGAATGAGTGCCGCGGTGAAGACCATCCCTAGGCCGGCAGCATGCGCAGCCAGTTCTCGCCGGCGATGCCACGCAGAACATCATCGGACAGACCGCGTTCAGCCAAGGCCGCCAGGAGGACCTCCATCTGCGATACATCCTCGGGGATGGGGCGTTTGAGTGCCGACGTGCCGTCGAAATCGCTGCCGATGCCCACGCCGGTGGGGCCCATGATCTCCAGAGCATGCAGGAAGTGATCGCACAACCGCTCCAACGACGGCTCATGCAGGTCGATAAAGTCCTTGTAGAACGCAATGCCCATCACGCCACCCTTCTGAGCCAAGGCCGCCATCATATCGTCGGTCAGCGCCCGTGAGTGGGGCGTGAGGGCATAGCAGGCCCCATGGGTGTAGCACACCGGACACTCGGCGATGTCGAGCACCTCCCAGAAAGCGTTATCATTGATGTGGGCCAGGTCCACGGCGATATTCAGCCGTGCCATCTCGGCCAGCGCCTCGCGGGCAAAGGGCGTCAGCCCCTTGGATTGCCGCCGGAGGTTGTCACGCTCCTCCAGCGTAATGGGGCCAAAGTGGCTGCGGTCGTACTGCAACTCGGTGCGAGGCTCGGGGCCATGGGTAAGGCGGCCGCCGCCGTGGGTGATGCTGGCGACTCGCACCCCCAGCCGATACCAGTTGCGCAGATGGCGCAGGTTCTCGGCGAACATTGCCTGCCCCTCGATGGTCAGCACCAGCGCGATACGGCCCGCGGCACGAGCGGCGCGGACCGCCGAGGCCGTGGTGCATACGGCAAAATCGGCGGGGTGATGGCGCTCCATCTCATAGCAGGCGTCGATGAGGTCGCTGGAGCCTGCTAGGTTGTTATCACCGACGAAGGTAAACAGGCAATCCACTCCGCCCTGACGTAGCCGGCGCAGATCCACCTGATAGATGGCGTCCACATCGGGATTGGGGGTAGCGCCCAAGTCCAGCGGATCGTCGCGCATCCAGCGCGTCACGAGGCTATCGCAATGCCCGTCGGCAACCAGAAATCGGTCCGCATACCGTTCGGCCATCGTGTGCTCCTTTCGCTGTAGAATAGTGCGATGTCCGTTTCGCCTTCTTCAGTCGATACGCCATGGCCTCACCAGACCAGAGCATCGCCGGGCGATTCGCGATAGGTCCGGCGATCTCACGGCACCGAGGTTGTGCCCCGACGGACTGGGTGCCCTCTCTGCCAACTGCCAGCCATCGGGAGGGGACAGTGAGCGCCGCATCACCCGACGTCAGTACGTCCCCAAACTCAACCCCTTGCCGATAAAGTAGCGGTAGGTGTCATACTCGACCGTGTTGGGGATCGAGTGGTCGCTGTGGAGCACATAGCCGTACTTGCCCTTGACCACCGGGATCTTGGCCTCCAGTTCGGCGTCGATGAGGGCGCGGTCGTTGGGGTATACGGTGCGCACGTCGATGCCGCCCATGAACGACAGCACGTCGCCATAGTCATGGTAGAGCCCCAAGAGGTCCATCCCCGCCTTGACCTCGATCACCTGCAAGCAGTCCATCCCCGCCTCGATGAGCCCCGGCACCAGGGGCGCCACGTAGCCGCACGAGTGCACGATCACCGGCAGGCCCAGCGAGTGGGCGTAGCCAAAGGTGTGGTCGTGCCCCGGCTTGATGATCTCGTCGTACATGGCGGGTGACATAAAGGGGCGTCCCTTGAAGCCCATATCTTCATAGAACCAGATGCCGTCGGGGTAGCCCTCCTCGGCAAAGAGGATCTCTTGGAGTTCCACGGTGACGCGCGCATATGTGTCCACCATGTCCTTGACCCAGCCGGGGTCGAGCGCCATCCCCATGAGCATGTACTGGTGGCCGCAGACGGGGTGCATCAGTTCGAACACGTTTACGCCCGACCAGGCGAAAAAGCGCCCCTGCCGCCGGGCGTGCTCCTTCGCCTCGCGGTAGCCCCGAAAGTCGATGCGGCGCCGCTCGGCCTGGAGCCGCGGCTTGATGTGCTCCTCCCAGCCGGTGCGATCCTTGACGAGGAAATCCACGTGCTCCGGGGTGGCGTCATGCATCTTGTGCCGGCGCAGCAGCGCGCCGTTCCCGTCGCGGACGAGGATCGTCTCTTCGGTCTCTTCGACGACCTCCGGCTCCATGTCGAGGTCGGCCACCAGCGCGAACGGCGAAAAGGTCTGCATATCAAAACCGAAATGGTCGGCCAGGTTCTCTCCTTCGCGGAGGTGGCCCTGCGCCGTCCAGGTGCGTTGGGTGTCACTCCAAAAGTGCTCGAACAGGCCGATCCGGTCCACCGGCTCGCGCCGGAGGATGTTGCCGATGCGCTCGACGCCGGTCATGGGTTGCATCGATCAGGTCTCCATCGTGTGGTATATGCCCTCGCCCAGCGGAACGAGGGGTTACTGCTACAGCCGGCCAGCCGCCCACAGCATCCCGCGTTCGAGGATCGTGCGAAAGCTCGGGTCGGCGTACGCCTTGCTGTCGTGGCCCAAGGCACAGCAGAACACGCGCGCGTCGCGGAACTGCCGCGTCCACGCCAGCGCCCGCATGCTCTGGGGATGCTGGGTTGTCAGGAGGATGTGGCTGTCGGGATCGGGCTCGGCCATCACATAGGTCTCGTCCACCATCTCCCACGCGTCGAGCCCGGCCGTGATGGGGTGATCGCGATCGGCCACCTCCACGCGCAGCGTCTGGCCCTCGTGGTAGGCAAAGCGGCGGTCGCCGATGCCGCATAGCGCCGACCAGGTCTCCCAGCCCGGGTAGGCGAGCAGGCCATGGTGCAGGATCACGATCCCCTGGCCGGTATCGCCGAATTCCTCGAGCGCCTCGCGCGTCTCCTGGCCGCGGGCATCGTCGCCGGCGTCGGGCGTCTCCTGGGTAAAGTGGTAGAACACCACCACGTCGTACAACACCCGCACGTGCCCGGTGTCGGCGACCAGATCGTCGATGTGCTGTACGTAGGCGTCGATGCCCCGCATGGCGCGGAACAGGCGCTGAAAGCCCAGCACGTCGTACGGGTGGTTGCCGGTCACAACGGCAGCCAGGACCTCTTCGTGGCTCTCCACGGAACTCATCGCCGTGCTCCTTCCTGTCAGGCGCCGGGCGCCGCTACGGCGCGCCGACCGCCACGAGCTTGAGCGCCCAGTCCTCCTCGTCGGGAAACTCGGGCCAGGGCAGCAGGCAGCTCTCGTCCGACGCGAGCGTGCCGGCGTCGTGCCAGGCGCCGGTGCGCGGGTCGAACCAGGTGGCGCGATAGCGGCCGGTGCGGAGGGCGCCGCGGATGCCGGCGCGGCGAGGGTTGTTCAGACCGCCGAACCCGGCCAGCCCGCGCTCAAAGTAGAGCATGAACAGCGTGCGGTCGGGTGTGCGCGCGCAGTACGCCCAACCGCTGTTGCCGAGCACCTCGACGGTGCGCTGCGGGTACACGAGGTCGCTGTCGGGCGCCAGGTCGCGGTAGCGCGCCCCCTCGGAGAGGGCAAAGGTTCCCAGGTGCCGGAGCTGGTCGCCCGACCGCCACTGGAGCGACTCCCACATGCGTGGTGACGCCTCGGGCTCGATGTCGCCGCCCCAGAGCCCCTGCGCGCCATAGATGTGGCCCGCCAGCCCGCCGGAGAGAAAGCTGCCGTACATCCCCGAGCGAGAGGCCCGCTCCGCCTCCACGCTGTCACCCGCGATCCCGCTGGGCGGCCATCCCGGGTAGAACGGCTCGCCGTTGAGGGCCGGCCGCGGCGGCTCGACGTCGCGATAGATCTCGGTGAGGTACCAGTAGGCGTTGTGCTCGCGCCAGTTGCCGATCTGGTGCAGCGTCACCCAGCGCGCCTCGCGGCCAAAGTTGGTGTAGGTGGAGCCGGCGGCGTTCGCCGAGAGGAGATTGCCAAAGGGCGGCGGCCCATACGTATCGAGGACGAGGTGGGCGGGCTCGTTGTACGCGCGGCCCGGGGGGCTCATGCGCGTCCAGTCAAAGTGGATCGGGCTGAGGATGCTGTTGTTGGCCTGATATCGGCAATAGACGTACTGGACGTAACGCGCATACGACTCGGGCCAGTCGTAGAACGTCTTCCACGCCATCCCCAGGTCGCGGCGCGCCGCCTCGATAAAGGCGACCATCCCCTGGGCGTTCAAGTAGTCGACCTTGCGGTCCATGGCCTGAAAGTAGGCCGGGTTGAGGCGGTCGACATCGGGAAAGACGTCCCTGTACCCCGGAACGCGACCCGGGAAGAGGAAGGCGCGTCCCCCCTCATTGTGCATGTCCTTGGCGCTGGACGTGCCCGCCTGCTGCCAGGCGTCGCGCACCCCGAGCCCCTGCGCCTCGTCGAGCCAGATCTGGGCGGGGTGCCCATCGTTGGCCCAGGCAGGGAGCGCCGCCAGCATGGCGATGGCATTGTAGCCCTGGCCGCGGCGATAGCGCACCATGTCCTTGAACCCCATCTCGGGGCCGATGGGGCGCGGCTCGTCATCCTCATACCAGGGGTAGCGAAAGGTGGGCGTGGCCCACCAGGTGTCGCCCAGCAGGAAGAAGGGGGTGCCGTCCGGGTACTCGAGGGCGTGGCCGTTGGCGGTGGCGCGCACGATGCCCCGCCGGCAGGGGTTGGCGGCCAGCTCCTCCTCACTCCATGCCTCGGCCGTGAAGCGGCCGTGATGGCCGCTCAACCCGGCGTCGTCCTGGTTCGACCCGCTGGTCCAACTCCAGACGCCGGGCTGCGTCGCCAGCAGCCGTACCCGAAAGGTATTGCCGCCATCCCAGAAGCCGTACACGCGCCGCTCGAACCCCGGCCCCGCCAGGTCCACCCAGACGACGACCTCGGTGTAGGGGTTGGCATAACGTCTGGCGGCGACGAGGGTCACCTCGACCTTGTCCCAGACGTTCACGGTGTCGATGCTGGCCGAGTCGTGTGGTGTTGCCGTCATGGCCGTCCGTCCCTCCGATTTGCTGTGCGCACGGTCACGACGATCTCTCTGCCGGCGTGAGGCGCACCGTCTTGATCTCAAAGGCGCGGAAGGTCAGCGGCACGGCGCCGTCTCGCACCTCGACGCGCTCATCGCCGCGCTCCAGCATGTCGGTGAGGCGCGCCGCGGCGATGGGGATGGCGCTCCGCAGCGCGCAGGTGGTGGCGGCGCGCTTGGCCTCGTACAGGCGCACCACGATGTCGCCGGAGCCGTCCTCGGCGGGCTTGACCGTGTCGATGATCACGTTGGGCGCGTCGACGCTCCAGAGGGAGCGCTCGCCGGCGCCGCCCGACACCGTCATGATCGGCACATTGAGGTCGTACGCCTCGCGCACGACGTCGCTGTCCAAGAGGGTGCCGTTCCAGAGGTAGAGGGAGTAGGTAAACACCTGCCGCCCCTTGTCGGCCGTCATGTCGGGCGCCAGCGGAGACTTTAATAGGGTAAGGCTGATGGTGTTGCCGAGCACGTTCACGCCGTACTTGCAGTCGTTGAGCACGGCGGCGCCGCGGTTCTCCTCCGCCAGGGCGGTCCACTTTTGGTTGGCCACCTCAAAGCGGTCCACGTCGTACTGGCGCGAGCGATGCGTCGGGCGGCGGATGTAGCCGAACTGGATCTCGTGGATCGCTTCCTCGGCGTGGATGTCGACGGGGAAGGCCACCTTGAGGAGCTTGTGGCTCTCCTGCCAGTCGATCTCGGTGTCGAAATCCACCCTCCGGCTGCCGCGGCGCAGGGTGATCTCTTGTCGCAGCGTCGAGTGGAGCAGCGGCCGGGTGACGCGCAATTGGGCAAAGAGCGGCCCTTCGGCGACCACCTCGATGGCGGCGGGCTGATCGAGGGAGACGGGGTTCTGCTGGTAGGTGCTGTCGATGTCCCAGGCGTCCCAGTTGGTGGGCACGTCCTTGAACCTTGTGCGCATCTGGTTACAGGCGCCCACGGCCACTCGCGGCGGTCTCCTTGTCGATGATGCTGGTGATCTCGCCGCGGTCGTTCAGCGTGAGGCGCAGGAGGAGCGTTCTCCAGTGAACGCGGCGTGGCCGACAACTCGTTGGTCGTCTCGACGCCGGCCTCACGCGCGGGGCGCAGGGTGGTCCACCCGCAGGAGGGCAGGGTCGCCTCGGCGTACGTCTCGCCGTCAACGCTCTGAGCGGCGAGGGGACGGCCGGCGGCGTTCAGGGCGCCGGCGTACCCCTCGGGCAGGGAGAACCAGGGCGCTCCGCTTCCAGGAGAGCGCGTTGGACGCGGTGAGGTCGTCGCCGGCGTCGGTGAACGTGCGGCGGCCTGGCCCGCCACCTCCTCGCGGCGTCGATCACGCGTTCATGAAGCGGCCTCGGCCTCCTCGTACACGCGGTGGATCGACGAGACCGGGGATGATGTCGTGAAACTGGTTGGGAGCACGGCCTTCAGGCGGCGTCATGCGCTCCAAGGGGTAGGCATAGCCGGTGAGGCATAAACGTGCGCCCCACATCTCGGCCTCGCGCAGAGCTAGCTCGCTCTTGCGATTGCCGCGCTTGGTGCGCGCCTGCGAGGTGTAGGTACCGCGGTGCGCCTGGAAGTAGAGTTCCCCCACATAGCGCGCATCGGGCCAGCCCTTTTCCTCCTGGTCGTGGAAATAGGCGACGGGGGAGGCGATGCGGCAGCGCGGCACCCCCTCCAGGTCGCCCATGCGGCGGATGTATTCCAGGTGGTCGCGGGTGGGGCCTCCGCCGCCGTCGCCAAAGCCAAAGGGGAACAGCCGCGTGGAGAAACCGTCCTTCTGGACGCGCTCGTTCCAGCGCTCGATGACGACGCGGGGGTTGGTGCGCGCGTTATAGTCGCGACACAGGTTGACGTACACCGGCGAGCCGTCGATCCCCTCCCACACAAAGGTCACGTAGGGGAATGTGTCGCCGCCGTGGTAGGCCCAGTAGATCTTGGCCGTGGAAAAGAAGCGGATGCCGCAGCCACGCATGATCTGCGGCAGCGCGCCCGAGTACCCGAACACGTCGGGCAGCCACAGCATCTCGCACTCGACGCCGAACTCCTCCCGGAAAAAGCGTGTCCCGTGGAGGAACTGGCGGATGAGGCTCTCGCCGCTGGGCACGTTCGTGTCCGGCTCGACCCAGGTGGCCCCCTCGGGGATGAACTGGCCGGCGCGCACCGCCTCGACCACGCGTCGGTAAAGCTCGGGATAGCGGTTCTTGACCATATAGTAGAGGTGGGGCTGCGACTGGAGGTAACGGTACTCGGGGTACTCGGCCGCCAGCGCTAGCTGCGTCGAGAGGGTGCGCACGCACTTGCGCTCCGTCTCGGCCAGGGGCCACAGCCAGGCCACGTCGATGTGCGAGTGGCCGAACATGTACATGGTGGGCGCCGTGGTGCCGTTGACGCACTCCAGGAGGGGCCGCAGGCGCTCCCGCGCCGCCCGCACCGATGCCAGAAAGGCGTCGTGCTCCACCTCGAAATCGACCACCACGGACAAGTCTCGCAGGCCGGCGTCGATCTCGGCCACCCGCAGTGCGTCGGGGTCGATGGCGCTGCGCACGTCGTGGAGCGTCTCGACGTCGATGAGGAGCTGGTAGACCTCCTCCTCCCAGATGCCGTAGCTCGACGCGCCCACACAGACCTGCTCGGTCGGGGGCTCGGGCACCGTCTCGCGCCCGGGGGGCACCGGCCCGACGCCCGCTACCTGTGGGCCGTGCCCGGCATAGGCCTCGACCATGATCTCGTAACGCGTGCCGGGGGCCGCCTCGGTCGCCAGGGTGATCTCGCGGTGGTGGCGATCCCGCGCGCCGGCGGCAACGCCGTTCACATACACGGCGCTCTCGCCGCCCGGGTCGAGCACCACCACGAGGCGCCTGCCGGCAGCCTCCTGCGGCGTCACCACCTCGGCGCGGAACCAGGCGTACTCCCATTTGGCGCCCCAGGGCGTGCCCGGCGGCATCGGCGCAAAGGGGCCGCCTCGCGCCTCGTCCACGGTCATCTGGTCGAGGGTGGTGTACCCCTCGAGCTGCACCGCTCCCAGCGGGCGATAGCACTGCCTGGCCAACTCGCTGCGCCAATTGTCGATCCTGCGCGCCCATTCGCTCGTCAGCGCCATGGTAACCTCACTTCCATGCTGTGATCGTCCGGTTGACGACTGCCGGCGGCCCTCGATGGCTGGGGCGGCCGGCGAGGGCGGGCGCCCGCCCTACGCCCCAAAGAAGGTAGTCACCGTCTTGGGCGGCGCCGCATAGGCGATGACGCCGTCGTGCACGGCGTAACGCCCGAGGGAGAGGTAGGCCTCATCGGGGCCGGTGCGGTAGGCGTCAAAGGCCGTGTGCGCCGTGCCGCGCATGCCGAGCCGCAGCTCCTTGGGCCGGTCGCCCTCGACATAATTCACGCCGAACCCATCCCACGGGCGCACGGCGCGCGCGCAATCGACCCAGGTGCGTCGCACGACGGCTCCTCCTTGCGTAGAGATGCGGCGCGCAGGGGACTCGGCCTGGCGACACCGGACTAGGGACAGTATACCGCTCCGGGGCGGGCGCTTCAAGGGGAGTAGGGAGCGCCACGCCACTACCGGCGCCCAACGCGTCGTGCTATAATCGCGCGCAGCACACCGCCACATACGACGAGGACACACGACCATGATCGACGCCATCGCCGCCGGACACCTGTGCGTGGACATCATCCCCCAGATCACCGATCCTGCCGTGGCGACGTCGGCGAGCTTTCTCGCGCCGGGGCGCCTCACCGAGGTGGGGGGCGCGATCCTCTCCACCGGCGGCTCGGTGTCCAACACGGGGTTGGCGCTGCACCGGCTGGGACTCGAAGTGCGCCTCGTGGCGCGCCTGGGCGACGACGCCATTGCCGGCATCACGCGAGACCTCCTGGCGCGGCGCGACCCGCGCCTGACGGCGCACCTGGCAGTGGCGCACGGCGAGCCGAGTTCCTACACCATCGTCATCAATCCGCCGGGGGTGGACCGCACCTTCCTCCATTGCCCCGGCACGAACAACACTTTTGGCCCCGAGGATCTCCCCGTAGAACTCCTCGCCGAGACGCGCCTGCTCCACCTGGGGTACCCGCCCCTCATGCGGCGCATGTACGCCGACGGCGGGGAGGAGCTGGCGGCGCTCTTGTGTCGCGCCAAGGCGGCGGGGGCCACCACCTCGCTCGACATGGCCATGCCCGACCCGGCAGGCCCCAGCGGGCGCGCCGATTGGCGCGGCCTGCTGGCTCGCGTGCTGCCGCACGTCGACCTCTTTCAGCCCAACGCCGAGGAACTCCTCTTTATGCTGCACCGTCCGCGGCTGGAGGAGCTGCAGCGGGCGCCCGAGGGGGTGCTCGACGCCCTGGCGCCGGCCGAGATCTCGGCGTTGGCGGGGGAGGCGCTGGCCATGGGGGCGCGCATGGTGGCCATCAAGCTGGGCCATCGCGGCTTCTATCTGCGCACAGCCGAGGCGCTCGGCGGCATGGGGCGGGGGACGCCCGGTTACGAGGCCGCCTGGTCGGGCCGGGAGCTGTGGGCGCCCTGCTTTCGCGTGCAGGTCGTGGGGACGGTGGGCGCGGGTGACGCCACCTCGGCGGGGCTGATCACCGGCCTGTTGCGGGGCCAGCCCGCCGAGGAGGCCCTCACCTCTGCCGTGGCGGTGGGCGCCTGCAACGTGGAGGCCGCCGACGCCACCAGCGGGGTGCGTTCCTGGGAGGAGACGCAGCGCCGCGTCGCCGCGGGGTGGGAGCGCCTCGATGCCCGCGTGACGGCGGAGGGTTGGCGCTGGGATGCCGCCGCCGGCCTGTACCGCGGCCCCATGGACAACTGACGCCACCTCCCATTGCACCTCCTGGAGATCCCCCGACAGACATGCTGCGCTCGCGGGAGGCCCATGCTGACCTCGGGAGGTGCTAAGGACGCCGGTTGACAACGTTGTCCGCCCTGCGTATGCTGTGGCGGTGCCTCTCTCGCAGACTCCCCCTGATGAACGTGTCCGGCCCCCTCGGGACCGATAGGAGACGCCACGGCCATGCGGCATTGGAAACGCAACCTCATCGTGCTTTGTGGGGTGCAACTCGTCACGATGATAGGGTTCTCGGGCTACCACCCCTTCGTGCCCTATTTCATGATGGACCTCGGCGTACCAAGCTACGAGGAGGCTATCTCCTGGCAGGCCGCCTTCAACAGCGGCTCCGCGGTGGCGATGATGATTGCCTCGCCGATCTGGGGGACGCTGGCCGACCGCCACGGCCGCCGCATGATGTTGATCCGCGCCACGCTGGCGGGCTGTTTCTTCACCTTCATGATGGGAATGGCCCAGTCGCCCACGCACCTCGTGGTGCTGCGGCTGATCCAGGGCGCCTTCTCCGGCACGGTGGCGGCCGCCATCACCCTGGTGGCCACCGAGACGCCCGAGAAGTACCTGGGGCGCAGCCTCGGGATCATGCAGACGGCCCAGTTCGTGGGTCAGTCCATCGGCCCGCTGGTGGGTGGCGTCGCGGCGGACAAGATGGGCTACCGTAACGTCTTTTTTCTGTCTTCGGGCCTCATGCTCATCTCGGTGATCACCGTCATCTTGTTCGTGCGCGAGCGCGCGCATCGCCGACCTGCAGCCGAGCCCCGCAGCGCGCGCGCCAAGGGGGGCGCGCTGGCCGCTATCGCCAACCGAAACACGATGGTGCTCGTGCTGACGCTGGCGGGCAACAGCTTTGCGATCGCCGTGCTCAGCCCGGTGCTGTCCCTCTATATCAAATCGCTGATCGGTGACGCCCCCAACCTGGGCACCATCGCGGGGACCATCATGTCCGTGGCGGCGCTGAGTTCCAGCCTCTCGGCCATCGCACTGGGTCGCCTGGCGGACAAGATCGGGCAGAAGGTGATCCTGGTGGCCTGCGTGGCGGGGGTCGCCCTGATTCACGTGCCCCAGTCGCTGGTCACCCATCCGTCGCAATTGATGGCGCTCCGGGCGATCCAAGGGATCTTTATGGGCGGCATTATGCCCACCGCGAACGCGCTCCTGGCGCACGCCACGCCCGCATCGCGGCGCGGCGCCGTGTACGGGTTCGCCCACAGCGCCCAGGCCGGCGGGCGGGCGGTGGGCCCGCTGGTGGGGGCGTCGGTCTCGAACACTTGGGGGATGCCCAGCACCTTTCTGACTACCGCCGGCATCTTTGGCATCATGTCGATGCTGGTGGCGGCGTTCGTGCACGTAGCAGGAGCGGCGACGGATGAGTCAGAGGCGGTGGCTGCGGCCTCCCCGGCCGATCGCTCGCCAACGGCTGCGCGGTCGACCAACCCCTCCGCGGGCAACCCCGAGGCAACATAACACAAAGGGAGCAGGGCCGACATGCGACTCGTTCAGATGATGGATGCCACCCACGGGCGGCGCGTTGGGGCGGTGGAGGGGGACCTGGTTCACGACCTCACGGCGGCGCAGCCGGAATGGCGCCGCGTGGTGGACGTGTTCCACGCCGCACGGCGGGCGGGCGCGTCCATGGATGACCTGGTAGCCGGTTCGGACCTGTTGGCGCGGGCCGCGACGCTGGACTATGCCGCGCTTCTGGCGCGTCGCCCCGGAGAGGGCCCGGCCTGGCTCCTCCCGCCGGTGGACCACCCGGATGCCGCCCACTGCCTCATCACGGGGACGGGCCTCACCCACCTGGGCAGCATGGCGCAACGCGACAGCATGCACAAGGCGGCCGCCGACGCCGCGGCGCCCAAGACGGACTCGCAGCGCATGTTCGAGATGGGGTTGGCGGGCGGGCGCCCGGAGCCGGGGGTGCGGGGCGTCTCTCCCGAGTGGTTCTACAAGGGGACGGGCCATATCCTGCGCGGGCCCAACGACCGGCTCGGCATCCCGCCCTATAGCGACGACTGCGGCGAGGAGCCCGAGATCGTGGGCTGCTATGTCATCGACGAGGACGGCGTGCCGTATCGCCTGGGGTTCGCCATCGGCAACGAGTGGGCCGATCACGCTTTTGAGCGCGTGAACTATCTCTACCTGGCCCACTCCAAGCTGCGCGACTGCGCCCTCGGGCCGGAACTCGTGACCGACGAGCCGTTCAGCGACATCCGCGGCGTCTGCCGTATCACCCGCGGCGACGAACTGCTCTACGACTCGGGCGAACTCCTCACCGGCGAGGCGCACATGAACCACACCCTGGCCAACATGGAGGACCACCACTTCAAGTACGCCCAGTTCCGCGTGCCGGGGGATGTGCACCTCCACTTTTTCGGGACGATGAAGCTCTCCTTCGGCCATCGCGGCCCGCTGCAGGACGGTGATCGCGTCGAGATCGCCTTCGACCGCATGGGCCCGCCGCTGGTGAACTATGTGCGGCGTGCGCCGCGCGATGACACGCCGGTGGCGGTACGGAGGGCGTAGGGCGGCGACTAGAGCGTCGGCGAGAACGCCCGCGGCAGCCCCCGCGGGTTCAAACCCGCGTCTGAGCCAGAAAGCGCGCCGAGGCGCGCTCCAGGGTGGCGGGAGTCGGGGCCTGCCGCCGGTGCGGGGTGCGCTGGGTGGGAAACCCGGCCGGTGAGTGAGCGCGTCTCACCGGGCACCGCGGGTGGTTGGTCACGGTGCAGAGGGCTGCGGCCAGGGCTGCCCCTGTACAAGCCCGCGGGTTCAAACCCGCGTCTGAGCCAGAAAGCGCGCCGAGGCGCGCTGCTGCTCATGCACGGCGCTCCGGCCCGCATCGGCAAGCCTGAGCGCCGCCCCTGTAACCTGCAACCTGTCACCTGCGACGGGCTGCCCCGAACGCACGGCCCGTAACCCGCAACCTCCTACGGCCTCCACCCCCGCAGCGCCGGGAATTCCTCGATCTTTTCCTCCGGCCACCCCAGCATGTGGCACTTTTCCCAGGTGTAGTAGCAGTAGGTGTCGAACGGCACCTCGCCGGGGCAGCGGTGGTCGATATGGGGGATGAACCCACCCTCCGCCACGGCCGGCTCCAGCCGCTTCAGCTCGGCCAGTATCGCCTCGCGCCCCTCATGGAGCACCAGCTTGTCGAACCCACCGCGGATGAGCAGGTCGCGCCCGTACTCCTTCTTGAGCGCCACCGGGTCGTTGCCGGGGTGCACCTCCAGCGGGAACATGCAGTTCAGCCCCACGTCGAGCCAGAGCGGGACGAGCTTCAAGATGTTGCCGTCGCAGTCGGTCCAGATGACGTCGATGCCGTGCTGACGCAGGAGGCGCATGACGGGCCGCATGTGAGGCATGATGCGCTCGGCAAAGAAGCGCGGGTTCAGGATCGGCCCGCTGTTGAAGCAGATGTCCTCCCAACCCGCGGCGGCGTCGAACCTTCCGCGTTCGAGCACCGGCGGGAGGAGCGCCAGCAGCATGTCGGCGAGGTGCGCCACCATCTCCTCTACGAGGTCGGGGTCGTCCACCGACATGAGCGCCAGGTGCTCGAACCCCACCCAGTCGCGCACCCACCCGATAAAGGAACCAAAATAGACCGACACGGGGTTCGTCGTCGTGCGGCTCATGGCCTCCTTGGCGGCCATCTCCTCCTCGGCGATGACGCGCACGGGGTGGTTGACGTCGAGGAACTCGTCGCGAAATGCGACCCAACTGGCGCGGTCGCGGATGGGGAACTCGACGAAATGCGGGATGGTGCGCGTGCCCGATGTCTGCTCGTGGCGGATGACGCCCAGGCCGTCACGGTAGATAACCCGATCTGCCGTCCGCTCGATGATCTCGTGGCGTCGCAGGGGGAGGGCGCCGATGCGGGAGTCGAACGTCTCGAACTGCTCGACGCCGAAATACTCCTCCACGAGACGGTCAGGGATGAGGCCGTCGGCGCGGCGGAATGAGGCGGGGAGGTGTCCCTGCTGCAGCCACTCCTGCTTGAGTTCGTCCCAGTAGCCGAACTCGAGGTGTGACACATAATCCACGTGCTGATAGTGCATCACCCGCTCAAAGCGCTCGCGCGACGTGAGGTCGGCGCCAAAGCGCCCCTCGCCTCGACGATAGTCGGTCATGGTGGCCTCCGGTGTGTGGTGGTGCCCCATGATACGCGAGCATCAACGGCGATGCAACGGCGCGCCGTTCACGCCTCGGCGTGCTCGATCCGCTTCGCCTGCCGCCTCGCCCACACCATCACGGCGCTCTCGTGCTGGCGGACCAGCAGCACCGAGCAGGGCAGCTCCACAGCGAGCTGGTCGTCGATGGAGCCAAAGAGCTGGCGCCCCGTCCAGACCTCCTCGGAGGCGCCCATGACGAGCAGGTCGTAGCGCTGGCGCTCCATCTCGGCGGTGATGCCGGCCACCACGTCGGGTGCCCTGGCCACGCGCGTGGTGAAGCTCGTGGGGACGTGGCCGAGTTCGTCCTCGATGATCTCGCGCAGGAGCAGCAACTCGTCCTCCATCTCTTCCGCCAGGCGGGGGCTGCAGGCGCAAAACAGGGCCGTCACTCGCGCGTCCTCCTCCTCGGCGATCTCGTAGGCGATGCGCACGGCCATCCGTGAGTGGGGGCCGCCGCCGATGGGCACCAGGATGCGACGAATGGGCCCAAGGTGGTGGTCCTTGAGCACCGCCACGCCGGTGGGCGCCTGACGCAGGATCACCTTGACGAGGTTTGCCGCCAGGGCATCGGGCGGCAGGGGGCCCGGCCAGCCCAGGAGGATGAGCTTGTCGCTGCCATGGTTGCGCACCTCGGCCAGGATCCCCTCGGCGACGGTGTCCGCGGCGCGCACCTTGGTATAGACCGGCACGTTCTCGCTGTGCAGCCCGCCCGCCACGCCGGCCAGCAACTGATTCTGGCGTACTCCAAGGCGCGCCATGGCGCGCTCGCCGGCGCCGTTGCGGAGCGCATCCCGGAGCACCACCGTCAGGAGGCACACGGTGGTATCCTCGCTGGAGCGCGCCAGCACGTGGGCGATGCGGCCAAGGCTGCGCGCCGTGGCCGGGTTGGCCACGGGCACGAGGATGCGGCTGGAGGCGTGGGCGCGTGTCCGGAAGGTGCCGGCGATCACCTGGGCCACCGGGCGGTAGGCATAGTAGGACAGGGTGAGCGCCGCCACCACGCCGGCGCCGAACAGCAACGCCTGTCGCGCCGTAAAGGCGACGATGACGGCGCACGTCCCCGCCGCCAGGTAGGCGGTGAGAGGAAAGAAGGGCACCCGGAACGGGCGGGGCAGCGCGGGGTACAGGCGCCGCAGCCGTACCATGGCGAGGCTGGCCCAAAAGAGGACAAAGAGATAGCCCGAACTGGAGATGTAGCTCAGGAAATCCACCAACCCGATGACGGCCACGAGCGCCACGAGCGCCCCCACCACGAGCGCCGCGGCGTAGGGGGTGCGCCTGCGGCCCAGTCGCGCCATGAAGCGCGGCCACATGCCGTCGCGACTCATGGTGAGGGCCTCGCGCGTCGCGCTCAGCATCGCCGTGTTGATCGAGGTGAGCGTCGCGATCATCCCTGCCAGCGCCATCATCGCCACGCCCCAGCCGGGGAGAAAGCGCGCGGCGGCATCGGTGAGCGCCGTCTCGGAACCGGACAGCTCCTGCCAGGGGACCACGCCCAGCGTGACAAGCGCTACGAGCACATAGATCACGGTGATGAGCGTCAGGCTGATGAGGATGGCGCGCGGCAGGTTGCGGCTGGGATCGCTGATCTCCTCGGCGTCGTCGGCGATCACTTCAAAGCCCACGTAGGCGTTAAAGATCAACGCCATGGTGGCAAGGAGCGACGCCAGGGCGGTCCGGCCCATGTCGCCGGCGAAGAAGCGGCCATCGGGGACGTACACCTCCCAGCGAAAGCCGAGGGGAGAGACAAGGCCGGCCACCACATAAACGCCGAGAAAGGTCAGCAGGAGGCCGCCCAGGACGACCTGCGCGCGGCCGACGATACCGATGCCCATCACGTTGAGAACCGTAAAGAGGGCGGTGACGGCCAGCGCGGTCGGCACGATGGGGAGGCCGGGTACAAAGACCCGCAGCGAGTAGGCAAAGCCCACCGCCGATAGGGCACTGTAAAAGGTGCTGGAGAGGCAGTCCAGAGACCCGACGAGGTAGGCGAGGAGGCCGGTGCCCCACGCCTCGCGCACATACGTGAGGGCGCCCCCAGTCACCGGATAGGTCGTCCCCAACTCGCAGTAGTTTAGCGCCAGGCTGTAGGACAAGAGCCCGACGAGGAGCAGGGCCAGCACCGACGCAGGCCCTGCCATGCTGGCCACGTGGCCGGTGAGCACGAATATCTCGGCGGCAATCGTCCCCGCCGTACCCAGCATCACGGCCTGCGCCAGGCCGAGCTGACGTTTCAGGCGGCGCTTGGTCATCAGCAACGCTCCCCCTCCGCGTCGCGGAGCAGCAGCGATACGCCTGCACGAGCGTGCCCCTATCGCGAGGGCATCCACAAACGTGAAGCATAGTACCAAGGGCAAAGGACTGCAAATCGGGAAGGACGATTGCCGACGAACGATGGGCCGCGAACGCTTGACAGGGTCGCCGCGCCTCGTATAGTAGCTCACCGGTGCGGGCTCGCCGTAGCGCCAGGCATCTGCGCAACACCATGGGAGCGAAGCCGGGTGGGGCGCACTTTCGAGACCGTATCTGTAACGAGGCCGCCCTTAGCGGCCACACTGGGAGGTACGCCATCATGATCGCCGTGCAAGGCCTGACCAAGGAGTACGGCGCGGTGCGGGCTCTGGATGAGCTATCGTTCTCGGTGAACGAGGGCGAGATCCTGGGCTTCCTGGGCCCTAACGGCGCCGGCAAGACGACCACCATGCGCATCCTCACCGGCTATATGCCGCCCACGTCCGGCAGCGTCACGGTGGCGGGCTATGACGTGGTGGAACAATCGCTGGAGGCGCGCCGCCGCATCGGGTACCTGCCCGAGTCGGTGCCGCTCTATGGCGAGATGACCGTCTACGACTACCTCGACTTTTGCGCCTCCATCCGGCGTGTTGGCGATCGGCGCCGGGCCATCGACCGCGTGCTCGAGGCGTGCAGCATCGGTGACGTCTCGGATCGCCTGATCCACAAGCTGTCCAAGGGTTACCGGCAGCGCGTCGGCCTGGCCCAGGCGCTGGTGCACGACCCCGACGTGCTGGTGCTCGACGAGCCGACCATCGGCCTCGACCCGCGACAGATCCTCAGCGTCCGAGAACTCATCAAGGGGCTGGGCGGCGAGCACACCATCATCCTCAGCACGCACATCCTCCCCGAGGTCAGCCAGGTGTGTCAGCGGGTGCTGATCATCAACCGCGGTCGCATCGTCGCCGAGGACACGCCCGAGCGGCTCACTATGGGCCAACAGGGGGGCACGCGCGTGCGCCTGCAGCTGGCGCAGCCGGCGCCCGAGGCGGCCGAGCTGCTGGCGGGCGTCCCGGGCGTCCGGGCCGTCTCCCCGCTGGGGCAGGGCGCCGAGCAGGTCGCGTTCGAGGTGGTGTGCGACGGCGCCGGCGACCCCCGGCCAGAACTGGCCGCCATGGCCGTCCATCGTGGCTGGGGCTTGCTGGAGATGCGCTCCGCCTCCATGAGCTTGGAGGAGGTCTTTATCCAGCTCACCACCGATGAGGTCACCGACGCTGCAGAGGACGCTGACGCTTCTGAGGTCGCCCCCGTCGCCGCGGGCGCCGAGTCGGACGAGGAGGGCCGCTGAGATGCGAAACGTGTATCACGTGGCGCGACGCGAGCTGAACGCCTACCTCGCCTCCCCCATCGCGTACGTCGTGGCGGCCATCTATCTGGCGGTGCTCGGCGGGATGTCGGGGTTCATCCTCTACTATTCCCGCGAGGCCACCATGCGCTACGCCCTCACCCACGGGGTGACGCTGCTCTTCCTCGTGCTGGTGACTCAGGTGCTCACCATGCGCCTCCTGGCCGACGAGCAGCGCCAGGGCACCATCGAGCTGCTCCTCACCTCGCCGGTGCGCGACTGGGAGGTGGTGGTGGGCAAGTACCTGGCGAGCCTGGGCGTGTTCGCCCTGATGATGCTTCTCAGCGGGTACTTTCCCCTGGTGCTGACGCGCATCGGGGACCCGGACGTGCCCGTCATCCTGTCGGGATACCTTGGCTTCCTCCTGATGGGGGGCGCGCTGCTGGCCATTGGGGTGTTCGCCTCGTCGGTGACGCAGAATCAGGTGGTGGCGGCGGTGCTGGGGATGGGAATCGCGATCCTCCTGTGGCTGAGCGGCGCCCTCACCGACTTTGTCAGCGGAGGGCTGCGCGAGATCGTGGCGTACGTGCCCATCTTTGATCACTATTTCGATTTCGTGCGCGGCATGATCGATACGCGCCATATCATCTATTACCTGAGCGTCGTGGTGCTATTCCTCTTCTTTAGTACGCGGGTGCTCGAGGCCAGGAGGTGGAAGTGACCATGCGCCAGCGTATCGCTTCTTGGGCCGACTGGGGCGCGCTGTTGGGCGCGGTGGTGGTGGTCGCATCCCTGGGCGCCCTCCTGGTGATGGGCGAGGCCACCGTATGGATCGAGGCGGCCGGCGGGTTGGGCGTGGTGCTGCTCGTGCTGCCGGTGCTGCTGAACCCCGGGCGTGCCAGGGCGGCGCTCCTGGGGCGGCGGGCGCGCTATGGCGGTAACGCGCTCGTCGCGACGGTGGCCCTGGTGGCCGTCGTCGGGCTGCTCAACTACCTGGGCGTCCGCCACCCGCTGCGCTGGGACGTCACCGCCGAGAGGCAGTTCTCGCTCTCGGAGCAGACGCTGCAGATCATCGAGTCCCTCTCCGAGCCGGTGCATGTGACCCTCTTTTTCACGCCCGGCCACTTTAACCGGCAGCAGGCGGATGACCTGATCCAGGAGTATGCCCTGCGCAGCCGTCACCTGACGTACGAGTTCGTCGATCCCGACCTGGAACCGCGGCGTGCGATGGAGTTCCAGGTGGGCCGCGACGGCACCATCGTCTTTCAGCGGGGCGAGCGGCGCGAGTTCTGTTTCGGCGCCCAGGAGCAGGACCTGACGAGCGCCCTCCTCAAGGTGACCGGCGACCGCGCCAAGGGCGTGTATTTTCTCACGGGCCACCAGGAGCGCGGCATCGATGGCGCCGACGAGATCGGCTTCAGCCAGGTGGCCGGCGTGCTCGGCACCGAGAACTATGCCGTGGAGACGCTCAACCTGGCGGTGACCGACACGGTGCCGGCCGACCTGGACGTCCTGGTGATCGCCGATCCGCGCAGGCCCCTCTCCGACGATGAGCGGGATCGTCTGCGCTCCTTCATCGACCAGGGTGTGAGCGTGCTGGCCATGATCGAGCCGGGAGGCGACGACCCCCTCGGCGGCCTGCTGGCCGAGTACGGCGTCACCCTCACCGACGACCTGGTGATCGACCCGGCGCGCTCCTTCTTTGGCGATATCGCCGCGCCGCTGGTGGATGGCTATACCTACCACCAGATCACCAAGGACCTAACCGGCATCAGCTCCTTCTTCCCAACGGCGCGCTCCATCACGCTGGTGGAGCCGCCCCCCGAGGGGTGGGCGGCGCAGCTGCTGGCCTCATCGAGTCCGTCGAGTTGGGGGGAGACGCGCTACACCGCGACCGACGTGGCACGCGATGATGACGAGGCCGCCGGCCCTATCGGGCTGATGGCGGTCGTGGAGCCGACCACGACGGAGGCCGGCAAGGGGCGGCTCGTGGTGCTGGGGGACGCCGATTTCGTCTCCGACAGCGTGCTGACCGCGGTGCGGGGCAGCATCGCCAACCTGGACCTGTTCATGAACGCTGTGGGCTGGCTCGCCGAGGAAGATGCGCTCATCTCCATCCGACCCAAACAGTCGGAGGTGCGCGAGGTGGTGCTCACGCCGCCGCAGGCGCGGGCGATCATCTACTCGAACGTGCTGTTCGTCCCGCTGATCGTCCTGGCGGCGGGTGGGTTGGTGTGGTGGAGGCGACGCTGACATGAGGTTCCGGGGTACGCTGATCCTACTAGCGGCTCTCGCTGCTCTGAGCGCCTACGTGCTACTGGTGGAGCGCAAGGCGCCGGCGGCCGGGTTGGACGCCGGCACGCCGGTTCCGACGCCGGAGCCGCCGCTGCTTGCCTTTGCCAGCGCCGACGCCCGGGAGGTACGCATCGAGGACTTGGCCGCTGGTCGCCTCACGTCGCTCGTCTATCGCGAGAGCGGCCTGTGGCACATCACCGCACCGGTGGAGGAGGAGGCCGATCAGGGGAAGGTGGTGCGCCTCGTGGAGGAACTGGCCGACCTGCGGCCGAGGCGCGCCCTCACCGAGACGACGGCGCCCCTCTCCGACTACCATCTGGATCCCCCGGCCATGCGGGTGGCGGTGGTGCTGCAGGATGGCAGCACGCACGCCGTCCTGCTGGGGTCGCGCAACGCTGACGGCACGGCCTACTATGCCCTCGTCGAGGGAGGGTCGACCGTCTACCTGGTGCCGACTCTTCTCGGGACGGACGCCGAGCGCTACCTCGAAACGCCGCCGGTTCGTCCTACGCCGACGCCCACCGCCGTGGCAACCCCCACCGTCGCGGCAACGACGACGCCACAGCCGTAGAGTGCTCGCTACAGCTACACCGCCCCCCAGAGGCCGCTGCGATGGCGGCCTCTGGGGGGCGGTACGCTTGTCATGGCGCGTTACAGCGTCGATAATGGCGTGGTCGAGCCGCAGTGTCGCCGCCCGCCGTCCCGAACGCGAGGCGCCACCCGTGGCGCGCGTCCTACCGCCGCGACGGCGGGGTTCCACCTGGCGCGTCGCTGCCAGCACACCATCCGAGGGGGCATCATGGCATCACGTTCGCTGCAACTGGAGACCATCACACCGGAATCGTTCGCGCCGTTCGGGACGATCATCGACTGGGGGCCCGAGCTGGAGGCCAGCGGGCGCGCCTTTCACATCCTCATGCGCTCCGAGGCGCCCACAGGATGGCGCCTGGCGGTGCTCAAGGTGGAGGCGCGCGCCGTGGGGCGCATGGAGCACCATCCCGACACGGAGGAGCTGTTCGCGCCGGTGAGCGGCACGTCCGTCATCCTCGTCGCCGAGGCGGGGGAGTGGGATCCGAACGGGATGCGCGCCTTTTTGCTGAGTAGGCCGGTCAGCCTGGGCCGCGGCGTCTGGCACGGCAACATGACCCTGTCGGAGCAGTCTACCATCCTGATCGCGGAGAACCTCGACGTGACGGGCGTGCGCGTAGACCTGGAGGAGCCGATCATCGCCGCGCTGGGCTAACCCCCGTGCAGTACAGTGTATTGACGGCTTGACGTTTGTTCCCTGCTGTAAAGTGGGATCAACGACAAAAGTCGTCACTACATAGTATTTGAGGGCAGACATTCTTTCGAGCACTTGTTTCTTTGTAGTGACGACTTTAGTCGTTTGCTTCCCGATCTAGGCGGAGATGAACGACTGAAGTCGTTACTACATAGTAGTTAGCAAAGTGGTCTTGCTCAGAATGCCTTTTCCTTTGTACTAACGAATTTAGCCGTTTCTCCGGCAGTAGAGTAGTAGATCAACTCCTAAAGCCGTCACTACATAGTGCTTGAGGATATGATACTGTTTAGAGTGCTTATCCCTTTGTAGTGACGACTTTAGTCGTTTCTTCCCGCTATCGTAGCGATGGCGATATGTTCAGCGCGCTGTTGTTGGGAAGAGCGACGCGTTACGCATCGACCATAGCCGGCTGGATCTCGTCGAGCGACCAGTTCGCGAACTGCCGCCGGTAGAGGTGGGAATAGTGCCCGCCGAGGGCCAGCAACTCCTCGTGGGTGCCGCTCTCCACGATGCGGCCGTCATCGATCACGTGGATGCAGTCGGCGCGCTGGATGGTGCTCAGGCGGTGCGCGATGATGATGGCCGTGCGCCCCTCGAGCAGGGTATCCATCGCCTCCTGGATCATGCGCTCCGTCTGTGTGTCCACGCTGGAGGTGGCCTCGTCCAGGATCAGGATGCGCGGCTCGGCCAGCAGGGCGCGCGCGAACGAGATCAGCTGGCGCTGCCCCACCGAGAGCCGCGTGCCGCGCTCGTTCACCTGGTGCTCGTACTTGTCTTCAAAGCGCTCCACGAACCGGTCGACGCGCACCGCCTTGGCCACGCGCTCGATCTCCTCGTCTGTGGCGTCGATGCGGCTGTAGCGGATATTGTCCGCGATGGACCCCGAGAACAGGAACGAGTCCTGCAGCACGAGGGCCATCCGCGCGCGCAGGCTGGCTAGCTTGATGGAGCGCAGGTCGTGGCCGTCGATGAGCACCCGCCCCTGCTGCGGATCGTAGAAGCGCATCAGCAGGTTGATGATGCTCGTCTTGCCGGCGCCGGTGGGGCCCACGAGCGCGACCGTCTGGCCCGGCTGCACCGCAATGCTGACATCGTTCAGCACGTAGCGGTCGCCGTCGTCGTAGCGAAAGCTGACGTTGTCAAAGCGCACCTCGCCCCGGACGTCGGGCAGGTCGATGGCGTCGGGAGCTTCGGTGATCTCGGGCGCCGTGTCCAGGTACTCAAAGATGCGCTCCGCTGAGGCCATGGCGCTGAGCACCCGGCTGTAGACGCGGCTGATGGCGCTGATCGGCTCCCAGAATCGCCACAGATAGTCGGTGAACGCCAACACATAGCCGATGGTCAGTTCCCCGTTCAGCACCATCCAGGCGCCCAGCCAGATCACGAGGCTGGAGCCGACCGTGCCGAACACGTCCACCAGCGGCCACATGATGATCTCGACCTTGATGGCGCCCATGAATCGGTCATAGTAGGCATCGTTGAGTTCATCGAACTTTTCGATGTTCTCCTGCTCGCGGCAGAACGCCTGGGTGACCCGGATGCCGGTGATGTTCTCGTTCAGGTTGGCGTTGATGTTCGAGTTGGCCTTGCGCACGTTGCGCCAGGCGGTCTCCATCCGCGGGCGGAGCCGCGCGACGATCCAGACCATCCCCGGGAGGACGGCGAACGCCATGAGCGCCAGTCGCACGTTGAGGGCGAACATGACGATGACGATGCCCAGCAGGCTCACCACCTGAGAGACGACGGTGGCGATGCCGGTGTTGATGAAATCGTTGATCGCCTCGACGTCGTTGGTTACGCGCGACATGATGCGGCCGACCGGCCGTCCGTCATAGAAGCGCAGCGACAGCCACTGCAGGTGGGTGAACAACTGCTGGCGCAGGTCGAACAGCATCCCCTGCCCCGTGCGGCTGAGCATCCGGATCCGCACATAGTCCCCCGCGGCGCCGATCATCTGAAAGACGAGCCAGAGGATCGCTACGCGGTTGATGACGTCCAGGTTGCCCACCACGACCCCCTCGTCGATGGCCGTGCGCAGCAGATACGGCTCGATGAGGCGCACCATGCTGGCCACCACCATGACGCCGATGACGATCAGGAGGTCGCGACGGTAGGGGCGCGTATAGCCCATCATGCGTTTCAGATAGGCATAGTTGAATGGACGCTGGGCGACTTCGTCCATCTCCTCGTATTGGACGTCTGCCATCAGGCAACTCCTTCGCTTGATGCCGCGGGCTCCACGGTCTCTTGCTGGGGGCGGAGCTGCAGGTTATGGATCTGCGTGTACTCGCCGCCCTTCTGCAGCAACTCGTCGTGGGTGCCCTCCTCGACGACCGCTCCATCCTTCAGGACGACCACTTTGTCGGCGTTCTGTACCGTCGACAGGCGTTGCGCGATGACGATGCTGGTGCGGTTGCGCATCAGCTCATCGAGCGCCACCTGGAGTTCGTGCTCCGTCTCGGCGTCGACGCTCGACGTTGCCTCGTCCAGGATCAGGATGCGCGGGTCGGTGAGCAACGCGCGCGCGATGGCGATGCGCTGCTTCTGGCCACCCGACAGGCCGATGCCGCGCTCTCCCACGCGCGTGTCATAGCCCTTGGGGAGCTTGGCGATGAACTCGGCGGCCTGGCCGGCGGCCGCGGCCGCCTCTACCTCTTCCATGGAGGCGTCAGGCCTACCGAAGGCGATGTTGTTGCGGACCGTGTCGGAGAACAGAAACGTCTCCTGTGGCACGATGCCGATCTGCTTGCGCAGGCTGCGCAACGCCACGTCACGGATGTCGATGCCGTCTACGGTGATGCGCCCCTCCTGCGGGTCGTAGAACCGCGGGATGAGGTTGATCACCGACGACTTGCCCGAGCCTGTCCCGCCGAGCACGGCCACCACCTGCCCCGGCTGGACCTCCAGGTTGAGCCCTGTGAGGACCGGCGTTCCGTCGCCGTCCTCGAAGGCAAAGTGCACGTCCTCAAAGCGGATGTGGCCGCGGATGGATGGCATCTCGCGCGCGTCGGGGCGCTCGGGTATCTCCAGGTCCGAGTCGAGCACGGCGAACACACGCGGGCCGGCGGCGATCGCCTTACGGGCCAGGCTGATGAGAAAGCCAAAGAACCGCACCGGCCAGATCAGCCCCCACAGGTACCAGTTGAAGGAAAAGAACGTGCCGATGGTCATGTCGCCGGCGAGCACGCGGCGCCCGCCGTACCAGTAGAGCATCAGGAAGCAAAAGCCGGTGATAAAGTTGAGCACCGGGAAGGTGTGCGACTCGATGCCGGCGCGGACGAGGTTCGCGTTGAGGGTGTCGGTGTTGCGGGTGGCGAACTTTTCAATCTCGTGTTCCTCGCGCGAGAACGACTTGACCACGCGCACGCCGCTGACGTTCTCTTGTAGTGCGGTGGTGAGCTTGCCCATCTCTTCGCGGATCTTTTCCCAGGCCGGTCCCACGATGCCGCTGAAACGAAAGGCAAAGAACATGAGCACCGGGATGGGCGAAGCGACGGCCAGCGCCAGTCGCCAGTCAGTGAGGAGCAACATCGTTACCGTGCCGATGAACATCAGGCCGGAGGCGATCATTTCGGCCAGGCCGAACCCGAAAAAGTCCATGATCGCCATGACGTCGCTCGTCAGGCGCGACATCAAGTCGCCGGTGGCGTTCACGGTGTAGAACGTGAAGGATAGCCGCTGGAGGCGCACGAACAGCTCGTGGCGCAGACGGCGGATCACCTCCTGGCCGACGCGCTCCTGGCTGTATCCCTGAAAGTAGTGGCCCACGCCGCGCGCCAGCGCGACGAGGACCAGCAGACCCGAGTAGCGGATGACGGCCGCCATCGAGCCGCTGCCGATGCCGCGGTCGATGACGATCCCCAGCAGGCGCGGCAGCGTGAGCTGCGTGCCGAGGGCCAGAAACATGGCCGCGACGAGCAGAACGATCAAACCCGGGTAAGGCCGCAAGTAGGCGGCCAAACGACGCAGGGTTGCCATAGGACAGTTCCTCTTGGGAGCGAGCGCACGGCGAGGCGCGCATGCGCACAGACAGGACGGATGCAAGGCGTCGTGGCGCATCTCCGCCGGAGCGAAGGGTGCGCACGTATCGCTGCCGGAGCAGCGAGAGGCTAACGGGTGCGGGTAATCATGTGGAAGCTCATAGGGGTGTTACCTCCTGTACTAGAGGTCGCGACCGAAGATGATAGCACAGGAGGAGCGAAACGCCAAATCGGCGTACGGAAATGACAGGTGACAGGTAGCAGGTTACAGGGTCCAGGGCGTGGTTGCCCTGGACCCTGTAACCTGCTACCTGTCACCTGAAACGTTAGCTACAAGCGACCTCGAGGCCCTCGGAACTGCACGCCGAGGGCCTCGAGCATGGAGTGTTACGCGCCGGGCATCGGCAGGTCCAACACCTCCTGCATGTGATCGTTTACCGCCTGCACGTTGGCGTCGGTGTACTCGACGTCGCCGTACACGATCGCCGGGATCTCGTTGTTGCCCACGTCGCGCCACTCGTTGTAGCGCGTGTTGGCGGGGCAGGCAAAGGCATCGGTGATCGTCTTCATCACGTCGGCGCACTTGGGGAACCACGGGAACTTTTCGACGACCTCCGAGTCGTACCATGTCGTGAGAAGGGCGCCGGGCTGCTTGCCGGTCGTCAGGCACAGCCACTTCATGCACTCCTCGCTGGTGACGCGGGCGATGAGGCCGAACGCCTCGCGCGGGTACTTGGTCTTGGAGTAGGCGCCAAAGGTGTTGGCATACGGGCAGAATCCGCGCTGTGGGGGATTCAGAGAGGCCGAGGGCCCCTTGGGCGACAGCACCACACCCATGTCGATGTTGTTCTCCTCCGCGCCTTTGGACATCCCTTGCGAGGCGCCGGGGTTGCTGGTGTAGGTGGCCAGCTTCTGGTTGAGGAACATCTGCATCAGACCTTCCGCCTGGTCCTCACGGGTGGGGATGGCCTTGCTAGCCAGCTGCTCAATCTGCCACTTGATGCCGTCCTGCGCCTCGGGCTCGGCAAAGATGGCCTGGGTGCCATCCTGGCTGAGGAGGCCGCCGTTGAACGGCCCCAGCCAGCCGTCGCCACCGTGGCCACCGCCGACGTCGGCATTGCCGCCAAAGTAGCCCTCGCCCTTGAGCTTGGCGCAGGCGTTGATGCACTCGGTAAAGTCTTCGAGGGTCCAGTCGTCGGTGGGCTCCTTACCCCAGGCCTCGACGACCCACTCCTTGTTGTAGAAGGTAATCCCCGGGTGGAACCCGGCGGCGCCACCCAACCCGCTGAGCTTGCCGTCGGTCCACCGACGGAACCAGGCGACGTTGAACCAGTCATCGAGGTTCATGCCGGCTTCGGCGACGTACTCCTCGATGTCGAGGTAGGCGCCGCGCCGCGCCATGTTGGGCCACCAGGCGGTGTCGCCCCAGGTGGCGTCCACCATGGTGCCCGAGATGAGCTGGGTCTCGAGGATCTTGGGCGTCTCGTCCCAGGGTGCCTCCTCGAACTCGACCACGATCTTGCCTTCGGATTCATCCGCGTAGCGCTTGCCGAACTCGCGCATGTGGACGCCGGCATCGCCCTGGCGGGTCATGAATCGCAGGGTGATGGCGCCTGCCGCTGCGGGCTTGGCCTCCTCCTTGGCGGCGGGCGCCACGGTGGGCTCCTTAGCGGCGGGCGCCTCCTCCTTGGGCGCTGGCTCGGCGGGCGCCTGCTTGGGCGCGCACGCGGCGAGCACCATGGCTCCGGCGCCCACGGCGCCCCAACGAAGCAACGCGCGACGGGTCATCGTGCTGGACATTCGAGTCCTCCTTCTTCATCCTCTCAGAATTGGCACAGGCGGATTCGGCTTCACGGAGGCAGACACGGACTTGATCACCCCCTTTCGCCAGGCCGCCGCCATGCCGGCCCGCAGGGCCGCGCACGTCGGTAGACGACCGGTCGGTGGTGCTGCGGACGAGATAACTCCGAGCACCGCCAACCACGGCGTCGGTGTGTTCACGCATGGCCCCATGGGGCCATGCACGACACGCCAGATTCGCCAAGGTCACATCAGCCACTCGAGAAACGTCACACCACCAACAACAGCAACGCCCGATGGCAGACTAGACAGCCGATGACGATCGATTGAGCGATAGACGAGTCAGAGACGATGAAGGACGTTGTACGAGGCAAGAATGGCACGAGATAAAAGACCACGCGGATGTCCGGCAGGAGCAAGAGCGAGGCGAGCCCGTACGCACCAAGAGAAGCACGATATCACCCCCCAGTACGCCCAGGTCGACGGCTGGCTCTCGCGGCTCGGATGAGCCGCGAGAGCCGCCGGGAACGATACGTAGCGTGCGTTAGGCCATGCTGCCCGGGAACGGCATGTCATGGACCTCTTGCAGGTGGTCGCTGATGGTCTGCACGTTGGCGTCGTTGTACTCGATCTCCCCGTACACCAGAGCGGGGATCTCGTTGGCGCCCACGTCACGCCACTCGTTGTAGCGCGAGTTGGAGGGGACGGGAAAGACGTCAGTGCAGTCCTTCATCAGGTCCGCCACCTTGGGGAACCAGGGGAACTTTTCCACGATCTCGGGATCGTACCAAAGCTCGAGCTGGGCCCCGGGCTGCTTGCCGGTCTGCATCGTGAGCCATTTCTGGCACTCGGTACTGGTCACCCGAATCATGAGGCCAAAAGCCTCCTTCGGGTACTGGGTCTTGGCGTAGACGCCATACGTGTTGGCGTACGGGATAAAGGCTCGCCGCGGCGGGGTCTCAAAGCACGAGGGCCCCTTGGGCGCCAGCACCACACCGAGTTCAAAGCCCTGCTCCTCGGCGCCCTTGACCATACCCTGGGACGCACCGGGATTGCTGATGTAGGTCGCCTGCTTCTGGTTGAGGAACATCTGCATCTCGCCCTCGGCGCTGTCCTCGCGGCCGGGGTAGTTGCCGTTGGCGAGCTGCTCCATGAGGAACTTGATGCCGTCCTGGCACTTGGCCTCGTGGAAGAGCGACGTATCGCCCTCGGGGTTCATGTAAAAGCCGCCCCAGTTGCGGATCCAACCGTCCGAGACGTGGCCGCCGCCGATGGGCGCCATGCCGCCAAAGAAGCCTTTGCCCTTTAGCTTGACACAGGCCTGCATGCACTCGACGTAATCGTCCATCGTCCAGTCATCCGTGGGTTCCTTGCCCCAAGCCTCGGTGACCCAGTTCTTGTTGTAGAACGTCAGGATGTGGTTGATGCCCGCATCTCCGCCGAGCCCACTGAGCTTGCCGTCGGTCCACCGGCGGAACCAGTCGAGGTTGAACCAGTTGCTCAGGTCCATGCCGGACTCTTCGACGTACGGCTCGATGTCGAGGTAGGCGCCCCGCTTGCCCATGTAGGGCCACCAGGCGGTATCGCCCCAGGTGACGTCCACCATGGTGCCGGAGACGAGCTGCGTCTCGAGGATCTTGGGCGTCTCGTCCCAGGGGGCCTCCTCGAACTCGACGGTGATCTTGCCTTCGGACTCGTCAGCATAGCGCTTGCCGAACTCGCGCATGTGACTGCCCATATCACCCTGACGGGTCATGAAACGCAGGGTGATGGCGCCTGCGGCCGCAGGCTTGGCCTCTTCCTTGGCGGCCGGCGCCGCCGGGGCCTCTTCCTTCGGGGCAGGGGCAGCAGTGGGCGCCTTGGGGGCGCACGCGGCCAGCGCCACGGCGCCGGCACCGAGGGCTCCCCAGCGAAGCAGCTCGCGACGAGTCAGTAAACCGGACATTCTCTTCTCCTCTCGTAGCATATTGTCGATAGTGCTTCGATCGCTCGAACGTAGCAGGGCAATATGTATGTCTCCCAACCACCCCCTCTCCGATCGATGGTTCCATCGCCAACGCGGGGCTGCCGGTGCGCCAAGCGCTATCCCTTGATCCCCGACATCACGATGCCACGGACAAAGACGCGCTGTGCAGCGAAAAAGAGGAGGATGCACGGCGCCGCGGTGAGTACACACATGGCCATCATCAGGTGCGTGACGTCAACTCGCCTGCGGCGCTGAGCATCCCAGAAGCGAAGACCGACCGCCAGCGTAAAGTGCTTGTTCGACGTGAGGTAGATCAGCGGCTCCATGAACAGGTTCCAGCTCCCCATAAAGACGATGATGGCCACGGTGGCCACCGCCGGCTTGACGAGGGGCAGGAGCACGCTGACAAAGGTGCGCAGGTAGCTGGCGCCATCGATGAGCGCTGCCTCATCGAACTCGCGGGGCAGCTGCATGATGAACTGGCGCATCAAAAAGATGTTGAACGCGCCGCCCCCGAAAAATCCGGGTACGATCAGGGGGTAGAACGTGTTGAGCCACCCCAGCTTGTGGAACACGATGAACTGAGGAATCAGGGTGATCTGCCCCGGGAACATCATCGTGCCCAGCGTGATCATGAACAGGATACCGCGACCGGGGAAGCGGAATCGGGCGAACCCGTATGCCACGACGGTACTGGAGGCCGTAGCGCCGATGACCTGAAAGAAGGCGATGACGGCGGTGTTCCAGAACCACTGCAGGAAGGGCACGCGTGACAGCATCTCGGGGTAGTTGCCGAACACCCATGACTTGGGGTAGAGCAGGGGCGGCCAAGCGTACGACTCGGCCTGAGTCATCAGCGAGGCGATGAGCATGTAGTAGAGCGGAAAGCCGAATAAGACGAGGAGAAAGAAGACAATAGTATACATCACAGTGCGGCTCATGCGGCGCTGCTGTGACATGCTACGGCCGAAGCCACGTTCCGGGGCTCCGCGAAGGGCGACTTCTGCCATGGTCTAGTTCCCTCCGGCGTAGAACACCCAGCTTCGTGAGGCGCGAAGCTGGACCCAGGTGAATAGCAGTACTCCGACGGCATAGATCCAGGCCAGGGCCGAGCCGTATCCCATGCGGAAATACTCGAACGCCTGACGGTAGATGTGCAGGGCAAAGAACCAGGTGGCATAGCTCGGCCCACCCTTGGTGCCGGCAAAGGCGACGGTGAACACCCCCAACGCGCCGATGACGCCCAAGATCACGTTAAAGAGCACGGTGGGCGAAATCATGGGCAGGGTGACATGCCAGAAGCGATGCCAGGAACTGGCGCCGTCCAGTTCGGCGGCCTCGTACAGCTCTTGGGGCACCCCTTGGAGTCCCGCGAGAAAGATGAGCATGCGGTTGCCGCCGATGCTGCTCCACAGGCCGATGATGATCACCGATGCCATGGCGGACTTGGGATCGTTCAGCCAGCCGGGGCCCGTGACGCCGATAGAGTCCAGCATCGAGTTGATAAAGCCGATGCGCGGGTGCATCAGGAACTTCCACAGGTACACCGAGGCGATGCTGGGGATCAGGTGGGGGATAAAGAACACTGTGCGGTACAGATACGTGCCCCGCAGCCCCTGGTTCAGCAGGACGGCCAGGAGCAGCGAGCCGGCCGTGCCGATGGGAACCGTCACGCCAGCGTAGACGAGGGTCTTCCCGATGGCTGTGTACGTGAGGCGGTCACCCTTGATGTCTGCAAAGGCCGGAATGACGTTCCCCAGGTTGAGCGCGGTGATATAGTTCTCGCCCCCAACGTATCTCGGGACGCCGAGGATGTCGAACTCGGTGAGGCTAAAGTACAGAGATGCCAGGATGGGCCCTAGGGTGAACATCATCAGCCCAAGAATCCAGGGCGACACAAAGACGATGCCCCACGTAGCCTCGCGAATCTCGGTGGGCGAGCGTTTCAGCACACGGCTGAGTGCGCCGGCAAGCCCCGGCGTCACAGTCCTCTCTCTGACGGCAACTGTCATGGTGCCTCCCTCCTTGAGTAGGTGTATCCATGGCAACAACACGGCGGATAAGTGCCTCGAGCACAACGCTAGCACGCCCGATCGCGACAGCGGCAATCGAAGCACGAGCGATCATAGGCAACGCCCGATGTAGCAGACTATTGGATCTACACGACTCTCGGTAAAGGGGGCGCACGGCATGCCAGACGCGGCCACGGCGTCGCGGGGGAGAACCCGCGAGCCCACCATGGGGTGGAGGGAGAGGGCTCTCGGAGAGAGGCCCATACCCCCTGTTGGTGGTAGGACGCACAATCCGTGCGATGCGCTGGCAACCGTTGGCAGGCATATGTTCTCTTGGGTGGTTAAGGCCTCGGTCACTACGCGAGGGAAGCGCGGCGTCGAGGCGCGACTTTCGTCCACGCAAGGAATACTGTATGATCTATTGTAGCAGCGGGCGACTCACTTGACAACATATTTATGCCACAAACCTGTCATGCACCTGACACGCAGAGCGGATGAGAGGATTATGCTGACGCCTGACGAATTGGGTCCCATGGTTCAGGATGTACTAAATCACCTTTACGACTGTGGCTATCTCCAGCGCCACCCGCTAGCCGAGTACGTTCAGCCCGGAAACCGATGGACGCCCAGGGAACGCATGCGTGCCCTGCGGACGCTGATGCTCGAGATGATCGAGGAGCTGAGCCCTGGGGCGGACGTGCCCTTTCGCTCGGGCCGCGCGCGCGCGTACAGCGTGCTGAACCTCCACTACGTGGAAGGGATGACGGTTCAGGAGGCGGCGAAGGAGTTGGCGATCTCGGAGCGTCAGCTCTACCGTGACCTGAGACGCGCCGAACAGACCATCGCGGAGATGATCGCCGGGCGGGCGGCCGCCCGTGGCGGGCAGGATGCCGCGCAGGGCGCGCCCACGCGCGACGCGCTGCTGCTGCAGGAACTGGATCGCCTGGCGGTCGGTGCGGAGGAGGCGGGGATCGCGGCGCTCATCGACGGCGCTATCTCGGCCCTCCGTCCCCTCTGCCAGCAGCGTGAGGTAGAGGTCGAGGCGACGGACGAGGTGGGGGCGCAGGCGATCTATACCAACCCCCTGCTGGCGCGACAGGTGCTCGTGAGCATCCTGAGCTGGGCGGTGCAGAACGCCCGACCCGGCACTGTGGTGCGCCTCACGACGCACGGCGTGAATGGAGCGGCGCAGTTCGAGGTGCGCTTTTCGCCCGTGACGGATGCGGCTCGTGTGGCCGAGGTACCGGCTGCCGCCAGGGGCCTCGCCCAGCACCTTGGCGCGGAGGTCAGGATCGACGAGCGTCCCTCGGGCGAGGTACGCTGCACGGTGGTGCTCGGTGGGGTATGCGAGACGACGGTGCTCGTGGTGGACGACAACGCGGGCATGCTGGAGCTGTTTCAGCGCTACCTGGCGGACCATGCTTACCGCCTCATCGGGGCCCAGAACGGCCCCGAGGGGCTGCGCCTCGCCGAGGAGCAGCGACCCGATGTCATCATCTTGGACGTCATGATGCCGCGTCAGGATGGCTGGGAGGTGCTGCAGCTCTTGCAGAACCGCTCCACGACGCGTGACATTCCCGTGATCGTGTGCTCGGTGCTCGACGACCCCGAGTTGGCCTTCTCGCTGGGCGCCGCCGAGTTCCTGCCCAAGCCCGTCACCCGCTCGCGTCTGCTTGGCGCATTGACCCGTTGCGTGGAGCATAGTCGGGCTCCGTCAGATCGAGCAGGGCGCGCAGATACTTGAGCGACTCCCCGATGCTGAACCCCTTTTGCCGGTGCATCGCCACGGCGCTGCCGCGGCGCGCCACCAGGTCCTCACCATAGCTGGTGGCCGTTACCACGACCACGGGCACGTCGCGCAGGGTGGGGTCGGCCTTGAGTTCCTCGAGAAGCTGAAAGCCGTCCATGAGCGGCATCATCAGGTCGAGCAAGATGGCGTCGGGCCGCTCCGCCTTGGCCTCCGCCAGCGCCTCGGCGCCATCGTACGCCGGGCGCACACGGTAGCCCTCCTCCGCGGCTTGCAGGAACCGCGACACCATCTGGGTAAAGCCCCGGTCGTCGTCCGCGATGATCACGTCCCGCACGTCTCCGAGTTCGTGCAGCACTTCCATGATCTGGTCGCGCGTCACCGGTTTGGTGAGGCAATCCCATACGCCCGTGCCCAACGCTAACCACGCCTGGCTGGGGACCGAGCAGGTGATGACGGGGACTCCCGGCGGCACCCCGCCGAGCGCCTCGCGGAGGAGGGGGGACTGCGCGTCGTCCTCCGGCGGGACGTTGACGACCATCCCCCGGGGGTGCCACTCGTTCACGAGGCGGCTCCCTTCTTCCACCGTGTCGGCCTGCAGCACGCGGTACTGTGGGAGATAGCGGTGCACCACGCTACTGACCGCCTGATCGCGGTCCACCACCACCAACGTTGGCTCCTCGTCCCTGGGCTGGCGCGTCGAGGTGCGCCGCGGTGCCACCAACCTACCGATGGATGGCTCGTGGCCGGGGAGGGGGAGCGAGAAGGAGAAGGTGCTCCCCTTGCCCACGACGCTCTCCGCCCAGATGCGCCCATCATGGAGTTCCACAAAGCGTCTACTGATCGCCAAGCCCAGCCCCGAGCCCTCGCGGCGACGGCGCAGCGACATATCCACCTGGTGAAACTCGTCGAACACCCGCGCGAGTTCGTCGGGGGGGATGCCGATGCCCGTATCCGCCACGCTCACGGTGACTTCAGTCTCGCCCACCTCCGCCGACACGGTGATAGAGCCGTTCTCGGTAAAGCGCGAGGCATTGTTCAGCAGGTTGAGCAGCACCTGGCGGATGCGCGTGCGGTCGATATTGAGGGGCGGAAGACTGTCGGGAGCCTCCAACCGCACCTCCAGGTCGCGGCCACGAATCAGGTCGCCGATGGTGCTCACCGCCTCGTGGAGTACCTCCCCTAGATCGGAGCGCTCGCGGCGCACCGGCATGCCGGCGGCGTCGATGCGGGCCAGGTCGAGGACGTCGTCGACGAGTTCGAGGAGCTGGCGACTGCTCTGATAGATCTGCCGGACGTCGCGCCGCAGGGTGTTGGGCCAGTGCATATCGCCATAGACGTCGGGTGAAAAGTACATCATCTCGCTAAAGCCGACGATCAGGTTGAGGGGCGTGCGCAACTCGTGGCTGATGTTGGCGGCGAACTGCTCCTTGATCTGGCGCGCCTCCTCGGCGCGCAGCCGTGCGATGGCGAGTTCGTGGCCGGTGCGCTGCAGGCGGCGCGACGCCTCGGTGAGCGTGGCGAGGGTGCGGTTCAGTTCCTCCTGACGTCCCCGCAGCTCCCCCAGCAGGCGCATGGCGTCCTGTTGGCTCTTCCAGGCCCAGTCGAGGAAGGTGCGCGGCGCCAGGGAGCTGATCCAGCCAAAGCCGGCCGCCAGCCAGATGGCGATGAGGGAGACCAGGTTCGTCGTGTTGAGTGGCGCGTAGAGGAGGATCGGCACCGTGTTGAGCAGCGCCGAGCCGAATCCCAGTGACGGCTGGATCACCGCGTTGATCATCACGATCGTGGTGGCCAGCACGGGAGCGGCGGGAAAGCTCACCGTGTTCAGCGTCAGAGCCAGGGTGAGCGGCGGGCCCACGAGCAGCACCGCGCGCGCGATGGCGGGGCGCGACGAGCGCAGCAGCAGCGCGATGAATGCTTCCATGAACACGGTCCAGAGCACCACCTGTGCCCAGACGTCCTGAATGATACCGCCGGGCAGCGAGAAGAGCATGGCGATGCCGCTGACCAGCATCAGGCCGAGAGACGATGCCGCGAGCTGTTTCTGGCGCAGATCTTCCAGGTCGATGTCGTGGGTCGGCAGCGAGGGCGTGGAGGCAAGGATGCCCATAGTTTACACTCATCCCGAGGTGAGGCGGTCTCGCCGACGAGGCCGCGGTTAGCGCACACATCGATGGGCAGAGTGTAGCGAATGGGCTGGCGGGGCGCAAACAGCGAGGGGCCGCGACGCGGGCCCCGGCCCGCGCCGAGGCGCATCAACGGCAAGAGCGCGCGGGGGCACACGCGCGTGCCCCCGCGCCACGGGAGTCTAGTCGCACTGATCCGGGTGCCGTTCGGGGCCCGCGTGCAGCCACAGGTTGATGCACGGGTCGGCGGGGTCCGAGATCAGGTGATGGTCCTCGCCCGGCTCGACGATGAATACGTCGCCGGTGACCATGGGGTGCATCACGCCGTTCAACTCCATCATCGCCTTGCCCTGCAGGATAACGAACGCCTCACAGTCGTCGTCGTGCACGTGACAGTCGCGCCCGCCGGGGCCGTCGTTGGAGTGGGTGCGCGCGTTGGGAGCCTTGAAGCCCATGCCGCCTTGACACAGGTACGCTCCCTCGAGGAAACCCGCAAGAAAGTGGCCCTCGCGGGTGTCGGCGAGTTGGTGCAATCGCAGCTTGATCATCGTTGACCCTCCTGCTGGCTACATACGGACCATGAGACGCTATTCGCAACGCCCGCCGCGCATCGCGCGGTTGTGGCAGCCTACACCCTCCCCGGGCGCCTCCGGCCAGCAGCGCCCGCACCGCACGCAGCGCGCGGCAGAGGCCGCACAGGTGCGGAGCCTGTTCGGGAGGTCGGGCTCGAGAATCAGGGGGCGGCACAAGCTGACGAGCTGCGCCACGCCGTCGGACAGCACCGCGTCCATTACCTCACGCGACCGCAGGCGTGACACGAGCGCCAGGGGCTGACCGGCTCCCACGGCGTCGCGCACCGCGCGCGCCAAAGGCAAGAAGTTGGCCTCACCGTTCCCCGCCAACTCTTCCGGGACGCCCAAAGCATGGCTTACCTCGACGCAGTCGGCCCCATGGTCGAAGGCGACCACCGCCGCGCCCGCGCCCTCGACGGCCGTGAGGCCGGAGGCGGCATGGCCGGCCACGCCCAGCTTGACCCATAGCGGGTAGTCGTCGCCGGAGTGGCGCCGTACGGCGTCGAGGACCGCGCCGAGCGTGGCCCGACGGCGGCCAGGGTCGCCGCCCCAGGCATCCTCGCGGCGGTTGGTGGACGGGGTGAGGAACTGGCTTACCAGGTAGCCATGGGCGGCGTGGATCTGCACGCCGTCCAGCCCCGCTGCCCGAGCACGGGCCGCGGCGCGCCCAAAGGCCTCCACGACCTCCTCGATCTCGCCCTGCGTCATGGCGCGCGGGGAGACGTTGTCGTTGGTGGCGATCCCCGACGGCGAGATCGGCGCGGGAGTGACCGTCGGGTCGCAGCTGGCGCCGCAGTGGTTGAGCTGCATGATGACGCGGGCGCCCGCGTCCTGGGCCGGGCGGACGACGGCCCGCCAGGCGTCGATGACGGCATCATCGGCGATGGACGCCATCTCGGGGTGGGCCTTGCCGCCACGATGGACATAGGCGTGCCCTGTGACGATGAGACCGACTCCGCCCTCGGCGAGGGCGTGGTACATGGCCGCCAGCCGAGGCCCCGGCGCGCCGGTCTCTGGGGCGGCCAAGCGCTCGGCGGTGGCGGAGCGCATCACGCGATTGCGTAGCGAGAGCGAGCCGATGGTGATCGGTTCAAAGAGCAGAGACAAGGGCCCCTCCACGTGGTGCGGGTTGCGACGATTGCGTGGCATTATAGGGGACGGCCGCCATCTCGGCAAGGGCGGCCGACGCGTTTCTTGCGTGCTCCCACCCAGGATAGCTCTGGCGGGGGCTTGCCTTGCCGCGCCGGCGAGCGGTAGGCTATACTGGCGACAGCCAAGCACACCGAACGACGAAGGGAGGCGCAAGCCATGCGGATACTGGGCGTGATGGGGAGCCCCAACAAGAAGGGGCTGACGACGCGGCTGCTGGCCCGGGCCCTGGAAGGCGCCGCGGCCGCGGGCGCCGAGGTGCGGCAGGTGGACCTCATCGACTATACGATCCAAGCGTGGCCTCGCTCCGTGCATGACCGCGACGAGGAGCTGGATCGGCTCTCCGCCGAGGCGGACGCCATCGTGCTGGCCTCCCCGGTCTACTACAAGGACGTTACCGGGCTGATGCGCGACTATATCGACTATCTGCACAACGTGGCCGACGTGTCGCGGGTGGGCGGCAAGTCGGGTTTCGGCGTCTCGCTTGCCGGCGGCTCGGGGATGGGGCAGGTGGTGGCGCTGCAGTCGATGTACGGGTTCTACTTTTTCCGCGGCTTCCGCCCCATCGACCCGATCCCCGTCTCGCGGTTCAACTATGACGAGGCGATGGACACCTGTTACCAGCGTGGGCGAGAGGTCGTGAAGGCGGCGCAGTCGCCCCAGCCCTTTGCCGGGCTGGCCGAGAAGGTGGCCCACTATGCCCGGCTGCAGTACCTGGACTATGACATCATCGACGAGCTGCTGATGGTGGTGGAGCAGATGCTGTCCACCGCCGAGGCGGAGCCGGAGGCGCTGGCCGAGTGCCGCGAGCTGTTCTGCGAGGCGCGCGAGTCGGTGGTGGCGGGGCGCAAGCAGGATGCGGTCGAGCCCGCCGCCAAGGTGTACGATCGCCTCTTTCACCGGCGTCGGTCTAGCTAGCGCTGGCTGAGCGCCTCCCGCATCCCCGTACCCCACCAGTCGCCTGAGTCGGCCGGCGGGCACCAGTATGCGCTACAGCGAGGGCCGCACTGTGGGTTGTACCACAGTGCGGGCCGCGTGTGCACACCGATCGGGTCGGTGACCCGTCCTAGTACGATAACCGTGGTAAGCGTGTCACGGCGCACCGGGCCGCACAGGCGTGCGGCCCCTACAAGTGCCGTGTTCTGCGCGATGTACGGTTACAGGCCTAGCTCCAGAGCCGGTCGTTGACGATATCGTCGTTCCACTCGTCGGTGGGCTCCCACAGGCCCGGATCGTCGGGGGCCAGGTGCTGCTTGATCACCTCGTCGTTCAGTTCGTCGATCCCCAGGCCCGGCTTGTCGGGCACCTCGATGTAGCCGTCCTTCACGATGGGGTTCGGCAGGCCCGTGACCAACTCGTTCCACCAGGGGACGTCCACGGAGTGGTTCTCCAGCGCCAGGAAATTCTCCGTCGCCGCGACGGAATGCACCGCCGCCATGCAGGCGATGGGCGTCTCGGCCATGTGGACCGCCATCGCCGCGCCGTGCTCTTGGGCCAGGTCACCGATCTTTTTGTTCTCCAGGATGCCGCCGGAGGTGAGGATGTCCGGATGGATGACCGACACGCCGCCCGCCTGGAGCAAGGGGAGGAAATTCTCCTTGAGGTAGATGTCCTCTCCGGTGCAGATGGGCGTGGTGCACGACTGGGCCAGGCGCACGTACTGGTCGGTGAGCTGCCAGGGCACCATGTCCTCGAGCCAGGCGAGGTTGTACTTGTCGATGCGCTGCGCCAGCTTGATGCCGTCCTCGACGCCGATATGGCCAAAGTGGTCCACCGCCAGGGGCACCTCGTATCCGATGACCGACCGCACGTCGGCCACGTATTGCTCCAGGCGATCGAGCCCCTTCTCGGTGATGTGAATGCCGGTGAACGGGTGGGCGACGTTAAAGGCGTCGTACCAGCGGTTGCGCGCCCAGCGGCGCTCCTCGGGCGTCATTCCCTCGGTGGAGCGGTGCCATCCGCCGCGCATCGACTCGAGGAAGCCGAGGGGTGCGCTGAGCGTGCCCTCCTCGCCGCCGAGTTGCCCGATGCCCAGGTCCATCTTGAGGAAGGTAAAGCCCATCTCCATGCGCTTCTTGAGCGCCTCGCCCATGGCGATGCCGTTGCCTCGCTCACGCGCGTCGGTGTCGCAGTAGACGCGGATCTTGTCGCGGAATTTGCCGCCCAGCATCTGGTAGATGGGCACGCCGTACGCCTTGCCGGCCAGGTCCCACAGCGCGAGTTCCACGGCGCAGACGCCGCCGCCCTGTCGCGCGTGGTGGCCGAACTGCTTGATGCGGCGAAAGATCTTGTCGATCTGGCAGGGGTTCTCGCCCAGGATGCGGCTCTTGAGCATCAGGGCATAGGTCTTGCTGGCGCCGTCGCGCACCTCACCATAGCCCACCAACCCCTGGTTGGTATAGATCTTGACCATGGGACAGCGCATGGGGGCGCCCACGATCGTCGCGACGCGCACGTCGGTGATGCGCAGGTCGGAGGGGCTGGAGTAGGTGTTGACGTGGCCTAGCGTCTCTTCGTACGACTCGGGCTTCTGTGACATAGGTCTCGGCTCTCCTGGATGTATTGGGATACTCATGAAGACGGGACCGCGGCGCTGCCGCAGGCCCCGTCCACGCAACACGTAACACCATGGCGCGACGATGGCAACGTTGTCAGCGCCGGCACGGTACACGAGCGGCAGGGCGCTGTCAAGCGAGGGAAGAGTGGGACGCGGGATCCGCGTCCCTGGCTCATCGCGCGCCGAGATGCCGGTCAAAGAACGCGGCTACCATCGCCAGCGACTCGGGTGCGTCAAACTCGGGCCCGCCGTGGCCGGCGCCCGGCAGTGTGTGGAAGGTGACCTCGCGCGCGCCGGCGCGCGTCAGGGCATCGTACAGCAGCACGCTCTGGTGGTGGGGCACGGTGGGGTCCTGATCCCCGTGCATGATGAGGAAGGGGGGCTCGTCCCCCGTCACGTAGGTGATAGGGTTCAGCTGCGCCACGAGGTCGGGGCGCTCCTGGATCGGCGCGCCGATGAGCTGCGACTCGGGGGAATCGGGCGCGTCGTGGTGCATCCCACCCGCGCGGTCCATCTGCAGCAGGTCGGTCGGGCCGAACCAATCGCACACCGCCTGCACGCGGCTGGAATAGTAGGGCCAGCCGCCGCTCCCCTCGAGCTGAAAGATGTCCGGCGCGGTACCCAGCAGCGCCACGAGGTGGCCCCCCGCCGATGGCCCCCACACGCCGATGCGCTCCGGATCGAGATGAAAGCGCATCGCCTGGGCGCGCAGGAACCGGATGGCGCACTTGCAGTCCTCGATCTGGGCCGGAAATACCGCCTCCTGGCTAAAGCGGTAGCTGACACTGGCGCAAAAGTAGCCGCGCGCGGCATACGGCGCCAGCCGCGGGATGCCGCTCTCCTTGTTGCCGGTGCGCCAGGCGCCGCCGTGGATCCACACCAGCACGGACATGGGGCGCTCGGGGCGCTCGCGGGGGCGCAGCACGTCCAGAAACAGCCGCCGTCCACCTCCCTTGCCGTAGGGGATGTTGGCGATGTACTCGACCTCGGGTGGGATGATCGCGATCGCGTCGGTCATGCTTGCACCGCCTCCAGCATGGCGACGACGTTCTCCGGCGGTACGTCGGCCATGACGTTGTGGATCTGCTGGAACACGAACCCGCCGCCCGGCGCCAGGACCTCGACGCGGCGGCGCACGTCCTCGGCCACCTCGCGTGGCGTGGCGTAGGGCAGCACGTCGCGTGTGTTGGAGCCGCCGCCCCACAGGCAGAGGTCGCGGCCGAACTCGCGCTTTAGCCGGTCCGCCTCCATGTCGGCACAGGTGGTCTGTAGCGGCTGGAGGATGTCGAGCCCCGCCTCGATGAGGCCCGGGATGAGGGGATAGAGGCCGCCACAGGAGTGGAGCATCACCTTGACGTCGGCCAGCTCCTTGGCGCGGTCCCACATGGTCTTTTCCCGCGGCTGAAAGAACTCGGCGTACATGCGTGGCGAGATCTGCGGGCCGGTCTGCATCCCCAGGTCATCGCCAAACATGATGATGTCGATGTACGGCCCCACGGCGCCCAGAAAGCGCTCCAGGTTAGCCAAGTGCATCTCTACCGCCGCGTCGAGGAAGCGGTGAGCGCGCCGCGGCTCGCCCGCCAGCAAGAGGTAAAAGTTGTCGTTGCGGAACAGGAACTGCCCCAACTCGAGCAGGTTGCCGCCAAAGAGGCCGATGATGGCGCGCTCGGTGGAGGCACGCAGCGCGCGGGCGCCCTCGGTCAGCGCGCGCAGGCCCTCGTCGTCGTACCCTATGGGCGCCGGCGGCGAGCCCAGGGCCGACCACATCACCTTGGACAGGGGCGCGTCCAGGTCGGCGAATTCCTCGTCGTCACTCTCGGCCAGGGGATGGCAGGTCTGCTCAAAGTAGAGGCAGCCCGCCTTTTGGATGGCGATGAGCGTGCCGTCCTCGTGGTAGACGTGCCAGTCGTCGCCCACCCTCACCGGGTGGATGTGGGCCGGGATCTTGCAGGGGGTGCCGTCGGGCAGCACCCAGTCGTGCCAGTCCTCTGGTTGTAGGGCGAATCCGCGCCCCAGCTCGACGGTGTCCACGCCAAAGCGGTCCAGCACCTCCGGCTCGATGACGGCGAGCTGCTGCACGAAATCATAGACATAGATGTCGCCCGTCGAGATCCCCAGGTGCTGCTTCAGCCGGTGATAGGCGATGGCCATCATCCCCGAGGAGCGGTGCCCGCCCAAATCGATGGGCACGCGATCGGGCTCGCGATGGTCCACCGCCGCCAGGACGCGCTCGCGCGAGGTCATGGTCATGGGAATGGGCCTTTCTCCAAGAAGCGGTTGGGGCTGATATGCCGGTTATGGGTTCCAGGTGACAGGTTACAGGCTTTAGGGAGTGAGCCACCCAATCGTCGGTAACCTCTCACCTGGTAGCTGTAACTGCGTCATCTGGCCACTCGAGACGTCCGGCCCCATTGTGGACGATTCCGCTGCAGCCCGCAAGCGAGCGGGCGCCCCCTTTTCCACCAACAACGAGACGCCCCCGCCGGCGAGCGGCGGGGGCGTGGCGTCGGCGGCGCCGTCAGCAGCGCCTCCGATCAGTAGTCGTCCTCTTCTTCCTCGTCATCGTCCCAGTCATCGTCGTCGTCCTCGAGTTCGTCGAAAGCCCAGTCGAGTTCGAGGGGTTGGACGCTGATGACCTCGAACTGGGATCCGCAGCCCTCGCACGTGACCAGCTGTCCCAGGGTCGGTCGTCCCGTGATGCGGATATCCTCGTCGCAACCCGGGCACACAGTGATGGGCATCTCGAATAACCTCCTCCGCTCAAACGTACGCCGCACATGCCGGCGCCGTCACAGTTCTGAAGCCGGAGTATAGTGTCGCGTTGTATGAGACGCGTGAACAACGTGTCTCAAAACCCCTCTAGGCATCGGTTGCGGCGTGTCAAACTTGATATCTCTGGTTGCGGGTTGCGAGCCGAGCAGTTGCAGGTTGCAGGTGCCAGGTTACAGGCTTCAGTGCGCTCACTCTCTTGTGCCTGGCACCTGGAACCTGTAACCTGTGCCCTCCCGGCTCGGAACCCGCAACCCGGAACCCGCAACCTGAAATGGCGATTGCCCGCGCCCGCCGCATGCGGTATGATGCCCCCGTCCGGCGCACCCACGGTCTCCCGCCACACAGCCGAGCGAGCACTATGCCAACGACCAACACCCTCTACTATGGCGACAACCTGGACATCCTGCGCGGCATATCCCCGATGAGTCGGTGGACCTGGTCTACCTCGACCCGCCGTTCAACTCGAACCGCTCCTACAACGTCCTCTTTCGCGAGGCGAACGGCACCGCCGCCGACTCGCAGATCGCCGCCTTTGACGACTCCTGGCACTGGACCGCCGCCGCCGAGGCCACCCTCCACCAGATCACCGCCACCGCGCCGCCCCATGTAGTCGAGATGATCAACGCCATCGTCTCGTTCGTGGGGCGCAACGACGTGAGCGCCTACCTCGTGATGATGACCATCCGCCTGGTGGAGCTGCACCGCGTGCTCAAGCCCACCGGCAGCATCTATCTCCACTGCGACACGACGGCCAGCCACTACCTGAAGGTGGTCATGGACACCATCTTCGGCAAGGAAAACTTTCGGAATGATGTGACCTGGAAGCGCACCACCGCTCACAACGACCCACAGCGCTATGGGCGCATACAGGACCACCTCCTGTTCTACTCCAAGTCGGACCAGAAGACCTTCAACCAGATACCAGGCCCGTATTCTGACGAACAGATGGCACGGTACAAGTATGAGGATGCACGTGGCAAGTTCAGGGCTGAGAACCTTACCGCGCCCCATCTCTCTCCGACGCGTACCTTTCCTTGGCGTGGCACTCATCCTGGTGCGGATCGTCAGTGGCGGTTCTCGCTAGAGGAGCTTGAGCGACTCTACTCAGAGGGCAGGATCCTGCTCCGCCGCGATGGCACACCTCGCAAAGACGGGCTCAAGGAGTACCTCGACGAGGCCCAGGGACCTGCGCTGCAAGACATCTGGACTGATATTGCGCTAGCTCCCACGGCAGGCGAGCGCCTCGGCTACCCCACTCAGAAGCCCCTCGCCCTCCTGGAGCGCATCATCAACGCCTCCTCGAACCCCGACGACCTGGTCCTCGACCCGTTCTGCGGCTGCGGCACCACCATCTGCGCGGCGCAAAAGCTGGGGCGGCGCTGGATCGGCATCGACGTGACCCACCTGGCCATCGCCCTGATGCGCCAGCGGCTGGACGACATGTTCGGCGAGGCGGCCGCCTACGAGGTGGTGGGGCAGCCCGCCGACCTCGCCTCGGCGGAGCACCTGGCGCGCGCCGATCGCTACCAGTTCCAGTGGTGGGCGCTCAGCCTCATCAAGGCGCGCCCCGCCCAGGACGGCAAAAAGGGCGCCGATCAGGGGATCGACGGCGTGCTCTACTTTCACGATGAGGCGAAAAAGCCCCCCAAAAAGGTGGTGGTGCAGGTCAAGAGCGGCCACGTGCAGTCCAGCTATGTCCGCGACCTGCGGGCGGTGGTGGAGCGCGAAAAGGGGGTGATGGGCTTTCTCGTCAGCCTGGAGCGCCCCACCCAGCCCATGGTCACCGAGGCGCTGTCGGCCGGCTTCTACCACTCCCCCGGCTGGGGCCGCGACTATCCCGTGCTGCAGATACGCACCATCGAGCAGCTGCTGGCCGGCGAGTGGTTCGAATACCCCCAGGCGAACGTCACGCTGAATCAGGCCGAGCGCGTACGAGAAGAGGGGGAGCAGGGGACGCTGTTGTAGGGAGTGGTCAGTGGTTGGTTGCGGTGCATGGCGGACGCGTTGCGTCGGGGAGGACCGGCCGCGGGGGACGCCGCAGTCTGAGGCCGCGATCCCAAAGCCGGATCGCCGCGCCAAGAGAGCGAAGCCCGCCTTCGCGGGCTGGGGATTGGTCCGCGTAGGCGGACTTTGCCGAGCTCGGGCTGCTTCTGCCCGAGCCGCTAGCGCCGGACCTTGGTCCGCGGCGGGCATACCGCGGCGGTCTCGCCCAGCATCATTCCGCCATGATGGGGGGAGGCGAATCAGCGTATGAACTGCACGAACTGCGGCGCCGCGATGACGCTGCACCGGGAGAACCAGTACTATCACTGCGAGTACTGCGGCAGCTACCACTTTCCCGCGGCCTCGAAGGACGGCGTGCGCCTCCTGGGCCCGGCCCCCGACGACGTGCGCTGCCCCCAGTGCGCGGAGCCGCTGCTCCTCGCCTCGCTCGACGACAAGTACAGGGGCTTCCAGTGCCCCACGTGCCAGGGGCTCCTGCTCGAAAACGCCGGCTTTGGAGAGGTGGTGAGCGTGCGCCGGGCCTGGGCCACCGAGGCGCCGGAGCCGGCGCGGCCGCTGAACCGCGAGCACCTGGAGCGGCGCATCCTCTGCCCTTTGTGTCACCACACCATGGACACGCACCCCTACGCCGGCCCCGGCACCATCGTGATCGACACCTGCGCGGCGTGCAAGGTCATCTGGCTGGACTATGGCGAGCTGGCGCGGGCGGTGAACGCCCCCGGCCGCGACCGCGGCTCGGCGCTGCTGCGCGAGGACCAGCTCGAGAGGCTCACCGCGAGCCACGATGATGACGACGACGATGATGATCGCCGCGAGAAGCGGCGCCGGCGCCGCGGCGCCATTGACCTGACGGACCTGCTGAACGACCTGTTTGGCTAGCATTGACCGGCGTGCACCACGGCCACGAACGATTCCATACTATCGCAGGGAGCGCGGCATGTCTCGTAAGAATCCGGGGTCGGGGGCCCGCACCGCAGCCATCGAGGGTGGCTGGCGCGGCATGTACGTGGCGGGCGGCGTCGCTGCCCTGCTCGCCCTGGCGGGGACGCTCACGGACATCATCGTGGCGATGCTGCCCGGCTGGGAGACCACCACGACGCCGGAGACGGTCCAGGCCTGGTTCGTCCAGTTTCAGACCAACCCGCTGCTCGGCCTGCGCAACCTCGACCTGCTGAACGTCGTCATCTCGGCCATCGGCATCCCCATGTACCTGGCGCTGTACGGCATCCACCGGCGGTTCGCCCAGGCGCCGGCGATGCTGGCGCTCATCGTGGTGCTGGTGGGCACGGTGATCTTGACGGCGAGCAGCGCCGCCCTGCTGATGCTCGACCTGAGCGCGCAGTATGCCTCCGCCGCGACGGATGCGGAGCGCCTGGCCCTCGAGGCGGCCGGCACGTCGTTGCTGGCCAGGGGCGCTCACGGCAGCATGGGCGCCTTCATGGGGTTCTTTGTCTCGGGCCTCGGCACCCTGCTCATGGGAATCGCGATGCTGACCGGCCGGGTGTTTGGCCGCGTAACGGCATGGCTGGCCATCGCCGGCACGGCGTTGCTGATCGCCTACTCTATCGGCGTCGCCTTTACGCCCATACCGGTCGAGAACCTGGTGGTGCTGGCCATGCTCGGCGGCCTGCCGATGATGGCGTGGAACGTCATCGTGGCGCGGCGGCTGCTGCGGATGGCGGCGGTGGACGGCGGTGGCGCGCGGCGGGCGCGCGGCGAGGCGTAGGCTGAGGCCGCGGTACGATGCGCCGCACGAGGCGCCGCAGGCTGAGGCCGCGATCCCAACCTCGGATCGCCGCGCCAAGAGAACGAGCCCGCCTTCGCGGGCTGGGGGAGAGCGGGGCGACGCATAGCCCAGGCGCCGGAGCGCCGCCGTCCCCGGCGGCTCCCTTGCCCCCCTCGTCGTCCCGAGCGTACACGCGAGGGACCTTGACTCCCATCCGAGGCGTGCCCTAGTCACCCCGAGACGCCCTTTCGCGCCTTTGGCGATCCAGACGCCCTCACGCCCGATCGGGCACCCCGGATCGGGCGCGAAAGGGCTTGCCGCGGGAGGGAGGCGCGCCGCGGAGAGGGGGACGCCGCGGAGAGGGGGACGCCGCGGAGAGGGGACGCCGCGTGAGCCTTGGACGGGATCGCCGCGGAGAGCGGACCCGCCGCGGGCGAATCGGTCCGCGCGGGCGGACCTCGCGGATCGCCGCGCCTCGGCGCGGCCCGCGTCTCGCGGGCGGATGTACCGCGGCGCGCACCCCCGCGTGATGGGCGCGCCGAGACGCGCCGGACCTCGGTCCGCGGCGGGCGTCTCGCGGGGGCGTACCGCGGCGGGCATACCCCCGCGTGATGGGCGCCTTGCACCGTGAAGCGCCGCAGGCTGAAGCCGCGATCCCAACCTCGGATCGCCGCGCCAAGAGAGCGAAGCCCGCCTGCGCGGGCTGGGAATCGGTCCGCGCAGGCGGACCTCGCAGGGCTAGCGCCGGACCTCGGTCCGCGGCGGGCGTACCGCGGCGTGATGGGCACGCGGCGGACATACCGCGGCGGACATACCGCGGCGGACATACCGCGGCGGACATACCGCGGCGGGCGTACCGCGGCGGACATACCGCGGGGGGCATACCGCGGGGGGCGTCCCGCGCCGCGGGGCCGGCGCGCACCGGCGTGCGCGCCCTACAGCAGCGCGAGGTTACTCAACCCACAACCCACAACCCACAACCACCCGCACCTTGTACCCTGCAACCTGCAACCGTCCGGCCCGCAACCCGGAACCCGCAACCCGCAACCGACTACCCCACCGCCTCCAGATACACGCCCGCGCCAAACACCGGCCCATCCGCGCACACCAGCCGGTCGCCGCAGTGGCACTGGCCACAGACCCCCAGGCCGCAGCGCATGACGCGCTCGACGCTCACCTGGCAGGGGATGCCCAGCGCGCGGGCGCGCTGGGCGACGGCGCGCAGCATCGGCTCGGGACCGCAGGCATAGATCCCGTCGGGCGACGTGGCCAGGGCCCCCGCCGCGGCGTCCAGCGCCGTGCCGTGGTGGCCGGCGCTGCCGTCGTCGGTGGCCAGGATCGGCGCGATGCCCAGCCGGTCATAGAGCCAGGGCAGCATCAGCAAGTCGGCGCTGCGGGCGCCCAGCACGGCCGTCACGTCGTCGCCCCGAGCCAGGGCCCGCCTGGCGAGGAGCGCCAACGACGCGGCGCCGCTCCCCCCGCCGATGAGCAGGTGGCGCCGGCCGGTCAGCGTAAAGCCGTGGCCGTAGGGTCCGCGCACCCACAGGCGATCCCCCGGCGCCAGGGCGGTCAGCGCGGCGCTAAAGGGCCCCACCTCGGCCACGGTGAGGGTGAAGGGGGCATCGTCCACGATGGTATAGGGGCGCTCCTCGACCCCGGGGAGCCAGATCATGGCGAACTGGCCCGGCTCCGCCGGCAGCGCGCCGTCGGTGATCAGCGTGACCCCCGCGCGCCCCTCGCGGCGCGCCTCGGCAACGCGCACGACGCGATGTATGCCCTCAGCCATGGGCGCACCCCCGCGCGGCGGCGAGGCTCTCGAACCCCTCCTGCTGCATCAGCGTCTCCAGTTCGTTCAGGATGCGACCGAACACGGCCGGCCCCTCGCGGTACAGCGCCGAGCCGACCCCCACGGCGGCTGCCCCCGCCATGATCATCTGCAGGGCATCCTCGCCGCTGCGCACCCCGCCGGTGCCCACGATGGGTAGGTCCACCGCGGCGGCGATATCATAGACGCAGCGCACGGCCACGGGGAGCATGGCGGGCCCCGAGACGCCGCCGACGCGATTCGACAGGATCGGGCGGCGCGCGCGCACGTCGATGACCATCCCCGGCCCCAGGGTGTTCACGGCCGTGATGCCGCTGGCGCCCGCCGCGGCCACCGCCCGCGCCACCGCGGCGATGTCGGGCGCGTTGGGCGAGAGCTTGACCAGGAGCGGACCCTCATAGACGCCGCGCACCGCCTCGGTGACCCCCGCCGCCGCCACGGGGTCCAGGGCGAAGGGGCGCCCGAACTCGGCCTCCACGTTGGGACAGGAGACGTTCAGCTCGATGAGGTCGGGCGCGGCGGCGGTGATGCGGCGCGCCGCCTCGACGAACTCGGCGCGGGAATGCCCGAATACCGAGGCGATGAGGGGCACCCCCAGCGGCTCCAGACCCGCCCGCGCCGCGCGCAGCGTCTCGACCTGGGCCTCGGCGCCCGGGTTCGCCAGGCCAACGGCGTTGATGAGGCCCCCGCCCCAATCCAGCACGGTGGGGTTGGCGTGGCCGGCGCGGGGCTCCAGGCTGCACGACTTGGCCGTCACCGCCCCCGCCCCCGCGCGCCCCACGCGCACCAGCGTCCCGGCGCACGATCCCCAGATCCCCGAGGCCAACACCAGCGGGTTCCGCAACCGCACGCCGCACAAATCAACCATCATCGCGACCATTGCTTGCTCCAATGAGGTTGTGCGTTGTGGGTTGTGCCTTGGCAGCTACGCCTGTTTCAGGTTCCAGGTGACAGGTTACAGGCGAGAGATGGACTCGCTCCCTGAACGCTGTAACCTGCAACCTGTAACCTGCAACTCCTACGCTAGAAGCGCGCAACGCACAACGCACAACGCACAACCCACATTCCGTCACACCGCGTCAAGATAGGTTCGCACGCGCCGCGCGTCGTCGGGCGAGAGCTGGCCGCCGGCGGCCAGGGCGTCGACGAGCTGGCGCAGCGTCACCGCGGCGTGGAGGCGGTAGCCGTGGGCCGCCAGGTCGGCGGCGCCGCCTTGCTCGCGGTCGATGAGCACCACGACGTCCTCGATGACCAGACCCTCCGCCCGCAGCGGCTCCGCCGCCTCGAGCTTGCTCCCCCCGCTGGTGATCAGGTCGTCCAGCAGCACGACGCGCTCGCCGGCGTTGTACTCCCCCTCGATCTGGCGGCGCGTGCCGTACGCCTTGGCCTCGCGCCGGGGATAGATCATCGACGCGCCGGTGCGCAGCGCCACGGCGGTGCCGATGGGCAGCGCCGCGTAGGGGATGGCGGCGATGCGGTCGAACGCGAGCCCCTGCAGGAGCCGGGCGTAATGGCGCGCTACCTCGTCCAGCGCCCGCGGAAAGGTCACCAGGCGGCGCAGGTCGATGTACACCGGCGAGTGCGCGCCCGAATGGAGCACGAAATCGCCGAACCGCACGCACCCCGCGTAGAACAGCACCCGCGCCAACGCGGCAATGTCCTCGGCGACGGGGTCGGCGGGGGGGCGATAGGCCACGCCCCTACGGCCGGCGTTGATCGCCTCGCGTAAGCCGATGGCGGCCTCACGGGGGTCGTTGGCGTACATGATGCCGCGCGAGGCGTTGACGATCACGCCCATGCCGTCGCTGCGCAGGCCGGCGCGCAGCACGGCCTCGAGTGCGCCCCCTTGGGTCCCCACGCCGGGCACCAGGAACCACGTCTCGGGCCAGCGCCGTCGGATCTCGGCCATGGCCGCCGGGTAGGTGGCGCCTATCACCAGGCCGATCTCGCGCCCCCTGGCCCAGGTGGCCGCCAGGTCGGCCACGTGCTGGTAGAGGGGTTGCCCGGACTGCGTCCAATCCTGCACCTCGCCAGCGCTGGGGTTCGACGTCTTGCACAATAGAAAGGCGCCGCGATCCTCGTACGCCAAAAAGGGTACCACGCCGTCGCTCCCCAGGTAGGGGTTCAGGGTGACGGCGTCGGCGCCCCACACCTCGAACACGGCACGGGCATAGGCCGCCGCCGTCGAGCCGATGTCGTTGCGCTTGGCATCCAGGATGACGGGAATCCCCTCGGGGATGTGGGCGAGGGTCTCGCGTAGCGCCGCCATCCCCTCCTCGCCGGCCGCCTCGAAAAAGGCGATGTTGGGCTTGTAGGCGCACGCCACATCCGCCGTGGCGTCGATGATCGCCCGGGTGAGGGCGCCGATGCTCGCGTACCCGTGCGGGAGCGGGCCCGGCTGCGGGTCGAGCCCGACGCACAGCAGGCTGTCGTTCCGTGTGATGGCCGCCGCCAGCTTGGTCCAGAACGTCGTCGGGGTGCTGGTCACGTCGCTCTATGCCTTTCCGAGCACGGCCGCCAGGAGGGCCATGCGGATGTACATGCCGTTCTCCATCTGCCGAAAGTAGGCGGCGCGCGGGTCGTCGTCCACGTCATAGCTGATCTCGCCGACGCGCGGCAGCGGGTGCATCAGCGCCATATGCGGCTTGGCGCGCTGCATCAGCTCGGGGGTGATCACGTAGCAGTCCTTCACCGCCTCGTACGCGCGCAGGTCGGCAAAGCGCTCCTTCTGCACCCGGGTGACATAAATAACGTCGGCCGTCTCGATGACGTCTTCGACGCCGTCGGTCTCGTGGACGGTGCGGCCGGCGGCGGTTAGCTCGGCCTTGACCTCCTCGGGCAGGCGCAGGATGTCGGGCGAGACAAAGGTGAGGGTGGTGTCGTACAGGCGCAGCAGCCGCGCCAGCGAGTGCACTGTACGCCCGTTCTTCAGGTCGCCCACCATGGCCACGTGCAGGCCGTCCAGGGCATCGCGTTCGTGGTAGATGGTGTACAGGTCAAGCAGGCCCTGAGTGGGGTGCTCGCCCACGCCGTCGCCGGCGCTGATGATCGGCTTGGTGGCATAGCGCGCCGCCACCTCCGACGCCCCCACCTCGGGGTGGCGCAGGACGATAACGTCGGAATAGCACTCGAGGGTGCGGATGGTGTCGGGCAGCGACTCGCCCTTGCTCACCGACGAATACTGCACGCCGTGGATGGGGATCACCGACCCGCCCAGCCGCTCCATGGCGGCGATGAACGAGGAAGACGTGCGCGTACTCGGCTCATAGAACAGGTTGGCCAGGATGTGGCCCTTGAGCAGATCGGTGGCGCCGACGCGCCGCACGATGCCGCGCATCTCGTTGGCCACGCCCATGATGTAGGTCAGGTCCAGCCGCGAGAACTGCCTGACCGAGATGATGTCGCGCCCGTAAAAGCTGCGGTTCAGCTCGGGCGCCAGCCCCACGATTTTCGTGCCATTCGGCGTCGACGCCATGCTACCTCCCTCCATGTCTTGTTGTGGGTTATGGGTTGTGGGTTATCGGTTGCGAGTTCCGTGTTACGGGTTCCGAGCAGACCAGCCACAACTCACAACTCTCCCTCCAGCGCCCGCCCATACCCCGGCTCGACCAACACGTGCCCATCCTCGTACGCCGTCACGCCGCGCAGGCGGACGCGCGCCACGCGGCCGAGGGCCCATTGCCCCACGAAAGGTGACCACCCGCAGCGCGTGCGGTAGCCGTCAAAGGGGAGGCGGTACGGGGCGCCCAGCTCCACCTCGACGGCGGTGTCCGCCGGCGCCCGCAGGCCGTAGATGCGCAGCGGGTTGTGGTGAACCAGCTCGAGCATGCGCTCCAGCGTCAGGCGCCCCTCGTCCACGGCGCGCAGCATTAGCGGCAGGGTCGTCTCGAGGCCGGGGACGCCTGGGGGCGCAAGAAGCCCCTCACCCCTACCCTCTCCCCGAGTACAGGGAGAGGGGGCTAGGACGCGGCCCTCCCCCCGAGTACAGGGAGAGGGGGCTAGGACGCGGCTCTCCCCCCGAGTAAGGGGAGATGGAGCCACGTTGTCTTCCCCTTGGTGCCCCTTGGCGCTCTTGGAGTCTTGGTGGTTGGCCCTCTCGCCCTTTTCGGCGCGCGTATGGGGGGCGTGGTCGCTGGCGATGGCGTCCACCAGGGCCAGGCGCTCCCAGAAGAGGGCTACCAGGTCGGCCGACACGAGCGGGGGCTTCATGCGGGCGTAGGCGCCCAGGCGCGCCACCGCCTCGTCGCTCAGGAAGAGATGGTGGGGCGTCACCTCGCAGGTGACCAACGCACCGCGCTGGCGGGCGGCGTCGATCTGCAGCAGGTCGTCGGGGTGCGGCACGTGGCAGACGTGCAGCTGCCGGCCGTAGCGCTCCGCCAGTCGCAGCGCCACGCGGATCGAGGCGCTCTCGGCGTGCACGGCGATGGGGCCGGGCCCCGGCCAGGCCTCGAACACCTCGGCCAGGCGGGCGGGTTCCCGGGTGGTCATCTTGCCAAAGGTCTCGTCGAGGTAGAGCTTGAGCCCCACGGCATCGGGGGCCGCCGCCACTGTCGCCGCGACGTCGTCCCCGTCAAAGCCAACAAAAAGGCCGTAATCGCTTACGGCCTTGGCCTGAAAGATGCTCAGTTTTCGGAAAAAGGTCTGCCTGTCGGTGATGGGGGGGGCGTTGTTCGGCATATCGAGAATACCGACCACGCCCCCCGACAGGGCGGCTGCCGTGCCGGAGGTGACGTCTTCCTTGTGAGTTGCGCCGGGCTCTCGCAGATGCACGTGGGCATCCACCAGCCCTGGCAGCGTCAAGTTGGTCATGGTGTCGTGTGACTCGCTGCGCCGATACGCGGACACAGAAAAAAGGGGCTCCTGTACACGCCGCCGTGTCAGGGCCCGCCTTGGCTCGCTCGATCTGTCACCCGTCGCCGACGGGCCATCGCTGCTTGCTTGGGGGAGTATAGCACATCTGGGTCGCCGCCACAAGTATTTGCGAGGGGTTGCGGTCATCCCAAGGCGACTCCGCGGAGGCTTCTATGGGCGGCGCCCCACGCCTGGCGAGACACCTGCCCACCGCCTGCGCAAAGAAGCCATAACCTGTATGATGTTGACGTTATAAACCGACAAAAAACACCCGATAATCTATGTAGTGACGACTTTAGTCGTTCTAAAACTGTATAGTAACATGAACGACTCAAGTCGTCACTACGTAGGGCCCAGTACGGTCGTTGTCGGAACCGACTCCCGAGGCCGGGCTACGGGTGGGTTAGTCAGGCCCGCTGCGACGCCCGAGAGCGCCTCGGCGCACCTTGTGTTAGCCGCCGGTCCTGGTCGCGAGTGCCCGATCTCGCACCGTGTCCGAGGGCGAGCAGCAGCAGGGGGTTGACAATAACGGCGCGCCGTACTAGCATGGAGATAGGGAACGTGGAGGTGGACTCTGGCCGCATCGCGCGGCCGGGGAACAGGCGAATGCGAGGAGGCTACGGAGGTCATGGAACGCAGCGGTGGAGGACGCGGTGGACCGCAGGTCATTCCCGTTCGCATCCAGGAGTACCTCAGCGGCGTGGAGTACCCCGCAACGAAGGACCAACTCGTCGCCCACGCGCAGGAGCATGGCGCCCCACAAGAAGTCATCGATTTCATGAAACGCCTGCCACGTCGCAGCTACAAGAGCCCAACGGAGGTATCCCAGGAGGCGGGCAAGCTCACGTAGGAGCAGGATGGCATGTTGCTGCGGGCCCGAGGGGGCGGCTGCTCCCTCGGGCGCCCTCGTTGGCTGGGGGCGTGCAGGCGCTCCCGTAGGAGGATGTGGCTGATTCCGGCATCCCCGGCCTCGAAGCATAGCCAAGTGTGACGGCTGGGCGCTCGTCGCGCGGCGCCACGCGTGTTGGTGCGTTGGTGTGGGTCGCTCACAGTGGAGCGGCCTGTAAGAAGGAGCCGTATCATGTTTGCCAACTCGCCTATTGTGGCGATTCTACCCGCTACCAATCTGGAGCGGGCGCGAGCGTTCTACGAGGACAAGCTCAAACTGCGGCGGCTATCGTCCGACCCGGACAACCTGATGTTCGAGGCGGGGATCGGGACGCTACTGGTGGTCTACAAGCGCGAGGTCCCCACCAAGGCCGAGCATACGGTAGCCGGCTTTATGGTGGAGGACATCGAGCAGGCCATCGAATATCTGAAGAGCGTCGGCGTCTCCCTGGAGCACTATGACCTTCCCGGCCTCAAGACGGATGAGCGTGGCATCGCCGACATCGAGGGGGAACGGTCCGCCTGGTTCACCGACCCGGAGGGTAACATCATCGCAGTGATGCAGCCGTCGCCCGAGTCGGCGCTGCGCGAGCGGCAACGGGCGCACGCCGCCGGGGTCTGACGGCGCTAGGTGTGCGTCCCCCCACATGCGATAGCGACGCCCCCCGTGTTATGCACGGGGGGCGTCGTTTGCTGCTTACCGGCGTGTCAGCCCTATGGCTGTCCTCCAAGTACTATTCGTATGGGGTGACACCCGGCTCGCCGTAACCGCGCACCACGTCGTAGCCGTGGTAGTTGCGCGACCGGCCGAGGGGCAGGATCCGGCGCTCGAAAGCGCCGTTCAACAGCAGAGAACTGGCCATGTACCAGGCCAGCACGCCCGCGGCCACGAACCCGATGGCGCCCGCGGTGATGAGGCCGGTGCCATCGATGAGATACCCGATGGTCGCCAGGATGGAGCCGATGGTCAGGACCCCCAGCGTGATGGTCAACACCAGGCTGCGGGCGGCAGCCGCCACCGTAGCGACGAGGGTGATGGCCGAGGCGATCATCAGCCACATGCCGAACTCACCCAACTCAGCTACCGGCGCGGGGAGCGCGCCCAAGGCAAAGAGGAGGTTGCCGACGCCGTAGGCGAGCCATAGCGACCCCCAGAAGCCATGTAGGATCGTGCCCAAACCATCGCGGGCGCGATAGGCCCACATGCCCGCCAGGAGCTGCGCCAGGCCGGCGAACAGCCCGATGAGCGGGAACAACCCCACCGGGTCGTTGTTGCCGTCAAACCAGCCCAGGAGCACCGAGCCGAGCACAAAGACGCCCGATGCCAGGGCATAGAGGCCCAGGATCATCGGGGCGGCAACGGGCTGCAGGCTGATGTGTGTCTCGACCGCCGGGCGGGCGGCCGCCACCGTCTCGACGCGCTCGACTTCCTCTACGACGGGGGTCTCGCGATCGCGGTAGACCGGCACTGCGCGCTCCTTCTCGCGGAACGCTATGTTACCATTACCCTTCATAGAACGTACCCTCCGATACCCTCAGCCCACCTGGGGCTGTTATTCGTGACAGACTGTTGGACGGCGTACGGCCCGCATCGCAGGCGCCACGGGCACAACAGGGCAGAGCGCATTGGCGGGGGGTGATAGGATGTTGGGAGCCGGCCGGAACACGTCTCGGCTCTGAGGCGTGAGGCCCATGGCTGTGCGCGGGCCGTTGGAGCCACACTACATAATCATCATAGCAAACTGTATAAATAATGTCAACATAGTTCGGAAATATCGTGTATCGCTGCGCGCCGAGGTGTTTGTGCGGCTGAGGGTGAGGTAGACGAGACGGCGGAGCATGCTGCCCATCGGCGCCAGGTGTGTTCGGGTCTCCGGGCTATGGAGCGCAACCGCCGGGCGCGTCGCCCGGCGGTGAACCGCCCGGCCGGTACGGGAGGCGCTCCGAGGCGGGTTGGAGGTGAGGCGGCGCGACGGGCTGCGGGGAGGGCATCAGCCGCCGGCGTTGGCCGCGGGTGCTGCCCGCTGGAGGTTCACGCCCGTCAAGGGTGTCGGTCGCGTGAGCGTTCGGACGATCAGCCGCCGGGCTTGGCCGCGGGCGCCACCTGCTGGGAGCGCTCGCCCATCTCGGGCGCGACGGGCATGCGCACCGTGACGCGCGTGCCGTGCCCCATCGATGCGTCCACCTCCAGGCTTCCCCCGGCGATGGAAAGGCGCCGCGACAGGCTCGGCAGGCCCAGGCCGGGCCCCGACTCGCCGCGTATGGCGGCGGGCGATGCCTCGAACCCGCGCCCCTCGTCGCGCACCGTCAGCACCAGGCAGTCGCCGTCGCGCTCCGTGCGCAACTCGGCCCGGTCCACGCCGGCGTGCTTGACCACGTTGAAGACCAACTCGCGTGCCGCCTGGAACAGGAGCAGCCGCAGGTCCTCGCGCACGGGGTCGCCGGCATCGTCGAGGTGCACGTCCACGCTAATGCCGTGCCGCTCGTACATCCACGCCATCAGCCAGCTCAGCGCCACAGGCATGCCCCTCGCCAGCAGCGTGGTGGCATCCATCTCGACGCTTAGCGACCGCGTCATAGCGACGGATTGGCCGAGCAAGCCGTCGATCTCCGCGAGTTGGTCGCAGCCGGGACGCTCGTGCTGGACGGCGTTCACCCTGTAGCGCGCTGCCACCAGGAGCTGCTGCAGATGGTCGTGGAGCACCTGCGCCAGACGCTGGCGCTCGCGCTGTTCCACCGTCTCGAGTTCCTCCACCAGGGCGCGTAGTTGCTCGGACCGCGACGTCACCTCGGCGGTGCGCTCCTCCACGCGTTGCTCCAGTTCCTCGGTGAGTTCGCGCAATCGCCGGTGGCCCCGCTTCTGCTCGGTATAGTCGACGTTGACGGCCACACCGCCGATAATGGCGCCGGAGGCATCGCGAATGGGCAGGGCATAGTTGAGGATCGTCCTGCGCTCGCCCGATGCCGTCTCGATCTCTACTTCCTCGGCGCTCACCGCCTCGCCGGTCTCCATGGCGCGCGCCAGGCCCCACTCGTACGCCTGCACCGGTCGGCCCGTATCGGGCCAACGGGCGGGATAATCATGGTCATAGAGTTCGGGGCTCTCTGACAGGGGCGCCTCGCCCCAGATGCGGCGCACCTCGGCGTTGGCTGCCAGGACGCGTCCGCCTGCGTCGGCGATGAACACTCCCACGGGGAGGGCGTCGAGGACCGCCCGCAGGCGCCGACGCTGCAGGTCGGCGGCGTCGCGCTCGCGGGCGACCTGGGCCTGCGCCTCGTGCAGGTCGGTGATGTCGCGCGCCACCGCCAGGACGGTCTCGATGGTGCCGTCCGTCGTCAACTCGGGCACGATGCGCTCGTGATAGTGGCGATAGCCGTCGGGGGTTTCTAGCCCATAGTCGATGGCTACCTCTTGCCCGCCGCTGAACACGTGCATGATGGCGTCGCGCCGGCGCGTGGCCACGTCCGCCAGCAAGGGGATCTGCTCAAGGAACAGACCCACGGGGTCGGCTTGCGACATGCCGAGGAGCCGACTGCGCGCCGGGTTGGCATACAAGCACCGCAGGTCGCGGTCGAAACGCGTGATGGCGTCAGGGCCGTTCTCCACCAGAGCGCGGAACTCTTGGTCGCGGCGGTGCGTCTCGGCGGCCTCCTCGTCAGGCCCCTCATGCCGGGCGAGGACATCGTTCAACTGGTGGCACAGCCCGAGGATGTCGTCCATGGCACCCTCGTTCGATCCACACTCCGCTTGTGCTCGCACGATGCTGTGGATGTGGCGACGCAGCGCCGCGACATGGTATGACACCGTAGCGTCGTTCACGATGGATCACTTTCGTACG